>CAZAUJ010000030.1:0-2529 GCA_964488355.1 uncultured Thermoanaerobaculia bacterium | reverse complement strand
GGAGTGCCCGTCAGCCGCACGCCAGGGGGCAAGGCGGCCTCCTGGCGCAGGGCGGCCAGCACCTCCGGCTTCCCGGCCAAAAGCCGCTTCGCCAAAGGCTCCAGCCGCTTCGGGCCGCGGATAACCAGCAGGTCCCCCTTGGCCCGAACCTCCAGCCCCGCCTGGCGGGCCTCCCGGAGCAGCGTCAGCCCGTCCATGCGCCCACCTCCTCTTCCTCCTCCGGCGGCGCGTCGGAGTCGCCGGGTGGCACCCATTCAGAATCCATGGTGGAGAGTAAGGGCAATTTTGCGTCCGCACCGTCCGCACCGTCCGCTGCTTCCTGGAACCCTTGCGCCGCAAGGCTTTCCGGTTCGCCACCTGCGGACGGTTGCGGACGGTATGCGGACGGTTGCGGACGGTAGGGCGGTTTTGCCTCCGCAGCACCGTCCGCAGCGAAACCGTTGGCGCTCAAGGCTTGCGGACGGTGCGGGCGGTGCGGGCGGTTGTCTGCGCCTATTCTCTGCATGATGATTGTCCTAGCCCGCTCATGCCCCGTCTGGAGAAACTCCGCGTCGATTCCCGCGCCGCGCCGCAGGTCGGGGGCCATGCGACGCAGCCGGCCCGCCAGCGCCCGAGGGGTTTGCGGCCATGTCTTCCCCCGCCGTGTGGCCTCGTCCACGTGTTCGGCCACCGCCGCCAGCAGTTCGGTGGCCGTCCCCCGCCAGCACCCGCCGGCATCCTCCACCACTGAGACGATGGCCTGGGCCAAGGGGGAGTCCTCCACCGCTTCACGGGCCATGCTCGCCCGCTGGCCGGTGTACACCCGTAGGAAAGTCCCGGGTTCCCACGGCAACACCGGTTCGGCTGCCATGACCCAGCGAGCGAAGTCGGCCATGCGGGGCAGTCGCACTCCGCGCACCTCGTCCCACCGCTTTAGGGCGCACGACACCGCGTCAAGCAGCGCGCCGAGGATTCGCGGCCGCACGGCCTCAAACTCGGCCCACAGGGTTTGCTCGTCCTGCGCTCTGCCAGAGTCCTCAAGGGGTTCGGGGAACACCACCCGCAGGCACCTGTCGCGAAAATCACTCCGCACCCCCACTTGGTCGATGCCGTTGACGATCACGGGCCGCTGGGCGGCCAGCACGGCCTCCTCGTCGTCAGAGTAGAGCTGCCGCGCGGCGTATCCGCCGCCCGTGGAGAGGACACATAGGGCGTCGGAGAGCCAGTCGGGTATGCCGGACAGGTTGCCGTAGCCGACAACCCAGCCATTCCTGGCCGCGATGAACAGGTCCCGCTCCTCACGCGGCGGCCGCCGCAGGGCGCACCCTGCCGGGTCCACCAGCGCCCGCGCTATCCGGCAGGCCGTGGATTTGCCGCTCCCCTGCTCACCTTCTGCGGCCAGAATCGGGTAGGGCCCCCGTGGTGCCAGCGCGCCCACCAGCCAGGCCACATACAGCACCCAGCATTCGTCGTCGCAGGGGATAAACCGCCGCAGCTCCAGGAGGCTCCCGCCTCGCACCGGCTCCGGCAAGGGTAGCATTGACTTTGGGCGCCAAAACCGTACCGGGGGGTTCGACACCACCCGCCAGCCGCTGCCGTCCACCTCCACGGCCTGCCATGCGGGGTTCCCTAGGTCGACGTACACCTTGCCGCCGTGCGCCGCCACCCTAAGGTGAGTCTCCATTTCCGGACCGTCGAACAGCGCCTGGGCCTCAATCACCCCCACGGCGTCCTGCAAGGCCTGGGCGCCCGGCGGCTTGCCGCACTCCTGATAGAAACGCCGCGCTAGCCAGGTTCGGAACCCCTTTGCCCGCACCCGGTGACTCTCCCGGTGGCCGCTCACCTGCACCGTGGCCCAGGCCGTCCCCCCGTTGTCGTGGAAGAGTTCCGCCCCCGCCACCAGCCTCACTAGGGCGCCGGCCTGGGTTTCGCGCGACTTCTCCACCTCGGCCAGGGGTTGCTTAGGTGGTGGGGCGGGCCATGCCTCGGTCCCGTTGCCCCCGCCGCCGTCCAGCAGCCGGCGTTCGACGTCGCCCAAGATGGCGCCCACGACGGACCAATCCGGCGTGCCCCCCGAGCACCAGGTGGCAACGGCCGCGCCTAAGGCTCCAACCTCGTCCCCCCTGAGGGCTCCCGGCGCGTGGCGCGAGATAAAGGACGTTGCCGCCAGAATCTGTGCAGCCCCCTCGTCATCGGCCGGGGGGAGCGAGCCGCGCGCCAACGCCGCAGCTACGCCCGGATCGGCAACCTGGGCGTATATCTTGTCGCCCAAGGCCGAGAGGTCCTGGATGCTGGGCCTCCGCGCCACCGCCGCCGCACCCGCCGGGCCGGTCATCGGGGATCGCCCTCCTGCTGCAGGCGGGAGAGGGCCTGCTGCTCTAGGGCCTCCAGCCAGCGCAGGGGCACCCGCAGGCACCGGCTTCCAGTAAGAGACACCGTCGGGATTTTGCCGGCTTTTGCCAGCTCATAGGCCCGCACCCGCCCCAGTCCGAGCCGCCGCGCCGCCTGGGGGATAGTAATAAAGGCGGGTTCGAGGTTGCTCATCCGTTG
>CAZAUJ010000029.1:0-2925 GCA_964488355.1 uncultured Thermoanaerobaculia bacterium | reverse complement strand
TGCGCAACCGCCGGATGCGCTCCGGGTAGTCGGGAGGCAAGGCCGGGCGAACGGTCGCCCTCAATAAGTGAACCCCCCTGAGGCCGCTGATGGCTCTCTTGCCATTATACTGGCAACATAGCCCTACCGCGTGGCAGTGTCAAGACGTTTATAGCATGTGTTATAAGCAAGCGTGTCCCGCCCCGCAGCCGGCCGCCAAAAGTCAAAATGCGGTTCTACGCCGAGCTGCCGGGAAGAGCGTCCGGGCGCTGTAAGATGTGACTCGAACGTGCTGTTCGAAAAAGAAACGCCTGATCCCACACTTGACTGATGATGTGAATTGCCGTATCTTAGCGGTCGGGTGAGAAGCTTGCTGTTCGGTCCACTCCCGAGCGAGTTGGCAGGGCTGCTGGTTCCCCGTCAGCCGGGCACCTACGCGCTCTATCGCAGCTTGCCGGGGAGGGCGGCCTATTTCGGCCGGTCGGACACGGACCTGCGTTCGCGAATCTTGGCGTCCATCGGCGAGCACTGGGGCATCCGTTGGTTCTCTTTTGAGGCTGCTCGCTCTCCTGTGGAAGCCTTTTACCTCGAGTGCTACTACTACCACGAGCTTCAGCCCGCTGACAACCGCGCTCATCCCGATCCGCCTCCCTTCACTTATGCCGCCTGCCCGATCTGCACCCGGCAGGCGCTGCAATAGATGCTTCAAACGATTAAGTCCCCGGTTCCCTCGCTGCCTGTTAGGCTTGCCCAACTCTTGCGATTCCTCAGCCGAAAAGGAGGGATTCGATGACCGTCACCCCCGAGGAGCTTGGCCAGAGACTGCGGGAGGCGCGGGAGCGGGCCGGACTGACCCAGGAGGAGGTGGCCCGGCAGCTCGGCATCCCCCGCACGGCCGTAGCCCTCTTCGAGGCCGGCAAGCGTAAGGTCTCGGGCCTCGAGCTGGCCAGGCTAGCCTTCCTCTATGGGAGGTCGCCGGCAGACTTCTTTGCGACCGACTTCACGGCTGACGGGGTATCGGTGCTTCTGCGCGCCCTGCCGGCCGCGGAAACAGACGTGGAGACGCAGAAGGCCATCCGCCGGGGCGTAGCCCTGGCCCGGGAGGTTTTGCGCCTCGAGGACCTCCTTGGAGTGGAGCGGTCGGCCACCGAGTGCCCCCGATACAAGGCGTTGCCGCTGCGCGGGCGCTGGGAGGCGGTGGAGCAGGGTAACCTCCTCGCCCATCGGGAGCGCCAGCGCCTTGAGCTGGGCGCGGTCCCCATTCCCGATCTCGGAGAGCTTCTCGAAAGTCAGGGCCTTGTCACCTTAGAGCTGGACCTCCCCCCGACCCTCTCCGGCTTTACCATCCGACTCCAGGGCGAGCAGGGTACCGTCTTGGGGGTGAACATCAGGCACTCTGCGGAGCGCCGGCGCTTCTCCCTCGCCCACGAGTACTGTCACGCGCTTATAGATCACGACCTACCAGGGATCGTGAGCAGCCGCGAAGAGGAAGACGAGCTGCGCGAGGTGCGGGCCAACGCCTTTGCCGCCGCTTTTCTCATGCCCGGGGATGGCATCCGGGATTATCTCCTCAGGATGCGCAAGGGTCTTCCCTCCCGCCCGCGGGAGGCGGTGGTGACCCCTGCAGGGGAGGTTCGCATGGTGGAGGGGAGGCTGCCCCCCCACGCCGGTGAGGTCGGTGTCTGGCACGTCTGCCTCTTGAGCGCTCATTTCGGGGTAAGCCGGACAGCCGTCATCTGGCGGCTTTACAACCTACGCCTCATAGACGAGGGTGAGAAAGATCGGCTCCTGGCCGCCGAGGAGGACGGCACGGCCAGGACCCTGGCCCGGTTGCTGGCTATGGAGGGGGTGGAGGCAAGCGGCAAAAGTTACGCTGACCAAAGCGATAGCCTCGCTGGCCGACAAACCGCGCCTCTGCGCCTGGCGCGAAGGCGTCTTTTGCATCTGGCGCTCGAAGCCCTGTACCGCGAGCTGATATCGCCCCGCAAGTGCCTGGAACTCATGGCCCTGGCCGACGTGCCCGGAGAGGAGGCCCAGCGGTTGCTGGAGCACGTGGCGGCCGATGAACACGGAGATGCGTAAACGCGGGGATGGAAGAGGTCGTGCTCGACACCAATGCTCTGATAGACCTTATGGACCTCGGTTGCTTGGAGGCGCTGGCGGCTGTGCCCGGGTTCCGTGTCTGGGTGGCGGAGAACGTCCGGAAGGAAATCATTCGGGATGAGCAAAAGGAGCAACTGGACCGGCTGTTCGCCTCCGGGCTCATCCGGGAAACGAAGGTAGGGGAAGAGGTACACGGCGGCATGGAGGAGCTGGCCACCTACACCAAACTCAAGGATTTCCTCGGCGACGGTGAGGCGGCCAGCCTCGCCGTGGCGCACCACCGCGGCTGGGTCTTCGTGAGCTACGAAAAGGGCCGGCTCCGACGTGAGGCCAAGACGTTGCTCGGAGGGCGTTTTTGGACTACTCCTTCGCTTCTGGCCGCCATGGTCCGAGTCGAGGCCAGCACTCTTGCCCACCTCGAGGCAGCCGCCGCGATGGGTGGGCCGGTACAACCAGGGTCGGCGAGCAAACAAGCGGAGCACCTTTCCCGTTTGGTGGCCGAGGCGCAAGGCCTCATCTCCCACCGGTGGACGGGGGATCCGCCATGACGATGTTGAGGATCTTTCAGGGAGTATGTTAGCCCAGGATGAGGACCAGGCGAAACCTCTACCCGTGAACATATAGCCTACGTAAGCAGATCTGCGGGAGCTAGTTTCGCGCTACGTAAGGTCTAAAAGCCGCTGCACCCCAGCGCCTGGACGCTTACCAGGCGTTGGCTGCTCCGGCTCTTGTCGAGATGCGACTTGGCCATGCTGCTGGCTCACCCCTCATGCGGCAAGAGATAGCCGGTCACGTCCACGGGCTCGAAGCCGCGTTTCCGGTCAAGGACCAGGCGGTCTCGCT
>CAZAUJ010000028.1:0-3436 GCA_964488355.1 uncultured Thermoanaerobaculia bacterium | reverse complement strand
CTCATCCTGGACCATCATGAAGGCTACATAGACTGGGCGACCTACCAGCGGCATCAGCAGCAGATCCGAGAGAATGCCAGCATGAAAGGCGCGATGGGGCGAGGGCCTGCCCGAGGAGGCCAGAGTCTGCTCGCCGGGCTCCTCTGATGCGCCCGCTGCGGGCGGAAATTGTTTGTGAGCTACTCTGGCAGCCAGGGGAAGGTGCCACGCTACGCGTGTCGCGGGGCGGCTGTCAATCACGGCACAGCCAAGTGCATTTCCTTCGGCGGCCTTGCCGTGGACACGGCGGTGAAGCGTGAGGTGCTGCGCGCCGTCGCCCCCGCCGCAGTAGAAGCCTCTCTTGCTGCTCTCAGTGAGCTCGAAGGGCAGCGCGATGAGCGGCGACTGGCACTCGAGCTCACGCTGCGACAGGCCCAATACGAAGCTGACCGGGCCCGACGGCAGTACGATGCGGTAGAGCCGGAACACCGTCTCGTGGCCGCAGAGTTAGAGCGGCGCTGGAATCACGCCCTGACCGAGGTCCAGCGACTGGAAGATGAGCTCCGTCAACTCGCCATACCGGCGCCCGCGATCTCAGTGGAAGAGCGCACGACCCTCCTCGCCCTCGGCGAGGACCTGCAGGCGCTCTGGACTGATCCCGCAACCGACATGCGCCTGAAGAAGCGGCTGGTCCGCACCGTGATCCAGGAGATCATCGCCGACGTGGACGAGGAGCGTGCCGCCGTCGACCTCGCGATCCACTGGGCCGGCGGCTGCCACACAGCCCTGCGGGTGCGGAAGAACCGCACCGGTCAGCATCGATTTCGCACAGACCTGGAGATCGTCGATTTAGTGCGGGACCTGGCACAGGTCAGCCCCGATCGCGACATCGCCTCAGTCCTGAACCGTCTCGGGTTGAAGACCGGCAAGGAGAATACCTGGACCGAGGCCCGTATCAGGTCCTTGCGCAGTGCACATGGTATCCGTGCCTACTCGCCGGAGGCGAAGCAGAGGGCACAATGGGTCACCATGCAAGAAGCCGCTGCTCGGCTGGGGATTAGCCCGATGTCTGTCCGTCGGCTGATTGCCCGGGGCATCATCGCGGCCCGTCAAATCGTCCCACATGCCCCGTGGCTGGTCCAGACGTCCGCTCTTGACACCGCCGAGGCCCGACGGGCCGTGGCCGCCATCAAAGAAGGTCGTCGAAATCCGCTACCTGAGGATCCGAATCAGCGAAAGCTGGATCTGATGCGGGTGTAGCGAGGTGAGCATCATGTCGTGGGCTCGGGCGGGCCTAGGAACACCACATTGGTGGCCTCGCTGACAAAGGCCAGGGTGCTCAACTCCCGGATCTGACGCTCGTCGATGGACGGTTGAAAGCGAAAGTCGAATTGCTCCAGCGTCCGCTGGAACGGCAGGTGGGCCAAGCGCATCCGCGTGCGCAAGTACCGATCCCGCCGGGCGGCAACCTCAAACCGGAGCAGGTCGGCCAAGAAGTCAGCATAGGCCACCTGCTGCTTCGCGGCCAGTTCCAAACGGCCCTGGAGAATGGCGGCCGCCTGGGTCAGCCCCAGCTGCTCGAGGTGCTGCCGCGCTTGCTCGATCGCCAGCACGGCGCCTCACGCTCCCGCCAATGCGGCGTAGACGGCCAGCGGTCGCTGCTCGACCTCGACGTCGCCGAGCTGGACGCCGCAAGGCTCTGGCCGGGGCCGCCCCTCGCGGGGCGCCAGCCCCGCCCATTGCTGGGGTGCATCTGGCGCTCCCCCGGGCGCGTCCCGCGCGGGTACACGGCCCGCCGCTCCCTCCCAACCCACAGCTCCACCAAGTCCCCGGGGGCCTGGACCTGCACCAGCTGCCCCGGCCGCCACGGCCAGGGCAGCCCATACCAGCAGCCGCCCCACTGCACGTACCCGTCGCGCCCGACAGTGCGCTCGTTCCCCAGGAAGGGCCGGAGGCGGTCGGGAGCCGGCAGGGCGCGCAGGAGCGTCCGCTCCGTCTGCCAGCGGTCCACGGGCCGCTCCCGTGTCGTCCCATGCACCCGGACATTGGCCACGGTGTCGCACCAGGTGCGAGCCTGCTGGTTGAGATCCTCAAGATCGGTAAACTGAACGCCTGGCCAGAAGTTGCCCTTCACGTACTTGATGCCGCTCTCCACCCGTCCCTTGCTCTGCGGGCGATAGGCGTGGCAGCGCTGGATGTCGATACCGCACCGCAGCGCAAAATCGAGGAACCGCGAGTTCCCCAGGGGCGCGCCGCTTCCATCGGTGCCCAGGATCACCAGCTTGGTCCGATCGTACAGACAGCGCTGCGGCACCCCACCCAAGTAGTCGAACGCGTGCAGGTGGCAGCGCAAGAAGGTGCTGGTGTCCGCCTGCGGGACGAACTCCACGTAGAGCATCCGGGACCAGCTCAGCACCAGTGTGAAAGCCCACACCCGTCTCACGCTGCCGGTCGTCCCGCGATAGGCACAACTTCCGAAGTCAACCTGGGCCTGCTCGCCGGGCCGTACCTCGAAGCGCATGGTCCCCCGGACCGGCGGTCGGGAGCGGAGCGGATGGACAAAGGCCGTGAGGATCGTGTACCCGCCGGTGTAACCACGCTCCCGCAATTCCCGCAGCAAGACCTGGCAGTTTTCAACCCCGTCGGCCACCCGGGTCGCGGATGAACGCGGCGTAGGGGTCCAGCTTGGATCCCCGGGGTGGACGCGGGGCCGGCGTGGGGATCTCCGGGGCTCGCAGATACTTTCGGACCGTATTGCGGGAGATGCCAAGGGTCCTCGCCATGCGACGAATCGAGGTGCCTGCGCCATGGAGCTCCAGTAGCTGCTTCACCGTCCTGCCTCCCAGCATCGATGGTATCGTCACCCCCCGACCCGATGGGATCGGGAAGTGACCTTTGCTGGGGGCGGGTCAATTCCAGCCCGGCGATCTGGGTCAATTTACCACCGGCGCTGACACTGGAGCGCCTGAACCGCGAGCTGGCTCGGCGCTGCGACGTAGTGGGGATCTTCCCCCACGTGGCCGCGGTCCTGCCGTCTGCTGGGAGCGTTGCTGGAGGAAGTGCAAGATGAATGGCTGGTGACGCGGCGATACTTCAGCCAGGAGTCCATGCGCAAACTGCTGCCGTCGCCAGCCGAAGACACGATGCCGGCGGTACCAGAGAGGGTGTAAGATGAGCTCCAAAGGGAAGCCGCCTTTTTCCACCACTTCCCGGGATGCTCCGATTAATAAATAACATCCTGGGTAATGGGTGGGAATTCGGTCAGCAGCTCCAACGTGCTCCTTCCCGCGACCGTGGTTCGAAGGCCATCGTGGAAAACGACACACAGGATCAGGAGACAGTTCCCAAGCATTCCGTCGGGTGAATCTTCGCGGACACCGGCACACCACCATCTAGCCTTTCTATCCTGGATCCGGCGTGAAAAATCGTCAAAACTGGAGCCGGGACAGACGGTGAA
>CAZAUJ010000027.1:0-4174 GCA_964488355.1 uncultured Thermoanaerobaculia bacterium | reverse complement strand
ATTGGCCAAGAGCTTTTTACATACTCCGGGGCCTTTTGGCTGCTTTGCTGCCCTTGCCCAAGCCCAACCCGCACTTCTGGAACACGAATGGCCTGTTACCTACCCGGGCCGAAAGTCCCCTCGCTGCCCTTGTGGTGCTTGGTGGGTTAGTGGCCGGATCCTTTTGGTTAGTTCGGGAACTGCGCGGTAGCCGCTTGACCCTCCCTTGGTTGGCAGGGAGCGCTATTTTAGCGAGTTTTTTCTATGCCAAGTTTCCCGGAACCACGCGCCACCACGGCTTTTTCTTCCTTTGGCTTGTTTACGTTTCCTGGCTTGCTGCCTCGAAACCACAGGCATCTCGGCGGCTCAGCGTCCTTCTCGCCCCCCTCGCCCTGGTCAGCGTGCTCGGAACCGCGGTGGCTACCTTTTACGAAGCCCGTTACCCCTTTTCCGGAGCAAAGACCCTTGCCCCTGCCGTTAGTCAGCATTGTGCTGACAAGGTGGTGGAGGCCCACCCCGATTGGGCAGCCTCAACGCTGCTGGGCTACCTCCCAGATCGGCAGTTTTTCTACCTAACCCGTAACGCCCTGGGCACCTTTGTTATCTGGGACCTCACCAGGGCGGCGAGAGAAAGCATCGCTCCCGACCAGCTCCTGTTTCTCGCGGCGGCAGCGGCTGAGTACCATCCCGTGTGTGTCATCCTGAACCAACCCCTGCCGGCTGGGGCTAACCTCAAACTCATCGCCCAGTCGGGCCCGACCATCGTCCCAGACGAAGGCCTTTACCTTTACCTTTGGAAACCGCACCGACCCTAACAGGGCCGCTGTGTTAGCCTAGCCTCGCCATGAGGGCAGACGCTGCAGTTGCGGTGCGCCTCGAGGGGGTGAGCAAGCGTTACCTGCTGTTTTCTCGTCGCCGGCAGCGCCTTGGGGCATTGTTTGGGCTAACACGGGGCTTGCCGGTAAAGGAAGCCCTACGCAGCGTTTCCCTCGAGGCCCGAGCGGGCGAGGCCGTGGGCATTATCGGCGAAAACGGCTCAGGAAAAAGCACGTTGCTTCGCCTGGTTGCTGGCATATGCCAAGCCGACGACGGGAAGGTCTGGGTGCGCAGGCCGGTGGCCGCCCTCCTGGAGCTGGGCCTGGGCTTCCATCCTGATTTCACAGGGCGCGAAAACGCTTTGCTTTACGGTTCTCTCTTGGGCCTTGGGCCTGGTGAAATTGCCCGCGCGCTCCCTGCCATCTTGGAGTTTGCCGACCTGGGTGAGTTTGCCGACCAGCCCCTGCGCACGTACTCCTCGGGCATGTGTGCGCGCCTTGCCTTTGCCGTGGCTACGCAGGTCAACCCCGAGGTGCTGGTGGTGGACGAGGCCTTGGCGGTTGGAGACGAGGCCTTCCAACGCAAATGCATTGCCCGCATGCAGGCCTTTAAAGAGCAAGGAAAGGCCGTGCTTTTCTGCTCTCACGCCCTCTACCAAGTGGTGGGCTTCTGCGACCGTGCCCTTTGGCTGCACGAAGGGGAGGTGCGGGCCTTTGGTTCGGCGCCGGAGGTGGTGCAGGCGTACCAAACGTTTCTTCAGATGCGGCACGCCTCTTCGCCCGGTTTCCGTCCTCTCGCCGTGACCGCAGGCCCCAGGATCAACAACGTTACTTTAAGTCCTGACCAACCCTTGGAACCCGGTCAGTCACTGACCGTAAAAGTAACGGCCAGGCTTACGCGGCCAGATTGGCCGGTCCATTTGGCGGTGGAACTGCGTGACCCCACCGGCTTGACCGTGGCGGTGTTTGCCACCCTCTGGGATGGTCTACCCCCACTGCGCGGGGAGGGTGAGAAAACGGTTGTCTTGGTCTTACCGGAGGTGCCCTTTTGCCGAGGCCCCTTGGACCTTTTCGTCCATCTGACGGACGAAAAGGGCCTGCGGGTGCTCGACACCTACGAAGCCAGGGGGGCCATCGCTGTCGTGTCCAGGCGGTGGCAGCCGGGGTTCGTGGAGCCGCGCCACTGTTGGGAGGTAGAGGCGTGATCCTAAGGCCGCTTCGCCCAGGGGAGGAGGGTCTCCTCAACAGCACCTTCAACCAGGTATTCAAACAGGGACGAACCTTGGCAGAGTGGTACTGGAAGTTTGGACGTGACGGGCCATGGTACGTGATGCTCGCTTGGAGCGAGGCGGGGGAGCTCCTAGCCCAGTGGGCAGGAGTGCCCATGCGGCTATGGGCGTTCGGTCATGAGCTGCAGGCCGCCCAAATCGTGGACGTGTTTTCCCGGCCCAAAGCGCGAAGCTCCCTTTTGGCCTTCGGCCCCTACCTACGCGTGATGCAAGCCTTTCACCATGAATGGTGCGGGCCACATGGCTTTGGTTTGCTCTTTGGCTTTCCCAGCCTACGGCCAATGCTGCTGGACCAAAAAACTGGCGAGTACACGCAAATTCCTGACTTGCCCGTGCCTGTTTGGACGAAAAAAGGTACCCACCGGGCCATGCGGCTGCCTCGACCCGGTTTGCAGGTAGGGCTTGACGGGGAAGCAGCGGATTGGCTTTGGGCCGCGGTACGCCAGCGGTTGCCGCTCTCGTGCATCAAAGATGGGGCATACGTTGCCCGCCGCTTTCGTGGTCGCCCGGGCGTCGCATACCACCATCTCGTGTTTTTCCGTGGTGGTAAGCCTAGAGCCTATGGGATCTTCTGCCCTCAGGGTAAGGTACTCGCGTGGGCAGATCTCTTGTGGGACGGCGAGCGGGTGTCGGATGTGGGCGCTGTGCTTGCAGCGGCCGAGGCTTGGGCCAGAGACCGAGGCTGCCTTGAGCTCCAAGGCTGGCTGTACGGTGACGAGGCCTTGGCCACAGCCTTGACTTCCGTCGGTTGGCAAAGGACCGAGCACCCGAAGGTTCGCTGGCTGGGGCGCAGCTTCGACCCGCGCATACCGCCGGAAAAGGTCCCCGGGGCTCTGCACTTCACCTTAGGGGACTCGGATTTGGTGTAGGAAAACCAGCGCAAACGGGGGCGCGGTGGAACACGGTAAAGAAGTGCCGAAGAAAAAGCGCGCGTGGCCTTGGCGGTGGCTCCTGGCGGTTGGTGTGTTCTTACCGCTTGCCGCCTGGGGGCTGGCGCGCGCCGGCGTTTGGGTCGCGGTTCCCGAGCCGCCGGGGGCGGTGGCGTTGGGGAGCAGGCAGGTGTGGGGCTCACGGGAGCAGAGCGATTTGCCCCTGCAGTTTGCCGTGTGGTGGGAGGAAGTGCGCCGGCTGATTCGACATGGGGAGCCGCCGTGGATTACGCCCCGCTTGGGTGGCGGCGTGCCTCTTTTTGCCAACGGCCAAAGCGGGATTCCCTGGCCCTTGCAGCTGCCCGTGTGGCTTTGGGGCCCGGAGGTGGGCAGCAGCCTCATGGCCCTCCTCAAGCTGTTGCTAGCTTTTTGGGGCATGGAGTTTTGGCTACGGACGCTGGCAGTGAGCCAGCCTGCCCGCCGCTTGGCTAGCCTTGCCTTTCCCTTTTCCCTCAACTTCGCCTCCTGGCTTGCGGTGCCGCTCACGTGGGTTTTGGCCTTCGCCCCCTGGAGCTTTGGGCTCTTAGCGCGGGCGCTGCGTGGGCAGCCTCGAGCAGCTGGCTGGCTGGCGGTGCTTTTGGGTGGCCTTTTGGGCTGGTCCACGCACCCCGAGTCCGCCGCCTTCCTCGCGCTGGCTTTGGCCTCGGTGAGTCTGGTGTTGGCCTGGCCTAAATGGCGCCGGCTGATGCGGTTTCTGCTGCCCCTGAGCCTGGCTGCGGTCATTGGCGGGGGCTTTGGTTTGCCGGTGATCCTTACCATTGCCGATTCGGCCAAGGCAGCAGCGGCAGATGCGCCGACGGAGGATCTGCCGCTTGGCCGAAAGCTGGAGATCGCCTCGCTCCTTTTGATGCCTTTTCGCCACGGCCACCCCGCTCAGCTGGCCTTCGACTTTCCTTTTCCGCACGCACCGGTGGCGTTAGCCTTTGGGTCGGTGGCATTGCTGGCGGTGCTTGCGGGCCACACCCGGCCTCGACATCGCCGCTGGGTCCTGGCCCTGGAGATGGTGGCGGCGGGAACCCTCCTTTGCTTTTTCCAACCTCCGGGCTTGCGCGAGCTTTTAACCCGCGCCCCGCTCCTGCGGCTTTTGACCTGGCCGAGGGTGGGTTTTTTGCTGCCCTTTGCCCTTTTGGCCTTGGCGGCCCTGCGCTGGACCCCGCAGCCC
>CAZAUJ010000026.1:0-6447 GCA_964488355.1 uncultured Thermoanaerobaculia bacterium | reverse complement strand
CCTGGTTGCAGCCGATGCCCATTCCCAGACTAGCGGGGAGGGTGCGTATCTGAAGGGCATCGTCTTCTTCCGCGCCGGCTTGCAGGCGCAAGACCGCCAAGTTGGCTTGCTGTTCGGATCCCTGTCCTTCCCACCACAGCACCAGGGCAAAGGTTTCGGTGAGGGTGAGCTGTTTTTCCGGGTCTTGGGGGTCAGGCACGGTGCTTGTGGCACTGGCCAGACGGAGCACCGGGTTGCGGGGTGTCCGCCCGGCATCCGGGGCCAGGTAGGCAATGCGCTCCCAGCTACCCCCAGCCCAGGAGGCGAGCATGATTTGGCGGTTAAGGTCGGACCACCGCCGCTCCCACACCACCACCACCTTGCCGCTGGTGGCATCGGCCAGCAGCTGGAGTTTGTCGTCGCCCTGGCCGGCAATACCCAAGCCAAAAGGCACCAGCGACCTGGCCACCTCCTCGCCGTCCTTGGTCCCCACCAGGGCCACGCCGGAAGGGGTTGCCGTAAGGCGCCAGAGGACGCCGTTGCGGTCCAAAGCCAACGGCTCCGCGGCAAAGGCGGGGACCGCCGCGGCCAACAGCATGACAAGCACAGCGCCTTTCATGAGCACCTCACGCCTTCAAGTTAATGACTTCGCGGACGTTGAAGGCGCGCAGGAACTGCTGCATGCCGCGAAAGTCAGGGTAAAAGCGGGCCAGCTGACGGAGGTAGAAATCCCCCTTGGTCTCCTCGCCCGCATCCATAGCTGCATCGGCCAAAAGCATCAGCACGTTGCGCTCGATGTCTTCCTGGCGGTATTCTCGCGCCAGGGCGAGAGCCTTTTCACCGCAAGCGGCAGCCGTGTCCAACTGGCCCAGTTGCAGGTAGCCGTAGCAGAGGTCCTGGTAGGCTTCGGCCAGGTACTGACGGCTGCCCAGCTTCTCCAGCGCGGCGGCCGCATCCTGACAGAGGGCGAGCCCCTCCTCGGTTCGGCCCATGCACATCAGGCAGTAGCCCAGGTTGTCACGGGCGATGGCGCGAGAAAGCTCGTCCACCCCCACCTGGGGTGCCAGCTCCAGAGCCAGGGAAAAGGACTCAGCGGCCTCGGGGAAGCGCGACTGGCGCAAGGCGAGAACCCCATGTTGGTTGGCCGAGTGGAAGCGGGTGCGGCTGTCGCCGCAGGTCTCGGCCACCTCACGGGCGCGGCGAGCGTAGGCCAGGGCGCGCTGCAGGTTGCCCTCCGCCTCGTAAGCTTGCGCCGTGTAGTAGGCTGCCATCCAGGAGGTGAAGGGATCCCGCGAGCGCATGAGCACGTGTTTGAGCTCGCCCACGCTGCCATCGAGGCGATCCAACTCAAAAAGCACCACGCAGCGGTTGCAAAAGGCCCGGTCGGCCAGCTCCCGATCGCCCGTGCGCGTGGCCTCCTCCTCAGCGGCAGCGAACAGGCGCAGCGCCCGTTCCAGCTGCCCGCGCGTGAACGCCTTTTGCCCCAGGGCTGTGAGCCGCACGTACCTCTCGGTGGTGGCCATCAGCGCCCCTCCCGTGCAAGCTTGAAAGCCGCGAAGTCCAGCACCTCCTGCTGGGCCTCGCGGGAAAGCTTGCGGAACGATTCTAGCAGCTGCTGTTCCTCGGCTGTCAAGGAGCTGTGATTGAGGTCACCAAAAAAAGCCCCCAAGCTCATCTCGAACACCTGGAGGATGCGGAAAAGCACATCCAAAGGGACGCGGTACGCTCCCTTCTCCATGCGCGACAGGTCCGACTGCGAGATGCCAATCTGGCGCGCCAGCTCCGTTTGCGTTAGCTGGCGGCGCACTCGGTGCTGGCGTATCAGCTGGCCAACGCGCAACGTCGGGGCCGTGCGTAAGGGTTCCATACGAGCTCTCCAGGTCTTATGTTAAAACCCCATAAGCCTTCCGTCAACTTGTGGGCCGCGCGAGCTCCCGCTCGGTCGTTGGGTGGCATCATCCTTGCACCAATGCTTTGGTGAGCGCCTTGGAGGCGCCATCTGGAGGTGACATGCAAAGGCGTTTTGCGAGAACCGGTAACATGTTCGTCAACAAAATGTGTGTAGGCCTGCTGATGGTTTGGGCTGCGTCCAGCGCGGCGCAGATGGCCGGGCCAGCGGCCACACCCACTCCCCACATTGGTGAAGACCCCTGGCAGCAATGGGTCAGGCGCTACTACGAGGTGGTGGCGGTGCCCAAGGGTACGGAGCTCAGGCTGGGTGGCAATCTTGCGCGGCCCCACCCGCGCGTTAACGCCACAATGGAAATCGTGGGGGAGGATGATCACTACGTTTATCTTCGAAATTTACCGCTGGAGGATCCCAGATCCGCTGGGCACAAGGCCTGGCTTTTGCGCCAGGGTCGGGAGGTACAGCAGCACGAGCGAACCGAGGCCTTCCAGGGACGATACGTCATTGCCCCTGAGCCGCCAGCTCCTCCGCGTTTTATTCGGAAGCTGGCGTTCAACCCAAGGGACGAGGGCCTGCCCAAGGCGGGCCTGTGGCAAATGGGATTCGCCTTAGGTGATTTTGACCGGGACGGCGTGCTCGATCTCGCGTTTCCCCCTGCGCGCAAGGGCGAACCCCATCCGTGGATTTACCTCCAGCGGCAAGAGGGCTGGAAGCCTTGGGAGCAGGTTCGCTGGGCGGAGGGTCCTGCCTATGACTACGGGGATGTGGCCGTGGCGGACTTTGACGGCGACGGCAACCTGGACTTGGCGCTGGCGTGCCATTTCAAACCCAGCTACGTGCTCTACGGGGACGGCAAAGGGGGGTTCACGCGTTGGCTGGAACTGCCTCGCCATGACACGAGCGTGACCTCTCGTGCTTTGGCCGTGGCTGATTTTAATCGCGACGGCCGGCCCGACATCGTCACCCTGGCCGAGTTGGACCTGGACCTGACCACCAACCAAGCGGTCACCTCGGGCTTGGTCAACGTGGCTTTGAACACGCCCAGTGGGTGGCAGCTTTCGCCGGCCTCCTTCCCTGCCAACCTTTACGGCGACCAGGTAGCGGTTGGGGATTTTGACGGCGACGGCAGCCCCGATATCTTGACGGCTTCCCACAAGCTGGGTAACGAGTTTTACATCTTTCTCAACGACGGATACGGAAAGGCCTTTACCCCTTACCGCTCCGATGCCTTGCCCGTGCAGGCATTCGTTTTGGGTGTGGCTGCTGGGCGGCTGGATGGAGGCCGCATTGACCAGGTTGTTTTGGCCGTTTATCAAAGCCTGCGCCCTCGGGAGGGAGAGCACCAGTTCGCCCACGCGTTGCTCGCCTATCGCTTGGCGGAAAAGCCTGGCAAGCTTTTGCCCACGCCCAAGCGAACCCTGATTTACGCCGACCAGGCTGAGCCCATTGACTCCTTCCGGGATGTGGCGGTGGGTGACCTGGATGGTGACCGTAGGCAGGACGTGGTGGCCCTTCGGGCCTCGGGTAAGGTTATGCTGTTCCTCCAGCTGCCGGACGGGGGGTTTGCTCTGGAGCAAACGGAGCTGGGAATTCCCGGAGCCTCGCCCAGCTCGGTGGAGGTGGTTCCTCGCGCTGGAGGCGGGATGGTGGTGGCCAACTTTTCTGACAGCGGCCCAGCCTCGGGAGGGGTGAGGGTCTGGCGCGTTGGCAAGGCAAAGTAAAAGCCCAGCACTCGCTTGAAACGCAACCGGGCGGCAAGCGCGGCAAACGAGGGGCTCTCGCGTCTTGTGAGGCCCAGGGGGCTTGACAAGGCGTTTCTGCCCGCGTATATTAGATGCCGATGCAGCATACGCGGGCCCAGCTCGCGAATTTGCACGAGGAGGAGGTGATGGTAGGGAGAAGGGAGCTTGAGGTCGAGCAGAAAAGCCAGGTTGAACTTTTTCCCATGAGAGCAATCAGAAAGGAGGAGATGCAATGAAGAAGCTTTTAGTCTTGCTTGCGGCGGTGGCCCTGGTAGCGCCAGCGGCTTACGCCAACTTCTGCGCGCGGGATGTGGTCCCGGCTGCCACCATCTTGTTCCCTTACGTGGCAGTGTCGGCGGATCCCCTTGGGGTGCCTGATCCCAACGGTCAGACGACGATTACGGACATCATCAACGCCTCGAGGGAGGCGATCATTGTCCACTACACCGTGTGGGACATTCTTTCGACTCCGATTGTCGACTTCGATGAGGTGCTGTCCGGTTACGATGTGCACCGCATCAACTGGCGCGACTTCCTCAATGGCCGCTTTGACCTTTTCGATACGTCCAACACTGCCTTTACGGCCACGCCTCCCTTTACCTTCGACCCCTTTGAGTTTGGTCCTGATGGTAGGGCGCAGGCTGCTGGTTTGACGACGCCCCAGAACCGCAACACCATCACTGCGTTGCCCAACGGCGTGCCGCCGTACGGTGACAAATCCAACTTGGCGGGGACCATTCAGACTCTGGTAGCGGGTCCCCTTGCCGCTTATGGCCATGACGGCTGCGGTGGCGTGGGCAACCTGCGTACCGACAAGACCTGGTTCGATATCACCAGCGCCAACCCCTACACCTTCTACGTGACCGTGGATGTGGTGAGCACTGGCAGCTTGTTGTTCCCCACGGATCTGACCTACTGGACAGGCGGTGTGCCCACCAACCGCAACCAGCTCTTGGGCACCATCGTGTGGCTGAACGCGGCGGCCAACTACTCGGAAGGCATGCCAGCGGTGCATGTGGAAGCCGCTGAGGATCCCACTAATGGCGGTTCAGCGGTGTTTGGTTTCTACGAGGAGGCTGTAGCGCCGCTAGAAACCTTCCGCGAGCCGTTGGCAACCGCCCTGGCCTTCAACTACTACAACTCGATCAGCGACGGCGTTACCTCCAACCTCATGTTCTGGAAGAACCAGAACGAAATCGATCCCGTCAGCGGGAAGATTTCCGACTGCGGTGCTTACGTTTACTACGCCTGGGACATGGACGAGCGCTCCCTCTCCCGGCAGACGGAGCCCATTTCCGGTCTGCCCACCGGTGGGCGCGACCCCAACCAGCTGCCCTTTGAAACCCAGAAGGTTCCTCTGAACACCAACTACTTCGACCTGCCGGGCGACTACGGCTGGATGCTGGTGGTTCTGCCGCCCTCATACGACATCGGTTTCGTGGATCCCACTGCCAACCCTCAGTGGCTGGCCGGTCAGTACCCCTTCTACTTCGGTTGGGCGGCGGTGCAGGTGGTCTACGGCACCTACTCGGCGGCCATCGAGGCGGCCACCATGGCCAACGCGCACTGCTTCTCCACCCAGACCCTCAACGCGCTGGGCAACAACACCGGCACGCCGCCGCTCTCGATCGTCTTCTAAGCTTGAGACCTTGTGGCAACGGCGGGGCCCTTCGGGGCCCCGTTTTTTTGTGATCTCGTTTACAATTTCTCCTTGTTCACCGCCAGCCACGGGGCTATACTCGTAAGTCGGAGGTGTCTATGGCGCTGTTGTGGCTGCTGCTGCTTTTTTCCGCTAGCTTTTCCCACGCCCAGACCTGCCCGGTAACCACCACCTATTTTTGGGA
This sequence comes from uncultured Thermoanaerobaculia bacterium, assembly GCA_964488355.1. Classification (GTDB taxonomy): domain Bacteria; phylum Acidobacteriota; class Thermoanaerobaculia; order Thermoanaerobaculales; family Thermoanaerobaculaceae; genus Thermoanaerobaculum. The sequence goes on along the minus strand of CAZAUJ010000026.1, from coordinate 973 downwards.
TTGCGCCAGCTGTCCCGGCGGACGCGAGCTCTCGCCCACCGGCCGTGTCTACCGTATCAACCGCTGGCAGTTGGGCGGCAAGAACTACTTGATCTTTTCCAACTACACCTCGGCTAACTTTTACGACGTGACGCAACCGGACAACCCCGTCTTGCGCCTGGAAGGGGCAGCCTACACCCCTTGGGGAATCGCCGAGGGCTCGCCGGATGACGATACCCAACAGTGGGATTTGGCGCTCTTACCCGAAAACCCCACGGGTCTCGGCATGTTCATGAACTTTGGCTGGGTCACCTTCACCGTCACCACCAACCCGCAAGCTTACCCCAGCGGCTTCCAAACCCTTTACCGCTACCGAATTACCCCGCCCGTCTACATTCCCACCAGTCGGGGGGCCAAGAACGCGGCGCTGTTTGTTGCGGCCGATGGCAAGACCTACGCCGCTGCCGCTTACTTGGCTCAAAGCCAAAGCACGGGCGCCGTTGACCTTGCCGATATTTCCAACCCAAACAGTCCCCAGTACGTAGCCAGCTTACCCAACACCTCGGCCACCCGTTTGATCCGCATAGTCGGCTCCGGGAGTTCCGCCCGCCTTGTCACAGCCGACCTTCTGGGCAACGACATCCTGATCTTTAACGTGAGCAACCCCCACAACCCCACCCTGGTCGCAAGCATCAGCCTTGGCAACGTGCGCGACTTTGAGGTGGATGGTGACAGGCTCTTCGTTGTATACAAACCTTCCAACACCGTCTCCGCCGCGGTTTACAGCCTTGCCAACCTTTCCCCCCTCTTCACCCAATCGGGCTTGGACTGGCAGTACAACAACGTTACGGGCGTGGGCAACTACATCGTGGTCAGCACCAGCTCCAACGAAACGGACTCGTTGCCGGTGCGGGCCTGGGACCTTACCCGCCCCGACTCGCCGGTGGCTTTTGCCATAATTCCCCCTGGCGGCAGCTGGCTTTACGAAACCGAG
>CAZAUJ010000025.1:0-7068 GCA_964488355.1 uncultured Thermoanaerobaculia bacterium | reverse complement strand
GGGGCCGAAGCAATCTCGCCGTTCCGAGCCGGGGAGATCCTAAAAACCCGCCCCCGAATCGCCACCACCCGAGATTGCTTCGCTGCGCTACGCTTCGCTCGCCATGACGTGGGCGTGCTACCACGGTCGCAGTGCAGCGTTGCGGTAAAGCGGGTTTGGCTGGCGACGAGCCCACGGGAGCAGGTGGGTGGGCGATCATGGGCCGCCTAGCCGTGGCGGTGCTGCACGCGCCTCGCGTCCGAGGGCTGGAACTGGCCTAAGGTTAGGGCGTGGTCTCGGGGACCTGAATGGCCGCGCCGCGCTCGCGCACGATGCGCCGGTACCAGTCATCGGGGTAGGGGGGGTGGGTGACCTTCCCCTGGCTGTCGCGCACGTTGCCGTCCAGGTACTTCCACAGGAGGAATTCCCCCAGCTGGCGCCAGCGGGCCACCACCCGTTCGCCTTCCTCCACGCTGTAGCGGGTGAGGAACTGCCGCGCCAGTTCTGGCGATTGTTTGTACAACGCCACCGCGGCGGCCTCCACGTCCCCTTGGCGGGCAAGGAAGCTGCCCTCCAGCTCTCGCTGCACGGGTTGGATGTCCTGCAGCATGTCGCGGTAGCGGGTATAGGCCCAGTTAGCCACAAAGTTGAACACCCAAAAGGCCGAATCCCAACTGAAACGGGAAAAATCCCCGCTACCCACGGCAAAAGGCTTGGGTACCTGACGGATGCCACAGTACATGGGGGTGTACACGGTGGTGTAGGTATCGTCCACACCAAACCAGAGCACCCCACCGATGGGGTTTGGGAGCACGCGGCGCATCTGCGCTACGAAAGAAAAGCCCGTTTGCTGGGTAGAGATAGCCCGCTCGTGCACGTACTTTTTCCCATCCACCTCCCACTCCATAGGCCGCCAGCGGTAAGGGCAGGCGAAGGGACCCGCGCCCACGTCCTGGGTCATGTCCAGGGGGGTACCCTCGTAGTGGTCGCGCATGAGGGCAAAGAGATCGGCGACGGTGAGGGGACGGCCCGGTTTCACCGCGAAGGGCAGCCGCTTGTCCAAATGGTAGCCGTCCACGTACTCCACCCCCAGGTTGAGGGAGGGGGCCACTCGCCGAAAAACGCTCCACACCCGCGCTTCACAGAAGCGTGCGGCACCAAAATCGTAGGGCGCGTAGGTGTCAGCAAAGCTGAACTCCTCGTCCTTGCCGGAAAACCAGCCCCTGCTGCGAGCAAATTGAATCACGTCGGGGCTGTACAGGCAGTTGGTTGGGTCGTTGAGGGGGAAACGGCCGATGCGAGCCTGGTTGGCATGGGCGGAAACCGTGCCGTCGGGCAGGCGCATGGCCACCCAAACCGCACCCTTCTCCCCTTTGCCTTTGCCGATCATTTCCAAGATCCAAACCTCGTTGGGGTCGGCAATGGAAAAGCTTTCACCCGTGGAGGCGTAGCCGTATTCTGCCACCAGCTGTGTCATCACCTGAATGGCTTCCCGCGCGGTTTTGGCCCGCTCCAGGGCAATGTACATGAGTGAGCCGTAGTCAAGGATACCGGCAGGTCCGGCCAGCTCCTCCCGCCCGCCAAAAGTAGTTTCGGCAATGGTCAGCTGAAACTCGTTCATGTTGCCCACCACCTGGTAGGTTTCCGGCGGCTGGGGGATGCGGCCCAGGTACTTGCCCGTGTCCCACTCGATGATGTCCCGCCACGAACCTGGTGGGTGCGTGGCTGCCAAAATGAAGTAAAGCTCGCCGTAGAGCTCGTGGGAGTCAGCGGCGTAGGTGATCATGGTGGATCCGTCCGCCGAGGCACCTTTGGTCACCAGGATGTTGGTGCAGGGCCACGCGAGCGTGCTGCTCAAAAGGAGTACCCCACCGGCAATGGTCGTGTACCTACCCATCTCAAACCTCCGGGGCTGCCTCTCAGCCCTCCGCGCCATAGTAGCAATGGAGGATGGGCGAAAAAAAAGCCGCCCTGGGGGGCGGCCGTTCCGGAGAAGGGAGGACAGGAAAACTATGCGTGCATGCGAAAACTTTGCAGGATTCGCATGTAGTTGGTTCGCTCAAAGCCCGCCGGGTCGGGGCAGCGCCGCAAGCTCATGCTGCCCAGCGCCTGCTGCAGCGAGACGTACTCGTGCTCCTCCAGCCACGCCGCCACTTCCTGCCGCACCTTGGCCAGGTGCTTGGGCCCGTGGCGCAAGAGGGCGGATACCATTTGGACGGCGGATGCCCCGCACATAATTGCCTTGAGCGCGTCCAGGGCGGTGTGCACCCCGCCCGAGCAGGCCAAGGATTTCCCGAAGCGGCCGAAAAGGATAGCCAACCAACGCAAGCGCAGCAGGAGCTCAGAAGAATCGGAAAGCTGTAGCGTGGTGGTGACTTCCAGGTTTTCCACGTCAATGTCTGGTTGGTAAAAGCGGTTGAACAACACCAGGCCGTCCGCCCCGGCTTGTTCCAGTTGGGCCGCCAGGTTGGGTAGGCAAGTGTAAAAGGGCGAGAGCTTAACCGCCACGGGAATGCGTGTTTCTTCCTTGACCAGCTTGACCACGTCCAAAAGCCGTCGCTCCACCGAGTCAGGGGTTTCCCGCGAGTCCAAAGGCAGGTAGTAAAAGTTGAGCTCCAGAGCGTCGGCGCCCGCCTGCTGCATGAGCTTGGCGTACTCTAGCCAACCGGAGGGCGTACACCCGTTAAGGGAGGCAATTACCGGCAAACCCACGCGCGCCTTGATGGCGCGGATTCGCTCCAGGTACTCGTCGGGGCCCAGGGCGTATTGCGGGGGCTCGGGCAGGACGCTGCTGGCTTCGGCAAAGCTTTCGGCGTAAAGCTCGTGGTCGCGGAAGGCGCGCAGTTGGTCGTAGGTGAGCTGCTCTTCGAACAGGGAGTGCATGACGATGGCTGAGGCGCCGGCCTCGGCCAGTTGGTCCACCATAGCGAGGTCGTCCACCAGGGGGGAAGCCCCGGGCATAAAGGGGTGCGGCAGGCGCAAACCCAAGTAGCTGACGGAAAGGTCCATCGTCCCTCCTTTACTTCTCGGCTGCGGCTTCCGCCGGCTGGGCAGTGGCGACGGCGGGTGGCCGGAACTGCGCCAGGTACTCGTGCATGGCCCAGCGCTCGCGCACCACCTGCTCCGCCTGCTCCAGCAACTTGGCAAAGCGGCCCGGGTCCATTTGCTGCACCATGCGGTAACGGGTTTCGTTGCCCACGTATTGAGCCAGCGGCACCTTGGGTGCACCGGAGTCCAGCTTCAAGGGGGGCTCACCGGCCCCGGCGCGACGCGGATCGAAGCGCAGAAGGGGCCAGTAACCCGACTCCACCGCCAAGCGCTGTTGTTCGGCGCCGTAGGCCAGGTCGTAGCCGTGGGCGATGCAGTGGCTGTAGGCGATGATGAGCGAAGGACCCGGGTAGGAGTCGGCCTCAAGAAAGGCCCGCACCGTTTGCGCGTCCTTGGCACCGAAGGCTACCCGGGCCACGTACACGTGGCCGTAGGTCATCGCCAGCATGGCCAGGTCCTTCTTGGCGGTGGCTTTGCCCGCCATGGCGAACCTGGCCGCTGCCCCCAGCGGCGTGGCCTTGGATTGCTGCCCGCCGGTGTTGGAGTAAACCTCGGTGTCCAAGACCAACAGGTTCACGTCCTTGCCCTGGGCGAGGACGTGGTCCAAGCCGCCATAACCGATGTCGTAGGCCCAGCCGTCGCCGCCCACCGCCCAGACGCTCTTGCGCACCAGGTAATCGGCCATCAAAGCCAACTTGGCGGCCCGAGGATCGGCCAGGCCGGCGAGCCTTTGGCGCAGGAGCTGCACCCGCTGGCGCTGTGCGGCAATTCCCTCCTCGCTGTACTGATCGGCTGTGAGCAGCTCCTGCACCACGTTTTCACCCACCTGCGAGGCCAGCTCCACCAACAACGTGCGCGCCAGCTCAGCCTGCTGATCAATGGCCAGGCGGAAGCCCAAGGCGAACTCGGCTGTGTCTTCAAAAAGGGAGTTGGACCAGGCCGGACCTCGGCCGTCGCGGTTGGTGGTGTACGGGGTGGTGGGCAAGTTGCCGCCGTAAATGGACGAGCAGCCAGTGGCGTTGCCGATAAGCAAGCGGTCGCCAAAGAGCTGGGTGAGGAGCTTGATGTAGGGTGTTTCCCCGCATCCAGCGCAGGCACCGGAGTACTCGAACAGCGGTTGCAGGAACTGCGAGCCCTTCACGTCGAGCTTGATTTGCTCGCGCGGAGGGTCGGGCAGGTTGAGGAAGAACTCGTAGTTTCCTCGCTCCTGCTCGCGCAGGGGCATTTGCGGGGCCATATCAATGGCCTTGTGCTTGGGATTGGCCTTGTCTTTGGCCGGGCAAACCATCACGCAGAGGCTGCAGCCGGTGCAGTCCTCAGGCGCCACCTGGATGGTGTACTTCCAACCCTTGAAGTCGGGGGCCTTGTAATCGGTGGACTTGAAGGTGGGTGGGGCCGACTGGAGGTACTCCGGCGGATAGACTTTGGCGCGGATGGCAGCGTGCGGGCAGACCAGCGCGCACTTGTTGCATTGGATGCACAGCGCTTCGTCCCACGTGGGGATTTCCAGGGCAATGTTGCGTTTTTCCCACTGGGTGGTACCCACGGGCCAGGTGCCATCCACGGGGAAGGCGCTGACGGGCAGGTAGTCGCCCTTGCCGGCCATCATCACCGCAGTTACGCGCTTGACAAAATCGGGCGCCCGATCGGAAACGACCGGCGGCCGCGTGCGGGTGGCGGTGACGCGCTCGGGTACCTTCACCTCAAATAGGTTAGCCAGGGTTTGGTCCACGGCGGCGAAGTTTTTCTGCACCACCGCCTCGCCTTTCTTGCCATAGGTCTTGCGGATGGCAGCCTTGATCTTGGCAATGGCTTCCTCGCGTGGCAATACCCCGGAAATGGCAAAGAAGCAGGTTTGCATGATGGTGTTGATGCGCACGCCCATACCTGCTTCTTTGGCCACACGGTAGGCGTCGATCACGTAAAACTTGAGTTTTTTCTCCAGGATTTGCTCCTGCATTTCCTTTGGCAAATGGTCCCAGACCTCATTAGGCCCGAAGGGGGCGTTGAGCAAGAACGTGGCACCGGGAACCGCGTAATCGAGCATGTCGAACTTGTCCACAAAAACGAACTGGTGGCAGGCAACGAAGTTGGCTCGGCGAATCAAATACGAGGACCGGATGGGCTTGGGTCCGAAGCGCAGGTGCGAGATGGTGACCGCGCCGGCTTTCTTGGAGTCGTAGACGAAGTAACCTTGCCCGTAGTTTGGCGTCTCCTCGGCGATGATCTTGATGGAGTTCTTGTTGGCTCCCACGGTGCCGTCCGAACCCAAACCGAAAAACACCGCGCGGGTTACCTCCTGCGGCTCGATGTCGAAGTCCCAGTCGAAGGGTAGGGACGTGTGGGTCACATCGTCCACAATGCCCACGGTGAAGTGGTTCTTGGGGTTGGGCTTGGCCAGCTGGTCGAACACCGCCTTGACCATGGCGGGAGTGAATTCCTTGGAGGAGAGCCCGTAGCGGCCCCCCACCACCTTGGGCATGCTGGCCAAGCGGCGACCGTTGTTGCTGTCTTCCACCAGCGCCGCCACCACGTCCAGGTAGAGGGGCTCGCCCAGGGAACCCGGTTCTTTGGTGCGGTCCAGCACGGCTACAGCCCGGGTGGTCTTGGGCAAGGCCGCGAGAAAATCGGTTACGGAAAAAGGCCGATAGAGACGCACCTTGAGCACACCGATCTTCTCACCGCGAGGCAGCGCCCACTCCACGACCTCGTGGGCCACATCGGCGCCCGAACCCATGAGCACCAGCACCCGTTCCGCCTCGGGGTGACCCACGTAATCGAACAGGTGGTACTTGCGCCCCGTGAGCTGGGCGAACTGGTCCATGACCTGTTGCACAATTCCTGGACACGCCAGGTAGAAGGGGTTGCAGGCCTCACGCGCCTGAAAAAAGGTGTCGGGGTTTTGCGCCGTGCCGCGAATTACCGGCCGGTCGGGGGTGAGCGCCCGCTCGCGGTGCGCGCGGATTAGCTCGTCCGGCAGCAAAGTGCGCAGGTCGTCATCGGTGAGCTCTTCAATTTTCGCTACCTCGTGCGATGTACGGAAGCCGTCGAAGAAGTGCAGGAACGGTACCCGGCTGCGCAGGGTGGCGGCTTGGGCGATGGCAGCGAAATCGTGGGCTTCCTGAACCGAACAGGAGGCCAGCAGCGCAAAGCCGGTCTGCCGACACGCCATCACGTCCGAGTGGTCGCCAAAAATGGACAGGGCATGGGTGGCCACCGTGCGTGCTGAAACGTGCATGGCGAAAGAGGTTAGCTCGCCGGCAATCTTGTACATGTTGGGAATCATCAGCAGCAAACCTTGGGATGCGGTAAAGGTGGTGGTGAGGGCCCCGGCCTGCAACGCGCCGTGCACCGCGCCAATGGCGCCTGCCTCCGACTGCATTTCCGTCACCTGCGGCACCGTGCCCCAAATGTTTTTTCGCCCTTGCGCCGACCACTCGTCGGCGAACTCCCCCATGGGGGAAGAGGGGGTGATGGGGTAAATGGCGATCACCTCGTTGGTGCGGTGGGCAACGGAGGCCACCGCCTCGTTTCCGTCCACCGCGATCATCCGACGCTGCTGCATGTCCGCCTCCCTTCGAGCCTGTAAGTTACCAAGCAGGCGGTTCACAAGTGAACCGCTTCACAAGTTGACAGTGTACGCCCTTGAGCTTTCTTTGGCAAGTGATTGGCAACCAGCCTGCGTTTGACTCGCCCCCGCCAGCGCGGGGGCCGCTTCTACCCCCTGGCTTTTGCTTGACGTTGGTGCGGGTTTTTGGGTGGAAACGGGAAGGGCATTGGCGGCCCTGAGGGGAGTCGAACCCCTGCTGCCGGCTTGAAAGACCGGTGTCCTAACCGTTAGACGACAGGGCCGTGCCCCTGCAGCACGCAAGCTTACCACGAAGGTGGCTGTGGCACCAAACCCGCCCTTGGCTAGAAGCCCGCCTTGAGGCTCGGCCCCGTGATGGGCACGCGTGGCTGCCGGGAGCCGAAGGTCCTCCCCGTGATTGTGAGGAGCCCGGTGGGCGACGAAGCAATCTCGTTTTTGGCAGCCGGCGACAT
>CAZAUJ010000024.1:0-8105 GCA_964488355.1 uncultured Thermoanaerobaculia bacterium | reverse complement strand
GTCCCCAAACTCCCGCCACAAAACGTACCGCCCCTTCACCAACTTGTAGACACGCACCTTGCCATAAGCCATGCATCGTCGACAGTATGGAAAAATCTCCGGTTCAAAAACTTTCCGGCCACAACCCACCACTTCTTCGTTAGCGGAAGAGGCATCACTATCACCCCAGCGCCGGTGGCACTCGCCACCGTCGCTACACGTTGGCGTGATCGCCTCCAGCCTCCCGTTTCTCACCTTGTAGACCATCACTCCACCGGGCTCAGGTGCATCGTCAAGCCGTCCACCTTGGCCCCTCCAGCGGCCAACGACCCCCATGACCACCTCGTCCACGCCATCGGCGTCCACATCCGCCAACCAAGGGAAGAGTGGTTTAAAATCATTAAATGCCCCGTATCGCGGCTCTCCGGTGAGAAAACCCTCGGAGGATTGCACCTGTGCCCAATCCTGACCCGCTGACCGCTTGAGGAGTATCCAGAAACTCGTCTCATCGTGGTTGGAGCACAGGAGCAGATAATCCGCTGGATCGTTCGCCATGGGAACTTCCACGTAAGTTACCAGGTGGTCCGTAACCAAGTCGTAGGAATTACTAACTATTTAAACAACACCACCCCCTTCTAAGGCGCGGCGCAGTAAGTCTCCGTGGGCTCCGAAGTCATCGTCATCAAAATAACCACCGCACTAAGCCAAAAACCTTGGAAAAAACCGAATGGCCAACGTCTTCACCTCTTCAGGTGTAAGCTCGGCTCTCACGATGACTGCAAAAACCAACGCTCCCATTGCACCTAGTTTTCGCCCCATTGTCCCTTCCTCCCTTCAAGGCCACCGGGGAAGAAAATCCGCCATCGGACCCCATGCCCATGGGAATCAGCATGCTTGGATGGGCGATCAGAGGCAAGGCCATGATCGGGAGCTTAACAGCCTTCGCATCGGTTTTTTCCGTAGCGGGCCTCACCGCACATAAGCGGCTCGCCCTCGGACGAAAAAATCGGCGTGACACGGCCGGATGGGTTTGCCATCACCGAGATTTGCTGCCCGCACGCTCCCCTTCCTACCCGATGGCGAGCTCGCACAACCGTGTCTGCCATAGACCGCACAGCTTGGGATTCCCCTGACCCCCTGGCCTTCTTGGGGGCCGCCGCTGGACAAGCAGAGCAAGAGTGTGCGCGTAAGCCAGCTTCATTGCCACTTCTCCGGCTTCGTTTCTGCGTTGCTTCAAACGCGCTCTTGGCTTTTGGCTTGGTCCCAGAGGGCGTCCAACTCGGCGAGAGAGAGGTTTTCCAAGCTTTGTCCGCGAGCGGCGGCCAGCTTCTCCATGGCAGCAAAGCGGTGCTGGAACTTGTGGTTGGCAGCCTGCAGGGCCGCTTCCGGGTCCACCCCCAGGTGGCGAGCCACGTTGGCCATGGCGAAAAGCACGTCGCCCAACTCCTCGCGAATCCTCTCCTGCTCACCTTCCTGCCCAGTTCCATCCACCACCCGCGCCAGCTCCTCCACCTCTTCCCGCACCTTGGCCAGCACCTCCTGCGGCTTTTGCCAATCGAAACCCAGCGCCGCCGCCTTTTCCGTCATGCGCAAGGCCTTCAAAAGCGCGGGCAAGCTGGCCGGAACACCGGCGAGAGCGCCCTGGCCTTTTTCCTTCTTTTTAAGCCGCTCCCAGTTTTCCACCACCTGTTGGGCGGTGGCCACGCGCGCATCACCGAAGACGTGCGGATGGCGAGCCACCATCTTGGCATGGACGAAGCGAACCACGTCCAGAAGGTCGAACCAGCCCTGCTCCTGGGCCATGTGGGCAGCAAAAACAATCTGGAACAGCAAATCGCCCAGCTCCTCCCGCAGGTGCTGCGGCTCGCCGCCGGCAATGGCATCCACCACCTCGTGGGCCTCCTCCACGATGTAGGTGCACAGATCGTCCAGGGTTTGCTCCCGATCCCAGGGGCAGCCATCGGGCGCGCGCAGACGGGCGCATAGGGCACGCAAGGCGTCCATGGGGTGTTGCTCGCTCATGGGCGGGTATTCTACGCCATGCTCGGGACCAGCCGGCCGCCCATCGCTGCCCCATTCACGCATGACTTGCTTTCTCCGGGACCGGGCCGAGCTTGACGGCTAGGGGAATACCACGTAGGATTCGCGGTTGTGAATTTGGGCACGAGGGGGACCCATGACCGCCCAGTACGTACCCGTGCTTATTAGCCTGGCCTTTGCCGCCACTATGGCCGCAGCGGTGGTGGGCCTTTCGGCCCTTCTAGGCCGCGGCAAGCTGGCTCACCGGCGCAAGCTGGAGCCCTACGAGAGCGGCATGCTGCTCATCGACGCCTCCCGCACGCGGGTTTCCGTGAAGTTCTTCGTGGTGGCCATGGTGTTCATCGTGTTCGACGTGGAGGTGGCTTTCCTTTACCCGTGGGCGGTTTCGGTTCGTGACCTCCTGGCTGAGGGCAACACGTTGGTGCTGTGGGACGGCCTGATCTTTCTGCTCTTGGTGACCATTGGCTACGTCTACCTCTGGCGGGAAGGGGCCTTCGATTGGTCCCGCCGGGGAGGTGAGCAGTGATTCCGCAACCGGTCCTGGCGGAAAGCCCAGAGAAGCTGCAAAAGGTCACCTTCGACCAGGTAATGGAGCAGCGCATAGCAGAAATCCTCCAACGCTACCCCACCCGTCGGGCGGCCATGCTTCCGGTGCTGTGGTTGTGCCAGAAGCGCTACGGCTGGATCTCGGCCGGGGTGATCGAGGCGGTGGCCGAGCGGCTGGGGGAAAGCCCAGCGTTCGTGGAAGGCGTGGTGAGCTTTTACACCATGTTCCACCGCGAGCCTCCCGCCCGCTACCTTTTGCAGCTCTGCGTGACCCTTTCCTGCGAGCTTTGCGGTGCCAGGGAACTGGCTCAGCACATTAAGAACCGGCTGGGTATCGACTTCGGCGAAAAAACCCCTGACGGCCACTTCCAGCTGGTGGGCGTGGAGTGCTTGGGGGCCTGCGGCGGGGCACCGGTGCTGCAGGTGAACGAAGAGTATTACGAGAACATGACCCCCGAAAAGCTGGACGAGCTGCTGCAACGGCTGGCGGAGGGCCATTGACCATGGAACCGGTACTGTTGCGAGCGCGGGGCGTGCCCAACTCGCGGGACATCGAAACCTACCTACGGTTTGGAGGCTGGGAGGGCTTCAAGAAAGCCCTGACCATGCCCCCGGAAGCGGTCATCCAAGAGGTGATCGATTCCGAGCTGCGCGGGCGCGGCGGCGCAGGCTTCCCCACCGGCCGGAAGTGGAGCTTCGTGCCCAAGGACCACCCGGGACCCAAGTACCTAATCTGCAACGCGGACGAATCGGAACCGGGCACCTTCAAGGATCGGGAAATCATCGAGTACGACCCGCAGATGGTGCTGGAGGGCATCGCCATCGCCTCGTACGCCATCGGCGCACACGCCGCGTATATCTACATTCGCGGCGAGTTCTTCCGTTGGGCCCATATTCTGGAGGAGGCCGTTGCCCAGGCACGGGCCAAGGGTTTCCTGGGCAAGGACATCCTCAACACGGGCTACGACCTGGACGTGTGGGTCCACCGCGGGGCCGGCGCCTACATCTGCGGCGAGGAAACGGCCCTCATCGAGTCGCTGGAGGGCAAGCGAGGTTTTCCACGCTTGAAGCCCCCTTTCCCCGCCGTGGTCGGTGTCTTTGGCAAACCGACGGTGGTGAACAACGTGGAAACGTTGGCCTGCCTGCCGCATATCCTTACCCGAGGAGCCAAGTGGTTCGCCTCCATTGGCCGTCCCAAGAACACAGGACCCAAGCTTTTCTGCGTTTCCGGTCACGTGAACCGCCCGGGGGTTTACGAGCTTCCCCTGGGGGTGAGCTTCCGCGAGATCATTTACGAACACGCCGGTGGCATACGCAACGGCCGCAAGCTTAAGGCCTTTTTCCCCGGAGGCTCCTCCGCCCCAGTGCTTACCGCTGACGAGGTGGATGTGGCGGCGGATTTTGACGCCTGCGCCACCGCCGGCACCATGCTGGGTTCCGGCGGCGTGATCGTCATGGACGACACGGTGGATATGGTGCGGGTGGCGCGCAATCTGGCGCACTTTTACGCCCACGAGTCCTGCGGCCAGTGCACCCCCTGCCGCGAGGGCTCCGACTGGTGCCTAGACATTCTCACCCGCCTGACCCAAGGTCACGGTCACCCCTCGGATGCTGACCAGCTGCTGCGCATTTGCCAGTACTCATCCCAAGGAATGACCATTTGCCCCCTGGGTGATGCCTACGCCCTGCCCATTTCTAGCTTGGTACGCAAGTTCCGGCACGAATTCGAGCAGGCCCTTGCCGTCGCCAAGCCGTTGCCGCCCAAGAAGCTGCCGGTGATGCCGTGGGCGGGCAAGGACGTGCGTTTCGGAGGCTAACCGCCATGCCCAAGCTCACCATTGACGGTCGGGAAGTTGAGGTGCCCCAGGGCACCAACCTTATCGAGGCGGCTCGCCTGGCGGGCATCGAGATTCCTTACTTTTGCTATCACCCTTACCTTCAAGTCGTGGGGCAGTGCCGCATTTGCATGGTGGAAATCGAGGGCCAGCCCCGGCTAGCCATTGCCTGCGCCACGCCTGCCGCCGACGGCATGGTGGTAAGGTCCGCCACCTCCAAGCGGGTCAAGGAAGCACGGGAAGCGGTGATGGAGTTTCTCCTCGCCAACCATCCCCTCGACTGTCCCGTGTGCGACCAGGCGGGCGAGTGCCTGCTGCAGGACCATGCCATGAGCGAGCAGCGGGGGAATTTCGCCTCGGGAATGCTGGAAACGCGCCGTACCTTCCCCGGGTTGGAGCGCAGGCTCCTGGGCCCCCACGTTATCCAAAACCAGAACCGTTGTATCCATTGCTCCCGCTGTATTCGCTTCACCCAAGAAATCTCCGAAACCTGGGCCCTCACGTACAAGAGCCGCGGCAACTCCGCCTTCATCGACACCTTTGATGGCAAGCCCTTTGACGACCCCTTTTCCGCCTGCGCGGCGGACGTGTGTCCGGTTGGTGCCCTCACCGTGCGGGAGTTCCGCTTTCGCAAGCGCGCGTGGAAGCTCGTTTCCACCCCATCCGTGTGCCCTGGCTGCTCCATTGGCTGCAACATTTGGATCGACCACCACGAGCGTATCGTCTACCGCTTTACGCCGCGGGAAAACCCGGATATCAACGCTACCTGGCTGTGCGACTCCGGTCGCTTCCTAGCCGAGTCCCTCAACCGGCAAGACGTGACCCACCCCCAACGCCGCACCAAGGATGGCTGGCAGCGCTTGTCCTGGGAAGAGCTCCTGCGAGCCCTGGCCTTGGACCTGAAAGCCGCCCGGACCCTGCGGGTGGTCGCCTCAGGCACCATGTCCAACGAGGAGCTGTACCTCGCCCGGGAGATTTTCACTCGACAGCTGAAAGGCGAGCTGGTGCTGCCCACCTACCCTGGCGAGCCACGCAAGATGAAAAACGGCCGGCGCCAATGGCTTTACGCGGAAACGGCACTGCCCAACAGCGAGGGGGCCAAGAAACTGGGGCTTTCCTGCGTGGATGAGGAGGGTTTGGCGCGCTTTCTCTACGGTGCTGCGGACCTGACCGTCATCCTCGATCCCCAGGCCCACCCCTTCCTCGCCAGCGAGGAAGCGGTCCAGCTGGTCAAGGTGGGCCCGGCGGTGGCCATGGCTCGCCTCGCCAGCCCCTTGCTGGACGCGGTGACCTGGGTGCTTCCCACGGCCTCTCTGGCCTCCAACGAAGGCACCTTCACCTCCTCCACCGGCAGGGTACAGCGTTTCCAAGCGGCCGTCGCCCCCGCGGCCGAGTCCAGGCCCCTGTGGCAGGTGCTTGTGTTGCTCGCCAAGGCCCTGGGCCTCGGCCAGCTGGCGAACCTCTCACCGGCGGACGTCTTCGCGCGCTTGGCCGGGGAAGAAGGCGCCTTTTGCGGGCTTTCTTGGGAAGAGCTGGGCGGCTTGCAGGAGAACTCGTATCGGGAGCGCCAACATGTGGGCTGAAGTGGGAGTTGCCGCGTTCAAATTAGCGGTTATTGCTGGCATGCTGCTGACCATCGTGCCGGTGATGGTGTGGGTGGAGCGCCGTGGCGCTGCCTTCGTTCAAGACCGGCTGGGGCCCAACCGCGTGGGTCCTTGGGGCTTGTTGCAGCCCGTGGCCGACGCGGTTAAGCTGCTGTTCAAAGAAGATGTGACCCCTGCGCATGTGTCCAAAGGGCTTTATTTCCTGGCGCCAGCGGTGGCGGTGTTCGTTGCCCTTTCCACCTTCATTGTCATTCCATTCGCCCGGGGTGAGGGGGTGTCGGTCTTTGGCGTGCCGCTGGGCGATCTAATGGTTGCTCCCCATCTGAACATCGGCGTTCTTTACCTTTTGGCTCTCTCCTCGATTTCCGTGTATGGCATCGTGGTGGCTGGTTGGGCCTCCAATAACAAGTACTCCCTGCTGGGTGGGCTGCGCTCGTCGGCGCAGCTGATCTCCTACGAACTGGCCATGACACTGGCCGTGCTGGGGGTACTTCTGGCCAGCGGTGATTTGCGCTTGACGGCGGTGGTGGAACACCAAGCCAAGCTCTGGAACGCCGTACCTCAGGTTCCCGGCTTTTTGGTGTTCCTGGTGGCTGCTTTTGCCGAAACCAACCGCTTGCCCTTCGACTTGGCAGAAGCGGAGAACGAGTTGGTGGCGGGCTACCACGTGGAGTTTTCCTCCATGAAGTTTGCCGCCTTCATGATGTCCGAGTACATCAACATGACCACCGTTTCCGCCCTGGCCACCACCCTTTACCTGGGCGGCTGGCAGCTGCCTGGGGTGAGACTGCCAGACGGGTGGCTGGGTTTGGTCCTTTCGCTGGGTGTCTTCATGGCCAAGGTGGCCGTGCTCCTGTGGCTTTTCGTTTGGGTGCGCTGGACGCTGCCGCGTTTCCGCTACGACCAGCTCATGCGCTTGGGCTGGAAGGGGCTCATTCCCTTGGCTTTGCTTAACTTGCTGTGGGTGAGCGTGGCGCTCACCCAGGGATGGCTCTAGGGGGCGGCCATGGAAGTGATTGTTTTTTACCTCACGGCGGCAGCAGCCATCGTTTCTGCCTTGGTGGCCGTAACCCACCGCAACCCCGTGGTCAATGTGCTTTCCCTTATCGTCACGTTTTTTTGCGTGGCGGTGACCTTTGCCCTGGCCGGGGCGGACTTTCTTGCTGGCGCGCAGGTGCTGATCTACGCTGGCGCCATTTTGGTCCTGTTTCTCTTTGTGGTTATGTTGCTAGGTGCGCCCACGGTCAGCGGCGAGGAAAACCCACGGCCAATCCAAAAGGTTCTGGGTTTGACCCTGGTCTTTTCCCTTGCCCTGGGCGGGTTGTTCCTCTTCCGCGGCCTGCAACAGCCGCCCGCTGACTTGACGGCAGCCGGCAACACCACCAAGGCTTTGGGCAGGCTCTTAGTTGGTCCCCATCTTTTTGCCTTCGAGCTGGTGTCGGTGGTGCTGTTGGCCAGTCTGGTTGGGGCCTTGGTCCTAGTTAAGAGGAAGCACTGACATGCTCACACTGACCCATTACCTCGTGCTTTCCTGCGCGCTCTTTGCCATTGGCGCCGCAGGTGTGCTCCTGCGCCGCAACGGCATTGCCACCCTGCTGGGCATCGAGGTGATGCTCAATGCGGCCAACGTGGCTTTCGTGGCTTTCTCCCGCTTTCAGGGAAACCTGGAAGGCCAGGTCTTCGTGTTTTTCGTCATGGCGGTGGCAGCGGCCGAGGTGGCCGTGGGCTTGGCCCTCCTGGTAGCCATTTTCCGCAAGCTGCAAACGATTGACGTGGATCGGCTGTCGGCCATGCGCTGGTAGGAGGTGGGCGGTGTTGGCGAATCTCTGGGTGCTGCTGGCCTTGCCTCTGGCAGGCGCCCTCATCTTGCTCGCAGGCGCCTTGCGCTTTTCCAAGAAAACCACCACGGCCGTGGGCGTGGGCAGCATTGGCCTCACGCTTATTTTGGCGTTGGTGGCCCTCGGCGAGTTTTTCCTCTCCCCTCACCGCGACCCCGTGACTCTCACCATGTACCGCTGGCTCGCGGCGGGGCAATTTTCCGTTGACTTCTCCCTGCGTTTGGATGCGTTGTCGGCGGTGATGGTGTTTTTTATCACGTTTG
>CAZAUJ010000023.1:0-13441 GCA_964488355.1 uncultured Thermoanaerobaculia bacterium | reverse complement strand
GGGTGTTGGTCAAGCGGGTGCTGCACAAGTACGGCTACCCACCCGACCGGCAGGAGCGAGGCGCAGAATACGTCTTGCAACGGACGGCAGTACTCGCGGAGAGCTGGCTGGCAGCAGCTTGAGGGCGGAGGGCGGCGGCGTCCTGGACGAGGGCGGGTAACAGGGGAGGCCGGGTGAGCCTGCCCGCCGTAAGGCGGTCGGGTTAAAATAGGCCATGCTGGATCAGGGGATCCCACTGGCCTTGACTTTTGACGATGTGCTGCTCCTTCCTGCCCGCTCGGCGGTGCACCCGGCGGAGACGGAGGTGTCCACCCGCCTCACCCGCACCATTAGGCTGAACATCCCCATCCTTTCAGCCGCCATGGATACGGTGACCGAGGCGCGCATGGCCATCGCCATGGCCCAGCACGGCGGCATCGGCGTGATCCACCGCAACATGCCCATCCAGCGGCAAGCGGAAGAGGTGGACATGGTCAAGCGCTCCGAGTCGGGCATGATCGTGGACCCCGTGACCATTCGGCCGGAGCAGCTGGTGCGCGAGGCGCTGGCGCTCATGGCCCGCTACAAGATTTCTGGCCTGCCAGTGGTGGATGAGCACGGCCAGCTGAAGGGCATACTCACAAACCGCGACCTGCGCTTTTGCACCGACGAGGAGCGACCCATTGCTGACTTCATGACCAAGGACAACCTGGTGACCGCACCGGTGGGGACCACCCTGGAGCAGGCCAAGGCCCTGTTGCACAAGCACCGTATCGAGAAGCTGCTGGTGGTGGATGAGGAGGGCAACCTCAAGGGCCTCATCACCGTCAAGGACATCAAGAAGGCCCAGGAGTACCCCCACGCCTGCAAGGACGCCTACGGGCGCTTGCGGGTGGCGGCGGCGGTGGGCGCGGGCAAGGATTTGGCGGACCGCTGTCGGGAGCTCGTGGCCGCGCGGGTGGACGTGCTGGTGTTGGATTCCTCCCACGGCCATGCGGAGGCGGTGATGGCCGCTGCCCGCTGGATCAAGGAGACCTTCCCCGAGGTGCCGCTGATTGCTGGCAACGTGGCCACCTACGAGGGTGCCCGCGACCTCATTCAGCTGGAAGTCGACGCGGTGAAAGTGGGTGTGGGGCCCGGCTCCATCTGCACTACCCGCGTGGTGACAGGCGCCGGGGTGCCGCAAATGACCGCCATCATGGAGTGCGCCCGCGCCTGCCGGGAGGTGGGGGTGCCGCTCATTGCCGATGGTGGCATCAAGTACTCGGGCGACATCACCAAGGCCTTGGCCGCAGGGGCCGACAGCGTGATGGTTGGCTCGCTGTTTGCGGGCGTGGACGAGTCCCCGGGCGAGCAGATTCTTTACCAGGGACGCACGTTCAAGGCCTACCGGGGCATGGGGTCCCTGGGGGCCATGCGGGAAGGCGCCGGAGCCCGGGAGCGCTACTTCCAGGAGGAGGAAGAGCTTACCAAGCTGGTGCCGGAAGGCATCGAGGGCATGGTGCCGTACAAGGGACCGCTGGCAGCCCAGCTCGCCCAGCTGGTGGGGGGCTTGAAGGCGGGCATGGGCCTCTGCGGCTGCCGTACCATCCCCGAGCTGCAGCAAAAGGCACGCTTCGTGCGCATCACGCAGGCGGGCTTGAAGGAATCCCACGCCCACGACGTGATCATTACCAAGGAAGCGCCCAACTACCGCTTAGAGCCCTAGGCGCCGGCCCATCTCAGCCGGACAGCGGCAGGTGTGTGCCTCCCCGTGCGCGCCCTGACACGGGCGCCACATCATTACGAGGAAGCGCGGGCCGCGAAGCAGTCTTTTGTGTTGCAGCCCCATCGCACCCTCCCATCCAGCCTGGACCGTGTCGCCCGCTGCGCAGGCTCGCAAATAAAAAAGGCATCGGGGCGGGCTGTAAGCCGAATTCTGTCGTGGGCACCCATTCCTCTGGGCTTGGAGTTGCCTCCAAGCTCAAGCGGCCTACCCGGGGACCCGGCGCGTGCGCGCCACCGGGGGTGGGGCCCGTTGGTCCCCCTATTTGGCCTTGCTCCGCACGGGGTTTACCATGCCCCGGCTGTCACCAGCCGAGCGGTGGGCTCTTACCCCACCTTTTCACCCTTACCCGCCAAGGCGGGCGGTATGTTTTCTGTGGCACGTTCCCTCGCGTTACCGCGGCTGGGCGTTACCCAGCGTGCTCCCACCTGGAGTTCGGACTTTCCTCCCGGCTTTTGGCCGGGCGGGCGCCTACCCTCCCCGATGCCAGAACCATGTTAGGGCTGCCGGCTCATTTTGTCCACCAGCCCAGCCTGGCCTGCACCAGGGCCAGCATCACCACTGCCGCCGTCTCCGCCCGCAGCGTCCTGGGGCCGAGAAAAACACACACAGCCCCCGCCTGCTGCAGCGCCTGCCGCTCCTGCTCGGTAAACCCCCCTTCCGGCCCCACCACCACCGTCACCTGCCCAGCTGCCGGTGGGCTCCAGGTGGCAGGGTCGGCGCCGCAAAAGTCCGCCGCCACCACCAGCCCCCGCGCCTCGGCCAGGAACGACGCCAGCGACCGAGGAGGCAAGACCTGGGGACAGCATGAGCGCCCGCACTGGGCCACCGCCGCCTGCGCCACACGCTGCCAACGACCCACCCGCAGCTCGTGCGGCCGCCCTTGAACCCGCTGGGTGAGCAAGGGCTGAATGCTTGTGGCGCCGAGCTCGGTGGCCTTTTCCACCGCCCAGTCGAAGGCTTGGGTGTGGAGCACAGCTAAGGCCAGGGTCAGGGGCACGGGTGGCTCTCCCCGCTGGTGCACCAGCTCCATCACCTCCACCTCGCAGCTCCCGTCGGTCTGGTAGGCACGCATTCGCCCCAGCGCCACCGTACCGGCCAGGTCCAACACCTCCACCGGTTCCCCAGGCGCCACCCGCGCCACGCGGGCGTGGTGGGCCACCTCTCGCGGCAACACCAGCCGGCCCAGCTTGAGCTTGCCATGGGGAAATACCAGCCGCGTCACGCCTGCTGTGCCACCAGCGCCGCCCACTCCCCCAGCTGCTCCTTCGCCACCACTTCCAGGCCCAAGCTCTCCAGCTCGCTGGCCACGGCGTGTTCTTGCGCCTTGAGCAAACCGGAAAGGAAAAGCTGACCTGCCGGTAACAGCAGGCGGGCAAGGTGCGGCAAAAGGGGCACAACCTGTTCCACCAGCATGTTGGCCATCACCAGGTGGAAGGTGGGTTGGGCCCGCAAGGCCTTGACCCGACCAGCAAACAACGCCACCGGCCATTGGGGATGCCAGCGCCGGGTCTCCCCAGCCACAAACACCGCGTCCGCGTCCATGTCGAAGCCCAGCACCCAGGCTGCCCCCAGTGCTTTGGCCGCCAGCGCCAAGATGCCCGAGCCGGTGCCCACGTCCAAGACCCTCCTGCCCGTGGGCGGGTGGCCTTCCAGCACAAGCAGCATGAGCTGGGTGGATTCGTGGGAGCCGGTGCCAAAGGCTTGCCGGGGCTCAATGAGCAAGGCAAGCCTTTCCGGCGGCGGCGGGGTGGGGGTTTGCGGGTGAGGGTCAATCCAAAAGCGCTGGCCCACCGGAAAAGGCTTGGACTGGGCGCGGTAGGCCCCCAGCCAATCCACTTCCGGCTGCAGCCCTTCAGCCAGCTCACGGGCACCGAAGCGATGCAGCACCCCTTTCAGCTGGGGAAGGACGCCGTCCTCCTCGCCCGCGAGGAACAGCACCACCTCCACATCGCCGTTAGCATCGCGCACCTCGCACCCCAGCACCGGCCAGGCCTCCAGGACCTCGGGCAGCTGCAGCTCCTTTTCCCTGGGTAGGCGAAAGGTGAGGGTGATAAAGGTGGAGCTCACCCATTGCCCTCCAAAAAGTCGCGTACCTTGCGCAGCACCGAACGGCCCTGCTTTTCTTCTTCCGCCAACAGCTGCCGCAGCAGCTCCTTCTGGCGCGCGTTGAGCTTGCGTGGCACCACGACCTTAAGGTGCACCACCAGGTCACCGCGCCCGGTGCGACGCATGCGGGGCAGGCCTTGCCCCTTAAGCACCAGGGTGTCTCCCGGCTGCGACCCCTCGGGAATTGTAAGCGTGGAGGTGCCCTCAAGCGTAGGAATTTCCACCTCCCCGCCTAAGGCAGCGAGAAAAGCGGAAACTTCCACCTCCAGGTGGATGTCCGCCCCCTGGCGCACGAACACCTCGTGCGGCTCCACCTCGATTTCCACGTACAGGTCGCCCGGCGGGCCGCCGCGCAGACCCTCTTCCCCCTGCCCCACCAAGCGCACGCGAGTGCCCGATTCTACGCCCGCGGGGATGGTGAACCGCACCTCCCGCCGCCGCTCCACGCGCCCGCGCCCGCCGCAGTCGCTGCAGGGCTTGTCCACCATGCTCCCACGGCCCTCGCATTGCGGGCAGGTGCGCACCAGGGAGAAGAAGCCCTGGCTGTAGCGCACCTGTCCCCTGCCAGCGCAGACGTGGCAGACGACCGGCCGGCTCCCGCGAGCGGCTCCGCTGCCCCCGCAGGTGGGGCAGTTTTCCTCCCTCGGTACATGCAGCACCTTTTCCACGCCGGAAGCCATCTCGGCAAAGGAAAGCCGCACCACCGTGCGCAGGTCCGCACCCCGCTGCGGGCCGGTGCCGCTGCGGCGGCTACCGAAGATGCCCTCGAAGCCAAAGAAGCTGCCCAAGATGTCGGCAAAGTCGGCAAAGATATCGGGGGAAAAACCGGTGAAGGGCTGCTCGCCCACGCCCGCGTGGCCAAAGCGGTCGTAGTGGGCCCGCTTTTCCGGGTCAGAAAGCACGGCGTAGGCTTCCGCCGCCTCCTTAAACTTTTCCTCCGCCTCCTTGTTGCCGGGATTTCGGTCGGGGTGGTACTGCACCGCCAGGTGGCGGTAGGCCTTTTTGATTTCCTCCTGCGTGGCGTTGCGGCTTACC
The DNA here is from genome assembly GCA_964488355.1 of uncultured Thermoanaerobaculia bacterium. Taxonomy (GTDB): domain Bacteria; phylum Acidobacteriota; class Thermoanaerobaculia; order Thermoanaerobaculales; family Thermoanaerobaculaceae; genus Thermoanaerobaculum. The sequence continues at coordinate 8,553 of CAZAUJ010000023.1, read as the reverse complement.
CCCAAGACCTCGTAGTAGTCCCGCTTACTCGCCATCCTTGTTTGCCTCCGACGAGGGGCCTGAAAGCCCCGTCAGCAGCCTGGTGGGATCGGCCATGAGCAGGTGGGTGAGGCTGCGGGAAACCTCCTGCAAGGCAGCAATGCATTCCTGGATTGCGGCCTTGTCCTCGGAGGTGAGCAGCCGCTTGGCGCGGGCAATAGTTTCCCTTGCTTGCTGCCTTTTTTCCGCCTCCAGGGAGTCGCCAAACTGCTTGAACACCCTTTCGGTGTTGTACAGGAGGCCCTCCAGACGGTTGCGCAGCAGGCGCGCCTCCTTGCGCTCCTCATCCTGGCGGCGGAAGCGATCCGCCTCGGCAATCATGCGGTCTATTTCTTCCCGGGTGAGGCCGCCGGCCGGGTTGACACGGATAGACTGCTCCTTCCCCGAAGCCACGTCCCGGGCTGTCACCTGCACGATGCCGTTGGAGTCAATGGCGAAGGTGACCTCAATTTGCGGCACCCCGCGCGGCGCCGGCGGAATGCCTACCAGCTCAAACTTGCCCAGGGAGCGGTTTTCCGCCGCCAGCTCCCTTTCCCCCTGCAGCACGTGAATTTCCACCACGCGCTGGTTGTCTGCCACGGTGGTGAAGATTTGCGTGGCGCGCGTAGGGATGGTGGAGTTGCGCTCAATGAGCTTGGCGAACAGACCACCGCGGGTTTCAATGCCTAAGGACAGGGGCGTGACGTCCAAAAGCACCAGGTCCTTCACCTCACCCTTGATAATGCCCGCCTGGATTGCCGCTCCTACGGCCACCACTTCATCAGGGTTGATGTCACGGCAAGGCTCGCGCTTGAAGAACTGCGCGACCGTGCGCGCCACCAGGGGCATGCGTGTCTGCCCACCCACCAGGATCACCTGGCTCACCTGTTCGGGTGTCACCTTGGCCGCTTCCAAGGCGTTGCGGCAGGGTTCCAAGGTCTTGATTACCAGGTCCCGTACCAGGTCCTCCAGCTGCTCGCGGGTGAGAGTGTAGTTGAGATGCAGCGCCTTGGAACCTGCCTGGGCCATGAAAGGTAAGGAGGCGGTGGTCACCTCCGCTGAAGACAGCTGGCATTTGGCTTGCTCCGCTGCTTCCTTCAGCCGCTGCATCGCCATGGGGTCCTCGGTCAGGTCCACGCCTGTTTCCTTTTTAAACTGGTCCAGGAGCAGCTCGATGATGCGGGCATCGAAGTCCTCTCCCCCCAGGAAGGTATCGCCGGCCGTGGATTTGACCTCGTAAAGGCCCTCACCGATCTCCAAGATCGAGATATCGAAGGTGCCACCACCCAAGTCGTACACCGCCACCAGCTCCCCGCCGCCCACCCGGCCGAAGCCGTAAGCCAGCGCGGCCGCGGTGGGCTCGTTAATGATGCGCAGCACGTTGAGACCGGCAAGGGTGCCCGCATCTTTAGTGGCCTGGCGTTGAGCGTCGTCAAAGTAGGCCGGCACGGTAACGATGGCTTCCTTGACCTCTTGCCCCAGCGCGGCCTCGGAAAACTCTTTGATTTCCCTCAAGATGAACGAGGAAATTTCCTGCGGCGAAAAGGTGCGGCCGCCAATTTGTACGTAGGCATCGCCGTTGGGCGCCTCCACGATGGCGTAGGGCACCAGCTCCCGAGCGCGGGTTACCTCCGGCGAGGTAAACTTGCGCCCCATGAGCCTCTTGACCGCATAGACGGTGTTCTTGGCGTTGGTCAGTGCCTGCCGCCGGGCAATTTGCCCCACCAGGAGCTCTCCGTCCGCGGTAAGCGCCACCACCGAGGGGGTGGTGCGCGCCCCCTCGCGGTTGGGGATGACCACCGGTCTGGCGCCCTCCACCAGCGCGGCACAGGAGTTGGTAGTGCCTAGGTCTATGCCAATCACGACACCCATGGATCACCCTCGCCCTTCTCCTCCGGCTCCGGCGCCGGGGGCTCCTCACGTTTCTTAGGTACCCCCACCACCACCATGGCGGGACGGAGAAGCTTTTCGTGCAGCATATAGCCTTTTTGCAGCACCTCCAACACCACCTCGCTGGTGACCTCCTCCCGCTCCTGGCGGGCGATGGCTTCGTGGTAACGGGGGTCGAAGGCTTGCGCCAACGGGTTCACCTCGGCGAGGCCGTAGCGCGAAAGCACGTCCTTGAGCTGACGCAGCACCAACTCCACACCGGTGCGGATGCCCGAGCCGTCCCCTTCCGGTACCGCCAGCGCCCGCTCCAGGTTGTCCAGTACCGGCAGCACATCGCGGAGCAGGTCGGCATGCGCCAGCAGGCGAAAGTCCTGCATTTCCTTTTCCTTGCGCTTGCGGAAGTTTTCGAAGTCGGCCAACTTGCGCAGGTACAGCTCCCGCAAGCGGGCCATTTCCTCCTGCAGGCGTTCCAGCTCTTCCTGCAGCGCCTGGTCCACAGCGCTGGGCTCGCCCTGTGCTGCTTCCAGCGCCGGTGAGGCTCCGCCCTCCTCTTCCGGCGCTGCAGGCTCTACGCCTTTGGTCTCTTTGTCCTCCATCTCCTCAAACCCTCCATTCCCCCGCCTGCGCCAGCAACCAACCCACGTAATCCACCAGCGGCACGATGCGGGGGTAATCCATGCGCTTGAAGCCCATCACGCCCACGATGCCTTCCTCACCGCTGGCCAGATGAAAGGACGTAACGATCAGGGAAAGCTCCCCTTCTTCCCCCAGGTGAAGTTCGCGGCCAAAAAGCACCCGCGGGCCCTGGGAGCTCAGGTAGGCATCCAGAAGCTGCAGCAAAGCGGTCTTGTCCGCCCAGGCGCGGAAAAAGTCTTTAAGCGCCACCAGCTCCTTCGGCCCGGCCTTGGCGAGCAAGTGTTCGGTGCCTTGCAGGAACACCTCCCCGCCAGCCTGCAACCCGCCTTCCAAGGTCTTGCTCGCCAAAAGCAGCACGCCGGCCATGAGCGCATCGCCCCGCGCCCGCTCCTCCCGCAGCAGTGCCTCCAAGCGCGCGCGGATTTCCCCCAAGCGCAGGCCACGGAACTGTTGGTTGCAGTAGTTGGAAATGCGCTCCAGCTCTTCCGGGGCAAACTCGCGCTCCACAGCCAACATCCGGGAATCCACCAGCCCCCCCTGGGTTACCACCACCGCCATGACCCGCTCGCGGGACACGCGCACAAAATGGATGGCTTCCAGGGAGGCCTCCCGCGGGGCCGGGGCGGCAGCTAAACCCACCTCGGCGGTAATTTCCGCCAGCACCTGGCTGGCCTTGGCCAGGATCTCCTCCAGCGAGCCCTCCTGCCGAAGCCGCGACGCCAAGGTGCGTTTCTCCCTTTCCGCCAGCGCCACCGTCTGCGCCAGCGTTTCCACGTACACGCGCAGTGCCGCATCGGTGGGCACCCGCCCAGCAGAGGTGTGGGGTTGCCGCAGGTAGCCCATGTCCTCCAGCGCAGCCATGATGTTCCGCAGGGAAGCAGCGCAAAGCCCCGTCTGGGACACCTGGGCCAAGGTGCCCGAGGCAACCGGCTCACCCCTTTCCAGGTAGCACGCCACCAGCTCGCAAAGGATGAGCCGTTCCCTGGGGGAGAGCTCCTGCTGCGCCATCAGCCCGCTCCTTCCGCAACACAAGTTTACCTTATGATGGACACGCAATGGAAACTTGGCTCATCATCGGTGCAGGCCGTTGCGGGTTGCAGCTGGCCGCAGCCTTGGCGCGACACCGAGCCCTCGCCGGCGTGGTGTGTCGCTCCGAAGCCAGCAAGCGACAGGCCCTAGCTGCCCTGCCCTCTTCGCTCGTGTTTTCCTGGGACCGGGCCCTCCCTGCTGGCAGCCAATTGTTGCTGGCGGTACGGGACCGAGAGCTGCCTTCTCTGCTGCCTACTCTGGCTGAGCGCGGGGTGTCCCCACCGGTGGCGCTGCACACCTCCGGCAGCCAGAGCCCCGAGGTGCTTGCGCCGCTGCGCGAGCTGGGAACCGCCGTGGGCCTTTTTCATCCCTTACTACCCTTCCCGCACCCCCAGCGGCCCCGCCTGCAGCTGCGCGGTGCCTACGTTACCTTGGCCGGAGACCCTCAAGCAGTGCATTCGGCCCAAGCGTTGGCAAAGAGGCTGGGTTTGCGGCCGATGGTAGTCGCCCAGCTGGACTGGCCCCTGTACCACGCTGCCGCCACCCTGGCTGGGCCCATGCTGTACACCCTGCTGCTGGTGGCAAGGCATGAGCTGCTGCGCGCCGGTTTCCCAGCAGGGGCAGCGGCCGAAGCCCTTCACCATTTGGCCGCGGCGGTGATTCAACAGCTCCGGGGAGCGCGCGGCTGGGAGCGGCTCACTGGGCCCCTTGCGCGCGGGGACGAGGCCACGGTGGCAGCCCACTTGGCGGTGCTCGCGCCCGCCGCACAGCAAGCCTACCGAGCCTTGGCTCAGCTGGCCCGCTCCCAGCTTTTCTCCTGAAGCCGCGTGCATCCCCGCACGCTCGAGGAACCACCGCTCCGGGAGCACCGTGGCTGGCGTAGGCTGGTGGGGGGTTGACAAGGCCTCGCACATCTGTCACTATGCCCCCGGGTAGGAGTTAAGGTGGTTTTGGGCTTTCCCAAAAATGAGTGTGCAACGGACCGCGAAGCTTGGCGAGTTCGCGGTTTTTTCTTTTGGCCGCTGGGACGCCTCCAGCACGAGCAAAGGTCCTCATAGGGACCGAAACGAGGAGTGCAGCATGGCAACAGGTACGGTTAAGTGGTTCAACGAAACAAAGGGCTTTGGCTTCATTACCCAGGAGAACGGCGAGGACGTGTTCGTCCACTACACCGCCATCGTGGGTGACGGCTTCCGGACCCTCAAGGAGGGCGCGCGCGTGCAGTTCGAGGTGGAGCGCGGTCCCAAGGGGCTCCAGGCCAAGAACGTGAAGCAAATCTAACCAAAGAAAAAACAAAGCCTAGCGGCGCCTCGGCGCCGCTTTTTTTTTGCAGCCATTGGGCAGGCCTAGGACGCGTTGGTGGTGGGAATGGGAAGCTGAACGCGGGTACGCGGTGTGCCGTAGTAGGGCCGGTACCCCATGTCCAGCTCTTCCAGCGGCCCACGGTAGAGCAGCTGGTCCAGGCCGATGACCGCTTCTTCCCGCGTGCGGAAGGCCATTTCGTGGGTCCGGGTCATGATGATGGCCTCTTTGGGGCAGGCGTCCACGCAAAAGCCGCAGAAAACGCAGCGCAAGAGGTCAATGGTGAAAACCTTAGGTTGTTTCTCCCACTCAACGGGTGCGTTTGGGTCGTCCTCCGCCTCGATGTGGATGCAGTCCGCCGGGCACGCGGTCTCGCACATGTAGCAGGCGACGCAGCGCGGCGAGCCATCCTCGCGGGTGAGGATCACGTGCCGACCCCGCAACCGTTCCGAGTACTCCCTTTTCACCTCCGGCCACTCCACCGTCACCGTGTACTTACGGCGGAACAGGTTGCCCAAAAAGTGGCGCAGGGTCACGCCCAGGCCCTTGAGCACCTCCACCAGGTAAAAGCGCTGCCAGAAACGCAGCGGTCGAGGGTTCACCACCACCACGTCGTTGTTCATCGGTCCAGCTCCCCAGCAATGATGTTGAGGCTGCCCAAGATGGCCACGCTATCGGCCACCAGATGGCCCTTCAGCAGGTGGGGGAAGGTTTGGAAGATGGCAAAGCACGGCGGCCGCACCTTCAGCCGGTAGGGTTTGCCGCCACCATCGGAGATGGCATAAAAGCCCAGCTCCCCGTTGGCCCCCTCCACGTAGCCGTAGTACTCTCCCGCCGGCACCTTCATGCCCTCCATGATGAGCTTGAAGTGGTAAATGAGGGACTCCATCTCCGTGTAAACGCGCGCTTTAGGCGGGAGGGCGACGTTGTGGTCCTCGACGATGATTGGCCCATCGGGGAGGTTGGCCAGCGCTTGCTCCACAATTCGCAGGCTCTGCCGCATTTCCTCCACCCGCACCAGGTAACGTGCGTAAGTATCGCCTGTGTGGGCGATGGGAACCTTGAAGTCGTACTGCTCGTAGCCCAGGTACGGGTGGGACTTGCGCACATCGTAAGGCACCCCACAGGCGCGCAGACAAGGTCCCGTCCAACCCCAATTGATAGCCTCCTCTGCCGAGATCTTGCCAATGCCCTCGGTGCGGTCGCGGAAGATGCGGTTTTCGGTGATGAGCTTTTCCATGTCGTCAATCAGGGGCGGAACACGCTTGAGCAGGTACCGTACCCCGTCGGCAAAATCCGGCGGCACGTCGTTGGCCAAACCGCCAATGCGCACATAGGAAACGGTAAGGCGGCCGCCGGCGCAGGCCTCCAGCACGGAGTAAATCTCTTCCCGAGCCTGGTACAGGTACAGGAAGGGCGTCATGGCCCCCAGGTCAGTGAGATTGGCACCGATGTCCACGATGTGGTCCATGATGCGGGAAAGCTCGGACAGGATCACCCGCACCACCTGAGCCCGCGGGGGCGCTTGGATGCCCAGCATGTTCTCTACCGTTAGGGCGTATCCTACCCCGTTGATCATGGCCGAGCAGTAATTGAGGCGGTCAGTGTAGGGGATGACCTGATTCCAGGTGTGCCGCTCGGACATCTTCTCAAAACAGCGGTGCAGGTAACCGATTTCCGTCTCCGCCTCGGTAATCACCTCACCGTCCAAGCGCACCACCGTGCGCAGGGTACCGTGGGTGGCCGGGTGGGCCGGACCCAGGTTCAGCACCTGGGTCTCGAAGTGGTCCTCATCTTCCTGAGGCACTTTCGCCCACTGGGGAATGTACTGCTCTTCCTCCTTCAGCAGCCAACGCTGGCCCGGGTCGTAATCCTTGCGCAGGGGGTGCCCCTGAAAGGAATCATGGGTCAGGATGCGGCGCAGGTTGGGGTGGCCGGTGAAGCGGATGCCAAACATGTCGAAGGCCTCGCGCTCGAACCAGTCCGCCGCGTTCCAAAGCCCGTAAACCGAGGGCACGCTCGGGTCTTCCTCCGAGAGAGGAACCTTGAGGCGGATACGGTGGCCGTGGTCCAGCGAATAGAGGTGGTAAACCACTTCAAAGCGCGGCTCCCTCTTGCCCAGCCAATCCACGCCGCACACATCCAAAAGGAGGTTGAGGCGCAGGGCCGAATGCTCCTTGAGGTGACGGGTCAGGTCGAGCAAAACCCTGCGATCCACCACGAAGGTTTGCTGGTCTCCCCCGGGCACCTCGTGCACTAGGGACTCATCGGGAAAGGCTTGGCGAATGGCTTGGCGGCGCTCCTCTCGTGCGGCCATCTCACGCTCCCGCAGCTGCCTTCCTGGCAGCCACCATGCGCTGGTAATGCGTCTCCCCCCGCTCGATCATCTCTTGCAGCTTCAGCACCCCGGCAAAAAGGGCTTCCGGGGTGGGTGGGCATCCCGGCACGTACACATCCACAGGGATAAACTCGTCGATCCCCTGCACCACGTGATAGGCGCGGTAAAAACCGCCGGTGCAGGCGCAGGCACCCATGGAAATGACGTACTTGGGTTCGGCCATCTGCTCGTAAATGCGTACCAAAACTGGCGCCATCTTGTCGGTTATCGTGCCCGCCACGATTAAAAGGTCTGACTGCCGCGGCGAAAAACGCACTACTTCGGCACCGAAGCGGGAGAGGTCGTAATGTCCCATCATCACCGACATGAACTCGATGCCACAGCACGCCGTGCCAAAGGGATACGGCCAGAGGCTGTTGGCCCGAGCCTTGTCCAGCAGCTTCTCCAGCTTGGTGGTCAAGAAGGCGCTGCTGCCATCAGGAGTCCTCATGGTAGAAACCCTCCCGCTTGCTTCAACCCGCGCCTGGGAAGCAACCTTCCCAGGAGCCATGGGAATTATACGCACATTCACAAGCCGTTCCCGACCGAAGATCTCGATCAGCTACCTTGCGTGCAACTCAGGTGGTTTCAGGGCAGAAACGCGCCAGAACCTCCCGTACATAGTGCTGGGTTTCACGGTACGGGGGAATGCCGCCGTAGCTGGCAACCACCGCCGCGCCCGCGTTGTAAGCCGCCAACGCCCAGTCCAGCCGGCCGAAGCGGTCCAATAGCCGCCGCAGGTGGACCGCTCCCGCCAGCAGGTTCTGCAGCGGGTGGTGCGGTTCCAAAAGACCGTAAGCCAACCAAACGGTGGGCATGAGCTGCATCAGACCGCGAGCCCCTACCGGCGACACGGCCAGGGGGTTGAAGCCGGATTCCACGGCCACCACCGCTGCCAAAAGACGAGGGTGGAGGTTGGCCCGCTGGCCAGCCAGCTGCAGCTCCTGCGCGAAGGGAGTCCCCGCCGGCAGGGGCTCGGCCACAAACTGGGGCGAGCAGCGAGCTGTGCCCTCCGGCAAGCCAGCCTGTCGGCTTGGCTCTTGCGCCAGCGTGGCCTGGATGACCTTTTCCACCCGCGTGAGCGGCACCTCCAGCGTGGCCCCCTCGGGCAGGTGCAGGCGTAGCCGGTTCTCCCCCGCCAGCTGGGCGCCCCGCACGTGAAGAAACCCCCCGTCGCTAAACACCACCAAAAACGACTCTTCCGATCGAGCTGGGTGGGCAACCAAGAGCAGACAAATGGCAACACGTGCGCCCATCTCAGGCTCGTGGGTGCGCGCGATCGTATAAGCGGCGCAGGCGCT
>CAZAUJ010000022.1:0-15149 GCA_964488355.1 uncultured Thermoanaerobaculia bacterium | reverse complement strand
CTATCGTCCCTACGTTCACATGCGGCTTCGTCCGATCAAACTTCTGCTTGGCCATGACGCACCCCCCGTCTCAAGCTTTCCCACGCACGCGAGCAATGACTTCCTCCGCTACGCTGCGGGGAACCTCCTCATAGTGGGCAAACTGCATGGAATAGGTGGCCCGCCCCTGCGTCATCGAGCGCAGCTGCGTGGCGTAGCCAAACATTTGCGCCAGCGGCACGAAGGCGGTGATCACTTGCGAGTTTTGCCGCCGCTCCAAATGCGTGACCTTGCCGCGCCGAGCGTTCAGATCGCCCAGCACATCGCCCATGTACTCTTCGGGGGTTACCACCTCCACCTCCATGATCGGCTCCAAAAGCACCGGCTTAGCCTTGGCCGCCGCGTCTTGGAAAGCCAGTGAGCCCGCCACTTTAAAAGCCACTTCCGAGGAGTCCACCTCATGGTAGGAGCCATCGAAAAGACTCACGCCCACGCCGATCATGGGGTAGCTGGCGAGCACGCCCCGCTGCATAGCCTCGCGGATACCTTGATCCACGGGCTTGATGAACTCCTTTGGGATAACCCCACCGACAATGTCGTTGCGAAATTCATAGTCACGGCCGTCGTTGAGCGGCCAAATGCGAATCTTGGCGTGGCCGTACTGGCCGCGGCCACCGGTCTGGCGAACAAAGCGCCCCTCGCCTTCCGCCTCCTGGGTAATAGTTTCCCGGTACGCCACTTGCGGGCGTCCCACCTTCGCCTGCACCTTGAACTCGCGCACAAGCCGGTCCACGATGATTTCCAAGTGCAGCTCGCCCATGCCGGAAATGATGGTTTGCCCGCTCTCCGGGTCCGTGTGAACCCGGAATGTGGGGTCCTCCTGCGCCAGCTTCTGCAGGGCATAGCCCAACTTGTCCTGATCGGCGCGAGAAGCAGGCTCGATAGCCACCGAAATCACCGGTTCCGGGAATTGCATCGCCTCCAACACGATGGGCGCCTTGGGGTCGCAGATGGTGTCGCCAGTGGCCACGTTGCGTAAGCCAACCACAGCGCAAATATCGCCGGCGTAAACCTCCTTGATTTCTTCGCGTTTGTTGGCGTGCATTTTGAGCAGGCGGCCGATGCGCTCGGTATTTCCTCGGGACGCATTCAACACCTGATCCCCGGAGCTGAGATGGCCTGAGTAAACACGAAGGTAGGTCAGCTGGCCCACGAAGGGATCACTCATGATCTTGAAGGCCAAGGCGGCAAACGGGGAATTGTCGTCGGCCAGCCGAGTTTCCGGGTTGCCGTCCAGGTTATGGCCTTCAATGGGAGGGATGTCCAAGGGCGAGGGCAGGTAATCGACCACCGCATCCAACAGCATCTGCACGCCCTTGTTGCGAAAGGCCGAACCGCAGACAACCGGCACGATGCGGTGCGCCACGGTTTGCGCTCGCAAGGATGCGCGAATGTCCTCCGGGCTCAGCGACTCGCCCGCTAGGTATTTCTCTAAGAGGTTTTCGTCATGCTCGGCAGCCACTTCCAGCAGCTTTTCGCGCCAATGCTGGTACTGGTCCTTCAGCTCCTCCGGGACAGGCACCACGTCGTAATGAGCGCCCAACTCATCGCCGGTGTAGAGGTAGGCCCGGCCCTCGATCAAATCTACAACACCCACGAAGTTTTCTTCGCTGCCACAGGGAATTTGCACGGGCACCGGCGTGGCGCGCAATTTGTCGCGAATCTGCTCGATCACAGCGAAGAAATCCGCGCCCACCCGGTCCATCTTGTTGACGAAGGCAATGCGCGGAACGCGGTAGCGGTCCGCCTGTCGCCACACCGTCTCCGACTGAGGTTCAACTCCCTCCACCGCCGAGAATACCGCTACCGCGCCATCCAGTACCCGCAGACTGCGTTCCACCTCCGCGGTGAAATCCACGTGTCCAGGTGTATCGATGATGTTGATGCGATGCGGCGGGACCTGATTGAAGGACCCCTGCCAAAAGCAGGTGGTCGCTGCTGAGGTAATGGTGATGCCCCGCTCCTGCTCCTGCTCCATCCAGTCCATGGTCGCGGTGCCTTCGTGCACCTCGCCCATTTTGTAGTTAACCCCTGTGTAATAGAGGATCCGCTCGGTAGTCGTTGTCTTTCCGGCATCAATGTGGGCCATGATGCCGATATTGCGAGTCCTCTCCAGGGGTACCGTTCGGGGCATCTTTTCAAAGAACCTTTCCGGCCTCTAAGGCCTATCCGCTTCTAACTTCCCTTTCTTACCAGCAACGACCACATGGGCTGCTACCTGTTACCACCGGTAGTGGCTGAAGGCCTTGTTCGCCTCGGCCATCCGGTGCGTATCCTCGCGCTTCTTGATGGCGCCGCCACGGTTATTGGCCGCATCCATCAGCTCAGCCGCCAGCTTTTCCATCATGGACTTCTCATGCCGCTGCTTGGCATAGGCGATCAGCCAACGAATGGAAAGAGACAACTGGCGGTTGGGAGGTACCTCCACCGGCACCTGGTAGGTGGACCCACCCACCCGGCGAGACTTCACCTCCAATTGAGGTTTGACCTGTTCCATCGCTCGCTTGAACACCTTCATGGGATCGTCGCCGGTGCGCTGTTGGATGATGTCCATGGCTCCGTAAAAAATTTTTTCGGCCACGCTTTTCTTACCCCGACGCAAGATCCCATTGATAAATTTGGTTACCAGCTGCGAGTTGTACACCGGGTCCGGCATCACCTCGCGGCGCTCGACGGTTCGACGGCGTGGCATTACTTCTTACCTCCCGTTTTGGCAGCTTGCTTTTTGCGCTTCGTGCCGTATTTCGACCTACCTTGATTGCGATCAGCCACCCCTTGCGCATCCAAGGTACCGCGGGTGATGTGGTAACGCACACCGGGAAGATCCTTGACGCGCCCACCGCGGATCAGCACCACCGAGTGCTCCTGCAGGTTGTGCCCCTCACCAGGAATGTAGGCGGTGACCTCAATCCCGTTGGTCAGGCGCACACGCGCCACCTTGCGCAACGCCGAGTTGGGCTTCTTCGGCGTTGTGGTGTACACGCGGGTGCAAACACCGCGCTTCTGCGGGCATCCACGCAACGCCGGGCTCTTAGTTTTTTCCTCGACCTTCGCCCGGCCCTTTCGTACCAGTTGCGCTATCGTTGGCATCGCGACCTCGCTTCGCTCCTCAAGCTTGTTTCCGATCACCCATCGGGACACGAACGCTCGCGTCCGCCGTTGGGCGACAAAGCTTGCAAATTTTACGCGCCTTCTCGTTCCCTGTCAACAGCAGTCGCATTACGGCATGTCGGGCAACTCTTCCTCCTCCTGATCGGGGAACACCGGCTCTTCGGGGGTCGCCTGCTGGGGCAGCTCCTCCGGCCGAGGAGGCTCGATGCGGAAGTAACGATAAACCTTCGTCCCCGTGCCCGCGGGTATCAACCGTCCCACGATGACGTTTTCCTTCAGACCGTAAAGGTGATCCACCTTGCCAGAAACCGCCGCTTCCGTGAGCACCCGCGTGGTTTCCTGGAACGAGGCAGCGGAAACGAAGGACTCGGTGGCCAAGGCCGCCTTGGTAATGCCCAAAAGCACCGGGGCGAACTTGGCCGGTTGCCCGCCCAGGCGCACGACCCGCTCGTTCTCCTCCAGCACCCGGTACCGCGGCACCTGCTCGTCCAAGAGAAACTCGGTGTCGCCTGGATCGGTGATCCGCACGAAGCGGCACATTTGCCGCACGATGACCTCGATGTGCTTGTCGTTGATGGCCACGCCTTGGGTGCGGTAAACCTCCTGAATCTTGTCCACCAAAAAGCGCTGCAACTCCGTTTCGCCCAAGACCGCCAGCACGTCGTGGGGGTCCATGGGGCCTTCGGTGAGCGGCTCCCCGGCCTGGACCGTGTCGCCATCTTGCACAATCAGGTGGGCGTTGCGGGGGATCGTGTATTCGCGGACGGTGCCCTCCCGGCCTTCCACCTGCACCTTGCGGGCGCTCCGCCCGGCATCCAACACCCTCACCACGCCGCTGATTTCGCTCACCACCGCTGCATCCTTCGGCCGGCGTGCTTCAAACAGCTCCACCACCCTGGGCAAGCCGCCGGTGATGTCCTTGGTCTTGGTGGTTTCCCGCGGGATCTTGGCCAACACGTCACCGGGCAGCACCCGCTCGCCCTCTTTGACCATCAGGTACGAGCCCACCGCCAGCTGGTAGCGGCGCTCCTTGCCCTCGTCCGTGCGCACCACGATGGTGGGGATGCGCTTGTCGGCCCCGATAGGCTCCACCACTACGTGTCGGGCGTGGCCGGTGGCGCGGTCGATGTCCTCGCGCACGTTTTCCCCTTCCACCAAGTCCACGAACTCCACCGTGCCCGCTACCGTGGTAAGCACGGAGGAGGTAAACGGATCCCAAACGGCCAGTTCCTTGCCCGGGCTGACCTCCTCCCCTTCGCTCACGGTCAACACCGACCCGTATACCAGGTTGTATCGCTCCCGTTCGCGGCCGCGGTCGTCCACAATGGCCAGCTTGGCGTTGCGGGTGACCACCACCTGCTTGCCCTCAGCGTTGGTCACCAGCTGCACGTTGGTGAACTTGACCCGCCCCGAACGCGAAGCCAAGTGCTTGGATTGCTCGGTGGCGCGGGTGGCAGCACCGCCGTAGTGGAAGGTGCGCATGGTGAGCTGGGTACCCGGCTCACCGATGGACTGTGCGGCGATGATGCCTACCGCTTCTCCCAACCTCACCAACGTCCCGGTCGCCAACATACGGCCGTAACACCGGCGGCAAACCCCACGCCGAGTTTCGCAGGTGAGCACCGAACGGATCTTTACCCGCTCATAACCGGCGTCTTCAATGAGCGCCGCCAGGTCCTCGGTGATTTCCTGCCCAGCACGGCAAATGACCGTGCCCTCCACAGGGTCCCCAATGTCCTCGGCGGCCACGCGGCCCACCAAGCGATCGCGCAGCTTCTCCAGTACCTCACCGCCCTCGGTAATGGCCGTAAGGTAAATCCCGTGATCCGTGCCGCAATCCTCTTCGGTGACAATCACATCCTGGGCCACGTCCACCAAGCGACGGGTAAGGTAGCCGGAGTCGGCGGTCTTCAATGCCGTGTCGGCCAAACCCTTGCGCGCACCGTGGGTGGAAATGAAGTACTGCAGCACCGAAAGCCCCTCACGGAAGTTGGCGGTGATGGGGGTTTCGATAATAGCTCCCGAAGGCTTGGACATCAACCCACGCATGCCGGCAATTTGACGGACCTGTTCTTTGGAGCCGCGGGCGCCCGAGTCGGCCATGATGAAAATGGGGTTGAGCTCGCCCCGCTCCTGGGTCAGGCGCCTCATCTCCTTGAACATCTCGTCCGAGACCTTCTCCGTCACGCGGTGCCAGATGTCCACGATCTTATTGTGCCGCTCGCCGGTGGTGATGGCTCCGGACAAGCGCTGCTGTTCCACCTCCTCCACCTGCTTCAACGCCTCGGCAATGACGCGCTCCTTGGAGGGAGGCGTGACCATGTCCGCGGAGCCGATGGAAACCCCCGCCCGCGTCGCCCAGGCAAAGCCCAAATCCTTCAACGCTTCCAGCAGGCGGACGGTGGTCTCGTGCCCGTAGCGCAGGTACGCGAAGGAAACCAAGCTTTGCAGGCCCGATTTCTTTAGCTGGCCGTTGATGAAGGGGAGCTCCTCGGGCAGGGCGGCGTTGAAGATCACCCGGCCCACGGTGGTATCCAAGTGCCAGCGCTCCACGTGCTGCATGTCGGCATGGAGCACATCCTGTTGGTCGGCTTCAGCGGTAAGGTCCATGAGGTCACCCGAATAAACCAGCTCAATAGGGTCCAAAGTGCCAATGAAGCCGTTGGCGTGGGCCAGCAGCACCTCGTCCACCGAGGCGAAGACCTTCCGCTTGCCGGTGGCCGGACCTGGCCGGTCAGAAGTGAGGTAGTAAATGCCCAGCACCATGTCCTGGGAGGGCACAGCCAAAGGCTTGCCGGAAGCGGGCGAGAGGATGTTCCGCGGGGCCAGCATCAGCACCCTGGCCTCCAGCTGGGCCAGGGGCGAAAGGGGCACGTGCACCGCCATTTGGTCGCCGTCGAAGTCAGCGTTGTAGGCGGCGCAAACCAGAGGATGGATGCGAATGGCCTTGCCCTCCACCAGCACCGGCTCGAAGGCCTGAATACCAAGCCGGTGCAGGGTGGGTGCGCGGTTGAGGAGGATGGGATGCTCGCGAATCACTTCTTCCAGCCCATCCCACACCTCCGGCGTGCGCTGCTCCACCAGCTCCTTGGCGAGTTTGACCGTCGAGGCCAAGCCCTTCTTTTCCAACACTTGGTAGATAAAGGGCTTGAACAGCTCCAAGGCCATTTCCTTGGGCAGGCCGCACTGGTTCAGCTTGAGTTCGGGTCCCACCACGATCACCGAGCGGCCGGAGTAGTCCACGCGCTTGCCCAGGAGGTTCTGGCGGAAGCGCCCCTGCTTGCCCTTCAGGGCGTCGGACAACGACTTGAGAGGCCGGCCGTTGGAGCCCTTGATCACCCGCCCGCGACGACCGTTGTCGAACAGGGCATCCACCGCCTCCTGCAGCATGCGCTTTTCGTTGCGCACGATCACTTCCGGTGCTCGCAGCTCCAAAAGCTTCTTCAAGCGGTTGTTGCGGTTGATGACCCGGCGGTACAGGTCGTTGAGGTCCGAGGTGGCAAAGCGACCACCATCCAGGGGAACCAGGGGACGCAGCTCCGGTGGGAGCACAGGGATGACCTCGAGGATCATCCATTCTGGCCGGTTACCCGATTTTCTGAAAGCCTCGACCACCCGCAGCCGCTTAGCCGCCTTTTGCCTTTTGGCGCTGGAGGGTTCGGTGCGCATTTGCATACGCAGCTCCGCCGCCAACTCATCCAGGTCCACCCGCCGCAGAAGCTCCTGGATGGCCTCCGCCCCCATTTTGGCGACGAAGCTCTCAGCGTATTTGGCCTTAAGCTCTCGGTATTGCTCCTCGGTGAGGATTTGCTTTTCCCCCAGCTCCGCCACGTCCCCCGGGTCAATTACCACGTAGGCTTCGAAGTAAAGCACCCGCTCCAAATCGCGAATGGTCATATCCAGAAGCTGCCCGATGCGGCTGGGCAACCCCTTGAAAAACCAAACATGGGAAACAGGTGCCGCCAGCTCGATGTGCCCCATGCGCTCGCGGCGCACGCGCGAGCGGGTCACCTCCACCCCGCACTTGTCGCACACCACGCCCTTGTACTTCATGCGCTTGTACTTACCGCACAGGCACTCCCAGTCGGTGACCGGCCCAAAGATGCGTGCGCAGAAAAGACCGTCCTTTTCCGGTTTGAAGGTGCGGTAGTTGATGGTTTCCGGCTTCGTGACCTCGCCATGAGACCACGAGCGGATCTTTTCCGGCGAGGCGAGCGACACCCGGATGGCATCAAAGTCGTTGATAGCCTTAGGCTTGGTAAAGAAAGCGCGCGCTTGCGGAGGCAGTCCACTCATGTTCGCACCTCACGACCCCAGCTGGCGCTTGATGAGCTCCACATCCAAACCCAAGCTTTGGAGCTCGCGCACCAGCACGTTGAAGGATTCGGGCAGCCCCGGTTCCTCGGGGATCTTGCCCTTGACGATGGCTTCGTAAACCCGCGACCGGCCATCCACGTCGTCAGATTTCACCGTCAGCAACTCTTGCAACGTGTAGGCGGCGCCATAGGCCTCCAGGGCCCACACCTCCATCTCACCGAGACGCTGGCCGCCGAACTGAGCCTTGCCGCCCAGGGGCTGCTGGGTGATAAGGGAGTACGGGCCGATGGAGCGGGCGTGGATCTTGTCATCAACCAAGTGGGATAGCTTGAGCATGTAAATGTAGCCCACCGTGACCCTCTGCTCGAAGGGCTCGCCGGTGACGCCGTCGCGGAGGATGGTCTTGCCGTCTTCCGGCAGGCCTGCCTTTCGCAGCCAGTGGCCAATTTCTTCCTCGGTGGCGCCATCGAACACCGGCGAGGCGAAGCGCACGCCCAGCTTCTTGCCGGCCCAACCCAAGTGGGTTTCCAAGATTTGCCCCACGTTCATGCGCGAAGGCACACCCAAGGGATTGAGCACGATTTCCACCGGCGTGCCGTCGTCCAGGAAGGGCATGTCCTCCTGCGGCAGCACCACGGAGATCACGCCCTTGTTCCCGTGACGACCGGCCATCTTATCACCCACCTGAAGCTTGCGCTTCATAGCGACGTAAACCTTCACCACTTTGATGACACCGGGTGGAAGCTCGTCGCCCGCGGTCAAAAGCTCGATCCGCTCCCGGTTGAGCTTTTCCAAAACTTGGATTTGCGATTCGGCTTGTGCCACCAGAAGCCGCACCCGCTCCTTAACCGCCACGTCGGCTAAGCTCAGGCGCTGCAGGGCCGCCACCGGCAAACGGTCCACCACATCGCCTGGAAGCTGCTCGCCAGCGCGGGCTACCAGCTCCCCTTGGGCATCGTACACATCGGCCGTCACCTGCGCGCCCTCCAGCAGCTGGCGCAGCTTCTTGTTGCGCTCTTCGAGGATAATGCGCTTTTCGTCTTCCGAGTTCTTGCGAATGCGAGCGATCTCCTGCTCCTCGATAGCCAAGGCCCGGCTGTCTTTTTCCGCGCCGCGGCGGGAGAAAATTTTGACGCCCACCACCACGCCGGAAATACCCGGGGGACACTTGAGGGAGGCATCCTTCACGTCGCCGGCCTTCTCGCCAAAAATGGCTCGCAGCAGCTTTTCCTCAGGCGTCAGCTGGGTTTCGCCCTTGGGTGTCACCTTGCCCACCAAATAGGAGCCGGGCCGCACGTGCGCGCCAATGCGGACGATGCCCGCCTCGTCCAAATCGCGCAGGTTGGCTTCGGAGACGTTAGGGATGTCCCGGGTGATTTCTTCCGGACCCAGCTTGGTGTCTCGGGCAGCGACCTCCAGCTCCTCGATGTGCACCGAGGTGAAGTAGTCTTCCTTCACCAGCTTCTCGGAAACGACAATGGCGTCCTCGAAGTTGTAGCCCCGCCAGGGCATAAAGGCCACCAGGACGTTTCGCCCGAGGGCCAACTCGCCGCGGTCGGTGTTGGGGCCGTCGGCCAACACCTGCCCCTTAACCACCCGCTGACCAGGCCGGACGATGGGTTTTTGGTTGATGCAGGTGTTTTGGTTCGAACGGCGGAACTTGGTCAGCTGGTAAATATCGGCGCCGAAGTCGCGCAGCTGGCCGGTTTCCGGATCCTCCGCCTCCACGCGCACGATGATGCGCTGCGAGTCCACCGTGTCCACCACACCTGAACGGCGGCAAACCACCACCGCACCCGAGTCGCGTGCCACCACGTCCTCCAGGCCGGTACCAACAATGGGCGCCTCGGTGCGCAGCAGGGGCACGGCCTGGCGCTGCATGTTGGAGCCCATGAGGGCGCGGTTGGCGTCGTCGTGCTCCAGGAAGGGAATCAGGGCCGCCGCCACCGACACCACCTGTTTGGGCGAGACGTCGATGTAGTCCACCTGGTCGCGATCGATGAGCACGAACTCCCCGCCGGAACGGGCAATAACCTTCTCGTCCAGCAGGTAACCCTTGTCGTCCACCCGGGCGTTGGCTTGGGCGATGTTGAGGGTTTCCTCGTCCCAGGCGGAAAGGTAAAACACGTGGGGCTCGAACTTGACCAAGCGCTTGCGCTGCTTGGCCAGCTTGGCGTTGACCGCCTCGGCCTCCTCCCTCAGAACCACATCGCCCAGTTGGAAAGGCCCGTCGCCTTTCTCCACGATGCGCACGTGGTCCAACACCCGTCCGTCTTCCACCTTGCGGTACGGCGACTCGATAAAGCCGTAGTCGTTGATGCGCGCGTAGCAGGAGAGAGAAGAAATGAGACCAATGTTGGGCCCTTCAGGAGTTTCGATGGGGCAGATGCGCCCATAGTGGGTAGCGTGCACGTCGCGCACCTCGAAGCCGGCCCGCTCGCGCGAGAGCCCCCCGGGGCCCAAAGCGGAAAGACGCCGCTTATGCGTAACCTCTGACAGGGGGTTGGTCTGGTCCATGAACTGCGAGAGCTGCGAGGACCCGAAGAACTCCTTGACCGCAGCCACCACCGGCTTGGCGTTTACCAGGTCGTGGGGCATGGCGTTGTCGATGTCCTGGTGAATGGTCATGCGCTCCTTGATAGCCCGCTCCATGCGAACCAACCCCACGCGGAACTGGTTTTCTAGCAGTTCGCCTACGGCTCGCACCCGGCGGTTGGCCAAGGAGTCGATGTCGTCGATGCGACCCACATCGCGGGAAAGCTTCATCAGGTAACGAACCACGGCAACGAAGTCGTCGCGATCTAAGGTTCGCTGAGAAAGGGGCCTGTCAAGGCCCAGCTTGACGTTGAACTTGAAGCGCCCCACCTCCGAAAGGTCGTACTTGCGCTCATCAAAAAACAGCCCCTGGAACAGAGCGTTGGCCGAATCCTCGGTGGGCGGATCGCCGGGGCGCTGGCGGCGGTAGATTTCCATGATGGCATCCCGCTGGCAGCGCACCCCGTCCTTTTCGATGGTCTTGCTGAGGATTTCGCCCACCACATCCCAGGAGGGAAAAGCCACTTCCAGCGTGCTCAATCCCAGTTCCCGAGCGTGCTCCACCAGCTCCGGCGTGAGGTGGGTGTTCGCCTCGCCCACCAGCTCGCCCGTCTCAGGGTTTACCAGGTCTTCCACCAGGATGGCCTCTTCCAGCGCCGTCGCATCCACGCGGACCTTGGCCTTACCGTGGCTCTGCAGCTTGCCTCGCAGCGCCTGGTCCAAGCGCACGCCGGCAAAGAGCAAGGGTTCGGCGACCCGCATCCCGCCCTTGGCTTGCGCTTTTTCCTCCTCCACTTCCAACACCTGCCGGTCCAGTTCCAGCTCCAGGTTCTTTCCCAGATGCAGCGGGAAAGGGCGGTAGAAGGTGCGCAGAAGCTGCGAGTTGGTTTCCAAGCCCAGGGCGCGGAGGAAGACGGTGCCTGGGAAGCGCCGCTTGCGGTCAATCCGGACGTAGAGAATCTGCTTCTTGTCGAACTCGAACTCGATCCAGGATCCGCGATAGGGTACCACCTTAGCCAGCAGCGAGGTGGGAGTCTCGCGCGTAAAGGACACGCCCGGCGAGCGGTGCAGCTGGGAAACGACCACCCGCTCCGTGCCGTTGATAATGAAGGTGCCGGTAGCGGTCATCAACGGCAGCTCGCCGAAGTAGAGGTCCTCCTCCTTGATGTCGCGAATTCGCCGCTCGCTTCCCTCCTCGAATAGCACCAACCGCACCCGGACCTTCAAAGGCGCAGCGTAGGTGAGCCCTCGCTCGCGGCAGTCCTCTTCCGTGAATGTCACCTTCAGGCCAACGGGAGAGTTGCAGGTGGAACAACGCGGTAGGTCGTTCGGAGTCGACTGCCCACAATGGGGGCACACCACCGAGGGCTCGTGGGGCTGTGCGGCACCAATCCGCGCACCACAGGCCTGGCAGTTGATCCTCAGGTGTTGGAGACCCTGCAATTGACCGCACTTGCACTCCCATACGCCCAGCTCGTAATGGACAAAGTGGAGCTCACAAGAAGAGCGGAAATCGGCTAAAGGAAAGACGCTGCTGAAAACCGCCTGCAAGCCTACGTTCTTCCGCTCCTCTGGGAGCAGGTCCATCTGCAGGAATTGCTCATAAGACGCCCGCTGGACGGCAATGAGGTTCGGAAGGGGAATTGCCGTGCGGATCTTGGAAAAAGAAATTCGTTCGCCTGGGTTGCCCACTGCGGTTACGCTCATGATTCAACGCTCCTTGCCCTGTACAGGGCCAAAGTGGCACCTCGGCCGCCAGGGGAAGGCAGGAAAAGCCCCGGAAACGGGCGGAAATCGACCCGCTCCTGGGCTTCAATGCCGGCCAGACCCCGCCCTAAGCTTCCGTGAAGATGCCAGGAGGAAAGCCAGCTAAACAAGCCTGCGCCCGTTGCCTTTCGACTGCCTCCCTCGCTCGGCTGGGACCCTTGTCCCAGCATTCCAGAGCCCGGTTTCGGCTGTCACACAATCTTGACCTTGGCGCCAGCCTCCTCAAACTTCTTCTTGATCTCCTCGGCTTCCTGCTTGGAGACGCCTTCCTTGACCTTGGCCGGCGCGCCCTCCACTAGGTCCTTAGCTTCCTTCAGGCCGAGGGAGGTAACCTCGCGGACCACCTTGATAACGTTGATCTTCTTGTCGCCCGCGTCCTCAAGGATCACGTCGAACTCAGTCTTTTCTTCCGCCGGCTCTGCAGCGGCCGCGGCAGCAGCACCCGGAGCCGCCATGGCCACCGGCATGGCAGCCGCCGCAGCGGAAACACCGAACTCCTCCTCGAGCGCCTTCACCAGGTCGTTGAGCTCAAGGACTGTCATGTTCTTGATTTGGTTGACCAACTCTTGGATTTGTGCCATTTTCTCCTCTCCTTTGCTCTTATAAGCCTCGTTGGGCTCAATTTTGTTGCTTTGCATCAGCCACTTGCCTGAGGGTCACCGCCAAGCTCGTCACTGGCCAGTTCAAGGCCGCCACCAAACGCCGCATGGGCGACTGCAAGAGGAACAAGAGGCGAGCTACCAGCTCCTGCTTACTGGGTAGCAGGGCCATGCGGTTGGCCGATTCGGCATCCAGCACGCGGCCCTCGACCAGCGCCCCGCGGAACTGCAGCTTCTCATGGCTCTTGGCAAACTCCGCTAGGACCTTAGCCAGAGCCACTACGTCTCGGTTCGTGTAGGCTACCGCCGTCGGTCCATCCAGGAGGGGGGTGAGCGGCTCGTTGGCCGAGCCCTTGAGCGCGATGCGGGCCAAGGTGTTTCTCACCACCAAATAGCGGCCCTCCGCCTCTCGCACCTTGCGGCGAAGTTCGGTCACCTCGGCCACCGTCAGGCCGGTGAAGTCCATAACGAACAAGCCGGTGGCAGGAGCCAGCTCGCTTTTCAACAATTGCAGTTGTTGCTCTTTTTGCTCGCGCGTCAACATGATCGTGCCCTCACTTTGCTTCGAGCTGCGCCGGATCCAGAGGCACCCCCGGGCTCATGGTGGAGGAAAGCACCACGGAGTGCACGTACTTACCCTTGGCTGCCGCCGGCTTGGCCTTGAGCACAGCGGAAATGAGGACCTGCGCATTTTCCTCCAAGTGGTCAAGGGGAAAGGAAAGCTTGCCCAAAGGCGCATGCACAATGCCGGTTTTGTCCACGCGAAACTCCACCTTTCCGGCCTTAATTTCCCTGACCGCCTTGCCCACCTCGGTGGTCACCGTCCCGGTCTTGGGGTTGGGCATGAGGCCACGAGGTCCCAGGATCTTACCCAGCCTGGAAAGGTGCCGCATCATGTCGGGCGTGGCCACCACCGCGTCGAAGTCTAACCACCCGCTTTGAATTTTCTCCACCGCCTCTTCGCCCAGAACGTAGTCAGCCCCCGCCTCTTGCGCTTCCTTGGCCGCATCGCCTGCCGCCACCACCAGCACCCTCTTGGTCCTGCCGGTGCCGTGGGGCAGAAGCACAGTGCCGCGCACCATCTGGTCAGCATGACGCGGATCCACGCCCAAACGCATGGCCAGCTCAACCGTCTCGTCAAACTTGGTGTAGTGCATTTCTTTCAGCAGCTCTAAAGCCTCCCTCAGCTGGTACTTTTTGGGTTGGAGCTTGGCCTTGACCTGCAGGTACTTTTTCGAGCGCTTCATGGCACCACCTCAATACCCATGCTGCGGGCCGTGCCCTCGATGGTGCGAATAGCCGCCTCCAACGAGGTGGTGTTCAGGTCCGGCAGCTTGGTGCGGGCAATTTCCTCCACCTGCGCCCGCGTAACCCTGCCCACCTTGACGCGGTTGGGCTCCCCGGAGCCCTTCTCCACGCCCGCAGCCTTAGCCAAAAGGAACGAGGCCGGCGGCGTCTTGGTCACGAAGGTGTAGGTGCGATCGGAATAAACGGTAATCACTACCGGAATGATCGTGCCCGCCATCTTTTGCGTGCGGGCGTTGAAGTTCTTGCAAAAGTCCATGATGTTGAGGCCGTGTTGACCCAACGCCGGGCCTACCGGGGGCGCAGGGTTCGCCTGCCCCGCCGGAATCTGGAGCTTTACATACGCCACAATCTTCTTAGCCATCGCGTATTACCCCACCTTCTGCACTTGGGTAAATTCCAGCTCCACCGGGGTCGAGCGACCAAAAATGGTTACCATTACCCGAACCGTGGAGCGGTCCAAGTTCACATCGTCCACCACGCCAGTGAAGCTGGCAAAAGGCCCATCAGTAATTCGCACCTGCTCACCCTTTTCGAACACGTGCTTGGGCCTGGGCTTTTCCTTCGCCGCGACCACCTGGTGGAGCATCTGCTCCACCTCCTCATCGGTAAGGGGTATGGGTTTCTTCCCCGAGCCCACAAACCCCGTAACGCGATGCGTGTTTCTCACCAAATGCCAAGCCTCGTCACCTCGCTTGGGATCATCCAGGTCTATCTGGACGAGAATGTACCCCGGAAAAAGCTTGCGCTCCACTTCCTTGCGCTTGCCGCCCCTGACCTCTACCACCGTCTCTGTCGGGACGCGGATCTCACCAAAAAGATCCGCCATTTCCAGCGCCTCAATACGCTGCTCCAGAGACTTCTTCACGGTTTCTTCGAAACCGGTGTACGTGTGCACAATGTACCAGCGCAAAGGCATGACCGGCGCAAACCCCTTAGCCCAAGGCCCTAATAAGCCCCTTGACCAGGTTGAGAAAAACCAGGTCACATAAGTAGAGGAAGATACCGAAGATAAACGAGGCCGCAATGACCACCACCGTGGTGGCCAGCGTTTCATCCCGGGAAGGCCAAGTGACCTTCTTGGTTTCCGCCGAAACCTCCCGGAGGAACGATTTAA
The DNA here is from genome assembly GCA_964488355.1 of uncultured Thermoanaerobaculia bacterium. Taxonomy (GTDB): domain Bacteria; phylum Acidobacteriota; class Thermoanaerobaculia; order Thermoanaerobaculales; family Thermoanaerobaculaceae; genus Thermoanaerobaculum. The sequence continues at coordinate 359 of CAZAUJ010000022.1, read as the reverse complement.
GCTGCTCCCACCATTTCATTGCACCCGCCTCCCCGGAATTCCTATGGCAGGCCAGGAGGGACTCGAACCCCCAACCACCGGTTTTGGAGACCGGGACTCTACCAATTGAGCTACTGGCCTGCTTGACATCGCGTTACTTCACTTCCCGATGCAGCGTGTGGCGGCGACAGAACTTGCAGTACTTCTTCAACTCCAGACGAGCGCTCTGCTTTTTCTTGTTGCGCGTCGCCGTGTAGTTACGCCGCTTGCAATCGCCACACGCCAGCTGAATATTCTCGCGCATAAAGGCCCCCTAACGGCGACCGCCTCACTCCAGGATTTCGGTGACGGTGCCGGCGCCGACGGTGCGGCCGCCTTCG
>CAZAUJ010000021.1:0-16539 GCA_964488355.1 uncultured Thermoanaerobaculia bacterium | reverse complement strand
TGGAGCGGGAAACGGGATTCGAACCCGCGACTTCGACCTTGGCAAGGTCGCACTCTACCACTGAGTTATTCCCGCTCGGCCCGCATAGCGGGCACCTGGTAATTTACCAAACCGCCGCTTTCCGGTCAAGGGGCCGGTCCACGTCTATGGGTCATGCCACGTCCTGTAACCTAGGCTTCATCCCCGGCATAAAGTAGAGCGAAACTCGCCACGCCTGCCCGTGAGCAGGCGAGGCAGGAAAAGGAGGTGTTCATGAGGAGTTGGAAGGTGTTCACGTTGGTGTTGGTGGCCTGTCTGGCGGCTTTGCCCCTGTGGGCAGGACGCGCCTGCTGTGCCAAGGACCAAGCGGTCAGCCGCCAGGTGGAGAACATCGCCGGCGGGGTGAAGATCACCCTCACCGCCACTGACCCGCAGGCGGTGGCTAAGTTGCAACAAAAGACGGAAGCGTGCAGTGGCGAGTGCAAGGATTGCCCCATGCACGGCCCCGGCGTCAACCGCAAGGTGGAGAAAATAGATAACGGCGTGGTGATCACCGTCACCAGCAGCGAGCCGAGGCAGGCGGAAGCCATCCAAGCCCATGCGGCCTCTATGGCCGACAAGGCCAAGGGGGCTAGCTGCGCCCAAGGCCACAAGGCCAGCAAAGGGGCCTGCTGCGCCAAGGGCTCGGGGCACCCCCGCACCTGAGCGCCAGCGGAAAAAACACCAAGGGCCTGGCTTCACCAGGCCCTTTTTCTTTCCCCCCGGCCCTGCTAGCTCCCGACCGAGGGACGAAAGGCGCGCCAGAAAAAGCGCTCGCTGGGAAGCCGGCGCGCCAGCAGCCGCCTGAGCCAGCGCGCCTCCATGTGTTCGGGCAGCCTCACCTGCCCCCTCATCAGCCGCTCAAGAAACGCCTTTTTCTTGGGGTCCTTCGCCGTTTCCACGCTGTTTTGCAGGTAACGCTGCAGCCGCGTGATGTGGGGCTGCAAGGTTGCCTGCCCTTCCCGCTGGGCCACCTGGTGCAAAAGGACCAGGGCCATGGCGGAGGCGTACCACCGCTGCTGCTCACCTTCCGCGGGCAACCCACCATCTTCCAGCAAGCGGGAGGCAAGCTTCAGCGCCTGGTGCAGGGAAGACCTTCCTCGGGCCGAAACCGGCCTTTCCCTGACAGAAAGCTCGGGCTCAGCGTCTTCTTCCTCTGCCTGCCCGAAAGCTTCCTCGGCAGAGCCGGCCCGCATTTGCCGACCTTCGACTAACTCCAAAGCCTCGAGCAGATCTCGAGCCCCACCCGAGCCCGTCCCGCTCGTGTCGATACTGAGTCTTTGGTAGTAAACCACCCGAGGGGCCATTGTCTCCTGGGGCACAAAGGAGGAACCCAAGGACGTATCCTCCGGCATTCCCACCGGGATTACGTCCATCTGGGGAAGCTCGCCCGGTTTGTCTCCAGGGCGTTGCATCACCGCCACCAGGGCCATGGCCTGGCTGGCCAGGCCGTAGCGCCTGCTGAGAGCTTCCAGTTGAGTCCTGACCGCCCCTTTGTCCTCCTCCAAACCTTCCAGGTCCTCCAGCCTTTCCAACCAGCTTTCGGTGGCAGCAACCTGTTGCGCCCCTTGGATCAGCCAAATCGTTTCCGCTTCCGGGCTTGGTCCCAGGGAAAAGGGAACCGAAAGCGTGCGCTCCTGCCCCTGGTGTTTAAAGCTGAGGGTCAGCTGCCCCCGGCAGGGGCTGTCGGCCTCACCGTGAACAACCAGGGTCTGGTCGGCAAACAGCAGCGGAGGGACCTCCCCCACCAAACGCACCACGCCGGCAGGTTCGCTGGGCGCTACGCTCACCTTTACCCCTTTTGCCACGGGGTTGCCCACCGCACCGAAGAGCTGGAGGATGGGGGTCTCGACTCGCTCCCTGGAGGTGGGGGAGCGAAACTGGCCGCCGGTTTCCCGTGCCAACTGCGACAAAAAACGATCTGAGGCAGCCGCAGCGATCCCCAAACAGTGGACCCGCACCGGCTGCCCCGCCACCAGGCCAAGGGTGGACCCCGTGCCAAAAACCTCCCCGTCGGTAACCAGCAAGATGTCACCCCCTTCGTCCCCCAAAAGCCTCACGGCTGCCTTTAAACCCTCTTCCAGCCCCGTTCCCCCTCCCACTTCCAGGCCTTCGAGCCACTGCCTGGCGCGGTCCGCCCGTTCCGCATCGGCGGCCACGAGGGTAGGAGCGAAGCTTTCGGCCCTACTTTCGAAAGCCACAAGGCCAAACTAGTCCTGCGGACGCAGCGCTGCCAGGCAAGCCGCCAATGCCTTTTTCGCCTGTTTAATCTTTGGCCCGCTCATGGAACCGGATCGGTCCAGCAGGAAAACCACCCGCCGGGCACGGGATGGTGGGGTCCCGAAACGCACGGCGGGAGTCAGGATGGCAAAGCCCCCTTTGCCGTCGTTGCCTGTGCCACCGATAACCCCCTCCCAGGGTTGCTGGGCGGTGACCTCGAGCACCAAATCCCGGTTGGGTAGGTCGCCTTCGGTGGCCAAACGCACCACCGCCTCCTCCTGAGTGCGGGTCACCTCGATGGCATGGGAAGGGGAGGCCACCGCCGCCAAAGGCTGAGCAAGGGCCAGCTCCAACTGGAAACCCACGGCATGGAGGTGCTCGGCCTGGTGCAGCCAACGAGGCAGAATCAAACGACCAAAGGATGCCGGAAGTTCCATCTCCCCTACTCCACAACCCACCTTCACCGCCCGCGCCTGCCTGTGGTACTTGGGAGCCAAGGTAAAGGGAAAGCGGAATCGAAGGCTACGCTCTCGCAGTTCCACCCCGGCCCAAAGCTCCAGCTCCACCAGCACCGGCTGCCCCGGCCGCAGGTTGCCCCCCACCAAATTGACCATGCCCTCGCGAAAAGCTTCCGCCATGGTGGCCAAATGCCCCTTTTCCAGAGCGTGTTCGTACTTTTCCTCCGCTTGCTGCGTGGGCATGAGCTGCGAGGCAACGTGCAAGCCCTCGCTCTGCACCTGAAAACGCCGCAAGGCCGCATCTTGCGGCAGCCCAAAGGAGTAAATGGCCTCGGCGGGGTCGGGCCCCTCCGCCACAAAGTAATGGCGCACTGTGAGGTTCGCTCCCACCGGCAAAACCCGGCCCGAAAGCCACAGCATTTGCAAGCGGCAGGCCACCGGTTCACCGCTGAGCCGGTCGATCATGACAAACCCATTGGTTTCGTTTTCCATGGCTAACCCTCCTTTTCTTCCGCCTTGGCGGTTTGCCGGGTTTGGGCCTCCACTTCCCTTTTCTGCTGAGGCCGCACAGGCCAAGCCGCTGCCTCCGGCTGCGGAGCCGGTAAAGAGGTCCCTCTTTCTGAAACGTCCATCGCGCCGGGACCGGGCCCATGCCCCAGCTGCTTGGCAAAGACCGCCAGGGCGTGACGCAGGCGGTGGGCGCGCCAGGGGGGAACATCCGCCCGCAGGTAGACCACCACATCCGGCGCCAGGGGGTACCCCCACCAGGGGGTACGTGGCAGACCCGCCGGCGCTTCGCCTTCCGGGGCCGCCAGCATCTGACCGATTTCTACCAGTGTAAGCCCTTGGCTTTGCCACCGGCGGATGGCCTCCAGCCGGTGCAGATGCTCCGGACCGTAGCAGGCCCCCGGCCCCGCTTTGTGCGGCCTCGGTACCGCCCGCGGGAGATGTAGTAGCGGATCGTCCTGGGGGAAAAGCCCGAAGCTGCCGCCAGCTGCTCCAGCCTCATCAGCGATTCCTTCTCGCACACGTTCACAACAAAATGCCACTTCTTGACAGTGTCAAGTTTTCTCAGCACGATCGCCCCACTAGGCGAACCGGTTCGCTAGAATGCCGGCGATGGAAAAAGACAAGGCCTCCCTGCATGACTCGGTGGAGTTTCCCCTGGTGCTGCCGCCGCCGGGCGGCAAGACAGGCCTCTGGGCGTACATCCGCTCCCGCTTCGTCACTGGCCTGTTGGTCGCTTTCCCCCTGGTTGTGACGATCTTCTTCGGCCGGTTCCTCTTCAACCTCCTGGACCGCTGGGCCTACCCCCTGGTAATCCGTGTTTTCGGCCGGCCCATCCCCGGTTTGGGGGCGGCGGTGGCTACCGTGCTCATCTTCCTCCTCGGCGTGACCGCGCACAACGTCTTGGGCCGCCGACTGCTTCGGCTGGCGGAAGGCTTGCTGGTACGCATCCCGGTACTGCGCCCCGTCTACCTGGGAGCGCGAGAGGTATCCCGCGCCTTTTCCCCCAAACGGGCGCAAGGTTTCCGGCGGGTGGTGCTGATCCCCTTCCCCTGCGAGGGCGCCTGGTGCGTGGCTTTTCAGACAGGTGAGTTTCAGGTGCAGGGAAGCCAAGGCCCGGTGCCGATGGTGGCCGTGTTTATGCCCACCACACCCAACCCCACCACCGGCTTTTTTCTGGCCTACCCCAAATCGGCGGTCCGACCTACCGACCTGTCAGTGGAGGAAGCGGTGCGTACGGTCATTTCCGGTGGGCTGGCAGCTCCTGACCTTCCCCGATTGTTTGGTGGAGGCGCCCAATGAGCCAAAAGGAAAGGGCCGCACAGGTGCAAAAGCTGCTTGAACAAGCCTATCCCGAAGCTCGCTGCGAACTTAACTTTCGCAACCCCTATGAGCTTTTGGTGGCCACCATCCTCTCGGCGCAGTGCACCGACGCCCGCGTCAACCAGGTGACGCCGGCCTTTTTTGCTTGTTTTCCCGATGCCGGCTCCCTCGCCCAGGCAAGCCAGGAGGAGGTGGAAGCTCTCATCAAGCGCACTGGCTTTTACCGCAACAAAGCCAAGGTCCTTTTGGGCATGGCCAAGGCGTTAGTAGCCGAGCACCAGGGCCAGGTGCCAGCCCACATGGATGCCTTGGTGCGCCTGCCGGGGGTAGGCAGGAAAACCGCCAACGTGGTCTTGGGGACCGCCTTTGGCCTGGCCACCGGTATCGTGGTGGATACCCATGTGGCACGGGTTAGCCGGCGTTTAGGCTTGACCCGTAGCACCGACCCAGACCGCATCGAAGAGGAGCTGATGGACCTTTTCCCACGGGACACTTGGGTCGGCCTTTCCCACCGCCTCATCCTCCACGGCCGCTACGTTTGCCAGGCCCGCAAACCCAAATGCCAGGAATGCGTGCTCTCCAGCTTGTGTCCGCGCCTGGGGGTGGGCTGATGCAGCGCGTGGCTGGGGGCGGTTGGATCGAGGTCATCACTGGCTGCATGTTTTCCGGCAAGTCGGAGGAGCTCATTCGCCGTTTGCGTCGCATCATCATTGCCCGACAGCGGGTCCAGGTGTTCAAGCCGGTGGTGGACGACCGCTACGCCGCCACCCAGGTGGTTTCCCACTCTCGCTGGCGGCTGGAGGCGGAGCGCGTGGCGGAAGCGGCCGAGATCCTGCAGCGGGTAGATCCCCGCACCGAGGTGGTGGGCATTGACGAGGCGCAGTTTTTTGACGAGGCCCTGGTGCGGGTTTGTCAGCACCTGGCCAACTTGGGCAAGCGCGTGATTGTCGCCGGCCTGGACATGGACTTCCGCGGCGTGCCCTTCGGCCCCATGCCCCAGCTTTTGGCCGTGGCTGAAGACGTGGAAAAGATGCACGCCATTTGCGCCCGCTGCGGTGCCCCCGCCTCCTATACCCAGCGCCTCACCCAGGAGCAGGAACAGGTGGTGGTGGGCGCGGCCGACATCTACGAGGCGCGTTGCCGCCGCTGCTTCGAACCCGGCGGACCCGGTTACCAACCCCCGCTTTTCCCGCCGGAAGAGTAGCTGCGGGCAAGGCTTGGCCGTTGGTTTCGGCCAGCTGCCCTGTCCCTGAGGGTCATGGAGGTCTCGCCCAGCTGGAGCAGGCACCTCTAGCAGCTTGCCAAAAAGTTCACGACCCACGGCTGGTGAGCGTGGCGGTGTTCGACTCCGTGGCCCGGGGAACAGCCCAGCCCGAGGCGGACCTGGACCTCTTGCTGGTAGCCGACCAGCTGCCAGCCGGTCGGGGACGACGCGTGGCGGAGGTCGAGCAGGGGGATGCGCTCCTCGCCCCCGCCTTGCAGCAGGCAGCTCAGGCGGGCTCACACACCTTCCTGGTGGGGGTGATCAAGGCACCGGAGGAGTGCGGTCGCGGCTCGGCGCTCTTTTGGGACATGACCCGCGAGGCGCACCTGCTCTTCGACCGTGGGGGCTTCCTTGCCCAGGTGCTGCGCCAGGTGGCGGAGCGGCCGACGGCCCTCGGGGCGCAGCGCGTTCCCGTGGGCAGCAGCTGTCTCTGGGACTTGAAACCGGGTTTCCGCCCTGGCAAGGAGTTTCAGCTGTGACCCACGTGAGCCTAGCATAAAGGACTGGCTCAAGGCGCAAAAGAGGCTTCAGCCGCTGGCGCTGCTGTTCCAGCTGGAAGCTTACTCCGACCTGGTGCGGGAAGCCCAGGAAATCATCGGACTGGCCTTCTTCCCCGCCCGGCTCCAGCGGAATTTGCCCCGCCTGGCGGAGATTTCCAAAAGGCTGCGCCGCCAGCGGGATTTTGCCTTTTACGGGGACGAGGACTTTATCCCCACGGCCGAGTACACATGCGCGGACACCGCCCAGGCCCTGGGCGAGGCCCAAAACGTGGTGGCCGCCGCCCAGCTCATCCCACCGCCCGAAACGCAAAAAAGGCCGGCAGGAGCCGGCCTCGGAACTGCTGAGGAAGGGGGTTACTCTTCGCCATCGTCGCCAATAGCTTCCACTGGACAGGAAGCTTTGGCCTCCTGACACTGGGCTTCCTCCTCCGGGGTCTCCGGCTGCTTGTACACGTAGGAGTAGCCCTCATCCTCGTTGGCGCGAAAGTTGTTGGGCGCAGTGGTGCGACACACGTCGCAGTCAATGCAGGAGGTGTCCACGTACCACTTGCCTGGAACGTTCAAAGGCACCTTGTCATCCTTGTTCGCCATATCTCACCCCTTTCCTGGGCTCACGGCCCTCGGGCCGTGAAGGATAGCACAAGCTCGGCGGGAAAACTTCCCGAGCCTCAAGGCTGCGGCGGCCGAAGGTGACGTCGCAGCGGCTGAAGCCATACCGCGTGCACGCTCTGCTGGCTGCAGGTGCCGTTGAAGACGCAGTCCCAAGGAAACTCCTTGGTGAAGGTTTGTTCCAGGTAGACCGCATCGTTGGTGGCGTTGTCGATGCGGGAAACGTAAGCCAGTAGGGCCGGGGTGGGCTCGGCGGCGGTGGAACGCCAGCTCCTCACCGAAACCTCCAAGGTGCCAAAGGCTAAGTCCTGCTCCAGGCGAAACAGCCCGGCCTTCACTGCTTGATCGAACTGCTCGTGGGCCAAGGGGTTGAGCAGCACGCCCATGTCCTTCAGCTTGGTGCCGTCGGCCCCGTAGAGCACCAACTGCACCTCCAGGGACGTGAGGCGATCGGAAAGATTGAGCAGGCCTATGTTGGTGCGGAAGCTGGCGTCCTCTCGAATGCCCGAAAAAACCACCTTGTTGAGGCCACGGTTTTGCTGGTGGGGGTCGATGTAGTAGTACCAGGGGATGCCAGGAATAGCCTGGCCAAAGGTGGACACGCTCCCGTCTTCGGCGGTGCGCTTGTTATAGGTGCGGCTCCAAACGACGATCTTCCGCGGCTCGCCACCCGGCGGGGTGGTCTGGCGGAAGGAGCCGGCGGTATAGGCCCAAATGAGCAGCGCCCCCATACTGTTGGACCCCCAATGGGCTTCGATCAGGTTTTCCAGCAGCACGCTGCGCCCCGGCTGGATGTCCTTGAGCTTGGGCTCCACCTTGGTAAAGCCGTCTTCCTGCCGGCCCCCCAGGTGGTTGGAAAAGGTGTCGTAGGAAAAGGTGTTGTTGATGTTGCCGGTGGGCAGGAAAACGACCATCACGTCCACCGGCACGCTGTCCACGTTCATGATTTCCACATCGGTGCGCCAGGTGGCGTTTTGCAAGCCAGGAGCGGCAGCCGCCGCCGGCACAATGACTAGGTCGGCGGCGCGAAAGGATGCCCATGCGGCAGACACCATCGTCAGGCTGGCCAAAGCGAACAGCTTCCTCATGCCGTACCTCCACCGGCAGTGTACACGCTGGTGGCTTGGGCTGGCAAAATCACGTACACGGCTAGCCCTCCTTCCTGACGGTTGCGCAGCACCAACTCCCCCCCGTGCGCGGCCACGATGCGATCGGCAATGGCCAGGCCCAAGCCCGTGCCTCCCTTGCGGGTGGAATAGAAGGCCTCCTTGACCTTCGGCAGCTCCTGCGTGGGGATGCCGCAACCCGTGTCCTCCACTTGCAGCACCCAGCTCTCCCCTTGGCGGCTGGCGGCCAGGCTAAGCCGCTTCACCTGCGCCCCATCCATGGCTTGCAAGGCGTTGAGCCCCAAGTTGAGCAGCACCTGCGTGAGCTGGCCGCGATCGGCCAGCAGCGTGCCGGAGGAATCCTCCACCTCCAGCTCCACCCCCCGCCGTTGGCACTCGGGAGCCAGGAGCAAGCGGATCTCGGAAAGGAGCCCCGGCACGTCCACCAGCTCCTTTTGCGGTGGGGAGGGGCGGGCATACTGGAGGAAGTCGGCCACCAGCTTGCGCAGGCGCTGTACCTCCTTTTTTGCCAACGCCACCGCCTCGCCGGTTTCCGCCCAGGCCGCACCCTCCGCCTCTTTGCCCAGCTCCTCCGCCACCAGGTCCAAGTGGATGGACAAAGCGTTCAGGGGATTGCGGATTTCGTGCGCCAGGTTGGCAGCTAGCACGCCCAGGGTTGCCAGCTCCCGATCCCGCTGGCGTCGCGCCTCCAACTGGGCGTTGCGCCGGATCAGGTGGCCTATAAACGCCAGGGCGCCCACCATCAGGGCCAAGGTGGTGCCGAAGGCGGCCAGCGTGCGGCGGAGCAAGCGCTGACGCAAGACCGCGATGCGCTCCTCCAGGGCCGGCTTGGAGATGGACACCACCACCGTCGCCAGCTCCTTGACCGGCACGCGGATCTGGTAGCTGGCGTGGCTTTCCACCACGTGCTCGCTCTCGGGCAAGGGCACGAAGTCCACGCCTGGCTCGGGGAAACCACCCGGTACCCCCTCGCTACGGATGGTGGTGCGCCACACCAGCCGCCCCCGCTCGTCGTAGACCTCCAGCGACTCAACAACTTCCTTGCGCGCCAGGGAAGCAGAAAGCTTCTGCAAGGCCTCGCGCTTGCGTTCCACCACCTGGTAAATGGAAGCGTCGCCGGAAAGCTGCTTGGCTAGCTCCTCCGCCTGTGCTCGCCCCGAAAGCAGCACGTCTTCCAGGTAGGAGCGGGAAAGCTGCGAGATGGTGAGCTGGGCGAAGAGCCCGAAAGCCAACAGGAACAGCAGGGCGAACATGCCGGCAACCAGCAGGTACTGCCGGCTCCAACCGGAAGCCACCTTCCCCACGCCGGCATTGTACGCGCCCGGCGGCCCCGCTGAACTCCCAGGACCGGCAGCTTTCAGGTAGCATTGCCACCGGGGGCAGGTTTGGGGGACGGCATGAGGCGTGAACACACCCTTTGGCTGGCAGGTGTGGCACTCACGGTGCTTTTGGGCTGCGGCAAGCACCCCGCTCCGCCTGAGGTCTCCCCAGCGGAGCCGGCCCACGGCGGCGAGGTGGTGATTGCCTTAAGTCAAGACATCAGCGGCTTCAACGAGTACACCGGCTATGGGGAAGCCACCGAGTCCGCCATCCTAGACCTCCTTTTCCCTACTCTGCTTACCGAGCAACCGGACTACCACCTTCACCCCCCGTCCTTTGCTCCCAACCTGGCGGTTGCCTGGCGCTTTTCCCAAGACAACCTCACGCTCACCATGCAGTTGCGCGAAAACGCGCGCTGGTCTGATGGGGTCCCGGTAACCGCGGAGGATGTGGTCTTCACCTGGCGCGTACAAAAGGACCGCTCTCTCGCCTGGCCCGGCCAGGAAATCAAGGATTACATTGTCCGCGCCGAAGCCGTCTCACCCACCGAGGTTCGCTTCACCTTTTCCCGCGTTTACCCCTATCAGCTCATGGACGTCAATGACGGGCACATCGTCCCCGCACACCGTTGGGGCTCGATCCCCCTTGACCAATGGCCCCACACCGACTTTAGCCAGCTGCTGGTAACCGCGGGCCCCTTTCGCCTGGCCCAGCACCTCCCGAACCAAGCCTTGGTCCTGGCCAGGGACCCGGCCTACTGGGACCAGCCCAAGCCCTACTTGGACCGGGTGGTCTTCCGCATCATTCCCGACCCCGCCCAGCAGCTGGCCCAGCTCTTCGCCGGCAAGGTGGACGTGGTGCTCATGGTCCCGCCACGGGAGGCGGGAGCGGTGAAGCAAGACCCCAACCTGGAGCTGGTGGAGGTGCCCTCGCGCGTTTGGGGCTACGTGGGCTGGAACAACCGCCGGCCACCCCTCAACGACCGGCGGGTACGGCGGGCTTTGAGCCTGGCCATCAACCGTAAGGCGCTGGTGGACACGGTTTATTGGGGTTACGCGCGCTTGGCCCAAGGCCCCATCCCCTCCACCATGTGGGCAGCCCACAAGAACCTGCCCCAGCTCCCCTACGACCCCGCCCAAGCGTCGAGCCTTCTGGACGCTGCCGGCTTGCGCGACACCGACGGGGATGGCCGACGCGAGTGGCAGGGGAAACCCTGGACCATCGAGCTGATGTACCCCTCCGTGAACCCCCTGCGCGCGCAAGCCGCCCTTCTCATCCAAGCGGACCTGGCCAAGGTGGGGGTCACCGTCCGTCTGGCGCCGATGGAGTTCACCGCCATGATGGCGCGCCAGGAGGCAGGCGCCTTCGATGCAGTGCTGAGCGCCTGGGAGGAGGCCACCAAGGTGGACCTCACCTCCCTGTGGGTAACCCCCTCGGCCACCACCGGCAGCAACAACTTCATCGGCTACTCCAACCCCGAAGTGGACCAGCTGGCCATGCAAGCGCGGGAAGAAGCCGACCTCGGTAAGGTCAAGCTGCTGTTGAACCGGGCCCAGGAGCTGATCGTGGAGGATCAGCCTGTTACCTTCCTGTACGAAGGCGTACAGCTGGTGGGGCTCTCCCGCCGAATCAAGGGCGCCCAAGTCAACCCCCTGTCCGTGTTCTTTAACCTGCCCGAGTGGTACGTCACGCCGTGAACGGCTCCCTTGTGCGCCTGGCAGCCAGCCTGCTCATTATTTGGGCTGCGGGCAGCGCCACCTTCTTCTTGGCTGCTGCTAGCCCGGGAGATGTGGCCAGCAAGCTGGCAGACCCGCGAATAAGCCCCCAGGCGCGGGAGCGCTTGCGCCAGCTTTACGGCCTTCACCTCCCCCTGTGGCAGCGCTACGTTCGTTGGCTGGGGGCGGCAGTCAGGGGCGATTTGGGCGACTCCTTCGTGTACCGGCGTCCGGTGGGGGAGGTTATCGCCCAGGCCTTGCCCTTCACCCTGGCGTTGGCTGGCGTGGGTTTGGCCCTGGAGCTCGCCTCTGGCCTGGTACTGGCCCTGGCCCAGGCCTACCGACCCCACGGCCTCCTCGACCGCAGCTTAGCCGCCCTGTCCCTCACCGCCTATGCCATGCCCAGCTTCCTGGTAGCGGCCCTGCTGCTTTGGTTTTTCGCCTTTCGCTGGCCCCTCTTTCCCCCTTCCCATGCCCAAAGCTTGGACTTTCACGTGGCCGGGTTTTGGCCTGCCCTTTGGGATCGTTTGCGGCACCTGGCCTTGCCGGCTTTAACTGTGGGGCTGACGGGGTGCGGCGCGGTAGCTCGCTACCTGCGGGGAGCCTTGTTGGAGGAGCAAGGGCAAGGCTACGTGTTGGCCGCGCTGGCGCGCGGGGCTAGCCGCCGAAGGGTCCTGCTGGTCCACGCGCTCCCCAACGCCGCCTTGCCCCTCATCACCTTGGTGGGTCTTTCCCTCCCCTTTTTGGTTTCCGGTTCGCTGGTCATTGAAGTGATCTTTTCCTGGCCTGGTATGGGTCAGCTCTTTTACGTGGCCGTCACCGCCCGCGACGTGCCTTTGGTCCAAGGCATCACCCTGCTGGTCACCGCCGCGGTGGTGGTAGGCAACTGGCTGGCTGATGTGGTCTACACCCTGGCTGACCCCAGGATCCGTCTATGAGCCGCCTCTGGCCGCGAAGACTGAAGTGGGGCTTGGCCCTGTTGGGTTTGGAAGCCGCGGTTGCCCTGCTGGGGCCGCTTTTCTTCCCCGACCCAGCGCTCATCCTCGACCCTCCAGGTGCAAGCCTTCAGCCACCCCTTTCCCAGGTGGTGGTGGTGCAGCTCGACGACGGCACGCTTTTGGCAGGAAGCGCCTTGGTAACCACGCCTGAGGGCCTGCAGCTGCAGCGCGGGCAGGTGGGAACGGCGCTGTCTCGCGAGCAGGTGCGACGCACGGGCAGGCGGTTTCTCCTCTTGGGAAGCGACAGCCTCGGCAGAGACGTGGCCAGCCGCTTGCTGGCTGCGGGGCGCGTATCCCTGGGCGTGGGGCTATTGGCCTTGCTCTTGGCGCTTCTCCTGGGCACAGGGGTGGGCCTTCTGGCGGGTTTGGGCCCGCGCTGGCTGGACCGCACCCTCATGGCCCTGGTGGACGCCTTCCTGGCCGTACCGCTGCTCTTTCTGCTCCTGGCCCTGGCGGCCTTTCTGCGCCCCAGCTTGGGCACGGTAGTGCTGTTCCTCGGGGCCAGCACCTGGATGGGGGTGGCACGGCTGGTGCGCGGGCAGACCCTCCAGGCAAGGGAACAGCCCTGGTTTCTCGCTGCCCGCGCCTTAGGGGTTGGCCCCCTGCGCCTGGCCCTGGTGCACCTCCTCCCGCACCTGGCCAGTCCCCTGGTTCAGGACGCCACCCTGCGCCTGGGCGACCTGATCCTGCTGGAGGCTGCCCTGAGCTTTCTGGGCTTCGGCGTGCCCCCGCCGGCCCCTTCCTGGGGCAACATGGCCGCCGAGGGTTTCGAGGTGTGGCGCTTAGCCTGGTGGCTGCCAACCCTCCCAGGGCTAGCGGTGGCAGCCACGGTGCTGGCCTTTGCCCTGGTGGCCGATGGGCTGGGGGAGCTGAGCCGAGGCCAGCGCGAGAGGTAGGATAGGGGCGTGGCCACCGCCTTTCCTTTACCCGTCCTGGTGGTGGAGGACGACCCCGACCTCAACCGCTCCCTGGCCCAGCTGCTGCAGCTGGAGGGCATCCCGGCGCTTTCCGCTGGCTGCGGCCGGGAGGCGCACGAGCGTCTGCAAGAGAGGGAGGCGGGGCTGATCCTGCTGGACCTGGGCTTGCCCGATGTGGATGGCTTGGAACTTTTGAGCCAGCTCAAGGCCACCGAGGACACACCGGTGGTGGTGCTCACGGGCCGCACTGATATTGCCACGGTTGTGGAAGCGATGAAGCGCGGGGCCGACAACTTCCTGGTCAAGCCCATGGAAGCCCATGAGGTGCTGGCCACGGTGAAGAAAGAGCTGGAGCGCCACATGCTGCGGCGCCAAGCGGAAAGCCAAGCGGCGCGAGAAAAAGCCCGAGGCTTGCGCCTGCCCGTAGGGACGAGTCGCGCTATGCAGCAGGTGCGAAAGATGGCGCAGCAGGTGGCCGAAACCGACGCCTCGGTGGTGCTGTTGGGGGAGTCGGGCACGGGCAAGGGCATGGTGGCGCGGATGATCCATGCCCTCTCTCGCCGCCGCGATCGGCCCTTCTTGGACGTTAATTGCGCGGCACTGGCACCGCAACTTTTGGAATCGGAACTTTTTGGCCACGAAAAAGGCGCCTTTACCGATGCCCGTGAGCGGAAACTGGGCCTGTTGGAAAGCACCACTGGGGGCACGGTGTTTTTGGACGAGGTGGCGGACATGGACCCCCAGGTGCAATCCAAGTTGTTGAAAGCGTTGGAAGATAGCCGTTTCCGCCGCCTGGGCGGTCTGCGGGAGATCCAGGTGGACGTGCGCATCATCGCCGCAACCCACCGCGACCTGAAGGAAGAGGTGGCTGCCGGCCGTTTCCGCCAGGACCTTTACTACCGCCTGAACGTGTTCCAAATCACCTTGCCGCCCCTGCGCCAGCGGCTGGAGGATATCGAGCCCATTGCCGAAGCCTTCATTGGCGAGCTGAACCCGGTGCTGGGCCGCAGGGTGCATCACCTGCACCCGGAGGCCCTGCAGCTGCTCAAGGCCTATCCCTGGCCTGGCAACGTGCGCGAGCTGCGCAACGTCATCGAGCGAGCCATGATCCTTACCCGGGGTGAGGAAATCCGCCCGGAGCACCTGCCGCGGGAAATTCGCCAGGCCAAAGGAGCCGAGGCCGGTCTCCTGTCGCTGGCGGAGGTGGAAGCGAGCCACATCCGCCGGGTGCTGGAAGCCTGCCACGGTAACCTCAAACAGGCAGCGGAAATCCTCGGGATCGCTCGCTCGACCCTCTACGAGAAGATGAGGCGCTACGGCATCCCCGTTGCCCGTTTTTAGGGCACAGTCAAGCCCGGCACATGCAGGCTCTTCCGTTTGCCAGGCTCACGCAGCCCCCCAAGGGGCCGCAGGTCGAGCACTCCCATAACCGAGCCAATGGTTTGCTACCCCAGAGGCCTTACTCGGTGTCAGCCAGGGGGTTGCCGTCCTTGTCGTAGCGCAGGGTCACCTTGGAAATCTTGTCCAAGCGCAAGGCGTACCAGACCGCCGAGTCCCCGTCCTCGTCCACCACCTTAAGGTCCCAGCAGGTGGCTTTCTCCTTGGGCGAAAACTCGATCGGCACCGACTCCCTGGTGCCAAGGACCTCCACCCCGAGTACATCGTCTTCCCACTCGTCCACCTGGCAAGGCGAAAGGTAGACGGACACGATAGTGACGCCGGTACGGTTGACCAGGGTGACGGCCTGCGTGCCCGCCCAGGCAAACGTGGCCAGGGCGGCCGCAAACACAAAAGCTGCCCGCACCGCGTTGCTCACCGCGCTGTGAGTCATGGGTGCGCCCTTTCTGCGAAAGCTGCCTCCACGGTAAGGGAGCGCGGGCGAAAATGTCAAGGGCCTCGTGCCGCAGGGAAGGTAGCGTCGCAGGCAACTTCGCGCCGGCCGGCCGTTTTTCCGCGGAAGGCTTGACTGTTTGCCAACAGCCACGCCGTTTCTCCCGCCCTTGCTCAAAAAAAGCGGGAGGTGTAGGCTAGCTGGCGGGCGGATATGGGACGCCGGTCGTGCGTGGAGTACTTTCTTGCCGCCTTGGGACTGGGGCTTTTGCTGCTGGTGGCCGGGGTGCTGCTTACCCCCGGGTCGTGTAAGGTACGCCTTGACCCCGACGCGGACAAAGGCTGGGTGCAACCCACCCCGGCCTCCCGCCCGTAACCAAAGGGCCAAAGACAGCATAGAGGAAATGGAGGGTAACGATGGGCAACTGGATGAAAACCGCTTTGCTTTTAGCATTGCTCACCGGCCTGCTGCTGGCCGTGGGTGAGTGGGTCGGGGGCCGAAGCGGGCTGATGCTGGCTTTGCTGGTGGCCGCCTTGATGAACTTTGCTGGCTACTTCTTTTCCGATCGCATTGCCTTGGCCATGCACCACGCCCAGCCCCTTACGGAACGGGACGCACCGCAGCTTTACGCCCTGGTGGCAGAGCTGGCCCAACGGGCCGGCATTCCCTTACCGCGACTGTATCTCATTCCCGAAATGCAACCCAACGCCTTTGCCACCGGCCGTTCCCCTCGCCACGCGGCAGTGGCAGTAACCGAAGGCCTCTTGCGCACGATGGATCGAGAGGAGCTGGCCGGGGTGCTGGCCCACGAGCTGGCGCACGTGCATAACCGCGACATCCTCACCGCTTCCGTGGCTGCCACCTTGGCTGGAGCCATTACCGTGCTGGCGCGCATGCTGGGCTACGCCCTCATGTTCGGTGGCCGGGAGCGCGAGGACAACGGCAGCGCCCTTGGCGGTCTGTTCCTCATGCTGGTGGCGCCCCTGGCGGCCCTGCTCATTCAGCTGGCCATTTCCCGCTCCCGCGAGTACGCTGCTGACGAAAAGGCCGCGCGCCTGACGGGCAACCCTTTGGGTCTGGCCTCGGCCCTGCGCAAGCTGGCGGCGCTTACCCAGCGGCTTCCCATGGAAAGCGCTCAGCCGGCCACCGCATCCCTCATGATTGCCAACCCGCTCAGCGGCGGGGGCTTGCTGCGCCTCTTTTCCACCCACCCACCCATCGAGGCGCGCATTACCCGGCTAGAAGCGATGGTGGGCAAGCTGTAAGGTTCAAACAGCCAGCCGCTCCGCCTCCAGGTCCCAGCGCTCCCGTAGGATCTCGGTGAGCACGGGGACCACGCGCGGATCGAACTGGCTGCCCGAGCAGCGCCACAGCTCCGCCACGGCCTCCTCGCGCGTGCGCGCCGGCCGCCACGGCTTGGCGTGCACCATAGCATCGAAGGCGCACACGGCGGCAATGATGCGGGAGGCCAAGGGGATTTGCTCGCCCGCCAGCCCCAGCCTGCCGGCAAACTGGCCCTGGGTGTTTCCGTCCCACCGCTCGCCCACCGCCTCTACGATGGCCATCACCTCCTTGAGCAGCTCCACCCGCTGGAGGCCGGCCACCGCTTGGGAAAGCTGACGGCGCAGCAGGGTCTTGGCATCCTGGGGCAGCTCCTCTGGCTGGTTGAGCACCGCCCGCCTGGGAAGGCGCGGCGCGGCTCGACCGCGTGATCGTGTAGCCGCCGTCGACG
>CAZAUJ010000020.1:0-44535 GCA_964488355.1 uncultured Thermoanaerobaculia bacterium | reverse complement strand
CGAAAGGCCCAGACTCTCCCCCACCTTCAGGGCCAAATCCGCAACGCGCTGGGCATGCCCCCGGGTGTACCGCTCCTTGCTTTCCAAGGTTTGCGCCAAGAGAGCAGCAATCTGATCCACCGCCGCCTCCAGCGACGCCGACTGCCGCTGGACGGTGTCCACGAGCTTGCGGTTGGCGGCCGCTTGCGAGCCCAAGAGCCCAGAAAGGGCGGTGAACAGCAGCAGGTTACCGTAAACGCTTATCAGTTCGGCATTGACAGCCTGCACCTGGGTGGCATTGAAAGCCACGACCAGAGTGAGGTAGCCGGCCGCCACCAGGCCGTTGGTAGCCAGTGCCGCACCGGCCCCGCCGCGAAAGGCCGCGTTGGCCAAAGCCGGAAGGAACAGGAGCGCGAACCAGTGAGGCTTACCCTCCCATCCCGCACTCACCACCCCCACCACCGACCCCGCCGTCAGCACCAAAGAAGTCACCGTCAGCAGCGACGAAGGCTGCCGCAGCCAGCGGCGGAAAACCACCTCCTCGCTTTTCGACAACAGCGCCTGCGGCCGCACCAGCACCACTCCAGCCAAGCCCAAGGTGCAGGCGGCAGCGAAATCAGAAAACCACCAGGAAAAAAAACCCAACAGCGGGCGATAGGCCATGGCTTCCTTGGCCGGCGCGGGGAAAAACCACAACAGCACGGCGCCCAGGGCGGCACTGGCCCATGTGCCCAAAAGCAACCCCCGTACCAGGACGTACCTGAGCCGCCCTCTCGGTCGCCCTTCTGCCCGGCGCAAAGCGGCCGCACAAAGTAGGCAGTAGACCACCTCGGGCAGGCCAAAAAGACCTGTGCGCACGACCCCCACCGCCGCACCCCAAGGGGAGAAAAAGTTCCCCAACCACACGGAAAAGGCCGCCCAGGGGCCGAACCAGGCGGCGCCAATGGCGGTTGCCGCCGCGGCCGGGAAAAAGAAGGACACCCCGGGAAGGAACTCAAAGGCGGCCGCCAGGCGGTTGAGCAGGGCCCAAGTGACGGTTAGGCTCAAAAAGGCCAACGCCTGCCGAAGCCAGCGGTGCCAACGCTCCCTCGCGGTCATTACTCCTAGTCTACCGCCTGGGTCAAGGCGGCCACCACCGCCTCCAAGGGCAGCGGCACCTCCACCCCCTTTTGGCGGCTGGCCTCACCCCAAGCCAGGCGCAGCTGGCTGCGGGCTACCCCCAACAGTCCCGCCAGCAGCTGCAAAAGCTCGCGGTTGGCTTGGCCCTTTTCCGGCGGCGCTCCCACTGCCACCTTGAGAGCTTGCCCATGCACGCCAAGGATTCCCACCTTCCTGGCTTTGGGGACCAGGTGCACCCGCACTAGGCAGCGCGAGGATGACAGGGGCGCAAGGCAGCTGGCCAGCGCGGCAGCTTTTCTGTGTCGCTCCTGTCCCTCACCCACGGGCCAGGATCACACCCCGCTGGGAGCTGTTCATGAAGGTGAGCAAGAAAACCACGTCCGGTTGGCCTCCCAGCTCCTCCTCGAGGCGCGCCACCGCCTCGCGCGTGGTGAGTTTGGGGTTGTGGAGGATGCGCCAAGCCTTCTTCAGCGCTTCCCGCCGCTGGACATCGAAGCCCTTGCGCTGCAAACCCACCGTGTTGGGGCCGAAGCAGCGGGCGGGGCGCGCCCCCACGGTTCTCATAAAGGGCAGGCAGTCCTTGGTAGCAACGGTGAACCCCCCCAGAAAGGCGTAGGAGCCAACCCGGCAAAACTGATGCACAGCGGAAAAAGCGCCGATGGTGACGTGGTCCCCCACCTCCACGTGGCCGGCCAGCGTGCCCCCGTTGGCAAAGATGACGTGGTCACCCACCCGGCAATCGTGAGCCACATGCGCGTAGGCCATGAACAAACCGTAGCCGCCTATGCGCGTGACCCCGCCGCCTTTCGCCGTGCCTCTATGGACGGTCACGAACTCGCGAAACACGTTGCCCGGACCAATCTCCAAGCGGGTGGGCTCGCCCGCGTAGGAGAGGTCCTGTGGCGCGGCGCCGATGGAGCAGTGGGAGATAAAGCGGTTGCCCTCGGCAATGACCGCTGGACCCTCCAGCCGGCAGAAAGGTCCCACCACGCAACCGGAGCCCAGCTGTACGTGGCCCTCGATAACCACGTAGGGGCCGATAACCACGTCCTTCGCCAGCACCGCCCGCGGGTCCACGATGGCCGTAGGGTGAATGGAGGGCATAGCTAGGTCCTATCCACCATGGCCGAGGAAAGCTGGGCCTCGGCCACCACCTCGCCATCCACCTTGGCCACGCCCTCTAGCACGGCAAAGCGCGGGCGCTTTTTCAGCAGGCGCACCTCGAAGATCACTTGGTCACCAGGCACCACCGGCCGGCGAAAGCGACAGCGATCGATGCCGGTGAAATAAATGAGCTTGTGCTGGCGGTCGGGAACATCCCGCAACATAAGCACGCCTCCCGCTTGCGCCATGGCCTCCACCAGCAGCACCCCTGGCACCACCGGTGCCCCGGGGAAGTGCCCCTGGAAGTAGGGCTCGTTGATGGTTACGTTCTTCAGCGCCACGATGTGTCCCTCCCCAATTTCCAGCACGCGGTCCACCAGCAGGAAGGGATAACGGTGCGGCAAGATCTCCATGATGTGCCTAACGTCCAGCATGCGAGCCCTCCAACCTCGCCAGGCGCGCCTCCAGCTCTGCCACGCGCTGCACGAGCCTGTCCAGTCGGTACAGACGAGCTTGCGCCGCCAGCCACTGACGGTGGCTCCTGGCGGGCATGCCCGAAACCATGGCACCCGCAGGAATGTCTTCCATGGCCCCCGCTTTGGCCGTGACCACCGCACCCTCCCCCACCGTCACGTGCCCGGTCACCCCCGCTTGCCCCGCCAGAATCACACCCCGGCCCAGCTTGCTGGAACCGGCCACGCCCGATTGCGCCACCAGCAGACACCCCTCGTCAATCACCACGTTGTGGCCGATTTGCACCAGGTTGTCCACCTTGGTCCCCCGACCAATGCGTGTCTCGCCCAGGGTGGCTCGGTCCACGCACACGTTGGCCCCCAGCTCCACCTCGTCCTCAATCACCACCCGGCCCACTTGAGGTACCTTCACGTGCCGCCCCTCCACGGTGGCAAAGCCGAAGCCGTCAGACCCCACCACCACGCCCGCGTGTAAGATGCACCGGGCTCCCACCTGGCATCCAGGCTCGATGACCACGCCCGGGTGAAGGACGGTGTCCTCGCCCACGCGACACCCATCCCCCACCACGCAGCAGGGCCCCACCACCACCCGGTCGCCCAACACCGCACCTTCACCAATGACCGCGCAGGGCCCCACGCTCACACCTTTCCCTAACTGCGCGCTGGGCGCCACCACGGCTCGCGGGTGCACGCCCGCAGGCGGGTGCGCGGGGGGGTAAAGCTCTTGGAGAATGTGCGCCAGTGCCAAGTACGGGTGACGATGCAGCACGAGGGTACGCCCGGGGAAGGGACCGGCGTCGGCCACCAACAGGGCGCCGGCGCGGGAGCGCTGCGCCGCCGCCAGGTACTTGCGGTTGTGGTAGAAGGAAAGATGCTCCGGCCCTGCTTCCTCCAGCGTTCGCACCCCGGTTATGGGGAGGTTCTCATTGCCAATCACCTCGCCGCCCACCAGGCGGGCCAGCTCCCCCAGGGTGCGCATCCGCCGCTCTCCCCCTTACTTGGTGAGCTTGGTGTTGAAGCGGCGCAGGACCTCGTCGGTAATGTCAATCGCGTCGTCGGCGTACACCAAGCCGGATTGGAACTTGTTGAAGATCAACGCCAGCTTCTTTTCCCGACCCAGCTCGTTGATAATGGGCATGATTTGCTTTTCCAGAGCGCTCAGCTCCTTGTTCTTGGCTTCCTCCAATTCGGCTTGGGCATCATCTTGGAAGCGCTGCAGCTCCACTTGCTTGTCCTCGATTTGCTTTTGCAGCTCGGAAATCTTCGCTTCCGTCAAAGTGACCCGCTGGGTTTCCAGCTGACGCCGCAAGCCAGCCAGCTCATCCGCCAGCTTGCGCCCTTGGGCCACTTTTTCATCTTGCAGCTTGCGCAAGCGGTTCATGGCTTCACGCCCTGCGGCTGACTCCTCCACCACCCGCTGAACATCGATCACCGCCACCGGCCAAGGAAGCTGCTGACCCCAAGCGGCAGCGGCTGCGATCACGAGCAAGGGGAACCACCCTGTCCCTTTCATGCTGGCATCCTCCCTCGTCCTACCCGCCCAGGCGGGACCGGCATTGTACCATTCACCCCACGGCGGCTAGGACCGTCCTGGCGGAAAGGGGTCCGGAACGGCCCGTCCAAGCCCCAGGCCCGACGGAGGGAGCATGGAACCTTTTACCGAGCTGGATGAACACGCGGTTACGGCCTTGCGCGTTTTGGCCATTGACCAAGTGGAGCAGGCCGGCTCCGGCCATCCCGGGCTGCCTTTGGGCGCGGCACCCATGGCCTACGTGCTCTTTTCCCGCTTCCTGTGCTTCGATCCGGCCGACCCGCAATGGCTCGACCGGGATCGCTTTGTGCTCTCCGCCGGCCATGGCTCGGCCTTGCTGTACGCGCTCTTGCACCTCTTTGGCTACGACCTTCCGCTGGAGGAGCTGCAGCGGTTTCGCCAATGGGGAGCCAAGACGGCGGGCCACCCAGAGTTTGGCCTGGCTGCTGGCGTGGAAACCACCACCGGGCCCTTGGGCCAAGGCTTGGCCAACGCGGTGGGCATGGCTTTGGCGGAGCGGCACCTGGCGGCCCGCTTCAACCGGCCAGGTTTTCCAGTGGTGAACCACCGCACCTTTGCCATTGCTTCCGACGGTGACCTGATGGAAGGCATCTCCCACGAGGCGGCCGCTCTCGCTGGTCATTGGCGCCTGGGCAAGCTGGTGGTGCTCTACGACGACAACCGCATTACCATCGAAGGACCCACCTCTTTGGCCTGGTCCGAAGATGTCCAGGCGCGCTTTGCCGCCTACGGCTGGCTGACCCTGGCCGTGGAAGATGGCAACGACCTGGACGCCATTGCTGCCGCCCTCTCCCAGGCGGTGGCACAGGAGGAACGACCCGTACTGATCCGCGTGCGCACCCACATCGGCTTTGGTTCCCCTCGCAAGCAGGACACCGCTGAGGTGCACGGTGCGCCCCTGGGTCCCGAGGAGCACCGCGCTACCCGCCAAAACCTGGGCTGGCCGCACGAGGCCATGTTTTTCGTGCCGGAAGAGCTGCGGCGGCACTTCCGCTTTTTGGCCGCTTCCCGCGCCCAAGCGCACCAAGCCTGGCAGCAGCTTTGGCGCGACTACGAGAAGACCTTTCCCCAGCTGGCGCAGGAGCTCACCCGGCGCTGGTCCGGCCAGCTTCCCCAAGGCTGGGAGACCGCCGTGCCCAGCTTCCCCACGGAAAAGCCCATGGCGACCCGCGAGGCCTCGGGCAAGGTGCTCAACGCGCTGGCACGCCAGCTCCCTGAGCTTGGAGGCGGCTCCGCCGACCTGGCCCCATCCAACAACACCCTGCTTGCGGGAGAAGGCTCCTTCCAGGCTGACAGCCCCGAGGGCCGCAACCTCCACTTTGGGGTGCGGGAGCACGCCATGGCCGCCATCGCCAACGGGCTTTCCCTCCACCGTGGCCTGCGCCCCTACGTGGCCACCTTCCTGGTGTTTTCCGATTACCTGCGGCCCTCCCTGCGCCTTTCCGCCCTCATGGAGCAGCCGGTGGTGTACGTGTTCACCCATGATTCCATTGGTCTGGGCGAAGACGGGCCCACGCATCAACCGATCGAGCACCTGCCCTCCTTGCGCGCTATCCCCAACCTGTGGGTCTTCCGCCCCGCTGACGCCAACGAAACGGCTCTCTGCTGGCAACTGGCACTCGAGCGAAGGGGAGGGCCCTCGGCGCTGGCGCTTACGCGACAGAAGCTTCCCGTGTTGCCCAAGGAGTGGGTGGAGGGAGCTCGGCGCGGCGCCTACGTGCTGCGAGAGGCAAGGGGAGGCGTGCCGCAGGTGGTGGTGGTGGCTACCGGCTCGGAGGTGCACCTGGCGCTGGAGGTGGCCCCGCTGCTGGAAAAGGAGGGCGTGGCCACCCGGGTGGTTTCAGCCCCCTGTTTGGAGCTTTTCGCTCAACAGGAGGAAAGCTACCGCCGCAAGCTTTTGGGGCCGGAGGGCGCCTTACGGGTAGGCCTTGAGGCAGCGCGGGGCGTGAGCCTGCACCAGCTCCTCGGCCCGCAAGCCCTGGTCGTCTCATTGGAGCGCTTCGGTGCCTCCGCTCCGGGTCCTGAGTTGTTTCGCCAGTTCGGTTTTGCCCCGGAAAAGGTGGCCTCGCGGGTGCAGGAGGCACTGGCGGCTCGCAAGCCTGCACCCGTTTGCTGGCTGGGTAGCCCACCATCGGCCAAGGGCCCACTGGCGGAACGGTTGGAAGGCGAAGCCTTGCCCCGCCTGGCAGCGCGCGACCCAGCTCTTTGGGGGGAACGCCACGCCGGCAGCGCCAGTCGTCGCCTGGGCTTTTTGGACCTTCCCGGCCGCAGCCGCCAGGACCTGGAAGACCTGAACAGGCTGGTGGCCCGCTGGGCCACCGAAGGGGTCAACACCCTCTACCTGTTGGGGATGGGAGGTTCCAGCTTGGCCCCGCAGGTGCTGCAGCGCATGCTGGGCTCATCCAGCGGGCGGGAACTGGAGGTGGTGGACACCACCGACCCAGTACGCGTGGGCACGCTTCTGGCCAGCTTCAAACCCTCGGAGGCGGCGGTGCTGGCCGTTTCCAAGTCCGGCACCACGGTGGAAACCGACAGTCTGTTGGCCATCTTTTGGCACCGGCTGGAGCAAAGCCTCCCCCAGCCACAGCGTCGCCTGGCGGTGCTCACCGAGCCCGGAACGCCCCTGGCGAAAAAAGCGCAGGAGCAGGGCTGGACGGTTCTCCCCCACCCAGTGGATGTGGGGGGGCGCTTTGCCGCCCTTTCTGCCGTGGGCCTCTTGCCCGCCCTTTGGCTGGGGCACGACCCGGAGGAGCTTTTGGCATCGGCTGAACGCGCTCTGCACCTCGCCCCCGACCACCCAGCCGTGGAGCTGGCCGCGGCCATCGCCGCTTCCTGCCACAAAGGGTGGGGGCGGCTTCTGCTGGCCGGGGACGAGCGTTGGCGCCTGTTCCTTCCCTGGGTGGAGCAGCTGGTGGCCGAGTCTACCGGCAAGGAGGGCAAGGGGGTTTTGCCGGTATGCGTGGACAGCTGGCAAGGCCTGGAAGACCTGCCCGCCGCCCTGCCCGTCTGCCTGGGGGGACAGCAAGGGCCTGGGGGCTTGCGGCTGCCCTACCATCTCGGCCGGCTTGGGGAAGCTTTTGTCACCTGGGAGCTGGCCACTGCCCTCACAGGCTTGCTCCTGGAAGTAAACCCCTTCGACGAGCCCAACGTGGCCGATGCCAAGGCCCGGGCCCGCAGCCTGTTGCAACGGGGGTTGACCTTCCCACCGCTCACACCACAGCCCGCCTCAGCCCTTGCCCAGCACCTGACTTCCTGCCATCGCCTGCAGGCGGTAGCCTTTTTGAGCTACCTGCCGGAAACGCCGGCGGTGGAGCATTCCTTGCGCCAGCTTTCCGCCTGCTGGCAGCGCCGGCTGTCCCTGCCGGTGACCTGGGCCTTTGGGCCGCGCTACCTTCACTCCACCGGCCAGCTGCACAAGGGAGGGCCGTCCCACCTCCTGCCGGTGGTTCTGACCGCGGCGCAGTTCCCCCAGCTTCCCATCCCCGGTTCCAGCCATACCCTCGGCAACTTGCGGTTGGCCCAGGCCCTTGGGGACGTGGAAGCCCTGGCCGCCGCTGGCAAACGCGTGCTGCACCTCCACCTGCCCGGCGATGGCACCGAAGCCTTGGAAGCGCTGCTGGCCGAGGCAGTTAAAGCCTAAAGGTGGCGACAATCGGCGCGTGGTCTGAGGGTTTCTCGCCCTTGCGCGCCTGTCGGTCTACGGTAACCTCCTGGCAAAGCTCGGCCAGCGGGGGGGTGGCGAGAATGTGGTCCAAACGCATGCCCCAGCCCCGGTGGAAAGCTCCCTGGCGGTAATCCCACCAGGTGTACACCACCTCCTCCGGATGGAGACGGCGCAGGCAATCCACCAGCCCCCAGGCCAGCAGCTTGCGGAAACACTCCTTTTCCGGCTCGGAAAAAAGGACCTTGCCGCGCCAAAGCTCCGGGTCCCACACGTCCCGGTCTTCCGGTGCCACGTTGAAGTCCCCGCACAGTACCAGCTTTTCCTGCGGGCTGAAGTGCTGAGCGAGAAAGGCCTCCAGCTTGCCCATCCAAGCCAGCTTGAAAGCGTACGCGTCGCTGCCCACCTCTTGCCCGTTGGGCACGTACACGGTAACCACCACCAGGTCTCGCCAGCGAGCCCCCAGCACGCGAGCCTGCCCGCTGTCGTCTCCGGGCAGCCCTCGTTGCAGCAGCGTGAGAGGCTCACGGCTCAAGATGGCCACGCCGTTGTACGTGGGTTGGCCATACACCAGCCCTTGGTATCCCAAGGTGGCCAGCTCAGCGTGGGGAAAGTGCTCGTCCGCCACCTTGGTTTCCTGCAGGCAGAGCACATCGGGCTGATGGGCCTCCAGCCAAGGCAAAAGACGCGGTAAGCGTGCGCGAATGGAGTTGACGTTCCAGCTGGCCAAGCGCATAGCTTCCTCCCTGCCCTTATTACGCCACGGCACCCCCCACCACTTCCACCTCTTCCGCCCCTGAGGGAAGCTGGGAAACCAAAATCTCCACCGGCAAGAACACCTTGATGACCTCGATCACCGTGCGGGCGTGGAGGGAAAGGGGCAGGGTGCGGAACCGCCCGCTCCCGGCCCAGGCCAAAGGAAGCAGCAGCTGGTCCGCCAGGTGCTCACCCACGGGCACCGGCAAAGCCAAGAAGCGCTCCAAGGCCGAGCAGGCCTCCTGGGCGACGGTTTCCGCCCGCACCCCCCGACGGCCAAAACCCGTCACCACCTCCACAAACCCCTCCCCCCAAACGGCCAGGATCAGCACGTTGCCTGGTCCGGCCGAGGCCACCTGGCGCACCTGGCACCATCCTTCGGAAAAACCCAGCCTGTCCCGCACCACCCTAAGCTCGCGCTCCCCCACCTCCTCTGGCAAGTGGGACACCAGGGCCACCGCGTGCCGACCCTGCACCAGGCCGCGGGTCACCAGCTCCAGGGGCCGCAACGCAGAGGTGGGCTTTATGCGCACCGAAAGCCTTCCCCCGCCGGCAGGGTAAAAGCCATGCCGCTCCAACCCCACGCTCACCTCCGCCCCCATTTGGCCCAACACCGGCACCAACACCTGCTGCAAGAACTCAAAGGGCGGGGCCTGAGGGTTATGGGTTCCCCCGGTGATTTCCAGCTCGCTGGCCTGGTGGCAAAGAAAAAGGGGCAGCAGCACGGTCTGCAGCACCAAGCTGGCAGATCCCGCAGTGCCCACCTGCCAGCAAAAGCGGCCTCCCCGCACCCGGCGGGGACGGAAGGTCAGCTCGCGCGAGCCCAAACGGGCACCCTCCACCGCTGCCTGGCCCACCTCGGCAGCCGCCCGCACGGCCGCCAGGTGCTGTCGTTGCAACCCAGGGTTCGAGCGGCGCAGGCGCACGTTGGTAAGCCGACAGGGCTCACCCGTCAGCAGCGACAGGGCAAGGGCAGTGCGCAGTACCTGCCCGCCTCCTTCCCCCATGCTGCCGTCCACGAGCACCATTGTCGCCTATAGGATACGCCCGCCTTGAGAGCACAAAAAGAAAAGCCCCCGCGCACGCGGGGGCTTGGCGAGCGTCCCAGACGGTCAGGCGGTAACGGGTGCTGGCTTGAGCGTGAGTAGGTGCTTGATGATGAGCACCGCGCCGGCCACCACCACCAAGCCGTGCACGAAGGCAATAAACATCCAAAAGCGAATGGGCTGAGCCGCGAGCATGTAGGGCTGTCCTTGCACCCGCTCTAGGTAGGTCTGCAAAACCCCAGCTACGGCAAAAGCCAAGCTCAATCCCAAGACGCCCAGTGAGGTAAGCCAGAAGCCCGCATGCCCTCTGCGCTCGTCGTAGGCGAAGTTGGCAAAGCCTTTGATGCGGGGGATGGCGAAGTAGGAGAAGGTCAAGTTCAGCAGCGCGTATGCGCCGTAGAAGGCCAAGTGGCCGTGGGCGGTGGTCACCTGCGACCCGTGGGTGTAGTAGTTGATTTGCGGTAAGGTGTGGGCAAAGCCAAAGAGGCCGGCCCCGACGAAGTGCAGCACCACCCCACCCACCAGGTAGACCCACGTGAGCTTGGGCTCCATGGGCTTCTTGCGCTCCTTGATGTCGCGCCAGGTGTCGTACACCATCAGCAAGATGGGCAGCGGCTCTAGGGCGGAAAACACCCCACCCACCGCCAGCCAGTACTTGGGCGCACCCAGCCAGTAGTAGTGGTGACCCGTGCCGGCAATGCCAGTGAACAGGAACAGACCCAGCTCCACATAAAGCCACTTCTCCACCACATTGCGCTCCACGCCGGTGAGCTTTATGAGCATGAAGGCGGTCATGGCCGCAGCAATGAGCTCCCAGGCACCCTCCACCCACAAGTGCACTACCCACCACCAGTAGTACCAATCCACTGACAGGTTGCGGTAGAAGGGGATGCCAAACAGGTAGAGAATGGCCAGGAAGAAGAGACCCGCCAGCAGCGAGCCCTGGGTCATGGTCCAGCGCCTGGCCCGCAGGATGGTCATGCCCACGTTGTAAAAGAAGATCAGCACACCCACCACAACAGCAACGTCTAGAGGGCGCGGAATTTCCAGCAGGGGCCGCCCCTGGGTCCACCCGAAGAGAAAGCCCACCAGCGCCACCACACCGACAGCAGAGAGGAACACCAGCTGGAAGATGGCCAGCCGCGGGGAGTAAATCTCCGAGTTGGTTTCCTCGGGAACCAAATAATAAGTCGCACCCATGAAGCCCAAAAGGAGCCACAGCACCAGCAGGTTGGTGTGGATGGCGCGGGCCGTGGAGAAGGGGAAGGCATCCACCACCGCTTGCGGGATGGTGGCAAAGTAGTTAGTTGCCAACCACAACCCCACGAGCACCTGTAAACCGAAAAGCAGCAAGGAGACGACAAAGTAGGGATAGGCGACCGATTGACTCTTGTGCGTCATGACTCACCTCCCGTGACTGGCGGCCAGGCTCACCAAGAACTCGCCGATGAGCTGGCGCTGCTCCGCACTCAAATGGTCATAGGCGGGCATGGCCGCACCCGGGGCCATTTTTTCCGGATCAGCCAGGTACTGGGCAATCCAACCGGCCTGCCGACGAGCGCCGATCCATTCCAGCCGCGGTCCCTTGCTGGAGCCCGCGTCTCCCAGCTTGTGGCAGGCTAAGCAGTCCTCCTGCTTGACCAACGCGGCGCCGGGCGACAGGGTGGCAGAAGCCAGCAAGCGCTCGGTGGACCGCTTCCACCGGCGGGTGGAATCCTGCGGCGGCCATTCGTTGTTCTCAATTTCCGCCACCCATTTGAGGAAGGCCACGATGTCAGCAATTTCTTGCTCGGAAAGGTGCTGCTGCGGCATCTTGCGGAAGGAGTCGGCAAAGGCCACCTCCGGCTGGCGTAGCCGGCGAGCAATGGCGTCCTCTCCCAGCCGCGTGTAGGCGCGGGTGAGATCGGGGGCGTAGTAGCCTCCGAACCCTAGAATCGTGTGGCAATCGTTGCAGTTATGCTTTTCGAACGCCCGCTTGCCCGCCACCACCTGATCGTCCAGGCGATCCGCATGGGTCAACGCATCGAACTGCCGATGGGTATCCACGGTGAGCGCCAGGAACAGCGCCAGGGAGGCCAGCGTGCCACCCCAAAAGATGAGCTTGGCCATTTTTTCGCTCATACCCCCTCCTTTCCGGGAAGACCTTTGGCCTCCCCTGGAGAAGCTGGGGTGGAGAGGAAAAAGCGTCTTTGCGCTGGCGCAAACTTTAGAGCAGTACCAGCTCCCGCTGGATGGGGCCGAAGACCTCAGCTCGGCCTTCGTGGGAGATGGCCACGTTAATTTCGGTGCGTACCGCCATCTCTCCCGGGAAGTAAATGCCAGGTTCGATGGAAAAACAAAGGCCGGGCACCAACGGGCGGCTATCTCGGGTTTCCAAGTTGTCCAAGTTGGCGCCGTTTCCGTGCACCTCCACACCGATGCTGTGGCCGGTGCGGTGCACAAAGTAGGGGCCGTAGCCTCCCGCCTCGATCACCTCCCGCGCCGCATCGTCCACCTCGTAGCCGTACAGCGGTTCGCCTTTGGCGAAGCGCTCTTGCACCAGCGCTAAAGCCGCATCCCTCGCCCGGCAGGCCAGCTGGAAAATCTCCACATACTTGACGGGTGGCTGGTCCCCCACATAGGCGCACCAGGTGATGTCGTAAAAAACCGCCGACGGCTGGTCCAGCTTGGCCCAAAGGTCCAAAAGCAGTGTGTCACCCACCTTTATGGGACGAGCGTTTTCCGGTGTGGGTTCAAAATGCGGGTCAGCCGGCTGCTCGTTGGTGCCCACAATGGGGGCCTCACCGCAGCAGGTCAGCCCCTCATCGGCAAAGCGCCGCAGGATGAACTGCTGCACCTCATAGGGGGTTATCACCTCCCCAGCCCGCACCTTCTGCCGCACCAAAGCAAAGGCCTGGTCCTTGATGGTGTGGACTAGCTCTCCCGCCCGACGGTGGGTTTCCAGCTGTTCAGGGGTAAGCACCGCCTCGAAGGTTTGTACCAGCGAGGCAGAGGAAACCACCTCCACACCGCAAGAACGCACCAGCTCCACCGTGCCCGCATCCACGATGGAAACGTAGGGGACGTCGCCGCGCGGGGAGTACTGCATGGCCACGGTGGACAGGCCGTCCAGCATGGCGCGCAGGTGCTCGGCCAGCTCCCGCCAGGAGCGGTAAACCCGCTTTTGCCCGGGCAAGCGGTCCAGCTTGGCCGCCTCCACCGCCGAAACGAGCTTGACCGGCTGGCCCGCCTTGGGCACCAGGTAGAACCAGCGCCGGCTGGTGAACTTGCCGAACTCTAAGCCCAGGATGCGGTAGGCAATGGGATCGCGGTTGTGGAAATCAAAAAACAGCCACCCGTCTATTCCGGCGTTTGCCAGCTCCCGTTGCATGCGCGCCAACTTTTCCATCACGGCCTCCCGCCTTTCCGCTGCTCAGTGTAGCCCAAGGGCCCACTGGCCGAGAGCTGCCGTCCCCGGCTACAATGCAACCAAGGAGGCGACATGGCTTCGTGGTACTTCCTTTACGGCAGCACCCGGCTGGGCCCCCTGGAGGAAGCTCAGGCCAGGGCCCAGGCCGCTGCTAACCCAGAGGGCTTTTGCTGGCGCGAGGGGCTGGCCGATTGGGTCCCTATCCGCGCGCTGCCGGAGCTGGCAGCCACCACAACCCCCACCCCACCCCCCGCTCCGCGCCGCAGCCGGGCGGACGAAATTGACTACCGCATCTTCGGGCACGAGATGCAGTTCGTGGAGGTGGAGCTGGACCCCGGGGAATCGGCCATCGCCGAAGCTGGTGCCATGATGTACAAGGATCCGGCAGTGGTGATGGAAACGGTTTTCGGCGACGCCTCGCGCGAGGCTGGGCTGATGGACAAGCTCCTTTCCGCCGGCAAGAGGCTACTCACCGGCGAGAGCCTGTTCATCACCCTTTTTACCAACAAGGGTGCGGGAAAGGCGCGGGTGGCCTTCGCCGCTCCCTTTCCAGGTACTATCTTGCCCATTCACCTGCCCGACGTGGGTGGACAGCTTGTCTGCCAAAAAGACTCCTTCCTAGCCGCCGCTCGAGGTGTGAGCTTGGGAATCTTTTTCCAGAGGAAAATCCTCACCGGCCTCTTTGGCGGCGAGGGCTTCATCATGGAAAAGCTAGAGGGTGACGGCTTGGTCTTCGTCCATGCGGGCGGAACGGTAGTGGAGCGGACGCTGGCAGCTGGAGAGACGGCCCACCTGGACACCGGCTGCGTGGTGGCCTTCGAGCCCACGGTAGATTTTGACGTGGAGCGCGTGGGCGGGGTGAAGTCCATGCTCTTTGGCGGCGAAGGGGTGTTTTTTGCCCGGCTTGCGGGTCCGGGTCGGGTGTGGCTGCAGTCCCTTCCCTTCTCGCGCCTGGCAGGCCGCATGCTGCAAGCCGCCTTGCCCGGTGGCAAGCGGGAGGAAGGTTCCCTCCTAGGACCCGTGGGGGACCTGCTGGGCGGGGACCGCTCCTTTTGAAGGCCGCCTTCCCTTTACCCTGCAGCAATGCCTGAGGTGGTGGTCACCGGTGTGGGGGTGGTGTCCGCCTTGGGCGCCACCCGGGCGCTCACCTGGAGGCGCCTATTGGCCGGCGAAACCGGCATCGGGCCCCTCACCCTTTTCCCCACCGAAGGCTTCCGCTCCCGCACCGCCGCCCAGGTGAACGAAAGCCGGCTGGACCTGCACGGCCTGCATCCCCTGGCCCTGGCTCACGCCTGCCGCGCCAGCCGCTTCGCTTTGGCCGCGGCCCGCGAGGCGCTAGAACAGGCCCAGCTGCAGCCCCCACCTGGGGCAGATTGGGCCGTGGTTTTCGGTGGCGGGGCCGCCGGCCTGTTTGAGGCGGAGGGCTTCTTCGCCCGGCGCCTGCAGGGAGGACCCCACACACGCGGGTTGGCTGAGCTTTTGGAGGTCCCGCAGGATGTCCCTGCTGATCGACTAGCTGCTGCGTGGCAACTTTGCGGCGAGCGCATCACCGTGACCACCGCCTGTTCCTCCTCCACCATCGCCGTGGGTTTGGGCGCCCAGCTCATCCGCCAGGGAAGAGCAGAGGTGGTGCTGGCTGGCGGGGCCGATGCTCTCTGCCGGTTGACCTTCACCGGCTTCAACTCCCTGCGCGCTGTGGATCCTCACCGGGCCCGGCCCTTCGACCGCCGGCGCCAGGGCCTGTCCATTGGGGAAGGGGCTGCGGTGCTGGTGCTGGAAGAGGCGCAGGCGGTTCGCCGACGAGGGGCCAGACCCCTCGCCCGGGTTCTGGGCTACGGCGTGACCAACGATGCCTACCACATGACCCAGCCGGAGCCCACCGGGGCCCCCTGGGCCCGCACCCTGCGAGCCGCACTGGCCGACGCCGGTCTGGCCGTGGACGACGTGGGCTACATTAACGCCCACGGCACAGCCACGCAACAGAACGACCCGGCGGAGTGCGCCGCCTATGCCTTGGTGTTTGGCGAGCGACTCGAGCAGCTGCCCATCTCCTCGGTGAAGGGGGCCATTGGCCACTGCCTATGCGCCGCCGGCGCCCTGGAGGCAGCTATCACCGTGCTGGCTTTGGCCGAGGGCGTGCTCCCGCCCACGGTCGGGTGCGAGCAACTGGACCCCGCCTGTCCGTTGGACCCCATTGCCGAGGGTCCCCGTCAGCAGCAGGTGGAGGTGGCTCTGTCTTCTTCCTTTGCCTTCGGTGGGAACTCGGCGGTACTTGCCTTGGGGAGGGCCTGAGGTGGTGGGCATTCGTGCTCTGGGGGTGGTGAGCGCTGCCGGCATGGGCACCGAGGCCTTGTGCCGTGCCCTGGAAGACCCCCTCTTCACCCCCAAGCTGGGACTTGCCCGCCCCGATGCGCCGCCTCTGCCGGTGGCCACCTGCCAGGATTTCGATCCCAAAGGCGTGCTGCCCCCGTTGGTGGCCCGGCGCCTGGACCGGGCCTCGCGCTTGGCAGCGGTGGCCAGCCGCCAGGCTCTGGCGGCTGCCGGGGAGTTGCCGTGGCCGAAAGAGTCGCTGGGCGTGGCCCTGGGCACGTGGACTGCCGGCACCTCGCCCCTTTGCGAGATTCTGCAGGCGGTCTTTACCCTGGGACCGGAAGAAGCGCCGCCCATGCACTTTCCTAACAGCGTGGCCAACGCGCCAGCCAGCCACGTGGGGATCCTGGAGGGCTTGGGCGGTGCCAACCTCACCTTTTTCGAAAAACAAGCCGGGGGCTTGCGGGCCATTGCCGAGGGTTGGCGCCTGGTGCGCGCAGGCAAGGTCAACGCCATGCTGGCTGGGGGCGTGGACGAGGCGCAGTGGCTCAACGCCGAAACCTTTCACCGCTTGCGGGCCCTCAAAGGGGATGGCCGCCCAGGCCTCACCTTGGGGGAAGGGGCGGCTTTGTGCCTACTGAGCCAAGAAGCCGCAGTGGTGATCCTCGGCGTAGGGGCTGCCGCTCAGCCTGGTGCTACCTACCGGTACCCGGACACTCCCGACAGCCTCCTGCGCGCCTGCCAGAAGGCCCTGGCTCAAGCGCAGCTGGTAGCGGAAGAGGTGGAGCTGGTGGTGAGCTTGGCTAACGGCTCGCCCATTCTGGCCCAGCTGGAGGCCGAAGCCCTGGCCACCCTCTTTTCCCGCTCGCGCCCGGCGGTGGTGGGCTCGGTCACCGAGAGGCTGGGCGAGGGCGCCTTTGCCTCCGCTTTGCGGGCAGTGGTGGCCAGCCTGGTGCTCCAAGGTCAGGTGCGGCCCGCCTGGCCTGTGTCCGAGCCCTTGCGCCTGGCGGGGTTCGGCCCACCAAGGCAGCCCGTGGGCAACGCCCTGGTTACCGCCCTAGCTGGTGGAGGATCGGCGGTGGCGCTCGTGCTGGCCAAAGCTTGAGGGTCGCCGGCCAACCCCTCCCTGTCAGGCAAACAGCTGGCGCAACGTCGCAGCTATGCGGGGAACATGAGTTCCAGGCCAGTAAACCCGGCCACAGCCCAGGCAGCGAGCAAAGCCCTGCGCATGGACAGCCACGAAGGGAGGCACCAGGCGCACCACCTCCTCCCGAGAAACGGCAGCCAACAGGCCGTTACAGCGCGAGCAGCGGGTGAAAAAACGCGCCGGATCGGCTCGCAAGCCTAGCCGCCGCCGCAGCTCCCCCACCTGCTCAGAGAGCTTCCGGCCCGGCAGCAACACCACGCGCGGCCCAGCCTTGGCCGCCAACTCCCGGTCCTGGGTCAAAAGCCACCGCCCCTGCGCCCGAGCCAGCGCTCTTAAGGTCGCATCAGCCAAACTGGGATCGAAAACCACGTCGAAACCAGCAAACCGCAACCACCGGGCCAAGGTGCCCAACATGGTATCGCAGACGAACGTGGGAACCGCCTCGACCGTGCCCATCCTCCCTACCATGGTAGCCTTCTGCTCTTCGCCAGGCAGCCCGGGCGTGGTAGCATGATGCCGATGCTCGAGGCTTCCGCGAGCGGGAGGTGCCCATGAGCGATGCCCAGGAGCTGCGCGCTAAGCTGGCGCAAGAGGACCCGGAGTTCCGCAAGCTTTTCGAGGCCCACCAGGCCAAGGAGCGCCGGCTGGCCGAGCTGGCTCGCAAGAGCTTTCTCACCCCGGAAGAAGAGCAGGAGGAAAAGCTGCTCAAGAAAGAAAAGCTGCGGCTGAAAGACCAAATGGAAGCCATGCTGCGCAAATACGGCAGCAACTAAAGCATGGGCTGGTTGGATCCGGAGGGCCTCCCCTACCTAGGGTGGAGTGCGGTGCTCGTGCTGGCAAGCCTCATAGTGGGCTGGCGTCCGCTGGCGGTCTTGTTTTTTCTTTTGGGGATTGCCTTTGCCTTCTTCTTCCGCAACCCCGAGCGCAACAGCTTACAGCCGGCGCAGGTAGTCCTGGCCCCGGCCGATGGCACGGTGGTGGAGGTGGGAGAGCCGCCCGAGTGGGTAAGGGCCAAAGGCTTGCACCAGGCCATAGCCATTTTCATGTCCCCGCTGGACGTGCATGTGAACCGGGCGCCGGTGGCAGGCGAGGTGGTCGAGGCTTATTGGCGAAAGGGCAAGAAATGGCCGGCGTATAGGCCAAAGGCGAGCGAGCTCAACGAGCACAGCTTCGTCTTGCTGCGCACGCCCTTTGGACCGGTGGGTTTCCGGCAAATTGCCGGCGCCCTGGCGCGCCGGGTGGTGTGCGCCGTATCGGTTGGGGACCAGCTGCAGCGTGGGCAGCGGGTGGGCATCATCAAGTTCTCCTCGCGCTTGGAGCTTTATCTGCCCAAGGAAGCCCAGCTGCTGGTTAAGGTAGGAGATCGGACCCGGGCAGGGGAAACGCCCGTGGCTCGTTTCCCAAACGGGGAGCGGCCATGAGGCTACACCGCCCGCGCCGACCCAGCCGCGAGTCGCTACGTCGGGGCATCTTCCTCTTGCCTTCCCTGTTCACCGTGGGCAACATGCTGGCTGGTTTCGCCGCGATCCTGCATGCCATTTCTGGGCGCTTGGAGCTGGCGGGTTGGCTGATTTTCCTTGCGGGGATCTTGGATGGCTTGGACGGGCGCATTGCCCGCCTCACCAAGGCCACCTCCGAGTTCGGCAAGGAGTACGACTCGCTGGCGGACGTTGTGAGCTTTGGCGTCGCCCCGGCGGTGCTGGCGTTCCAATGGGGCCTATGGGGTATGGGCAAGCTGGGCTGGGCAGCCGCCTTCCTATTTGTGGTCGCAGGCTCAGTGCGGCTCGCCCGCTTCAACGTCCGGGCCGACCACGGCGACCGACGCTACTTCGTCGGCTTGCCCATTCCCGCTGGGGCCGGCGCGGTCACTCTCATGGTGCTCATTGCCCCTGAGCCGGTGGTTACCCCCACCGCCAGCGTGGCCGTTTGCCTGTTCGTGTTGGCCATAGCCTTCCTCATGGTCTCCACGGTGCGCTATCGCTCATTCAAGGACCTGGACCTGCGGCAACGCTGGCCGGCCAAGGCCTTCTTCTTCCTGGCGGCGGTGGTGGCGGTGGTGGCCTTTTCTCCCCTGCCGGCCATGGGGGCCGCCCTCGCCGGGTACCTGATCTCCGGGCCCTGGGCCTGGCTTAGGGCCAAGCTTTCCCGTCGCGCAGCCGTAGCACCCCCAGAACAGGAGGCCCCCCTTGGCCCGTAGGCTGGTGGTGCTGGACCCCACCTCCTTGCTAGGCGAGGAGCTGGTCCCGCGCCTGATACGCGAGTTCGCTCACCTGCGCTGCCAATACCTGCATACGCGGCCGGAGCCGGAGCATGTGCTCGTTGAGGTCGCCGGGGAAGCAGCGGTAGTGTCACCCCTTGGTGACGGGGAGGAGCTCAGCGACGCGGCCGCGGTGGTGCTCACCCAGCGCGTGGCGCCGGAGCAGCGCGACCGGTTGGCAGCCTTTCTTGCTGCCCACCCGGGTCTCCCGTGCTTGGATCTGGCCAACGCCAACGTGCTGGCTTCGCCCCCAGCCCTAACCCCCTCGCCTGGCCAGTGCCAGCTGGCCTTTCCCGACCCCCTGCTGCTGCTTCCGACCCTGGTGCTCCAGGCCCTTGCGCCCCTTTCGCCCCAGTGGGCCCACTGTACCGTGCTGGCACCCGTTTCCCCTTGGGGAAGCGAGGCGTTGGACGAGCTGGCCGCCCAGGCAGTAGCCCGCCTTTCCGGCCATTCGCCCAAAAGCAAGCTCTTGCCCACCGTACTGGCCTTCGATGCCATCCCGTACCCGGACAAACCAGCCGGCCAGTTACAGCAGCAATTGCAGGGCCTGTTCCCTGACACCGAAGTGCGGCTGCATGCGCTCCTGGCTGGAGTATTCCACGCACACAGCTTGCTTCTGACCGTGCGCCTGGAGAAGCCAGCCAACTCCCAGCAGGTGGGGAAGTTGCTGACCGCCCAAGGCTTGACTGCCCACCGGGCACGCAAGCTCCTCGCCCCCTCACACGCAGCGGGCAGGAACGCGCAGTACCAGCTGCTGGGTGAGGCGGGTGAGGAGCTGAGCCTTTGGGTGGTGGCCGATCACGTGCTGTTGGCCGCCGAAGCCGCCTGTCGTGCCCTCACGACGCTGCTCAGGGCACCGAAAGTGGCGTAGGGCGCTCGCTGCTGAACTCCGACCCATCCCCCAAGCGGGCGCTGAAGGAGAAGGCAAGATGCCGCGGTCGGGAAATAAACTGCACCACCGCCGCCTCCACGGGCACCTGGGGTGGGAAGGCTCGCAGGTACAGGCGCACGGTGGTGGCCGCGGCACGAGCGGTGCGGGTGAATCCACCCTCCAGCCGCCCAAAGTCAGCGCCGGAAGCGGCCAAGAGGACTACATCACTTACCTCCGTGCCGGAAAAGGTGAGGTCCACCACGTTGCCCGTGGTGGCAAAGGCGCTGGCAAAGGGGGCTTGGTTTTCCACCGTCACCTTTAAAGACGCAGAAGCGACCCACTCACCCCGCACCACCACCTTGGGGCGCGCCGGCATGCCGGAAAAAAAGGCCAGAAAACCCTCCAAGCTCAAGCCCACCGCCGGAGCTGGCGGCGGCCAGCCCACGCTATCCCACCCGCGCAGGTTCCGCCGCATGGGTCGTAGGAGGATGCCCAAATCCCGTTCCAGCCTTGCGCCGTCGGCGGCAAGCACGGAAAAGCCTTTCCCTTGCCCTTGGCGAGGCACAAAGAGATCCCCCGCTGCCGTGGGCTTGAAATCCACATCGGCCCGAAGGAGCAATGTCCAGGGGTTCTCACCCGCTGGCCACGGGGGCTCCACGCGAGTGGCCACCACCACCCCCCCGCGCCAGTCCACCCCACGCTCGTCCAGCTCCTCCAGCATGGCCGCGGCATCCTGCGGCGTGGGTGCGGGCAGACCCAAGGCCGCCAGGTTGCCAAGGGCCAAGGGCACCAGCACCAGATTTTTCGGCAAGTCCGAGGGCAGGCCACGTACCATGGGTTCCAAAGGAGCGGCCAGCTCCACCGGAAGGCCCGCGTGCAGCTGCACCTGGGAGGCAAAAGGAACCAACCCCTCCCACCACTGGCGGCTGGCTAACACCAGCCCCTTGCAGGAAAAAGGCAGACCCCGCAGGTAAGGGCCCAGCTGCAGCCACAAGCTTTCGGCCAGAGCCTTCCTCTTCCCCTCGCCGCTGACCCACAGGAGTCCCCAGAGAGGGAACGCGCGTAAAGTTTGGGTGTCGCCAGGAGGGGAAACGCGCACGCTCGCCTGCTCACCCAGGAGGCTGGCCTCGCCCAAAGGGATCACCAGGGCATCCACGCCCGCCTGGGACAGCTGAGAAATGACGCCCGGCGTGGGAGGTGCCTCAGCCAGAAGCCACAGGCGATGTTCCAACACCCCCCCCTGCGCGCTCACCAGCGCCGGGAGCAGCCCAAGCGTCGCCAACAGGCGGCCCCGCATCCTGCTGCCATGCTAGCAGCAGCTCCGCCCCCCTGCCAAGGCTTTGCTAGACTGGGCGGCGTGCGCAAAGCGCTTTTGTTGCTTTCTGCGCTGCTGTTTTTGGCCTGCCCGCGCCGGCCCGGAGTGCTGGCGAAGGTGGCAGGGAGGCCTTTGACAGTGGACGAGGTGCGACAGGCAGCGGAAAGGCTCTCGGGGCGAGCCGCGGCGGAGGTCAGCCAGGAGCTGCTCGCCCAGGTTTTCGTCGACCTCCTGGAAGAGGAAGTGGTGCTGGCAGCGGGGGGCGCCGAGGACCGCGCGCTCACAGGCGGTCAGCGTTCCCGCCGCGCACGGGAGCTCTTGGGCCAGCTCTGTCCCCCGCCCGAGGCGCCCTCGCCGGCAGAGGTGGACCAGGCGCTGGCGCGCGAGGGCCAGGACGAGGCCAAAGAGCGGTTGTACCTCCGCCAGCTGATCCTGCCCACGCGCAACCAAGCCATTGACGCGCGCGAGCGCCTGATGAGCGGGGCAGACTTTTTCACCCTTTCCCGCGAGCTTTCGCGCTCACCCAATGCCAAGAGCGGGGGAGCTTTGG
This sequence comes from uncultured Thermoanaerobaculia bacterium, assembly GCA_964488355.1. Lineage (GTDB taxonomy): Bacteria > Acidobacteriota > Thermoanaerobaculia > Thermoanaerobaculales > Thermoanaerobaculaceae > Thermoanaerobaculum. The sequence goes on along the minus strand of CAZAUJ010000020.1, from coordinate 22,986 downwards.
GTTGGGTTGAGCGGGGCCAGCTGGCGCCGGATTTTGAAGCCGCGGTCGCAGGGCTGAAGGTAGGGGAGATCTCTCAGCCGGTGGCTTCGGAGGCCGGTTGGCACCTTTTCCTGGTAGAAAAAAGAGAGCTGGGGCAGGACCCTGCCCGGAGGCAGCAACTGGCGCAGGCCCTGACCGCGCAGCGGATGGAACAGGCACGCCGCCAGTGCCTTTTGGCGCTGGCACGCAAGGTGGGCGTGAAGGTTTTCTGCCAACACGCACCTTTTCCCTGTCGCAACCCCTTCGAGGAGGCTCAATGAGAAGCGTAGTGCTCCTACTGGCCCTCGCCAGCCCGGCGGCGGCCCAGCGCCAGCTGGTGGAAGGCATCGTGGTGCGGGTCAACGAGCGCATCCTTACCGTCGAGGACCTGAAAAAGCGAGCCCTGGAGCGCGCCGCCGAGACAGGCAAGCCCCTTACCCCCGAGGACGTTCCTCAGTTTTTGCAAGAGGCGGTGGACGAGCTTTGTCTGCTGGAACGGGCCGCAGAGCTCAAGATTGAGGTGGACCGCGCCGATGTGGAGCAATCCATCGCCTCTCTCAAAGAGCAAAACCACATCAAGGACGATGAGTCCTTTAACCAGCTGCTGGCCGGCCTGGGGCTCAGCCGCGCACAGCTGGAAGAGCGCTTGACGGCCACCATTACCGTCAACCGCACCCTGCAGCGGGAGGTGGGTCAGCTTCCCATCACCGAAGAGGAGCTCCGGCAACGCTACGAGCAGGAAAAGGAGCGGTTCGCGATCCCCGAAAAGGTCCACCTGGAGCACGTGCTTTTCCCCGTCAAAGAGGACGGCTCCGACCGGCAGGCGCAGTGGACGCGGGCTCAGACAGTGGTGGCGGCTGTGCGCGCCGGCCGGGCCTTCGCCCAAGTGGCAGCCGAAGAGACGCGGCACGGCAACGCCACCGGCGGGGACTTGGGAGAAATTGCCCTTCCTGACCTGCGCGAGGACGTGGCTAAGGTGGTAGCTGGCCTGCAACCAGGGGCGGTTTCTGACCCCTTTCTCATTCCCGCGGGCGTGCACGTGGTGCGGTTGGTGGCGCGCATACCCGGAAGCTTCCGTCCTTTTGCCGAGGTGGTGGAGCACCTGCGCAACGAAGAGCTGGACCGCCGTTACCGCCAGCGGCTGCGCTCGGTGGTGGACCGCTTGAAGCAGCGGTACGTGGTCGAGCTTCATCCCGAGTACTTCTCCGCACCCTAGGAGCGTGACCCTCGTTTCATCCCCCCACAAACCGGCCTCCGCGCCGGCTGAGGGGGCCGTCCGCCCTGGGACTTGACAGACGCCCTTGGCCGGCTCATGATGGAAGTGGCCAAAAGTGGACTTTCTTGGACTAGGGTGGCCAAAGGTGCGGTGGAGACGATGAACACAACGGCCGGCTTTTTCCGGGGCAGCTTCCAGGCCAGCATTGACGACAAGGGTCGCTTGAAGCTGCCCACCCGGCTGCGGCAGCAGCTGGTGCAGTGGTACGGCCCAGTGGTGTTCATTACCTCCTTCGATCCCTCCGAGCTGCGCCTTTATCCCTTGCCCGTGTGGGAAGAGTTCGAGCGTCGCTTCCTGGCCCAGCCGTCCCTTAACCCCCTGGTCCAGCGCTTAATGGAGCATGCCAACTACGGCCAGGAAGAGGAGGTGGACAACCAGGGGCGGGTCTTGGTGCCGGTGTTGTTGCGGGAAGCGGTAGGCGTTGATGGGGAAGTGGTGGTTTCTGGTCGCGGCAAGTTCCTGGGCGTGGTGGCCAGGGACCGGGCTCGTCTGGAACTGGCCCGTGCTTTTACGGCGGAAGAGTTGCAGGCCTTGGCGGCGTTGGAGCAATGACGTCGTATGGAGCGACCCCGCCACCAACCGGTGCTGGTACAGCAGGTGGTGGAGCTCTTTCGCCCTTGCGGCGAGGGTGTCATCGTGGACTGCACCGTGGGGCTGGCGGGCCATGCGGCGGCCCTTCTGCAGGCCTTGCCCCAGGTGCGCGTGCTGGGCTTGGACGTGGATCCGCAGGCGCTGGAGCTGGCAGCGCACAACTTGGCGGGCTACGCCGGGCGGGTGGAGCTGGTACGCTGGTCATACCACCAGGTGGCGGAGCTTTTGCACGAGCGGGGCTTGCGCCCTCTCGGTGTGCTGCTCGACTTGGGCGTCTCCTCCCTGCAGCTGGACACCCCCGAGCGGGGGTTTTCCTTTCGCTTACCGGGGCCGCTTGATATGCGCTTCGCCCAGGAAGGACCGACCCTCGCCCAAATCCTCGCCCAGGCTCGGGAACCTGAGCTTGCCTCGTGGCTGGCCCAGTACGGCGAGGAGCGCCGAGCTTCGGCCATCGCCCGTGCCATCCTGCGCGCCCGAGACCGGGGCGAGCTAGCCACCACGGTGGATCTTCGGCGGGCGGTTTGGTCGGTCACAGGCCCCGCGCGCGAGGGCAAAGACCCGGCCACGCGTACCTTCCAAGCCCTTCGCATCGTCACCAATCGGGAGCTGGCGGGTCTGGCCCCCTCCCTGGAAGCAGCCATTCGCCACCTGCTCCCTGGCGGACGGCTGGTGGCCATCGCCTACCACTCGCTGGAGGACCGGATTGTCAAAACCACCCTCCGACGACTGGCAGGTTTTTGCCAATGCCCGCCGGGAAGCCCTGCCTGCTCCTGTCTAAGGGAGACGCTGGTAGAGCTTCTGACCAAGAAACCCTTGGTGCCCAGCGCCGAGGAAGTGGCCGCCAACCCCAGGGCGCGCTCGGCCAAGCTGCGCGCGGCGGAGAAAAGGTCGTGAGGATCCTCGCCTACCGACCCGCCAATTCCTGGCTCCACCGCAAGCTGGACAGCAGCTGGTGGCGGTGGGTGGTTACTTCCTTGGGCTACGGAGGCGCTCTGGCGGCCCTGCTCATAGCCGCTGCCGCCCCTCGGCAGGAGCGTCTGCGCCTCGCCTACGAGACGGCTCGGCTGCAGGATGAGGTGGCGGCCTTGGAGCGGGAGCTTCAGGCCTTTGAGCTGGCTGAAAGCCAACTGAAGGCGCCTTCCACTTTGGCTCAGCAGGCGCCGGAAATGGGCCTCGCTCCCCCCGACCTCAGTCGCGTGTTTTACCTCACCGAGGATGGCCAGCTCCTTCGTCCCACACCCACGCCCAGCGGGAGGAAACCATGAGCGTAAGTGTGGTGCGAGTTCGCCTGTTGATGGGCGCTTTGAGTGGGGCGGCGTTGCTCTTGCTTGGGCGCTTGGCCTGGGTGCAGCTTTCCCAGCACCAACGCTACCTGAATGAAGCGGAAAGACAACAGGAAACGCTGGTACCGGTGGAAAGCCCGAGGGGCAGCATCCGAACACGCGATGGGCTGCTTTTGGCTGGCTCGGTGGAAAAAGTGGCGGTCTATGCCAACCCCAGGCGCCTTCCCCGCACGCAGTGGGCGGATGCGGCGCGGGCCCTTTCGTCGCTTCTGGGGCTGCCGCCGCAGCGCATCCTTAAGGAGCTGGCAAGCCACCAGGGTTTCTTTTGCCTGGCCAAAGGGCTCGATCCGGAGGTGGCCAAAGCGGTGACGCGGCTTTCCTACCGGGGCGTGGGTGCGCTCCCATCTCCGCAGAGGGTTTACCCCTTGGGAACGCTGGCAGCGGCGGTGGTGGGTTTCGTCAGCGCTGAGGGGAAAGGGCAAGCGGGCGTGGAGGCGGCCTGCAACCAGCTGTTGGCCGGCGAGCTCGCCCTCATGCGCCTGGCGCGGGACGGCAAGAAGGTCCCGACCCGCTTGCTGCCCCAGGTGGAAAAACCCGGTCGCGAGGGCTTCCACCTTGTGCTCACCTTGGACGCGCGGGTGCAGTGGGTGCTAGAGGAAGAGCTCCAGCGGACCCTTTCTTACGTGGGCGCAAAAGCTGCCGCGGCCGTGGCCTTGGACCCCCACACGGGCGAGATCTGGGGGATGGCTTCCCTGCCCTCCTTTGACCCGCAAAGGCTCGCCGCGTACCCAAAGGAAAACTGGCAAAACCGGGCGGTGCATGCCGCACTGGAGCCAGGTTCCAGCTTCAAGCCCTTCGTGGTGGCGGCAGCCTTGCTGGCTGGCGTCGTCACCCCGGACAGCCTGGTGGACTGCTCGGGTGGGGGTGTCCAGGTGGCGGGGTTATTTTTCCGCGACCACGACCGCTACGGGCTCTTGCCCCTGCGGCAAGTACTGGCTTTTTCCTCCAACGCGGGCACCATCCGCCTGGCGCTCCGCACCCCATCGGCCAAACTGGACGAGGTCATTGCCTCCTTTGGCTTTGGGCAACCCACGGGCGTGGAGCTGCCAGCCGAGTCTGCCGGGATCTACCGCCGCTGGGGTAACGGCTGGTCACCCGTCACGCCCGCCGGCCTTGCTTTGGGACAGGAAGTGAGCGTCACCGCCTTGCAGCTGGCTCGAGGCTACGCGGCTTTGGCCAATGGCGGGCTGTTGGTGCGCCCCACCCTCATCGCCGAGGTACGGGACCGGGATGGCCGCAAGGTGGCTGGCACCAGCCGGTCACTCGGGGGAAGGGTCCTCCCCCAGCCGCTGGCGCAAACGGTCGCCGGCCTTTTGCAAGCCGTAGTGGAGGAAGGGACCGGAAAGGCAGCGGCCGTGGGTGGGTTCCGCGTGGCGGGCAAGACCGGGACGGCGCAAAAGGCCAAAAACGGCAGCTACCAGGAAGGCCACCACGCTGCCTGGTTTGCCGGCTTTTTCCCTATCCCCTCACCCAAGCTGGTGGTGGTGGTGTGCGTGGACGAGCCCGCCACCACCTTTTGGGCAGCCGAGGTGGCTGCCCCCACCTTCGGCCGCATCGCCCAGCGGTTGGTGCAGCTGTTCCGCTGGGCCCCCCAACGGGAGGGTCTGGCGTGACTTTAGGGGAGCTTGCTACCGCCTGTGGTGCCCGCCTGCACGGCTCGGCCGAAACGAAAGTGTCGGGCATCACTCACCGCGCCCAGGAGGTGCAGTCGGGTTTTCTCTTTGCTGCCCTCCCCGGCCAACGCCACCACGGCCTGGAGTTCGCCCAGGAGGCCGTGGCGCGCGGAGCGGTGGCCATCCTCTCCGACCGAAAGCCCCAGGTGCCGGTCAACTGGTTGGCCACAGAGCAGCCCCACAAAGCCACCGCCTTGGCCTCCTGGGCACTGGCTGGCTACCCCCACTGCCACCTCACCATGGTGGGCGTCACCGGCACCAACGGCAAAAGCACCGTGTGCGACCTGACCGCCCGCATTCTGCAGGAAGCTGGCCGCCGCGTGGGCCTATTCGGCACCCTCGGCTACCGCCTCCCGCATCGGCAGCTGCCGCCCGATCGCACCACCCCCGAAGCCCCTCACTTGGCACCGCTGCTGGCGGAGCTCGTGGCGGCTGGGGGCGATACGGTGGTCATGGAAGTCTCTTCCCACGCCCTGGCCTTGGAACGGGTGGCTGGTCTGACCTTCGACGTGGCCGTGTGGACCAACTTCACCCAGGACCACTTGGATTTTCACCGCACCATGCAAGCCTACTTCGCCACCAAGGTCAAGCTGTTCGAGCTGTTGCGTGTTGAGCCTGCCGGGGCACGTGTGCTGGGAGCGGACGACCCAGCCTTAGCACCCCTGTGTCACCAGCTGGCAGCGGGGGATTTGACCTTCGGGTTGAGCCCACAGGCCTTGGTGCGCGCCGAGGAGGTGGTGCTGTCGCTGGAAGGCAGCCGGTTCACCCTGGTCACGCACGCCGGTTCTGTGCCGGTAAGGTTGCCCCTGTTGGGCAAACACAACGTGCTCAATGCCCTGGCTGCAGCGGCGGTGGCCCTCGCCTTGGGTGTGGAGTTGCCCATGATCGCGCGCGCCCTGAGCAGCGCCAAGCCCCTGCCCGGGCGCTTGGACCCGGTGCCCCTTGGGGCCCCCTTTTCCGTGTTCGTGGACTACGCCCATACCCCCGACGCCTTGGAGAAGGTGCTCATCACCTTGCGGCAGCTCACCCGAGGGCGCCTCATTGTGGTTTTTGGCTGCGGCGGTGACCGGGACCCGGGCAAGCGTCCGTTGATGGGCCAGGTGGTCGCCCGCCTGGCGGACGTGCCCATCGTCACCTCCGACAACCCCAGAAGCGAGGATCCGGGGGCCATCATTGCCCAGATCCTCCAAGGGATGGTAGGCACGCCCAACCCCAAAACCCTGGTTCTCCCCGACCGCCGCGATGCCATTGCCGCCGCCCTAAAACTGGCCGAACCGGGATCGGTGGTGCTTTTGGCTGGAAAGGGGCATGAGGAGGTGCAAATCTTTGCTGACCGCACCATACCTTTCTCTGACCGGCAGGTAGCCCTCGAGCTCTGGCAGCGGAGGAAAGCGTGAGGCGGGTGCCTTTAACGCAGCTGGCTACCTGGCTGGGCGTGCCCGCCCCTCAGGGCAGCGAGCGGGTCAAGGTCCAGGGCATCTGCTTTGATTCCCGCCAGGCGCAGCCGGGAAACCTGTTCGTGGCGGTGGTGGGCGAGCGCACCGACGGGCACCTGTACCTGGAGCAGGCCAAAGAGCGTGGGGCCGTGGCTGCCCTGGTGGCGCGCCCCTGCCCCGGTTCCCTGCCGCAGCTGGTGGTGCCGGACACGGTGGAAGCGCTGCAACGGCTAGCAGCGTGCCTACGGCAGCAAGCCCAGTTCTCGGTGGCGGCCGTCACCGGCAGCGTGGGCAAGACCACCACCAAAAGCATGCTGGCGCACCTTTTGCGCCAGCGCTGGTCGGTTGGGGAAACCCGCCTCTCGCGCAACTCGCAGGTGGGCTTGCCCACCGAGCTTTTCAACCTGGCCCAAGAGGTGGAGTGGTTCGTAGCCGAGGCAGGCATGAGCCGAGCGGGCGAGCTCACCCGCCTGGGCCGGATGCTGCAGCCGCAGCTACTCCTTTACACCCGCGTTGCCCCGGTGCACTTGGAGTTCTTTCCTTCGCTTTCAGCCATTGCCGAGGCCAAAGCCGAGCTCATTCCTTTTTTGCAGGACGACGGCCTACTGGTGGTCAATGCCGCCGATCCTTGGCAGTCGGCTTTTCCCCAGCGCTTTTCGGGCCGCGTGCGGCGCTATGGCCTGCCGCAGGGTAGCGATTTGTGGATATCCCGTTGCCAAAGCCGCGGGCTTTTGGGCTCGCAGTTGGAGCTGCGCGGCGAGCAGGGATGTTTTGAGCTGTTCCTTCCCCTGGCGGGCCATCATCAAGCGGAAAACTTTCTGGCCGCCGCCTGCGCCGCCCTGGGACTGGGCGTGTCCCCTGAAGAGGTGGTGCGGACTGCCGCTGGGCTTTTCCCTCAGCCGCACCGTGGCGAGGTGCTGCGCCTGCCGCAGGGAGCGGTGGTGGTGGACGACAGCTACAACGCCTCGCCCGTGGCCGTGGCGGTCATGCTGGAGCTGTTGGCGCAAACGCCGGGAGCGAAGCTGGCGGTGCTGGGCGAGATGCTCGAGCTGGGGGAGGAGGCCCCTCGCTTCCACCGTGAGGTAGGCGAGAAAGCCAGGGCTTGCTGCCACGCGCTGGTGACTGTGGGCGGCGAAAACGCCCGCCTCATGGCCGAAGCCTTCGGGCCCCAAGCCTTTTGGGTACCGACCGCCGAGGAGGCAGTGACCGCCTGCAGGCCGTTGCTGCAGCCTGAGCAAGTGGTGCTTGTGAAGGGGTCCCGCGGCATTGGTCTGGATCGCCTGGTGGCGGCTCTCTGCGGGGGAGGTGGGTGATGCTCTACCTGCTGGCTTGGCACCTGCGGGAGCTTTGGCGTCCGCTGAACGTCTTCCGCTACATCACCTTCCGGGCAGCAGTGGCGGTGATGTTTGCTCTTGTCCTGGGTCTGTGGCTCGGGCCCAAGCTGATTGCTGCCCTGCAGCGTCTCGCCATACGTCAAACCGTGCGCGAGGAGGGGCCTCAGAGCCACCGAGGCAAGAGCGGCACCCCCACCATGGGCGGGTTGCTCATCCTGGCAGCGCTCTGGGTTCCCGTGCTGTTGCTCGCCGATCCCACCGAGCCTTGGGTGTGGGTGGCCAGCGGGACCACCCTGGCCTTTGCTGCCATCGGTTTTCTCGATGACTGGCTCAAGGTCAGGCGCGGCAAGAACTTGGGCCTACGCGCGTGGGAAAAGCTCACCCTGCAGTTGGCCGCGGGGGCGGCCGCTGGCATCTTGGTGCGTTTGGTGGCTGGGAGCGCACCGCATGCGGGCCGGCTTTACGTTCCCTTTTTCAAGAACGTGCAGCTGGACCTGGGCTGGGCGTACATCCCTTTTGTGGTGCTGGTGCTGGTGGGTGCTTCCAACGCCGTCAACCTCACCGACGGCTTGGACGGCTTGGCCATCGGCTCCACCATCTTGGCCTCCGGCACCTTTGCCGTGTTCTCCTACGTGGCCGGGCACGCCAAGATCGCCCAGTACCTGCAGGTGCCGGCGGTTGCTGGTGCCGGGGAAGTGGCGGTGTTTTGCGCCAGCTTGGTAGGCGCCGCCCTGGCGTTCCTCTGGTTCAACTGTCACCCAGCGCAGGTGTTCATGGGCGACGTGGGCTCGCTGAGCCTGGGGGCAGCCGTCGGCATCACCGCGGTGATTGCCAAGCAGGAGCTGGCGTTGGTCATTGTGGGCGGTTTGTTCGTGGCGGAGGCCTTCTCCGTGATCTTGCAGGTTGCCAGTTTCCGTTTGCGCGGCAAGCGGGTGTTTCGCATGTCTCCTTTGCACCACCACTTCGAGCTTTCCGGCTGGGCGGAAACGCAAGTGGTGGTGCGCTTTTGGATTGTGGCGGCGATCTGCGCCTTGGCCGGGTTGGCCACCTTGAAACTGCGATGAGATCCGAGAGCTGGCGACGCGCCTTGGTGGTGGGTTTGGGTGTCTCTGGCGTGGACGCCTGCCGGCTGTTGCGCTGGCAGGGTGTGCCGGTGCGCGCGGTGGACCAGGCCGACGCCGCCACCCTGGCCCACCGCCTGGCCGAGTTGCCCCCCGAGGTGGAGGTGCAGTTAGGGCCGGTGGGCGAAGAGGTCTTGCAGGACGTGGACGTGGTGGTCCTTTCCCCGGGTGTTCCCCCCACGGCCCCCTTAGTAGAGGCGGGCCGCCGCCGGGGCCTGCCCATTCTGCCGGAAGTGGAGCTCGCGTACCGCTTTGCCGGTAACACGCCTGTGGTCGGCGTTACCGGTTCCAACGGCAAAAGCACGGTCACCGAGCTGGTAGGCCACATTCTCAGGACTGCTGGATGGAAGGTGGCCGTGGGCGGAAACCTGGGACCGGCAGCCAGTGGCATGGTCCTGCGCGGGGGCTGGGACGTGTTGGTGTGGGAGCTTTCGTCCTTCCAGCTGGAACTCATTAGCAGCTTGCGACCGCAGGTGGCGGTGTTCCTCAACTTCTCGCCCGACCACCTGGACCGCCACGGCAGCCTGGAGGCGTACCTGCAGGCCAAGGCCAAAATCTTCGCCTTCCAAACCGTCCGCGACCACGCGGTGGTGAACGCCGACGATCCGACGGTGGCCCAGCTTCCTGTACCCAGCCAACGCCACACCTTCTCCCTTACAGACCGCACCGCCGAAGCGCACCTGGACGGCACGTACCTGATGCTGCGCAAGCAGGTGCTCGTGCCTTGTCAGGCGGTTCCCCTGCTCGGCCTGCACAACGTGTCCAACGCCCTGGCGGCAGCCTTGGCCTGTTCCTGCCTGGGTGTGGGCCGCGAGGCCATCGCCGCGGGCTTGCGCAGCTTCCGCGGGCTGCCCCACCGCCATGAGCTGGTGGCCGAGCTGGGCGGGGTGCGGTTTGTGGACGACTCCAAAGGCACCAATGTGGGTGCGGTCATTGCCGGTTTGGCAGGCTATCCCGATGGCCGCGTGCATCTGATCCTAGGCGGTTTGGGCAAGGGGCAGGATTTCCGCCCCCTGGCGGCTGCGGTGACGGGGAAAGTCAAGCGCGCCTATCTGATTGGCCAAGCAGCGGCAGACATCGCGCCGGTGCTGGAGGACGTGGTGCCGGTGGAAATGTGCGGCACCCTGCAGGAAGCGGTGCGGCGAGCCAAGGCTATGGCAGAGGCGGGGGACGTGGTTTTGCTCTCCCCCGCCTGCGCCTCCTTCGACCAGTTTCGCGATTACGCCCACCGGGGCCATGAGTTTGCCCGCCTGGTTACGGGAGAAGACCCTCATGCCGAAGCGTAAGCACCTGGACGGCCTGCTCCTTTCTGCCACGCTGGTAAGCGCGCTGGTGGGTATCGCGTTGGTTTGGTCGGCCTCGGCGCCCTTGGCGGCTGGCTTGTACCGCGTGGGCAGCTGGGAGTTTGCCTACCGCCAGTTCATGGCTTGGGTTTTGGGAAGTGTGCTCATGCTCGGTGCCGCCTTCCTGCCGCTGGAGCGTTTGCTTTCTCGGCGGGTGGCGTGGACAGCCCTGGCCTTCACCTGGGTGCTGCTGCTCATTCCCTACTTCCAACCGGAGCTCGCGGGCACCCACCGATGGCTGCGCCTTCCGGTGGGCACCTTCCAGCCTTCCGCGCTTGCCAAGGTCACGCTCCCCCTGGCCCTGGCGGTTTTGCTTGCAGAGATGCCACGCCAGGGCAAGGCGCAAAACCCGTACCTGGCCGCCGCCTTTCTCTTGGTGACGACGACGGTGGCCCTGGTGTACTTTGAACCGGATTTGGGCAGCGCCTTGTTGCTTGCGGGCACAGCGGTGGCCATGCTTTACCTGGCAGAGGCCCGCACGGCGGCGCTGGGGGGTGCCCTTGCGGCTGCCGCCGCCCTGGCCGTGATGGGTGTGCTCATGGTGCCATATCGCTTGCAGCGGGTCATGGACTTTCTCTCGGGCGAAAGCTTTCAGGTGCAGCAAGCTCTCATCGCCCTGGGCAGCGGTGGCCTGTTGGGAAGGGGTCCCGGCGCCAGCATGCAGAAGCTGTTCTTCCTGCCCCAGCCTCATACCGACTTCATCTTCGCCATCGCCGGCGAGGAGGTGGGCTTTATTGGCAGCCTGTTCCTGTTGGCACTTTTGGCATTTCTGGTGGCGCGCTGCGTGCGTGCCGGCCTGCGGGCGCCCCAGCGCGCGGCCGCCCTCCTGGCCTTGGGCCTGGGCTGCCAGCTGGCGTTGCAAACCTTGCTGCACGTGGCGGTATGCTTGGGTCTGGTCCCCACCAAGGGTATGCCTTTGCCCCTCATTTCGGCAGGCGGTTCCGACCTCTTGGCCAACCTCTCAGGCCTAGGCTTGGTCCTCAACGTGGCCAAGGAGGGTTCATGAGGCTGCTGGTTGCTGGCGGCGGGACGGGAGGCCACTTCTTCCCGGGTTTGGCGGTGGCAGAGCTGGCGCGCCGCAAAGGTTGGGAGGTTTTCTGGCTGGGGGCTCGCCGTGGCCTCGAGGCGCAGAAGCTACCTGAGCTCGGCATCCCTCACCGCTTGCTGGCCGTCTCCGGGGCGGTGGGCGTGACCTGGAAGGCAAAGCTGACCAGTCTGGCCCGTTTGCCCCTTGCCGTAGTGGCGGCGCGAGCCTACCTGGCGACGGTGCGGGCCCAGGTGGTGCTCTCGGTGGGGGGTTACGCCGCGCTGCCCGGGGGGCTGGCAGCCGCCAGCGGTGCCGTGCCGTTGCTCGTGCAGGAGCAAAACGCCTTGCCCGGCTTAAGCCATCGCCTGCTGGCACCCTGGGCGCAAGGCATCGCCTGTGGCTTCCCCCAAGCCCTTTCCGCTTTTCCTTCCCTGCCTGCCCGCTTCACCGGCAACCCGGTTCGACCTGAGTTCTTCCAACTGGCGGCGGCTCCCGCGCGGCGGGCGCTGCTGGTTCTGGGCGGCAGCCAGGGCTCCCAGTTCCTCAACCGCGTCGTACCGGAGGCGCTAGCTTTGCTGCCCGCGGCCCAACGGCCAGAGGTAACGCACCAGGCGGGTGGGCGGTGGGTGGAAGAGGTCAAACACCGGTACGCCGAGCTGGGGCTTTCGGCCATCGTTGTCCCGTTTCTTACCAAGCCTTGGGAGGCGTTGGCCACCGTCCCCCTGGTGGTGGCCAGGGCTGGGGCGCTGACGGTCACCGAGCTGGCGGCAGCAGGTCGGGCCGCGGTGCTCATCCCTTTCAGCCAAGCGGCTGCTGGCCACCAGCTGGCCAATGCCCAAGCGTACGCGGCCACCGGGGCTGCCTGGGTGTTGGAGGAGGCCCAGGCGAGCCCCCAAGCCCTGGCACGGCTGCTGCAGGAGGCCCTGGCCCAACTGGAAAAGCTGCCAGCCAAAGGGGCAGCGGGCCGGGCTCTGGCGCGGGAGGACGCCGTGGACGCCATTGCCCGCTGGTTGGCGCGGCTGGCGGGAGGCACAGCGGAGGCGGCAGCATGAACTTCGGCCGTGTCCGTCACCTGCACTTTGTGGGCATCGGCGGTGCCGGGATGTGCGGTCTGGCGGAAATCCTGCAAAAAGAGGGCCTGACGGTTTCCGGCTGCGACGTTGCTGCCAGCGAGACCACCCAAAGGCTGGCGTCCCTTGGCATTCCATGCCAGTTGGGTCACAGCCCGGAGCATCTCACAGGGGTGGACGTGCTGGTGGTTTCCTCCGCCGTGAGCAGCGACAACAGCGAGCTTCAGGCGGCCAAAAGGCAAGGCATCCCGGTGATTCGCCGAGCGGAAATGCTGGGGGAGGTCTCCCGCCTCAAGTGGACCGTGGCCGTGGCTGGAACCCACGGCAAAACCACCACCACCTCCCTCACCGGCTACATCCTCACGCGGGCGGGTTTTGACCCCACCGTCATCGTGGGGGGAAGGGTTCACTTCCTCGCCGCCCACGCCCGCCTGGGCCAATCCGAGTACCTGGTTTGCGAGGCCGACGAGTTTGACCGCTCCTTCCTGGCCCTCCACCCGGTGCTGGCCGTGCTCACCAACGTGGAAGCGGAACACCTGGACACCTACGGCCATCTGGCCGCGCTGGAGGATGCGTTCGTACAGTTCGCCAACGCCGTCCCCTTTTACGGCGCGGTGGTGGCTAACCTGGGGGATGCGGGGGTACGGCGCCTCCTGCCGCGTTTTTCTCGGCGAACCGTGACCTACGGGCTTACCTCCCAGGCCGACCTCCATGCCCGTCAGTGGGCGTTTACCCCCGAGGGTGCGCGGGCGGTGGTGGTTTGGCGCGGCCAAGAGCTGGGGGAACTGGCGGTGCCCCTTCTCGGGCTTCACGGGCTGAGCAACGCCCTTGCCGCTCTAGCCACCGCCTTGGAGATAGGCGCGAGTTACCAGCAGGCAGCGGCAGCGGTGGCCAGCTTCTCCGGCGTGGCGCGGCGCTTCGAGGTGAAGGGGGAGGTGCGGGGGGTCACGGTAGTAGACGACTACGCCCACCACCCCACCGAGGTGGCAGCTACCTTGGCCGCCGCCCGGCAGCGGTTCCCTGGCCGGCGGTTGGTGGTGGTCTTTCAGCCGCACCTCTTTTCCCGTACCCAAGCCTTCGCCCGGGAGTTCGGCGAGGCCCTGCTGGCGGCGGACGTAGCCTTTCTCCTGCCCATCTACCCCGCGCGGGAAGCGCCCATTCCTGGCGTTTGCGCCGAACTCATCCTCGAGGCAGCGCAAAAAGCAGGGCATCGCCGCGTCCGGGCCCTGACCAACATGGAGTCAGCCAAGGCGGCGCTGGCCTCCGAGCTGCGGGAGGGCGACGTGCTGCTCACCCTAGGAGCCGGAAACGTGGTGCTCTTGGCCGAGGAGCTGGTGGCGGAGGGCAGCCCATGAGACGTGCAGGCACCGGGTTTCGCCGAGGCGTGCCCTGGCTTTCGGGCGGTGCCGCTGCGCTGTTGGGCGCCGCGGTGCTGGGGCACGCGTGGCAGATTCGCCGTGTGGAGGTGAGTGGCGCGCGCACCTTCGACCCGGCGGAGGTGCGACAGGCCCTGGGCGAAGTGGTTGGTCGTTCCCCCTTTGCCGCTTCTGCCAGCACCTTGCGCCAGCGCCTTTTGGGTATCCCCTGGGTGGAGGATGCGCAGGTGGCGGTGGCGCTCGACGGCACCCTTCGTTGCCAGGTGCGGGAGCGAACGCCGGTGGCTGTGCTGGTCGACGAGCAACCGCCCAAGCTGGTGGATGAAAAGGGTCGCCTTTTGGGACAGGCAGCCGAACTGGGCCCGCGGGTCCAGTTGGAAGGCTTTGCCCCCTACCCGGAAGAGCGAGCTCGGGCTTTGGCCCTGCTGCCTGAAATGGAGAGCCTGTGGGGGCGTTCCGTGCGGCTCTGCCGACGGCTGGCGTTGGGCCAGCTGGCGCTCCAGTTCCAGGAGGAGGCGCTGGAGGTGCTGGTGAGTACGGACCAGGCGCAGAACCTAGCTCTTGCACGCCACGTGCTCGCCGCCTGGGAAAAAGCCGGCTTTCCGGCGGTGGCACGGATAGACGCGCGCGTTGCTGGCAAGATTTACCTCGAGCCAAGAGAGGAGGCTCGCCCATGAGCCCAACGCCCGCCCCGGTAGCGGCTTTGGACGTGGGGCACTCCCGCGTGCTGGCCCTCATTGGCCAAGCGGGAGAGAGTGGCCAGCTGGTGGTCAAGGGCGTGGGCTTGGCGCCTTTGGATTCCGGCCTCAAGGACGGCCACGTGGTGGATCTGAAAAAGGTGGTGGAGGCCATTAAGGAAGCGGTGCAAGAGGCGGAAACCTTAGCCAAGACCCTGATGGAGAAGGCTTGGGTGGGCGTGATTTCCGCCTCGGTGGTGGGCCGCATGACCACCACTACCTTGCAGCTGGGGGCCAAACCTCGCCCAGTAACCGCTCAGGACCTGGACCGGCTGTGGGAAGCGGTTCGCTGGCAAAACCTGCCGCTCGATCATCAGGTACTGAACGTCTTGCCCCACGACTTCGTGTTGGACGACCAGACCAACCTGGTCAATCCCGAAGGCATGGAGGGTAGCCGCCTGTCCATGAACGCCCTGGTGCTCTCCTGCCAGAAAGGGGCAATACGCACGCTGGAGAAAGCCGTCAACGAAGCGGGAGTGGAGGTGGAGGGGTTCCTCTTTTCGCCGGTGGCCGCGTCTCTGGCGGTGCTTACCCCCGAAGAGCGGCGCTTGGGTGCGCTGCTGGTGGATTTGGGCCACGCGACCACCGGCTACGCCCTTTGGCACGAGGACCACCTTTGGGCCACCGGTACCGTTCCCTTGGGATCGGGCATGGTGGAGCATGACCTGGTGCACTTCTTGACCACCACCTTCTCCGCAGCCGAGGAGGCCAAGAAAAACAAGCTCACGCTCCTGTTGGAGACGGTGGATGAGGAAGAGGTCATTTCCCTACCCACTCTTGCGGGAGAGCGGCGGAACGTATCCCGCAAGGAGGCTTGCCGCGTGGCTGCTGCCCGTGTGGTGGAGCTTTTTCAAATCGTGGGTCTCAATTGGACCCGCCAGGTGACCAAGCAGGTGCAGCTCCTCAACACCGCCTTTTGCGGCGGTGGCTCGCATCTGGACGGGATTGAAACCCAAGGCGCCGCGGTTTTCGGCTGCCCCTCCCGCCTGGGCGACCCGCTGGCTTTCACGGATGAGACCCAATGCCTGGTGGATCCGGCCTTCCCCGGGCGGGCAGCCGCCTGCGCCCTGGGACTGCTGCACTACGGCTTGCAAACGAGCGCGGGCACGGTGGGGTTCCCTTCCGCCCGCTCACCAAGAAGAAAGGCACTCTTACACAAGCTTTTCGGCTTATGGCGAAAGGAGGTTTCCCATGATCACATTTGACGACCCGGTCCAACAGCAACCAGCCATTGTGCCGGAGGAGGAGCGGTCCCCCGCCGTGCTCAAGGTGGTTGGGGTGGGGGGTGCTGGCTGTAACGCCATCAACCGCATGATCCAAGCGGGGGTCAAGGGCGTGGAGTTCATTGCCGTGAACACCGACTCTCAGGCTCTGGCCCGCTGCCTGGCGCCCATCAAGCTGCAGCTGCACACCCCCAGCTCGCGAGGGCGGGCTTTGGGCGCTGGGGGGAACCCGGAGGAAGGGCGGGCTGCCGCGCTTGACAAGACGGACGAGCTTTTGGAGCTGTTGGCCGGTGCGGACATGGTGTTTATTGCGGCGGGTATGGGCGGCGGCACGGGAACTGGAGCTTCGCCCGTCATTGGCAACCTGGCGCGCGATCAGGGGGCGCTGACCGTGGCGGTGGTAAACACCCCCTTTACCTTCGAGGGGGAGAAGCGCATGAAGGTGGCCCAGGAGGGACTGGCCGAGCTGAGGAAAGCCGTGGACACCCTCATCGTTGTGCCCAACGCGCGCTTGGAGGAAATTGCCCCACCCAACCTCAGCTTTACGGATGCGTTCCTCATGGCCGACCAGGCTCTCCACCATGGGGTGCAAGGCATCTCCGAGATCATCAACGAAGCAGGGGTGATCAACCGCGATTTTGCCGATGTGAAAGCCGTGCTCGCGGGAGGTGGTATGGCCCTGATGGGCATTGGCATTGCCTCCGGTGAGCACCGTGCCCTGGAGGCAGCCCAAAATGCCGTGGCTTCACCCTTGCTGGACGGCGTTGCCCTGCAGGGTGCCCAGCGTGTGCTGGTGAACTTTACTCTCGGCCCCGACGCCTGCTTCCGGGAGGTACAAGAAGCGGCGCAATGGATCAGACAACAGTGTGCCCCTTCCTGTGCCTTCTTTTTCGGCTACACCCAGCGGGAAGACTTCGGTGGGCAAATCCAGGTGACCCTCATTGCCACCAGCTTCGACGGTGGCGAGACGCAGCACGCCAGCTCCAGCCAAAAAGCAAAAGCGGCCGAGGGCGCAGTGGAAATCGTCAGCGAGCACCCGTTCTTTCCCAAGGGCGCGGATATGGCCAATTTTGGCGTGCACATAAGACAGGAGGACCTGCAGGTGCCTGCCTACCTGCGGCAGAAGCTGGACTGAGGGTGGGTAGGGCTGCCGTCTTTACCGCTTGCGGAAGAGGGCCTCGAAGGCAGCCCGTGGGTCCTTGGAGGAGGGCTCTTCGCTGGCGAATTCCTGCACCAAGCGAGGGGCGAAGAGCTGACAGGGATTGGCGGCGCTCTTGTTGGCCACGCGCGTGGCCACGCCCTTCAAGCACTCGTTGGGGGCAGAAGTATCAAAAAAAGCGCAGTGAGCGCAGGAGTGGAGCGCCGCCTTGCATTTGAAACAGGCGGCTTCCAACGGCACCTGCTGCGAAAAAGGCTGTTTCTCCCCACATACCCGACACCGAAAAACGGAGACCGTCGGTGCCCCGAGCCCCCGCCCTCGAGGGGCCAGCCGATCCTCTTCCCGCCGCGTGCGCTCCCGTAGGCGTTGCCGCTCCCTCTCCTCCCATTCGCTGTCCTGATAGCCGCGATGGCGGTACTTTCGCTCCGACATACCGCCTTTATACCACCAGCCGAGCGCACGCGCCAGGGGGGCAGGCATGCGCTATACTGATACAGCAAGGAGGGGCTTTTCCCGCCATGGACGAATCGGCACTCCATCGAAAGGTTAAGGAGCTCATAATCAACAGGTTGCAACTCGAAGGCATGAGCCCCGAGGACATCGACAACGCCGCGCCTCTCTTCGGTGATGGGCTGGGGTTGGATTCCATTGACGCGCTGGAGCTGGTGATTGGTATCGAAAAAGAGTTCGGCGTGCGTATCCAGGACGAGGAGGTTGGCACCAAGGCCTTCGCCTCCGTCAATGCCTTGGTGGAGTTCTTGCGGAGCAAGGGTGTGCAGGAGGCAGCCTGAGGGGGTCATCCCCCATCAGCCCCCTTTTCGCTTTGCCGAAGGGGGCCCATCTCTTCTCGCCACTGCCGGCGCAGCAGAAAGCTTTCCCCAACCGCTGACGGCCACCATTCTGGCTGAAGCCATGGCCCAGGCCATCTTGCTCGCCGACCCGCCTCCACCCGGAGTCAACCTGCGTTTGGCAGGCTTGGATGGCCTGGTGGTGCGCCAGCAGGTGCACGCAGGCGAGAAGCTCTGGGTGAAAGTGGAAAAAGAGGCCAGCTTTGGCACCTTGGCCCGCTATTATTGCCGCGTGGTGAGCGCTGGGAGGCTGGTAGCCTGCGGTCGCATCACCGTAGGCTTTTGAGAAAGGGAGGTACGTGTGGACGTCAAAAAGTACGTGGAAAACAACGTCACGGTGTTGGAAGTGGCTGGCAACGTGCGCTTGGGCGAGTCAGCCAAACAGCTGGCAGCAGAAATGGAAAAGGTTTTTCAGGAGACGGCCTCAGGCCTGCTTTTGGACGTGGCGCGCATTGATTACGTGGACTCCACCGGGATCGGCGAGCTGGTGGGTTACCTCCAGAAGTTCACCCAGGCAGGCCGTCGTGTTGCCCTCTTGCGGCCCCATCAGCGCCTCGAGGCTCTGCTCAAGCTCACGCAGCTGGACAAGATTTTCCCCATCTTCTGGGAGCGAGAGCAAGCGCTTGCTTACGTTGCCGGAGCCCAGGGTTAGCGGATGGGAAAACATGGTGCGAAAGGGGGGACTCGAACCCCCACGGCTGTGCAGCCACAAGATCCTGAATCTTGCGCGTCTACCAGTTCCGCCACTTTCGCCCGCGCATCTAAGATGGTAGGGGCGGTTTCGCCTTCTGTCAAGCGGGTTTTGCCCTCTGCCGAGGTGGCGTTGGCTGCTAGCAAGCTGGCGGCCATCCTGCGCCGGCTAGGTCCCCAGGGAGCTTCGCCCGCCCGTCTGGCGGAAGCGCTCGCCCTGCCGGGCAAAGGGGTCCTGCAGGAAGCTTTGGCCCTGGCGGAAGAGCGAGCCTGGGCCGTGGCGCTGCCCAATGGCCGCTGGGTGGCGTTGGAACACTCCGGCTACCTCGCAGGGGTCCTGCGCACTACCGTCAAGGGCTTCGGCGTGGTCAAGCCCGTGCGCGGTGCGGGCGAGGAGGTGGTGGTCCCGCCCGAGTCCTTAAGCAACGCCATGGACGGCGATCTGGTCTTGGTCCGACGCCGCAGCACGCGTGTGCGCGGTCGCTGGGTCCCCCAGCGCTTTGGGGAGGTGGTCAAAAACCTGCGGCGGGCACGCTCTACGGTGGTGGGGCGCTTCATGCCTGACCCGGTGCAGCCCTGGGTGGAACCCTATGCTCGCCGGCTCCACCAACCGCTGCTCGTAGCACCTCCGGCCACCGAGTTGCGGGCTGGCGAGTTTGTGGAGGTGGCGGTGGAGGAGTTCGGGGAGGCCGGCCC
Source organism: uncultured Thermoanaerobaculia bacterium (assembly GCA_964488355.1). Classification (GTDB taxonomy): domain Bacteria; phylum Acidobacteriota; class Thermoanaerobaculia; order Thermoanaerobaculales; family Thermoanaerobaculaceae; genus Thermoanaerobaculum. Next base: position 4,025 of record CAZAUJ010000020.1, on the reverse strand, counting down.
CCTTTCCGGTCGCATCCTGCGCAGGTTGGGCATGCCGGGAGAGCCTGGGGTGGACGAGGAGGTGGTGCTGGCCGAGCTGGGCATCCCGGTGGAGTTTTCCCCGGAGGCGTTGGCAGAGGCAGCCGCGCTCCCTGACCAGGTACGAAGCGAGGATCTGCTGGGCCGGCAAAACCTGCGTCACCAACCCGCGGTGACCATTGACGGTGAAAACGCCAAGGACTTCGACGACGCGGTGGTGGCCTTTCCCGGCCCCGGCGAAACCATTGAGGTGTTCGTTCACATTGCCGACGTGTCTTATTACGTAGGGCCTTATTCGGCCCTGGACCTAGCCGCTCGCGAACGGGGAACCAGCGTGTACCTGCCCGGCCGTTGCGTGCCCATGCTGCCGGAAAAGCTCTCCAACCACCTGTGCTCCTTGGTGCCAGGGCAGGACCGCTTGGCCTTCACTGTGCGCTTTTTGGTCACGCCTGCGGGCCGCATTGAAGACTACTGGGCGGTTCGCTCGGTTTTCCGCTCGCGACGCCGTTGCACCTACGAGGAGGTGTACGCGTGGCTTTCCCAGGGAGCCTTCCCTTCAGATTTACCCGAGGGCGTGGCCGACTCTCTGCGGCTTTTGGACCAAGCAGCGCTGCGCCTGGCCGCCCAGCGGCACAAGCGTGGTTCCATTGATTTCGACCTGCCCGAGCCAGAAATCCTCCTCGACCCTCAGGGTTTTATGACCGGGGTGCGCGCCGCCCCGCGGAACCGTGCCCACCGGCTGATCGAGGAGCTCATGATTGCTGCCAACGAGGCGGTGGCACGCATACTGGTTTTTCGACGCCAACTGGGCATTTTCCGCGTGCACACTCGCCCCTCTCCAGGCAAGCTGGCGGAGCTGCAAGCGGTGCTGGAGGAGTTCAACGTTCCGCTGGTTGGCGACTTGGAGACCCTGCCGGCCTCGGAGCTGCAGCGGGTGCTGGCGACCATTGAGGGCCGGCCCGAGGAGCGCTTCCTGCAAACCCTCATCCTGCGCAGCCTGGCTCGAGCCGAGTACCTGCCCGAATGCCGTGGGCACTACGCCTTGGCCACCGACTTTTACCTCCACTTCACCTCCCCCATTCGACGCTACCCCGACCTGGTGGTCCACCGTTACCTGGCAGATCTATTAGCCGGAAAGTATCTTACGGGCACCCAGCGTGAGCTGGCGGAAGCGGAGCTTTACGAAATTTCCCAGCACGCTTCCTTTACCGAGCGCCGGGCGGAGGAAGCGGAGCGGGAGGTGGTTCGCTGGAAACAGGCCGAGTTCATGAAAGAGCGAATCGGCCAGGAGTTTGACGGGCACATCACTGGCGTGCTGGCTTTTGGACTGTTCGTGCAGCTTTCCGAGGTGTTTGTGGAAGGTTTGGTGCATGTCTCCACCCTCACCGACGACCGCTACCGCTACGAAGAGGATGGTCACCGACTGGTGGGTGAGCGTTTCGGGCGGGTTTTTCGCCTGGGAGACCCGGTGCGGGTAAAGGTGCGGGGCGTGGACGAGGAAAGCCTGGGCGTGGACCTGGCACTTATCCTTCCACCCCTTCCTGCTCAAAGGCCCCCGTCGGAGGAGCGGAAGCCAAGAGAAAAAACAGGCCAAAAACAGGCGCAGGGGAAGCGCCCACGCCAGCCGAGGCGGGAAAAAAAGACAGCACGCCAGCCAGCAAGTCGCCGCCGAGGCCGCTGACCCTTCTCAAACAGCCGCTGCTACACTAAAGTCCTTGTGGAGAGGGAGCGTGACGATGCGAGCTTGGGAGAGGCCATTTTGCGGTAGCCTGCGAAGCGAACACATTGGGCAGCGGGTCGAGCTTTGCGGTTGGGTTCGGCGCAGGCGTGACTTGGGTGGTCTAATTTTCGTAGACCTGCGAGACCGCGAGGGGATCGTGCAGGTGGTCTTTCGGGAAAAAATGCGAGCGCAAGCGGAACAACTCTCTCCCGAAGACGTGATTCGCATCGTCGGCCAGGTGGTCGCGAGAGAAAATCCCAATCCCGAAATACCCACCGGTCAGGTGGAAGTGAACGCCGAGGAGCTGGAAATTCTCAGCCATTCTCTCACGCCACCTTTTGTGGTGGAAAACAACGTCAAAGCAAGTGAAGAGTTGCGCCTTCGCTACCGTTATCTGGACCTTCGGCGACCAGAAATGATGGCCAATATGCTCCTGCGACACCGCATCACCTTCGAAATCCGACGCTTTTTTCACGAACACGGCTTCATTGAAGTGGAAACGCCAATTCTTACCCGCTCCACTCCCGAAGGCGCTCGGGATTTCTTGGTCCCCTCCCGCCTTTCGCCGGGTAAGTTCTACGCCCTGCCCCAATCCCCACAGCTTTTCAAGCAGTTATTGCAGTTGGCGGGTTTGGGACGATACATGCAAATTGCCCGCTGTTTTCGCGATGAGGATTTGCGCGCCGACCGGCAGCCCGAGTTTACCCAGGTGGACGTGGAGGCTTCCTTCGTCACTGAGGAGGACATTTTTACCTTAATTGAAGGCCTTTTTGCGCGAATTTTTCCATTGGTGGGTGTCACACCGAGCGTTCCCTTCCCTCGCATTTCGTACCGGGATGCCATTGAGAACTATGGCACCGATCGTCCCGATCTGCGCTTCGATTTGGCCCTTTGCGATGTGCAGCCGGTGGCCCGCGGCTGCGGCTTCGCTCTCCTAGCGGAAGCGGCGGAAAATGGCCGCGTCAAGGGCCTTTTGCTTCCCGGAGGCAGCCGCCTTTCCCGCAAGGAGCTGGAGGACATGACGGAGCTGGCCAAGAGCTTCGGCCTTGCGGGACTCACCTGGATGAAAAAGGGGAGCGAGGGTTTAGCCAGTTCGGCACGCAAGGCTTTGGGCGAAGCAGGCATAGGCGCATTTTTGTCCCAGGCGGGTGCACAAGAGGGCGACGCGCTCCTGGTGGCCGGCGGCGAAGAGCGTGCTGTGTTAACCGCGCTGGGGCAGCTGCGGATTGCCGCCGCCCACAAGCTTGGTCTGATAAAGGATCAGCAATTTGCCTTTGTCTGGGTCACTGATTTTCCCCTCCTGGAATGGGACGAAGAAACGCAGCGATTTTATGCGTGCCATCATCCCTTTACCTCGCCCAAAGCGGAAGACATTTCTCTGCTGGACACCTCACCGGAAAAGGTGCGCGCCCGAGCCTACGACATCGTTCTTAACGGCATTGAGCTGGGCGGCGGATCCATCAGAATTCACGACCCGCTCTTGCAAAAGCGGGTGTTTGCCGCCTTGGGAATCGACGAAGAACAAGCGGAAAAGAAATTTGGCTTTCTACTCGAAGCATTTCGCTACGGAGCACCGCCCCATGGTGGCATCGCCCTTGGCCTCGATCGGCTCGTCATGCTCATGGTGTCCCGTGATTCCATTCGCGATGTAATTGCCTTCCCAAAAACCACCGCAGGAAACTGCCTGCTCACCGATGCGCCCAATGTGGTGGATGAGGACCAGCTTGCCGAGCTACACCTGAAGGTAAGGCTGTAAGAGGATCGCGAAGCAAGAGTATCTTTGTGTTCTTGCCAATTTCTTGTTTAAACCCTACACTAAGAAGTGAAAGGAGCGTACTATGCCGTTTGTGCAATTCATACCGGAAAGCGAAGCCAAAGGAATCCAAGCGTCGCTCACGCCCAAAGGTGTGCTTTTCCTTGCGAACGACCTTTTGGAAAATTACGGGTTTGCCAAGGCCAGTCACGTGTTTCTGTTCTTTGATCCTGAAAGGCGCGCGTTAGGCTTGCGGCCAGCCGATCCCAGCCAGCCTGGGGCGGTTAAGCTGGCCCGTCGCAAGCGCGGTGCGGTGGTGCGCGTGGGCAAGCTGTTGGTTTTCTACCGCCTGGTGGTGGAAGGCAAGCTGCTGCTGGAGGCCCAGCACGAAGAAAAGGAAAACCTCTTGGCCTTGCCCCTGTTGGGTGCGCGCATGCGCCCCGGGCGGCGGCCGCTGGTGCCCCGGGCAGTGCGACCCCAACCGGGCCGCCGTGCCGCCGCTGCCGCGATTGAGGCGCCGGCTGCTGCCCCACG
>CAZAUJ010000019.1:0-48176 GCA_964488355.1 uncultured Thermoanaerobaculia bacterium | reverse complement strand
CGAGGAGCTGGCCCAGCTGGTACGCGGCTTGTCGGTGGAAGCGGGAGAACACCAGGTAGAGGTGGTGGCCCCGGGTATGACCTCGGTGCGGCAGGAGGTGAGCGTGGCCGCGGGCGAAGAACGGGAGGTTGGCGTCAAGCTGTCGCCAGGGCCTGGACAAAACGATTCGCAGGACTTATAATGCAGGTAGCTGAGGAAGGAGGGCGGACGATCAGGCAACCCGTCAGGCAAAGCCAACCAGACTGAAGCCTGCCAAACGGTGCCTTTCGAACGACGTCCCGCCAAACTGAGGCCGACCAAAACTGCTTGGTTGCACCGCCCTTCGTTGTGAATACAGACCGCCGGGTCAACTCCCGGCGGTTTCTTTTATGCCGAGGAAAGCAGCGGTGCCAGGCTGGCCACGGCCACAGCTTCGAAGGGCCAATGGAGCCTCTCGTGCAGACTCTGCGCTCGCAGCCACTGCTCGGCCATAAGGAGCAGGGTCTCCGCCTGCTCGCCAGAGGCTTGGGCCGCAGCAGCTACCGCCAGGGCGGCGAAAAGGGCGGCACGCGTTGACGCGGTCTTGGCTAGGGCAGCCAGCTGCACCAGCGCAAGAAGCTTCTGCTGGCTGGCCTGGTGAAGCAAAGCCTGCGCTTTAGCGAGCAAGGCCGCGGCCTCGGCCCCCTCGCCGGCGAGCAAACCCAAGGCGGCTGGCACCGCTCCAACCAAGGCGCGGCCTGGTTCGCCCCAGTCCTCCACCAGCGCAGGGGGCGGGGGTGGAACGCGCAGCACCACCGCCCGCGAAACGATAGTGGGCAGAACCCGCAAGGGGTTAGCTGCCAGCAGCAGCCAATGAGCGCGGGCCACCGGTTCTTCCAGCGTCTTGAGCAGCGCCGAGGCCGCGAAGGTATTGAGAGGCGGGGTGTGGGCATTGGTCAGGATATACACGCGGCTTTTGCCTTCGAAGGGAACCTGCCGGACCCCTTCCAGCACCTCGTGCACATCCTCCACGCGGATTTCCTGGTGGCCCGGGCTCACCTGCACCACCCGCACATCCGGGTGTACGCCGGCGCGCACCCGCTGGCAGGAAGAGCACTGGCATTGCTTTCCCCCTTGGGGGCATACCAAAGCGGCGGCCAGCTCCACCGCCAGCGCCTCGCGCCCGCCTAAGGGCTCGCCCATTAGCATGACGGTGGAGGGGAAGGTACCAGCCGCCAAGGCGTTGCAAGCCCTCTGCCATACGGGCATGGCGTTGGCAAAGCGCTGGAGCTCCAAAGCCGGGGGAGGGAAGGGCAAGAGGGTGGTCATGGCAGGAGGTCCTCCAAGGCGCGCAGCACCCGCCGGTAAACTTGACTGGGGCCGCCTCGGCCGCTGACCGAGCGGATGCGCTGGGGCTCTGCCGCAGCCAGACGCAGGAAGGCCTGGGCTACCCGCTGATGAAAGGCATCGTCCTCGTCCTCGAAGCGGCTTTCCCTTCCCGTGCTGTTGCGGCGCCGAGCGCGTGCCAGCGCCTCGGGCACGCTGAGGGTGATCAGCAGCGTGCGATGCGGCACCAGCCCACCCGTGGCCAAGTGGTTGAGCTGGCGAACCTGTTCCCAGGGCAAGCCGCGCCCACCCGCTTGGTAGGCCAGGGAAGAGTCGGCAAAGCGATCTGCCAGCACCCAGGCGCCTCGCTGCAGGGCAGGGCGAATAACCTCCGTCACCAGCTGAGCACGGGCCGCCTCCAGCAAAAATAGCTCCGCCCAGGGGGTGGGGCGAAAGCCCGGGTCCAGCAGGAGACGGCGCGCGCCCTCCCCCAGGGGTGTGCTCCCCGGTTCGCGGGTGGTCACCACGTCTATGCCGCGGCACCGCAGCTCCTGCGCCAACAGGGAGACCTGGGTGGTTTTGCCGCACCCTTCTACGCCTTCGAAGCTCACGAAAATGCCCACACTCACCGCGGGCATTGTACGTTGCTTTTCCGCTGTCCCCGTGCCAAATCGTAGTATTGTGAGCGCGTGGTGAGCTTGGCGCGGCTTCCTCGGCGCCTGCTGTGGCTCGGCGCGGCAGCGTTCGCCGTGGCTTGCTTGTCCATCTTGGACATGCTCATGCCTCGTGCTTGGGACGGCGTGGTCCTGGCGGCGGAGCGGGAGCTGTTGCTGGTCAAGGACGTGGTGGCGCCAGCCGGGGGAGCGGAGGTGGTTTTGCGCCCCGGGGATCGCATTGTGGGCGTGGACCGCCTGATTGTGCGCTCCCCAGGGGAGGTGGCCCGGATTCTCAGCAAGAAGAAGTCCGGTGAGCGGGTGCCCTACCTGGTGCTGCGGGAGGGCAGGTTGCTGGAGCTTTCCGTGCCGCTTTCGGCCCGGCGGCTTTCCACCCCTCTGTTTCTCTATGCTGCCGTCACCGGATTTTTCTTCTTTGCGGTTGGTCTGTTTGTCGTCTTTTCCCGCCCCGATGATGCACCCGCCGCCCCTTCCCGCGTGTTTTTCGTGCTTTGCACCTTGTTCATGCTGTTTTTGGTCTGCCGCCTTCGGCCGGCATCGTACAGCTTTTTCGATGGGCTGGTGCTCACCACCGGTACGCTGGCGCTTTTGGCTTTGCCCGCCGCCTTCGTGCACTTCTTCTTGACTTTCCCCCAGCGTCAGCGCTTTTTCTTCACCCAACAGGCCACGGGCCTCGTAGCCCGCCTCCAGGGCTTCGTCAACAGCTCCCCCCATTTTTTTACCGTGCTTTACGCCCTTCCTCCTCTCACCTACGCCGTGAGCACCGCTGGAGCCAAGTTTTTAGGCTGGCCCACGCGTTCCCTTTCAGGGGCGCCCTTCGCTTCCTGGGTGTTGCTGGGCGATTACCTGGTGCTGGGTCTTTTGGCGTTGCTGCGTTCGCTGGTGCGGGCGGAGGAGGGGCGGCAGCGGCGGCAGATGGCAGCGCTTTTTGCTGGAACCATGGTGGGCATCGTGCCCTTCCTGCTCTTTGCCGTGGTGCTGCCGGGGCTGGCTGAGGCTGAGGCGGGATTGGCCCTGGGCGTGCTTTCGCTTCTTGCCGTCCCGCTCACCTTCGCCTATGCCATTGTCCGGTTCCAGTTTCTGGATGTGCGCCTGGTGGTTCGGCGCTCCCTGCTGTATACGTTGACCACCGCCGCCCTCACAGGCGTGTATGCTCTCACGTTGGCCGCGGCCAACGCCTTGGCTCGCTACCAGGGCTTGGTGGAGTCGCGCTACTTCCCCTTGCTTTTTGCCCTCGTGGTGGTGGCGCTGTTTGACCCACTTCGCCGCCGGCTGCAGGGCCCGGTAGATCGGTTCTTCTTCCGTGACATGGTTGACGCTCGGCGAGCATTGGAGGAGCTGTCCGAGGCGCTCACCCGTGAGTTTGCCGTCGCGCGCTTGGAAGAGTGGCTCACCCGGCGTCTGGCGGACATTATGAAGCTCGCATGGGTGGCCGCCTACCGCTGGGAGAGTCGAGAGTACCAGTGCTCCCAGCCTCCGGCGGGCCTGCTCAGGAGCTTGCCGGAGGAGGCGGCCTTGGTGCGCGAGCTGCAGGTGCGGGCGGTGCCGGTGCGGCCGCCGCAGCTGGAGAGCTTGGCCCTCTTGGACCCGGCCTCTTCCTCCTTCCTCCAGGCAGCACAGGCAGCCTCCGCCCGGCTCTTTGTGCCCCTGGTCGCCTCGGGCGAGCTTTACGCCTTCCTGGTGGTGGGCCCCAAGCTTTCGGAGGAGGAGCTGACCCAGGAAGAGCTGCAGCTTTTGCGCACGGTGGCCAACCAGGGGGCGGTGGGTTTCGAAAACGCCCGCTTCCTGCGGGAGCATACGCGCCAGCTGGAGCTGGAAAAGGAGTTGGCCATCGCTCGCCAGGTCCAGTTTTCGCTTATTCCTGAGCACATAACGGCTCCCCCTCCCTGGCGGGTGGCGGCGCGCTGTGTCCCAGCTTACCAAGTGGGGGGCGACTTTTACGATGTGCTGCCCACGGCCCAGGATGGCTGCCAAGCCTTGGTGCTGGGGGACGTGGCGGGCAAATCGGTGGCTGGGGCCATGCTCATGGTGGCGGCCAGGGAAGCACTGCGCAGCGGCGCGGTCACCAGCCCATCGCCGGAGGAGTTGCTCCGCCAGGTGAATCTTCGGCTCTACCGGCGAGAGCGGCGCATGGTGCTGGCTTTGACCTACCTGCTTCTTTGCCCAGATGGCCGCCTCAGCTACCTGCTGGCGGGCCAGCCGCCGCTTGTACGCCGCCGGCGAGATGGCACGGTGGAGGAGCTGCCCTTGCCGTCCACGCGCTTGCCTTTGGGGGCGCTGGCGGAAGCCAGCTGGCACGCCTTAGAGGTGCAGCTGGAGCCCGGAGAGCTTGTGGTGGTTTACTCCGACGGCGTGTTGGATGCGCTGTCACCGGCAGGGGAAAGCTTCGGCGAGAGCCAGCTGCGGGCGGCGGTGGCCCAGGCGTCTTCGCAGGTGGACGAGGCTGTGGCGCAAATTGCCGACGCAGTGCGGGCCTTTACCGGCGATGGGCACGCCTTTGACGACGTGACGGTGATGGTCTTGAGTTGGGAGGGGGAGGCATGAAACGAGCGTTGTGGCTGGGGCTGTTGGTGGCCGGTGTGCTGGCGGGGGTGGCTGCGTGGCGGGCCGCGACCCAGCCACGGTGGAGTGTGCGGGATGCGGAGGTACTGGCGCTGGTGGAGAAGGCCCGTGGCGAGCTGGGCAAGCTCTATTATCGGGAGGCGGCGGAGCTCCTCCAGCAGGCGGTGCGCAAGGCACCGGAGGCCTTCGCCCCCCGCTACTTCCTCGCCCGGGCGCTGTGGGGGTTGGGGCGAGGTCAAGAGGCGCGGGAACAGGTGGACCTTCTGCGGCAGCTGCCGCCTGAACGACTCACGGCCCAGGAACGGATGTTGCTGGAGCTCCTCGTCCTCCGCCGCAGCGGGGATCGCGAGGCCTACGTGGCCAAGCTCTTGGAGTACCAGAAAGCCCAACCACGGGAGGTGGAGTTGGCTCGGCTGTTGGCCTTGGCTTACCAGGAGGCGGGACAACCGGAGCAGGCGGCTCACTGGGGGCGCAAGACCCTGGAGCTGGATGCCAACGACGCCTTTTCCTACAACATTCTGGGCTATGCCGCCCTCGCCCAGGGACGATTTGCCGAGGCGGAGGAGCAGTTCCGCAAGTACGCCTTTATCGCCCCAGACCAGGCCAACCCCCACGACTCCCTGGGCGAGCTGTTTCTGATTACCGGCCGCTACGGCGAGGCGGAGGCTGAATTGCGGCGAGCAGCAGAGCTCAATCCGCGCTTTTACCCTGCCTGGCGACACCTTGCTGACCTGTTTCTCTTCACGGGCAAGCTGGAGGACATGCGGCAGGCCGTTGGGCAGCTGGCCAGCGCGTTAGATCTGCCGCGCGTCGAAGCAAAAAAGGAGGAGGCGGTCGCCGTGGGCCTCTTCGGCTTCTTCCACCACCAACCGGAGCTTCTGCTGCGGGCGGCGGCTGCTCTGCCTGAGCCCAAGGACGAATGGGAGGTTTTTGTCGTGCACGCGGGGGCGTTGGCTCGTGGGGAGTTGGCCAACGCCTTGGCTTGGGAAGCTGCCTTGGAACAGGTAGGGCTGGGGCCGCGTTCTGCGGCACGGCTGAGGCCACTCCTGGAGGCTCACCGCACCCTGCGCCTGCAGCAGGCTCAGGAGGTGGTGGCGCGGACCGCCCAGGTGCTGGCCAAGACGAGCTACGTCAACGTGGCTCAGGCTTGGACGCGGCTGGTGGCCCTGTGCTGGCAAGCTCAGGCCCTGCGGCAGCTAGGCCAGCACCAACAGGCACAGGCGGCTCTCCAAGAGGTGAGCACGGTGAATCCCCGCTTTCCCTTGCTTTCACAGGAGCTGGCGCGGTGAGTTGGCCGGGACCCACCTGGCGACAGGCGCAGTTGGAGGCCGTGTTCGAGCTGTCTTTGGCCTTGGGTGGGTTGCGGGAAGAGGAAGAGCTTTTGCAAGAGCTGGTGCAGCGGGCGGTCGGGCTGTTGGACGCTCGCCGCGGCTTGGCGCTGGCTTTGGCGGAGGGACGACCCATCCACTGGGCGGCGTTGCAGTGGCCACAGCTGCCGGAGGAGGTGGTGCGGGTTTGCCGCCAGCAGGGGGTGCAGGAGGGAGTTCGGCTTTTGGCTGGACAGCTGTTCGGCTTGCCCTGCCGGCACGTGATGGTTGCTGTTGGGTCTTGGCAAGGCGAGGTGTTGCTGCTGGTGGCGGTGGCGGAGCGGGAAACGCGGGAGGGGGAGGGGGACTTCGGCGAGGAAGACGCCACCTTTCTCCGTTCCTTGGCGCTTCTGGCCGCCTCGGCGTTGGCATCCTCGCGGGCCTTCGCCGCTGAGCGCCGGCGCCGGCAGGCGCTGGAGGAGGAAAATCGCAGCCTGCGGGAAAGCCTAGGTGATTTTGTCGCCGAATCGCCGGCCATGCAAAAGGTCTTGGAGCTTGTCCGCCGGGTGGCCCCGTTGGATGTTTCGGTGCTGCTGCGCGGCGAGTCAGGGACTGGCAAGGAAAAGATCGCTCGGCTGCTGCACGAGCTTTCCCCAAGGGCTTCCGGTCCTTTCGTACCCATCAACTGTGCTGCTGTGCCTGAAAGCCTGCTGGAGGCCGAGCTTTTCGGCATTGAGCGGGGGGTGGCGACCGGGGTGGAGGCGCGCACGGGCAAGCTGGAGATGGCCCAGGGAGGCACCCTGTTCTTGGACGAGGTGGGTGATCTGAGTCCCAACCTGCAGGCCAAGCTCTTGCGGGTTTTGCAGGAGCGCACCCTCGAGCGGGTTGGGGGGCGGCGAGAAATCCAGGTGAACGTGCGTGTGGTTGCCGCCACCCATCGCAACCTGGAGGCCATGCTGGAACAAGGCAGCTTCCGCCAGGATCTCTACTATCGCCTGCGGGTGGTGGAGCTTGTCTTGCCGCCCCTGCGCGAACGTACGGCGGACATACCCATGCTCATTCGCCACTTCTTGGCACGCTTCGGTCGCACGCTGGGGCGGCCCGGCGTTCGCCTAGCACCGGAGGCCTGGGAGTTGCTTTTGAGTTACCCCTATCCCGGCAACGTGCGGGAACTGGAGCACCTGGTGGAGGCGGCGGTAGCTGTGGCTCCGGGTGACGAGATTAGGCGTGACGATGTGTTGCTGGCTATGGGACGGGGCGCCGCCGCTTTGCCGTTGGACAGCAGCCTGCAAGAGGTAGTTAAGGCCCACGTGCTGCGGACGCTCCAGCGTTGTGGGGGCAACAAGCGGCAGGCGGCACGCCTTCTGGGTTTGGACCGCTCTACCCTCTACCGCATGCTGCAGAAGTGGAACGCCACCTAGTGTTGCAAGATGCCACACGCGCCAAAGAGCACCGGGAGTGCGAAAGGAGCGACGGCATTCCGTGCTTTTTCTGTCGTCATGTGTTGCCAAGTGCAACATTGGGCCATCGGCAGATTTACCCAAGTTGTTAGCTTTCTAGAAATTACGCGAGGGCAAGGAATGGCATGAGCTATGCAAAATCAACGAGACGGTGGCCGCTGGGTTGTCCTGGATGGCATCGTGGGGAGCAGGGAGGCCGTGGCGTCTTTGGTTCTGGGGGGGTGCTGTGGGTTCCCTGGTGTTGGCAGACTGGGAGTTGGCGTGGCGGGTGGCGCTGCGGCTTTTGCGCCTGATTTTGGCTCTATGAGGAGCGAGGAGGGACTGGCCACCGACGTGTTTCGCGCTCGCACGACCCTTCAAGCCGGTGAGGGCTCGGAAGGGCAGGCCTTAGTGCTGTTGGAGAAACTGAGGCGCTACCTGGCCTTGCCGGCAGAGGCCCTTTCCGAGTTCCGGCTGGCGGTGGTTGAGGCGTGCCTCAATGCCCTGGAGCACGGGGCACCCCCCGTGGAGGTGGAGGTAGCTGCCGAGAAGGTGGTCCAAGGTTGGCGCGTGGTGGTTTGTGTGATTGACCACGGCCGAGGGTTTTCCCCTGCCAGCGTGCCCCGGCCTAAGCTGCCTGCTAAACTCGCGTCGGACCGCAAGCGGGGCTGGGGGTTGGAAATCATGCGCCGCTTTACCGACGAGGTGACCTTCAGCTCGCGCCCGGGGTTGACCCAGGTGCGGCTGGTGTGCCTGCTGCGGGAGGTGTAGGGTGGAAGTTTGTCGTCTGCAGCGGGAAGAGGATCAGGGTTCCGTGGCAGTGTTGGCCGTGGCCGGCTACATCAACAACGAGGGGGGCGAAGCCATCGCCGCTGCCGGCAAGGACATCTTGGCCGAGGGCAAAAAAGCCATCCTCCTGGACTTGGCGGAAACGCGCATCATCAACTCGATTGGCATTTCCTTGCTTTTAGAGCTTCTGGAAGCGTGTCTGGCGGCCAAAGTGACCTTGGCCTTTTGCAACCTCCACCCTTCGGTAGCGAAGACCTTCCACGTGATGGGCCTTTCCCAGTACGCCCGCCTGTACGCCTCGCGGCAAGAAGCGTTAGCGGACCTTTCGCGCGTGTGAGCGTCGCGGACCTGCTCGGCACCTTTCACCGGCACATGCGCGGCCACCCTGAGAGCCTGCCGCGAGAGGTTCTTTGCCAGCTGGTGCGCTCGGCGGGCGCTGAGGGCGGTCGCCTGCTTTTGGCGGGGCGGGTGGTGGAAGAGGTGGGACGGCTAGGCAGCTCCGAGCAGCTGTTTTCGTTGCCGGCTGGGCGCGAGTGTTGGCAACTGCGGTTGGCTGGGGGTAGGCCCGACCCATTGGCCCTGGAGGCCGCCGGTGTGGTCCTAGCTGCCTGGCAGCTGCGAGAGGAGCTGCGGGAGGCCCGCTTTGCCGAGCGTCGGCGGCTGTGGGAAGCGGAGGGTCTGCGGGCAATGGTGGAGGTGCTGGGTGGACGCCTTCACGCCGAGGCGGTGGCTCAGGCCTTGCTGTTCCACAGCATGGCCCTGCTGGATGCTCGCCGTGGGGAGGTTTGGTTGGCCAGCCACGTATCCTGGCAGCCGGGGCAAGCGCCGGGGCCCGCGGGCTCCTTCCGTTTGGTGGCGCAGCACGGCGAGGGGGTGCTTTCGCCGTTGGAAGCGGCAGCAGTCGGTGCGGGCCTCCAGGAGGGTGAGCGCCTGGCGGTGCCGATTCGCGGCCGCGGTCGCATTTTGGGGGTGTTAGCGCTGGCGGAGCGAGAGGTGCGCGGGGGTCTTGCGCCCTTTTCGCCTGCCGATGGGGGAACGCTTAGCCTGTTTGCCGCCCAGGCCGGACTCGCCTTTGAAGCCATCCTGGCGCACGCCCAGCACCTAGAGCAGGAAAAGCTGGAGCGGGAGCTGGCTTTGGCCGCCTCGGTGCAGCGGCATCTGGTGCCGGAGCTACCCCCTCGCCTGCCGGGTTGGGAACTGGCGGGCGTGCTCTCGCCCTCCCGCCAGGTGGGTGGGGACCTCTATGACCTGCTGCCTCGTCGGCGCGGTTTTCTTGTGGCCCTGTTCGACGTCTCTGGTAAGGGTGCGGCGGCCGCATTGCTGGCTGCTTCCCTGCAGGGAGCGCTGCGGGTAGCTGCCACGTTTGCTGCGGACCTGGGAGAGTTGGCGCAGACCCTTGACCGGCATTTGGGCAGCCTTTGGCAGCCCCACCAGTTCGCCACTGCCTCCCTGTGGGAGCTGGGGAGTGCAGGTGAGGTCACCTTTTTGGCTGCAGGGCACACGCCTGCGATCCTCGTGCCCGCCCGTGGCTCGCCGATACTTCTCATGCCCCAAGCTCCCCCGCTGGGGCTGTTGCCGGAAGCCCGGTTCACCCAAAGGCACCTGAGCTTGCAGGAGGGCGACGTGATCCTCCTGGCCACCGATGGGGTGGTGGAAGCGGAGTCCGGTGACGGCATGGAGCTGGGGCTGGGAGTGGTGGCCCAGGCCGCCTCGTCGTGGCGCCGCAAACCCTTACCTGCCCTTTTGGCCCAGGTGATGGCGCAGGTGGACGCACATACCGGCGGTGCACCCCCTCAGGACGACCGCACCTTGGTAGCTTTCCGCCGCTGCTAGCCAAGCCTTTTCCGAGCGCGTTCCGGTCTGTGTCTTTTGCGTGAGCCTCGCGAGGGCGTATTGACGAACTCCCAGTGCCGCCTTAGAGTAAAGGCCGTGACTCGCAAGCCCCGTCAACCGAAACCAAAGGAGAAGGGAGGGACGATGACCATGGTGAGAAAACACGTTTTGGCGTGGCCGGTGCTGCTGCTCCTGCCGGCTCTGGTTTGGGCGAACGGCTTTGCCCTGTTCGAGCACGGCGCCCGAGGCGTGAGCATGGGGGGTGCCTTTGTGGCAGTGGCCGATGATCCTTCGGCCGGCTACTACAACCCCGCGGGCTTGGCTTTTCAGCAGGGAACGCACGCGCTGGCAGGGGTCTTCCTCATCACGGAGTCCTCCAAGTTCCGCGGTGACAACCCCTACCCCGGGGCAGGATACAGGACGGAAATGGAAGACCAAATCTTTTATCCGCCCCATTTTCACTATTCGGCGCCGTTAGCGGGCAATTTCCGCTGGGGCCTTTCGACGATTGCGCCTTTCGGCTTGGGTACCTGGTGGCCGGACACCTACGCTGGCCGCTTCATTTCCAAGCGGGTTGACCTGAAGGTGTTCGATATCAACCCCAACCTGGCGTGGAAGCTTACGGACAACTTTGCCGTGGGTGTGGGCTTCGATTATTTCCTGGTGCAGGTGGACCTCACCAAATCCATCGGTGTGATCAACCCCTACACCCAGCGGGTCGCGGAAGTGGGCCAGGTGCACATGTCTAACGATGGCTTTACCGGCGACTGGGGTTACAACGTGGGCCTGTTGTGGAAGCTGGGAGGTGGCTTTTCCCTGGGGGCGGCTTACCGTTCGCGCGTGCTGGTAGAAATTGGCGACGCCACCGCTTCCTTCGTACAGTTCGCCACCGGCAATGCTGATTTCGACGCGATGGTGGCGCAGCTCATCCCCTTTGACCACAACGTCAAGGGCACTACCCGGATCAACTTCCCCGCGGAAGCGCGCATCGGTTTGGCCTGGCAGGGGGAGCGCACCACCGTGAGCGCGGACGCGGTGCACATGGGCTGGGACAGCTTTTCCGAGCTGCCGATAACCATCGTGGGCTACCCGGCCCTTTCTTCCGTGCGCCCGGAAAGCTTCCGCGACGCCTGGACGTACCGCCTGGGTGTGGAGCGCAAGCTTTCGGAGACCTTTGCCGTGCAGCTCGGCTATCTGCGCGATCGCACGCCCATGCCCACCCACATCGTTTCCCCCATGCTGCCGGATGCGGACCGCAACGGCTACTCGGTGGGCTTTTCCTGGAAAGCCAGCCCCAAAATGCGGGTGGACGCTTCCTTCCTCCATCTGCCCTTTGACGAGCGCTCCACCAAGGGGCACAACATTGACAACTACAACGGCACCTACCGCACCCGCGCCGAGCTGTTCGGCGTGAGCGTGCTGTACAGCTTCTAGGGAGGTGGCAATGAAAAAAACCAGCACGATTCTGACTGTCCTGGCCTTGGCCCTGGCGAGTGGAGCTCTGGCACAGGTTAACTTTTCCAACTACGTGGCCTTGGGTGATTCCCTCACCGCTGGCTACGCTTCCGGCGGCTTGGCCAAGTTCTACCAGGATCACTCCTACCCGGCCATCTTGGCCAGGCAGTTCGGCATGGCATCCTTCCAACAGCCCTTGGTTTCCGATCCGGGCATCGCGCCGGTGTTGAAGCTGCAGGCCCTGGCCCCTAGCCCGCAGCTGGTGCCGTCGGGCAGCACACCTGGACAGCCCATCAACGCCACCTACTCGGGCATTTACAACAACCTTGGTATTCCTGGAGCAAAAACCGGCGATTTGCTCACCAAAACCGGGGACATCACCAAGCTGCTTACCGGCACCATTGATCCCAACACCATCATGTACGACATCGTTTTGCGCTTCCCCAAGTTGCCTGGCACCAACGTGGACGCCACCGCCGTGGCCCAAGCCATTGCCGCGCGTCCCACCTTCCTCACGGTGTGGATTGGCAACAATGACGTGCTGGGGGCAGCTTTGGCGGCGGTGCCCATTGACGGCGTGACCATGACACCGGTGGCCACCTTCCAGCAGCAGTACCACACGCTGCTGTCCACCCTGCGGGCCCAGCTGCCGACAGCCAAGATCGTGGTGGCCAACGTTCCCGACGTCACCGCCATCCCCTTTGTCACCACCGTCAAGCCGTACATCTTCACCCCCCAGGGTCAAAAGGTGAACCTGCTGGCGGACACGGGGCCGCTCACCGACGCGGACTTCGTCACCTTGCAGGGCGCCTCCCTGGTTGCCCAGGGCTACGGCATTCCGGGTACCGGCAAACCGCCCCTGCCCGATGGCGGCATCGTTGGGAGCCAGTTCGTGCCAGGTGTGGTGCTGCGCGCTCAGGAGGCAGCGGCCATCAGCGCGCGCATTGCCCAGCTGAACCAAATCATTGCCGAGGAGGCTGCCAGCATTGGCGCCCCGGTGCTGGACGTCAACGCCATTTTCACTGACATCGTGACCCATGGCTACATGCTGGGCGGAGTTGTGCTGCGCGCGTCCTTCCTCACCGGTGGCATCTTTTCCTACGATGGTGTCCATCCCCAGCGCCTGGGCTACGCCTTGGTAGCCAACGAGTTCATCAAGCTCATCAATCGCAGCTTCGGCGCACGGGTGCCGCAGGTGAACCTGCAAAAGTACCTGGAAGGCACCGAGACCACCACCACCGTCTTGGCTTCGCAGGTGCACCTTGCCCCAGGAGCATTTGATGCTACCCTGCGCTTGTTCGTGCCCAGCAGCATTCCTTTACAGGAAGAAGGGCGGCCGTCGCCGCGGCGGCGCCTTACACGGCCCGAGGTGGGCAGCGAGGGTCGGCCTTTTCGACCGTAGGGTGCGGCAAGAGACGTGCCTGAGGGGCGCCGGCGGTGGCGCCCCTCTTTTGCGTTTGTGCGCGCGAAGGACATTCTTCTTATCCCTGTGGTTGAAAAAACTGGAATCGTGTTGGTGCTGTCACTGGCCCTTGTATAATGATGGGGCTGCCGGCCGGCGGCCGGGAAAGGAGGGTTCACCATGGACTACCCGTTGTGGATCCCAGGCATAGGGGCCGGGGTGCTTATAGGCATCGTGGCTGTGGGCCACGTGTTGGTTTCCCATTTTGCCGTGGGCGGCGGGATCGTTATGGCCATTGCCGAAACCCTGGCGGTGCGACGGGGTGACCGAGCCCTGCGAGAGTTGGCAAGGAGGACCTCGCTGATTCTCATCCTCGTTTCAACCGTTTTCGGCGCCATCTCGGGGGTAGGCATTTGGGTCACCATAGGCTTGCTTCACCCGGTGGCCACTTCGGCGCTTATCCACAGCTACGTGTGGGGCTGGGCCACTGAGTGGGTGTTTTTTATTTTGGAGGTGGCCACGGCCTTAGCGTACTTCTTCACTTGGGACAAGGTCCGGCCGCGCACGCACCTTTTGCTCATTTGGCTTTACGCCTTGGCTGCCTTCATGTCGCTGGTGATCATCCAGGGCATCATCTCCTTCATGCTCACACCCGGCACGTGGTTGCAAACCCACACCTTTGTTGACGGGTTTGTCAACCCCACGTACGTGCCTGGCTTGGTGCTGCGCACCGGCATCTGCGTTTTCCTTGCCGGTGCCTACATGGCTTTTGCTGCCTTGCGCGAGCAGGACCCTGCGGACCGTACCCGACTGGTTCGCTTCTTGGCGGCGGTGCAGGTGATTGGGGTGCTGGTGGCTTACGGCGGGTACCGCTGGTGGGAAGCGGCGCTGCCCCCGTCGGTGCGGGAACTCTTTCTTGCGGAAAGTCCCAAACTGCCGGCGCTGGCCTCTACCCGCCACTTCTTGCTGTGGATGCTCACCGCCTACCTGGTGCTGGTGATCTTTGCTTTGGTGGCGCCCAAAGCCCAGCGCTGGCCCGCGACTGCGGTGGCCCTGCTTGCCGCTTTTGCTTTCTTTGCGGGCTATGAACGCCTGCGCGAGGGGTCGCGCAAGCCCTTCATTATTCGGGACTACATGTTCGCCAACGGTGTGCTGGTGGACGAGGTGGAAAAGCTCAACCAGCAAGGCATCCTGAGTCAAGCTAAGTGGCTGATGGTGGGCCAGGGTGATGAGCCTGTGACTCGGGGGAGGGCGGTTTTCCGTGCGCAGTGTGCCATGTGCCACACCCTCGATGGCTACCAAGCGATTCGGCCCTTGGTGGCCCCTCTGGACCAGGACATGCTTTCGGGCATTTTGACGATGATGCGGGACGATGGCCAAGCCTACGCAGCGGCTGTCGCCAAGGGCGAGCCGGTGGCTCGCGACCAGCTCAACTATCCCTTCATGCCCCCCCTGGTGGGGACGGATGAGGAAGTAGAGGCGCTCAAAGCGTACCTTTTGAGCCTGAAGAACACGCAAACGGCGGAGGTGAGCCATGGCAACTAACCTGATTCCGGCTCTGGACCCGGCACCCATTCCCGGGCCCGTGTGGCTTTTCCATCTTCTTTGGGTGGTGACCTTCCTCTTGCACATGCTGTTCGTCAACGTGGTTTTGGGGGGTTCGCTGGTAGCCACGCTTGCGGGCGCCAAAAGAAAGGAACTGCAGCTTTTGTTTGTCAACGCCAATTCGTGGGCTATTTCCTTTGCCATCACCTTTGGCATCGCGCCCCTTCTGTTCGTGCAGGTGCTTTACGGCCGGTTTTTCTACACCGCGACCATCTTAGTGGCCGGTTCATGGCTGGGGATGCTGGCCTTGCTTACGGTCGGTTACTACCTGAACTACGTGGCCAAGTTCCGCTTGCACAAGGGCAAGCCGGCAGGCCTTTCGCTGTCGGTTTCGGCCCTTTGTTTCCTGCTGATTTCAGCCATCCAAGTGATGGTCAACTTGCTGCATCTCCAGCCGGAGCGCTGGGAAGGGGTTTGGACCCAAGCGAAGAGCGCCCTAGGCGATCCCAGCTTCTTGCCTCGCTGGCTGCACTTTGTCCTGGCGGCGCTGGCTCTGGCGGGCACCCTAGCAGCGTATGTAGCCGTGCGGCAGGCGCAGAAAGAGGGAAAGACGGCCGACCGGGAAGACTGGGCCCGCTTGGGCGTCAAGGTGGCCTTGTACGCGACCGTAGCGCAGCTGGTGGTGGGTTTCTGGCTGTTGTTGAGCTTGCCTTCGCCGGTGCTTTCGGCTTTCATGCGCGGTGGGGCCGCCACCACCTTGCCATTAGCCTTGGGCATCTTGGCCGGCGTGGGCCTTCTGGTAGTGTTGGCCAGCATTCGCGACCCCCTCGCTGAGCCGGTAAGAACGCGGCGTGCCCTGGAATTCCTGGTGGGGGCGGTAGCCCTTATGGTGGTCACGCGTCACCAACTGCGAGAAGTTTACCTAGAAGCCTGGCGGCCCTTGGAGGGCGCACAGGTGGCGCCGCAATGGGGCATCTTTGCCGTCTTCGCAGTTGCCTTTGTGGTGGGTGTGGCTTTGACCGTACTGGCCTTGTTTAAGGCTGCCACCGACAAGCCCCAGGTGGGGGAGCCAGCCGCCTGATCTTCAGCCACCGCCAGGTGAAACGCCCGCGACCGCGGGCGTTTTTCTTTAGGCGGAAAGCACCCGCCGCGCCGCGGTCAAGGCTTTTTCCACGTCCTCATCGGTGATGTGGTAGTGGGTGACCATGCGTACCTCGTCCTGGCCGAAGGCCCCGCACAGCACGCCCTCCGCTTTCATCGCCGCCACGAAGCGGGCATTGGGCGGCAAAGCCGGATCCCCTGGCAGCTTGGCCTGGGCGAGGCGGAAAACCACGATGTTGGTGAGGACGCGTTCCGGTTGGAGCACAACCCCCGGGAGCTCCGCCAAGCCCAGGGCGAGGCGGCGCGCGCGGCGGTGGTCTTCGGCCAGGCGATCCACCATGCTGGTGAGGGCGACAATGCCGGCGGCCGCCAGCACTCCCACCTGGCGCATGCCGCCACCGAAGAGCTTGCGTACCCGGCGGGCTTCGGCGATGAAGTCCTCATCTCCAACCAAAACAGAACCCACGGGTGCGGCCAAGCCCTTGGATAAGCAAAACATCACGCTGTCGCAGCCGGCGGCCAGGCGCCAGGCGGGGGTGCCCAGCGCCACGGCGGCATTGAAAAGGCGCGCGCCGTCCAAGTGCACCTTCAAGCTGTGGTGGTGGGCCACCTCCACCAGCGCGTCCTTTCGGGTTTCGTCCATGGGCAGGCCCGACCACAGGTTGTGGGTGTTTTCCAAGCAGAGCAGGCGGGTGGGGGTACGGTAACTCACCTTCGGGTTGATAGCTGTTTCCACCTGCTCCGGCTGCAACAGGCCGTCCTCCGTGGGTATGGGGCGCGGTAGGGCACCGGAAAGGGCGGCCATGGCCCCCATTTCAAAGTTGAAAATGTGGCCCCTGGCTTCAATAAGCACCTCACTGCCGGGCCGCGTCCAGAGGTGCACAGCAATCTGGTTGCCCATCGACCCGGTGGGCACGAACAAGGCCCCGGCTCGCCGGAGGGTGGCTGCTGCCAACTCTTCCAGCCGGCGGACCGTGGGGTCTTCTCCGTACACGTCGTCGCCCACCTCCGCCTCGGCCATGGCTCGCCGCATTTCCGGGGTGGGTTTGGTCACCGTATCCGAGCGCAAATCAATCATGGGCTTACTATACGCGAGCCAGGGCGGCGGGTTGCGCCCACCTAGCCACTGGCCCCCGCGCTCCCCTTGATTTGTCGGCCGTGGCTCACTAGCCTTGGGACGTGCTGCGCGAGCTGGAAGTGCGCGATGTGGGCATCATCGAACACGTGAAGTTGGAGCTGTCCCCGGGTTTTGTGGTCCTCACGGGCGAGACGGGGGCGGGCAAGTCACTTTTGGTCTATTCCCTCAAGCTCCTTTCCGGCGAGCGAGGGGATGCGGACATGCTGCGCTCGGGCGCGGAAAAACTTAAGGTGCAAGCGTGCTTTTCGCCGGTGCCGAAAGCGGTGCGCGAGGTCCTGGAGGAGCTGGGCGTGGAAGCGGAGGGTGAGCTGGTCATTCGCCGGGAGATGACGGCGGCGGGACGGTCTCGAGCCTGGGTGAATGATGTGCCAGTGACCGCCGCCAGCCTGCAACGGTTGGCCCCTCACCTGTTTGCCATTGCTGGCCAGCACGAGCAACGCTCCCTGGCCGACCCCACCACCCATCTGCAGCTGGTGGATGCCTTCGGCGGGTTGGGCTCTCTCGCGCAGGAGGTGGCCCAGGCGTTCAGGCGCTGGGAGCAGGCGCGACAGAACCTTGCCGCAGCCCGTGCCGCTTTAGCCGAACGCCGGGATCGGCTGGATCTCATCACCTTCCAGCTCAACGAGATTGCCGCGGCTCGTTTGCGAGTGGGTGAGCAGGAGGAGCTGCTGGAAGAACGCACCTTCCTGCGGCACGGGGAGCGCATCGGTGAGCTCCTAGCCAGCGCACGGCAGGCCTTGGGTGGCGAGGGCGGGACCGCGCAGTTGGCTCGTGCGGCGCGGGCAGTGCGGGAGCTGGCCAGCCTGGGTGTGGACGCGGGCGAGACGGTGCAGCAGCTGGAGCAAGCGTTGCTGCTGGCCGAGGAGGCTCTACGCCAGCTGCACGGCCTGGCGGATAGGGTACGGGTGGACCCGGCCCGCCTGGAGGAAGTGGAGTCCCGCTTGGCGATGATTGAGCGACTGGCCCGCAAGTATGGTGGCAGCGTGGAGGCGGTGCTGGCGCATCAAGCGGCTCTGCAACACGAACAGCAAGCCTTGGAGGGCGTGGAGGACCAAATCCTCCTCCTGGAACGCGAGGAGCAGGCTGCGCGGGATGCGTACTTGGCCAAGGCGGTGGCTGCCTACCAGGCCCGTCAGCGGGTGGGCGTGGCCTTTGCCCAAGCGGTGGCCGAAATCCTGGCCAAGCTGGCGATGGCCGGCGCCCGCGTGGAGCTGCAGCAAAGCTTGCGACTGGCCGAGGACGGCCCTTTGAGTTGGGAAGGTCGGCGGATCGACCCGGCTCTCTGGGGCTTGGCGGACGGGGAGCTCCTTTTGGCGCCGAACCCCGGCGAGCCTCTGCGTCCGCTGGCCAAGATTGCCTCGGGCGGCGAGCTTTCCCGCATCCATTTGGCCTTCCGCATTGTCCTGCGGGAGCGGGCCTCGCAGGCGGAGGCCCTCACCCTGCTGTTCGATGAGGTGGACTCGGGGATAGGTGGGCGTGTGGCCGAGGAGGTGGGCCGCTTGCTGCAAGCGCTGAGCCGACGCGAGCAGGTGCTGGTGGTCACCCACTTGCCGCAGGTGGCCAGTCTGGCGGACGCGCATTTTGTGGTGTACAAAAAAACCCACCGCGGGCGCACGGTGACCACCGTGACCCCAGTGGAAGGCGAGGCGCGGGTGGAAGAGTTGGTGCGGATGCTGGGGGCGGAGGCCGACAGCGAAGCAGCCCGCCGCCACGCGCAGCAGCTGCTGGCGCGCGCGTGAAGCGCCTGCCTTTCCTCACCCAGGATCACCTGGCGCCGGCGGTTGCGGCCTTGCGGGCGGTTTTGGCGCGACACGGTGTGGCCGTCCTTCCAACCGAGACCTTTTACGGCCTGGCAGTGGACCCGCGCGATGGAGAAGCGGTGGCGCGGGTGTTTGCCCTCAAGCGGCGCGAGGAAACCAAGTCGTTGCTGGTGGTAGCTGCGGACCTGGGGCAGGTGAGCGCGCTGGCCGAGCTTTTACCCCTTTGGTGGTCGCGCCTAGCGGCGGTCTGGCCTGCAGCCCTGACGGTGGTTTTGCCTGCTCGCGCGCCGCTTCCTGGGAGTGGGACGACGGTGGCGATGCGCGTGCCAGCTCATGCGCTGCTCCGAAAGCTGCTGGCGGAAGTGGGGCCGCTGACCGCCACCTCCGCCAACCCCTCGGGCCAGCGCCCAGCTCGGCGCGTAGAGGAGCTGGGCGGGCTTGCTGAGGCGGTGGATTTGATCCTGGATGGGGGACCCACCCCCGGCGGTCTG
Organism: uncultured Thermoanaerobaculia bacterium; assembly: GCA_964488355.1. Taxonomy (GTDB): domain Bacteria; phylum Acidobacteriota; class Thermoanaerobaculia; order Thermoanaerobaculales; family Thermoanaerobaculaceae; genus Thermoanaerobaculum. Next base: position 29,396 of record CAZAUJ010000019.1, on the reverse strand, counting down.
CCTTCCACCCTTTTGGACCTGACCGTAACCCCACCGCGCATCCTGCGATCCGGTGCCTTTGCCGTTCCCGACACTTGGCTGGTTTAGACGTGAAAAAGCTGTCTTGGCAGCGTGCAACGCCTGTGGAAATTGCTGTGGAAAAGCCTCTGGTTTTCGCGCTAACCCCATGACCTCCAAAGGCTTTGCCGGAAGGTGGCAATCTTTGGGCATGTTCCTAAGATGAATAACTGCAATAATTTCGGTTAAGCGCTAAAGCGGTAAGAACTTGAGCCTTCCTCAGGGGACGGGTTTTCCACAATGGGGCGGGTGCGCGTCGCTGCCGCTGGCTTTCCGGGTTCACCCTCCCTCCGGGTTGCTCCTCCCGACGTTTGCGCGCTTTTCCTGCGGGCGAGCGCACCTACTTTCTCGCGAACTGGTGGCCGCTGGCCAGTGGGCGGGCGGCAGTTTCCACAGTTGCGGTGGAAAAGCCTGTGGAAAGGCCTGTGGAGGAATCGCCCAAGCTGGTCAGCTGGAAGCACTTTGACAGTTTGCACTGCCTTTTGTGCATTGGGCTAAGATTCTGACGAATCGTCACTTATTGCAAGTATCGGCTTCCCATGAGGATCGACATGGCCGAGGTTTGGCCTTTTCCACAAGTTTAAGCAAGCCGGTAGCTTGGACTTGGGGGCGACGGGCTCCTCCTTGGCGCGGTGGCGCCCCTGTGGTAGCTTTTGCCGGCGGGAGGCAAAGGTGAAAGTACGGGCGTTTGCAGGGAAGAGGCCGCAGTTCGGCCCGCGGGTGTTTGTGGCCAGTACGGCGGTGGTGGTGGGCGACGTGGTTCTGGCCGAGGACGTGAGCGTGTGGTACGGAGCGGTCCTGCGCGGCGATCTCAACAGCATTTTCGTCGGTGCACGCAGCAACATTCAAGACAACGCCGTCATCCACGTGGACACAGACGCGCCCACCTGGGTCGGCGAGGGGGTGACCGTGGGCCACAGCGCCATCCTCCACGGCTGTCGGGTGGAGCGAGGGGCCCTGATCGGCATGCACGCCACGGTGCTCAACGGGGCTGTGGTGGGGGAAGGAGCGCTGGTCGCGGCCGGTGCCCTGATCCCGCCGGGCATGGTGGTGCCGCCCGCCGCGCTGGTGGCGGGTGTGCCCGCCAAGGTGGTGCGACCGGTGCGGGAAGAGGAAGCCAGAAGGATACGGGATGGCTTGGTGCACTACCTGAGCTTGAAAAGCCGCTATCTGGCAGAAGAAGAACACGAGCTGGACGAGCTTTCCGACTGGGAGAAGCTGTCATGATGCAGCGGCCCAGGGGAACGCGCGACGTCCTACCCCCCGAATCGCGCCTGTGGGTCGCCGTGGAAGCAACCGCCCACCGAATTTTTCAGGCTTTCGGGGCGGAGGAAATCCGCACCCCCACCTTTGAGCACACGGAGCTATTTGTGCGCTCGGTGGGCGAGGCCACGGACATTGTCCACAAGGAGATGTATACCTTCAGCGACCGCAAGGGCCGGTCCCTTACCCTCCGCCCCGAAGGGACCGCAGGCGTGGCGCGGGCTTTCTTGGAAAACAGCCTGCACGAGCGGGCGCTCCCCTTGCGCCTTTACTACTTGGGACCCATGTTCCGCTACGAGCGCATGCAACGGGGCCGTTTTCGCGAGTTTCGCCAAATCGGTTTGGAAATTATCGGTGCTGCCACGCCGCTGGCAGACGCCGAGTGCATCCTGGTGCTCTTCGAGTTCTTTCGCGCGCTCGGCTTTACCGACCTCGCGGTTCACCTTAACAACTTGGGTGATCCCCAGGATCGAGCGCGCTACGGCGAGGCGTTGCGCCAGTACTTGGCACCGCGGGCAAGTCACCTGTGCCCGGATTGCCAGCGGCGGCTGGCGGAGAACCCCCTGCGCGTATTGGACTGCAAGGTTTCCCGTTGCCAGCAGCTGGCTTCCGGCGCGCCGGCGCTGGATGCGGTGGTTGGGGACGAGGCGCGCGCGCACGTGGCGCGGGTGGAGGTGTTGCTCCAGCAGCTGGGCATTCCCTACCTTCGCAACCCTAAGCTGGTGCGGGGCCTGGATTACTACGTGCGCACGGTCTTCGAGGTGGTTTCGCCTCAGCTGGGTGAATCCACGGTGATTTGCGGTGGCGGGCGCTACGACCGCCTTTTGGCCGACCTCGGCGGACCGGAGCTACCGGGGGTGGGGTTTGCCATCGGCGAGGATCGCCTCATCGAGATCCTGCCGGAGTCGTTCCGTCAGAAAGTGGCGGAGCGCCAGCGGCTCCTTTTGGTGCCACTAGGCGAGGCAGCCCAAGCAGTGGCTTTGCCCTTGGCTCGGGAACTCACCCGGCATGGGTTTGCCGTGGAGCTGGAGGTCACTGGCCGCTCCCTGCGCGCCGCCCTCAAGCGCGCGGACAAAGGGGGCTTTCGCTGGGCAGTCATCCTAGGTGAGGCGGAGCTGGCGCAGCAGGCAGCCATGCTGCGGGACCTGCAGGCCGGCAGCCAAGAGCTGGTTTCTTGGGCGCAGTTGCCGGCGCGGGTGCAACAGGGGGAGGTAGCATGAGCAGGGATGCCTTAGCCGCCTTGGCTCGAGCCATTGACCATACCTTGCTTAAGCCAGAGGCCACGCGTGCCCAGGTGCGTGCCCTCGCCGCCCAGGCACTAGAGCAAGGCTTTGCTGCTGTGTGCGTCAACCCCCTTTGGGTGGAGGAGGTAGCTGGCCTGCTGCAGGGCAGCTCGGTGAAAGTGGCCACTGTGGTGGGCTTTCCCCTAGGGGCCACCACCACCAACATTAAGGTGCGGGAGGCGGAACACGCGTGGCAACGAGGAGCACGGGAGCTGGATGTGGTGGTGGCGCTGGGTTTGCTCAAGGGTGGGGAGGAGGAGGCCTTTCGCCAGGACCTGGAGGCGGTGGTGGCGGTGGCCGCGAGCTACGGCGCCCAGGTCAAGGCCATACTCGAGACCTGCCTTCTCAGCGAGGAAGAAAAGGTTCGCGCGGCCTTGCTGGCGGTGGAAGCGGGTGTGCATTTCCTCAAGACCTCCACCGGCTTCGGCGGCGGGGGAGCCACCGTGGAGGACGTGGCCCTGCTGCGCAAGCTCGCTCCGCCGCAGGTGGGGGTGAAGGCATCGGGGGGCATTCGTTCGTTCGCCCAGGCCCGAGCGCTGCTAGCGGCTGGCGCCAACCGCCTGGGGACCTCAGCGGGCCTGAGCATCATGGAGGAGGCGAGGACATGGTACGCACGCTGCTGAAGCTGGCAGTCTGGCTTTCCGTGCCTGCGGCCCTGCTAGCTGAAGGTTTTCACGCTGCCCCCGCTTGGCGGTTTGCTTTGGCCGGCCTGGCCCTGCTTCCCCTGGCGCGGCTTTTGGGCGAGGCGACGGACGCGTTGGCGGCCCACGGGGGTCCCGCCTGGGCAGGGCTGGTCAACGCCACCTTTGGCAACGCCGCCGAACTGATTATTGCCATGCTGGCCCTGCGCCGGGGACTGGTGGAGGTGGTGCAGGCATCCCTCACCGGCTCCGTTATCGGCAACATCCTGCTAGTCTTGGGCTTGGCTTTACTGGCGGGGGGCTTGCGCTACCCGGTGCAGAAATTCTCTGTGCTGGCCGCTGAAAGCCACGTGGCTTCGCTGGCTCTGGGGGTCAGCGGCGTGCTCTTACCGGCGCTGTTTTTTCATCTCGTGCGGCCCAGCCACCGCGAGCACCTGCTCATGCCCCTTTCCCTTTCGGTGGCAGCGGTGCTGCTTGCCGTTTATGTGGCGGCCCTCTATTTCTCCTTGAGAACCCATCGTGACTTGATGGGAACCCATCACCAGCAGGCCCACGGGTGGTCGCAGGGCAAGGCAGCAGGCTTCTTGCTCCTGGCTGGCGCGTTCACGGGTTTGGTGGCTGAGGTGCTGGTGGGCAGCGTGGAAGAGGTGGCGCAGGCGCTAGGGCTTTCCCCGGTGTTTATGGGGATGGTGGTGGTCGCAGTGCTGGGCAACGCCGCTGAGCACGCTGCTGCCGTGCTGCTCGCCTGGCGCAACCAGATGGATGCGGCTCTTTCCATTTGCTTTGCCTCTTCCTTACAGGTGGCGCTGTTCGTGACGCCGGTGCTGGTGTTTGCCTCCGTGGCTTTGGGCCATCCCATGAGCTTGGTTTTTTCCGCGGTGGAGGTGGTGGCGGTGGCGCTGGCTGTGGGTTTGGCTGGGCTCGTGACCCTCAACGGCGAGTCCAACTGGTTAGAGGGGGCGCAGCTTTTGGCTCTGTACCTCATCTTGGCCTTGTGTCTCGCCTTGCTGCCGGCGCAGGAGGCCTTGCAGCCCTTGTGAGGCGCTGGCAGTCGCAGGCCCCGGGACCGGCTGGGCCAGGATCGGCGCGTGAGCCCACGCGTTCTGAGCTTGGCTGCCCTCGGGTGGTAGCAGTTAACAAACCGCGCGGGGTGCTAGTCTCCACCGTGCCCGAGAGGGGGGCCAAGACGGTCTTTTCTTTTCTTCCTCCGAGCTTTTCCGCGTTCCACCCCGTGGGCCGGCTGGACAAGGACTCGGAGGGCCTGCTGCTGTTGTGCGAGGACGCTAAGCTGGCGCAGCGGCTGATGGACCCGGGGGTGCTGGCCAAGACATACCTGGTCATCGTGCGCGGCCTGCCCAGCGAGCAAACCTTACAGGCGTTGCGGGCCGGGGGGCTTGAGCTGGATGGGCGAAGAACCCGGCCGGCAGAAGTGCGTGTGCTGGGAAAGGCGCCACGGGGCGGGACGGGGCTGTTAGTGGTGCTGCATGAGGGCATAAATCGGCAAATTCGCCGGCTTTTCCACCGGTTCGGCCACCGGGTCCGGCGGCTCGTGCGCGTGGCGGTGGGGCCGGTAGGGTTAGGCGAACTCGCCCCCGGGCAGTGGCGGGAACTTGCCGAAGAGGAGGTGCGCCAGCTTCTGCACGCAGCTAAGCTGCCAGCCGAGGAGAAGGGGGCAGCAACTCGCCCAAGTGAAGGTCTGCGCATCATTTCGGGAGGGCAAACGGGCGTGGATCGCGCCGCCCTGGACACGGCCTTGGCGCTGGGGCTTCCCTGTGGGGGCTTTTGCCCCCGGGGCCGACGCGCCGAGGACGGACCCATCCCCGAACGCTACCCCTTGGTGGAGATGGCCAGCACAGCTTACGCCGCCCGCACCTGGGCCAACGTGCGGCAGGCTGACGCCACCCTGGTCCTGTCGCCCCTGCCGCTGCGTGGCGGTACGCTCCTGGCGGTTCGCGCCTGCCAGCGGCTGGGCAAACCCTTTCTCGTGGTCGACCCGAGGGGCAAAAGACAGGTGGACCGCGTCTATCGCTGGCTTCGCCGGAGCACGGTGCGGGTGCTCAACGTGGCTGGCCCGCGCGAAAGCCAGCAACCCGGAATTTACACCTCCGCCCGCGCCTTCCTCCTGGAGCTGCTGACCCTCTGGCCAAAGGGCTCATCGCCCATTCTTAGGAGAACCCAAGCGAAAAGCAAGGCGAAAAGGGAAAACTCGTGAACCTCAGAACGTTGGCATGCGTGGAGCCAACGGTCGGACTCGAACCGACGACCTGCTGATTACGAATCAGCTGCTCTACCGGCTGAGCTACGTTGGCTCGCCCAGCGAATTCTACCATGGTTCACAAGGGTTTGGGTCGCCTGGGTGAGGCCTGCTCGGGTTGGCGGGAGCCTCCCTGGCACGGGCGCTGTACAGGGCCGCGGTGCGTGTACTCTGAGGCGGTGCGGAAGCAGTGGCTGGCTTTTGCTGTGGTCTGTGTGGTTTGGGGATCCACCTACCTGGCCATCAAGGTGGGCCTGGCAAGTTTCACCCCTTTTTGGTTTGCCGCCCTGCGCTATTGGGCAGCAGCGCCGCTGGCGGCGCTGTGGGCCCGGGGGGAGGGCGTGCAGCTCGCCCGGCCCCTGCGCGAGCTTTGGCCCGCCTTGGGTGTGGGTGTGCTGTTCATTGGCCTGTGCAACGGCATGGTATTTTGGGCCGAGCAGGCTTTGGAATCCTCGTACACGGCCCTGCTGATAACCTCCAGCCCGTTGTGGACAGCATTCCTCTCGTGGGTGGCCGCGCCGCTTCTGCGGGAAGAAGAAAAGCTCGGCGGCAGAGGTTTTCTGGGTTTGGCGCTGGGCTTTTTGGGCTCCTATGCCCTGCTCAGACCGGCCGCGGCACTGCCGGCCAACCTCAAAGCGGCGGTGGTGGTGGAGCTTTCGGTGGTCATCTGGGCCATCGGTGCCCTCTGGGTCCGCCGGCTGCGAGACCGCTACCATCCCTTGGAGATGAGCACCTGGCAAATGCTCTCCGGGGCGCTGGTGTTAACCTTTATTGCGCTGGCAAGGCAAGATCCCCCTTTGGCTGGGCCGCTTTCCTGGCCTGCCGTGTCGTCCTTCGCTTTTCTTGTTGGCTTCGGATCCTTGGGTGCTTTTGCCGCCTACTTTTACCTGCTGCGCCTGTGGCCTGCCACGCGGGTGGCCACCTCCGCGTACGTGAACCCGGTGGTGGCGGTGTTTTTGGGTTGGCTGCTGCTGGACGAGCGCCCAACAGCGGTGACCTTGGCCGGGGGCGCGCTGGTTCTGGCAGGGGTTTTTCTCGTGCTCACCGGACCTGAGGGGTCGAAGGCATGAGCGGCCTCACAGAGCCGGCAGCTTTTTACCTGGAGCGGTTGACAAGAAAAAAGCGGGGTGCCACACTAGCCTTGCAGCTGCGGCTGCCGGTGGTGGTTTCGTTTCTCTGGAGGAGGTTGGAAAGTGACTGGCAAGCGCCACAGCACCATCGTCGTCATTCCCCAGGCCGCAGGGCGTGTTTACAAGTTTCACCTTTCCCCCACGCTTTTGAAGGTCCTGGGAAGCCTTCTGGCGTTAACTTTGGTCCTCTCGTTGGTAGCGCTCTTCGGTTCGGGCAACTTTTTGCGGCAACGGGCCTTGTACCAGAAGCTGGAGAAGGAGAACAAGGAGCTCAGGCGCGCCAACGAGCGCCTTCAGCAAGCCTTATCGGAGGTGCACAGCCGCCTGGAGCAGTTTGAGCAGCGTACCAAGCAGCTCGCCATTGCTGCAGGGGTGGCGGATGCCTTGTTGGCGCCGGTGGCCGCGGGTAAGAGCTCGGTGGGAAGCGGCGGTCCGCTCGAGCGCCTCACCGGAGGTCCGGAACAGCTGCTGGAGAGGGAGAGTCAGCTAGAGCGGCAACTGGGCGCGGTGGAACAGAGGCTGTCCGAGCAACAGCTTTTGCTGGCCCACACGCCAACCATTGCCCCGGTGGTGGGGGTGATTACCGACGGCTTTGGGCCGCGCATCGACCCCATCACACGTCAAGCGGCGTTCCACGACGGGTTGGACATTTCCGCTGCCTTTGGCACGCCGGTAAGGGCACCGGCTGACGGGTTGGTGGTTTTTGCCGACCGGGAATCGGGTTACGGCAAGCTGGTGAAGATTAACCACGGGTACGGCTTTTTCACGCTTTATGGCCACCTGGATCGCATCCTGGTCAAGGAGGGTCAAAGGGTGAAGCGGGGCGAGGTGATTGGCCGGACCGGCATGACAGGGCGTACCACCGGCCCGCACCTTCACTACGAGGTTTGGAAGGACGGGGAAAAGCAAAACCCGCTTCACTACATCCTCGACGCGTATTGAGCTTTTCGCTGTAAAGCCGAACGATGGTGACCCCAGCTCTGCGAGCGCTGAGCGTTTCGCCCGACGTTTGGCTGGCGGTGGAGGTAGGCGACGGCAGGCAGGAGGGTTTGGCCGCATGGCTGGCCTCCTTCGGTTGCCTGCTGGTGGGGGGTGTGTTGCTGGTGCCACGAGCGCAGGCGGAAACCATGGGCCAGTTGGGAACGGTGCTGGCGGGCGAGTTGCGGCGGGTGAGCGTCACTGGCGGATGGCTACAAGGGGAGCTGGTGGCAGCGGGGGCTCAGGCCCTGGCAGAGGTGGGAGTGCCCTTTCTAGTGGTTTCAGGCCGGGACCGAGTGGATTTCTTTATACCTCATGAAGAATTGGGCCGGGCACTGGCAGCGCTGCGCCAGGCCCGGCTGGAGCGCTTGAGCCCGCCAACTTAAAAGGCGGTTACCAAGCCCAAAGAGAGGCGGTTTTGGTCAGCCCGACCGTCGCGGAAAAGCTCCGCCGTCACACGCAAGTTACGTGCCAGCAGATAATTGAGCGTGAGCGAGGCGTTTTTCACCTCCCCTTCCGGCAGGTCGGAGCTCACGCGGTTGGCCAACAGCGTCACAACCCACCGCCCGTCTTGGCCGTGAGGGAAAAAGTGCACTTCTAGGAACCCGCCGTGGGTAACTCGGTTGTGCTTGGTACCTCCAATAAGGTACGGGTCATCATCGCTGCGACGGAGCCAACAGGCTGAAAGCTGCCATTTTTCCCCTGCAGTCCAAACCAAGTCCGGACCTACGTAACGAACACGATCGGTGGGGCCGCTCTCCTGCCCGGAGCGCCCTTGGTAACCGAACAACCCCAGGCGGATTGGTCCGAAGCTTCGCACCACTCGCAGGCTTAGGGCCTTGAACCGGTTGTCGTCGAAGCGTTCGCCCACGGGCGGGTCGATGCCGTTACCGTTAACGGCTTGCGCCACCACCTCCAGCGCCGCCGGCGCGTGCCAGGTGAGGACCAAACCTCGGTCGTAGGTGAGGTTGGTGGGCACGTGACCCAGGCGGAGGGTGAAAATGGAGTAGTCGTTGCGCTCTAACCGGAGCTCACGCTTGAAGAGAGGGTCGGAAACCTGGAATTGGCCGACCATGAGGTCCACAGGGAGACGGAACACGTTGTTGAACTGCACCCAGGTGTCTTCCAGCTTGAGGGTTTCTCCCTTTTCCAAGATCCCGTAGGCGTAATAAGACACCGACGGGGCTAGCTGACCGCCGGAAAGAATTTTTACTGCCCATGGCCATTCCACGTCGCTGGTTTTCGGCCTTCCGCGGGAGTCTACCAACGAGGCGTAACCGTCCAAGCGCAGGGCCAAGGGCAGGTCGCGGGAGAGGGTCAACCAAGGGTCGCCCACGTCGTACGTAGCCCGGGCGGGTTCTTGACTGGGGTCTTGCACGCGGAAACCCCTGGCGGCAAATTCCTCGCCGTAGGGCTTGAGGCGCGGAAAAGGTGCGTGACAGGTGCTGCAGGAGAACTGGTATTTGCGGGCAAAGGCGGGGATTGCCTGCGCTCTTCCCGCCACAAGCACCAGCACCGCTAGGACCAACCAGGTGTCTTTTCTGCTCATGGCTGGCGATCTCCTTAGGGAACGACGGTAAAGCTGGCTTCGTGGGTATTGATCAGTATTTCTTCGTACTCTTCTTCCGGCACACCGAGAAACTCCGCCACCGACGAGACCAGGCGCGAGTAGTAAACGGAGGCTTTCACACGCACACGCCCCGGTGGCATGTCCGCAGGCAACCTAAACAGGAAGGTTTCATTGACTGCCGCCAGGGGTGGCAAGCGATAATCAGTCCCCAAGCTGGCGGTGTTCCACTGGGCGATGGTCTGCCGGCCTTGGGGGTCGAAGAAGGGCAGGCGGAAAATGCGGTCGCCGGGAGCCAGGTGCGGGTACCGCCCGTCTCGCAACAGGCCCGGGAAGTCAGGAATGCCCTTAATGTCACCGATGTCCTGGTAGGCCAACGCATCCGCCGACGCAATCGTGAGCTCTTCCCCGGCGAAGCCCTTGCGCTCCACCGGCAGATGGTAAACCTTGCCGCGCGCGTCCACCGCCTCCACGTGCAGCCAAAGCATGCGCTCCTCGGCGGATCCGGAAGGTACCTTGTGGCCGGCTTTGGCGTTGACCACCGTGGCCACTACCCGCACCACGTCCCCGGCTTCCGCTTCCCACACCTGGGGGTGAATCCGCACCTCCACCACGCCCGCGAGCTTGCCCGGGTCGTGTGCACCGTGGAACAGGTGCTGCCGCACGTCGGGCAGCTCTTCCCCCATGCGGGCCGAACGACCTGCTGCCTTGGGCATATGGCAATCCTGGCAAGGAATCCCTGCCTTGCCGTGGGGCCCTTCCTTCCACTCCAGGTGGGTGGCCTTGACCCAGACGCCAAAGGGACTCTTTTCATTGTGGCAGGTGCCGCACAAGTCGGCGGAGCGCAAAAAGGCTGACTCACGGGTCTCATGGTGCGGGCTTACCAAGCCAGGCCTAGGTCCGAACTTCACCTTACCCGGTGCCACGACGTAGTTGTAGTTGTACGGTACCTCGCCCGCGAAGCCGGTCATGGTGTGGCACAAATCACAGGAAACACCCTCGTTGGCGCGGGTGTTGGCCGAAGGGCGCTTGGGGGGGATGTCGCCGGCCAAAAAGGCAAAGGGGGCGTGGCAACCGTTGCAGCCTGCCTTCACCCCCGCCACCTTGGCCTCCTTCTCCGCATGGGGGAGGGCCAGCTCGAAATACTCGATCTCGTCCCAGTGGTGGGTGAAGGCTTGCGACATCATTGCTTGCTCGTACTGGCGGGCAATGTCCACGTGGCAGGTAGCGCAGGCCTGCGGTCTTTCGAACCGCTCATAGGGGTAAAGGCCCAGGGCCTCGTCCCCAGCCTTGGGCGCCTGCGCCCACGCCAAAGAACAGGTCAGCGCCAAGAGGCCCGCCAACGTGCCGGTCCTAATTGTGGTCATACAAGCCCTCCTTTCTCCGCGCCCCTAATATACGTCTTCTGTCGTAAACGCGCAATCCTTTCCTTTTTCTTGTGAACATTCCCGGTGCGGGGCGCGTATAGGAGGCTGCGGGAGGGCGACGATGCGTAGCAGGGGGAAATGGCTCACGGTGACAGTGCTGGGAGTTGGCGTACTGGCGGCGGTGCTGGCGGCCCGGGGCAGCAACTCCAAGGCCACGGAGGACCCGCCGGTGCCGGTGGGCAAGGCGGAGGTGGCGGATGTGCAGGTGGAGGTGGTGGAAGTGGGTACGGTCGAGCCGGAGGTCAAGGTGGATGTGAAATCCGCCCTTTCGGGGAAGGTGGTGGCCTTACCGGTACGGGAAGGCGACGCGGTGCGTCGGGGTGATCTCATCGCTGCCATCGAACCCGACGTGAACCAGGCGCAAACCTTGGCGGCGGTCAGGCGCTCGGTGAGCCAGCAGGAAATCGAGTTCGCCGATGCGGAGAAGGATTTTCTCGCCAAGGACGAACTTTTCAAGGCTGGGCTTTTGTCGCTGGAGGTACGCCGTGCGGCGGAGACGCGCTACATGGCAGCCAAGGAAGCTCTGGAAGCCGCCAGGGAGCGCGCCAAGATCGTGGAGTCCTCGGGCGTGCCCCTTTCCACCAACCCCCAGCAGGTACTGCACATTCTCGCACCTATGGACGGGGTGATCATTCGCCGCCCGGTGGAGTTGGGCGAAGCCGTCACCGGTGCGGGCTCCTTTAACGCTGGCACCGTGATTGCCACGGTAGCTGATCTGGCGCGCATGATCGTTAAGGCGGGGGTTTCGGAGGTGGACATCGGGAAGGTGGCTGTGGGTGCGCGGGTGGAGGTGACCTTGGATGCTTTTCCCCGGGTGAAATTCGGCGGCAAGGTGGCTCGCATCGCACCGGCGGCGCGCCTGGACCGGGACGTGAAGGTTTACGATGTGGAGATCGTCCTGGACTCCCAGGGCAAAGAGCTGCGCACTGGCATGACCGCCAACGTGCGCATCTGGGGCGAGCGGGCCGAGGGGGTGCTCACGGTGCCGGTGGAGGCGGTGTTCCGCAAGGACGACAAGGACATCGTCTACGTGCGCAAGCCCGCAAGCCCAGTAAAAACCGGCAAGCCCAAGGGCACGCCCGCACCCGATGCGTGGAAGGCCTGGTTCGAAGAGCGCCAGGTGGAGGTGGGCCTGGCCTCGTTAACCCGGGTACAGGTGCTGGCAGGGCTTGCCCCCGGCGAGGAGGTGGCCCTGGAAGACCCCACCCGACCCAAGAAGAAGGAGTCCTGAGCATGGCGGAGCCTCGGCCCCTCATTGAGCTGCGGGACGTGTGGAAGATTTACAACGGCGGGGTGGCGGTGGAAGCCCTGCGGGGGGTGAGCCTGTCGGTGGCGGAGGGAGAGTACGTGGCCATCATGGGCCCTTCGGGGTCTGGCAAGTCCACCCTTATGCACATCCTCGGCTGTTTGGATTCCCCCACGCGCGGCTCCTACTGCCTCGCCGGCCAGGAGGTGGCCGAGCTGCCACCGGCGCGCCTCGCCCAAATCCGCAACCGCTTCATTGGCTTCGTCTTCCAAGCCTTCAACTTGCTGCCGCGGGCGACGGTGCTGCGCAACGTGGAGCTGCCTCTCTTGTACGGTGGGGTGGGTCGCCGCGAGCGGCGGGAACGGGCCATGGCCATGCTGGAACGCATGGGGTTGGCCGAGCGCGCCTATCACCTGCCCTCCCAGCTGTCCGGTGGCCAGCGCCAGCGTGCGGCCATCGCCCGAGCACTGGTTACCGGCCCGGCAGTACTTTTGGCCGATGAGCCCACGGGCAACTTGGACCAAGCCACCGGCGCCGAGGTGCTGGCGCTTTTCGACCAGCTGCATGAGCAGGGACAAACGGTGATCCTGGTGACCCACGACCCACAGGTGGCGGCCCATGCCCAGCGGGTGGTGCGCTTGGTGGACGGGCAAATCTTTTCCGACGAGCGGAGAGCCGCGTGAGGCTGGTGGAGCTGGTTGGCGATGCCCTGGCTGATGTGCGCGCGTACGGGGCGCGCACAGCGTTGCAAACGGTGGGCGTGGTGATGGGGGTGGCTTCGGTCGTGGCGACGCTGGGTCTTTCGGCCGGACAGCGGGCCAGGTCCATGACGTTCTGGGAGGAAACGGGTGGCACCCTCAAAGTTATGGTGGTGCCCAAACCCTTGGATGCGGCCCGTCTTTCGGCCAAGGAGCGCAGTTCCAAAGGGCTGACGGTAGAAGACGCGGTCGCTATCGAAAAGCGCCTGCCTTCCTTCGATTTGGTGGCCACCGCTGTGCGCCGGGTATCGTGGCTGAGCACGGCCGAGACAACCAAGCGGCTGACGGTTACCGGCATCAGCCCTTTGTGGGCTCAGTACCACGGTTTGCGCTTGGCCCGCGGCCGGCTTATCAGCCAAGAGGACATGGAGCGAGCGGCTGCCGTGTGCGTGCTCGGCGCCCAGCGGGCGAGGGAGTTTTTTGGCTCCGGCGAGGCAGTGGGAAAGACGCTGCGCGTGGGCGAGCACGCGCTGATGGTTGTGGGGGTGCTGGAGGAGCGCCAGTTTTACTGGAACCGCAGCGACAGCTGGAACGCATTGGGCTGGATTAACGAGCTCATCCTGTTGCCCGCGTCCACCCTGACGCGTCGCTACCTGGGCGCTGGAAACCAGCGGGTGGATGAGCTGGCCCTGCGCCTGAAAAGCGCTGAAGAGCACCACCAGGCGGTAGCAGCCCTGCGGGCTTTGCTTTTGGCGCGGCACGGGGCTGAAGATGTTCAAATCCTTGATCGCAAGGACCGCATCGAGCAGATGGAGCAGCAGGGCAAGGTTTACGACATTACCTTTCTGGTCTGTGGGCTTATTGCCTTGCTGGTGGGAGGCATCGTGGTGGCCAACATCATGCTGGCTTCCTTTACCGAGCGCATGCGGGAGGTGGGCATCCGCAAGGCCATTGGCGCCAAGGGCAGCCACATCTTCCTGCAATTCTTGGTGGAGACCGTCATCGTCAACGGTTTGGGAGGGCTTTTGGGGTTGGCCTTGGGCGTGGGCCTGGTGCATGGCATGGCTTACCTGCTGGACCAAGCGGCGGTGCTCACGCCGGCCATGGTCCTGGCAGCCATCGGCTGCGCCGTCAGCGTGGCGGTGGTATTTGGCTTGTACCCCGCCTGGCGCGCAGCCCGCTTGGATCCGGTGGCCGCGTTGAGGTACGAATGAGGCGCCTTTCCCTGAGCGAGAGCCTGCGCGCCAGCTTGGTGGAGCTTTGGGCCCACAAGCTGCGTTCCTCCCTCACGCTCACGGGCGTATGCCTCGGCACCGCCGCCATGGTGGTCCTGATGACGCTCATGGCCGGGGTGCGGGAAGCGGTGTGGGAAGGGGTGAAAGGCTTGGGTTTCGATGGCGTGATGTTCGTCAGCGCCAGGCCCCCCGAGACGCCTTTGGAGCAGAAGAAAGCCTCCTTAAGCCGGGGGCTCAGCCTGCGCGACTGGCGGCTATTGCAATCCTCGGGGGAAAACATTGCCGTGGCGGCGGCGGTGCGCCTGGCCGACCGGCTGGTGCAGGCCTCCGGAGTGAGCAAGAGGGTGCGCGTGTATGCGGTAACGTCGTCCTATGCCCAGGTGCACGACCGGAAGTTGCGCTGGGGGCGTTTTTTCCATCAGGGTGACGAAGAAGGCTTTCGTCGCGTGGCGGTGCTGGGCTTTGAGCTTGCTCGCACGCTCTTCGGCGAGCAAAACCCGGTGGGGCGCAGGGTGCTGGTGGGTGGGGTGCCGTTCCAGGTCATTGGCGTGGAGGAGCAGTTGGGCAACCGCTTTGCCAACTCGGGCTGGACGCGGCGGGAGATGGAGGGCCTGCTGGTGCCGTTGGCCACCTTCCGCGCCTACCTGGCGGGCGGGGAGGGTGTGAGCCTGCTCTCCATCCGCACGCAGCGCACCGATAACCTGGCTGCCGTCAAAGCCGAGCTGGAGCGCGTGCTTTTGCTCTCTCACCGAGGCATTGGTGACTTCGAGGTGGAGAACATTGCCGACGAGATCCTACGGGCGGAAAAGGAAATCCGCGTCCTCCTGCGCAACTGGACCATCGTGTTAGCCGCCATTGCCGCCATGAGCCTGCTGGTGGGAGGGGTGGGGATTTACTCCGTGTTACGCATTTCCTTGGCGGAGCGGCTGTACGAGATTGGCCTGCGCAAGGGCATCGGCGCCACTGACGAGGCCATCCTTACCCAAGTGTTGTTGGAGTCGGTGACCCTCTCCGTGGCCGGGGGGCTTCTGGGAATGGCCTTGGGTTTGGGGGTGGCGAAAGTCGCCTCCAGCGCCTTCGAAGGGGGGCTGCCACCCTCGCCGGCGGGGCTTGCCTTTGCCTTTGCTTTTGCTTTGGCGGTGGGGTTAGTCTCGGGCTATTGGCCGGCGCGGGCAGCCTCGCGCTTGTCCCCGGTGGAGGCCATGCGCGGGTGAAGCCGCCAGACGATAATGGCGGCCATGGGGCCGTTGCGCCTCGCTCTGGGACCCGGCTTTGGAGGCGATGGCCAACTGCGGGAGTATGTTCCCCAGGGGCGGGTGTGGGTGTCCGGAGGCGAGGGCCAGGTCTGGTGGCAGGTGGCAGGTAAGGCGCCTCAGGCGGGTGGGGAGCTTGTGGCTGTGCTCCAGACCTTGGCGGCGAGCCTGCAATTGCCCGCCGTGGGCTACCTGGCCTACGAGGCGGCGTCGTTGTTGGCTGCTGAGGTGGCCGTGTCCAAAGGCCAGGGACCCTTGCCCTTGGGGGCCTGGTATTTCTTGGCTCCCGAACAGGGCCAGCCCTGCCAGCCCTCAGGGACGGCGCGAGTGGGCCGCTTCACCTGCAGCTTGGATGAGCAGAGGTACAAAGCCGGGACGGCGTCCATCCGGCAAGCCATAGGCGAGGGCGAAGCGTACCAGGTGAACCTCACCCGGCGCTGGCAGGCGGGCTTTTCCGGCGACCCGGCGGCTCTTTTTCAGCGCTTGGCGGCGGCGGGTTGGCCTCGTTTTGCCTTTTTTCTCCAGGATCCGGAGCTTGACCTGGCCATCTTGGGCTTTTCTCCCGAGCTTTTCCTCGCCTGCCGCGCAGGTTGGGTGGAAAGCTGGCCCATCAAGGGTACCTGGAAGAGGTGGGAGGAGGCGCTGAGCGCGGGGGAAAAGGAGCAGGCGGAGCTAGCCATGATCGTGGACCTGGTGCGGCATGACTTAGGCCGCCTTTGCCGAGTGGGCAGCGTACAGGTGACCAACCCCTGGCGGCTGGTGGAGGCGGGAGAAGTGGTTCATCGCGAAGCGGTGGTGGTCGGCCAACTTCGAACGCAGGTGGGGTGGCGGGAGGTGCTGGCGGCCACCTTTCCTGGCGGCAGCGTGACCGGGGCGCCGAAGCTGGCCGCCTGTCGTCTCATTGCCGCCCTTGAGCCGGTGCCCCGCAGCGTCTACTGCGGTGCCTATGGGCTGATGTACCCCAACGGCGACCTACTTCTGGCCATGCCCATCCGCACCGGCTACGTGGCCGCCGGAAACCTTTACGTGCACGCCGGCGCCGGCATCCTTTGGGATTCGGATGAGGAGGCGGAGGAGGCGGAGACCCGAGCCAAGGTAGGCCGGTGGCTGGCAGCGGAGGGCTGCTGAGATGGCGGGGCCGCGGTGGGTGTTGCAGGGCTTGCGGCTTTGGCCTAGCCGGAGGCTGACGGGGCGGTGGGCTTTCTGGCGCACCTACCGCGGGGAGGGCTTGTTCGAGACGGTGGGCTGCGAGGACGGGAGGCCCTTTCTTTGGCAGCAACACGGCGGGCGCCTTTTGGCCTCGGCTCGAGAGCTTTGGCAGCAGGAACCCACCTGGCCAAGCCCTGCAGACCTCACCCGCCTGCTTGGGCGGGAGGGGCTTGCTCAGGGTCCGGCAGTGGTGCGGGTGGTCTGGTACCCGGGCGATAAAAGGGTACTGGCCTGGGCCGAACGGGCTCACGTACCCCTTCGGGCCCGCCGCTACGGGGTGGAGCTGGAGCTTTCCGTGCTGGCCTCCCATCCTTTAAGCCGGCACAAGCTCACCAGCTACGGCCCGGCCCTGTGGCTGGCCGAGCAGGCGCGTCGGGCTGGCGCCGACGGTGTGGTTTTTGTTGAACCCGACGGCTGGCTGCGGGAGGCGGCCACCGCCAACCTGTTTGTGGTTTTTGGCCGCCGCGTGCTCACCCCGCCCAGCTCCCGAGTCTTGCCTGGAACAGTACGGGCCTGGTGCGTGGTGCGGCTTGCCCAGCTGGGGGTGGAGGTGGCCGAGGAGGACATTCACCGGGACCAGCTGGCCGAAGCCACCGGTGCCTTTCTCACCGCCTCCGTTTCCGGGCTTCAACCCGTGCGGCGCCTGGGCCCTTTCCGCTTTCCTGTCCCCTCTTGGGCAGAGGGCCTTTTGGCGACGCCTGACTTCCCTGCTCCCGGTTACCGGCGTTGGAGCACCAAAACGCGGGCGACGCCACGCACGTCAAAGCGCAGGGTGTAAGGTACCAGCCTGGCGGGCAGCTGGCCCGCCAGCGCCTCCGCGTGGCCCGGACCCAGCTCCAACAGGGCAAACCCACCGGGAGCCAAAAGGTGCGGGAGGCTGCCGACAAAGGGGCGCAGCAAGGACAAACCATCGGGGCCGGCAAAGAGAGCCTGGGGCGGCTCGAAGGCCAACTCGGGCGGCGTGGCCAGCCCTTCCGGCAGGTAGGGGAGGTTGGCCAGCACCAGGTGGAAAGGCCCGGACAGGGGCTGGCCCAAGTGGGCCAGCACCAGCGCCACCTGCGCACCCAACCGGGCGGCGTTGCGACGAGCCAGAAGAAGGGCCCGGTGGGAGATATCGGTGGCCACCACGCGGGCAGCCGGCCGCTCCAGCGCGAAGGTGATCGCCAGCACGCCAGAGCCCGTTCCCACGTCTACCACCCGTGGCGAAGGGGGAAGGGGCAGCTCCAGCGCCGTGACCATCAGGAGCTCCGTTTCCGGGCGCGGCACCAGCACTCCGGGTGCCACCAGGAAGCTCCGGCCAAAAAAGGGGCAGGCGCCGAGGATGAGATGGTAAGGCTCGCCTTGGCTGCGGCGCCGGCAAAAGTCGAGAAACTGACCCACCACCTGGGCGCTGACCAGTTGCTCCGGGTGGGCCAGCACCCAAGCTTCGTCCTGTGCGAGCAACTGCGCCAAGAAACTGCGGGCTTCCCGCTGCGGGTAGAGCATGCCTTCCCGCGGCCGGAGCAGGCGGCGAGCCTCGGTCAAGAGCTCAGCCACGGTCATGGGGGAAACGGGCAACGACCAGGCGTGTGACCCCAAGCGCCAGCAGCAGGCCAACCGGGAGGTAAACCCGTACTCCCACGTCCAAGGCAAAACCAAGAGCCCAAACGGCCAAAAGCACGCCGCCTGCCCAGAGACCCGCCGGCGGAAGGCTGCTCACTGCTGGCGGCGTGGGCTGGGAACGCGCCAACAGCACGGTGAACAGCCCCCAAAAAAGCCCTGCCCACCAACCCAGACCCACACCGTGGGCAACGCGAATTACGGCTTGCACGGGCTGGGACAGGGGTTCGGCCACCCAGGGAAGGGGCGGCAGGAAAAAGGAGCCCGCAGCCCCAACCAGGCAGCCGGCGGCGGCTGCTCCCAACAGGAACCTCCCTTCCTGCCGCAGCCGGTGCCAGCGGGAGGAGGCCCTCATGGCGTGGCCGCCAGCTCCTCCTTCAGCCGCTCCGCTTGGACGTGGGTGATGAGGGGATCCAGGATCAGGTCCAGCTCCCCGTCCAGCACCTCTTGCAGGCGATACACGGTGAGGCCGATGCGATGGTCCGTGACGCGGGACTGGGGAAAGTTGTAGGTGCGGATTTTTTCCGAGCGGTCACCGCTTCCCACCTGCGCCCGCCGCTGGGCCGCCAAAACCTCCTGCTGTTCCCTTTGTTTTCGCTCCAGCAGCCGAGCCTTGAGGATGCGCATGGCCTTGGCGCGGTTTTGGATTTGCGAGCGCTCGTCCTGGCAGGAAACCACGATGCCGCTAGGTAAATGGGTGATGCGCACAGCCGAGTAGGTGGTGTTCACCGACTGGCCGCCATGGCCCGAGGAACAGAACGTGTCAATGCGCAGGTCCTTGGGGTCGATTTGGATCTCCACCTCTTCCGCTTCCGGCAGCACCGCCACGGTGACGGCGGAGGTGTGGATGCGGCCGGCAGCCTCAGTCACCGGCACCCGCTGCACGCGATGCACGCCCGATTCGTACTTCAAGCGGGAGTAGGCGCCCCGCCCCTCGATGAGCACCACCGCCTCTTTTACCCCGCCCAGGTCTGCTTCCGATAGCTCGGTAAGGGCAGCTTTCCAACCGCGGCGCTCGGCGTAGCGCAGGTACATGCGCAGGATTTCCGCGGCAAACAAGGCCGCCTCCTCTCCGCCTGTGCCAGCGCGCACTTCCAAGATGACGTTGCGGCTGTCGTGGGGATCGGGTGGCAGGAGCATGAGCTTCAGCTCGTGTTCAGCTCCCCCCAGCGCCTCGCTCACCTGGGAAAGCTCTTCCTCCGCCAGCTCTCGCAGCTCCGGGTCTTTTTCTTCCGCCAAGAGAGCCCGTGCCTGCTCTTGGCGTTCCT
This sequence comes from uncultured Thermoanaerobaculia bacterium, assembly GCA_964488355.1. Taxonomy (GTDB): domain Bacteria; phylum Acidobacteriota; class Thermoanaerobaculia; order Thermoanaerobaculales; family Thermoanaerobaculaceae; genus Thermoanaerobaculum. The sequence goes on along the minus strand of CAZAUJ010000019.1, from coordinate 10,288 downwards.
TCAGGTGGCGATAGCCCCGGATGGCCTCCACGACCGGTGAAAGCTCCGCCACCTTGCGCGAAACCTCGGCCAACCGCTCGGGCTGTGCCAAGACCTCGGGCGAGGCCTGCTCCTGCTGCAGGGCAGCGAAGGTGCGCTCAATTTCTTCCAGCTTGGCTAGCAGGGTGTCCATGGCGAAAAAACAGCACAAGCGCCAGGGACCGGCAGTCCCTTGGCGCTCGGCACCTTCAGGAGGCTACTGCTTTTTGCCGTAGCGGCGCTGGAAGCGTTCCACCATTCCGGCGGAGTCCACCAGCTTTTGCTTGCCGGTAAAGAGGGGATGGCAGGCCGAGCAAATTTCCAAGCGCAGCTCCTTCTTGGTGGAGCGGGTTTTCCAGCTGTTGCCGCAGGCGCAGTGCACCTCCACCTCGAAGTACTGGGGGTGAATCCCTTGTTTCATAATGCCTCCCTACGCCCCGTCGCGGGGGATGTTAGTATAGCACCGCCCGGCGGGAGCAAAAAACCATGCGCTTTGCCGAGACGCTCGTGGAGGGGGTACTGCTGGCGCGGCGCCAGCGCTTTCTTGCCGATGTGCGGCTTGTGGGCGGAAAAGACGTGGTGGCACATGTGCCCAACTCCGGGCGGCTGACGGGCTTGGCAGCTCCCGGCCGCCGCTGCTTTTTGAGCCGGGCATCGGGCAAGCTGCCCTACCGTCTCGAGCTGATTGAGGGGGAAGGGACCCTGGTGGGGGTGAACACCTGGCGGGCGGCAGTCTTGGCAGAGGAGGCGTTGCTGTCGGGGCTTTTGCCCCTGCCTGGCTGCCTGCCGCCTTTCTCCCTGAGGCGGGAGGTGCGCGTGGGTACCAACAGCCGGCTGGACCTCCTCCTGCAGGATGCCCAGGGGCCTTATTGGGTGGAGGTGAAAAACGTCACCCTGGTGCAGGAGGGCGTGGGGCTTTTCCCCGATGCGGTCACCGCCCGCGGCAGCAAGCACCTACGGCTGCTGGCGCAGCTGGCAACCTCGGGGGTGCGAGCGGCGGTGGTGTACGTGGTGCAGCGGGGCGATGCGCAGCGGGTACGGGCGGCGGCAGAAATTGATCCGGCCTACGCGCGGGAGGCGGCGCAGGCGGCTGTGGCGGGGGTACAGTTTGCCGCGGTCGCCTGCCAGGTGAGCCGGGAAGGGGTGACACCCTGTTGTCTCCTGCCGGTGGAACTGGCGGCAGAAATAGTCTAGGGCTTGAGGCTGCTGGGTTGGGTTAGGAGGGTCGAGGCAGCGTCTCCAGGGGCGGAGGTGAGCTGGGCAATGCGGACCTCCACCTCGTCCAGCACGTAATCGGGTGTGGAGGCGCCGGCCGTCAAACCCACACAGCGCACGCCCACGAACCACTCGGCTTGCAAGTCTTCCGCCCCCTGGATGAAGTAGGAGCGCTTGCTGCGGGAGCAAATCTCGAACAAGTGGCGGGTGTTGGCCGAGTTTTTCCCCCCAACCACCAGGATCAGGTCCACCTCCGGGTCCTGCGCCAGCTTGCGCGCTGCCTGCTGGTTTTCCTTGGTGGCGTAGCAAATGGTGTCGGCGCGGACAGTGTTGGGGTTGCAGCGCTCAATGTAGCGCACCACCTCCTCATAGTCGTCGGCGTTGAGGGTGGTTTGGAACAACACCTTGATGGGCGGATAGGCCGCCCAATCTACCGCCTGCGCCTGCTCCAGAGTTTGGATGATGTGGTAGCGAGCCGGGTCCAAATCGTGGGTGTAGCCAATCACCTCCCGGTGGTGCGGCTCGCCAATGAAAACCAGGTGCATGCCTGCCTGCAGGGCCCGCTGGGCTTCCTTGTGGATGTCGTAGACGAACTTGCAGGTGGTATCGAGGATCTCGAGGCCCATAGCCTTGGCTTTGGCGTGAAAGGAAGGCGGAACGCCGTGGGCGGAAAACACGATCACCGGCTCCCGCACCTCTTCCATGGTGTGCACGGTGCGCACCCCAAGCCTTTCCAGATCGGCCACCACCCGCTCGTTGTGCACTACCTGCCCGAGGATGGCACCCTTGCCCCCTGCTTGGGCGAAGCGGCGCACTTTGATATCGGCCACCCGCACCCCCGAGCAGAAGCCGTACTTTTCTGCGCGCTTGATCCGCACACCCATCGCCCCCTTCAACCCCTCTCCCCCGAAAAACCTTCCGGGCCCCAGCCGGCAAGCCGTTGCCGGTAGGCAGCCACCGCGGCCAACAGGTCCTGCAGGTGGTCGCCACCAAACTTGGCCAGCAGGGCCCGAGCCAAGACAAAGGCAACCACCGCCTCAAGGATCACCCCCAGTGCGGGCACGGCAGTCACGTCGGATCGCTCGTAGGCCGCAGCCACCGGCTGCAGGGCATCGAGGTCCACCGAGGGCAAGGCTTGGCGGAGGGTGGCGATGGGCTTCATGAAGGCGCGCAGCACGATGTCCTCGCCGTTGGAAACGCCCCCTTCAATGCCGCCGGCGTGGTTGGAGCCGCGGCGCAGCCCACCCTCGCCGGGCAAAATGGGGTCATGGGCTTGGGAGCCGGGCCGAAAGGCCACTTCAATCCCCGCACCCAGCACCACAGCCTTCACCGCCTGGACCGCCATCACCGCTTGCGCCAGCTGGCCGTCCAGGCGGTCTTCCCAGTGGGCGTAGGAGCCCAGGCCCGGTGGCACCCCATGCGCGACGACCCCCACCACCCCGCCCAAGGTGTCGCCCGCGTGCTTGACCCGCTCCACGTACGCCACCAGCTCGGCCTCGCTGTCGGGAAAAGGTGTGCGCAAGGGGGAGTCCTCGCGCACCTGGGAAAGCAGCTCATAGGTAGGCGGGCCCGCATGCAGCACCCGCTCCCCCAGGACCAAAACGCCGGAGCGGATTTCCACCCCCACCTGCTGGAGCAGCTGCTTGCACACCGCCCCCGCTGCCACACGCGCGGCGGTTTCACGCGCCGAGGCTCGTTCCAGCACGTTGCGCAGGTCGTGCCTGTGGTTGTACTTCCACGCTCCCGCGAGGTCCGCATGCCCTGGCCGGGGTGCAACCAGGCGCCGCCGAGCGGCCTGCTGCGCGTCCACTTGCCAGGGATCCATAACGGAGGCCCAGTTTTCCCAGTCGCGGTTGGGGATGGCCAAGGCCAAGGGGGAGCCCAAAGTCAAGCCATTGCGCAATCCTCCGAGGACCGTCACCTGGTCCTTTTCGATTCTTTGCCTCCCACCTCGGCCAAAGCCGTGCTGCCGGCGGGCCAGTTCCCGGTCAATGAGCTCGCGGGAGATGAACAAGCCAGCGGGCAGGCCCACCAGCAGGGCAATGAGCTCGGGCCCGTGGGACTCGCCAGCGGTGAGGAGCTGCAGCATCAGCTCCGACCCCCACCGCCCTGCTCGAAGGTGACGGCCAGCTCCAGCACCTGTTGGCCGCGCTGCACGGTGAAGGTCACCGTCTCGCCCGGTTGGTGGTCGCCCAAGGCGTACATGTAGTCATAAATGTTGCGGATGGTGCGGCTGCCAACCCTGGTCACCACGTCCCCCGCCTGCAAGCCCGCCTTTTCCGCCGCCGACCCGCCTCGCACGCCTGCCACCTTCACCCCCACCCCCTCGAAGGCGTACTCGGGCACCAGGCCGGTGCGCACCTTAAAGCGGCGGGTGGGGCCTTCCTCCGTTGCCACCTTTTGGTAGGTGGGTCGGTCAGGCAGCCCCGCCACCGCCCGCGCCAGGTCGGCAGCAAAAGCCGCCACCTTGGCCAAGCCTTGGAAGTGGAGCTTTTCCGCGTCGTCGCTGGGGCGGTGGTAGTCCTGGTGGGCGCCGGTGAAGAAAAACAACACCGGTATGCCGGCAGCGTAGAAGCTGGCATGGTCCGAAGCGCCGAACCCGCCGGCGGAGGTGGTGAGCTTGAGGTGGTGCCTGCGGTTTACGGCGTGCACCAGCTCGGGCCAGTCTTTGGCGGTACCGTAGCCCCCAAGGGTGAGGGCTCGTCCGTCCTTGGCGCGCCCCACCATGTCCAGGTTCAGCATGGCTACCACCTGCTCCTGGGGCCAGGGGAGGTGTTGCATCAGGTAGGAGGAACCCAAAAGCCCTAACTCCTCGGCCGCAAAGGCCACGAACAGCACCGACCGCTTGGGCGGCTGGGTCGCCAGCCTCTCAGCAATGCGCAGCACAGCGGCCACCCCGGAGGCGTTGTCGTCTGCCCCGTTGTGCACGGCACGCACTTCGGGGGCTAAGGAGTTGCTGCCGGGGCCACCCCAACCCAAGTGGTCGTAGTGTGCACCCACCACCACCACCTGCTGGCGCAGCTGCGGGTCGCTTCCTGGAAGCAAGCCCAGCACGTTGTGGGTGGTGGCGCGCTGCTGCTGTACCTCTGCGTGCACCGTAGCCCGCAACCCGAGGGGCCGGGAGGCGGGCTCCCGCCGAGCGTCCATGCGTTCCTGCAGCTCGCGCAAGCTGAAGCCTTGGCCGGCAAACAAAGCCTCGGCCACCGCGGTGGACACCGCCAACACTGGCACCCCAGCGTCGCCGAAGGAGTAATCGAAGGGCACTTTCACCGGCGCACCCGATTCCTTGGAGGCCGGTCCGCTGGCAATCAGCACCGCCACCGCCCCTCGTGCCACCGCCTCGGAAACTTTGCGGCGTAAGGGAAGGTAGGCGGCAAAGGGGGAATTGGGATCGTCGCCAGCAGGGGAAAAGCGCAGCATCAGCACCACCTTGTCACGGACCTCAACCCCCTGGTAGTCGTCGTAACCCGCCTCGGGGGCGGCTATCCCGTAACCCACAAACACCAGCTCGCCTTCCGCCGTCCCGCAGGCGGAAAAGGGCAAAGGCTCCAGCTCCGGGGGCTGCGCCTCCAGGTTTGGGTTTTCATGCACCCTGAGGGAGTTGCTCCGCCCCGCCTTGACGCCGGCGATAAAGGTAAACTGTTGGAAAAAGGTGCCGTGGTCACCGGCGGGTTGCAGGCCCAGTTTTCGCAACCGTTCGGCCACGTAGTCAGCGGCGATATCCGCGCCCAGGGTGCCGGCCCTCCGGCCCTCGAGGCCAGAGGAAGCCAAGAAAAACACATCCCGACGCAACTGGTCTTCGTGCCCAGCGGCCACGGGCAAGGCCAGCAGAAGGATCAGGGTTGATAGCCGGCGCATGGTCCCTCCCGCGCACCAGTGTAAACCTGAGAGGACTCACTGGCTGGATCGCCTGCCGACGCGCCTTGCCAGCGGCCGTGGGTGGCACTACCATGGCAGCTAGATGGGCGCTTTGTGGCCGGCTCTGTTCCTCTTGGCCACCGCGACAGCGGCCGAGGAGCTGTTCGTGCCGGTGGCGGTGCAAAAGCAAGGGCAGGAGGGGGCCTGGTGGAACACGGAAGTGTGGCTGGTGAACACCGGGGCGGAGCCAGCCCAGTGGGGCGTCCTCTTTCTTCCTGCCGGCCAAGCCAACGGGGAGCTTCTACGACAGCCACCGGAACAGCCGGAGCTGCTGCCGCCCCACACCACCGTCGTGCGCTCGGACCTGGTGCCGCCCGGCGCAGTGGGTGCCCTGCGCTTTGTGGTTTCACCGGGGGTGGTGGTGGCTGCTCGCATCTACAACGCCTCGGGCAAGGCGCCCTCCGCGCAGCTGATTCCCGCTATGGCGCGTGACCAGGCCCTGCGTCGCGGCGAAGTGGGCCATCTGGTGGGCCTGCGCCGCACGGCACAGCTGCGTACCAACCTGCTGCTCTTTTGCCCAGCGGTGGAAGGCGCCAGCGTGCACCTGCGCGTTTTGGGGGAACGGGGTGAGCGGCTGAGCGAGCAGGTTTACGGCCTGGCACCAGGCGCCCTGCTTCCCTTGGACGACCTTTTTCTGTCCCTGGGCTTGGCGCGAGGGGAGAACCTGCGGGTTGAGTTAGTGGGCAGCGCTCCCTTCTTCGCGTTGGCTTCCGTGGTGGACAGCCGTTCGGGAGCCGCTACCCTGCACTGGCCCTTGCGCCCTGGCGGTGGGCGGTAGCGGTACCCACCGGTTTTTTCCCCTTTTTTCGAGGCTGGCCTTGCCAGCCGAGGGATAATGGCGGGCCCCCCATGCTGGGGGTGTGGGGAGGGCCGGTTCCATGGGTAGCCAATGGGGCATGCTTGGGCTTTCGCTGCTTTTGGCACTCGTTGCCAGTTGGCATGAGGCGGCAGGGTTGGGGGTGGGGCCCCAGAGCGCCGCTGCCGGGGTGGAAGGGCCGGTTACCGCGTTGCGGGTGATGGCGGTGGGCGATGTGATGCTGGGCAGCGATTGGCCTGAAGACCGGCTGCCCCCAGAGGAGGGACGGGCCCTGCTTGCCGCCGCCCAGCCCTTGCTGTGCGCAGCCGACGTGGCCTTTGGCAACTTGGAAGGGGTGCTGATGGACGGCGGCCCGCCAGTGAAGCGGTGCCGGGAGGCGGCCAGCTGCTACCTCTTTCGCACGCCCACGCGCTTTGCCCGCACCTTGGCCGAGGCAGGGTTTACCGTCATGAGCCTGGCCAACAACCACGCTCGCGATTTCGGGGAGGAGGGCCGCAGCCAAACCATGGCTGCCCTGAGGGCGGTGGGCATCCGGCATGCGGGTCGGGAAGGAGACGTGGCCTCTTGGGAGGTGAAGGGCTTACGGGTGGCTGTTATCGCCTTTGCTCCCAACGGCGGAGGGCACGACCTCCTGGATATCCCGGCAGCCGTGGCCACCGTACGCGCGCTGGCAGCCAACCATCACCTGGTCATCGTGTCCTTTCACGGGGGCGCGGAGGGCGAAAGAAACCTGCACGTGCCCTCGGGGCCGGAAACCTACCTGGGCGAAGCCCGCGGGACCGTAAAAGCCTTTGCTCGCGCGGTGGCGGAAGCGGGGGCGGACCTGGTGGTGGGGCACGGTCCCCACGTGCCTCGTGCCCTGGAGTGCTACCGCGGCCGCCTCATTGCCTACAGCTTGGGCAACTTCGCCACCTGGTACGGCATCAACATCCAAGGGCCCAACGGCTTGGCACCTCTCCTGGAGGTGGAGCTTGCCGCTGACGGCCGTTTCCTCCGCGGCCGCGTTCACTCCTTTCGTCAAAGCCGCCCGGAGGGGCTTGTCCCCGACCCCCAGCAGGGGGCCTTGCAGCTCATCCGCCGCCTCACCCAGGAGGACCTGGGAGGGGGTGGATTGCTCTTTGGCGAGGATGGCAGCCTGGCACCACTCCCCGAAAAAGGCGCCACCGACCCGCCGTCGCGGCAGTGAGCTGGTGGGTGGCTTGGGCGGCCGCCGGTATTGGGTGTCGGGCAGTCCGGCTTGGGCAAAAACGAAGAGCCTTTAACCCAGCTCAGCAGGCAGTGGCAAGGAGACTTGCCCGCGGTGGGGCCCTGCGGGGTCTCGCAACCTTTTGCCCATCCTAGGCAGACAGTTACGGGCAAGAGGCGTTCAAAGCTGCGCCTTTTTTAGCCGCCCAGCGAGCATAACCCGCAGCTGGCAGCGTAAGAGAAAGGAGAAGCAAAGCCATGAGGCGTGAAAAATGCGAATCAGCCTGCTCAGCGCCATGAGCGACGAGATACAGAATCGTTTCCTCACTAGAAATCATGCGGCGGGCCGCCCCCGCCGGCGGGGAAAAAGCGTCTTGCGGGCTCTGCTGGCGGTGGTTGTTTTCCTCGCCGGCCTTGGCGCCCATTCCTGGGCGGACATTGAGGTGTGCGATACGCACCGTGAGCGGAGGTGTACCGTAGTGCATTGCATGCACTTCAAGAGCGAGGGCTGGGTGGTGAAAAGGGGCAAGCTCGTAAAAATCTACCAAGGTCTCTTGGTTCAAGTGTGGGTGCGGTACTGTTGAGGTGGGGAAGATGCTTGGCAGGGTTGCTTTTGTTTTGCTGATGGCCGCGGGGCCCGCCCTGGTGGCGGGCCTCTACCTGCCCTTGCAGCCGGAGGAGCTGGAGAGGCGGCCTTTGCCCTACCCGGTTTTGGATGATGAGGAGTAAGAAAAATTCATGGCTTCGGCTGGGCAAAACGGGCCGGCGGTGGTGCGGGTGCTGGTGCCTTGGCAGGAGGTCAGCTCGCCTCAGCTGGTGCAGGTGGAGGTGTTTCTGGACGGCCGGCAGGAGGGGAAGGGGGAGCTTTGGGTGGCGGGCAAATTCCCCAAGGCGCGCGAGGGGAATATAGGTGGAGTAAAGCGCAAGCTGGCTTTGATAGGCGCCATGGTCTCGGCCGATGGTTCGCTGGTGGGGTTGCAAGGGCAGGATCGGCTGCAGCGGGGAGGTGCAGCTTTTGGATGACCGCGGCCGGGTACGGCGCCGCTGGCCATCGCCCCTGGGGGCGGGAGTAAGCCGGGAGGAGGAAAACCTGCGGCAGCTGGACCGGATGGTGGCGGAAACGCTGAAGGACGCGACCCGCCAGCCGCCCAAGGTGGAGGTGCAGGCCGCCAGCCGCAGCGAGCGGGTGTTTGGCGCCGCGGCAGTGGGGAAGGATCAGGTGGTGGGTGCCTACGAGCGCGATGCCTTGGAGCCCGAGAAGGGCCGCCGGCTTTACTGCTTGGACACCGCCACTGGAGCCTGGTCCTGCCGTGCCCTGCCCCGCCAATGGGACCTGCTGATCTTGGATCCCGCCTTAGACGGGGTTTATCTGCACCTGGAGGAGACTTCCCATTTCCTCCCCAAGAGGGCCTGGCAAAACCCCACCCCCGATTCGGCGAGGACCTCACAGGGGCCTTGAAGGGGGGACTTTGGGCTGAGGGAGGGTTTGCCGCCGTGCGTTGGGTGGGCGGAAGGCTTCCACCGGGTCCGCCTGCTGCCAAAGCCAGAAGGACTTGACAAGAGAGAGAATGCCACCCTACCCGCGCCCGGGAGCGGAGCAAAAGGAGGAAGAAAAAGATGAGGGAAGGTAGGTTTTTGCAGCAAGGCAAGCCCTGGCCGGCGGGAGGAGCATCGCTGCCGTGGTCCTGGGCATCGCGGTTTTTCTTGCCAGCGCGGCCTTGGCTTTGACCCCTTGCCAGGATTCAGATTCCGTTTGCCGCGGGCGCACGCGTGACTGCACCGCGTGCAGCGAATGCTGGCAATCGGCACCGGTGCGAAGAGGAGCGGTGCGAACAGTTGGATGATTGGCACCGCTCCAGTGGCGTTCAGAGAACCGCGATGAGGGAGCACGAGTGTTTGCTCGCGTGCGACGGTCGCTGGCCGGGCTGTGGGAGCTAGGCGATGTGGTTGCTGCTTTTGTGGCTGTCGCTGCAAGGCGTTGCCCAACAGGCGGGGGCGGAAGGTGAGGAGCCGGTGCCTTTTCCCCGGCAGGTGCCAGGTTCGGTGGAAACCGTGCTGTGGGAGCGGCGTGGGGAGGGTTGCGAGGGGGAGCGGGTGGTGGGTCGGTTCCTTTACAGCGCCCTTTTGCCCAGGGACGAAACGGGCTAGGTGGTGGATGAGGCAACGCAGATAAACCGGCTGCTGTTAGAGGTGGGGCGGGTTACCTCAGGGAACGAAAGCCCGCCCGAGCTGCTGCGGCTGGCTTTTTTCAACGCAGCCTGCCCTTCGACCCGGAGCAGCGCGCCACCTCCCACCTTTCCCTTTTTGCCGATCCCGCTTCGGGTGAGTGGCTGGTCTTGCGTGGGCGGGGTGACGGGTTGACCAACGCCCTTGAACTGTCTCGTAGCAGCTTCTATGGTTTCGAAACCACCGGTTGGTGGTTGGGGTTGGTTTCAGAACCCGAAGGGCTCGCTGCCTGGGGCCGAGGACCTGCGCTCCCAGTTGGAGGAGACGGTGCCTCATGTGCTGCGCCTGCTGCGCGAGCTGCCTTTGCACCTGCCAAAAGAGCCCCAGGAGCAGCGGGTTTTCCCCAACTTTTTTGCTATCGACCGCGAGTGGATTGCCAAGCTGGTGGGCTGGCCGGACGCCAGCGGGTCGGCAGCGAGAACCTACCGCCTGGTGGAGAGCAGAAACGTGCGGGAGGACCAGGAGCGCGAGGGTTTGGCGGCGGAGTGGAGGGGCCTTTTTGGTCGCTGGGGCAAGGGGATGGAGCTGCCAGTCAAGGTGCCGGAGCGCCGGTAGGCGCCGCCGGTAAAGGTTTGGCTCGCCAAGGGGCGCCCGGCGGCGCCCCTTGTTTTTGGCGGATCAGGCGCGATGTTTCGATGACCTTCGAACCGCGGCACAAGCGGGGAAAGCTTTGGGGGTTGGTTGGGGAGGATGCTCTAACGTGGGCGGCACAATGTCCCCATTGGCAGTCGGGTGCGACCTCGGCTGGGTCCGCTTTCCTACAGCAGAACGCGGCCTTGACAGGGGGGCGGGGCTGCCTTAGATTTTTTCCGCGGTGGGAAGCCGCCCGTGAGCGGGCATAACTCAGCTGGTAGAGTGTCAGCTTCCCAAGCTGAAAGTCGCGGGTTCGAATCCCGTTGCCCGCTCCAA
>CAZAUJ010000018.1:0-48317 GCA_964488355.1 uncultured Thermoanaerobaculia bacterium | reverse complement strand
AAAAGTAATTTCCATCCTTAAAAAAGGATGGCCCCATTGAAGCGACGTGTCGGAAGACCATGGATGCAAGAAACGTCGGATTTCCATCCTTAAAAAAGGATGGCCCCATTGAAGCACCAGGAGGTACAGGCCACGCTCGCACCCGTGGAGGTAATTTCCATCCTTAAAAAAGGATGGCCCCATTTCTCCTCTGCAGCGTCTCTCGGGGCAGCCACGCCGGCTCGACCACGTCATTGCGAGCGAGCGAAGCGAGCGATGCAATCTCGGGCGGGTGGTGGTCAGCCGGCGCTCACTTCGGAGGTGAGATGGCTTCGGGTCGCTGCGCGGCCCTCGAAATGACGCGGGTGGTGAGCCCAGGCAGCGTGAAGCGAGATGGCTCGTCGGCCTTCGGCCTCCTCGCAATGACATGGGGTGTGACAGGCCCTCGCGATGACCTGTGGTCGGCCTTCGCGCTGGCGCGGAGGGCCGCAGGCCTTCGAGATTACGTGGCGCCCTTCGCGCACGGATAAAGGGAGACCGTTTCACCTCCGCATAACCGAGCGGAGCCACGCTAAGGCAACGATGCAAAAGGCTTCGACGTGCCAGCGTCCGCCCAGGGTTACGCAGGCTCCGCCTTGTGTGCCGCCCGGCTGCCGATAAAGCGCGGAAGCCCTAGGGCAAGCGGAAGTCGTCCAGAAGGACCGGCTCAGCCCAGCCCTCCCCTTGTCGGCGAGCTACCGCTAGATCCCAATCGAGTTCACCCGGGGTGAAGCGGGGCACGCGGAAGAACAGCAGCTGGCCATCGGCGGTGGGCGCCGCTTCCGACAAGGGTCGCCGGCAAAGACCGGGTAAGCGCACCTCTTGCACGATTTGCTGGGCGAAGAGAAGCTGCCTGTCCCCGCGGCAAAAGTACAGGGTGGTGTTCGGCCCCACCCGCGGTGCCCATTCGGTGTTGGTGGTGTTGATGCGCGGCTCTAACGGCATTCGCCCCTGGCCGGAAAGCTTGAGATAAAGGTCGGATGAGCCGTACTCGTAAACGGTCCAAACCAGGGCCCCCAGCTGGCTACCAAAGCGCTGGCCGTCCCCTGCCGCCTGCTCGGCCGCTTCCGGCACCGGCTGCAGCGGACCCCAGTTCCCCTTGTCGTCCCGCCGGCTTTCCACCAGCTGCGGATCCCGCTCCGGCATGCGCAGTTCCGCCAAAAGGGCCTTTTCGTCCTCGCTCACCCAGCTCACACGCACCGAGGCCTCATCGGCAAGGTCCGGGAAGACCAGAGGCTCCGGCGGGGTCCACCCGCCTTCCTTCAACTCGGTGCGGTAGGGGCGCACCCCACCCTGCCGCGCCCAGGGTAGAAGCTGGCCATCGCGGGTCATGCCGGGCCTGATGGCTCCCCGCATTCCCTCACCCTCGCGCACGGGCGGCAACAGGCCAGCGGAAAAGTACAGCACTTTGCCGCCTCGGAGGGGAATGGGCGAGACTTCCTTGCCCGAGGAGTTGATCTTTTTCGCGTCCAGTCGGTCGGTCACCCAGCTGGGAATGCTTTCCAAGGACCTGGGCAGCGTTCGCAGCTGGTAGGAGGCAAACTCGTACACCTCAGCAGCATCGGCCAGCAGCTCTTTGTCCCCCACCATGGCGCAGCTTCCGCTCACCGGCACCACCACCACCTCCTGCCCCACTTGCAGCTGGGAAAGCTCCCCCGCTTGCCCGTCGACCACGCACACAGAAGATCCATCCACCTTGACCTTGGCCAGCATTTCCTTTTCGCTTTCAGGGATGGGCCGTCCCTCCTTGCGCATGACGCCCTTGAGGGTTTCCGGCACGCCCAGACCAACGGTCAGGTCAAAGACGCCCCGCTCCTGAGCCCGCTCCTGCATGCTTAACAGTCGACCGACGATGAGCACATCCTCTTGCGGTACGGGCGTGCGTGTCACATCCTGCGGGCACCCCGCAAGCCCTACCACCAACCCGAGCCACAGCCACCGTTTCATGTCCACCTCCTAGAGTAGGATACCCGCAAGGGCAGCGTTGGCCAGGTTGGCCAGGGTGCCGGCGGCCAAAGCCCGCAAGCCCAGCCGGGCCAGGTCTTGCTGGCGTTCGGGCGCCAAAGCGCCAATGCCGCCAATTTGTATGGCTACCGAGCCGATGTTGGCAAAGCCGCACAGGGCGTAGGTGCTGATGGCCACGGTCCGCGGCGAAAGGCCCGCTGCCGCCCCTTGTCCCCGCCCGGCCTGCTCCATCAGTGCCTTCAAATCCAGGTAGGCAATGAACTCGTTAAGCACGGTTTTCTTGCCCAAAAGCACGCCCACCTGACCGCATTCGCTCCAGGGTATGCCCAAAAGCCAAGCAGCCGGCGCAAAGAGGTACGAAAAAACCAGCTCCAACGACAGCTGTGGCAGGCCAACCGTTCGCCCTAGCAAACCCAGAAGGCCGTTGACCAGGGCCAACAAGGCGAGAAAAGCAATGAGCATGGCCGCCACGTTGAGGGCCAACTTGAGGCCATCGGCTGCACCAGAAGCAGCTGCATCCACCGGGTTGACCCAGCTGCGCTCGATGGCTGTCTTGGCCCGCCCGCGGGTTTCCGGCTCCTCTCGCTCCGGCCAGAGCAGCTTGGCCATCACCAGCGAGGCCGGTGCGCCCATAACCGAGGCGGCCAAAAGGTGCTCCGCCGGCACCCCAAAGCCGATGTACACCGCCAGCACGCCGGCAGCCATGGTGGCAAACCCACCGGCCATGACGGCGTGCAGTTCCGATTGGGTCAGGCGCGGCACGTAGGGGCGAATGAACAAAGGGGCTTCCGTTTGCCCCACAAAGATGTTGGCAGCCGCGCAGAGGGATTCAGCGCCGGAGGTGCGCATGGTGCGCATCATCAGCCAGCCAATGCCCTCCACCACCCGCTGCAGCACGCCGTAGTAGTAAAGCAAGGTCATGGTGCTGGAGACAAAAATGATCGTGGGTAAGACCTTGAAAGCAAAAAAATGCTCAGTGAACGCATCGCCAAAAACAAAGCGAGCGCCCGCATCGGAAAACTCCAGAAATTTTCTAGCAATTTGGGCAAGAAAAGAAAAGATGGCGAAACCTGCAGGGATTTTGATAATGAGCACGGCCACGGCCACTTGCAGGGCCAGGCCCCAAAGCACGGTGCGCCAGGCAATTCCCTTCCGATCGGCAGAAAAAACGTAGGCGATAGCGAGAAAAGCGAACAGCCCAACCGCGGCCACGACCCGCTCCATGGTGCTTCCTCCCGCCGGCTATCATAGGGCATGAGCTGGCTGTCTGCGGAGGAGTTCGAAGCGTTGGTGGAGCGAGCACTGGAAGACCTGCCGCGCCGCTACCTCCGCCTTTTGGACAACGTGGTGGTTTTGGTGGAGGAAGAGCCCACCGCCGAAGACCTCGAGGCAGCGGGCTACGAAAGCAACGAGGAGCTCTTGGGTCTGTACCAGGGGGTGTCGCTGCCCGAGCGAGGGGCCTTCTACGGCAACGCCCTGCCTGACCGCATCGTGCTTTTCCGTGGCCCCCTCTTGCGCCGGTGCCGCAACCGGCGCGAGCTGGAGGAGGAGATCCGCGCCACCGTGGTGCACGAGCTGGGCCATTACTTCGGCCTGGACGAGGATCAGCTTCCTTGAGCCTCCCAGGCCCCGACCTACCAGCGGTCGGGATGGCCCAAATCCGCTGCCGGTGCCTCTTTCGCTGCCCTGGTGGTTCCCAAAAGCGCGACCAGCACCGCCAGCACCGCATAGCCGGCGGTGAACTGGTAGGCCACCGCGCGCTGCCATGGGTCGGCCAGCGTCCAAGGCAGGTACATCACCCCCTCGGGCGAGGCGGAGTGCACCACGCCAAAAAAGGTCATTACCGACAAGATGCCCAAGTAAGCCGAGGCCACAGAAAACCGCCGGTCAATGAGCTCGGCAAGAAAGCCGCCCCAAAGCATGGCGGTGAGGATGAAGCCGTTGCCTAAGGCCACGGTGACCAGGACCTCCGGCAACTCCTTGCCGCTGGCCTGGAGCAAGGCGGCAAACTGCGCCGCGGGCACGATTTGCGGGTTGCCCAGCTTAATGGCCAGAAGCCTCGCCACGGTGGGGAAATAGGCGAAAGCGACGGCTGCCGCATGACGCGCAGGGCAGGCGAGAAAGGCTTGCACCATGATGTCCAGAGCGACGAAGATGAGAATGGGAGCCAGTACGGCCCGGGGGATGAGCTCCACGATGTACCCGATGTACCCGAGGACGCCTCCCAAGCCAATGAAAAGGCCGGTGAGCAGGGTGTAGCCGGCCCGGGCGCCCATGCCCTTATACGCTGGCTGGCCAATGTAAGGCGTGGATTGGGCCACCCCGCCACAAATGCCGGCCACCAAAGTGGCGACCGCCTCTGTGAGCAGGATGTCACGAGTGTTGAAATCGTCCCCGGCTACGCGGGCGCTCTCGGTGACGTTAATACCCCCCACCACCGTGAGCAAGGCGAAGGGGATGGCGATGGGCAGATACTTGAGCGCCGGTACCAAGCCCTTGAGGAAGTCAAGGGTGGGGACGGGAAAACCGCCGTGGAACTCCGCTGGCGGCAAGGGCTGGAAGGTGCCCCCCACCCACCCCATGGGTCCCAACAGGTAGTAAACGCCGGTACCCAAAAGAATGGCCACCAGCACGCCCGGAGCGTGCCCCGGCAGCCGTACCCGCGCCACTAGGTTGTAGAGGATAAGGCCCAGGGAGACCAAGCCGATCAAGGGCATGCCGAAGATGTCTACCAACGGGATAAAGCCGATGAGAGCCAAGCCTATGCCCGCCAGCGAACCCAGAAGGCCCGCCTGCGGCACCACCTTTTGTACCCAGCGCCCGGCAAAGGACAGTACCAGCTTGACGAGGCCAATCATGACCATGGTGGCCATGCCGATGTACCAGGTCATGATGGCCGCCTCCCGCTCGGGCATGCCGGAGGCTTTGAGGGAGAGAAAGGCTGGCCCCAGGACCACCAACGCCACGCCAATGGTCGAGGGCGTATCCAGCCCCAAAGGCATGGCTGTTACGTTGGGGTTGCCCGTCTTCTTAGCCAGACGAAAGGCCATCCAGGTGTAGACCAAATCACCAAAGAGCACGCCGAAGGCAGTGCCGGGAAACATCTTGTGGTAGACAATATCCGCAGGGAACTGAAAGCCAAAAACCAGGATGCCAGCAAGAAAGGAAAGCACCGTCATGTTGTCGAACATCAAACCGAAAAAGCCGTTCAAATCGCCCAAGGCAAACCAGCGGTAGCTCCCCTTCTTGTTCATGCTTGCCCCCTTTCGCGGCTTAGCTTCGTCACGCAGGCAATGCTACCAAAGGGTTGAGGACGGAGCTGCCGCGCCGCCTTCTGGCCCCAGCTCCCCGTCCGGGGCCCCGGGGGTGCGCAACCTTCGAATGCCCTGGCGGCTGCGACGTGCCCACCAAGCCGGCCACGACGGCCCGCAAAACTGAAAGGCCAAGAGCCAAGGGAACTGGCGGCGCACCTCGGCAAAGGGCTGCGCCCATGGCTCGTTCATCTTGTCAAGGCTCTGCTCAAGGCTGGAGAAAAGGTGCTCGCACTGTCCGTCCACCTTGTCGAGGCGCTGAAGGGCAGCTACCAAGCCCTCCATGCGTGCCAGGCGGCGTTTTGCGTCCTGAGCAGCCGTAGCGGTCAGGGTCTCCTGCGAAGGCAGAAAGCAAGCAAGCAACAGCCTAACGGGACACTCAAGCCGGGCTCATGGGCGGCCTTCGAAGGGGTCAGGCGGCACGACGGAAAAGCAGCGCACCACGCAGTCGCCGTTGGAGGCTCAAGCCGGGCAACTCCACCTTTAGTTTGGGCGGGCATTCCAGTACCAAAGCCCCTCCTCTCCGCAGGACCTCGCCAGTCACCAGCAGCTGCACGCACGGCAGGTGACGCTGGAACTGGTCAAAAGGCGGGTCGGCCCAGACCACATCCACGGTGGTGGCGCTGGCCGCAAGACGCCGCAGCGCGGCTTCGGCCTCCACTGGCCACAGGCGCACGCGCGGCGGCCCGAGCCCGAAAAGCTTCCAGTTCCGGGCGATGAGCTCCCGGGCAACGGGATGGGGTTCGACCAACAGCGCCTCCCTCGCCCCACGGGAAAGGGCTTCCAGGGACACCACGCCGCTGCCGGCAAAAAGGTCAAGAAAAGAGGCCCCTTCCACCTCATCCGCCAGCACGGCAAAGGCTTGCTCGCGCAAAAAATCCGGCGTCGGCCGTAGGCGCAAGCCCTTGGGTGGGCCCAAGACGCGGCGCGAGGCCCAAAGACCACCGGTTACCCTCACCGCCTCCTCGTCTCCGAAAGGGCGCGCCGGCAGAACCGCAGGGCAAACTCCAGCGCGTGCTCAGGTGCCAGCTGCCCATCCAGCAGAGCCGCCCGCGCGTGCCGCACCGCGGCGCCGATCCAGGGACCTTCCGGAATGCCTTGGGCCACCAGCTCCGCCCCCCGCACCGGCGCCCCTTGCTGTACCCACACGGTCATGGCTTGACGCAGCACCGCCCGCTGGGACGGGGTGGCCAGCACCAGGGCCAAAACCCACCACGCGCGGCTGGCGCGCTCCAAGGCCTCCACCAGCTGGCTGGCAGGAGCTCCGGCGGCCACCAGGCCCAACAGCTTCTCCACCCCTTCCCTGGCCTTGGCCACCACAGCGGCCCTTTCGCCCGCCAGCGCCAGGCGCCGGGCAAGCAAATCCCCCGCTTGCTCCCCGCCCCGCAACGCCAGCGCTGCCAGAAACAGCAAGGCGGGTGAGTCTTGCCATACGCCTTCCAGGTGGGACCAAACCAGCATGGCTTCCACCTGGCGCAAGAGCTTCAGGGTGGCCCGCGTCCAGGTCAGCTCAGGAAACAGGGCGCGGGACACACCCAGCCGGTCCAGCTCCACCAGCCCTTCCGCGGGATGCTCCTCTGCCAGCAAGGCAAAGATTTCCTCCCGTAGCCTTTCCCCCGAAAGCCGCGAAAACACGCCCTCGTCTACGGCCACGCGCACGAGCTTTTCCGTGTCCGGCGCCAGGGAAAAGCCTAAGCGTAAGGCAAAGCGTACCGCCCGCACCACACGCGTAGGGTCGTCGATAAAGGAAAGGGAGTGCAACACGCGGATGAGCTTTTGCTCCATGTCCCGCTGGCCACCGAAAAAGTCCACCAGCTGGCCGAAGCCTTCAGGGTTGAGGTCAGTGGCCATGGCGTTGATGGTGAAGTCCCGCCGGTACAGGTCCTGTCGCAACGCCGATTGTTCCACTTCCGGCAGCGCCGCCGGGTAGCGGTAGTACTCGGTGCGCGCGGTGGCCACATCCACCCGCAACCCCGTTGGCCAAAGCAAAACCGCCGTGAGAAAAGGCTCGTGCACATGAAGCCGGGCTTGCTCCCGCCGGGCCAGGGCGCGCGCCAGCTCCACGCCGTTGCCCTCCACCACCACGTCCAGGTCCTCACATGCACGGCCCAAAAGCACGTCCCGAACGCTGCCGCCCACCAGGTACGCGCGCATGCCCAGCTCGCTGGCCACCCGGCCGACCCGTTGCAACAGCTGGAGTTTTTCCTCCCCCAGCTGCTGCCGCAGCCGGGGCAAGACACCCTGCACCGTCGGCTTGGCCGCAGAGAACTTCTGGGCCACCAAGGTCACTTGGCTCGCCTGGCGCTGGTAGAAGTGGCGGAAAAAGTCCATGCGCGTGATCACGCCAAAGCCCGTGGGCCGCCGCACCAAAACCAGCCGCTCGCGCTCGTCCACGAACAGGCGCTGCAGCTCTTCCAGCGGCGCTTCCGCATTGAGCACCGGTACTCCTGGCCGCATGACGGTGGTCACTGGCCTTTGCCCCAGGTTGTGGGCCATGGCACTGTCCAAAAGCTGCCGCGTCACCAGCCCCACCGGCTCCCCTGCCCGCATCACCGGCATGGCGTTGATGCGCCGGCGCAACAGCTGCTCCTTGGCCTCGGCCACGCTGGCGAAAGCCTCCACGGCGAAAACCGTGGGCGAGGCCAGCTCCCCCGCTGTGGGCCCAGTACCCAGCTGCGCGTGCACCGCAGCTAAAAGCTTTTCCGCCACCTCCACCGCCGATTGGCCGCGCAACCGGGCGGCAGCTGCGGTGGCATGGCCACCGCCTCCCAGAGGCGCCAGCAGCTCGCCAGCGTGCACGCGAGGATGGGAAGAGCGAGCGATGACCACCAGCTGGGGCGGCGCCTCCAGCACCGCCAACACCACCGGCAGGTCGAAGATCTCCGCATACCGATGAACCACGTAGGCAGCTTCCTCTACCTGCTCGGAGGGTCTGGCCACCGTCACCACCACCCGCACGCCCGCCAGGCGGTGCTCCACCGCCCCTGCTACCAGCAGGTTCAGCAGCTCCAGCTGTCCGGGCTCCAGGGGTCGCAGCACGTAGCGGCGAACCAAGTCCAGCCGCCCGCCGCAGCTCAGCAGCCAGGCCACCGCCTCCGCGTCGGAGGAGCGGGTATCCGCGTAGGTGAGCCCGCCGGTGTCTTCATAAATGCCCAGGAGCAGCAGCGACGCGGTGAGGGGGTCAGGGGCGAGACCTTGCTGGCGCAAATGCCAGCTGACCACCGTGCAGGTGGACCCGGCCCCCCCCGGCGGCAAAGGCCAAAACTCCGCATTCGGAATAGGGTCTTCCGGCAACGGGTGGTGGTCCACCACCGTCACCGGGCAAGCTGCCTGCTGCACCAGCTCCCCCACTTCTCCCAGGCGCCGCAGGGAGCTGCAGTCGGCTACCCACGCCCTTTCCAGGGGGGCCCGCCGCAGCTCCTTCAACCGAAGCTGCGGCAGAGGCGGGCGTTCCTGTTGCAGGAACCGCCGCACGCCTGCTTCCTGCGACCCGGAGAAAACCAGCCTGGCCGTAGGCTCCAGCAGCAGCAAACCGGCCATAGCGCCCAGGGCGTCGAAATCTGCACCCAGGTGCGTGGTAATGATGCGCACGGCCTCAGTCTAACCCGCGGAACACGTTTCTGCCTTTCGGCGCTACAATCAGCCTCAGGGTTGCAGTGCCAAGCATGGCACGGGCAAGGCCGGAGGAGGTGGCAATGAAAAAAGGACTCTCCTTTTTGATTGGGTTCACTCTTGTGGCGCTGGCTGCAGTGGTTGCATCGCAAACACCTCGCTCTTACGAAAAAGATGTGGAGCCCATTTTCCTCAAGGAGTGCGGCGACTGCCACGGCTCGGAACGGCCGAAAAAGGGTTTGGACCTTTCCCAAGGGAAGGGCTATGCCAATCTGGTGAATCGCCAATCGGTGGAAGTACCTGACCTGCCGCTGGTTAAACCCGGAGACGCGGAAAACTCCTACCTTTGGCACAAGCTGGAGCACCGCGCCAAGGAAGGCAAAGGCATGCCCCGCGGTATTTTTTCCTCCCGTAAACTGCCGGCTGAGCAGCTGGCGGTGATCCGCGAATGGATCGAACAAGGGGCTCAACCCTGAGCACCATACGCCTTTCTGGCGAAATCCCCCCCGTGCCCGCGGTGCCGCTTCTGTCCTTGAAGCGGCCCGAGGATCGGCCCCTTTACCTAGCTGGCTTGGCTGGCCTAGGGCTTTTGGGCTTTTTTTTGGCCGTGGGCGGCACCGTTTCGTTGCCTGTGGGCGGTGCCGTGTCCCTCCTTTGGCCAGCGGTGGCGCTGCAGTTCGTCTTGGGCTTGTGGTTTGGCTGGCCTGGGGTAGCGGTGGCGGTGCTGTTCCCTATCGCCTCCAACCTGCTCGTGGCCGATGCGGCTGCTGCCATAGCTTTTTCCCCTGCCAACGTCCTTCAGGCAGCCCTGCCCATGTTGGTGTTCCGTCGCCTCGGCGGCAGCCCCTTCCTCGCTCGCGCGCGCGACCTGGTGTTGCTGGCGGTGACCGCGGTCGTCGCCTCCACTTTGGCTTCCATCACCGGCGTGGGTCTGCGGCAGCTGCTGGCCCCCGAGCCCAACCCGGCCGAGCTGGTGCAAACCTGGGCTGCCACCAACAGCTTATGCGGCTTTTTGCTGAGCTGGCCGCTGCTGCGCTGGGTGTCGCCGGTGCTTTGGGAGGTGAGCCACACCCAGCGCCTGGGCAAGGGCCTGGCCTTCGGTTGGAGCCTCGTCGGCTCGGTGTTCACCCTGGCTGGGGGCGCGGTGGCCACTGCCGTTACTTTTTTCGCCCTCAAGCACATGGGGCTGGAGCTGCCGGAGCGAAGCCTGCCCGGCCTCCTCGGCCTTTTCCTGTTGCCGGCGGTGGCCTTGGGCGTTCGCCTCCTCTGGCGGTTTTTGGCCGAGCCTTTGGATCGCCTGATTGCCGACACAGAAGTGGCCTCCTCCGGCAGCTTGCCACCCGCAAGCCGGGGCCGGGAGCCGGCGGAGCTTGCTATCCTGCGCCAGCACTTTGCCCAGACGGTCGCCCGCCTGACCGAGCAGCAGCGGCGCTTTCGCGACCTGTTTGCAGCTGTGGGCGAGCCCATCCTGCTGGTGGATCCCCAGGGTCGCCTGGTGGACGCCAACCCTGCCTTCGAGCGGGTGTTTGGCGTGCCGCTGGCCCGGGCCCGGGGACGCAACCTGCTGGCCTTCAACGACCCCGCTGCCCGGCGGCAGCTGGCAGCCCTGCTGCGGAACCCGCCCCGAGAGCCGGTGCGCCTGCGGGCACGGGTGCGCCTCGGCGGCAAGGGCTTTCGCCAGGTGAGCATTACCGTGGCACCCTGGCAGGACGAGCGCGGGAACTTCGCCGGCTTTTGCGTGCTTACCGCCGACATCACCCGCGAGGAGGAAGCCGCTCAGCGGGCCGAGTTGGCGGCGCGGCTGGCCTCCTTGCACCACCTCTTGGCCGGTCTGGCCCACGAGGTCAACAACCTGCTGCAGGCGGGGGTTAGTGAATTAGAGACCCTGGGTCTGGAACAGCCGGCTTTGGTGGAAAAACTACGACCGCTATGGCACGTGCTTGAACGGGCGGAGGCCTTAGTCCGGCGAGTAGCGCTGCTGGCCGGCGAGTACAGGAGGGTGCCGGTAGAAGCCTTTGGCGCCGGCGAGCTGCTGGCGGGGGTCACGGCTGGCGCAGCTGGGCGAGAAGCTAACCTGCGTTTTTCCCCGCCGGCCAGCTACCCGCTGGTACGAGGCGAGCGCACGCTTTTGCGGCACGCGATGGAGGCTCTGGTTCGCAATGCCCTGGAGGCGTCCGCTGAGGATGGGACGGTGGAGGTACGTTTCACTCGCCGGAGGCTGCAGCAGGGGGAGGTGGCGTCGCTGCCCGCGGGTGAGTACCTGGTGGTGGAAGTGGCCGACCGGGGTCACGGCATTGCCAAAGAACATTTGAAGCACGTCTTCGATCCCTTCTATACCACCCGCAACCGAGCCACCCACCAAGGTCTGGGCCTTACGCTGGCGCGGGCCGCGGCTGAGCACGCGGGGGGGGCCCTTACCTTGGAAAGCACGCCGGGAGAAGGTACCGTGGCCCGCCTCTGGCTGCCCGTGGCCGAAGAACCCAGCGAGACGCAAGCCGCTGCGGGAACCCACGCGCGCGTGCTGGTGGTGGACGACGACCCGCAGGTCCGCCAAGGGTTGGCCGAGATTCTGCGTGCCCTGGGCGCGGAGGCGACGCCAGCGGCCGACGGGCATCAAGCCCTGCTCATGCTGGGCGAAAAGCGGCTGTTCGATGTGGTGATCCTCGACCTGGTGATGCCAGGGCTTTCCGGCTTCGAGGTGCTGGAGCAGCTGCGTGGCCTTTCGCCCAACCTGCCCGTGGTGCTGTCCTCGGGTTACGCTGCCGACGAACGGGTCCAGAAGGCGTTGCAGCAGCCCGGCACCTGGTACCTGCAAAAACCGTACACGGCGGCCCACCTGGAAGAGGTGCTGGAGCAGGCACTGGCCTGGCGAGGGCAAAGGGAACGCTGAGCTTGAAATACTCTTGCGGGTTCAAGGTGTTTGCAGGCGGTTGGGTTGGGAGGAAAGGGAAGGCATGAACGCGCTGCGAGAGAAGCTCGAGTCCTTGCTCCCCAAAGTGGTCAAACCCGGGCGCTATTTGGGCCTCGAGCGCAACCTAACGCGCAAAAACTGGGACCAGGTGCCGGTGCGGCTGCTCGTGGCCTTTCCCGACACCTACGAGATCGGCATGTCCCACCAGGGCACGCGTATCCTCTACCACGTCGCCAACCGGCGGCCCGACACCTTGTGCGAGCGGGCCTTTGCCCCTTGGCCCGATATGGCGCAGGAAATGCGGCAGGCGGGCATACCCCTTTACTCGCTGGAGTCCTACCAGCCCGCGCGCAACTTCGACATCATTGGCATTACCTTGCAAACCGAGCTGAACTACATCAACGTGCCGTACCTGCTGGATTTGGCTGGTCTCCCCCGTTGGGCCACCGAGCGAGATGAGGGCCATCCCCTGGTAGTAGGTGGCGGACCCTGCATGGCCAACCCCGAACCGGTGGCCGAGTTTTTCGACGCCTTTGCCATCGGTGACGGCGAGGTGTTGCTGCCACCGCTGTTGGATTTGGTGCGCGAGGGCAAGGAGCTTGGGCTCTCGCGGACGGAGCTCCTCCGCCGGCTTGCCCGCGTCCCCGGCTGGTACGTCCCCCGTTTCTATCGCTGGCACCCCGCGGCCCACCCTCGCGAGGGGGGCCGTTGGGAGCTGCTGGAGCCGCAGGCGCCTTTCCCCATCACACGGGCGTTCGTGCCGCAACTTTCTCCCGAGGACGTGCCCAACCCACCCATCGTGCCGGCGGTGGACGTGGTCCAGGACCGCTTGGGAATGGAAGTGGTGCGCGGTTGCACCCAAGGCTGCCGTTTCTGCCAAGCGGGTTACTGGTATCGACCGGTGCGTGAGCACGATCCGGCTACCGTGCTGGCTACTCTGGAAGCCCATGTGAACTGCACCGGCTACCCCGAGGTGGGGCTTCTGTCCCTGTCCACCGCCGATTACTCGCAAATTGAACCCCTGGCCTGGCACTTGGCCGAGCGCCTCAAGGATCGCCGGGTAGGCGTTTCCCTTCCCTCCCTGCGCGCTGAGTCCTTTTCCGTGGCCCTCGCCGATGCGGTGAGCAAGGTGCGCAAGTCGGGCTTTACTTTCGCCCCGGAAACAGGGTCCGACCGCTTGCGCCGCGTCATCAACAAGACCTTTACCAACGCCGACATGATTGCCGCCGCGGAGGTGGCCTTTGCCCGCGGCTGGAACCTAATCAAGGTTTACGCCATGATCGGCTTGCCTACAGAAACGGACGAGGACGTGCTGGAGCTGGCACGGCTGGCGGAGGCCATTCTGGGCGCGGCGCGCAAAGTGGGTAACCGCAAGGCGGAGGTGAAGGTTTCCGTGGGCCCCTTCGTGCCCAAACCGGTGACGCCGTTTCAGTGGGAGCCCTTCGGGCCGGTCGCGCTGCTGGCCGGGCGCATCGAGCTGCTGAAGAGAGCCTTTCGGACCCTGCGCTGGGCCAAGCTCACCTGGGCGGAACCGGCCGAGGCAGCGCTGGAGGCGTTGCTTTCCCGTGGCGATCGGCGCTTGAGCCAGGTGATCGCCCGGGCGCACGATCTGGGCGCGGTGTTCGATGGCTGGGGGGAGTGGCTGAATCTGGCCGCCTGGGAGCAAGCCCTCGTGGAGTTCGGCATTTCCTGGGAAGCGGAGCTGGGGCCGAGGGATTTGGGCGCCACGCTCCCTTGGGACATTATTGACCCGCTGGTGCGCAAGGGCTACCTGAAAGCAGAGCGGCGTAGGGCTTTTTTGGAAGCCGCTACTCCCGACTGCCGGTGGGGGAACTGCATGCGCTGCGGCGTACCAGGAGACGGTGCGGATACGGCGCTGGCTCGCCCCACCCTGCCGGTGGTGGGCGAAGCGGCCCCCCACCTGGCACGCGCTCGCAACGCTGCCTACCGCCTGCGCCCCATGCCCCGGGTGCCCCCGCCTAGCCAGCCCCTTACCCAGCCGGAAAAGCTGGCGCGCTACCGCTGCACCTTCACCAAAACCGGCGATGCCCGCTGGCTCTCCCACCGGCAGGTGATGGACCTTCTGGAGCGGGCCCTCCGCGCCGCCCGGGCGCCCGTGCGCTTCACCGAGGGCTTCAACCCCCACATTCGCCTTTCCATGGGGCCACCTCTGCCCGTGGGCATGGAAGGACTGGCCGAGCAGTTCGATGTGGATTGCACCGCCCCCTTGATCATGAGCATCCTGCAAAGGGCTAACGCCGTGCTGCCGGAAGGCCTGTGCCTGGTAAATGCCCGTCCTCTGGGCGACGGCGAGCCCACTTTGGGCAAGAGCGTGGTGGCTTGCCGCTACCACGTGGCACTCACCCGTACCCTGCCAGCGCCCGCCCACCTGGGGATTCGCCAGTGGCAGCAACGGAACGGCCTGTTGGAGGTGGAGCTGCTGGCCGAAGGCCAGCCCAACGCCTTAAGCTTGCGGCAGGCCCTGCGTTTGGCCGGTGCCACGGAGGAGGAGTTGCTGTGCTGGCGAGCGGTGCGGCAAAACTACGTGCTGCAGGAGCTGCCAACCAAACAAGCCCTAACCTGCGCATGAAAAAGCCGCGCCGTCGCCGGCGCGGCGTTCCTTTGGCAGAAAAGCGAGGCGTCAGTCGGATCCCAAATCCTCGGCCTTGAGCTTGCCGGAGGCCACATCCTCCAGCATTTGCGTGGTGACCGACTTGGGCCGCTCGATGGGGTAGCCCAGAGCGCGGTCCCAGGTGATGTTGGCCAAAACGCCCACCGCCCGACCCACGCCAAACAGCACGGTGTAGAAATCCCACTGGCGCAGGCCGTAGTGCCACTGGATGACGCCGGAATGGGCATCCACGTTGGGCCAAGGGTTCTTGGCTTTGCCGTGCTCCATCAGCACCTGCGGCGCCACCTTGTAGATGAGCTTCACCAGCTTGAACAGCGGGTCGTCAGGCATGTGCCTGTCGGCAAACTCCATTTGCGCGGTAAAGCGAGGATCCGTTTTGCGCAGCACCGCATGGCCGTAACCCGGAATCACCTGACCGGAGCGCAGGGTCTCCCAGAGGGCTTCGCGCACCGTTTCCTCGTTGGGTTCCTGGCCGCCGAACTTGGCCTGGAAGTTTTGAATCCAGCGCAGCACCTCCTGGTTGGCCAGGCCGTGGAGGGGACCCGCCAGCCCGTTAATGCCTGCGGAAAGGGCGTAGTACGCGTCGGAAAGGGCAGAAGCCACCAAGTGGGTCGTGTGGGCGGAAACGTTGCCAGACTCGTGGTCGGAGTGAAGGATGAAATACATGCGCGCCACGTCGTCGTAGGGTTTGGCGAACCCCATTTGATGCGCGAAGTTGCCGGCCCAATCCAGGTCCGTCCGTGGCGGAATGTGCTCGTCCCCCTTGTACTTCATGCGGTAAATGTAAGCAGCAATGGAGGGGAGCTTGGCCAGCAGGTTGGTGCAGTCCTCCAGCATCGGCTCCCAGTACTCGTCCCTCTTCATCCCCTGGGCGTAGCGCCGAGCGAAAACCGACTCCCGCTGCATGGCGAGAATGGCCGCCGAGAACATGGTCATGGGATGGGTGTCGCGCGGCATGGCGCGGAGCAAATCGATGACGTACTGCGGTATGGTGCGGCGGGCTTGCCAGTCGCGCACCACCTCCATCGTCTCCTCCAGGCTGGGTACCTCACCGGTAAGCAGGAACCACCAGTGCGCCTCCACAAAGGGGTACTCGCAGCCTTCAGGCTTGGGCAGGGCCGCCAGCGTTTCCGGAATCGTCTTGCCGCGGAAGCGAATGCCCTCGAAGGGGTCCAGGTAGGAAATGTCGGTGACGAGGCACCGCACGCCACGGGCACCGCCAATGGCCTGGGCGATCGTCACCTCGCCAATCTTCACGTTCCCGTGCTCTTTCAAGAGCTTCTGGGTCCGTGGCCGTTGCTCCGCAATCTTTTGTGCCAATACCTCCTTAAGCTTTGCCATGGGCTTTCTCCTTCCCGGGGTTTACCCCGACCTGGGTCTTATGTCCCTTGTTGGTGTAGAAAAAACTCGCGTTCCCACAATCACAAGCATAGGCCCTGGCAGCCATAAAAGCAAGCCCCAGCAAGACGCCAGGGTCTAACCCCCCGTGTCCTGCACCAACTTCAATCTCCCCATGGCGGCCCGCCCTCGCGCCAGACTCGCGGAAGCTCGCTGCAACCGCGCTCCTGCGGCCTTACCAAAACTCCTTTGCCGTCGTGAGGTGCCACAGGCCACGAAGCCATCCCGTGGCAAAGCCCGCAAGGGCTAAGGCAATCTGGTCGTTGGCAATGCCGGATACACCCGCCACCCACCCGGGATTGCTTCGCTCCGCTCGCAATGACACGCCCACCCACGTCATTGCGCGGCTCAGGGCCTCACGGCCAGCTAAGATAGGGCTGTGGTTCGCGTGAAGCGCGCTCACGAACCAGCCAGCCCGGAGGACGGCAGGCGCTTCCTGGTGGATGCTCTGTGGCCGAGGGGTCTGAGTCGGCAAAGTCTGGCGCTGGAGGCCTGGCTACGCCAGGTAGCCCCCAGCAGCGCCCGTAGGCGCTGGTACAGGCACGAGCCAGCGCGTTGGCCCGAATTCAAGGCCCGCTACTTCGCGGAGCTGGAAGGCAAGCCTGAGGCCTGGCAGCCCCCGTTGCACGCCGCGCAAATGGGAACCGTCACCCTGGTGTACGCCAGCCGTGAAAGGCAAGGCAACAACGCCCTGGCCCTCAAGGAGTACCTGGAGGCCAAGTTGGCCTTCCCCTTGTCGAACACCTAAAAACTGGCCCTTCCGCGCCGCGGCGTGGGCACCGGGTCCCACCCGTGGCGCGCGTTAGCGCACCTCCGGCAACGCCGGCGCCTCAAAGGGCTTCAGCACCTCCACCCCAGCCTCAGCCAGCTCTTTGCGATAGGGCGCCAGTTTTTCGTTTTGGAAGCGCTCCAGGGCCTGCAGAGCCTGCTGTAACTGCTTGCGGGCCTTTTGCACTGAGGCCACGGCGGCAGGCGTGGGCTCGTCCCAGCTGGAAAGCAGTTTGCCGGCCGCCTCACGAATGGCGCTCCAGGCGTCGTCGTAGTCCACGATACCCTTGGTCTCCGGCGACACCCAAAAGAGCTTCTCCAGCTCCTGCAGCTCTTTTCTTAACTTCCTGGCCCTGTTCGCCAGCTGCCGCTCGCCTCCCTGCTCCCCTTCCTCGCCTCCTTTACCCGCTCGCCCGAGCTTGGTTGCGAGAGTGGAAAGCTCCTCCTTCATGTTTCCTAGCGCGTCGATTGTTTGCGCGGCAATTTCCTGAAGCTTGCCCACCTGCTGCAGTACCTGCCAGTGGGCTTGCCGAGCCTGCGGGGAGTACTTGACCCGGGGATCCGGCAGTACCTCGAGCTGTCCTTCTACGCTTGCCTCCCCCACACGAACTGCGACCTTATAGCTTCCGGGGCGCACTTCCGGGCCCCGAGGCTCCTCCCAGAAAGGTGTTTCGCCCCGGGACGGCCGCGGGAAGGGGTCAGCCGTCAGGTCCCAAACGGCGCGGTTGAGGCCCTGAAAAACCGGTACCTCGAAGGTGCGGATTTTGGCGCCGGTTTGATCGTAGACAACGAGTGTGGCCTTGGGTTTCTTTTCCTTTTCTTCCCCCTCGTCCTCTCGCTCCCGCCCGCGGCGCTCCCCCGCCAACTGGTTTTTCAGGTTTGCTGGGTCAGCTTTCGGCAGGCTCGGGTCCCCGGCGTAAAAATCTATCAACGCGCCGTATGGGCGGTTTTCCCCGCGAAACTCCGCATCGCCGGCAAAGCGTGGGCCCGCACCCTGGGTACGGCGATACTGCAGGGCAGGCCGGAGCGGGAAGAGGTGGAGCTTCTTGCCCAGCACCTCGTCTGTAAGCGTGCGCAAAGGCGAGATGTCGTCAACGATAAAAAGGGCCCGTCCGTGAGTGGCCACAACCAGGTCCGACTCCCGCGGGTGAACCACCAGGTCCATGACCGAAACCGTGGGCAAACCGTTGGCAAAACGCCAGAAGTTCCTCCCTCGGTCCGAGGAAACGTAAAGGCCGAATTCGGTGCCTACAAACAGAAGGTCCTCCTTTACCGGGTCCTCTTCCACCACCAGGCAGTAGCCCCAAAGACCGGAGGTATTGAGGCTCCTCCAGGTGGCACCGAAGTCGTCGGTTACATAAAGGTAGGGCGTCAAGTTGCCGCGGCGGTGGTCATCAAACACCACGTAAGCCCGGCCGGCGGCATGTTTGGATGCTTCGATATGGGGCACCCAGGTGTGGGCGGGCACACCGCGAATGCGCCCTTCCACGCTTTCCCAAGTGGTGCCGCCGTCGCGGGTGACGTGTACCCGACCATCGTCGGTTCCCACCCAAATCACTCCTTTGGCGACGGGTGACGGCGCAATGGTCAAAATGGTGGTGTAGTTTTCCGCCCCAGTAACATCCGGCGTCAAGCCACCGCTTTCCTTTTGCTTTTGCCACTCCGGGTTGTTGGTGGTCAGGTCGGGGGAGATGATTTCCCAGGTGTCTCCCCGGTCGCGAGAGCGATGCACGAACTGGGAGCCGTAGTAAATGGTGGCCGGATCGAAGGGGTCCTGAGCAAAGGCCGCGTTCCAATTGAAGCGCAGCTCGACACCTTCGGGCTCCGGGGGTCGGATTTCCTTAATTTCGCCGGTGCGCAGGTTCCAGCGCCGTAGGTAACCGCCCTGGCTCATGGAATACCCGCGAAGGCTGTCCTCGGGATCGGGCGAAACGTCAAAACCGTCGCCGAAACCCACCTCCTGCCAATGGTGGTTGCGGATACCCCCATTTTCCCAGACGGACGAGGGCCCTCGCCAGGAGCCGTTGTCCTGCAGCCCCCCGTACACGTTATAGGGTTGGTCCATGTCCACGTTGACGTGGTAGTACTGCGCCAAGGGCAGGTTGGTTACGAACCGCCAGCTCGCGCCACGGTTGTACGAGATGGCCACCCCGCCGTCATTCCCCACGATCAGGTGCTCGGGGTTTTGCGGGTTGATCCACAGAGCGTGAAAATCGGAGTGGACGCTGCGCCCTGCCGCCAGCGGGCGGAACGTCTTGCCACCATCATCCGAAACCGAAAGCCTGGTGGCCAGGTCGTACACCCGCTGTGGCCAAACGGGGTCCACTTCGATGTCGGCGTAGTAAAAGGGCCGGTTTCCCACCCTCGGACCCTCGTTCACCTTGGTGAAGGTTCGGCCCCCATCCTCCGAGCGCAACAGCACGTTGGTCTTGGCCTCCACCAACGCATAAACCACCTGGGGTCGGGAAGCGCAGAGCCCCAACCCGATCCGGCCCAACTCCCCTTCCGGCAGGCCTTCTTTCGGGCCTAGCTTGCTCCAGCTGGCGCCGCCGTCGTAAGTCACGAAAAGACCAGAACCGGGACCGCCGGAAGAGAAAAAGTAGGGCCAGCGACGGTAGGCCCACATGGCGGCAAAGAGCTTTTCCGGGTTCTGCGGATCCATGATCAGGTCCGCACAACCGGTTTTTTCGTCCACGTAAAGCACCTTTTGCCAGCTCGCGCCACCGTCGGTGGTTTTGAATACGCCCCGCTCGGGGTTTTCACCCCACATTTGCCCCAAGGCGCAAACATAAGCTACCTTGGGATCCCGAGGGTGCGGGATGATGCGATGGATCCTCTCGGTCCTTTCCAAGCCCAGGTGCTTCCAGCTGCGGCCCCCGTCCCGAGACAGCCAAACCCCGTAGCCCACGGACGCGGAGTTGCGCGGGTTGCCCTCACCCGTGCCGACCCAAACCAGATCGGGGTTTAAGGGCGAAACCGCCACCGCACCGACGGAGGCGACCTTTTGGTCGTCGAAAATGGGCCGGAAGGTAATCCCCCCATCGGTGGACTTCCACAAGCCACCGGTGGCCGCTCCCACGTACACCGTCACCGGGCTGCCCGGAACCGCCTCGATGGCGGCCACGCGCCCGCTCATGGTGGCTGGGCCAATGCTTCTGGCACGCAAGCCAAAAACCAACGAGGCGTCCAAACCCTGGACCGCCCACGCACTGCTCGAAATCAACAGGCCCAAGACAACCAACGCGCTACGACGTGGCATGGTCATCCCCCTTCCGGTTCTTCTTACGAGAAAGGTCGCGCGTGGTTCCGCCCCAAACGCCCCCGAGGGGAGGTCAGACCCCAGCCAGCTTTTCCACCTGGGAAAGCTCCGCCAAAGCCTTCTCCGGCACGCCGAGAGCCCGACCCGCTTCCCAAAGGGAAAGCCCCTGTTCCTGCGCCAGCTTCACCACCTCCGCCGCCCGCTCGTAGCCCACATGGCTGGCCAAAGCCGTGGCCAAGGCCGGGGACTGCGAGGCCCAAAGCCGGCAACGCGCCTTGTCGACCTGAAGCCCAGCCAAGCAGCGTTCGGCCAAGACCTGGCAGGAGTTGACCACCAGCCTGGCCATGGTGTCCAGGTTCCAGATCACCAGCGGCCCCGCGTGGAAAAGGTCCAGCTGCGCAAGGGCTTGACTTGCACGGCAAGCGTAAGCCAAACCCTCCACCTGCAAGCAAGCTTGAGCTACGGCTTCAGGGATGACCGGGTTCACCTTTCCCGGCATGAGGGACGAACCCGGCTGCACTGCCGGTAACTTGAGCTCACCGTAGCCGCTGGGCCCCGAGGCCCGCAGGCGCAGCTCCTGTGCCAGGGCCAAGAGCACGCGGGCCAGGTGGGCCAAGCTGTCGGCGGCGGCCAGCACGTCCTCCCAGGCAGCGATGCCCACCGCCGGGTTGGGCATGGGCTGCAAAGGTAGGCCGGTCCATTGGGTCAAGAGCTCGAGAGCCACCCGGCGGGCGAGCTCATCGCCCCCCAAGCCCGAGCCCACCGCCGTACCACCCAAAGGCAGCTGGCACACAGCCCGCAGGTCCTCCGCCAGACGGGCGGCTGCGGTGGCGAGCCTCCGGCCCCAAGCATCGAACACGCGACCGTACGTGGTGGGAACCGCATCCACCAGGTGGGTCCGTCCGGCAGTCACGGTGCGGGCATGGGCCTGGGCGAGCCTCTCCAGCTCGGCCAGTACACGCTGGGTTGCTGACTGAACCTGCTGGCCAAGGGCCTGCGCGCACGCCAAGCGCGCGGCGGTGGGTACCACGTCGTTAGATGATTGGCCCAAGTTCACATGGTCGTTGGGATGGACCGGCCGGTGGCTTGCCGGGTCACCCTCCAGTTGGCGGTTGGCAAGCAAGGCCAGCACCTCGTTCATGTTCATGTTGCTCGAAGTGCCCGAGCCGGTTTGAAAAACGTCCACCGGGAACTGCTGCCACCAGTTGCCAGCCAAAACCTGGTCGCAAGCAGCGGCAATGGCAGTGGCCACCTCGGAGGAAAGGCGCCCAAGTTGGCCGTGGGCCAGGGCGTAGGCCTTTTTGATCAAGGCCAGAGCCCGCAGGAAGGCCTCGGGCATAGGCCAGCCAGAAATGGGAAAGTTGGCTATTGCTCGAGCGGTTTGGGCGCCGTATAACGCCTCGCTAGAAACTTCCACTTCCCCCAAAGTATCTCGCGCGGTGCGTGTGCTGCTCACAAGCCACCTCCCTTTGCAAGAAACAGCCAGGTGCCGACAAATTATCCCCCAGCTTGCCCCCCTCTCTTCAAATAGGCCGTGTGCCTGCCACTCTTCAGGATGCTCCCGGCAATTGCCCCGGAAGGAAAAGCCAGGCACAATACCACCATGGACAGGGTGCTGGCCTTGGCCGCCTGTAGCGGACGGGCAGAAGTGGCCTTGAGGGCGCCCGAACTGCCCGCTCCCGCGGTTGCGGGCCTGGCTAGCCCTTCTCCCCGCGCCGACTTGCTCCTGAAGGGCGTGGCGCTGCTCCTGGAAGCGGCCAACCTGGAACCCAGGAGCGTGCAGTTGGTAGTTGCCACCCACGGTCCCGGCTCCTTTACTGGCATCCGCAACACCCTCGCGTGCACTCTGGGCCTGGCTTGCGGTCTGGGTGTACCGGCCCACGCCTTCTCCTCCCTTTTGGCCCAAGCCGCCCGCTGCCGACCGGGAAGGCTTTTGGCCGCTCAGCCAGCGCGCAAAGGCCTTGCCTACGTGCAGGAGTTTGAGTACCAGGAGGGCTGGGTGGAAGCCAACGAGGTGGCGGTGAGGCCTTTGACCTGGTTGCGGGAGCAGCAGCTTCCGGTAGTGGCCCCCCCCGGCCTTCCCCTGCTGCCGGGTACGCCCACGGCAGCGGCCGAGCGCACCACTGCGGAGGCTCTGCTCGTGCTAGCCCAAAGGCTGGACGCTCCCGACCCAACCACGCTGGAGCCGTTCTATGTGGAGGCCTTTGTGCCCATGGAGGCGCGGTGACGGCCGCCCTACCCGAGCCCTTTAGCTGGCGGGAGCCGCGCTTCGAGGATTTGCCGGCGGTGGCCGAACTGGAGCGGCTGGTGTTTCCCGACCCCTGGCCGGAAGCGCTGTACGCCAGCGAGATTGGCCAGCCGGACCGCTTTCAGCTGCTCGCCTTTGGCCCTGCTGGTGATTTGGCAGCCTATCTCTTCGCCAGTTGGCAGGCAGATGAGCTGCATATCCTCAAGGTGGCCACCCACCCCCGTTACCAGGGACGTGGCCTCGCAACCGCCCTGCTGCAAGCAGCGCAGGAGGAAGCCACGCGGAAGAAAGGGATAGGGCTGATCCTGGAGGTGCGCGTATCCAACCGCCGTGCCATCCAACTCTACCAACGCCTGGGCTACCGCCTTATTAGTCGGCGGACCGCCTACTATCAGGACGGGGAAGATGCCCTGGTGATGCAACTCGCCTGCCCGCAATCCTCTTTGCGTTCCCTGGGCTTCTAGCCCATCAACTTACTGGCCAGGGGGTATACTGGCGCTGGGAGCTCGTGCCATGCGCAGACTAGGCGAAATCCTTCTGGAAAAAGGAGTACTCACGCCCGACGGGCTGCGCAGCGCTCTGGAAGCTTGCCGGCGTAACGGCGGTAGCTTGGGCGGTTGGCTCATGCGGCTGGGCCTGGTGACGGAGGGAAAGTTACTTGAAGCCTTGGCTGAGCAAACGGGTTGTCCAGCGGTCAGCGCCTTGGACTTAGCCACCGCTCCGCGCGAGGTACGCAGCCTTATCCCCTTAAGCTTCGCCAAAAGACACATGGTGGTGCCCTTGGCCCGCTCCGGCCGCAACTTGGACGTGGCCATGCTTAACCCCCAGGATCTGGTACTGCTTGAAGAACTCGCCACCATGACCGGAATGGTGGTCCGACCCTTCGTAGCCACGGAGGCAGCCATATCCGCAGCCCTCGCCATGCCCGTGGCCCCTTCCCCGCCTACCGGAGGACCACCACCTGGGCCGCCCCACGGGCGCGAGCGCCAGTGGCGCCAGTTTTGGCTCATGGAAGCTTCAGGTCCCGAGCTCTTCCGCGCGCTCGAAAGGGAGCCCTGGCCGGCCTCACCTGCCGACGTGGCCACTTTCCCAGCGCTAGCACCGGTGGCCGATGGGGGCCTGCCGGCGCCGCTGGGGCTGGCCAGCTTGGGTGAGCTGCTGGCCAGCTGCACACACCGTGATCAGGTGGCGCGGCTGGTTTTGGCTGCCTTGAGCGATGAGGCCACGCGAGTCGTGCTTTTTTCCGTGCACCACGGCAAGGTCATGGGCTGGATGGGACGTGGGTTGGACGTGGTAGAGGAGGACTTGCACACCTTCATGCTCCCTCTCGACCGCCCCTCCGTGTTTCTCAACCTGAGCCGAGGCATGGAAGTACACGTGGGGCCGCTCACGGGCGGTGAAGGCAACGAAGCGCTGCTGGCCGCTCTGGGTCCGCCCGCCCCCAGGGATGCCATGGTGATACCCATTCGTGTTCGGGGCAAGATCGTAGCGTACCTTTGGCTTGACCGGGGCGAGCAGACCATCGGCGAGGTTTCCCTGCCGCAGGTTCAAGAGGTGGCTCGCCTGGCGGGCTTGGCTCTGGAGATGCTGGTCCTGCGACAAAAGCTGCGGGCTACCCAAGCCTTGACAGCCACGGGTCAGGAGAACTAGCCTTACCCGCTCGGGTTTGAAGGAGGAGGCGGTCATGATCAAAGCGGACCTGGTGAAGACCGTGATGCACGCAGCCGATTTACCTCAAGGCAAGGCCGCGGAGGTGGTTAACACCATCTTCGACGCCCTCAGGGACGCCATCCTGCGCGGGGAGCGCATCGAGCTGCGCGGCTTTGGGGTTTTCGTCGTCAAGGACCGCAAGCGGGGCGTGGGCCGCAACCCCCGCACAGGACAAGAGGTGCCTATCCCCCCAGGGAAGACCGTTCGCTTCAAGCCAGGCAAATCCCTCCGTGAGCTGACCTAAGTGTCCCTTCCGCCACAAGAAGTGGAGATCTTGGCGCCCGACGGCGCCTTTTATGGACGCATTCGGCCCAGGCCCCCCTGGCCGCGCCCTGCGGCTTGGCTCCTTCATGCTTTGCTGTTTCTGCTCACCCTGGTGAGCACCACACTGGTGGGCGGGCTGATGCTGACTCCCGCTGAGACCGTACCTTTCGAGCCGGGTCCAGCCACAGGCTGGAGGTCCTTCGTTCGCTTTCTGCTCCACTCCAGCGTGTTAGCCACCGGCACGTCTTTTTCCCTACCCCTGATGGCCATTCTCTTGGCTCACGAGATGGGGCACTACCTGGCCTGTCGCCGGCAACGTCTGGACGCTACCTTACCCTTTTTCATTCCCGTGCCTTTCGGCATCGGCACTTTGGGCGCCTTCATACGCATCCGTTCGCCCCTGGCCACCAAGCGGGAGCTGGTGGACGTGGGGGCGTCCGGGCCCCTGGCTGGCTTCCTGGTGACGCTGCCCGTGCTGGTCTGGGGCATCGCACAGTCGCAGGTGGTGCACGAGCTGCCCCGCGGTGGGTACCTGGTGTTCGGGGAGCCCCTGCTCTTTCGATGGTTAGCCCTCTGGCTTCACCCGGACCTCAGGGCCGGTGCCGATTTGCTTCTCCACCCCACAGCCTACGCCGCTTGGGTAGGCTTGCTCATTACCGCCCTTAACTTGCTGCCCTTCGGCCAGTTGGACGGTGGCCACGTTACCTACGCCGCCCTGGGAAGGATCCATCGGCTGCTGGCCTGGCCGTTGCTGCTGGTGCTGGCAGCCCTCGGCTTCCAGTGGACCGGTTGGTGGGTTTGGGTGGTCATTGCGCTGGTGATGGGGGTACGCCACCCTTGGATCCCGGGGGAATGGGAGCCCTTGCCGCGCGACCGCCGCTGGCTGGTTTGGGCGTGCTGGGCGGTTTTTATCCTCTGCTTTACCCCAGAGCCCGTCAAACTGGTGCCTTAAACCTTGCTGCCCCCCACCGGCCATTGCCAAATGAAGGTGACGGGGCCATCGTTCACCAGCTCCACTTCCATATGGGCGCGAAACACGCCTGTGGCGACCGGTACCCCCCGTTGCCGCAAGCTGTGCACCAGCTGTTCAAAAAGAGGTTGCGCTTGCTCCGGTGGGGCCGCGCCATCAAAGGAGGGACGACGGCCTCGAGCGATGGCGCCGGCCAAGGTAAACTGAGAAATCAGCAGGACTTCGCCTCCAACCTGGCTGAGCGAGCGGTTCATCTTGCCCGCTTCATCGGGAAAAACACGCAAGGTAGCGAAGCGCTCAGCCGCCTTTTCTACCGCTTCCGCTCCATCGCCCTTTTCTACGGCAAGCAGTATTACCAGCCCGCGGCCGATCCGCCCCACCACCTTTCCTTCCACTCGCACCTCGGCTCGGGAGACGCGCTGCACCACCGCTTTCATCGTTCCTCCCCGCGGAGAGCCCGCCAAAGCTCTTTCAGCTCTGGCAGGCGTAGGCACCACCCGGCCAGCAAATAGAAGGCCAAACCGCCCACTCCCGCTGCCGCCAGGAAAAAAAACGTTGGCCAGCTGGTCACTGCCGGCACGGTGAACGACTTTTCCGCCAGCACCAAAACCACGGCCATGCCCGAAGCCGCTAGAGCCTGGCCCTGGACGCGGGACCAAAGGCCTTTCTCCGGCGCCCAGCCCCTACGGCGCAGCCCCTGCCAAAGCCAAGAGGCGGAAAGGTACTGCGAGGCCGACAGAGCCAGAGCTACGCCGCAAGCTCCCAGCCATGGTACCAGGGCCTTCCCCAAAAAACCAAAACTTGCCAGCCCAATCAGGGAGGCCACCACCGGCTGTTGGGTTTCGTGATGGGCAAAAAAACTTCCCGCTGCCAACTTGGACAAAGCCAAGCCCGGCAAGCCCAGGGCCAGGCAAACCAACACCTCGCTGGTGAGGCTCACGGCCCAAGGTTCGAACTTGCCACCGCCAAAGAGCAAGCCGGTAACCGGGCGCGCCAGCGCCAAGAGAAAAAACATGCTCGGGAAGACAACAAAGGCCTGCATGCGCAAAGCAAACTCGAGGGTCTGCGCTTTCTCCCTGCTCGCTGCTAGAACGGGCAGCAAGGCGGTGAACAGCTGAACCACCACCACCCCGTAGACCAGCTCGTTCACTCGCGAGGCCACGTACAAGCAGAAGACCGCCCCGTCCCCGGTGCCGGAAGCCATGTTGGTGGAGAGAAAAACCGTCAGGGGGTAAAGGCCTGCACTCAGCACCAAGGGTCCTGCCTTGCGCAGCACCTGCCGCACGCTGGGGTGGCAAAAGGCGCCACGTCCGGGCCAAGCGGGCAGGCCCAGCCGCAGGCACTGCGCCCAGAGGAGGAAAAACTGCAAGAAACCGCCCAAGAGCACGCCCACCACCAGCATTCTGGGGAGGGGCCAGCCCAGGAGGTGAGCGAGCAACACAGCGAAGGCGATGGCGGTGTTCAAGGCCACAGGAGTGCCCGCAGCCAGCAGGAAGCGCCCGTGCACGTTGAGCACCCCTTGGAAAAGGGCGGCCAGGGCAATGAACGCCAGGTACGGGAACAAGCTACGGGTCAAACGCACCGTGAGGGCGAACTTGGCCGGGTCCCGTTGGTAGGCCGGCGCCAGCGCCCAGGCAAACGGCTCAGCTCCCAGCATGCCCAACGCCACCACCGCGCTCGCCAGTACCAACAACGTGCTGGCCATGGCCCCCACGAACGCGCGTGCCTTTTCCCCTTGCCCTTCCCGCTCCAGCTCGGCCAGGGTGGGGATGAAGGTGGCATGCAAGGCCCCCTCCGCCAGCAGCTGACGGAAGAGGTTAGGTGCGCGAAACGCCACCGTGTATGCGTCCCCAATACCCGCCGGTCCCAAGACGGCGGCCAGCACCTTGTCCCGAAGCAGGCCAGAAACGCGCGAAGCCACCGTCACCAGCGCCATGCCTGTCGTGGCCCGCACCAGCACGCCGCGCCCGTTCACGCCGGCAACTGTAACACCCGTTCCCCTCCTTGCCCACGTGACTCTGGCCAGGGTGGGTAGTTGAAAACCCAGCTGCCCCTAGGGATAATGCGGAGCGGGGGTTAGTTGGTTGCCAGGGTTCCCGGTTACTAGCCAGGTCTCGGCGAGGCTGGAAGGCCAAGGGTTGGAGCGGTGCGTGCGATGGCTTGTGCGCGGTGGGCTTTTGGCCTGCTGGCTCTGGATTGCCGCCGGGCTCATGGCAGGCATGAGCCTGGGCTTGGCGGATAACGGCGACTTCACCCGTGCCATGACCGTGTTCACTTCCCGGCCCGTGGATATCGACCCCAACTGGCCGGACCGCAAGAGCCATCCGCAGCTTTTCGAGCGCCGGTTTCATACGTACTGGGTTCCCGATTATCGGCTCGACTTTCCCCAGCCTTTTAGCCTTCAACGCCCCCACAAGAGCTCCAGCTACCTTCTTTGGGCTGGCGGCGTGTGGCTGAACCGACTGTTTTACTCGCCTGAGGTGCTGAACCTGGCAATCATGTCCATCCCCGCGCGGCTGGTGTTGCTGCTGGTGGCGGCAGCGGTTTTCCTCCATTTGGAGCGGAACTCCCGCCGCTGGGAGCGTCCCGCATCGCTCCTCCTTCTCGCCTTGCCCCTAGCTCTGCTGCTGGTCTCGCCCTACACCTACCTGCTCAACACCTTCTTCTTCCAGGGCAGCCAACTGGTTTTTGCCTTGCTGTTCCTTGCCGCCGTTGGGTGGGCAGCCCAGCGCCCCATGTCCCTGGCAGCAGTCGCTGGTCCGGTTCTGTTCACCTCATGGCTGCTGGCCACATCCAAAGCCGGCCAGTTCTTTTGGCCTTTGTTGGCTTGGTTGGTGGTTTGGCTGCTAGCTCAGCCGCCTTGGCCAAAGAGCCTGGCTTTGGGTTTGGTGGCCACAACCCTCGCTGCGAGCTCGCTGCTGTTTACCTGGCCCTCCCGTCAGTCAGCCAAGGATCACGCCTTCCACCGCCTGTTTAACGGTTTCTTGATGGCGAGCACCGACCCCCAGGGACACTTGCGTCGCATGGGCCTCTCTCACCTTGCCCCATGTTTGGGCTCCACCGTTTGGTTACCCCAGGGCGGCTGGTGCCTTCAGGAGGCTCAAGCTGTCTTGAGAGCCGGGACCATGCTGCGGGTGCTGATGCGTGAGCCGGCCATTCTGCCCCGCGCCTTGGGTCGGGTGGCGAGGAAGATGCAGGAGGTGAAGGTGGTGCGGGCCGGCACCTTGAGCGAAAGGGACCCCCGGACCCAGCTGTACGGCCCGCGCTACTTTCCCCCGGCCAGCGACCTTTGGACGCAGCTCAAAACCCGGTACGCGCCGCGCGGTTGGCCGTTGCTGGCGGTCATCCTTTTAGGCCTCGCGGTCCATCTCTACGCCTTCCGACAAAGCACAGGGCTGGCCCGCACCTTGGGGTTGGTGGGGCTGGTGGCTGGCCTTGGCTGCCTGGGCGATATGGTGGTGGAGTTTTTGGGAGACGGGTTTTCCGGCGCGGTGCGCCACCTCTACCTGGCCAACCTGCTGAGCGATGTGTTCTTAATGACCTTGGCCATGACCGGTGCCTTTGCCGTTTCCAGGTCGTTGAAAAACAAAACTCTACTTCCCTGGCATTCCTGAGCCGTTCCTGCTCACCCCAGCCCCTTCCGCCCCTTGCGCGGGCGAGGGCAACTTTGCTAGCGTGAGCAAGCCGTTCGGGTAAGGAGGGACGCATGAGCGTGAACAAGGTCATCTTGGTGGGCAACGTGGGGCGCGAGGTGGAGCTGCGCCACACCCCCTCAGGCATCGCCGTAGCGCGCTTTTCGGTTGCCACCAATGAGCGCTGGAAGGACAAAGAGGGACAGAAACAGGAGCACACCGAGTGGCATACGGTGGTGGCTTGGGGCAAGCTGGCGGAGTTTTGCCAGCAGTATCTGACGAAAGGAAGGCAGGTTTACGTGGAAGGCTCCCTGCGCACCCGCACCTACGACGATGAGAAGGGCAACAGGCGCTACTTCACCGAAATCCGCGCGCAAACGATTCAGCTTTTGGGTCGGCGGGAGGACGCGGGAGAGGCCGGTGCGGGTGAGGTGCCAGAGGTTCCTGCCGAAAGCGACGAGGACATCCCCTTCTGAGAAACTGCTGCCGGGAGGCCGACAACCAGCGACCATTGGCCTGTTTTCAAGCCTGGCCGCGCAGCAGGCGGCGGAGTCGCTGCACCAGCGTGTGCTCCAGCTCGCGCGGCTTTTGGCTGGTGGTCAGCTCTTGCAGGCGTGCTAGCTCGGCTGTACGGCTAGCCACCCGCTGCGCCAACTCCTCCGCCAGGCTTGGCTGTTGTTGCAGCGCGTGCCGCAAGGCCAGCTCGTCCACTTCCACCACCG
The DNA here is from genome assembly GCA_964488355.1 of uncultured Thermoanaerobaculia bacterium. Taxonomy (GTDB): domain Bacteria; phylum Acidobacteriota; class Thermoanaerobaculia; order Thermoanaerobaculales; family Thermoanaerobaculaceae; genus Thermoanaerobaculum. Next base: position 18,897 of record CAZAUJ010000018.1, on the reverse strand, counting down.
AAAGCTCCCCTTCAGCCATGACCGAGGCGGCGCGCGGCTCGCCGGTGAGAAAGGCAATCTCGCCAAAAAGCTCCCCCTCGCCCAAAAGGGCCACCTCCTGACCTTGCTTGAGCACCTTCGCCTGACCGGCAACCACCACGTAAAGAGCCCGCGAGGTCTCCCCCTCCAAAAGCACCAGCTCGCCGTCGGCGAAGCTTACCAGCCGGGAGTTCTGCGCCAAAGCGTGTAAGGAGTCGGCAGGGAGACTGGATAGCGTCGGGCAGGCCTCCAAGGCGGTCCTCACCGCCTCCCCCTGTTTGATCTCGGGCTTGGTCGCCGCCCGATGTACCACGCGCTGGGGGAAAGGGATCTCCACCCCCTCGCGCCGGAGGGCTGCCCATGCGCGGCTGAGGAACAGGTCCGTGAGGTCCGCCTTCCGCTCGGGACAGGTGGTCCATAGGCGGCACTCCCATTCCAAGGCCGATTCCCCGAAGGCGGCCAGCAGCACCTGGGGGGCCGGCTGGGAGCAAACTTCCGGGATGCTCACGGCCACCCTGTGTAGCACAGTCCTCACCTTGGCTGGGTTTTCTGCGTAGCCGGTGCCCAGGTGGACGGTGATGGCCGCCGGCTCCTGGGGCCGCCAAACCCGCAGAGGTGATCGGGCCACCACCGTGTTGGGCAGCACCAACCGCTGCCCTAGACGAGTGCGCAAGATCAAGGCCCGCCAGGTGAGCGCTTCTACTTGCCCCAAAACCCCATCCACCTCCACCCAGTGGCCGGTGGCCAGCTGTTTGTCCCCCAGGAGGGCGAGGCCAGCAAACAGCATCCCCAGGGTCTCCTGCAGCGCCAAGCCCAGGACCAAGGTCAAAACCGCCGAGGTGGCAAGAAAGGCTTTCAAATCGGTGCCGGTGGCCAGTTGCCAGGCGAAAAGCAAAACCAGCAGGTAAACCACGGCACTTACCACGTCCCGGGTGAGATCCGGCAACCTAAGGCCCAAGCGTTTTTCCAACACGTGATCGAACATCAGCAGGAGCCCGGTACGCGTGGCCGTCAAGGCCAAAAGGGCCAGAAAGAGCCCTCCCGTCCACAGCTCCCAGCGCGTACCCCCAGCCAGTACCTGAGACGCGAAGCACGCCGCCGCCGCCCCAGCAAGCAGGGCCAGCAAGGTGCGCACGCGATAAAGAAGGGAGCCTTTGAGCAGGGCTCCCAAAAGGGCCGCCACCAAGCTCACACCGGCAACCAGGAGAAAGCTCCAGGGTCCCACAGGTGCTCCAGACCAGCATTGTAACCGCTTTTGCTAAGCTAGACTGGTTCGGAGGTACGGGGAGACATGAGCGGACCTGTTTGGCGCTTTGAAGCGGAAAGCCAAGCCACCTGTTGCTGCTGTTTGAACCCAACCATCGGCGTGTTTGTGGAAGGTGAGGTGCGCGACGGCGACCTGCAACCCACGCGTGCCGTGTGCCCCTCGTGCTACCGGCAGTTTAAGGACTTTCTCATAGTTGGGGAACAAGGCCAAAACCCCCCAGGCCCGGCCTATGCCCACCGCTGAAGCCTGGAGCAGCAACGCGTGGTCGAGCGCAGCACCGACGTTTTAATCCTGGGTGGCGGGCCAGCGGGCAGCACGGCCGCTACGCTTTTGGCGGAGGCGGGCTTTGCCGTCACCGTCTTGGAAAAGGAACGCTTCCCCCGCTTTCATGTGGGCGAGTCGCTCTTGCCCCACTCCTTACCCCTCTTTGAACGGCTGGGGGTGCACGAACAGGTGCGATCACTGCCCCACACCCGGTACAAACCGGGTGCTCACTTCGTCAGCGCGGACGGGAGCTGCTCGGCCACCTATCGCTTTTCGGAGGCCCTGCCTCCGGCCATACCGCACGCTTACCAGGTCAGGCGCGATGAGTTTGACCAGCTGCTCCTGGAGCGGGCCCAGCAGGCAGGGGCAGAAGTGCTGGAGGGCTGGGAAGCGGTGAGTCCCCACTGGGAGGGCAAGCGCCTGGCGAGCCTCCTCGTGCGTGACCCAGCAGGCCAAGAGCAGCGCATCAGCTTCCTCGTCCTGCTGGACGCGTCGGGGCAAAAGGCCTTCCTCGCCAGCCGCATGGGCTGGCGTTTCCCCTACCCCAAGCACCGTAAGGTAGCAGCTGTCAGTCACTTCCGCGGCGTCTGGCTGCCGGCGGGGGAAGATGCTGGCAACATTACCATCGCCCTTGCCCCAGCGGGCTGGTTTTGGTTCATCCCCTTCGCCGACGACAGCGTCTCCGTGGGCGCCGTCCTCGACGTGGCGTTTTGGCAGGCCCAGGGTAAGGCGCCGGACGAGGTTTTCTGGCACGCGGTGGCTGGCGCACCGGAGGTGGCGCGACGGCTGGCCAACGCAACCCCCGTGCTGCCCTTTTCCGCCGTGCAGAACTTCTCCTACCGCGTCACCAAGCTGGCAGGCGATGGTTTTTGTCTCGTGGGCGACGCGGCGGGCTTTTTAGACCCCATCTTTTCCACCGGCGTGTTCATTGCCACCACCACCGCTGCCTCGGCAGCGGAGGACGTGGCCGACGCCCTGCACCGCCATGGGCGCGTGGAAGCCGCCGACTTTGCTCCCACCGTGGCTTTGACGCGCAGCCTGCAGCGCACGTTCTTTTCCTTTATCCGCGCCTACTACAACCCGCACTTCCTCGCTTTCTTCTTCAACCCCAGACCCTTGCTGGATCTGCCGGCGGCAATTACCTCGCTGTTGGCAGCGGACCTGCTGCGGCCAGGACGCTCCCTGCGCGTGGCGCGTTTTCGCGTGCTGCAGCTTCTAGCTTGGTTTCAGAAGCTTGGGGCGCGCTGGGGATGGCAGCTGGTCCCCCCGCTGCCGGTCACGCCCGGCGGAAGCGCCTGAGGCGCCCATGCTCCCGCCCACCAGGGCCTTGCGCCTTAAGCCCAGTTCCGGCCCACCAACGGAGGTGTCGCCCTGAGCGCCCAACAGGTATCCGCATCTGCTGCCAATGGGAAGGCCTCGCCCCTTCTGTGGCTGTTGCGCTGGGCTTACCCCTACCGGCAGCGCATGCTCGCCTCCACCGCGCTGGTCACCGTCGGGGCCCTGCTGCAGGTGGTGGGGCCACTGCTCACGGCCGCGGCGGTGGACTTGTACCTCAAGCCCGAGCCTTCCGCCACCGCGCGGCGGGTTTCGGCCCTGCTCCAGGTGGCAGGCCTGCCCACCGAGGGAACCGGCGGCCTGCTCTCGCTGGCGGGCCTGTACCTTCTGGCCTTGTTCCTTGGCGCCGTGCTCCTGGTGGTGCAGGCGCGGGTCATGCTCACCACTGGGCAACTGGTCATGCGTGACATGCGCAACCGCCTCTTTGCTCACCTGCAAACCCTGGATCTGTCCTTTTTCCACCGCACCCCTACCGGCCGCATCATCACGCGCCTCACCTCCGACGTGGAGGCGGTGAACGAGCTGTTCGCTTCTGGCTTGGTGGAAATCCTTGCCGATGTGCTGCTTCTGACCGGCATCGTGGTGGTGCTGTTTTCCCTTTCGGTGAGGCTATCCCTGGTGGCTTTCGCTGTGCTGCCGCTGTTGGTGGTGCTGGCCGCATGGTTTCGCAGGCACGCGCGTGCCGTCTACCTGGAGGTGCGCACCCGCTTTGCAGCCGTCAATACCCACCTGCAGGAACACCTGGCCGGCATTTCCGTAATCCACCTGCTGCGCGCCCAGGCTGATAGCGCTCGCCGTTTCCGAAAGCTGGATGCGCAGCATCGCGACGCCAACATACGCGGCATCTTTTATTACGCTCTCTTTTATCCGGCAGTGGAGCTGCTCACGGCCGTGGGTGTGGCCAGCCTCATTTACTTTGGCGCGCGCTGGAGCGAACAAGGGCTAGTTTCTTTTGGCGTGCTGGTGGCCTTCGTGCAATACGTGCAGCGTTTCTATCGGCCCATCGGCGATCTGGCGGAAAACTATAACGTGCTGCAAGCTTGCGCCGCTGCTTCGGTGCGGCTGCGGGAACTTTTGGCCACTCGGCCTGAGCTTTCCGACCCGCCCCAGTCGGTGACGCCTCCTCGCCGTGGCAGCCTGGAGTTCCGCGGTGTGAGCTTCGCCTACGGCGACGGTGAGCCCCCGGCGCTGCTGAACGTAAGCTTCTCGGTGGCGCCAGGGGAAAAGGTGGCGGTGGTAGGGCCAACAGGCGCAGGAAAGAGCACCCTGGTTAACCTCATCTTGCGCTTCTACGACCCCCAGCAAGGGGCGGTGCTGGTAGACGGCGTGGACGTGCGGCTTTACTCTCGCAAGGAGCTGCGCTCCCGTTTTGCCGTGGTCTTGCAGGACGTGGACTGCTTTGCCAGCACCCTTCGCCACAACGTTTCCTTGGGTCGGCCGGGAATCGACGATTCCCGCATTCTTTGGGCCCTTGAACACGTGCAAGCCCGGCCGCTCTTGGACCGGCTACCCCTGGGCTTGGACACCGTCCTGGGTGAGCGGGGTGCGGGCTTGTCGGTGGGCGAACGACAGCTGGTGGCCTTCGCTCGCGCCTTGGTGGTGGATCCGGTGTTCCTCATCCTGGACGAGGCCACCGCGTCCGTGGACCCGATCACTGAAGCGCGCCTGCAAAAGGGCCTGGAACGGCTCTTGGCGGGACGCACCGCGCTGATCATTGCCCACCGCCCCGCCACCACCCAGCTATGCTCACGGGTTTTGGTTTTTCATCGCGGCCGATTGGTGGAGGAGGGTAGCCACCAGGAGCTTCTGGCCAAGAAGGGCACCTACTTCGCCCTGCTCTCCCGCCAATTGGCCACCGCCGAGAGCGGCTCCCTCTAAAATGGCGGGGGAGGAAACCATGGCGGAGGAGCTCAAGGCCCGACTCACGTGGAAAGGGGGCATGCAGTTTGCGGCCACCGGCGAGAAATCCGGGCACAGCGTGGTGTTGGACTCGCCCGCGCATGAGGGCTGTGCCGGGCCGTCGCCCATGGAGCTGCTGCTCATGGGTGTGGCCGGGTGCACAGCTATGGATGTGGTGGCCATCTTGGCCAAGATGCGCCAGAACCTGACCGCCCTCACCGTGGACATCATCGGCGAGAGGGCGCCAACCAATCCCAAGTACTACACAGCGATTACCTTGGTTTACCGCCTGGCGGGGGAGGGGCTGGAGCGCGAGAAGGTGGAACGGGCTGTACAATTATCCCACCAGACCTACTGCTCGGCCCTGGCTTCCCTCCGCCCCGACTGCCGCGTCACCACCCAGATAGAACTGAACTAAGGGGTGTTTCCGTCCAAAAGGGCCGAGGGCCGCACCAGGTCTACTCCCGAAAGCCTCCCAAGCGAGGCGGCCAGGACCCGCAGCGTCAACGGGTGGACGTGACCGATAGCCACGGCCCGGCCATGAGCCCTGGCCAGGGAAACAGCTGTGGCAAGGGCCGAGCGGATAGCAGCCTCTTCCACGACCACGTCCAGGAAGGTATCGCGGTGAAGGGTGCGTATCCCCTGCCCATGAAGGACCTGCTCGGCCACAGAAGCGGGGGTGGTTTTTGAGTCCAGAAAGTAAAGGTTCCGGCCCTTCATGGCCTGAGCGAAGGCGTTCATGAGCGCCTCGTCGCTGGTAGCCCGCGAGCCCATGTGGTTGTTCACCCCAGCAACGGGGCCCACCACCTTCAGAGCAGCAGCCAGTCGCTGGGCCACTTCTTCTTCGCCCATGCCCACGTGCAGGGCCCCCTCCCCCGGCCCCGCCCCGCCGTTGCCATTCGGTTCCATGGGCATATGGAGTAGCACCTCGCGGCCCCGCTGCCGCAGGGCTTGGGCGGTAGCCGCGGAGGCGGGAGCGTTGGGGAGCACAGCCACGGCCACCGCCTCCGGTAAGGCATCGATTACGGGAAGAACCTCCAGGGAGTTGCCGGCGTCGTCCAAAACCACGGCCAACTTGCCCGTTCGAGAGGCGGGCAGAGACCGCTGCGGCTTGGGCGGCGCCTCGGCCAAGACCAGCACCCGCAGTTTGGTCTGGCCCAGCCGCCCTTGGTAGGCACCCAGGCCGTAGCCACCCGCTTCCAGCAAAGGCAGGCTGTGCAGCTGTCCACCCAGGTTGTGGATTGCCGCTTCCAGTTCCAAGGCGAAGCGCTGCCGCGGGAAACCGGGCCCGGCCTGGAGCCGTACCACGAGAGTGGGTTCCGGCTCCTCTTCCCACTGGAAGGTGGCCTGGGAAAGCTGCAGCCGATCCATGACCTGGCGTACGGCCTGTTCCAGCCGTTGCGCGTCCCCACCCTCGCGGCCGGCGCGCTGCCTTACCAGCCAGGCCAAGAGTCCCACCGTCCCCAGCACCAGCAGCAAAGCCAGCACCTGTCGCAGGGGCCCGGACCCAGCCGGCCTGCCTTTGGCTGGCCTGGTCTTAGGCCGCTTGCGCCTGGGTTTGGCCAAGGGCCAGCTCCAACGCCTTTTCCAAGATGGGGTCCCCTTCCTTCTGCGGGCGGACAAGCTGGGTGGGTTTCATTCCCTTGCCCAGGAGCGGCTTATTTTCCTCATCGAAAAGCAGCTGGGAAGCCACCCAAAGCTCGCCCTCGGCCACCGGCACCAGCGTGCGCACCGCCGTGTCACCAAAGGTCTCCACCCCCACCAGGGCCACGCCTCGCTGGCGCAGCAGATAGGCCAACCACTCGGCTGCCTTGGCGGTGGTGTGGTCCACGCACAGGACGACCTTTCTCTCCACCGGGGGCTTGACCAGCCGAAACACCCGCCCCGGACCGCGATTGGCGGACAGCTGCAACCTCACCTCACCCCCCAGCAGGAGGGCAGCGGCGGCCACTGCCCCTTGGGGATCCCCCAACGCCGTGCCCCGCAAATCCACCACCACGGGTCCGGCCGGCGGCAGCATTGCGGCCAGCTTGGCCACCTGCGCCTCCGAGATGACGGGCACACGCACCAGTGCGACACCCCCTTTGGCCTCCATCCTGGGCGCCAACTCCCCGGCGCTGTCCGGCTCCAATCGCAGGGTGCGCTTGCCGGAGAAGTCGCGAGCGATCACCTCAAGGCTGACGCCTTGCCCTAGTCGGGCTGCTTGCTCCAACGCCACCAGCACGCGCCAAAGGGGACGCGCCCGCACCGGCTGCTCCCCCACCCTTTCGATCAGCTCGCCAGGCACCAAGCCGGCGCGAGCCGCTGGCGACACGGGCAGAACCTGCAGCACTACCGGGTAGGAACTTTGCCAGCCCACCACCACGCCAAAGGGGGGCAAAGGTCGGGCCAGGTACGAGCGAAGCTCCGCCGCCACCGAAGCCGGCACCCAGGTGCCTTGCGGGTCCACGGTGGTGACCAAGCCGGTGAGGGCGCCCTCCTCCAGGTTGCTCACGGCCACCTCCTCCACGTAGGAAGCGCGCACCAACGACACCACCTGGGAAAAAAGCCCCACCAGCTTGTAACGCCCTTCAGCCAGCTTGCCCGATGTGGCCGCCAGCGCGCCTAAGCCGACCACTGCCAATAGGGACGTAATCAAAAAAGCTTTTCGTTGCGCCATAGCTACCTCGCTTCTGCGGGACGTAGCCAGCCGGCCGGGTCCTGCGCCTTGGTGCCGTTGCGGACCTCAAAATACATGTTCCCGTCGGGTCCCAATGGCCCCGCCAAGCCCAGCGCCTCGCCCATGGCCACCCGCTGGCCACCGCTCGCAAACATGGTAGCAAGCCGGCCGTAAAGGGTGTAAAGGTCGTCGCCATGGGCAACGATGACCAGGTTGCCCCAGGACTTGAAAAACTGCGCGTACACCACCTTGCCCGGCGCCACCGCCTTCACCTCGGTGCCCGGCGGAACCTCCAGGTCCCAGCCGGGATGGAGGACGACCGTGGCGTACCGAGGGTCCCGGTAACGACCAAAGCCGCGCAGCACGCGCGCCTCGGCAGCCGGCCATGGCAGTCCCCCCTTGAGCAACCGCACACGGCCCTCAAAGGGTTGTCCGGCCCGGGTGACCGTTCCCCACAGGCGCTCCAGACGCGCGAGCGCTTCCTCCACTTGGGAAAGGGCCATGGCCTCTTGCCGCCGTTGGGCCTCCAACCGGGCCAACTCAGCCAAAACCCGGTGGCGCGTGGCCGCGAGCACGACTCGCCGGCGGGCTGCCTCCTCCTGGGCCCGTCTCCAGATTTCCTGCTTTTGCGAAAGCTCAGCCAGGGCCTGTGCTTGCTGGCGAGCCATCTCCTCCACCGTTTCCAGCTGCTGGCGGTGGTAGGCCAAAAGCGCCAGCAGGCGGGTGACCAGGCGCACGAACTCCTCCGGTTCACCCCAGGGGAGCAGCAGCACCAGCTCGGGCACTGCCCTCCGCAGAGCCCAAAGGGTGGCCAGGTGCTCGCTGAGCTGCGAGCGCTTCTGCTGCACCTGGGCTTCCAGCTGTTTGAGGCGTTGGCTAGCTTCCTGCACGGCCAACGCCGCCAGCTGTGCTTGGGCCTCCCCTTCCTTCTCGCGCAAGGTGGCGATGGCCAGCTCCGCCTCCAACTGCTGTCGCCGGTCCTCCAGGGTGGCAGCTTCCTGAGTCAGTTTTGCCAGCTTTTGGGCCAAAAGCTCCGCCCGTCGGGTCAGCTCCGCCGCCTCTTCGGGGGTCTGCCCGGCGGAGCTCGCTGACCACAAGGCAGCCACCAGCGCTGCCACCGCCCAAGCAGCAGAGAAGCCTTGCCACAGGCGCCAACCCCATGGTCGAGCCTGGAGGCCCACGGGTTCCAGGCGCCTCACAGGAACGGATGCCCCGCGAACGGCTCCGGGGCTTTCAGGGACAAGAGGCGCAGAAGGGTGGGGTACACATCCAACATGGAAAGGTCCCGGCGCGAAAGCGCCCGGTTGGCAAAGAGCACACCCGGCACCAGCGCTGGGTCCAAGGTACAGTGATCTCCCGACCACACCCGGGCGTTGTCCTCAAAAAGGCGGTCAGGCATCCCTCCCAGAGCACTTTGCCAGGAAATGCGCCAGCCACGGGAGGTGGTGACGATGAGGTCTGGAATCAGTTGGGGGTCAAAGCTGCGGTAGACCATTTCCCGCAGGAACACGCGGGAAACGGGGTGCTCGCCCGTTTGCGGGTCGACCAGCGCCTCCAAGCGCGCTGCCAGCTCCCGGCGCAAGCGCTCGTACTCCTGCCCCGGGGCCACCACACCGTAGCGCTCGCGCCCGGCCAAGTTGATGTAAAGCCCGCCCAGACCCAAATGGTAGGCCCGCGTGCGGCCCCAATCCACGTTGGGCCAAAACTCCCCACGGTTGAACAAGTTTTCCAGGTTCTCCACTTGGCCGGAAGGCGCGGTGAGGGCCAAATAGCCCTCCCGTGCCAGCCAGGTGTTGATGTGAAAAGAGCGGCGCCATGAGGAAAAGCCATGGTCGGAAAGCACCAGCAGCACATCCTGCGGCCGCAACGCTGCGAGGGCCTCGCCCACAATGTCATCCATCAGCCGGTATGCTTGCCTTACCATGTCGGCCATGGACGCCGCGTCCTTACCCGGATAGGCGGGGTTTTGCGGGTCCAAAGCACGCCAAAGAATATGCCCCACCCGGTCGGTGAACTCGAAATAGTGCACCAGGAGCCGGTCCTCCCCCTGAAGGAAATGGCGCAAAAGCCTGCGAAACTCCTCGCCCTCCGTATGTTGGATGTCCTCCATGAACGTGGCCTCGTCCACCACCTTTTCTGAGGGAGCCCAGGTATCGATGGCCCAGCCCACGGTCTTAAATGGCCCTAAGGTGCGGAAAAGCTCCCCGGCCCAGGGGCGTGGGGCAGACAAATCGAAGCCTGGCGGCGTGCGTAACGGGTCGGGCCCGATGGGCTGGAGGTAAAGCTTGAGGTGGGGATCCAGAGCCAACAGCTTGAAACGGGACCACCCGCTGACCCTAAGCAAGGGGCTAAAGGAGAAGCAAAAGCGCAACCAAGGGCTCCACTGCCCAGGCTTTACGGTTACGCGCTGGCCGCAGGTTTGAAGCTGCAAAGCCTGGCCGTCAGGGGTGCGTTCCAACAGAAGTGGGGATTCCAGGTAGGCGGCGCGGCCAAAAAGGCGGTCGGGTGGGCCCAGTACCTTGGTTTGCCAACGCGATCCAGGTGGCAGGTGAATGACCTCGACGGAAAACTCGTTATCGAAGCCGGGCACAAAGTTCGGATCGGTGGTGTAGTAGGCAGGGGACCCAATGCGGCCTCGTAGGTCCGGTACACCCAAACCGGCCAGCAGGTGCCCGTGGGGGAAGCCTGCCGCCGGAAAGGTCACCGGTACGCGCACGACGGTGGCGGCTAAGCCCGCCTCGCCTGCCAGCTGCCAGAAAGGGATGCCGGCCCGCCTGCTTACCACCTGCGGTAGGCGGGCAGGAAGCCAGCCCGCAACCACGTATCCCGCCAGGCCGGCCACCAAGGCCACGGGCAGGGCATGCAGCCAAGGCCGCCGTCGCCGCAGCAGGCGCACGGCCACCCAGGCCAAAGAGAAACCCACCACGGCAAGTAAGGCAACGGCCGCCCAGCGGTTAGCCGGACCGAGAAGGAAGGGTCGCGTGTGCTCTTCGGCCACGGCAAAGGTGGGCATGTAGGTCATGGGATCGCGGCGAAGAAAATCAAAAATTTGCGTGCCGCCAGGGTCACGGCCGGTGGTGAAGGTAGCCCAGGAAACGGGAGTCTGGGCCGGCACGGTGGGAGCCAAGCGCGCGTAGCCGCCCTGCTCCGCTAGCTTGGCCAGGTTGGGCAAGCGACCCTCCGCCATCAGCTGTTCAGTGAGCTGGGCGTCGGCGCCGTCGAAACCCAGCACCACCACCCGCGGGGGCTGCGCAGCTGCACCCCAAGCAACGAGCAACAAGGCCAAAGGGCCAACGCGTGCGTTCGTCCCCATCATTGCGCCATGCTAGGGGGTGGCGTGGCCAAGCGCAAGCCGGCAACAGCCACGGCGTGAAAGCGGCGGCGCAAGGGGTGCAGGTCGGGGGTCCGACCACCGGGATGGAGGCGGTTGGCCAAGAGCACAAACACGCAGCCCAGCTCGGGGTCCACCCAGAGGGAGGTGCCGGTAAAACCGGTATGGCCGAAAGCCCCCGCCGACAGGGCGGGGCCAGCTGAGGAACCGGCTGTGCCTGCCAATTGCCAGCCTAACCCCCGCGCCTGCTCCAATCCCGCGGTCCAAAGGCTGATGGCCAGCCGCTTTTCCTCCTCCAACAGCAGCTGCCCGTGGCCCGGGAGGTACTGGCTGGCCAGCTCGGCCACGCCCGCCGCCGTGCCAAAGAGCCCGGCGTTGCCTGCCACCCCACCCAGGCCACGGGCGTTGCCGTCGTCGCAGGACCAAACCCCCTCTAAAGGCGGCGGCGGCTGGCAGGAGAGGCCTCGCTCCCAGCACAAAGCCCTCTCCACGGTTGGCTCGGCTGCCCCCAAGGCCACTGGTTGGCTCTTGGACGGCCGGAATCCCAGCTTGTCCACCAGCCCTAGAGGCAGCAGCACCTCGCGGGCAAAGAGGGCGTCCAGCGTCATTAGGCCCACCTGCTCCAACAAAAACCCCAGGACGATGAAGCCCAGACAGGAATAGACCAGCTGCTGACCTGCCGGCCTCACCGGCTCGACCTGGCTCAGCACCCGCAGGTAGTTTTCCTTTCCCTCGCCCCCTCGGTAGAGGGGCGCCCACGCGGGAAAACCGGCCGTATGGGTGAGGCACTGGGCCACTGTGGCCTTTCCCCAGGGGGTTGAGGCCAACTGGGGCAAGTGCCGAGCCAGGGTGTCTGCCAAGGTGAGGCCATGTCGTCGAGCCAGCAACGTCAGGGTGGTGGTTACCAGCGGCTTGGTCAGCGATGCCAGGTCGTACCATACCTCCGGACCCGTGGGACCTGCCCCCAATCCCCTTACGCCAGCGGCCACCAGGTTCAGGCTCCCGGGTTGGCCCCAGCATGCCACGAAACCGGGAGCCAAACCGGCCACCGTGGCGGCTCGCAGCAGGCGATGAACCTCAGGCCTTTGCCCAGTTTTTACCATCACTTCTACACGCCCCCACCCGGCCCAAAAAGCTGCAGGTGCAGACGCGGCGAGAAGCGAAAGCCGTGAGCCAAGCACAGCCTAGCTACCAGCGGTGCCACCGATGCCACCTCTTCCGCCGTGCGGCCCTCGGGCATGAGCAGCACCCGGCCCCGTTCAGCCTGCAACTGCTCCACCAGACCCAGGATTTCCGGCATGTCCTCCTCGCCCCGCACCACAAACTTCAGCTGGTGCTCGCGATGGCGGGATAGAAGCACGCGCAAGGGCTCCAGCTGCTGGCGAAGCTTCCGGTGGCGTTCCCGGAAACTGCCTCGCGGGTCGGAGTTGCTCGTCTTGGGCGAAACGGAAAGCAAATGGCAGGGAAACTCAGGGGCCACCGTGCCGGCGGTCTCCACCGTCACGTGGAGACCAGCCTCCACCAAGCCCCGACACAGGGCAGGCAGCTCCCGCTGCAGCAGCGGCTCGCCGCCGGTTACCACCACAAAGCGTTGGCCCGAGGCCACCGCTAGCCCCACCAGCTGGGCCACCGGCAGGCGGTACCCCTCCGGTCGCCAGGAGGTATAGGGCGTGTCGCACCACCCGCAGCGCAGGTTGCAACCGGAGGTGCGGATAAAAAAGCTGGGGGTGCCGGCCAGCAATCCCTCCCCCTGCAGTGAGGTGAACGTCTCAGCGATGAACACGCGAAGGCCGGCTCCAAACTACCAACAGCGTGGCCAAGGCTAAAAGCAGCGCACCACCCGCTTGGTGAGCGGTGGCCAGGATGACCTCCCAAACCGATTGCGCCCGCGCACGGGCTGGGAAGCCTCGATGCCAAAGCGTGGCGAAACCCAACGCAAACTGCAGGCACACTACCCCAAGGAGAACGCTGCCCCACCTACCCAGCCTTGCATCCGGGGGTTTCAAAGCCAGGGCAGCGCCCCCCAGCAGCGCCACCAGCACGACCACGCTGGCCAGGGAGATGTGCAGCAAAAGACCCTGGGAGAAGTGCCGCTGCACCGCCCCGGCTACCAGCTGCACCACCAGCAGCGCCCAGAGAACGCGCGGCCAGACCAGACCCTCACGGACCCCAGTACGGGCACGCCAGCCCGGCGAGAGAACAGCGGCAAGAGCTACCAAGCCGGAAAGGAAAAGCTGCCCCAAAACCCCGTGGGCCACCGCCAGCGGAAGCGAAGGAGCCAAGAGGCTGGGGTCCTGAACGGTAGTGAGCTTGCCGGTCACGCGCAGGCCGCCCAGAAGGCCTTGGACAGTCACCAGCAGAAAAAGCACCCAACCCCAACCCTTGACCCAGCGAGGCTGCGGGCTCCAGCAAAGGTACAAGGCTAAGCTCAAGGTGGCCAGGCCCACCAGGCTGCCGAACAGCCGGTGGGCGTGCTCGTAATAAATGCCCCCGGTCATGCGCGACAGGGGAAAAAGGAACATGGTGGTCCCGAAGGTGTTGGGCCAATCAGGAACAGCCAAGCCAGCCCCCTGGGAGGTTACCAACCCGCCCGCAACCACCAGCAGAAAGCAGGCCGCCACCACCACCCGGGCAAACCAAGCCTCGCCACTGAAGGGCGTGCCTAGGGGCGACAGAGGGATGAGGAAAAATCCCAGCGCCACCAACACCGCCCCAGCCAGCAAGGCTCCTGGAACCGCATAAGCCAGGTTCGGCCCCGGTTTTTCCGCGAGCAAGCTCCCGAGGATCAACAAGTTGATCAGCGAGGTGAGAGAACCCACCGCGCAAGCCTGGCGCCAGTCGCCACCCAAGGCCTTAACCGCGCCACCGGCAGCCAGATAGAGAAGCAGAAAAAGCACGCCCAACAGAGTCGGCGGCGCCTGCACCCCCGGAAGCCGGCCCACATAACCCACCGCCCACATGCTTACCGCCGCACCAAAGGCAAGGGGTAAGGAAAAACGCAGCATTCCGCCAGCCTCCCTGGGCATCTTACCAGCTGCCTCCCGTGAACGACCTCGCTGCCAGCCCTCGCCAGCTGGCACGCCTCCCCAGCTTGGCAGGCCAGCTACCGGACCACCCGCGCTCCATGTGGTATTCTGTCTCAGTCGCGATGGTCCGCTTAGGCTTGCGTCTGCTCCGTTGGGTTTGGGCGTACAGTGAGCTGGTCAAGGCTCGCCTGACCCTGCTGGTGGTCTTTACCACCGCCTCGGGTTTTCTTCTCGCGTCCCCTGGTGGCGACGCCAGTAAACTCATCTGGGCGGTCCTGGGGACCTTCCTGTCGGCCGCCGGCGCCATGGCGCTCAACGAGCTCCGGGAGGTGGAGCGCGACCGGATGATGCCCCGCACCGCCAACCGCCCCCTGGTCACCGGCTTTTTCTCCCGCCGTCACGGCTTGGCCGTGGGGCTGCTGGCTGCTGCTTGCGGCCTGGCCCTGTTGGCCTGGCGGGTCAACCGCCTCACTGCCCTTTTGAGCCTGGTAGTGGTTTTGCTTTACGTTTTGGTTTACACCCCGCTGAAGGCCCTCAGCCCCTTCTGCACCTTGGTCGGTGCGGTTTGCGGTGCCCTGCCGCCCATGATGGGCTGGGCTGCGGCCCGCGGAAGGCTGGAGACAGGCGCCTTCCTCCTGGGTGGCCTATTGTTCTTCTGGCAAATCCCGCACTTTCTGAGCTTGGCTTGGCTGTACCGGGACCAGTACCGCCAAGGAGGTTTCTGCATGCTGCCGGAGTACGACCCTCAAGGTCGGTTGACGGGCAGCTTCGCCTTGCTTTACACCCTTGCCACCGTGGCCACCACCCTCACGCTGGTCATTGCTCGGCTGGCAGGCGGGGGGTTTGCCGCGGTAGCTGTTTTGGGTGGCCTGGGCTTCCTCCTGCCGGCCTTGCACCTGGCCAAGAACCCGACCAGCCACACCGCCAAGAGGCTCTTTTGGGCCAGTCTCGCCTATCTTCCTCTTGTGCTGGCGGCGCTGCTTATGGACCGCCAGCCGGTGCCACCCCCATCCCTCCGTGCCGCTGCCGTCGATGCCGCCAGCTAGCCGTGGCACCAGCAAAGCTCTTTGGGCGCTGTTCTTGCCTTTGGCAGCTGCCTCCATGGCGGTGGCCTGGTGGCTCGCGCACCTGGCCGCCAGCGGTGAGCCCAAAGTGGGTGATGGGCGCCATCCGGAGACCTACGGCCTTCCCCTGCAGCCCCTGCTGGTGGACCGCGAGCCCTTGGTGGCAGGTGGCCTACCTCGGGACGGCATCCCGGCCTTGCAGGAGCCGGGTGCGCTGGCCGTGGCTCAGCTGTCCTCCCTTGGCCGCCGTTTCCTCCTGCCTTCGGACCCGGTGGTAGGGGTGAGCTTTCGGGGCCAGGCCCGCGCCTATCCCCTCCGCGTTTTGGTCTTTCACGAGCTGGTCAACGACACCCTCGGAGGTGAGCCTATCCTGGTAGTCCATCAACCCCTCTGTGGGCTAACGGCGGTTTTTTCCCGCCGGGTGGCTGGCCAGGTCCTCCCCTTCGCCAACAGCGGCCTCCTTTGGAACTCCTGCGGTCTCATCTACCAAAAAAACCAGCCACTCCGCGGCCTCTGGTCCCCGTTGCTGGGCAAGGCGGTGGCCGGCCCGGCAGCCGCCGAGGGCCTGAGGCTTTCCCTGTTGCCCTTCACCCTCGCCAGTTGGCAGGCTTGGCAGCACGCGCACCCCCAAACCACGGTGGTGGCGCCCGACCGCCAGCAGCTTTCCCAGTACAAACGCGACCCGTACAGCAGCTACCTGGGCTCGGAGCTCCTGCGCTTTCCCGTGCACCCGCCCTTGCCCGAAAGCAGTCCCTGGCGGGCAAAAGCACCTTTGGCAGTGCTCTGGCCTCACCAGGATCCCCTGCCGCTACCCCTGGAGGCGTTGCAAGGGCAAGCTCGGACTTTCCGCGCCCGCGGCCAGCTGCTGGAGCTCGTACCCCTTGGCCGAAGCGGATGGGCGCAGCTGCGCTCGCTGGCCGATCCGCCGCCGCCCTGGCTTTACGTGTTTGCCTTCGCCTGGTACGCGGCCCATCCGCAGCCAGGGCCGGAGACTTGGCAGCTGCCTTTGCCCTGAGAACCCCTCAAAGCCCCAACAGCGGTCCCACGCGCACCGCCACCGCCGCCAGCTCCTGGGGGTCGGTAGCACTGCAGGCGTCGGCAGCCAGCAGGATGCCGGCCACGCGTCCCCGAAGGGTGATGGGAAAGGCCCGAGCGCGTGCCTGCTCGCCAGCGAGAAAAGCCAGCGCCGGGTGGCTGAGTGGAACCTCTAGCATCCGCCCTCGCGCCACTACTTCTTCCAGTGCCTCCAAACCCCGCGGCAGCCGCCGCGGGAGGGCGCTGCAGCCAAAAGCGCCCAGCACCTCGAAGCCTTGATCGGAGCAGGCAAGCAACAATCCCCGTGAGAAGTGGGCTGCCGCCAGCCGCAGGAGAGAGGCGCGGGCTTCCTCGGGCACCGAGTCCGCATGCAGAGCCACGAAAAACTCCTGGAACGCGCTAGGCGACGTGGCTGGCTCCCCGCGGCGCTGGAGCAGACGCTCCACCAGCAAGGTCAGGTCCTGGCGGAACCAACGGGCCGCCTCACCTACTTCTCCAGCCGGCGCGGGCAGTAGGAACGCGACGCCTCGCTGCACCGCTTCGTGGCGCAAATATGCGTCCGCCAAACCCCCAACCCACACCACCGGAACCGGCGGTTGGCAGCGACTCGCCTGGCTCAGGAGGTCCAGCCAAAGGCTTCCCTGCCCCGCCAAGGTGGTCGAGCCGGGCAAGTGAAACACGGCCACATCCCATGACGAGTCCCTCGGCCAGCGCGGCTCAGCTTGCAACCTTACCTCCCAGCCGCGCCGCGCCCACTCCGCTTCCAAGCTCTTGTAGGGCCGGGGGTCTACCGTCACCACGAGGACCTTCCCGCCGGCGGCCGGGGAGATATCCACAAGGCTTTCTCGCAGCTCGGTAAGCGCATCGGCTCTCTTGGTTTCTACCGAAGGTGCTTCGCTCGCCAGGCGAAGCAGGAATTCCTCCATGGGTTGCCAGGCAGGTTCTGCGGCCAAATCCGCCGGCTGGAAGCGGAAAGACCCCTCCCGCCGGTGGTACGCAGCCAGCATCACCGGCGACCCCTCCCCTTCCACCATGCCAGCGGCAATACGCAACTGCGCCTGGCCGGCGCTGTTGCTCACCCAAAGCTCCCCCGTCGCCGAAGCCGTGGCCAAAAGTCGCAGCAACTCGTTCAGGTTCAAGTCGGCAAACCGCCCGACAATGGTTTTCACAGGGCACCCCCGAAGATTGCCGGCCGCCATGCTGGCGCCTGTGGCACCACTCGCAGACTCCCCACCCGTGGGAAGGTGTTAAAGGCTGCCTCTTCCACGTGCAGCAGCCTAATGCCCGTCAGGGGAAGCCGCTCCTCGGCGCCGTCCATGGGGAGGTAGCGGACGCTCACTGCGCCCACGGCCACGCCCGGATCGAACGGTCGCCAGCCCAGACCGAAAAGCCAGGCTTCCGCCCAGCGGTGCCAGGCAGGGCCGCCCAAAGCAAACAGGAGGCCGTGAACCGGCCTGGCAGGCACGCCCAGCTGCCGCAAGAGTGCCACCGCCAGGTTGGCCCGTCCCGAGCAGCGGCCGCGCCGCCGCTGCAAAACGGACGCGGCGTCTTGCGCCCCTGAATCGTCCTCGGCCGCCTGCACCCAGCGACTTACCCAACTCACCACCCGCCACAGGCGCCCCGCTGGAGGCAAGGCTCTCGAGGCCGCCAGCTCGGCGGGCAAGGGCAGCTCCACCTCTACCTGGCAGGCTTCAGCGGCAGGACAAGGTATGGGTCTGGCGTCGCCCACCTCCGCCCACAGCTGCACGTCTCGCTTCGGCCGTAGCTCCACGGTCACGCGCACCCTTTGGCTGTCGAAAGGTTCTAGCACCACCGCCCCGTCCGCGACCGGTCCCGCCTTCACCCGCGCCGCCAAGGGCAAGGGCAGGAGGGCTTGCAGCTGGTCCGCAGCCGCGACACCGGCACAGGCGAAAACCGCAACGAGCCAGGCGCGACGCTTCACCCCTCCGTGGCCTCCGCGTGCCGGTGGAAAAAGCCGTCCAGCACCCCATTTACAAAGGGTCCCGAGTGTTCGCTGCCGAAGCGCTTGGCCAGCTCGACCGCCTCGTCAATCACCACTGCCGGCGGCGTTTCCGGCGTGAACATCAGTTCGTACAGGGCGACCCTGAGGATATTGCGGTCCACCGCCGCCATGCGCTCCAAACGCCAGTGCTCGGCCTGCTTGGCTACCTGTTCGTCGATTTCCACCAAGTGGGCCATGACGCCTCGCACCAGCGACAAGGCAAACTCCCGGGCTCGCGGCGGGGCTTTTTCCAAGTCCTCGAAGCGGATGGCCATCTCCTCCACCGTCGCCCCAGAAAGCTCGTGCTGGAAAAGCATTTGCATGGCCAGTTCCCGGCCTCGCCGGCGCACACCCATGGCCTCACCCCATCACCCGCCACAGCTGAGCCATCTCGATGGCTGAGGCCGCCGCCTCCCAGCCTTTGTTACCTCCCTTGCCGCCCGCGCGGTCCAAGGCTTGCTCCATCGTGTCGCAGGTGAGAACCCCGAAAGCCACGGGCAGCTTGTGCTGCAAGGCCACCTGCGCCAGGCCCTTGGCACACTCCGCGGCAATGTAATCGAAGTGGGGCGTTTCACCCCTTACCAACGCCCCCAGGGCAACCACCCCGTCCACCTGTTTGCTGCTGGCCAGGCGGTCCGCCACAAGAGGCAGTTCCCAGGCGCCGGGCACCTTAACCACCGTGATGTCTTCCTCTCGGGCGCCATGGCGCCGGAGACAATCCAGGGCGCCCTCCAACAGCTTGTCCGTCACCAAGCTGTTGAACCGGCTCACCACCAAGGCAAACTTGAGACCCTGCGCCTGCAGCTGACCTTCCATTATGTGCCTCATCTCGGCTCTCCGCCCTTGGCCATTCTAACTTTTTTCTTTCTCGCCACCAACGACCCCCTTTTTCTGTCCCACCCCGCAGCAACGGCCCCCGCTTGCGGAAATCAGCGGACGAGCACGATCCTGTTCTCGCAGCCAGACGCGTGCCCTCGTTGCCCTTGTCAAGGTGGCG
>CAZAUJ010000017.1:0-50153 GCA_964488355.1 uncultured Thermoanaerobaculia bacterium | reverse complement strand
GGGGCCGAAGCAATCTCGCCGTTCCGAGCCGGGGAGATCCTAAAAACCCGCCCCCAAATCGCCACCACCCGAGATTGCTTCGCTGCGCTACGCTTCGCTCGCCATGACGTAGATGAGCCGCCACGCCCCGAGCGCACCCCCTTCGCCATTGCGAGGGGGCACAGCGGCCTAAGCAGTCGCGTCTTTTCAGGCACCGGCCCCCGCTGACTCCGTCCGCCCGAGATTGCGTCGCTTTGCTAGCAGTGAGTTGGGTGGCACGCCAGGGCCCCCAGGGCCTTGGCGCTGGCCGCTGCGTGGGCTGCCGTGCGGGTGGTGATGGCCGCGTTGGGGTGGGCGCGGACGGGGGCAGTGTGATCCCAGACTGGTGGGCCGTGAGGGAATCGAACCCCCGACCGTCGGGTTAAAAGCCCGCTGCTCTGCCTGCTGAGCTAACGGCCCCGCAGCGAAGGCTAGCGCAGAGGACCTGGGGGGTCAAGCCGTGAGTTGTCTGCCCGGTGGTTGGTAGCATGGGAGCGAAGAGGGAAGCCATGGAAGGACAGACCACAAAAAAAACCAAGGCTCCGGCAGGCGCTGGGGATGGCTGGCGTTGGTCGCCGCAAGATGGGACAGTGCGGGTGGGCATTTCCGCCTGTTTGCTGGGGCAGAAGGTGCGCTACGACGGTGGCCACAAACGCGACCCTTTTTTGGTGGAAACCTTCGGCCGCTGGGTGGAGTGGGTGCCCGTGTGTCCGGAAGTTGAGGTGGGTATGGGTATCCCTCGACCTGCAATCCGTCTGGAGCGGGGAGAGGACGGTTTGCGCTTGGTGGATCCCAAGAGTGGTCGCGATTGGACAGAGCCGATGCTGACCTACGCACGGCAAAAAGTAAAGCAGCTCGCGTCGCAAAACCTTGCCGGGTTTGTGTTGAAAAAGGATTCACCCTCCTGCGGCATGGAGCGTGTGAAGGTTTACGGGGGCGGGATGCCGAGGAAGGAGGGGCGCGGCCTTTTTGCCCAGGTACTGATGGAAGCTTTTCCCCATTTGCCGGTGGAGGAGGAAGGGCGCCTGAGCGATCCCCGGTTGCGGGAAAACTTTGTCGAAAGGGTCTTCGCATACCACCGGTTGCAGAGTTTTTTCCGCTCGGCTTGGACGCTTGGCGATTTGGTAGCTTTCCATACCGCCCACAAGCTGCAGCTGCTGGCCCACAACCCCCAGCTGTACCAGGCGCTGGGGCAGTTGGTGGCGCGGGCCAAGGACACCCCCAGATCACAGCTGCAAGCCTGCTACACGGCCACCTTCATGACCTGTCTGGCCACCATGGCCACCCGCGCCCGCCACACCAACGTGCTGCAGCACATGGCCGGGTACTTCAAAAAAGCCCTCCCGCCCGCGGATCGGGCAGAGCTCCAAGCGCTCACCAGCGACTACCGCCGCGGGCTGGTTCCTCTGGTGGTACCCCTCACGCTGCTGCGCCATTTTGTGCGTGTGACCGGCGAGCCTTACCTGCCAGGGCAGACGTACCTGGAGCCGCACCCCAAAGAGCTCATGTTGCGCAACCACGTTTAGGCCGCTTGGCCGAGGCCGCTCGTCGCGTTAGCCGTTGGTGCGGGCGTGTTCCTCCATGATTTGGCGAATGCGCGGCGTCATCAACGCGATGGCCAACGCAGCCAACGCCGCGGCACCGGCGTTAATGCCAAAAATGGCCGCAATGGGCAGCTTTTCCCAAAAGCCTGCCAGCACTCCCGCCAGCTTGTTGCCCACCGAGGTGGCGAGAAACCACCCGCCCATCATGGCCGCACCCACACGAGCCGGTGCCAGCCGCGAAACCAAGGAAAGCCCCATGGGGGAAAGACAGAGCTCACCGATGGTGATGAGCACGTAGGAGCTCACCAACCACCAGGGGGAGGCCTTGGTGGCGCCCCCGTCATTGACCAGGGCTGCGACCACCATCACCAGTGCCGAGAAGGCTGTGATGAAAAGCCCCCAGGCGATCTTGGCCGGCGTGGACGGCTCTCGCCCTTGCCAGCGCAAGCCGGCCCAGAAACTCACCAACAGCGGTGTCAGCACGACAATGAAGAAGGGGTTGATGGACTGGAAAAGCTCGGTGGAGATGAGGGTGATTTTCACTCCCGCCGCAGGCCGCTGGTCCGGAGACACGTTGCGCCAGTAGGAACCCTGGGCGTCCGGATCCTTAATGGTCTCCCCAATGGTGGCGTCTTGGTCGAAGTGCAAGGTGCGCAAAATCGGTGCCAACACCCCCGCGTCGCGCCGGGTATTCTCGTCTGCCCAGTAGGTCATGGTGGAGCCGTTTTGGTGGAATATCATCCAAAAGACGATGACCACCAAAAAGATGGACAACAGCGCACCGATGGGTCCCCGTTCCTGACGGCTGGCAGTGAGGTAGAGTCGGGCGTAGTAAACGACGGCCGGCAGCACCCCCAAGGCAAAGGCGGTGGTGGAAGGTGACCCAAGCTTGGGGCCGAGATAAAAGAAACCCAGGCTCCCAAGCAAACCGGCCGGAAGGAAGATGTACAGCACTATCTCCCGCAGCGCTTGGTTTTGCACCGGGCCGGCGGTGCCGCGGTCGGGCACGGACGCGAGGTGTCTTTGCCAGGCCAGGAAGATAGCAACCCCCAACAGCATCCCGATTCCGGCGGCGGCAAAGGCGGCCGGCCAGCCAAAACGATTGCGCAGCAGGGCAGCTACGAAGTTGCTCGCAAAGGCGCCAATGTTGATGCCCATGTAAAAAATGTTGTAGGCGGAGTCGCGCAGGGGTGAGCCTTCCTCATAGAGCTTGCCCACAATGGTGGAAATGTTGGGCTTGAAGAAGCCGTTGCCGGCAATGACGAAGGCCAAGCCCAAGTAAAAGAGCGACAGCCCGCCGAAGGCCACACAGAAGTAGCCGGTGGCCATGAGTAAGCCGCCCAACACGATGCTCTTGCGGTAGCCCAACACCCGGTCGGCCAGCACCCCCCCAAAAAAGGGCGTGAGGTACACCAGCGCCACAAAGGTGCCGTAGGTCTCGGCCGCCTTTTCCCGCGGAAAGGCCAAGCCGCCCATGACCGCATCCAGCATGTAGAGGGAAAAGATGCCAATCATCAGGTAATAGCCGAATCGCTCCCACATCTCGGTGAAAAACAACACCTTCAGTCCCTTGGGATGACCGGCGAACATAAGCTCCCCCCTTTCAAGCCGCTACGCTCACAAGACCGAGACTCTAGAGCCTCTCCCTTTCCAAGGCAAGAGGTGCCTTGGCCGCGAGCATTCTCTCGGGGGATGGACCATGGGGTGCGGAGCTCACGCCTGCGGCAGCGCGGCAAGCCAGCTGGTCAAGGGGGGCTGTCGGCGCAGGATGGTCTCTTCCCGCCGCGGCCCGGTGGAGATGAGCACCACCGGCACCCCCAAAAGCTCCTCCAAGCGCTGCACGTAAGCTTGAGCTTTGCGCGGCAGCTTGGCAAAGTCGGCAATGCTGGTGGTTTCGCTTTGCCAGCCGGGAAGCTCCTCGTACACGGGCTGAAGGCCGGAGAGCTCTTCCGCGGTGTCGGGAAGGGATTGCAGCCGCTGCTCGCCCAGCTGGTAGGCCACAGCCACCGGAATCGTGGGGAGACGGTCCAGCACATCCAGCTTGGTCAAAGCCACCGCTTCGATGCCGCTCCAGCGCACGGCCTCACGCGCCGCCACCGCGTCGAACCAGCCCGTGCGACGAGGTCTTCCCGTGGTGGTGCCAAATTCGTTGCCTCGGTTGCGAATATGCTCGCCCCAGGCGTCGGCGATTTCCGTGGGGAACGGGCCCGAGCCTACGCGGGTGGCGTAGGCCTTGAAAACGCCCAGCACGCCATCGACCGCCTTGGCCGGCAGGCCCAAAGCCGGAGCCGCGTAGCCAGCTAGACACCCCGAAGAGGTGACGAAGGGGTAGGTGCCAAAGTCCAGGTCCAGGAGGGTGCCCTGCGCGCCTTCAAAGAGGATGGCCTCGCCTCGTTGCCACGCTTCCGCCAGCAACCGGTCCACCGGGCGCAGAAAGGGCGCAAGGCTTTCAGCCGCAGCCAAGGCTTCCTCCAGCTGCTTGTCTCCAGGTACGGAAGATCCCGGATAGGCTTCGAGGATACGGGATAGCTCATCCACCAGCTGTAGCGCGCGGGAGCGGAAGCCACGGGAGTCGCGCACCAGCCCCACGCGCAGGCCCAGGCGAGCCGCGCGGGTTTCGTACGTGGGGCCGATGCCACGACCGGTGGTGCCAATCTTTTGTGCGCCCTTAACCACCTCCCGTGCCTGGTCCAGGGCCCGGTGATGGGGCAAGACCAGGTGCGCCCGGGGGGAGAGGTGTAAGCGCCGGCGTACGGGTATGCCCTGGTTTTCCAGCTTTTCCACTTCGGCCAACAGACTCACCGGATCCACCACCACCCCGGGACCGATGTAACACTGGCAGCTCTCGTGAAGGATGCCGGAGGGGATTAGGTGCAAGGCAAAGTGCTTGTCAGCAAAGCGCACGGTGTGACCAGCATTGTTGCCGCCGTTGAACCGCGCCACGTGGCGAAAAACTGGGCACAGGAGGTCAACCACCTTACCCTTGCCCTCGTCGCCCCACTGTCCTCCCACCACCACCAAGTTGGCCATGCGTTCTCCCTTGGCTATACGGTCGGCACCGTAGCCCTAGCCTTATGTAGCAGAAGTTGAGCGAAAGCTCAAACGCCCAGGGCGGGTATAATGCGAGCGAGGAGGCTTTACCATGACTTTGCGAGCCAACATCGAGAAAGCATTTAACGATCAGCTTTTAGAAGAGTTTTCCTCGTTTTACCTCTATCTAGCCATGGCGGCGGACTTTGCGGCCAAGCAGCTGCCGGGCATGGCCAAGTGGATGGAGCTCCAGGCGCGCGAGGAGCTGGGCCATGCCATGCGCTTCTATCGGCACATCTTGGAGCGCGGTGGGAAGGTGAGCCTGCAGGCTTTGCCCCAGCCCCAGGGGACATGGGAGAGCCCGCTGGCGGCATTTTCTGCTGCTTTGGCCCACGAGCAGCACATCACCGCCCGTATCCACGCCTTGATGGATCTGGCGCGCGCGGAGAAGGACTACGCTGCCGAGAGCTTCCTGCACTGGTTTGTCAACGAGCAGGTGGAGGAAGAGGCGCAGCTGGAGCCCATCATTCATCGCCTCAAGCTGGTTGGGGAGCACCCACCGGCTTTGTTCATGCTGGACCGGGAGCTGGGGGCCAGGGAGGAGGAAAAGGGCCAGGCCTAAGGCCTCACTGCCATCGAAGAGCACAGCCACGGGCGGGCGACAACCCCGCCCTTTTCCTTGCCGCTTGAGGCCCGCGGAGCGTCAGCGTTGAGACAGCTCTTCTACCACCCGCAAACCCGCCAAGGCCGCCGGCGGTGGCTCCTCCTCGAAGCAGCTGGCGCAGCCACCTTTGAGCACCGGCTGGCCCTCCTGCAGCACCCACTCGGCGGCGTTGCCAGCTAGGTCGAAAAGCCCCTCCCCCGGGGCCAGGGGAACCCAGTCGCCCGAGCCCACGGGCAAAAGCAGGGCCTGCGGGCCTCCCAAGGGTGCCAGGAGGTCAGAAAGGATGGGCAGGTCGTCGAAGGCTGGTCCTTGACCCAGCCAGTGGGCCCAGGCCACCGCTGGGCCCTTACTTTGGGCCTGGAGCTGCTCCCATTCTTCAGACGTGGGCAAGCGAAAAGGCCGGCCAGTGAGCTGGGTGAGGAAACGACAGTAGGCCAGCGCCTTTTCCGCTGAGACCCCCACGTGGGGCAGGTTGCCTTCGTCAGCTCGCAGCTTCTGAGCGTGTTCGAAAGAGGCCCATTGCGCGCGGGTAACTTCGAAGACGCCCAGTTTGACCCCCAGCCTCGGCACCAGCAGCGTTTCCGGCACCAACCGGCCGCGTACCAACTGGCCGTAGAAGCTTTCAACCCGCGCGCGCTGTTGTTTGGCCAAGAAAACCGCCAGCTTGGACTCCATTGGCGGGAGGGGAAGGGCGGTCTGCTGGTGGCCGAACAGGTAGCGGTCAAACCAGGCCAGTTCTTCCCGCAGCTTGCGCAGCCGGTGCGCTGGCTTGGCCAGGGAGTGCCCCTCCCCGGGGAACAGCACAAAGCGCACGGGCGTCTTGCCCAGCTGTTGAAGGGCGCGAAAGTGCTGCCAGCCCTGTTCCGTGGGTACGGAGGTGTCTTCGGTACCAAAAAGGATGAGGGTTGGCGTGGCCACCCGGTGCATTTGGAACAGGGGAGACTTGGCTAGGTAGTGCTCCAGTCGCTCCCAGGGTGGGCCGCCAAAGTACGAGTTATCGAAGCGCACGCCAAAGGCGCAGTTGCCGTAATCGGAAATCCAGTTCACGTCTCCAGCTCCGGCTACTGCCGCCTTGAAACGGTCGGTGGCGACGGTAAGGGCAATGGTGAGGATGGCCCCGTTGGACCAGCCCAGGACGCCCACCCGCTGCGGGTCCACGAGGCCGCGCGCCCCCAGGTGATCCACTCCGGCCATGATGTCCGGCACCTCCAGCTCGTAATAGCGTCCCTTGATGGATTCCACCCACTCCAAGCCGTAATGGGAGCTGCCGTGGTAGTTGACGAACAACACGAAGGCTCCCTTTTGCACGTACAGCTGCGGGGCGTAGGCCCACGAGGCTTTCCATTCCAGCTGATCCGCCCCGGCAGGTCCGCCGTGGAGCATAACCACGAGGGGATAGTGTTGGCCGGGTTGGAAGTTCAAGGGGTAGTAAAGGATGCCTTCCACCTCATCCCCCAGGGCGCCCTGCCAGCGGACCACCTCCACCTGGCCGCCGGGCTTGCGCGAAAGCTGGCGGTTGAGCTCGGTCAGTGGGCCCAGGATGTGCAGACCCTCGGGCTCAAGCTTTGCCCGCCACCACTGGGGAGGCTGGTAGGGAGCAGAACGCAGTAGGGCCAACTGCCGACCGTCCGGGCTGGCCACCAAGCTGCTTACGTGCCCGTCAATCAATGGGCGGCGGCGAAAGCCTTGAGGTGTTTCCTCAATCAAAGCCAGGATGTTGCGGGTACCGTCGGCCAGCAGCACCACGAAGCCACCCGGCACCGGCGCCCAGGAACCGGGCGAGGCCAGTCCCCGCGGCCCCTCTAGCTCTACCTCCGTTAGCTTCTGGGTTGTCAGCTCCAGGCGGTAGAGCTTTTCAATGCCCGCTCCCTCCCACTGGGGGTCGGAGGCAAAGGTTTCGGAAAAGGCCAGGAACCGGCTGTCCTGGCTAAAGCGAAAGGCAGTGGGGGTAGCGGCCCGATCGGCCAGGATGCGGGTGAGCTTTCCCGTGGCTAGCTCCAGGAGGTAGTGCTCCGGTTTGCGCCGGGCGTCCGCCTCATAGGAAGGGCTAACGCTTATCTGCAGGAGAGCCCAGCGGCCATCGGGGCTGGTGGCGAACTGGACGATGGGGGTGCGGTTGACGGTGAGCCGTCGCACCTTGCCACTTCCCAAATCCAGGCGAAACAGCCTAACGCGCTTTTGCCGCTCGGGGTCTTCCACCACCTGGCTTTCGTCTTTGGCTTGCTTTTCTTGCCGTTCAAGTGCGTCAGCGGCGTCCTCGGCCAAAAAGAGAACCGTGTGAGCGTCGGCAAAGGTAAAGGCTTCCACCCCTTTGGGCTGTTGGGTCAGGGGGTAGGGCTCACCCCCGGTCAAGGGCAAAGCCCAAAGCTGCTTGCCCTTGGCTTCCTTGTCCCCTTTGGGGAGCGTGCGGTCTGAGAGAAACACCACCAAACGTCCGTCGGGGGAAACTTGTGGCTGTCGGTCGCTTACCGCTCCGCGGGTGAGCTGGCGACCGGGAGCCAGTTCGTCCGTGAGCCACAGGTGGTGTTCTTCCCGGTTTTCCTTCAAGTCCACGGTGGTACGCACCCAAACTACCTGCCCCTGGGGACCGAAGGCGGGCTCGGACGCGCGCTCCTGGGTGACGATGTCCTCTTCTGACCACACCTGACCTGGGCTGAGGCTCTCGCCATTTCCCATCGCCATATGCGTGACCAAGGCAAAAACGGCTGCCACCATGGCATCCTCCCGGTGCCTACGGTAGCAGGCCTGGGGCGGAGGGAAAATGGATCCCTGGCACGCTTTTTGCTCTTAGCGCACATTCGGGAGGAACGACCATGCGACGGTCCCTTTGGCTTTTCGGGTTCTGGTTGGCCACGCCGTTGCTGGCACAGCAGGAGGTGCCCCGTTTCATCACCGAGGTGACGGTGAACAACGTGACCGTAGACGTGGTGGTGAGGGACGCTCGCGGTCTGCCAGTGACCGCCTTGCAAAAGGAAGATTTCCGCCTGCGCGAGGACGGCAAAGAGCAGGTGATCACCAATTTTCTGGTGGTGGAGGGGGGGCAAATTAGCCAGGCCAAGGATGCGAGCTTGGTTGGCCAGTCCATGCCTCGCCTGGTGCTGCTGTTTTTCGATTTGTACCTCATGACCGAGCCGGACAAACGAACCATGGTCGGGACGCTGCGAGATGCGCTGGCGGATGGTTTGCCCCCGGGGCTGGAGGTGGCGGTGGTGAGCTTCGATGGGCAGCTGCGGGTACACACCGAGCCTACCGCCTCCACCGAGCGCCTCCTGCGCGCCCTGAAGGAGGTGGAGCGGTTCGCCGCCACCGGCCTGCAGCGGCAAATCCGCCTCTCCGCCTTTGATGTGCGGGACGTGCCGGCGCGGGAAACCTGGTCCACCTACCAGTTTCGTCGGGCCCAGAATCAGGAGTACTGGTTCGAAATGCGGCAAATGGTCTCGCGGGTGGAGCGCGCCTTCACCGCGGCGCTGCAGCGCTACGGGCAAGTGCCCGCTCGTAAGATTGCCCTGCTCATTTCCCCCGGGTTCCCGCGGGCGGAAAACGTGCCCATCTACCGCGATTACGACTTTTGGTTGGACACACCGCCCGAATACCGCCATGCGGGCTTGCTAGGGCGAGCGGCGCTGCAAGCGGCCGAGCAGGAGTTCACCCTTTACACCCTCGACCCTTCGGGGGTGCAGCTGAGCGCCGCCGACGCCTCGCGCTCCGGCTCCGAGGCCCTGGCAGCGGATGCGGGCAACGTGGCCTTTTGGCGTGAGGCAGACCGCAAGGACACCTTGATTCAGGCCGCGCGGCTCACCGGTGGGGAGGCGATTTTTTCCACCGATGCGGGCGCGGCGTTGGCCGACGTGGAGCGGCTCACCAGTGCTTTTTACTCCTTGGCCTTTCAGCCGCCCCACGCGGGCGATGGCAAGCGGCACACCATTGAGGTGGAGGTGGTGGGCCACCCCGAATACCGGCTGACCTACCGCCGCGAGTACGTGGACCGACCCATCCCCGAGCGCGACGCGGATCGGGTGCGCGCCAGCTTACTCTTGGGTGAGCAAAGCAACGACCTGGGGTTGGTGCTGGTGCTGGACAAGCCCACTTCCAAGGTAAAGCTGGGCGCCAGGGGGATGCGCCTGTACCGCATGGGTGCGGAGCTGCGCATTCCCTACGCCCACCTGACCCTCATCCCCCGCGGCCAAACCCACTGGGGCCAGGTGCAGGTGGTGATCCTGGTGGTGGATGGGGCGGGAAACCAGTCGGAGCTGGCCCACCAGTTGGTGCCCCTGGAATTAGCCTCGGACAAGGTGGAGGAAGCCCGGCAGCGGGGCTACTTCGCCTACCGCTTTACCCTGGAGCTGGAAGGGGGGTCCCCATCGCTACGGGTGGCGGTGGAGGACACCCTGGGCAAGGCCACTTCCACCGTAATGGCCGACCTCCGTTTGTAAGCGCCTGAGCCGTGCCAGCGGCGGCTGCGCTACACTGCAGCGGGAGGCGAACGGTGAGGACGCTTTGGAAGCTGGCTCTGTGGCTTTTGTGCACAAGCGGCGTGCCCCTTCCTGCCCAAGACGTGCCGCCGGCGGAAAAGCCGCCGGAGCAGCACGTTGGGGGTCTTCGCTTTTACGACGTGAGCGAAATCACCCTGGTGAGCGTGGATGTGTCGGTGCGGAGCAAGGAGGGACCCGTTCTCGGGCTGACCAAAGAGGACTTTTTCCTCTACCAGGATGGCAAGCTGCAGGACATCACCAACTTCGCCGTGTACACGCGCCAAAGCAAGGTGGCGCAGCCCACGCCCACGCCTACTCCGCAAGCTCTTCCCCAGCCTACCGCCACCCCCCTGGTGGAAGCGCCGCCGCCGCGTCAGCCCAGATTCTTGGCGCTGCTCATCGACAACGAGAACATCCACCCCTTGAATCGTAACCGGGTGCTCACGCGCCTGTCGGAATTTATCAACGACAACCTGCGGCCGCCGGACCAGGTGATGGTGGCCTCCTTTCAGAAAAGCCTGAAAATCCTTCAAACTTTTACCTCCGATCCCCAAGACGTAACCGACGCGCTTCGCAGCGTGCGCCGGTACACCGGTGGGCGCACGGAGGTGCTTTCCTCCCGGCGGGAAATCGAGGACTACATTCACCAGCGCTCGTCCGACCCCAGCACCATGGACGACGCTATGGGTCGCGTGCGTGCCTTTGCCCGGGAGCAGCGCAACACGCTGATTTTCACCGTTCGCGCCTTCCAGGACTTGATGACCATGATGGCCGGCGTGCCGGGAAAGAAGGCCATTATTTACGTATCCGATGGCTTGCCCATGTCTCCTGGCCTGGAGCTGTTTTACGAGATTCAAGAGAACTATCGGGAAATGGGTGCGGTTTCCCAGTCGCGGGAGTTTGACGCTACCGAGCTTTTCCGCAGCCTGGTGAACACCGCCGCCGCTGCCGATATCACGCTTTACACCATTGACGCCCGCGGTTTGGAATCGGAGCTGGGCGTGGAGGCCGAGCATCGTATGCCGCGCTCGACGCTGGCAGCAGCCATTGCCCGCAGCAACTACCAGGATTCGCTTATTTACATGGCTGAGCAAACGGGAGGGCTGGCGATCGTGAATACCAATGACGTGGGTCCCGGCTTGGAAAAAATTGCCACTGATTTCGAAACCTATTACTCGCTTGGCTACAAGTTGGTGCCTTCCGGCGAGGATAGGGTCCACCGCATTGAAGTCAAGGTCAAAAATCATCCCGAGTACCAGCTCTCCTACCGCCGCACCTTTATCGAGAAATCCCTGCCCTCGCGCATTGCCGATCGCGTCATTACCGGCCTGGCCTTTGAGCTGGAGGACAACCCTTTGGGGATCGAGCTGTCCACAGGAGAGCCAGCTCCCGCTTCCGGCAAGTACTGGACCCTGCCGGTGGGAATTCGTGTGCCTATCAAGAATTTGGCGCTGGTGCCAAGCGGCGAAGAGTATGTGGGCTCGATGGTGGTGTACTACGCGGCCCGCGACGAGGAGGGCAAGCAGTCGGACCTGCAGCGCCGCCAGCACGAGGTGCGTATTCCCAAGGCTGCTTACGACCGGGCTCAGAGCCAGTACTACACGGTCACCGCTTCCCTTCTGCTGGAACCGGGGATTTACCGCATCAGCGTGGGCGTGCGCGACGTGCTCACCAACCAGGCGGGGTACGCAGCGGTGCGGCGACCGGTGCGCCCGGAACTGAAGTGATGGCGGTCACGGCAGGCAGGCGTGCTTGGGGTACGCTGGCATCATGGTCAGCCTGGTGTTAGCTGCGACTGTGGCGGCATCTCCCACCCCGGGTCCGCTGCAGCGGGCAGGGCAAGCGGCGGATCGCGCGCTTCAGCGGGTGGCTCACAGCCTGGAAGAGGCGGTGCTGGAGGGCAAAGTGAAGGTGGCGCTGCTCGAGCACCTCAAGGGGGAAGCGCTGGCCATCGAGGTGGAAGCGGTGGGCAGCACGGTGGTGCTGTCGGGCAAGGTGCGGGAGCGCTCGTCCCTCATGGTGGCGGAGGAGGTGGTGCGCTCGGTGAAGGGCGTGTCGGCGGTGAAAAACCTCCTCACCCTCGAGCCGGAGCACAAACCAGGGGCACTAGCCGAGCTGGAACAACGCGCCGCCGACCAGCTGCTGGAAGGACGGGTCAAGCTGCGGCTTTTGGATAGCCTGGGCCGCGCCGCCATGGGCATCGAGGTGGAGGCCAGCTCGGGCGTAGTGGTTCTCTCCGGTACCGTGGCTCATCGCCAGCAGCGGGACTTGGCTGCCACGGTGGCCCGGGCCACTTCCGGGGTCCGACAGGTGCACAACCTGCTCAGGGTGGAGCGTTAGGCAGGCCAGGGACAAACCCTTGCTCCGGTGTGCGGCCGCCCCATTGGCCTTGGCCTTTGTGGCCGGAGGTCCGCCACTGGCCGGACGGGCCTTGCCCTTCTGGCGGCCCCTTCCTCCTGGCTGGCAAGGGTTCCCTCCGCGGCTGCGGAAGAATCGGGTTAAACTGGGTACCAGGAGCCTATGGACCGTATCCTGCTCGTTGAGGACTCACCTACCCAGGCCCAGGCTTTGGCCGAGACGTTAACGGCTAAGGGCCTGGAGGTAGCGCTGGCTGCCAGCGGCGCAGAAGCCCTGACGGTGGCGCACACCATGCATCCCGACGTGGTGTTGCTGGACCTTTACCTGCCTGACATCTCCGGCGAGCTGGTTTTTCGCCAGCTGCGGCAGGAAGAAGACACCGCACGCGTCCCGGTGGTGGTGATCACCAGCTCCGAGGACCGCGGGGACCGCCTAAGGCTGTTGGAGCTGGGTGCCGATGACTTTCTCACCAAGCCGGTGGAGCCCCTGGAGCTTTTGTCGCGGGTGCGAACGCTTTTGCGCGCCAAGCGGCTTTCCGACCGGCTGTTGCTGTCCTTCCTGGAGCTGGACCGCATGGGCCGCTTCGCCGAAACCTTTGCTGCCGAAGGGGTGGCGGACTGGACGGCACTGGCGGTGGCCGATGCGATGGCGCGGGAGCTGTTAGGTGAGAGCCCGGGCTCGCCTGACCACCCGCAGTTTGCCTGGGCCGCCACGCGGGTTGGCTCCAGGCTTTTGGCCACCACCTGGTTTTGGCGACACGGCAGCTGGTTCCGCAAGCAGCGAGTTTACCGCGCCATCGATATCTCCCGCGCCCTTGCCCCTTACGCCCGCGGCGAGGGGCGTTATGTGGGCAAGCAGCTGATGGATACCACGCTGGCGGCGCTGCTGGGCTTTCCCACCGATTCCCCGCCGCATAACTTCGTGGCCGCCGCTGGGTCGCAGGGGTATCTGCTGTTGGCGGGCTACCCTTGGGAAGTGGGGGTGTGGGAGTTTCCCATTCTGCGCGCGGCCTTTCGCCTTTGGGGGGTGTTCGAGCGGCTGCGGTTGGAGGCGCGACGGCAGGAGCTGGCCTTCTTCTCTGCCTTGGAGGCCTTGGCCCTGGCTGCCGAGTTTTACGACCGGGACACGGCCGACCACGTGCAGCGGGTGGCCATCCTGGCGCGGGAAACCGCCCGTACCTTGGGCTGCCCGCCGCGGTTCGTGCGTTGGATGGGTCCGTCGGCGCGGGTGCACGACGTGGGCAAGATGAGCGTTCCCTTGGAGCTGGTAATGAAAACCGGTGCCCTGAGCCCGGAAGAGGAGCAGCTACTGCGCCAGCACACCGTCAACGGCGCGAAGCTATTGGGTAGCTTGCCGCAGCTGGAGATGGCGCGGAATATTGCCCTCTATCACCACGAGAACTTCGACGGCAGCGGCTACCCGCGGGGCCTGGCAGGGGATACCATTCCCCTGGAGGCGCGCATCGTGCGGGTGACTGACGTTTACGATGCCCTGCGCTCCTCCCGAGCGTACAAACCTGCCCTGAGCCACGAGGAGGCGGTGGCCGTGCTCAAGAAAGGGGACAGCCGGGTCCAGCCCAGCCACTTCGATCCGGCGGTGCGTGACGCCTTCCTGCATACGCTTCCCCGATACCTGTACCTCTACCGGCCTTAGGGTGGGGTCGTCTACTCGGTTTTTCGACAGCGCCTGTGTGTGCTGCCGACTCGAGGTATCCGCCTTTCCCAGCCGGACCTGGCAATTAGGACGTATGGCTATCATGGCGGGCGAAGGGAAGCATTCTCAGTGCGTGGGGTTTCAGGGCCGCGGGCCGGGAGGATGAGATTGCCTCTTCGCCCTCCGGGCCCCTTGCAACAAGGATTGCTTCGGGCCGCGTGGCGGCCCTGGCAATGACGAAAGGGCCACGTAGCTGCCGGAGCAGCCTCCCCCCGTCATTGCGAGCCAGCGGGGCGAGCGAAGCAATCTCGGGTAGGTGGGAGGTATCGTCGATGGCAAGACGAGAGTGATTCGGGCGCCTTCGACGCCCACGGAATGGCGAAGGGAGCTTAGGCGCCTCGAAATGCTTCGAAATTCTGTCTTTTTCATCGCCAACGCATAGACGTATGGGGCCGCTGGTGCATCCTGACGCAGCGCATGGCAGGCTCTTCGGGGGCTCGTAAGGGCGAACCGCTTTCCGGGCATGCCGCAGTGACGGAGGGGCCCTTTGGCGCGCTTTAAGGCCTCGATGGCAGCGTAAGGCTGTTCTGGCCACACGAGAGACCGGCCTGACTCAGTCGGGAGCGAGCGACCGCGTTAGGGAGCCAGCAGATGCCGTTTTTCGCCTCGTGTCCTTCGGTTTCAATAGGTGAGGCAACGCGGGGCCTAGAAAAGGGCAGGGTAAGCTGCTAAGCTAAGGTGCCCCGCCGGGCGGGGCGGTATGACGGCCCATGAAACGGTTTTGATCCTCGACTTTGGCTCGCAGTACACGCAGCTGATTGCTCGGCGGGTGCGGGAGCTTTCGGTTAAGAGCGAAATAGTTCCCCCAAGCCTTTCCCTGGTTGAGATTGGCCGGCGCCGGCCTATTGGCGTGATCCTTTCGGGCGGGCCTGCCTCCGTGTATGAGCAACAAGCGGTGCGGCCCGATCCGGGCCTGTTCGATTTGGGTGTGCCGGTGCTGGGCCTTTGCTACGGCCAGCAGGTGATGGCGCAGCTTTTGGGCGGGGAGGTGGCCAGCTGCGGGCGGCGGGAGTACGGTGCGGCGGAGCTGGAGCTTTTGGCCCCATGCCCGCTCTTTGCTGGCTTGCCGGCAAGACAGCGTGTGTGGATGTCCCACGGGGATGAGGTGACCCGTCTGCCGAAGGGTTTTCGTACGGTAGCGCGCACGGAAGCGGCGCCGCATGCGGCCATGGCGTGGGAGGAGCGCAAGCTATACGGCATTCAGTTTCACCCCGAGGTCAAGCACACGGACTTTGGCCTGCAGATCTTGGACAACTTTCTCAGCTTGTGCGGGGCGCGGCGAGACTGGACGCCCGGCAACCTGCGGGCGGAGGCGGTGGCTGCCATCAGGGAACAGGTGGGCGAGGGGCAAGTGATTGTTGCCCTTTCGGGCGGTGTGGACTCCACCGTCACGGCGCTGCTGTGCCGGGAGGCGGTGGGGGAGCGCACCATTCCCATCTTTGTGGATACAGGGCTGTTGCGGGCGGGGGAGGGGGACAAGGTGATGGAGCGCTTTGCCGCTTACGGTTTGTCCGTGGACCGGGTGAACGCGGCAGCGCGCTTTTTTGCTGCCCTGGCGGGGGTGGAGGACCCGGAGGAAAAGCGCCGCCGCATTGGTCACGAGTTCGTTGCGGTGTTCAGGGAGGAGGCCGCTAAGTTTCCCCAGGCGCGGTATTTGGCGCAGGGCACGCTTTACCCCGACGTGATTGAATCCACCTCGGTAAAGGGTCCCTCCGTCACCATCAAGACGCACCACAACGTGGGTGGCTTGCCGGCTGAGCTGGGTTTTGAGCTGGTGGAGCCGCTACGGTTGCTCTTCAAGGACGAGGTGCGCAAGCTTGGGCTGGAGCTGGGTCTGCCGGAGGAGTTTGTGTTTCGCCAGCCCTTCCCTGGGCCTGGGTTGGCGGTGCGCATTGTGGGTGAGGTGACGGCGGAGCGGGTGAGGCTGCTGCAGCAGGCGGATGCCATCTTCATGGAGGAGATTCGCGCTGCCGGCTTGTACCGGCAGATTTCCCAGGCGCTGGCGGTGCTTTTGCCCGTGCGCACGGTGGGGGTGATGGGGGACCAGCGCACCTACGAGCACGTGGTGGCGCTGCGGGCGGTCACCACCGAGGATTTCATGACCGCCGACTGGTTCCGCTTCGACGCGGATTTCCTGGACCGCGTCGCCCGCCGCATCGTCGGCCAGGTGCGTGGCATCAACCGGGTGGTGTACGACATCACCTCCAAACCACCCGGGACCATCGAGTGGGAGTGAGCGAGGCGCAGGGACGGGTCTCGCGTCCGCACAGGAGGGAGGTTATGGCCAAACGCAAAGTCATCATCATGGGTGCCGCAGGGCGCGACTTTCACAACTTCAACTGCCTTTTCCGCAACAACCCAGAGGTGGAGGTGGTGGCCTTCACCGCCACGCAAATTCCCAACATTGAGGGGCGGGTGTATCCGCCGGTGCTCGCCGGCCCCTTGTACCCGCAGGGCATCCCCATCTTTCCAGAGGAAGAGCTGGAGCGCCTCATCACGCAGCACGACGTGGACGAGGTTTGGTTTTCCTACTCGGACGTGTCGCACCAGTACGTTATGGATAAAGGCTCGCACGTGGTGGCTTGGGGCGCGCACTTTGGCATTTGCTCCGCCCGCGACACTATGTTGCCCTCCTCTAAGCCGGTGATTGCTATCACCGCGGTCCGAACCGGGGTGGGCAAATCGCAAACTACCCGCTACGTTTCGCGCATCTTGAAAAAGCTCGGCAAGAAGGTGGTGGCGGTGCGCCATCCCATGCCTTACGGGGACCTGGCGCAACAGGTGTGCCAGCGCTTCGAAACCTATGAAGACCTGGACCGCCACGACTGCACTATTGAGGAACGCGAGGAGTACGAGCCGCACATTGACAACGGCTTTGTGGTGTATGCGGGCGTGGACTATCAGGTGATTTTGCGAGAAGCGGAAAAGGAAGCGGACGTGATCCTCTGGGACGGGGGCAACAACGACACCCCCTTCTTCAAGCCGGATCTGCACATTACCCTGGTGGACCCGCACCGGCCGGGCCACGAGCTCACCTATTACCCTGGGGAAACCAACTTCCTTATGGCCGACCTGCTGATCGTCAACAAAGTGCAAACCGCTGACCCGGTGAAGGTGGAGGAGGTGTTGGAAAACTGCCGCCGCTACAACCCTAAAGCCAAGGTGATCAAGTGCGCTTCCGTCATTTCTGTGGACCGTCCTGAGCTGATCACGGGAAAGCGGGTGCTGGTGGTGGAGGACGGGCCCACGCTGACGCACGGTGGCATGAGCTACGGCGCCGGCTGGTTCGCCGCGAAAAACCACGGGGCGGCGGAAATCGCCGACCCACGGCCTTACGCGGTGGGCACCATCGCCGAGACCTACCGCAAGTACCCCAACGCGGGCTGCATCCTGCCGGCCATGGGCTACTCGGACCGGCAGATTGCCGACTTGGAAGCCACCATCAACGCCACCCCTTGCGACGTAGTGGTGGAAGGTACGCCCATCGACCTCACGCGCATCCTCAAGGTGAACAAGCCCATTGCCGAGGTGACCTACGAGTTGGCGGAGCTGGATGGGAACGTGATCGAGGAGATGGTGCGGCAGGTGGTGGGCTGAAGAGGCGAACCGGCGCGCGGGGCCCAACTCCCGGCCCACCCCACAAGCACCAAAACAGCGAAACCCCGATCAGTCGGGGTTTCGGCTTGGCGGGAGACCGCCCGGCTCTTCGCAGGCTTTGACGCGGTTGCAAGAGCCGTCGAATGCCCGCGGCCAATTGGCACTACTAATGTGGGGTCGGTTGGCGCCGCTGTCAAGGTAGCGGTAGGGCCGCCAGCACCGCATGGGCGGCGCGCAGGGCTTCCAAGCCCTCCCGCCCGCTCACGAAGGGCCCCGGCTCGCCGCGCAACCGTCGCCAGAAGGCGTGGTGTTCCACCGCCAAGGGTTCCGCCTTGGCAACGCTCAGCGGCACGGGCACGATGTGCCGCTCCGGGCCCGGCTGTAAGCGAAAGCCTCGCACGCTTTGCTCGCTGTAGTCCAGCGAGTAGTACGCGTCCCGTTCGAACAACCGCAACCTGCGCACCCGCTCGGAGGATACCCGGCTGGCGGTGAGGTTGGCCACACAGCCGTTATCCAATTCCAGGCGGGCGTTGGCCAGGTCCACCTGCGACGACAGCACCGGCACCCCCACAGCGCGCACATCTCGGATGGCCGCCCCGCCATTGAGGGCCTGCACAAGGTGGAGGTCGTGGATCATCAGGTCGCAAATCACATCCACGTCCAAGGAGCGGCGCGTGAACGGGGAAAGGCGCTGCGTTTCCAAGTAGCGGGGCTGGGGGTGGCGCTGCAGGAGCGCCTGCACCGCCGGGTTGAAAAACTCCACGTGCCCCACCCCTAAGACGAGGCCCTCGGCTTCCGCCGTATGCACCAAGGCCTGGCCCTCTTCCACCGTTGCCGCCAAGGGCTTTTCCACCAGCACGTGCTTGCCGGCGGCCAAAAATGCCTCCGCCACCTCTCGATGGCTTACCGTGGGTGTGGCGACGATGGCGGCGTGGCAGGCCGCCACCGCTTCCTCCAAGCTCCTCAGGGCCGGCACACCGTACTCGCTGGTGAGAGCCTCCAGCTTGTGTCGGTCGGTGTCGTACGCTCCCACACAGCGCCAAAAGGGCAGAGAGGAAGCCAAGCGCAGGTGGTGTCGGCCCAGGTGTCCCACCCCAACCACCACTAAGGCAATACGCTCGCCCATGGGCTCATGTTGACAAGGCCTGGGGTCTTTGGCAAGCGCTATGCTTTGACCGGGAGGGAGGATGACCGACTCGCACGTGCACCTGGCCAGCTTTCCCAAAAGGGAGCGCCGGCAGCTGGTGGCCGAGGCCCGGCAGGTGGGGGTCCGCTGGTTGCTGGTGCCCGCCACCGGCCGGGAGGACCTGGAAGAGGTGGCCAATCTTCCGCAGGAGCTCGGGGAGGGGGTATTTGCAGCGGTGGGCTTTCACCCGCACCAGGCCAGCGAGCTGGACTCGGGTTGGAAGGCCCGCCTGGAAAAGCTGGTGGGCCTGCCGGGGGTGGTGGCGGTGGGGGAAATCGGCCTGGATTACCACTACCTCAACTCGCCCAAGGAGGATCAACAACGCGCGCTGTTGTGGCAGCTGGACCTGGCGCGGGAGGCGGGGCTGCCGGTGGTGATGCACCAGCGCGAGGCGTGGGAGGACTTTTTGGCGCTGCTATCCCCCAGGGCCCCCGTACGGGGGGTGGCCCACTCCTTCACCGAGGGGGCGGAAGGGGCGCAGGCGGTGGAAGGGTTGGGCCTTCACCTGGGCATTTCTGGTATGGTCACGTTCCCCAAGGCCGAAAACGTACGGCAGGCGGCAAGGGCGGTAAGCGCCGAGCGGTTGCTGCTGGAAACGGACGCCCCTTACCTGGCCCCGGTTCCCCATCGGGGCAAGCCTAATCGCCCCGCGTGGGTGCGGCTGGTGGCCGAACGCGTAGCGGCAGAGCGCAGCAGCACGCTCGAGGAGCTGGAGGAGCAGACGGACCGGAACTTTGCTTCCCGTTTTCTCGCCCGCTCCCCTTAGGGCACCCACAGGGGAATAGTGGTGGGGTCGGTGGAGTTGCCGTCCACCACCGAGGCCAGGCTCACCACTTGCCCGCCAGGTGTGAGCACGCGCACGCGGGCGTAGGCGCTTTGGTGGCCATCTGGCAAGGCCTTGGCAACCTGCACCCGCCGCTGCGCCGGGATGTCCACCACAAGCGTGGTTATTGCCGAGCCATTGTTGGCAAAAAAGGCCACCTCCACCTGGACGTCGCTGCTCCCCACGTTGAGGAACTCCACGTTGGTGCGGAAGGGCGGGTCGGAACGCAAGCCCGAGAGGTAGCCCGCCTTGCCCGAGACCAGGGCCTTGCTCACCTCCACCCCTTCAATGAACTGCCCCATAGTTCCCCAAGCCAAAGAACTGTCCTGTTGCTTCACCTGCACCTGCGAGTAGGTGCGCGCCAGCACCCGCACCGGCTGGTCCGCCTCCACAAGGATCGCCCCAACCGCGTTGGTGGTCAGCCCAAAGGCTTGCGCCAGCACATCCCGCCAGCTGGCCTGGGCGTTGGCATCCAGGGTTAGCTCCACCGGGGCCGGGGAAGCCGTGTCCGAAAGGAACGTCAGCCGCAGATGGACCGGGAGGCTGGCGCGGTTGAGGATGGCTACGTCCGAGTACCAAAAGGCCGGGGGAACGCCAGGCCAGCGGGCAATGCCGGTGAGGTAGTAACGCTGGCTATAGCTGGCCGCACCTCCTTGCAGGGCCTGGAGCGCCGCCAGCGAATCCACCCGGTTGCGGGTGATGCCGTTGCGAGGGTCGGTGATGGGCTGCCCGTAACCGCGCAGCGCGTTGAAAAGCTCTTGCGAGCTGGCCTGCGGCTTGGCCTGGGCCAAGAGCGCGGCCACCCCGGCCACGTACGGTGCAGCCATGGAGGTGCCGTGAAAGCTCTCCACCCCGCCCCCTTTGCGTGCGGCCATGGTCGCCCCGCCCGGGGCCCACAGGTCCAGCTCTTCCCCCGAGTCGGAGTAGCAGGCTACCTGGTCCGCCGCGGTGCTGAAATCGGTGCAGCCCAAAGGGATGCATTGGTCCTGATCGAAGGAAACCCGCCCAATGTTGGCGTCGTACACCGCCCCCACCGCCAGGGCATTGGAGAGGCAGGCGGGCCAGGCCACGCCGTTGGTGCAGCCGCCGTTGCCCGCGGCCACGGTAATGACCACCCCCCGCTGCCGCAGGCTGGCGAAGGCGGAAAAGGTGGCCGGGTCCAGCTCGTCGCAGCTGCCCGACCCTGGCGGCCAGGCTTCGTTGTAGCCGCCGAGGGAGAGGTTGACGGCGCGGATGTTGTAAGGGTTACCCCCGTCGATGCTTTGTAACACCTTGTTGAGGCCGGTGAGGACGTGGGAGATGCTCCCGCTTCCCTTGTCGTTAAGCACCTTCACCGCCACGATGCGCCCTGCTTGCGCCACCCCCAAGGTCTTGCCGGCAGCCACGCTGGCGGTGGCCGTTCCATGACCCTCGTCGTCCAAAGGATCGGCATCGTTGTTAATGGCATCCCAAAGAAGCACGGTCTTGGCGGAAGGGCTGGTCCCGCCGGGGGAAAGGTCAGGATGGTTGTAGTCCACCCCCGTGTCCAGCATGGCGATTCCCACCCCTTGGCCGGTCCAACCCAGCGAACGCACCTGCGGCACGTTTATTAGCGCCTCCCCTTCCAAGTCAAAGGCCCGGACCTGTCGGTCCGGACCAATGTGGGCCACGCGTGGGTGCGCTGCCAGGTAGGGCAGGGCAGCCGCCGGCAGCCGGCAGGCCAGGGCGGGGATGTGGCTCCAGCGGGCGGTTACCTCGCCGCCCAAAAGGGTGACCTCCTGCCCCACCTCCTGTCCCGCTTCGGCAATGGCCGCAAGGCGCTTGCTTTCGGGCGAGACCACCGCCTCGGCAGCGGCTATTTTGATGGTGACGATGGCCGCCACCGTGCCCTGCGGCTGGTCGGCCATGGCGCGCCAAAGGGTGGGAGCGATCTTTTCCAGGGCAGGGTCGGAGGGTGATGCCCACACCCCGGCGGCGAAAAGTCCCGTGGCCAAGAGTCGTATAAGGCGCATAGAGCCTCCTCGAGCCTTCATGTTAACGCAGGAGCTTGGGCATTGGCCAGCGCTCATGCTAAGGTAGCGCCCATGAGTCTGACCTACCGTCTGGGGGAAGGAGGGGTGGATGAGGGCGGAAGTTGCCCCGCCGCGCGAGGAGTTCTTCTACCTCTCTCGGTGCCTGGACCTGCCGGTGGTGTTTCCCGCTGGCGAGAGGCTGGGTCGCCTGTGGGATGTGGGCTGTACCGCCGGTGAGGTGTTTCCCCGAGTCGTCACGTACTACATTCGACCCACGCTCCTTTCCTCGGTGGTGCTGGCAGCGCCAGCGCCGGCCTTTGCGACCGTCCCTGCTTCGCCCCTGGTGCTGACGCGTGCTCCCGAGGACTTAAAACCCAGCCGGCGCCGCGCCGGCGAGATCCTGCTGCGCAAGGAGATCCTGGACAAGCAAATCGTGGACACCGATGGTGCCAAGGTGGTGCGGGTGAACGACGTGCACCTCTTGCGGGCTGGCAACGAGGTGCGAGTGGTGCACGTGGACATCGGCACCCGCGGTTTGTTGCGGCGACTGGGATGGGAGGGGCTGGCCAGCCGGCTTTTCGGCAGCGGCAAGCTGGGGGAGCGCCTTTTGTCCTGGCGCTACGTGGTGCCTTTGCGCAGCGGCTCCCTCACCCAGGACCTGCGCCTCAACGTCACGCAGAAGCAGCTGGCCCAGCTGCATCCGGCGGAGCTAGCGGAGATCCTGGAGGAATTGGACCGTTTCGAGGGCCCGGCGGTGTTGGAGGCCCTGGACGTGCCGAAAGCTGCCCAGACCCTGGCCGAGCTTTCGCCGCCGGTGCAGCGCCTGCTGCTGCAAGCCCTGGACGTAAAGAGAGCCGCTTCCCTGCTGGCGGCCCTGCCCCCCGACGAGGTGGCTGACCTGCTGGAGCAGCTGCCCGAGGAGTTGCGGCAGCTCCTCATGAGCCACATGCCGGCCGCGGAGGCAGCGCAGGTGGAAAACCTGCTGGCCCAGGAGCCGGACACCGCCGGATCGGTGATGAACCCGGAGAGCTTCTGTGTGTCTGTTGGCACGCTGGTGGGGGAGGTGCTGCGGCGGCTTCGCCAAGGGCCGGAGGAGCTGGCCCGCACCTACGGCGCCATGGTGGTGGACGACGCCGGGCGTTTGCGGGGCTTGCTGGAGCTGCCGCTCTTGCTGCGGGCGGGGGAGGGGCAGGCGGTGGAGGAGGTGATGGATGCGGATCCGGCGGCGGTAAGACCGGAAGAGCCCATGAGCGACGTGGCCGAGCTGTTCGACCGCTTCAACCTCTTGGCCATGCCGGTAGTGGACGCGGAGCGCCGGCTCATGGGGGTCATTACCGTTGACGACGTGGTGGCCTGGCTGCGGGAAGGCCAGGAGCGGGAGGGGCGACTCACGTGAAACAGGCGCTTTTGCTGCGCTGGCGCCGGCTGGCTATGCCTTTGGCGCTGCTGGGTCCCGGCATCATCACCGCCAATGTGGACAACGACGCTGGCGGCATCACCACCTACTCCTTGGCTGGCGCCCAGTACGGTTACCGCTTACTTTGGACCGTCTTGCCGGCGGCCCTGTGCCTCTATGTGGTGCAGGAGATGGCCTCCCGCTTGGGGGTGGTGACGGGCAAAGGGCTTTCGGATTTGATCCGCGAGGAGTTCGGTGTGAAGGCCACCGTGTACCTGATGTTGGCCGTGCTGGTTACCAACCTGGGCAATGCCATGGCCGAGTTTGCTGGCCTGGCAGCGGCCCTGGAAATCGTGCACGTGCCCCGCTGGGTTTCGGTACCGGCGGGCGCAGTCTTCGTCTGGTG
Source organism: uncultured Thermoanaerobaculia bacterium (assembly GCA_964488355.1). Classification (GTDB taxonomy): domain Bacteria; phylum Acidobacteriota; class Thermoanaerobaculia; order Thermoanaerobaculales; family Thermoanaerobaculaceae; genus Thermoanaerobaculum. The sequence continues at coordinate 26,955 of CAZAUJ010000017.1, read as the reverse complement.
GCTGGTGACCTGGGGTACCTACCGAGCGGTGGAGAAGGTTTTTCTCGTGGCTTCCGCCTTTTACGTCACCTACGTGGCCTCCGGCATCCTGGCCAAGCCGAGCTGGGGGGAGGTGCTGACCGCCACGGTGAGGCCGAGCGTCTCTTGGGAGCTTCCCTATGTGCTCATGATGGTGGGTATTGTGGGCACCACCATTGCCCCATGGATGCAGTTCTACCAACAGGCGGCGGTGGTGGAGAAAGGGATTTCCACCCGCAACCTGCGCGAAGCGCGGCTGGACGTGGCCATCGGCGCGGTGATGGCGGTGGTGGTGGTCTGGTTCATTGTTGTCGCCTGTGGGGCCACACTGCACCGCGCTGGCATTCCCGTTAAGGATGCCAAAGATGCGGCCATGGCCTTGGAGCCCTTGGCGGGCAAGTACGCCTCGCTGCTGTTTGGCTTTGGCCTGTTCAACGCGTCGCTTTTTGCTGCCGCCATCCTTCCCCTTTCCACTGCCTACTCGGTGTGCGAGGGAATCGGTTGGGAGCGGGGCATCGACAAGAAGCTCAAGGAGGCACCGGAGTTCTACACGCTTTACACCCTCATGATTGCCGTGGGTGCGGGAAGCATCCTCATTCCCGGCATGCCCCTATTGAAGGTCCTTTACCTTTCCCAGGTGGCCAACGGTATCCTGCTGCCGGCGGTGCTGGTGTTTATGCTGCTTTTGGCTAACAACCGCGAGCTTTTGGGCGACGCGGTCAACTCCAGCACCTTTAACCTGGCCGCTTGGGCCTTGGTGGTGGCTCTCATCCTCATGACCCTCTTCCTCACCCTGGCCACGCTGTTGGGCTGGGCTTGAGGAGGCGAGCGGAGGGAAGCGATGGACGTGGGACTTTCCGGGGTTTCGGTGCTGGTGGGCGGGGCTTCCAGCGGCTTGGGCTTCGCCTGCGCCCGCGCCTTCGTCGAGGAGGGAGCGCGGGTGACCATTGTGGCGCGGGGAGGAGCGAGGTTGCGGGAGGCCCAGGGGAAGCTCTCGGGCTTGGGACGAGCCGAGGTTTTTGCCGTGGCAAGTGATTTGAGCCAACCCGGGGGGGCGCGGCAGGCCTACGAGCAGGCAGCGGCGCGCTTCGGCCCGCCCTTGGTGGTGGTGGCCAATGGCGGGGGCCCACCCTCCATGCCGGTACGTGAGGCCAACGAGGAGGCCTTTGCCGCCGCGCACCAGTTGCTGCTGCAGCCGGTGGTGGAGTTGGTGCGGGCAGCCTTGCCGTCCATGCGGGAGGCGGGTTGGGGAAGGGTGATCGCCATTACCTCGGTGGCGGCTCGGCAGCCGGAAAAGGACTTGGTCCTCTCCGCCAGCTTGCGGGCGGCGGTATGGGGCTACCTGAAGACCCTGGCCCGGGAAGAGGCGTGCTACGGCGTGACCTTCAACGCCGTTTGTCCCGGCTTTACCGACACCGAGCGTCTGCAGCAACTGGCGCAGCGCCTGGCCGAGCGGGAGGGCACAAGTCCCGAGGTGGTGCGGCAGCGCTGGGCAGCGGCTACGCCAGTGGCCCGCCTGGGCCAGCCGGAGGAGGTGGCGGCTGCCGTGCTTTTCCTGGCCTCCCGCTGGGCGGGTTTCATCAACGGCGTGGCCCTTCCTGTGGACGGCGGCTACTGCTTGGGCTTGCTTTAAAATCCCTGCGGAGGTGCCGATGGCCAAAAAAGGCGGCAGTCAACTCTTTCTGGGTTTGCTGTTGTTGACCCTCGGTGCGGCGCTGCTGGTGGCGCGTTTGCAGCTCGTGGGTATGGGGCCTGCCATCCTCATGGCTTTGGGCGTGGCCTTCAGCTTGTACGGGGTTTTCTCTCGCCGCCTCTCGCCCCTGGTGCCCGGCTGTCTTCTCCTTGGCCTGGGAGCGGGGATGTTTTTGGGTGACAGGGGCTTGGCCTCGCTGGGAGTGGTGAAGTGGAACCTGGTGGGTCTGGGTGCCGGTTTCGTGCTCATTTTCTTGCTGGCGTTGCTCCTGGGCCTGGGCGCCCAGTTTTGGGCGCTGGTGGTGGGTTGTGTGTTGCTGGCGGTGGCGGCGGTGCCCCAGCTCAAGCACCTGCTGCAGCCGGAGGTGGTGGTGGCCTTGCGCACCTACTGGCCAGTGGTGCTGGTAGCCATGGGCCTTTATCTGGTGGCCCGGGAACTGCTCCGCTAGCGCTGTGCTAGCATAGGCCGATGCGGAGCGTTTGGGCTTGCTTGCTTTTGGCTTCAGCGGCGACGGCGGCGGACAGTTCCCGAATTGCCTTCCCTGATATCGAGCTTTACGACGTGCAGGGGAACCCGACGAGAATCTCCGATTTTCGCGGCACGGTGGTGGTGGTGAATTTTTGGGCCACCTGGTGCGGGCCTTGTCGCATGGAGCTGCCTGAGCTCCAGAAGCTGCACAACGATTTGGGCGGCAAGGGCTTGATGGTGCTCGCGGTCAACGTGGACGAGATGCGCCAGGCGGTACCAGCCTTTCTCGAGCGGATGAAGCTTTCTCTGCCCGTCTATTTCGTTGACCGACAGACGGAAGCGGCTTTGGGCATCGGTACCATTCCTTTTACCCTTATCCTCGACAAGGAGGGTAAGGCGGTGCGCGCCTACCCGGGCTACTCGCGCGAGGGGATGCAGGACCTGCGGCGGCTGGCCACCCAGCTGCTGAGGGAAAAGCGTGGCCAAGGAGGAAAATCATGAGGTACAAGTTACTGGTGGTGTTGGCTTTGCTCTGGCCATTGGCTGCGGCGGCGCAAGCTCCAGGGAGCGTGGAACTCACACCCACGCTGGGCTTTTGGCTAGGCGATACCATCGTGCGGGGCGTGACCCCCACCTTCAACTTCGACGTTACCGTGGACGATGCCCCTGCCTACGGCCTCCGGCTGGGTTATCGCTTTGCCCCTAACTGGCTGGCGGACGTGGCGCTGTTTCGGGAACAGGCCGACCTGGTGACTGGACGCCGCGAGCTTTTTGGTGGCCGCTCCAAGATTGGGGATATTGACCTGACCACCCTGGAAGTGGGGTTGGAAGGTGATCTGGGTCACCGCCGGGTGGTGCCGTTCCTGGCTGGCGGCGTGGGCGCCATGCACCTGGACCCCAACTTTGGTACCGCCTCCTCGGATACCCGCTTTGTCGCCAACTTTGGTGGCGGTTTCAAGATCTTTTTCTCGCCCGAGGTGGCTTTGCGCTTCGACTGGCGGGGGCACTCGGTGCACGTGGGCTCTGACAATGACCACTGCGATTGGTGGGACGAATGCGACCGCCGCGACAACTGGCTGACCTTCACCGAGGTAGCGCTCGGCGTAACCTTCGTCTTTTAGCGGCCCTTGTGTTAGCTTTCCCTTTTCTTGCCGGGCAGGGCTCGGGACAGGAAAGTTTTCGCGAAAGCACCGAAGTCACCACCGTCCTGGTGCCGGTAACCGTGCGCGACGCCAAGGGTCGGCTGGTGGCTCACCTGGAAAAGGACGCCTTTCGCCTATACGTGGACGGCATGGAGTTTCCCATAACCTCCTTTTGGCGAGAAGGTGGCCTGCCTATCGCCTACGTTTTTGTGGTGGACACCTCCGGTTCCATGAACGGCCGGCGGTTGGCCAAAGTGCGCGAGGCCATCGGCGAGTTCCTTCCGTGGCTCAAGCCTGGCGATGAGGTGAGCCTGATCACCTACGGAGCCAACGAGGTGCATCGGAAGCTGCGCCTGGGGGCCGACCCGCGGGCACTGCCAGCGCTGCTGGATCGCCTCAGCGGGTACGGTACCACCGCCCTTTACGACGTGCTCAGCGCGGCCCCGCGCTTCTTCGAGGGCTCCAAGGGCCTGCGCCGGGCGGTGCTGCTTTTTACCGATGGAGTGGACACCGCCTCCCAGCTCACCGCCGAGGGAGCGCTAACGCTGTTGCAGGACCTGCAGGACCCGCTATACGTGTTCGGCATAGAACCGCCGCCGGGCGAAGCCGCCGAAGGCCTCACCTACGAGGCGCTGCTGCAGCGCTTCGCCCAGGCCACCGGCGGCCGGTACCTGCGGGTGGAGACGCTGGATAGCCTGCGCTCCATGGCGCAAGGCTTGCGCCGAGAGCTGGGCCAGCGGTACATCATTGCCTTTACCCCTTCGGGTGTGGGTGAGGTTCGTTGGCGAAAGCTGGCGGTGCAGGTGAAGGGGCCTTTCACGGTGGTGACCCGGGCGGGTTACCGGGGCACCCTTCCTTGAACTCGCTTGACAAGGCGGTAGCACGCGTGTGCTATACTCAGCACGACTGTGGGTAGGTGCATGGGGCAAAACGCGGCAGAAAGCTTAAGAAAAGGAGGAGCAACGATGAAAAAGGTTTTGGTGCTTTTGGTCGTGGCGGCAGGCGCGGCGGTGTTCACCACCGGATGTGCCACCAAAGAGTACGTGCAGGAACAGGTGGCGCAAGCGCAAAAAGTGACCGAGGCCAAGCTGGCCGAGGTGCAGAATCAGGTGGAAGCCACGCAAATGGATGTGGCCAACCTGAAAAAGTCGGACGCGGAGCAAAATGCCAAAATTGCTGAGCTGTCCGACACCGCCAAGGAGGCCTTGGCGCGCGCTGAAGAAGCGGGCAAGCTGGCCAAGGGCAAGTTCCTTTTCGAGGTGACCCTGTCCGACGATGTGGTGCACTTTGGCTTTAACAAGAGCGACCTTTCCGCTGAGGCCAAGGCGGCCTTGGATGCCTTCGCACAGAAGGTGAAGGCGGAGAACAAGAACGTTTACATCGAGGTGCAGGGCCACGCCGATGCCATCGGCTCGGAAAAGTACAACCTGGAGTTGGGTCAGGCCCGCGCTGACGCGGTGGTGCGCTACCTCAACATGCAGCACGGGATCCCGTTGCACCGGATGAACGCCATCTCCTATGGCGAGTACAAGCCGGTGGAGGACAACAAGACGGCCGAGGGCCGTGCCAAAAACCGCCGCGTCACCTTGGTGGTGCTGGAGTAATTTCGGCTCTGGAACGAATCTTCTTGGCCCCGGGAAATCCCCGGGGCTTTTTCTTGGGTGCTCAGGGGGCGAGGGGGCTGTGGATCACTGCCGCGCTAAAATAGCAACGAGGTTCGGAGGTGCGCGATGAGGAAGGCTTGGGTTACAGCAGCTACCCTGTTCTTGGCAGCTTCGGCCTGGTCAGCAGTGGTGGTCCTGAAGGGTGGCAAGAGGCTGGAAGTGGCCTCCTTCCAACAGAAGGGCAACTACCTGGTGCTGGTGCAGGCTAACGGGAAGACGCTCAGCTATCCCTTGTCAGCGGTGGATCTGGAGGGCACGCGCAAGGCCAACGAGGCACCCCAGCCCGCGCCTGCTCCCCAGGCACCGGCGGCGCCTAAGAGCCCCTTCGCCGCGGCCGTAGCCAAGCCTGGCACGCCGGCAGCTCAGGTGACCGACGTGGATGTGCAGAGGGTGGCCCCACCGGCGGAGGCGGAAGGGCAGGGGAAGGAGGAAACCAGCGCGCCAGCCACGGCGGGAGAGGGCGTGGTGGTGCTGGGCTGGAGCGAGCGGGAAGCAGGCGAAGGGACGTGGGAAATCTTGGCCAACATGGTGAACTCGGGCAAGGTACCGGTGCAGGACGTGAGCGTGAGCGTGCGCGTCACCGATGAGCAGGGCAAGGTGTTGGCTACGGGGAGCAACACCTACCCTGGGTTGGTGCAGCCGGGGCAGCAGTTCACCGTGCCGGTGACCGTGAGCTCGCCCGAGCACCCACAGCAGGTGATCTTTTCCGTCAACTGGCGCCAGGTAAGCGCGGCGCCGGAGCAACCACAAGGCGCCGCACCTCCTGAAACGCAGCCCAAAGCCACCCCCAAGGCCGGTGAGCCGGAAACCTAGTCCTGAGTGCGAGCCCGCTTGGCCTCCCAAAACATGTACGCCGCTAGGGCGAGGTAGGCGACCAAGCCCACCACCTCGGCGGTGTGTTCCGCTGAGGTGGCGAAGAGCGCGGCTAGGGCACGGGCAACGGTGCTGAGAGCACCGGCGCCCGCTTTGAAGCCTGTCCAGACGTCCAGGATCTTCAAGAAGGCCGCGACCACGCCCAGCAGCGCGCCTCCGGCAATAAACCCTGACGCCACCAGCGTGCCGCGGGTGGCGCGCGCCTGCGCCAGTGCCTCGTCAGCACCGGCGGACTTCTTCACCCAGTGGGCAATGAGCCCGCCCACCACCAACGGCACGTTGAGCTCCAGGGGAATGTACATGCCCAGGGCAAAGGCTAGGGATGGGATGCCAATCATCTGCATGGTGAGGGCAGTAAGCACCCCGACCCCATAAAGCAGCCAAGGCACTTCCTCTTGCGACATGAGGGTCTTGATCACCGCCGCCATGGCGTTGGCTTGCGGCGCAGCAAAAACTTTGTCCGCCGGGTGTTCGGGCGAGGGGACAAAGCCGTAAGCCTGGTTGAGCAGGAGAATGACGGCACCCACGGTGGCGGAGGCAAAAATTGTTCCCAAGAACTTAGCTTTCTGTTGCACGTGCGGCGTGGCGCCAATCCAGTAGCCAATCTTCAAGTCGGTAATCAGGCCACCGGCCATGGAGAGGGCAGTGCAGACTACCCCGCCGATTAGCAAAGCTGCCAGCATGCCTGCCGGTCCGGACAGCCCCGCTTCCACCAGCAGCACGGAGGTGAGGATGAGGGTCATGAGGGTCATGCCGGAAACGGGGTTGGTACCCACGGTGGCAATCGCCCTGGCCGCCACGGTGGTGAACAGGAAAGAAATGAGCAGCACGATGCCCAGGGCAATGAGAGACAGGAAGGCCGCGCGAGGCTGTTGTGGCACCACGAAGAAGCGGAAGAACAGCCACAACACAAAGGCGACCACCACCAGGCCAGCCATCACCCAGCTCATGGGCAGATCCCGGTCGGTACGCTCCGCCCCCTGAGCACGCGTACCGCCGGTGAGCTCGGCGAAGCCCATGGCGAAGGCTTTCACCACCACGCGCCAGGAGCGCAGGATGCCAAGAATGCCGGCGGCAGCAATGGCGCCGATGCCGATGTGGCGCACGTAGTTGCGAAACACGGCTTCGGCGCTCATGCTGCTAATCAGTGTGCCATCGGTCACCGGTGGCAAGGCCACCGGCAGGTTGGCGCCCAGGTGAGCCACCAACGGGACCAGCAAGAACCACGCGAGGAAGGAACCGGCGCAGATTATCAAGGCGTACTTGAGCCCGATGATGTAGCCCAAGCCCAAGATGGAAGCGAGCAAGTTGAAGCGGAAGACCAGCTTGGCCTTCTCCGCGAGGCCTGCCAGGAAGGGCACGGCACGGGAGGTGAATACCTCCGCCCAACCTTCAAAGTGAATAATGATGAAGTCAAACAGACCGCCCACCGCTGCCGCCAGCGCTAGCACCTTGGCTTGCTTACCCCCCGCTTCCCCCGCCACCAGCACCTCGGTGGTGGCGGTGGCTTCCGGGAAGGGAAACTCGCCGTGCATTTCGCGCACGAAGTAGCGGCGGAAAGGAACAAGGAAGAGGATCCCCAAGGCACCCCCCAGCATGGCCACGACAAAGAGCTTCACTACGTTCGCTGGAAGGCCGAGGATGAAGAGAGCCGGGAGGGTGAAGATGGAACCGGCCACCACCAAACCCGAGGCCGCGCCGATGGATTGGATGATGACGTTTTCCAGGATGGTGGACCGCCGACGAAAGAGGAACCCCAAGCCCACACCGATGATGGCTATGGGGATAGCAGCCTCGAACACCTGCCCCGCCTTCAACCCGAGAAAGGCGGCCGCCGCGGAAAACAGCACTGCCATGAGGATGCCGAGCGTTACCGAACGCGGGGTGAACTCGGGGAGCCGGTCCGAAGCCGGCACCAAGGGCTCGTAGTTCTCCCCGGGCTTCAACGGCCGGTAGGCGTTTTCTGGCAGGCTCTTCTTGCTGGGTTCCATGATCCTCCTCCTTTCCAGGCGCCAAGCTTACTGTGAGGTTGGATGCGGGACAAGCTGGCAGAAAGCTTTGTGATGATCATCGAAATGCGACGAAATGACACAGAGTCGCATGTCAATCTTCAGCTAATGGCGTTGACATCGAGAGTAACAACGGTAAAATATGGCACGTCGTAAGGGAAAGGGGGTACGAATGGACAAAAAGGAGATTCTTGAGCGTTGTAAGGGGGAAAACGTGCACTTCCTCCGCCTGGTGTTCACCGACATTGACGGCATCATCAAGAACGTGGAAGTGCCGGAAAGCCAGTTCCAGAAAGCTCTTGACGGGGAAATCATGTTCGATGGCTCCTCCATCGAGGGGTTTACCCGCATTGAGGAGTCGGACATGCTGCTGCGCCCGGATTTGGAAACCTTTTGCGTCTATCCCTGGGATGGCCCTCATGGCAAGGTGGCCCGCCTGATGTGCGATATCTATAACCCCGATGGCACGCCCTTTGACGGCTGCCCGCGACAGGTCCTCAAGCGGGTGGCGGCCAAGGCGGCGAAAAAAGGTTGGCGGATGATGGCGGGCGTAGAGGCGGAGTTTTTCCTTTTCCACCGCGATGCCGACGGCAAACCCAACCACCAAACTCACGACGTGGGCGCGTACTTTGACCTCACCCCCATGGATCTGGGCGAGGAAGCGCGGAGGGACATCGTGACGGTGCTGGAGCGGATGGGCTTCGAGATCGAAGCCGCCCACCACGAAGTGGCACCGGGCCAGCACGAAATTGACTTTCGCTACGCGGAAGCCCTGAAGACCGCCGACAACGTGGTGGACTTCAAGTTCGTGGTGAAAAAGGTGACTAAGGACCACGGGCTGCACGCCACCTTCATGCCCAAGCCCCTGTTTGGGGTGAACGGCTCGGGCATGCACACCCACCAGAGCCTGTTTGACGAGAATGGGCAAAACGTCTTTTTTGACCCGCAGGCGCCTTACCAGCTTTCCACCATCGCCCGCAGCTACATTGCCGGCATCCTCGGCCACGTGCGTGCCTTCTGCGCCGTCACCAATCCCCTGGTGAACTCGTTCAAGCGCTTGGTACCCGGTTACGAGGCGCCTGTGAACGTGGCGTGGTCGGAAAAGAACCGCTCGCCCCTGGTACGGGTGCCCGCCCGCCGCGGCCAAGGCACTCGCTGTGAGGTGCGCGTGCCCGACCCCTCGTGTAACCCCTACCTGGCCTTGGCCGTGATGCTGGCAGCGGGGCTAGACGGCATCGAGCGGGGCCTGGATTGCGGCGAGCCGGTAAACCGCAACATCTTCGAGATGTCGGAGCGAGAAAGGCGCCGGCTCAAGATCAAGCAGCTACCAGCTAACCTGGCGGAGGCCCTGGACAACCTGGAACGGGACCGCGTTATTCGCGAGGCACTGGGTGAGCACATCTTCGAAAACTTCCTGCGCAACAAGCGGGAGGAGTGGAAGCAGTACATTTCCGTGGTGCATCAGTGGGAGCGCGACCAGTACCTGGAGGTCTTCTAGACGCCTTCAGCGTGGCATGTGGGCGGGCAGCCGTCGCTGCCCGCCTTTTTTCTGTGAAGAAAGCCTTCGCTTAGCTCAGCGATTGTGGCTGGGCTCTGGTCGGATTGCTTTGAGAAAAAAGACTACAAGGTCGCACGGTGGGCCTTAGGCAAAGGGCATTTGACCACGAAGCGGATGATGCATCTTTTGCACAGTGAGTGTCTTGGGAAGGTTGCCCGGATGGTAGTTTGGAGGTGTTTAAGCCATTCGGACTTGAGCTTTACCGCATCGTTAGCAGGGCCTCGTGGGTTCCGGCGAAATGCGCCCAGGCAGGAGGGAAAAAGGGTTTATAAACCTGCGCTCTCGGTGGCCAATGGGGACGATAGGGCTGCGAACACGAAGACCTTTCCCTCACCCGCGGGCCACCAGTTCGAAGGTCTCCCTGTTAGTGAAGAAAATCGCACTGCGGGCCGCCACCCACAGCCTGCGACGGTGGGTACTGCGGGCAGCATGCCGGCTCAGCAAGAGAAATACTGCCAACGAGGAGGAATGAACAGGCCAAAGGGCCTTGTCAATGCGCCAACGCTCACAAGCGAGGCTGCAAGCCCCAGTTAGGAGCGCCTACGCTGCACGTCAAGCGTTTTGCAGAGGCTTTCATGAAAGGAAAACACTTCCGACCACAGCAATAAAAACCAGCAGCAGCACGGGCACCCGCAGCCTCAGGGCGGCAAAGGCCAGCAAGGCCACGGGTGCGGCCCACGCCGAGGTGATGGCACTGCCTGCCACCGAGCCCAACACCTGCAACAACAGCGCGACAAAGGCAGCGGATGCTCCGCGCACCGCTCGGTGGAAAACCCAGCTTCCGCGCAGGCGTGCCACGTGGGGCGCCAGCACCGCCACCAGCACAGCCGGGGGGAGAAAGGTGTAAACGGTGGCCACTGCTGCCCCCGCGAGGCCCGCTACCTTGAAACCCACAAAGGTGCTGGTGATGACCACCGGACCCGGGGTGAGCTGGCCAAGGGCCAGGCCGTCCACAAACACCTTGGCTGCCAGCAGGGGCGGTTGGCTTTCCACGAAGGCGTGGTACATGAGCCCCACCGCCGTGTAGCCGCCGCCGAAGGCGAGCAAGGCAATCTTCGTTACTTCCAAACCCAAACGAGCACGTACCGGGTCGCGCATGCCGATCGTTGTCAGGCCCAGAGCCAGCAGGCCAGCGACGGCACCACCCCAAGCAAGCCCCTGCCGGCGGCTGCCGGCGGGTGGCACCGACCCCAGTTCGTGCACGGGCTCGGCGCGGAAGATCAAGAGCCCCAAGGCGGCGCCCAGGAGCACCACCAATACCGGGCTGATGCGGGCCAGGAACAGCGGCCAAAGACCCAAAGCCAAGACAAACCCGCGCAGGTCCCGCAGGGCCGGTTGGGCCAAGGAGAGGATGGAAGAGGCGACAATGGCCACGATCACAGGCCCCAAACCGGAAAAGGCTGCCGCCACCCGCGGCACCGTGCCCCACCGGAAATAGGCAGCCGAAAGACCAACCATAAGCGAGAATGCGGGAGCGGCATAGGCCATGACCGCAGGAAAAACCGCGCCGGGGCCGAAAATTCGCTGCGCCGCATGGGCGGCCGTGGCGGGCACCACCGGGCCGGGCACCACCTGGGCGAAGGCTAAGGACTCGGCGAAAGCCTCCTCTGTCACCCAGCGCTTCCTCACCACCAACTCCTCTCGCAGCTGGGCAACGATGGCCGGGCCCCCGTAGGAGGTAACCCCCACCTTCAGCAGGGACAGGAGAAAGCGTCCAAGGGTGGGCCTTCGCTCCACGGGCAAAGCTTCCCCTAGCGCAAGGGGTTTTGCAACCGGAAGGGTCGGGAAGGGGTCAGGGGAGCTGGGTGTTTCCCCAGGGGGAGGAACCGGTGAGCGGAGCCTTTCCTTCGGTGGCACGAACGCCGCTTCCTTTGGACCTGTGCGTCGTTCGCGGAAAGGAGCCTTTAGCGGCGTTGCAGAAGGTCGTTACGGCGGACCTCCGGGGCCTGAGGGAGGGCGAAATCCGCCGCAGCGTGCTGCTGCATGCCAAGGGGCAGTTTCGCGCCCTTTTTGCCGTAGCGTCCTTGGCCCAGGAGGTGTTCCTGCTGGCGCCTCCAGGTCGTGGGCCCCTGCTGGCTGAGCTCCTGAACGCGTACCTTCGTTTTTCGCGCTGCGCGGTGGAGGTGCTGGTGCCGCCCCGCCTGCTGGTGCTGGGAGAACCGCTGGCGGTGCGTCAGGCTCTGGGATTGGCCTGGCTGCCAGAGACAGGCGGTTGCGCAGGCAGCGGCGAGCTTTTGGCCTTCGGAGAGAGCCTCTTGGGCCTGCCCGGTACGATGGTGGCGGGAAAGCTCGACAGGCACCTGCAAGCCGTGGAGGCTACCGAGTTGGAGCTGGCGCGTATTAGGTCAGGTTTCCCCGCGTGGGGTCAGGAGCTCACCGAGGACGTCTTACCACCGGAGGTTGGCCTGGGCGAGGCGTGGGTGAGCCTGCGCAAGGGCTGCTACGTGGGACAGGAAACCATGGCCCGGCTGGCCACCTATGGTCACGTGAACCGTCAGCTCGTGCGGGTGCAAAGCCCTAATCCCCAGCCTCTGCCCGGACCTCTCCCGCTGCCGCTGAGCCTTCCGGGCGAGCCCAAGCCCGCAGGACGCCTCACCTCTTGGGCCTACACGGCCACCCACTCCTGGGGTTTGGCCCTGGTGCATCGCCGCGCGGCCGTAAGCGGGGGAGAGCTTTCAGGCGGTGGACGGCTGTGGAAAGTGGAGGCGATCCTGGCTTAGGGCCATTCCACGTTTAAAAAGTGCAGCGCTGGTCCACCGTCCCGCTGGAGGGTTTGGCGCAGGATTCTAGTACCCGGTGCCAGGCGGTGACGGCGGGAAAGGTGGATGAGCACCCAGTGCCGATTCCCGGCGCGCGGCACAAACGCTTGCAGGTCGGAAAGATGCATGTGGCCGAACTGTCGGCTACGTTCCAGGTCCTTGGGTTTGAGAAAGGTGCACTCCACCACCAGCACCTCCACCTGTGCCAGCCACGGCTCCTGCTCCAGTACCTCTGGCCCCGTATCACCCAGGTAAGCCAGCAGGGGCACCTCCACTTTTTCGGCAATTTCTCGGCCTTGGCGGCGCAGCTCTGCCAGCTGCTGCGGGGAAAGGCCTGCCAAGCCAGCTTTAAGCTGCTTCTTGTGCCAGAGAAGGACTGTTCCAAGGGTGGGGGTCCAGTGGCTGGTGCGGAAAAAACGGAGCTGCAGGTCCGCTCGCAACGGGACCTGATTCCCAGCATCCACTGGTATCACCTCCACCGGGTAGGCCTGGCTTTGCTCCATGGCCGCGGTGAGGGCCAAGAGCTGGCGCACCTGCTCCGCCAACGGGGAGGGTGCCAGGACTTGAGCTGGGCCGAGGTTTTGCAACTGCCGCTGACTGGCCCAGGCGGGCACTGCGGCCCAATGGTCCGTGTGCCCGTGAGAAAGGACCAGTCGGTCCATGGGCACCAGGGCCCGCAGCGGGTGGCCAGCGTCCAGGGCAAGGCGAAGCTGAGGCAGGAGCACCGTGGTACCCTCCCCAGCGCGCGAGCCACCTACCACGAGCAAGGGTCCCCAACTGGTGGTGAGTTCCAGCCGGCGCATCGGCATTGCTTAGCTTTCTACCGCGGGTTTGTCAAGCACGCGTGTGCTTGGTAGCAAAGCCCAAGCGGGATACGCCTTATCGCGGCTATAGGTTTTGGTGCCGGGTCGTGTCAACCTTATGCGCCCCTACTCGTCTTAAAGGGCATGGCGGAGGTTACGGTGGCAGCTGACCACTGGCGCGAGGAAGAGGCGGAGCTGGTGCGACAGGCGCGGGCCGGAGTCCGCAGCGCTGCCGAGGAGCTCCTGAAGGACGTGGAGCTTCCCGTATGGCGAGCCTGCCGGGCGCTGCTGCCGCCTGACGAGGACGTGGAGGGCGCGGTGCAGGAGGTGCTGGTGAAGGTGCTGAAAAACTTGGGCCGGTTTCGCGGCGAGGGTCCTCTGGTGGCCTGGGCGTGCGTGGTGGCTGCGCACCATTGCCGGGACGTGCTGCGCCGGCGCCGCAGGTTCAGCCTGGTGCCCCTGGAAAGCGAACGCGATGGGCAGGAGCAGGATTTTGCCGACTTGTTGCCCTCTCCCGAGGCTGACCCCGAAAGGAACGTGCGGGCTCGGCAGGGCCTCGCCAGGTTGGTGCAGGCGGTAAAACAGCTGCCGCCCCGACAGCAGGAGGTTTTCAGCTTGCGGTTCTTTTCCCAGTTGCCTTTGGCGCAAATTGCGCAAAGCCTGGGAGTGGACGAGGGCACAGTGAAGACGCACTTGCACCGAGCCTTAACAAGGGTTCGGCAGCAGGTAGAGGAGGCATGGCCATGAACGAAAGGCATCTTTCCGAGGACGAATGGGCCAGCCTGTTGGCTGGTGAGGCAACGGCTGGGGCCAAAGCCCACCTGGAAAGGTGCACTCACTGCTCCCAGGAGGTGGGACGCTGGCAGGCCGCGTTGGCCAGGCTGGGCCAGTGGCAGCCCGATCCCATGGTGCGCCAGCGTGTGCGGCAGGCGGCTTTGGCACGCGCGTATCGAAGGCATTGGTGGCCGATCCTTTTGCCGGCGGCAGCTGCCGCCGCGTTAGTGCTGGCTTTGGTGCTGCACGTTGACCGGAAAGGAACGCAGGAGTTGGCCGAGGTGGATATGGTTTTGCAGCAAATAGACGCCACCTTGGCTTCCGACCCGTTGGCCGCGTTGGCCGACAGCCAGGTGGTGGGATTGGTGATTCCGGAGGAGCCCTCCGGAGAAAGGAGCGAAACATGAAAGGTAAAGCTTTAGTCCTACTCATCTTGCCCGCAGCCGCGTTGGCTTGGGCGCAAGGGCCCGGCGGTCCGCCCTGGAATGTACCGCTGGGGCGTTGGTGGGACCGGCCAGCGGTGGCCCAGGAGCTGGGCTTGTCGGCGGAACAGAAAGCCAAACTGGAGCAGCTGACCGCCGAGCGCCTCAAGGCCATGATTGATGCTCGCGCGGCGGTGCACAAGGCCGAGGTAGAGCTGCGGCTTTTGGCGGACAGGGATCCCCTGGACGTTCGCAAGCTGCGCGAAGCCTTTGCCGCCATGCAGCAAGCGCGGCAGCGGCTGGAGGCGGAGCGCTTCGAGCTGCTCTTGGCGGTGCGGCAGACCCTCACTCAGGAACAATGGCAAAAGCTGCGGACGGTGGCGAGGGAGCGTCTGGAAGAGCGGCGGGAAGTGCGGCGTCAGGCACCCCGCCCGCCGCGCCGAGCGCCGGCTCCTCCCGCGCCGCCAGCCCCCGAGCCCTTCTAACGAAAGGAGGAAAGCGACATGCTGAGGAAACCAGGTGCTTGGCTCATCTTAACGGGTTTGCTGGCTGTACTGCCGGTGTGGGCACAGGAGACCCCCGACCCTTCCTGGGCGCGGCCGAAAGAGCTGGTGGCGCGCTACCTGGGGTTGAGCTCTGAGCAACTGGGGCAGTGGGAAGAGCTTTTGGCCACCTTACGGAGCACGGTTGAGCCTTTGCAGCAGCGCGTGCGGGAGGTGGAATCGCAGCTGGCGGAGCTTTTGCGCCAGGAAAACCCGGATCCGGCGGCGGTTGGTGCCTTGGTGATCGAGGGTCATACGCTGCGGGCAGGCATCGCCCAAGGGCTGCGAGACTACGTCCACGGCTTCGAGGCGATGCTCACGGCCGAGCAGATGCGCAAGCTGCAGGCCATCCGCCTGGCAGAGCGCCTGCAGCCCCTCATTCCCGCCTTTGAAGCTGTCCATCTTGTGCGCTAGCGAGAAGCAAATCCGCAATGCAAAGCCGGCGATTTTCGCCGGCTTTTTTTACCAGGTGAGTGTGTTGTTCGTGCTCTTTAAAAAATCAGCTGATACTGCACGCGGAACTCCCAATCCTTTTGCTTGGTGCGGCGGTTTTCCAGCTGGCGCACGTCCGCCTGCAGCTTGTGGGTGTGGAGGTGGACGTAGTAGTTGAAGGCAAGGCCTTTTTCCAAGCGTTGGTCGTCGGGAATGAGGTCGGAGGGGTCGAGCGCCGCGTAGCGAATCGCCAGCTCCAGCTTCTTCGGCACCAGGGTGTAGCCGGCCTGCAGCGCCAACCCTTCGCTGCGCGGCTTGGGCCCGCTGGCGTCGGTGGGTTCGGCACGGAAGAACTCGCCAAAGAGGAATAATCCTCGCCAGAATAGCACTGCGTCCGTTCCCCACTTATCCCATGGGGAGGTGGAGGTGCCAAGGTGACCGTTTCGCTCCACCTGCGCAGCTAGGGCCAAGAGGGGCGTGGGGCTGACCTCCAGGTCGCCCTCCGTGAGCTTGACGGCACCCAGTGGCTGCCAGGTAAACCGCCCGTCCACCTGCAGCTTGTTGTCGTCATTGGCCGTAACGTTGCGCCCCGCGCCGTTGAAGACCCCCGCGCTCCATTCCAGCTGCCCTCCACCGGTGCGGCCGGAAAACTGGAGGCCGATGTCACGCCCCAAGGCAAAGGTGTTGGATACGAGCGAGCGGTCCACAAAGTGTTGGTTGCCGGAAGAGGTCAATTCCTGCCTGCCAAAGGGGACCTTGAACTGGCCTGCCTTCACGGCAAAGAGCCCTTTGCCCTTGGTGAGGTCGAAGGTCACGTTGGCGTCCTCCAAGGGCCGGGTGTCTGGCCAGTTAACCTGCAGCTCGTAGCGCAGGTTTTTGTTGTAAACCCAACCTTCCAGTTTGGTCTTGAAGCGCCGGATGCGGAAGGAAGGAACGTCGCTGCCCTGATCACGGTCCAGTTGGGTAAAGCGCACCTGCAGACGGTTACTTAAGACCAGCTCGGAGGACTTGGTTTTGATGGTGGTCTTGCCGTTTTTCCATTGCACGTCGAAAGGGATCTGCGCCGGCTTGGGTGTCGGGCGTTGATAGCCTGGCAGGCCGTGCTTGAAGAGGTACAGATCCAACGCCGTCTCGTTCTCTGCCACAATGGTTTCACCTTTCGCCCCAGCCCCGATCAGGGTGATGCTCTTGCCCATCTCCCCGGCTTTCTCCCACTGGGCGAAGCCCTCGGGCGTGTTGAACACGTAAATTCGCCCGTCCTTTTCTACCTCTTGGTAAAAAAGACTTAAGACCTGCCCGCCAGCAGGGGCCAAGTGGAGCCAGCAGACCAGAACTGCCATGAGCACTCGTTTCATAGGCCTTTCTTCCTCCTTTCGGGCCTTGCGGCCGTGCCCAGCTTCGACCCTCCCTGTGGTGCCGAAAAGGGCGGCTGGTGAACGGCCGGTGAAAGCCTAGCAGGTATAATGCCCGCGGTATGTTTCCCCTGCGCGATTCCATTCCCTCGTCTAAACCACCAGTGGTCAACGTCTTGATCATCCTGACGTGTGTGCTGGCCTTCGTTTACGAGCTCATGCTGGGGCGCCACCTGGAGCCCTTTCTCCGCGCCTTCGCCTTCGTTCCCCTGCGCTTCTTCCATCCGGCAGCCTTCGACGTAAGCTGGACCTTTAACCTGTTCACGGTGCTGTTTTCCATGTTCCTCCACGGTGGCTGGCTGCATCTTATTGGCAACATGTGGTTTCTGTGGGTGTTCGGGGACAACGTAGAGGATGCCTTTGGCCACGGGCGTTTTCTTGGCTTTTACCTGGTTTGCGGTTTCGCCGCGGCCCTGGCACACGCGGTGGTGGACCCATTTTCCCGGGTGCCAATGATTGGCGCTTCGGGCGCCATCGCTGGGGTATTGGGAGCCTACTTTGTTTGGTTCCCCTGGTCGAGGGTGAGGACACTGGTTTTTCTTGGTTTGTTTGCCACCATGGCCGAGTTGCCCGCGCCGGTTTTCCTCATCCTGTGGTTTGTGATCCAGTTCTTTTCCGGTACCCTTTCTCTGGCTGCCGCCGGAGCAGCCGCCGGTGGCGTGGCGTGGTTTGCCCACGTGGGCGGCTTCATGGCAGGCGCCGCCCTGGCCTGGTGGCTGCGCCGCCGCGGAAGCGTGCGGCCTTTGCCGCGTTACTTGGTTTACTGGGAGTAGCCCATGAGCCAGAGCATTCCCCTTTTCACCCTGAACCGACAGTGGCACCAGGTGGAAGCCTCCGTGCGCGCCGCCCTGGAACGGGTCTTTGCCAGCCAACAGTTCATCTTGGGGCAGGAGGTGGCGGAGCTGGAAAAAGAGCTGGCCGCTTACCTGCAGGTGGCCTACGCGGTGGGCGTTTCCTCGGGTACGGATGCGCTCCTGGTGGCTCTCATGGCCTTGGGCGTGGGGCCAGGAGACGAGGTGGTGACCAGCCCCTTCACCTTCTTTGCCACCGCCGGCACGGTGGCGCGCTTGGGTGCGCGGCCGGTTTTCGTGGACATTGCTCCGCAAGACTTCAACCTGGATCCCGAGAAGCTGGCTGAGGTGGTGGGTCCGCGCACCAAAGCCATCATCCCCGTGCACCTGTACGGCCAAGCGGCGGACATGGACCGCATTCGCCAGGCTACGGGCTCTGTGCCCATCGTGGAGGATTGCGCCCAGGCCATCGGCACCACCTACAAGGGTCAGTACGCAGGTGGTTTGGGAAAGCTCGGCTGCTTTTCTTTCTTCCCCACCAAGAACCTGGGGGCCTTTGGCGATGGGGGCCTGGTGACCACCAACGATGGTGAGCTTTACCAGCTGCTCCTCGACCTGCGTGTGCACGGCATGCGCCCCAAGTACGTGCACCATCGCATCGGGGGCAACTTCCGCCTGGACGCGCTGCAGGCGGCCGTGCTGCGCGCCAAATTACCCTTCCTTGCTCAGTGGAACGAAGCCCGCAGGCAAAACGCGGCGCGCTACCGGGAGCTCTTTTTGGCTGCTGGCTTGGGCGATGTGGTGATTCTGCCTCAGGAGCTGCCGGAGCGCGGCCACACCTACCACCAGTACGTGGTCCGGGTTCCCCAGCGCGACCGCTTACGCCAGTTTCTCGCTGAGCAGGGGATTGGCAGCGAGGTTTATTACCCCATACCCCTGCACCTGCAGGGTTGCTTCGCCCATTTGGGCTACCAAAAGGGCGACTTCCCCCAGGCAGAAAAAGCCGCGGACGAGGTCCTGGCACTGCCCATTTTCCCTGAGCTGACAGCCGAAGAGCAGGAGCGGGTGGTGGCCGCCATCGCCCGTTTCTACCGCGGCTAAGCAAGCCCCGCCCTTAGCGGACAGCCGGCGGCGGCTCGATGGGCGTGCCGACGAATTGCCAGGCAAAGGCTTGGGCCGAGAGCTCCTCGCCAGTGGAAAAGCGCACGAACTCGGGCCAGGGCAAGCTGGCGCCCGGACCAAAGACTTTGGACTTGAAGTACTCGCCCACCTTGGGGTTGCCCACGTACACCACCTTGGCTGGGTCCTCGCCGGGATACAGGGTTCGCACGATGGCCTGGTGCAGCTGTGAGGCGTAAAGGTCGCCCAGGCAGTAATTGTGGTAATAGACCGGTGCGCTGACGATGTGAATCTTGCTGGCCCAGGTCCCCACCGGTGCTTCCGCGGGCCGGCGCACGAGTTGGTAGCGCTCCACCAGCGACCACCAGAGGGCATCCAGATCCTGATCGGGGTCAGCGTACATGGCCTTTTCAAACCGCAGCATCACCTGGCACCAGCGGGAGAAGATCAGGGCTTGGGCGCGCAGCTTTTCCCTTAACGCCTGGGAGAAATCGGCCTCTTGTTCCGCCGAAATCAAGCCCAGAGCGCGGAAAAAGTGCCCGTTTTGTGCCAGCCGGCCAAAGAGCATGGCCACGCCCTCGGTGGCAAAGATATGGGCATCGGCGCGTAAGAAGTAGGGCAGGGAGCGGTTTACGTAATAGCTGTACACCCCGTGCCCCAGCTCGTGCAACAAGGTGTCGAACCAGTACTGGTTGGGCTTCACGTTGGCCAAGACCCGCACGTCGCCCTGGCGGTTAATATCGGTGCAGAAGGCGTGGGGGTTTTTGCCCGGGCGTTCAAAAAGGTCAGAGCGGGCGAGGATGGGCTGGGGGTCCAAGCCAATGCCTTGGTAAAACTGGGCCGTCAGCTGCGTCAGGTCCTTGTCCCCCAGCAGGGCGTCCACATCTACCGGTGAGAGGTTGGGAGCTTCTTGGAAGAACCGGTCGGTCATGTCCCAAGGCATGAGCTCTTCCGCCTTGACCCCCAATTTGGCCGCCTGGAACTGGTCTATGCGCGCTTTCAGCTGAGCGAAGGGCTCCCTAGTTAGCGCATCCAGCTGGTCGAAAAGGTTCATGAGCCAGCGCTCGTCCTGCTCCGCCAGTGCCAACTGCAGGGCAAAGAAATCGCGGAAGCCCAGTTGATGGGCCGCCTGGTTGCGGAGCTTGACAACTTTGACCACCTCCTGAGCCAAGGCCGCTCCCACCTGCTTGGAAGCCAGCCAGTACGCCTTGCGCTCTTCGCGGTTGGTGGAGCGGCGCAGCACCTCTTCGATTTGGTTATCGGTGACCTCCTGCCCGTTCACCTTGCCACGGAACGTGGCGAACTTTTTCTCGATGGCGGTTGAGGCTTGAATGATCTGCTGCAAAAGCTTGGGATCGATTTGCCGCCCTAAGTACTTGAGGTAGAGGATTTCCAGTTGGCGGGCCCGCTTTGGGTCCTTGACCACGCCTTTTTCCTTAAGCTTTTTGAGATAAGCAAAAGCCTTGGGGTCGGTGTAGACCGTCTCCAGCTTGGTTTGCAGCTCCGCCTGCTTGGCGTAGGCTTCATCCTTGCCGGTGGTGGCTGCCTCCCACCAGGCCAAGTTGGTCGCTCGTTCCAGTGGCGCCACAGTTTTTTCGTGCTCCGCCAAGAACTGGGCGAAGCCCTCATTGGTTAGCGGATACATGCGATTGCCTCCTGCTGCCGCTGCGGCGACAAGCATCCAAGCCAGCCACATAAACGCCTCCAAACGGGGAGTATAGCTGACGGCTGCTGCGGCGCGGGCCAAGACTATAATGCCTCGCGTTGGAGGGATTCGGGGAAAGGAGCAACCCATGAAGCGACGGGTAGGCGCATTGATCCTGGTAGCCGTGCTTCCCCTACTTGCCTGGGCGCAAAAGGTCGAGGTGCGGGAAGAGGTCTTGCCCAACGGCATGAAGATCTTGCTGGTAGAACGCCACGAAAGCCCCACGGTGGCCTGTGGATGGGTGGCGCGGGTAGGGTCGGTGAACGAGGCCCCTGGTGTCACCGGCATCTCCCACCTCTTCGAGCACATGATGTTCAAGGGCACGAAGACCATTGGCACCAAGGACTATGAGAAAGACAAGGAAATCCTTGCCCGCCAAGATGCTGTCCGCAAGGAGATGGCAAAGGAATACTCGCGCTTGCGGGAAATGGTGCGACGCGGGGAAATTTCCGGCTCGATTTACGATCCGGAAAATGCCACCCCTAGGTTGCGGGAGCTCAAGGCTGAGCTGGAAAAGCTCTACGCGGAGGAGAAGGCCAACATCGTTAAGGACGAGCTGGACCAAATCTACACGCGGGAGGGAGCTTCAGGGCTCAATGCCTTCACCACCGAGGACCAGACGGCTTACTTCGTCACCGTCCCCGCCAACAAGCTGGAGCTGTGGTTCTGGCTGGAGTCGGACCGGTTAGCCAACCCGGTTTTCCGCGAGTTTTACTCCGAGCGGGACGTGGTACGGGAAGAGCGGCGCATGCGGGTGGAATCCACACCCACCGGCACGTTCGAGGAGCAGTTCGACGCCATGTTTTGGCAATCCACCCCCTACCACCATCCGGTGGTGGGCTGGCCAGCAGATCTGGAGTCCATTTCCCGCGAGCAGGCCGAGGCCTACTTCGCCACGTACTACGCCCCCAACAACATCACGGCCGTTTTGGTGGGTGATTTTCACCCGGAAAAGGCTATCCAGTTGGCCCATCGCTACTTTGGTCGGCTGCCGCGCGGCCAGCAAGAACCGCCGGAGGTGGTTTCGGAGGAGGTTGCGCAGCTAGCGGAAAAGCGCTTTGCTGCCGAAGCGGAAACGAACCCAGAAGTGGTCTTGCGTTTTCACGCTGTGCCCTTCGGGCACAAGGATTCCTACGCGTTCCAGCTCATGGCCGACCTGCTTAACCGGCGCACGGGCAGGCTCTACCGCCGCCTGGTGGAGGAGCGGAAGCTCGCCGTGGGTGAGCCGTCGGCACGGTTCCGTCCGTTGAAGTATGCG
Source organism: uncultured Thermoanaerobaculia bacterium (assembly GCA_964488355.1). Lineage (GTDB taxonomy): Bacteria > Acidobacteriota > Thermoanaerobaculia > Thermoanaerobaculales > Thermoanaerobaculaceae > Thermoanaerobaculum. The sequence continues at coordinate 5,513 of CAZAUJ010000017.1, read as the reverse complement.
GGCTACTTCGAGGTTCAGGCGGAGGTGAGAGGGGGTGTGGAGCCGGCGGTCGTGGAAGCAGCCCTGGGAGAGGAGCTGCAGCGCTTGGCCCAGGAGCCGGTAGGGGAGCGGGAACTACAAAAGGTCAAAAACCAAGCACTGGCCCACTCCTTCCGCCGGCTGCAGAGCAACTTCTTCTTGCTGTTGCAGCTTATGCTCTTTGATTCCTTCGGGGATTGGCGTTACATCAACGAGGCCCCGGCCAAGCTGCAAGCCGTCACCGCTTCGGACATCCAGCAGGTGGCTCAGCGAGCCTTGACCAAGGAGAACCGCAACGTGGCCATTTACCTGCGCAAGCCCGGGAGCACCGAGGACCCGGAACTGGCGGCCTTGCCGGCAGAGCTGCGGGGCTTGGTGAAGCAGCAGCTGGCGCAGTTGGCGAAGGTCAACGACGCGACGCAGTTGGCGCAGGCGCTGGCGCAAATGGAGCAAATGGCTTCGCAGCTGCCACCCAAGGTCAAGCCGGCTTTCGAGTACCTGCAGAAAAAGCTCAAGGAACGGCTGGCCCAGCTGGGCAGCGAAAAAAAGGAGGAGTAAGATGCGGGTGCGATTTGCCGTTGGGTGCTTGCTCTTGGCTGCTTTTGCGGGTGCTGAGGACATCCCATCGCGGCCCGAACAGCTGAGCTTTCCCCCGTTGCAGTTTGATGTGCCCAAGCCCGAAGCGTTCCGTGCCCAGTTACCGGGGGGTATTCCCGTCTATATGGCTGAGGACCGACTCCTGCCCCTGGTCACCGTGCAGGTGTACTTTCGCGGAGGGCAGTACTTAGAGGAGAAGGGCAAGGAGGGGACCGCGGAGCTCCTGGAGCAGGTGTGGCGCACCGGCGGCGCAGGCAGCCGCACGCCTCAGGAGCTGGACGAAACCCTGGACTTTCTCGCTGCTCAGCTTTCCACCTCCGTGGGGCCTACCTACTCCTTTGTCAGCCTCAACGTGTTGTCCAAGGATCTGGACACCGGCATGCAGCTGCTTTTGGACCTTTTGAGCCAGCCGCGCTTCGACGAGGAAAGGCTGGCCAGGGCAAAGGAGGATTTCCTAGCCGAGCTCAAACGGCGCAACGACGATGCCGCTGACATTGAGACTCGGGAGTGGCGCCGCCTGGTTTACGGAGAAGATTTCTGGCTCAACCGCTTGCCTACTAAGGCCAGCGTGGAAGCCATCGGCCGTGGGGACCTCGTGGCCCTGTACCAGCGCATTGCCAACCCGGCCAACTGCGTTGTGGCTGTGGCTGGCGACGTGAGCCGCCAGCAGGTGTTGGCCAAGCTCAAGCAGTTTTTTGCCCAATGGCGTGTCAAGCCGCAGGCAGCGCCGCCCGTACCGCAGCCTTCGTACAAGGCCAAGCCCGGCGTCTACGTGGTTCACAAAGCCGATGTCAACCAAGGGCGTGTGAGCGTTGGGCATTTGGGCGTTCGGCGGCCCCTTCCCGAGGAGTTTGCGCTCACCGTGGCCAACGACATTTTGGGGGGTAGCGGGTTCACCGCGTGGATGATGTCGCGCATTCGCTCTGACGAAGGCCTGGCGTACGGAGCCTATTCCAATTACAACATTGGCGACCTTTTCCCTGGCACCTTCCGCGCTGCCTTCCAGTCCAAGTCCTCTACCGTGGCTCGTGCTCTCCAGCTTACCCTCGAGTTGGTAACCAAGCTGCGGCGGGGCGAGGTTACGGAGCAAGAGTTGACCACCAGCAAGAACTCCTTTATCGAGACGTTCCCGCGCAATTTCGAAACCAAACTGCGTACGGTGCAGCTCTATGCTCAGGACGAGCTTTTGGGCCGTTCCCACAATTACTGGCTTCGGTGGCGCGATAAGATCCGCCAGGTGGGCCTGGCGGCGGTGCAGGCGGCAGCGGAAAAACACATGAGGCCGGAAGAGTTTGTCATCGTGGTGGTGGGCAACGTGGACGAAATCCTCAAAGGGCACCCCGATTTTCCCGACCTCCAGCTGGGCAACTTCGGCCCTATCACCCGGCTGCCGTTGCGTGACCCCCTGACCTTGGAACCGTTGCCCTAGAGCGCCAGCCGAGCCGCTTCGGCGGCTGGCATAAAAGCGTCCCAAGGCGGCCTCGAGCCGCCTTTTTCCTTGGGGCGGGGAGACTCGCTCACCAAGCTCCTTTTCTTCAGTCGGCCAACCCTGGCCGGTGACTTGACAAAGGTCGAAGGCGGGTAGAAACTAGGCTCAGCTTCTCAGGCGGCTCGGCAAGCCGTAGTTAATGGGTTTCCTGGGCGAACTGGGGGGGAGGATCCATGACCAGGAACGGAACAGTTTACTTGCTCGTGTTGCTGGGCTCCACCTGGGCGGAGGTGACGGCTGCCCCGCCCGTTCCCGCCTACGAGGTGGCGGCACGGCAAGCTCCGGTAGCGCGTTCAGGCCCTTCGCCACAGAGCAAACTGGGGCGCTATTCCCGCCTGGATGCCACCCTCAACCGCTGGCTGGGGGAGAAGGGGGATGGCCTGCGGGCGCAGGCCCTGGGCTTGCGCAGCCAGCGGGACAAGGTGCAGGTGCATGTGGTGGTACGGGAGCAAGACAGGGAAGCGCTGGAGCGCTGGCTGCAAGCTGAGGGCGCCGAGAGCTTGCTTTCGGCGCGCGAGGGAGTCCAAGTGTTTGTCAGCCGAGAGGTTCTGGAAGAGTTGGCAGTGCGCCCGGAGGTGCTGGCGGTGCGGGTGCCCAGTTATTACCAGCCGGCGCCAGGGGAGAAAGGTTTTGGAGCTCGCGCCTTGGTTGGGTCCCTGACTACCGAGGCGCTTGCAGCCATGAACGTGCCTGCCTGGCACGCTGCGGGCTACCAGGGCCAGGGCGTGAAGGTGGGTGTGATCGATGCCGGCTTCAAAGGCTACCAAGCCCTTTTGGGGAGCGACCTGCCGCCATCTAACAAGGTCTTTGTCTGGTCGCCAGGTGCGGGAAACATGGAGGACACCGAACACGGCACCATGTGCGCGGAAATCGTCAGCGATATTGCCCCGCAGTTGGACGGTCTCTACTTGGCTGCGGCGGGTACCGATGTGGACATCGTTAATGCCATTCAGTGGATGCAATCACAGGGGGTGAAGGTCATCACCGCGTCTTTGGGTTGGCTTTCCTGGGGCCCGGGCGACGGCACGGGAGTGCTGGCTGATGCCGTCAATAACTTTGTGGCTGCCGGCGGCTTTTGGGCCAACTCGGCGGGCAACTCGCGCCTGGCTCACTGGCAGGGCAGCTGGGTAGATAGCAACGGTGACGGTTGGCTGGAGTTCGACAGCTCCGGCACTCAGGTGAACTTCGTGACCGCGGACGGCATCACCTGTGGCGTCATTCCCGCGGGGACCCAGATTTCCGCCTCGTTGGTTTGGAACCAGTGGAACTCGCCCGCCACCGATTTGGATTTTTACATCGTCAAGTGGAATTTGAGCACCTCTCAATGGGAAATTTTTGGCAAATCTGAGGACCAACAGAACGGCCAGCCGGGGCAGCGGCCGGTGGAGGAAAACTTCGACGTTTCCCAGGCCGATGAGGACACCTGCTTCGGCTTTGCCATCAAGCTTTACTCGGGCCCCACCAACGTGCAGTTGGAGTTTTTCAACCGCTTTGATTCCAACCCCCTGCGCGTGTACGTGCCCGATGGCTCCCTCACCCCGCCGGCGGACAGTGCCGGTGCGGTGGCCACCGCGGCTTTGGACGTGATGTCCTCGGCTTTGGAACCGTACAGCTCGCGGGGCCCAACCAACGGGCCTGGGGGCTCTTTGACCGGGGGCAGTGTCAAACCGGACCTGGCGGGTTACGCCAACGTGTCCTGTAACGCCTACGGTGCCGGTCAGTGCAGCGGCACGTCCGCCGCCTCCCCGCACGTGGGCGGTGCGGCCGTTTTGGTCGCCTCCGGCTCCCCCAGTTACAACGGCAGCCAAATCCGGTCCTATTTGGAAAGCAATGCCCAGGATTTTTCGCCGGCAGGAAAGGACAACGACACGGGCTGGGGGCGCCTGCGGCTGGGCACACCGCCCGCCGGCAGCTGCACGGCCCCGGGCACGCCAGTGGGGTTGCAGTCTTCCAAGAACAGCGTGGTTTCGGGCGAGACCTTCACCCTCTCCTGGAACCCCGCAAGCCTGGCGGACAGCTATGAGTTGCAGTTTGCAACCAACGCCGGTTTTGCGGGGGCGCAAACCTATCAGGTCTCCGGAACCAGCACTGGCTTTCAAGTGACCACCAGCAGCAGCATCACCGCTTACTTCCGCGTGCGCGCCAAAAGGAACTGTGGTGCCACGTCTGGTTGGTCGAACACGTTGCAGGTAGCTGTCTCGCCGAGTGGTGGTGGTGAGGCCTACCAGTACTGGATTCCGGTGGTGGCCAATGCGGCAGGCAGTGGTGGCTCGTACTTTTACTCGGACGTTTCCGTGCTGAATGTGGGTACGGCGTCTGCCACGGTGAGCTTCACCTACTACCCGGCCGGCGGGGCGGTCACGGCCATCTCCTCACAGCCCATTGCTGCTGGTGGACAGGAAATCTTCCGTGACATCGTGGGTCAGTTGAACAAGGTGGGCAGCAAGGGGGTGCTGCTGGTGGGGGCGTCGCAGCCGTTGCGGGTGGTATCGCGCACGTACAACAAGCTGGGGCCTGGGAACAGCTTGGGGCTTTCGGCGGGGACGACGTTTGGGCAGTACATTGAGGCCTACCCGTTGACGGACACCTTATCGGCGGGGCACGTGGCGTACCTGGTGGGGTTGACGCAGAACAGTGCCTATCGCACCAACGTTGCGGTGGCCAATTTTGGCAGCGCTACGGCGAGCGTGACGGTGACTTTGTACAGTGGTTCGGGGCAGCAGTTGGCGAGCTACACGGTGAGTTTGGCGCCTGGGGAGTTGAAGCAGGAGAACGAGCCGTTTGTGAGCAAGGCGGGGCAAAGCAATTTGGACTCGGGGTGGGCGAAGGTGGTGGTGAACAGTGGCTCCGGGGTGGTGGCGTATGCCTCGGTTTTGGACAACACCGCCACGGGTGGGCAAAAGCCCTCTGACCCCACCACCATCCCGTTCAAGCGGTGAGGCGGTAAAGACGGCTGAACGAGGGGCGGCTTGCGCCGCCCCAGTTTTTTTCGCCCGCCCCAAGGCGTCCCACCCCCTTCATTGCACGCGAAGCGCAGCCATCCCGGGTGGGTGGTGATTGAGCCGGGAGAAGGACGGGAGTGCTCCGGCCCGTTCGGGGCCTCTCACTGACGTGCGGGGCCTGAGGCCCTTTGCAATGACGAGGGGGCCGCGTGGTGGCTCTCCTAATGACGTGGCAACGCTGCCGTGGTGATCGAAGCGCAGCGGTGTGCGAGCGGGATGGTTTGCAGCGTCGTTGACAACGGGAGGTCCTAGAAGCTCTTTGCCTTAACCGCCAGTCCGACGGTGTGTAAGCTTGACAGGTCTTGACAAGTGCCGTCACCAGTTTATTATGAAAATCACTTCGTCCGGTGGTGGGGCATAAGGTGCGGGGCTTCCGAGCTGAAGGGACGAAGCGAAAGGGGGTCCGA
>CAZAUJ010000016.1:0-57329 GCA_964488355.1 uncultured Thermoanaerobaculia bacterium | reverse complement strand
CCTTCCCACGCCTCCACCAGCTGCTCGCTAACACGTATTACGTGGATGAGGCTTACCAGGCCACCGTAGTGGCGGGAACGTTGGGCCTGTCGAGGGCCTGTTTTGCCTTCGATACCCAGGTGGTTGACGGGGCGGTCAACGGCACTCGCCACGCCACCGTGGGCACCGCTTTTTTCTCGGGACTTTTCGACCTCCACGTGGTGGACGGCTTGGTCAACGCAGTGGCCAAACTTTACGAGCTGGGGAGCAACGCCTTGCGGCGCGTGCAGTGGGGGCTGGTGCAAGGCTATGCGTTGCTCATGACAGTGGGTTTCCTGCTGACGTTGGTAGCCGCTTGGATCTTGTGGCGTTAAGGAGGATTGGCCAATGGAGTTCTTTACCAACCTGCTGAACATCATCTGTTACCTTCCCCTCGTTGGAGCGCTTTTTATTCTGTTCTTTTTGAAGACGGACAATACGAAAGCTATTAAGCTGTGCGCGACGCTGTTCGCCGGGGCTGATTTCCTTATTTCGGTGGCCTTGTGGTTTGTTTATGACCCTAACGGCGAACCCTTTCAGCTGGTCTACCGGAAGCCGTGGATTCCTGCCATCGGGGCACACTACTTTTTTGGCGTTGATGGTATTTCTGTCCTACTCATCTTGCTCACCACGCTTCTTGGCTTCATTGCCGTGTACTCCTCCTTCTCGGCCATTACCCACAGGGAAAAGGAGTACTACGTGTGGCTTTTGGTTTTGCAAACAGGGATGCTGGGCGTTTTCATGGCCCTGGACTTCGTGCTCTTTTACGTTTTCTGGGAAGTCATGCTGGTGCCTATGTACTTTTTGATCGGCATATGGGGTGGGCCCCGCAAGCTCTATGCAGCTATCAAGTTCTTTCTTTACACCCTGGTTGGTTCGGTTCTCATGCTCATCGGTATCTTGGCTCTTTACTTTTACAATTCCTCCGGCTTTGCCTTGGTAGGCTTGCCAGGCTTAGGAAACGCAGCGACCTTCGATGTGACCGAGCTCATGAAGGTGGCGCCCACCATGCCCTTGTCCTTGCAAAAATGGGTATTTCTGGCCTTTTTTGTTGGCTTCGCCATTAAGGTGCCCATGTTTCCGTTCCACACGTGGCTGCCGGACGCTCACGTAGAGGCACCTACCGCGGGTTCGGTGATCCTGGCGGGGGTGCTGCTGAAGATGGGCACCTACGGCTTCTTGCGCTTCTCCCTGCCCATGTTACCGGAGGCTTCCCGCTGGGCTGCTCCTTGGATGGTGTTTTTGGCCATTATTGGCATCATCTACGGAGCTTTGGTAGCGATGGCGCAGCAGGATATGAAGAAGCTGGTGGCCTACTCCTCCGTGTCCCATCTTGGATTTGTCATGCTGGGCATGTTTGCTTTAAACCCGCAGGGCCTGTCAGGCTCGCTGCTGCAGATGATCAACCATGGGCTTTCCACTGGCGGCCTGTTCTTGCTGGTGGGCATCATTTACGAGCGCCGGCACACCCGCGGGTTGGGGGAGTTTGGTGGCCTGGCCAAGGTGATGCCAGTTTACGCTACCCTGTTCATGATCATCACCATGGCCTCCATCGGCTTGCCGACCCTTAACGGTTTCGTCGGCGAGCTCACCATTCTGTTAGGGGCGTTCAACCGCAACGTGTGGTGGGCGGCGGCGGCGGCGACCGGCATCGTGCTGGGAGCCGCTTACATGCTGTGGATGTACCAGCGGGTGTTTTTCGGTGAGGTGGTGCATGAGGAAAACCAGACCCTCCCGGACGCTAATCTCCGTGAGCAATGGACGCTCATCCCCTTGGTCGTGCTGTGCTTCTGGATCGGCCTGTACCCCAGGCCCTTTTTCCGCATGATGGAGCCCTCAATCCGCCGAGTGGTGGAGGTGGTTGATCCATCGTATCTTAGTTCGCCGGCAGCCCAGCTACCTAGCCCCGAGGCCCCTGCAATCACCCGGGCCCAAGAGGAGTGAGGCGATGGACGTGAGCCTGTCCCTGCTGTTGCCCGAGCTGATCGTCGCGGCTTTTGGCATGGTGTGCTTGCTGCTGGGTTTGTGGCGCCCGCGAGCGGACAAACTGGCTTTTGTCCTGGCCCAGGTCGGCCTGGTCGGGGCGTTGGGGGCGGCGTTTCTTGGCCAGGGGGGTCAAGCCTTTGCCGGCATGGTGCTGGTGGATGCCTTTGCCTTTTATTTCCGCTTGCTTTTCCTGACGGTAGGCATTTTGGTTTTGTGGCTCTCCGAAGGGTTCCTTCGCCGGGCTGGCCAAAGGGCTTGGGAGTACAACGCCTTGGTCTTGTTCGCGGTGGTCGGCATGTGCCTTCTGGCATCCGGGGTGCATTTGGCGAGCCTTTATGTGGCCTTGGAGCTCATGGCTTTGGCATCTTACGTTTTGGCTGGATTTTTCCGGGAGGAGCTGCGGTCTCACGAAGCGGCGACCAAGTACTTCGTGCTCGGTGTGTTGTCTTCCGGCATCTTGGTTTACGGCTTATCCTTGATTTATGGCACGTGCGGCAGCTTAAGCCTTTCAGTGCTCCAGCGGCAGCTGGCGCAAGGGGCGGCGACCGTGCCCTTGCTGGTGGGGGTTTTTCTCCTGCTGGCTGGCCTTCTGTTCAAGGTGGCGGCCGTGCCGTTCCATTTTTGGACGCCAGACGTGTACCAAGGAGCGCCCACACCGGTTACTGCGTTCTTTGCCGTGGGCCCCAAGGCCGCAGCTTTTGCCATGCTCGTGCGGGTGCTTTGGGCCGGGTTGGCGCCTTTGGCTCCCCATTGGCGGGAGCTGCTGGTTTGGGTGGCGGCGGGAACCATGGTGTGGGGAAATGTGGCCGCGCTTACCCAGGAAAACATGAAGCGGCTTTTGGCCTATTCATCCATTGCCCACGCGGGGTACCTGTTGTTGGGGGTGGTGGCCGGTGGTCAGCTGGGTGTTCAGGCGGTGCTGTTTTACACCCTCGTTTATGCCTTGACCACCCTGGGAGCTTTTGGCTTGGTGGTGCTCTTGGCAAGCAAAGAGTATGCGGGCGAGCAGGTGCGCGATTACCGCGGCCTTGCACGACACCGCCCTCTGGCCGCCTTTGCCATGCTGCTTTTCCTCCTGTCCCTGGGGGGGATCCCGCCCACGGCGGGTTTCATGGGCAAGCTGTATCTCTTTGCCGCGGCCGTGCAGGCCGGCTATGCCTGGTTGGCGGTGGTGGGCGTGCTCATGTCGGCCGTTTCTCTCTACTACTACTTTCGCGTTGTAAAAGAAATGTACCTGGCAGATGAGGAGGGTGAGGGCTTGCCGCTGCTGTCGGAACCCTGGGGGGAGGGTGCTCTGGTAGTTTGCGCCGCGGCCACGATTCTCTTTGGGATTTGGCCTGGGCCGGTGCTGGCCCTCACCCACCCGGCGGCGGTGGTGGCGCCTTGGTAGCGGCAGGAGGGAAGGGCAGCCGTTCCTGGCGACAGGCGCGGAGGCTGGCGGAGGCTTCCAGCATCGGCCTGGCCTTTCCTTTGGCCTTAGGGCTCGGCTACCTTTGGGGTTCCTGGATGGATCGACTTTTAGGCAGCGAGCCCTACCTCACCTGGATCTTTTCCGGCTTCGGGGTGGTTGCAGGTTTCGTCAACGCCTTCCGCGTGGCTTCCCGGTTGTCGCGGGAGGAGGAGGAAAACCGATCCCCATGACCGCCTTGGGCAAAGGCGTGGGCGTGAGTTTGCTGCTCAGCGCGGTGGCGGGCTGTGCGCTTATTATTAGCGGGCGGGCACGGGCAGCGCTCATCTTGACGGGAACCTGCGCGGTGGTTATCATCAGTGGGCTTTGGTTGGAGCGCATGGCCTTTGCCGTGCTGCAACCAGGGCGCCCGCGGCTGAACAAGAGGGTCCTTTGGCAAGGGCTGGCAAGGCTCGCCTTTGTATCAGCTGCGGCAGCAGCGCTTTTTTTCTGGGGCGGGCCGGCAGATTTGGTGCCGGCCGCCTTGGGTGTGGTGGCGGCGTGGGTTGGCTGGGTGTGGGCAGGGTTACGAGCACGTTGAGGGGGCTTGCGTGGAGCACGAGCACTCGATTCTTTACAAGCCGGTCAACCAGTTGGTGTTGCGGCTTTTGGGCGAGCCGAGCGAAAGCTGGCGCCAGGCTATGGGCCTTCACGAGCCGGCATGGCTTCCCGATCACGTGATCATGTCGCTGTTTGCCGTCGCCGTGCTGGCCCTGGTGGCCTGGATGGTCAAGCGGCAGCTTTCCCTGGACCGCCCCTCCTCGCTCCAGCAGGCCATGGAGTTAATTGTGGGCGGTGTCCGTCACCTGGCCGAGGACGTGATCGGCCATCACCACGGGGCGGCCTACGTGCCGTTCATTGCTGCTTTGGCTTTCTTCATCTTTACCTGCAACATCTTTGGTTTGTTTTTCTTCCTCCAGCCAGCCACCGCTGATCTGAACACCACTTTTGCTCTGGCCTTGACCACCTTCATCTTCTACAACGCCGTGGGTATTCGCCACAACGGCTTGCTGGGCCATCTCAAGCACTTCATGGGACCGGTTTGGTGGCTCGCTCCGTTAATGCTTCCGGTGGAGATCATTTCCCACCTGGCGCGCATCTTGTCGCTTTCCGTTCGTCTTTTTGGCAACATGTTCGGCGAGCACAGCGTGACGGGGGTGTTTGCCGCGTTGGTGCCGTTCATCGTGCCCTGGCCCCTGATGGGCTTGGGGATTTTGGGTTCGACGATCCAAACCTTCATTTTCGTCATGCTCACCGCTGTGTACATCGCAGGGGTGATGGCGGAGGAACACTAGCAAGAAAGGGAGGAGCTCATGAAGAAAGGCTTGACGTTGTCCGTTGTGCTGTTGGCCATGCTGCTGGCTATGCCGGCCGCTGCGGAGGAAGCTGCCGCGCCGGCGAAGAGTCCGTGGCAGTTTGCGGCTGCGGCCTTTGTGCTGGGCATTGCCGCCTTTGCTGGCGCGTTTGGCCAAGCCAAGGCCATTGCCGCCGCCTGCACCTCGATGGGGCGTAACCCGGGGGCTGCCGGTGCTATCCGCCTGGCGCTGATCTTGGGCTTGGCGTTCATCGAGTCCTTGGTTCTCTACGCCCTGCTTATCGCCTTCCGCGTATTGGCGTAGGGCCAGCATCGACTTTGGCACTGTCCGGACCCACCGGGCTGGCCGGTGGGTTTTGTTTCGCACCTCTTGACACGCGGTCTCGGTTTACTTATCGTGGGTGGAGGAGGTGCGCTTTGGGCACCCACTTTTGGCAAGGTGACGGCCAGCTCCCCTTTCGGGAGCAGCTGTTCAAGACCGCCCTGCGCCTTACTCGCAACCGCGAGGATGCAGAAGACCTGTTGCAGGAGACCTACCTCAAGGCCTTTCGCCATTGGCAGAGCTTTACCGAAGGTACCAACCTGAAGGCCTGGCTGTTCAAGATTCTCAAGAACACCTTTATCAATCTCTATCGCCGACGCAAGCACATGCCACCACAAGCCAGCTTTGCCGAGCTGGAGGAGACAGCGGAAGGGCATATGTTGGAGGAGCCCGCTGCCAGCCCCGAGGAGGAGCTTTTGGCCAGCACGTGGGATCAGGAGGTGTTGGCCGCCGTTAAGGCTTTACCCCACAACTACAAGGTGGTGGTTCTGCTTTCGGACATCGAGGGTTACAGCTACAAGGAAATTGCCCACATCTTGGCCATCCCCATGGGCACCGTGATGTCTCGCCTCTATCGAGGAAGGAAAGCCTTGGAAAAAGCCCTTTTGGCTTACGGTAGGCGCTACAACTACCTGCGTGGTGCCCCGCGCCGGCTGCGCACCCGCCAGCTGAAAGCGGCGAAAAACGAGCAAAAAACCGCGGCCGGTGGGAAAGCCTGCTAACCAGAGGGCCGATTCCTTTTTGCTAGCATGGTGGTGTGCAGCCCGCGTTCAGAGCGAGGGCTGTCGCAGGCATGAGAGGCGGTGGCTGGGGATGCGGGCGGCTTTTGGGCCATGGCTGCAGGTCTCATTTAGCAAAAACCTAGCATTCCGGTGGGGAGAGAAAGCGAAGCAGGCATGAATCAGGTGGAGGTTTTCGCTCCCGGTCGGGCCGATTTGGCAGGTGGCACCCTCGACCTTTGGCCCCTGTGGTGCTTGCACCCCGGGTCGCTTACGGTGAACGTGAGTCTCGCCTGCGGCGTTCGCCTCCGGCTGGGCAAAACTAGCCGGGCCTGGGCCGTCCACCTTTGCCAGGGGAGGGAACGGCTGGTGGAGCCCGGCCAGCAGGGCCAGGACCTCACCGCCTCAGTGGTGGGCCATTTTTTCCCCGAGGGTGGCGTGCGGGTGGAGGTACTGGAGCAACTCCCCATTGGCTCGGGGGTGGGAGGGTCGTCGGTTTACGCCGTGGCGCTGGCCAAGGCCTGTCTCCAGCTGGCTGGGCGTGGGTTTCGCCGACGGCAGCTGGTCAGCGTGCTCAAGGACCTGGAAGCGCAGGTGCTGGAGGCGCCCACTGGGGTGCAGGATTACTATCCGGCACTCCTCCCTGGCCTGCTGGCTATCCATTTGCAGCCGGGAGGCGAGCGGGTGGAGCGCCTACCCGTGCCCAGAGGCTGGGTGGCCCGTCACTTGGTGGTGGTCTACACCGGCATCACCCATCACTCGGGAATGGTTAACTGGCAAGTCCTGCGCGCCCGGGTGGATGGCGACGAGAGCGTGCGACGCCACCTGGACCAGATCGCCCTGGCGGCGCGCGCCTGCCGGCATGCGCTTTTGGCTCGCGATGCGGAGGGTGTGGCGAGGGCTATTGCCCGCGAATGGCAGGCGCGGCGGGAGCTGGCACCGGCGGTGGCGCCGCCCGAGCTCGCCAAGGTGGTGGACGCGGGGCTGGCAGCGGGGGCGTGGGCAGCCAAGGCCTGCGGTGCCGGAGGTGGTGGCAGCGTGCTTTTTTGGTGCCCGCCGGAAAAACGCGGATGGGTGCTTGAGGCTGCCTTGGCCCTCTGCCCTCAAGGCTTTTCGCTTCCTGTGGCCAAGGGTACGAGGTCACGTGCCGAGCGGTCTCCGGCTGGCTCAGGGCTTGGCGCATAAGCGAGGCAAAAGAGGTACCATAGGGTGCCCGCGATCGGGGCGAAGGAGGTACCATGGCCCAACCTCGTACCGTGCGCGCGCCGCGAGGATCCCAGTTGCGCTGCAAGGGGTGGGGGCAAGAGGCGGCGTTGCGCATGTTGATGAACAACCTCGACCCGGAAGTGGCCGAGCGCCCCCAGGACCTGGTAGTGTACGGGGGTTCAGGCAAAGCAGCGCGCAACTGGGACTGCTTCGAAGCGCTGGTAGCCTGCCTAGAGGAGCTGGAGAACGACGAGACGTTGCTGGTCCAGTCGGGCAAACCGGTGGGCGTTTTTCGCACGCACGAAGATGCCCCACGGGTGCTCATTGCCAATGCCAACCTGGTGCCCCGCTGGGCCACGGCCGAAGAGTTTCGTCGGTTGGAGGCTCTGGGGTTGACCATGTACGGGCAAATGACCGCCGGCTCGTGGATTTACATCGGCACCCAGGGCATCTTGCAAGGGACCTACGAGACTTTTGCCGCCGCTGCGCGAAAACACTTCGGTGGCAGCCTCAAGGGCAAGCTGGTGGTGACTGCTGGCTTGGGCGGCATGGGTGGGGCGCAACCCTTGGCGGCCACCATGAACGAGGGCAGCTTTCTGGCGGCGGAGGTAGACGAGGCACGCATCGACAAGCGTTTGGCCACTGGCTTTCTCGACGAGAAGTCCTCCGATATAGACGCCGCCATTGATCGAGCGCTGGAGCTGAAGGCGAAAGGGGAGGCACGCTCTGTGGGGGTGGTGGCCAACGCCGCCGATTTGCTCGCCAGGCTTTTGCAGCGAAACCTGATCCCCGACGTGCTCACGGACCAAACCTCCGCTCACGACGAGCTCAACGGGTACGTACCCAACGGCATGAGCTACCAGGAGGCGCTCCACCTGCGGGCCACCGACCCGCAGCGCTACATCCAGGAGGCCTACCGCACCATGGCAGCGCACATGCGCGCCATGCTGGAGCTGCAGCGCCGTGGGGCCGTGACTTTTGACTATGGCAACAACCTGCGCGGTCAAGCCCTCAAGGCGGGGGTGGAGGATGCCTTTGCTGTGGGCGGTTTTGTGCCGCTGTTCATCCGCCCCTTGTTTTGCCAGGGCAAGGGGCCGTTTCGTTGGGTGGCTCTCTCGGGTGACCCGGAAGACATTTACCGTACGGACCGTGCCATTCTGGAAACGTTTCCGGAAAACGAATCCCTTTGCCGCTGGATCCGCATGGCCCAGGAGCGGGTGCGCTTCCAGGGGTTGCCGGCGCGCATTTGCTGGCTGGGCTACGGGGAGCGTGCCCGCTTCGGTGAGGTGCTCAACCAGTTGGTGGCACGGGGCGAGGTGGGGGCCCCTATCGTCATCGGGAGGGACCACCTGGACGCTGGCTCGGTGGCCTCGCCCAACCGGGAAACGGAAGGCCTTCTGGATGGGTCCGACGCCATCGCTGACTGGCCCATCCTCAACGCGCTGGTCAACACCGCCGCCGGTGCCACCTGGGTTTCTTTCCACCACGGTGGTGGCGTGGGCATTGGTTACTCCCTGCACGCCGGCATGGTGGTGGTGGCCGATGGTACGGAGGCAGCTTCCCGGCGTCTGGCTCGGGTACTGACCACGGATCCGGGAACGGGCGTGCTCCGCCATGCGGATGCGGGCTACCCGGAGGCAGTGGACTGGGCACGGCGCCATGGCCTCCGCATCCCCATACTAAAAGCGTGAGCTGGCGGCTGGCATTGGGCGGGGCCTTGGCGGCGGTGGCCGCTGGGCCCTGGCCCGAGCTTCCCTCCTGGTCACTGGTTCCTCGTTTTCTTCTGGCCACCATGGCCTTGGGACTTGTGCCTCGACGAAAAGGAGTTCTGCTAACCCTCTCCATCCTCAGCCTCGCCAGCTGGGGCGTGGAAGGCTTGTCCCGGGCCGAAAGGGACGAGATAAGGGTCAACAGCAGGTTTGCGGGGCAGGTGCGGCGCCTTCAAGGCGAGCTGGCTGCTTTGGCTGAGCAGCCGGCCTTGCGACAACTGTTGGCGGGAACGGGGGCCGAGGCGGAGCCGGAAACGCCCTTCGAGCTGTTGGCGCGCAGCCTCCAGCGATTCCCACCTGGCCTGGATAGCTTGGTGCTGGTGGACCTGCGCGGGGAGCCGGTGGCTTGGGCCGGGCCCCGGCCCCGCCTGCCGCTGCAGTGGCGCCCGGTAGGAGAGCGGGTGTGCGTTCCTGAGGCTTGGGTGGAAGAGGTAGTGCTTTGGTGTCGCGAACCGGCGTTCGAGTCGGGGCGGGTGGTGGGCTCGGTTTTGGCGGCAGTTGCCGTTCCCGCGGCCGGCGCCCGCCGCGCCCTGGGTGTATGGGCCGGCCCTTCCGCCGTGCTGGTGCCGGTGGTGAACCGAGGAGGGAAGGGGTTGCCCAGCCTGCAGCTGGTCCCACGGCCAGCGAGTAGCGCGAGCTGGCGTGTCTCCGGTGGCGCCCTGGCGCTGACGCCGCTGGTCTTCCTGCTAGCTGTTCCTCCGGCGTCTCGAGCGTGGTTGGCTCTTGGAGCCGGGGCAGTGGCCTTGGCCATTGGCCTCTTACCCGTCCCTTTGTTGCCGGCACTCGTGATGGCCGCGATGGCGTGGCTGGCAAAAACGCTTCCGCCCACCCAGCTCGTCCGGTTCGGGGCTTCGGTGGTGGCGGCCGTCGTGGGCTGGGCTTTGCCACCGCTGCTGCTGGAGCTGGGGGTTGCGAGCGTGCCTTCCTCCCTGCTCCTGCCCTCCCTCTCATTTTTGGCCAGCCTGGTGGCTTTTGTCGCCTTCCTGATGGCCTGCCCGCCGGCACCGCGTCACCTACCCTGGCTTTGCCTGCCCTTCCTCGCTGCGGGCCTGTGGATGGCCTCCGGGTTGTGGCTTGCCGTGGGGGTGTTGGTGCTGCTGACCAACCTAGGCCCACGGCATCGCCCCTTATGGTCTGCCTGGGCGGCCGCGTGCCTGTTCCTGGGTGGAGGTGATGGAGCGCGCCGTAACGAGATTTTGGCCAAGACGGAGGCTACGCTGGCGCGCTGGGGCGAAGTGCAGCGGGTGGCTCGCGCCCTCTTGGGTGCTTTACCGGAGGGCCGGCTGGAGGAGCTGGTGCAGGCGGCCGCTGGGCAGCGGGTGGTCCACCTGGGGGAGCTGGGGGCGTTTGTCCAGCTTGGCCAGGTTCTCCCCGGAACCGCGTTGGTACTGGAGGACGCGGACGGGGAGGTAAAGGCCAGCTGGGGTGAAACGGGGGTCCTGGGCCAAGGACGAACGCAGGAGCTGGCTGTGCGTCCCTTGCGGGAGGGTTGGCGCTTGCAGTTGTTGGCTCCCCCGAGCCCATACCACGTGTTGGCGGCCCTGACCGCTTCCGGCGTGGGGGTACCGCTAGCCGCCTTTGATCGTGCCGGCGCTCCCGTTTCCCGTGGGGCCCCATTTCGGCCCCTTTCGCCGGTGGTAGTGGGTGAGGCCCTCGCCCGGGAGCGCCTTTGGGGGCGGGTGGAGGTGGGCACCCGTAGCGCCCCCACCTACCTGCGAGCTTATGAGGACTGGGTGTTGGCAGTTCCCTGGCTGCGTCCTCTGTGGCCGGATGCCGCGCTGGTGCTGGCGGCGCTGGGAGTCTGGGGCGCCGCTCCCTTCACCCTTTGGCGCATCTATCCGCGAGTGCTTGGCTGGTGGCGCGAGCGGGCCAGCTTCACCGGTCGCTTGCGGATGCTGGCGTTTACCGCCACCCTGGTGCCGCTGGCCATTCTCGGCAACGCCTTGCCCGCCCAGTGGGCGCGCGAGCGCGAGCAAGGGCGAGCTGAGCTCGCCAGAACCCTGGCTTCCTCCGTTTCTCAGGAAAGCTGGCAAGAGAGTCTGGAAAACCTCGTGCGCGACTTGGGCGTGGTGGTGGCGGTGTACAGACCCAGCTACCTCTTGCTCACCAGCCGACCTGATCTGGCCATGCTGGGGTCGGTGCCTCTCCTTCCCGATGCCGCCGCCTACGTTCGGGCGGTGCGCCGCTGGTTTGAGCCGCTGGTTGTGCGGCAGGACACCACCGCCGTGTACATACCCGCTCGCAGCGGGGACCAACCGTTAGTTTTCGCCGTCTTTGGCTTAGCCGACGTGCTGGCCAGCCACTTTCACCCGGCGGAATGGTTCGCGGTCACCGGCTTGTGGGCGGTGCTGCTGGCGCTGTGGGCTGCCGAGACCTTGGCTACCCGGCTTTCGGGGCCGATGGCTCAGCTGGTGGACGCGGCTCGGCGCTTGGGCCAGGGGAAGAGAGCGGATTTGCAGGAGCTGGCCCCTGGCGGGGACGAGTTCGCCACCTTGGCCCAGGCGTTTACTGCCATGGCGGCCGAGGTGAAAGCTCGGCAAGCCGAGTTGGAACGCGAACGGGACTTGCTGCAGCGCGTGTTGGAGAACCTTTCAGCAGCGGTGCTTGTCCTCCAGGATGGGAAGGTGATCCTGGCCAATGAGGCGGCCAAGAAAATTGGCGTAGCGCAAGGATGGCAGGCCCTGAGGCAGATGTTTGGACCGTCTTTGGATCCGCTCTTGAGCTCTGCGGTTGCCAGCAGCCTTCGGCTCGCACCCCGAGGCCAGGCTGATGCGCTGTGGCAGGTCACAGCGGTGCCTTTGTCAGGGGACGGGGAGCGTCTGCTCTTGGTTCTCGAGGACCTGTCGGAGGTGGCCCGGGCCGAGAGGTTGGCTTCCCTCACCGAGCTGGCCCGAATCGTGGCGCACGAGGTGAAAAACCCGCTCACGCCCATTCGCCTGTGGGTGGAAGAGCTTCAGGCGGCGTTGGAAAAAGGCCCGCAGACCCTGGCGGAGGTGGCGCGGCTGGCGGTAACAGAGATTCTGCAGCAAGTGGTGCGACTGAAGGATGTTTCCCAAGGGTTTGCCAACCTGGTGGCTTTGGAGCGTTGGGAACCCACCACCGTGGATGTGGCGCACCTGGCTGAGGAGGTGGTAGCTGAGTACAGCATCCTGGAGCGCCGCGGGGTCCACTTGGAGCTGGTGCGGCCGCCCGGGGGGTTGCCGGTGAGCGCTGACCCCTCATGGCTAGCGCGAGCCTTGCGACACCTGCTGGACAACTCGGTGAAGGCTTTGAGCCGGCAGAGCGGGCGCGTGACGGTGGAGGTTAAGGAAGAGGCAGGGTGTGTGGTGCTGGCCGTGCGCGATACCGCTGGCGGGGTGGCCGAGGAGCACCTGCCCCGACTTTTCGAACCGCATTTTTCCGCTACCAGCGAGGGCAGCGGCTTAGGCCTGGCGGTGGTGCGGCGGGTGTGCCAGCGGGCGGGGGGGAGAGCGGAGGCGCGCAACCTTGCCGAGGGGCTGGAAGTGCGCATGCTGCTGCCGAAACATGAGTAGCCCGCCCGCGTACCGCTTCCTCGAGGCCCAGGAGCTCATGGGCTTTAGCGCAAGCCAGGCCAGCGGGCGCGGAGGATCACGTTCCATGAGTAGCGGGCGAGCGCGGTAGGGAGGTGGCGAGCCAAACAAAGGTCGCATGCCCACAACAGGCGAGCTGTGGGGTAAGCCCACCATTGGCCGGGCATCACCACTTGGGCGAGAGGGGTGGACAGATACCCCTCGGGTTCCACCTGGATGTCCGTCCAGCCGCTTTCGGCAAAGAGCCGCTCCAGTTCTTTCGGGGCGAAAAAGCGCTGGTCGCGAGAGTAACCCGGATCGATACGGGCCCGCAACCGGCGCAGCACCTGAATGGCTGGGTTACGGCTCTGAGGTTCAATGGCCACGAAGTGGGCCCCGGGTGCCACGAAGCGAGAAATGTGGGCCAGGACCTGGTTGGGATGCACCATGTGGTGCAAGGCGCCGATGGCTAGCACCACCTGTGCGCGCAGGTCGCCCAAATCCACCGAAGCGGCGTCGCCCGCCACGAACGCCGCTTTGGGGTTTTGGGCGTGCCAACCACGGGCAATGCGGATCATTTCTTCGGAGTGGTCAACGCCCAGGTAGCGGTCGTAATAGGGGAACAGGTGCCAGGCCGGGGCCGCCACACCGCACCCCACCTCCAGCACCGTTCCCAGGTGCGGGCGGGCGGCCAGGATTGGGGCTAAAGCCCGCAGCAGCTGCTGCCGGCGCACGAAGGCGGAACTGGGTGCCAGGTCTTTTCGGGCGTAGGCGCGGGCAATGCGGTCAAAAAGTGCCCGATCCTGGAGGGCCTTAGACCTGACGTCGGCCTCGCCCCGCGAACCCATTGAGGTACGCCTCAGGGCTTTTTGGGTTGCGGGAGGTTGACCGGTTTGCCCACGGGCATGCGGGGCCGCAGCTCCGGTGGAATCGGGTTTTCAAACAGGCCGGCGGTCTTCTCCTCGGTGAGGCGTTCCCAGCTCAAGCTATCCCGCCGGGAATGGGCCTTTTCGTTGCCGCTGGCATCCAAGCCCACTACCAGCTGCTGCGTGGGGAGGCGCACGCCGCCGACGGTGACGTAGTTGCTCCAAGAAAAGCGCATCCCGTCCGCTACTACTCCCTTGCCCAAGTCAGTGAACGGGCTGTCCGCTTGCAGCACCTGGTAGCTGGCCTTGTCAATGTGCACCGTCCACTGGGTGGCGATTTGCGGCGTGTGGAAGAAAGTGCGCGCAAGGGTGACGGTCAAGCGCCAAGTTGGCCGGCCGCTCAGGCCGTCCTCCGCCAGGTCGGTTACCGCCACCCCGGGCCAGGTGAGGCTGAAGGGCAGGGTCAAGGGAAAGGCGTCTGTGGTGACCATGCGCCGCACCATCAAGACGGTCGCGGGGCGCGCATCTGGCTTGCCCTTCACCAGCGCCCAACCTCCGCTGCCGTCGTCGCCCGCGATGACGTTGAGCCGGGGCAGCTCCATGCGCACAGGGACGATGAACTGCGGGCTGAAGATGACCAGCTTCTTGTGCTCGGAGGTGGTGCCGTCCTCCGTTACCTCGGAGGAGCGGATCTCCACTCGGAGGAAACCCAAACGCTGAAAAGCCTCGAGCCCCCCTGCCTTCTCGCAGGCGCGGCGGACTACCTCTTGCGGCGTGAGCACTTCCTGCGCGGAAGCTTGCCAAGCGAAAGCCATTGCGGTAACGAGCAGCAGCGTTTGCCTCATTGCCTTCATAAGACCCCCTTCTTGTCATCGCCGGCTTCCCGGCGCGGAGCTGGTATGCGAGGAGCGTGCCAACTCTGAAAAAGGAAAATGGTCGGGGCGAGAGGATTTGAACCTCCGACCACACGGTCCCGAACCGTGTGCTCTACCAGGCTGAGCTACGCCCCGACCTGGGAGGGAAAGCTTACCGTAAGCTCGCGCCTCCTGGCAAGGCGTCGCCCTACTTGCCGAAAGCCTGGAGGCCGCCGCGAATGTCCAGCAGCGTGCCGATACCTGTCAGGTCCAAAAGAATGCGGTAGTCCCGCACCTGGTGCGGTGGGATGCGGTAATCCCGCAGCTGCAGGCTCACCGCCCAGCAGCTGCCGCGATAGCTGCCCGTATGCTCTTGGCGCAAAAGCTCGCGTTTCCACAGGTCGTAGGCCACCATGCTCTGCCAGCGCCAGGGCGAATCGGGTTTGGAAACACCCAGGAACACCTGCACCTGCGATGACAACGTCCGGCCCGAGCGCGGGTCGTAACTGGTGGCGTAGGTGAGGTTGAGGTAGCCAGCGGAGGCCCGCGCGATGCCAGCCAGGGAAAGGGAAGACAGGTTGTGACTGAGCGCGTCGTAACTGGCTCGCGCATCCAAAAGCAGCGAATCGGTGGGGTTGACGTGCAAGGTCAACGAAAGCGGCCCCCGTTGGCTTTCCTCGCGTGGACCAAAGCGCACCGTCAGTGGCTGGGAAAAGGAATAGTCTTGCGAGACTTCCAGCGATCCCAGCTCGCGAGTGGTGCTGCCCGTTTTGACGAACAACCGGTTGGCCAGCACCCAGCGCAGGCGGTTAGATACGGTAACGCCATCGCGCTCGTCGAAAAGGGGCACCTTTTGCTGTGGTCCCGGATCCGAGACGTAGGCGTACTCCACGCGGGGCTCGATGAGGTGTTTGAGCTTGCGCTCATTCTGGCTAAAGATCCGGGAAAAGGAGGGCCCGGTCAAGGTGAGGCCCGCTGTGCCGTACCGGCGCAGCAAGCTCTCGTCGGCAAAAGCGCGCCGGTCAGGGGTGTAGGTGGCCGTGTAGTAAGTCAAGCGCGCGCCCACGGAGGGTGTGATGGTAAGCCAGGGCAATCCGGGGGAAAAAAAGGCAATTTGGGGGAACAGGTCGACACGCGAGTACTTTCCCCGCAGGGTAGGTGAGCGGTTAACGCGGAAGCGGGACGCGTCGGCGGTGGCGGAGAGGTAGAAGGGGGTGCGGCCCAGCTGCATTGGACGCAGGCGGTACTCCAGCTGCGGCTGGCGTTCCAGCACCACTGCCGTGCTGGTGCCGGAAAAAGATTGAAAGAAGGTCTTTTCGTGGTCCAGACGCAGGTTCACTGTCTGGTTTCCTTTGGTGCGTGTGAGCGCGATGTAGCTTGGCAGGCGTCGGAGGGCGTTGGGGTCAAAAGTGCGCTCGAAGCGTTGGAAAAAGTCCATGTTGGAAAGGTCGAGAGCGTCCGCCTTGATGGCCCAACCCCCCGGCAAGAGCTGCCGGTGCTTGCCTGTAAGCTTCCACTCCCACCGGCCGGTGTCCGGATCGCGGAAGTAGTTTACTTGGAACTCGCCGTAAGCGTTTTCCGTGGGCGCCCAGCGAAGTTCCTGGCCCAAGCCCACGTAGCCCTTGCTGTAGGTGTCGAGGAAAAAAGTGGTGTCGAGGGTGCGGGAAACCGGCCAAAAAAACGCGTTGCCCAAATAAGCACCGCGCCGGTTGTTGTAGCCAATGTTGGGGACCAACAGCCCTGCGGCCCGTTCGCGCATCACCGGCCACACCAGCCGAGGGGTGTAAAAGATGGGGACGCGGCGCAACCACAGCGCCGCCTGGTGGAAATGGCCGTAGCCTTCCAGCTGGACCCGCGCCTCGCTCACGGTAATGCTCCACGGGGGGGAGCGCTCATCCAACGGGCAGGAGGTAAAAAGCCCCTGCCGAAAGCGGTAGAGGTCCTCCCCCAGCTTCTCCACTTCCTCCCCTCGGAAGTGGTACGTGGGAGCGAAAAACGCCTCCACCTGGTAGAATGTGCCGGTCTTTTGCCGCAGGTCAAATTCCAGGCGCTCGCACGCCAGGCGGTTGGGCCCTTGGTCGAAAATGACGCTGCCTTCCGCCCGCAGGGTAAGGGTTTGCAGGTCAATTTCCAGCAGCTGGCTGCGCAGGGTTATGTCTTGGTACTTGACCACCACATCCCCCATGCCACACCAGTAGGTATCGGCCACCCACTGCTGGCGACGGGCCACCAACTCCACCGGCGGCTGCGCGGAAGTGGCAGCCAAAAGGAGGAGCAGAGCTTTCACGCCACGTTTTCGAACAGCATGGCGGTGGCCTCACCACCCCCGATACAAATGGCTGCCAGGCCCCACCGCAGACCCCGGCGGCGGAGGGCATGAAGCAGCGTGGCGACGATGCGCGCCCCGGAGGCACCGATGGGATGGCCCAAGGCCACCGCTCCGCCGTTTACGTTGAGCTTGTCGTGGGGAATGCCCAGCTCGCGCATGGCCGCCATGGCCACCACGGCGAAGGCCTCGTTGATCTCCACCAAGTCCATGTCTTCTAAGCGCATGTTGGCTTTCTCCAGAACCTTGCGAATGGCACCCACTGGAGCGGTGGTGAACCACTCGGGTTCCTGGGCGAAGGAAGCCTGAGCCACGATACGCGCAAGGGGTTTAGCACCAAAGCGGCGCATGCCCTCGGCGGTGGCTACCACCAGGGCAGCGGCGCCGTCGTTGATCTTGGAGGCGTTGGCGGCGGTGACGGTGCCGTCCTTCTCGAAGGTTGGCCGGAGCGTGGGCATCTTGGCCAAATCCACCCGAAAGGGCTCCTCGTCCCGACTCACCACAACCTTTTGTCCCTTGCCGCTATCCACCTCCACCGGGACCAGCTCGTCGGCGAAATCCCCGTTCTCGGTGGCGCGTATGGCTCGCTCGTAGGAGGCTCTGGCAAAGGCATCCTGTTCTTCCCTGGTGAAGCCGTAACGCCGCGCGCAGGTCTCGGCGCAGTTGCCCATGTGCTTGTCGCCGTAAGGGTCCCAAAGCCCGTCGAAAACCATGTGATCGAGCACCTGGCCATGGCCAAGGCGGTAGCCGCGGCGGCCCCCCGGCAGCAGGTAAGGGGCGTTGGACATGGACTCCATGCCGCCAGCCACCATCACTTCCCCATCGCCCGCGCGCAGGTCGTTGACTGCCATCATGATCGCTCGCATTCCCGAGCCGCAAACTTTGTGCAAGGTAACCGCTGGCACGCTGTCGGGCAAGCCAGCGAATCGCATGGCCTGGCGGGCAGGGGCTTGGCCCACACCGGCTTGGAGCACGTTGCCCATCATCACCTGGTCCACCGCTTCGCCTGGAACCCCCGCCCGCCGAAGGGCTTCCCCGATGGCCAGCGCTCCCAAACGGGGGGCGGGCAGGTTGGCGAGCTGCCCGAGAAAGCTGCCTATGGGTGTGCGCACGGCGGAGAGAACGTAAACCTCGCTCATCGGCTTTCACCTCCGAGGCGAATTGTAGCGCCAAGGGTACACTGAAGGCGTGCGGTGGCTGGCCTTGGACGTGGGGGCTAGAAGGATCGGGGTGGCGCTCAGCGACCCTGACGAGCGGGTAGTCACCCCATGCCAGGTGCTCACCGGCGGGGGTCCCCAGACCGTAGCGGAGCACGTGCGGGAGCTGGTGAGCCGGTGGGGCGTGGAGGGGGTAGTCGTGGGCGAGCCGGTGACCCGGGCCGGGGCGAGCCGCGGCCAGGCACGGGTAGCGACGGTGGTGG
This sequence comes from uncultured Thermoanaerobaculia bacterium, assembly GCA_964488355.1. GTDB lineage: Bacteria > Acidobacteriota > Thermoanaerobaculia > Thermoanaerobaculales > Thermoanaerobaculaceae > Thermoanaerobaculum. Next base: position 39,551 of record CAZAUJ010000016.1, on the reverse strand, counting down.
AGGCTTTGCGGCGGTTTCTGGCCGTGCCGGTGGAGACCTTTGACGAGCGGGGGACCACGCGCGAGGCCATGGCTCGCCTGGCAGCCGCGGGCGTGGGGGCCAGGCGTCGCAAGCAGGTGGTGGACGCGGTGGCGGCGGCCGCGCTTTTGGAAGCGTTTTTGTCTTTGCGCAAGGCCAGAGCGAAAGCCCAGATGGTTGACGGGCCTTGCGCAGGGTGCTAGCTTTTGTTCGGGTAGGGGGGCACAGCGATGGCTCAAGGCTACGCCACTTTTGGCAACTTCTTGCTGCTGAAGAAGCGCTCCGAAGACGCTCTGGGTTCCCTTTGGCGAGCCGGGGAGATGGAGGCCACAGGCTTCAAGCGCATCGTTTGGCTGCGCCGCTTCGATCAAGGCGGCTTCGATCGCCAAACCTTTAGTGCTGAGTTTCCCGTGGCCGAGCTCATCGCCAAAACCCTCAAGGCCACCAACGTGGCTTCCGGGGCAGCGGTGGGCCAGGTGGAAGGGGTGCCCTTCCTGGCGTGGGACTACTTCCCCGGCCAACCGCTGGACCAGCTTCTTCTGCGGGTGCGGCAGGAGCAGTTCCCCATGGCCATCGACAACTGCCTGCTGATTGCTGAGAAGCTGGCGGCGGCGTTGGCGGCCGCTTTGGCCTTGGAACGGGAAGGCGAACCCGTAATTCACGGCTTCTTGGTACCCAATTTGGCGATCATTAGCAACGACGGCGAGGCGAGGCTGGCGGGATTTGGCTTGGCCAAGGGGCTTTTGGCCAACCTGGACCGGGTGGGCATGGAAGCCCTGGCGGCCCCCTACCTGGCCCCCGAGGTGTTGGCCACCGGCCATCCCAGCCGCCGTGGGGACGTGTACTCCCTCGGTGCCATACTTTACGAGTTGCTCGCGGGCCAGCCCTTGCCGGCCGATCCGCAGGCCAGGGCGCGCGCGGTGACCTCGCCGCAGCTGGCCTTGGACGAAGGCCCGGTTCCCGATGATGTGGCTGCGGTGTTGCGCAAGGCCCTGGCGGCCCGGCCGGAGGAGCGCTACTCCTCGGCGGTGGATTTCAAGCGCGACTTGGAAAAGCTGCTTTACGGTGGCGCCTACTCTCCCACCACCTTCAATCTGGCGCTGTTCATGGATCGCCTCTACCGCCAGGAAATCGAGGAGGAAGATCGCGAGCTGCAGCGGGAAAAAAGCCTCGACGTGGGCGCCTATTACAAACCGCCCAAGGCCCCCGCGGCCCCGGCGGCAGCGGCTGCCGTCGCACCTCCGCCCAGCCGCTTAGGCTTGTACGTGGCTGTTGCTGCCATCGTGATCTTGGCGGGCGCGGTGGGCTTCCTTCTCCTGCGGCCTAAGGGGCCCAGCCCCGAGGAAACGCGTGCCCAGCTGCAGGCTATGGTGGCGGAGGAGCTGAGCAAGCGCGAGCAGGCACTGCGAGAAGAGCTGGAGCGCTCTCGCCAGGAAACGGAAACCTTGCGCCAGCAGCTGGCCAACCTGCAAAAGCAAGCGGGCACCGGCGGACAGCGCCTAACCCCTGAGCAGCAGCGGCTGCTGGAAGAGGCCCAGCGGCAACTGGCGGAAAAGGAAGAAGCGCAACGGCGCAAAGAGGCCGAATTGGCGCGCTTGCAGCAGGAGCGAGCCAAGGCAGCGGCGCGGGTGCCGGTGGTAGTGCCCACGGCCGTACCCACGCCCGTACCCACGGCCACGCCCGCGCCGGCGGTGGAGGTACCTACGGCAGCCCCGGCGGTGCCCACGTCCGCGCCTACGCCCACGCCGGAGCCAACCAGGGCGCCGGTGGTGGCGCAGAAGCCCACCGAGCCGTCGGCTGCTGCTCCGGGCATCAAGGAAGACCAGTTCTTCCCGCCGGAAGAGATCGATAGCTTGCCGGTGGAGCTGGCCTCCGCCAAACCCGAGCTTCGCATAAGCCCACAGCTGCTGCGTCGGGTGAGCAACACCTCCGCCATCGTGATCGTGCAGGTGACGGTCAACGCCAAGGGGGTGGTGGAACAAGCCCAGGTGCTGCGGGGCTTTCCCGTGCCGGGCTTGGGAGTGGACGAGGCATGCCTGGAGGCGGCCAAGAAGTACCGTTTCCGTCCGGCCACCAAGGGCGGGGTGAAGGTGAAGTCGCTCGCCACCATTACGTTCCCAGTGGACCTGACCAAGGCGGGTCGCTAGCTCTCGGCCCCAGACCCAGGTCGGCGCCTTAGCTGGCGCTGGGCTTGAGGCTGGCCAAGAACCGGCGGTTGGTGGGAATCTGTCGCAGTTTGCTAAGCAGCAGCTGCATGGCTTCGTGGTTGGGGAGAGCTGCCAGGGCACGGCGCAAAAGGTAGAGCTTTTCCACCTCTTCGCGAGAGTACAGCTTTTCCTCCTTGCGCGTTCCCGAGCTGGCAATGTGAATGCAGGGGAAAATCCGGCGCTCAAACAGATCGTGGGTGAGAACGATTTCCATGTTGCCGGTACCCTTGAATTCCTGAAAAATCACCTCGTCCATGCGCGAGCCGGTGTCCACCAGGCACGTGGCCACGATGGTGAGCGAGCCGCCGTTTTCCACGTTCCTGGCCGAGCCGAAGAAGCGCCGGGGCTTTTCCATGGTGCGCGCGTCAATGCCCCCGGAGAGGATGCGACCGGAGCCGCGCTGGGCGTTGTTGTATGCGCGGGCCATGCGGGTGAGGGAGTCCATGAACACCACCACGTCACGGCCCAACTCCACCAGCCGGCGCGCCCGCTCCAGAACCATTTCTGCCAGGGCAATATGCGATGTGGCGTCTTGGTCCGAGGAGGAGGCAAACACCTGTCCCCTGACCACGTTGCGGGTCCATTCGGTGACCTCCTCCGGGCGCTCGTCCACCAACAGCACGAAGATTTCCGTTTCCGGATGGGTGTTGGCAATGGCGTGGGCCAGCTGCTGGAGCAAGGTGGTCTTACCGGCCTTCGGCGGGGCCACGATCAGGCAGCGCTGCCCCTTACCAATGGGGGCCAAAAGCTCCACCACCCTGGTTTCCAGGACTTCAGGCGAGGTCTCCAGCTGAAAACGCTCGGTCGGATCGATGGACGTAAGCTCGGAGAAGGGAACGGCCTTTTGCCGGTAAACCTCCGGGGGCATTCCCTCGATACGGGTAATTTTGGCCACGATGGCCTTGTGGCCGTTGCTCACCGCTGCTTCGCCTTCCACTGCCAGTCCGGGCTGTAGGTGCCACTTTTCCACCAGGTTCCGGTCCACCAGCGGGTCGTCGCTCTGCGGCAAGAACGTGCGCACGTTTCTCACCAACGTGGCCTTGCCATCGCCATCGATGCTGAGAAACCCGCGAACCAAGCTTGGGGCCGTTGGTCTTTTTCGACGACGGGAACGCCGCCGGCTCTGGCGGCGAGGTTGTCCCTTTTCCGTTGCGGAAGCTTCACCCATCTATTTAGCTCCAATGCGAACGCCTGCCGCGTCCGACTCGTGCAAAACCACTGTTCAAATCTTCAGGACTGGCGGCGCGCACCGCGCCGGGCCCACTTTACTCCACTTTTTCCTCCTCGCCAAGGGTGGCGATGGGAAGCTGAAAGTTCGTTTCGGCCAGCCCTTGGCCGAATGCCCTCACCACCTCAGGGTCCCAAAACCCTTTGGCGGTTTCCTCCTGCAGCACCCGCAGCACTTCCTGTGGAGCGAGGGCCCGCCGGTAGGGCCGGTTACTCCTGAGGGCGTCGTACACGTCCACCACCTGAAAAACGCGCGCCAAGAGTGGAATTTGGTCGCCAGATAGACCGTCGGGATAGCCCGAGCCATCCCGGCGCTCGTGATGGTGGCGAATAATGGGCAGAACCGGCCGGAGGGTGCGCAAAGGTGAGCAGATGCGCACGCCGATGTCCACATGGGAGCGCATGATCACCCATTCCTCGGGCGTGAGGGGGCCCGGTTTGTTCAAGATGGCATCGGGAATGCCGATCTTGCCAATGTCGTGGAGGAACCCAGCCCGCCGCAGCGCCTTGAGCGATTCCTCGTCCAGACCTAGCCTTTTCCCCAGCCACACGGTCAAGCGCGAGAGGCGGTCGCAATGCTCGCCCGTCCCCTCGTCCCGGGCCTCCACCGCCCGCGCCACGGAAAAGAGCATGCGCTCCGCATCGTCCAAATCCTGGATGAGGTGACGATAGCTCACCAGGTTGCGCACCCGCACTTCCAGCTCCACCAGGTCGAAGGGCTTGGCGAGGAAATCCGTAGCTCCCACCTCCAGCGCATGCAGTCGCGCCTCCCGGGAGTTCAACCCGGTCAAAAAAACCACGGGTAAAAGCTGCGTCTCGGCGTCGGCTTTCAAACGGCGGCACACCTCGAAGCCGTCCATGCCGGGCATGCGAATGTCCAGCAGAATCACGTCCGGCAGGTGCTCCCTGGCCAAAAACAAGGCGGTAGGCCCGTCCAGTGCTTGCCAAACCTCGAAACCTAGGGGCGTGAGGGCTTGCGCCAAAGCCTCGATGTTGCGTGGCTGGTCATCCACCACCAAAACCTTACCGGTGCTGGCCACGGCAACTGCTCCCCCTTTATATTACGCCGAGCCGTAGGCAAAAACAAACCCCCCGGGGAACCCCCGGGGGGTTGCGGAAAGGAGGAGGTTTTTCAAGGCATACGGAACACCACGAAGCGCTTGGCCCCGTCACGGTAGAGGTACAAGCGCACCGCTTGGCCAGAACGCAGCTTGGAAAGCTGCTCGTTGGCTTCATCCACGCTTTCGACGGCGCGGCCGTTTATTTCCAAAATGACGTCTCCCGGTTGCACCCCAGCATCGTCCGCCGGCGAAAGCTGCTCCACGTCCCGCACCACCACCCCATCCAGGTGCTCAGGCAGTCCTAGCTGGCGGCGCCATCGGGGGTTGAGCTCCACCAGCTCCAGCCCCACCTGGGCGGCGGCTTCCTTGGGCTCGCTCTCGTCCTCTTCGCTGCCTTCGCCCTCTTCCTTGCGCTCACCTAGGGTGGCCGTGAGCTTTTGGCGCTTGCCGTCGCGGATGATCTCCAGTTCCACCTTGGTGCCGGGAGCTAAGGCCGACACGCTGTCGATAAGCTCGCGCTGCGATTTGATGGGCTTGCCATTTACCGCCACGATCACGTCACCGTGGCGCACGCCGGCTTTGGCCGCTGGGCCCTTCTCCATCACTTCCTGCACCAACGCACCATCGCGGGACGGCAGGCTAAAGGCTTCCTGATCCTCGGCGGTGATGTTGGTGATCGTTACCCCCAAGAATCCGCGCACCACTTTGCCTTTTTCTTTTAGCTGCGGGAGGATGGCTTTGGCGGTGTTGATGGGCACGGCAAAGCCCATGTTTTCTGCCCCGGCGTTCATGGCGCTGTTGATCCCAACTACCTCACCCCTGAGGTTGAGCAGCGGCCCGCCCGAGTTGCCCCGGTTGATGGCCGCATCGGTTTGAATGAAGTTCTCGAAGGAGAAGGTTTCCCGGGAGAGCCCCAGGGCACGCCCTTTGCCGGAAACCACCCCCACCGTCACCGTTTGGCCAATGCCCCAGGGGTTGCCCACCGCCATCACCCACTCGCCCACCCGTAGGCTGTCCGAATCCCCTAAGGGCAGAAAGGCGAAGGGCCCTTTCCCTTGCACGCGGATGAGGGCCAAATCGGTGGCAGGGTCGCGCCCCACCACCTTGGCTTGCAAACGCGTGCGCTCATGGGTGAAGACAAAGATCTTGTCAGCGCCCGCCACTACGTGGTTATTGGTGAGTGCCAGGCCATCGGCGGAAACGAAAAAGGCGCTTCCCGCTCCAAGGGCCTTTTGCCGTGGCAAGCGCCGAGGGCCGAAGAAAAACTCGAAGGGGTCCACTTCCGGATGCAGCCGTTCCCAATCCTTGGGCGACACCACCTCCTCGGTGGTCACGGCCAGAACCGCTGGCATCACCTTCTCCGCCAGCGAAGCAAAATTGGGCAAACCTGCGCTGGCCGAGCTGGCCGTCGGCGAGACCTGCTGCGCTTGGCTGGCCGGGGTGCGGTCCAGCCCCCCGGTCAGCATCACACCTGCGGCAAAACCGGCCAAAGCTACCGCTCCCAGAGGAACAAACCAGAGGCGCCGTTTCCTGTTCATTGACCGCTCCTTTCGCGGGCCAAGCCCGCACGCCTGATGCTCAGCAAAAAGCGTGCCACGCTTGGCTAGGTGCGGCCGAAATTGGGATGTCACTTTGGCGCGGTCGGTGGGCTGCCAGCCACCACCACCCGGTCTTTGCCCGAGTTTTTGGCCAGGTACATGGCTTGATCCGCTTCCCGCAGTAACAGGTTGCGCTTTTGGTCGGAGCTGCCCTCGCGAGGCACGTGGTCAGGGTAGACGGCCACGCCCACCGAACAGGTGAGGGGGCCCTGGAACTCCACCGGGCCCGGGGCCCAGGAAAAGCGGCCCCGCAAAAAGGCTTGCTTGCGAATGGCCTGCCGGATTTCCTCGGCTACCCGGGTGGCGGCGCTCACGTCGAGCCCGGGCAGGATGACCACAAACTCGTCACCGCCGTAGCGAGCCAGGGTAACTCCGGGCAGGCGCACGGTGCGCCGCAGCACATAGCCCACCTCCTTGAGCACCTGGCTGCCGGCCAAATGGCCGTGCGTGTCGTTCACGCTTTTGAAGTTATCCAAGTCCAAGAACAGCAAGGCCACGCGCGTGCCGGCGGTGTCGGCCCGCTCTAGGTCCTCGGCCAAGCGCCGATGAAAGTGCCGGTCATTGGCCAGCCCTGTGAGGTCATCGGAACGCGCTGCTTCGCCAGCCCGCCGAGCGTCCAGAAGGGTTTGCAGTGACACGGCGGTGTAGGCAGCAAAGATGGCCAACAGGTCCTGGTCCCGCTCGTCGAAGGGGCGATTGTCCAGGCGGTTGACCAGCTCCAGCACGCCGCACACGGTGTTGCCCAAGCGGATGGGCACCCCCAGCAGCGTACGGGAGCGGAAAGAGGCTTTTTCATCGAAGCGCCGGCAAAAGTTAGGGTCGGTTTCCACGTCCCTCACCAGGTAAGGCATGCCCGTGCGGTAAACCAGGCCGGCAACGCCTTCGCTCACCGCAATGCGTTGCCCCAACAGGTTGGTGGCCGCCGGACCGAAGGCCGCCACGAAGTACAGGAAGGGAGCTGGACCCTCAGCTGTGCGCTCGAAGGGGTTGTCAAAAAGGAGCGAGCCGGCTTCGGAGGGCACGAAGGCGTTGGCCCGCTGCAACACCTCCTGGAAAAAGCTGGCAGGAGCCATCACCTCGGGCACGCCCGCGTCACGGCGGTACCGTTCGATAAAAGCCTCCAGCTGTTCCGGTGGGAGAACAGCGACCTGGTTGAGGGGCTCGACCACGGAAATAGTCTACCCCAGCTCCAGGTGGCTTGGTTTTTTCACCGTTCGGGCTTACCTTGAAAGGGAAGAGCGAGGAGCAGCGCCATGGGTGACACACGCGAGCGTCGTCGTTTCGTGCGTTTTCCTGCCGAGCTGGCCGTGCTGGTTCACAAGTTGGGGCCGGTGGGCAGCGAGAACCTGGCCAAGACGAGGGTCCTGGGCTTGGGCGGTTGCCTGTTTGTGCACCCTGAAAGCCTGGGCCAGGAGGAAGCGGTGGAGCTTCTGATTTCCGCCAAGGGCAGGGTGCTCAAGGCCAAGGGGCGCGTGGCCTACGAACAGCGCCGGGCCGACGGGCGCTTTGACGTAGGAGTGGAGTTTCGGGCCATGTCGGAGGAGGACGAAGCGGCGCTCAAGGAGTTTCTCGCGGCCCTGGATCGCTCGGCCGTTTCGCCCGAGGTGTGAGTTGGGCGAGGCGAACTGGTTCCTGGTTCCGGAGGTGAGCGTAGTTCTTTCTGGAGAAACCAGCAAGGCAGGCGAGACCTCACTTTACGCGCTGCCACCGAGTACGTGAAAACCCGGGGCGGCTACACGGTGGAGGGCTATTCGCTTGAACCGAAGAAGAAGCTGCACAATGTTTTTGCGAGGACAGGGTTGGTCTCAGCCTTCCAGCGCTCGGGCTTCCTCCTGGCTGCGCGCCGGTCTGCAACCCGAGTGATCATGCGTTTCTGGCTCACCCCCCCCGGAGCACGTTCGGATTGAGCGCCTCTGGTGGGTCCCGGGGAGAATTGACAAAAGGGACGGCAGGGCTATACTTATGTTTGCCGCGGGGTGGAGCAGTCCGGTAGCTCGTTGGGCTCATAACCCAAAGGTCGCGGGTTCAAATCCCGCCCCCGCAACCAGCGTGGCCAGCTCTGCTGGCCTTCCTTTTTTACGACCTTCCCTGGGTGCGAAACACGGAAGAACGGTACAAACTTCCTGGGCGAACAGCGGCCCGCTCTAAAGCTCCCAGATCCGGCCGCCAGCTGAGGTGGCTTTCCCTGGCCCAACGCTCCAAGGTGGCGGCCACCGCGGCGGATGAAGGAGGCCGCTTAGCTCGTTCCTTTGCCAACAGGCTCAGCACCAGCTGGGAAAGGTCCTCATCTACCGTGCTGACCAGCAGGTGCGGTGGTTCCGGTTGCCGGCTCAGGGTTCGTTCCAGGGTCTCCAGGATGTTGCCAGCGGCAAAGGGCGCCCTGCCCACAAGGCACAGGTACAGGGTTACACCCAGGGCAAAGAGGTCACCCTTTTCGTCGTAAGGCATGCCGCGGATGCACTCGGGGGCGAGGAAGCCGGGAGTGCCAAAGACCTCGCCGGGAGCCCTTGCCTGGGAGGAAAGGAAGGTGGCGATGCCGAAATCGGAGACCTTGATAGCCCCGTCCCTTCCCAAGAGGATGTTGGCAGGTTTCAGGTCCCGGTGAATGAGCCGCTGGCTGTGGGCGCAGGCCAAAGCTTGGGCCACGGCCCCACCGATGAGGATGGTCTCCTGGGAGGAGAGCTGGCCTTTGGCCAAAATGTACTGGTCCAAACCCACCCCCTCCACCAGCTCCATGGTGATAAAGGCGGCGAGGGAGGTTTCCTGAAAGTCGTACATGGCCACAATGTGGGGATGCGAGAGCCGCGCCGCCATCACTGCTTCGCGCAGCAAGGCGCTTCGCAATTCGTTAGCCTCCTCGCCGGGCTCACCTAGGTGCAGCATCTTGATGGCCACCGGGCGGAGCAAGGTGCGGTCGAAGCCGCGGAAAACCACCCCGTGCCCTCCCTCCCCGAGGGTGGCATCCAGCTGGTAGCGGCCGAGGGTAAGGCCTCGCACCGAGCCACCGCTGGCCAACACGTGGCGCACACGGGCAACCGCTTCTTCCAGTTCCGCCGTCGTGCCCGGCCGTTCACCCGCTTCGCGCCAACGCGCCAGCAGCTTGGCGAGGCGCAGGACGAGCTCGGCCGGCTCAAAGGGCTTCACGAGATAGTCGTCCGCCCCGGCCTGGAGCCCTCGCACCCGCTCGGGGGCGGAGGAAAGACCGGAAAGAAAAATCACAGGTATGTGCGCCGTGGCCGGGTTGGCGCGCAGCTGCGAGAGCAGGTCGTAGCCCGAAGTGCCCGGCATGACCACGTCCAGCACCGCCGCATCGGGGGGCAAGTCGGCGAGAAGGCTCAAAGCTTCCGCGCCGCTGGGGGTGGCCACCACCTCGAAACCCGCCTGCTGCAGCACCTGCTGCAGCGAGGCGAGGAGGTCGGGATCATCGTCCACCAGCAAAATACGCGCCGGAGGCTTTCGAGGAGAGGAACCTCTCGCCATCATGCTCTCAGTGTACACGCGGGGGAAGCTCAGTGAGGCGATGCGGGCTGATTCAACAGGGCATGTCGGCGACCAAAGAGGGCGTACACCACCAGGCCCGAAAACAGCCAAAGGAGAAAGCGTGCCCAGGTGATCAAGGGTAGGGAAGCCATAAGGTAGAGGCAAAGGACAACCCCCAGGGCCGGTACCAGCTGGAAAAGCGGCACGCGAAAAGGCCGTGGGAGGTCAGGGCGACGCCAGCGCAGCAGCAGAACACCGCCTGAGACAATAGCGAAAGCGCAGAGCGTGCCGATGGAACAAAGCTCGGCCACCACACCAATGGGCGTCAGCCCAGCAGCCAGCGCCACCACCCCACCCGTGGCTAAGGTGGTGAGATGGGGCGTGCGGAAGCGTGGGTGCACGCGGGCTAAGGCTTTCGGCAACAGGCCGTCCCGTGACATGGCAAAAAGAATGCGCGGCTGACCTAGAAGCAGCACCAGCAAAACCGAGGTGATGCCGGCCAAGGCGCCCACCGAAACCAAGGCGGAAGCCCAGGGCATACCCAGCTGGTTGAGGACCAAGGCAACGGGGTCGGCCACGTTGAGCTGGGTATAGGGGACCACTCCGGTCATGATGGCTGCCACGGCCATGTACAGCACCGTGGCCACTGCCAGGGATCCGAGGATGCCCACGGGCATGTGCTTTTGCGGGTCGCGGGCCTCTTCTGCAGCGGTGGAGACGGCATCAAAGCCCACATAGGCCAAAAAAACGATGGCGGCGGCGGTGACGATGCCGGAAAAACCGAAGGGGGCAAAGGGCTGCCAGTTGGCGGGATTCACATGGCCGGCGGCCAAAGCAATGAAAAGCAAGATGATCGCCACCTTAACGGTGACGATGACCAGGTTGACCGTGGCGCTCTCCCGAATGCCACGCACCAGCAGCAGGGTTAGCAGGACCACAATTCCCATGGCTGGGAGGTTGAGGATCCCAGGCTGCGGGCCCCAAGGGGCGGCGGTAAACTCGGTGGGCAACGCCCCGCCCCAGGGACGCAGCAGGTTGTTGACGAAATTGGTGAAGTACGCGGACCAGCCGATGGCCACAAGGCAAGCCCCCACCATGTATTCCAAAACTAAGTCCCAGCCAATCACCCAGGCGGGCAGCTCGCCCAAGGTGGCGTAGCCGTAGGTGTAAGCACTACCAGCCGCTGGGATCATGGCTGCAAGCTCCGCGTAGCACAGGGCGGCGCAGGCACACGCGGCAGCGGCAATGGCGAAGGAGAGGATGATGCCTGGGCCCGCGTGGGTGGCGGCTTCCACGCCCGGGAGGACAAAGATGCCGACGCCGATGATGCAGCCGATACCGATGGCCACCAGGTCCCAGGGGCCCAAAACCCGCTTGAGCTTGCCCGCCTCGCTGCCCTCCTGCGCCAGCACCTGCTCCAGCGGCTTGGTGCGGAAAAGGCCGTGGGCGTCCATGACACCTCCCTGATCAGGTCTCGACATTGTGCAGGATATCACAAGAGATGAACAAGCAGGCTGGCCTCCACGACGGAAGCGGCCCGCAGCGCGCCAGTCTCAGCGGAAAAGGGCTAAAAAGCGGGGCGAGAAGGCAGCGCTGTCGGGACTGCCCCCCAGCTTTTGGCACTTTCGCACATCCTCGAGCGCCTGCTGGTAGAGGTGCCGGTCCTGTTCGCCTCCCTCAACCCAGAGGGAGAAACGGGCCGCTCCCCGCAGCAGGTAGGCGATGCGCGAGGCTTCAGGGCTTCCCAGCTCGGTGATGGCCAAAAGCGCTACCGTGCGCTGGTAGTCGCCGGCGAGAAACGCGGCCACCGCCCGCTGGAGCTTTTCCGGTGCTGGGTGGGCCTCCGGGGCCGGGGGACTGGCCAGCATCCGCTGCAAAGCTCGCTTGGCCGAGAGCAAGCGGTCACGCACTTCCCGCAGGCTTTCGGCTGAGGCTCCGGGGGGCAGTGCCTCGGCGCTCTTCAAGGCGCGACCTACCGCGCCGCGCGCTTCCAGCACCGAGGCTTCCGCCGGGGCGGGGCGTGCCAGCAGCTCCCGGGCTTCGGCCACCAGCGACTGCACCTCCGCCTGGAGGGCCGTGAGCTCCGCCTGTTGGCGCTTAGCCGCCTCGACTTCCGCCGCAAGCATCTGTGCCTTTTCCCAGCGTCGCCTCAGTTCCGCTTCGAGCCGCTCGAAGGCCATGCGGGCAGCCACCGCGTGCTCCCGGGCGGCGGCCTGGTCCCAGCGCGTGCGCGCCAGCGCCAGGGTATCCTGGGCCAGCGCCAGCTTGGCCTCCGCGTGCTGGCGAGCCTTTCTCAGCAGGGGAACTTGCTCGTATAGCCTCGCCATGGCCGGGTCCGCCAAGAGTCCCTCAAAGCGGCTTTTGGCCGCCAGCGCTTCAGCGATGGCGCTGCCTGCGTCGCGGCCTGCCGCCTGGGTGGGCAGAAGCAAAAGCGCGCACAGCAACGGCGCTAAAGACCTCATGGCTCACCTCCATCCCAACTGCTTGAGGAACGCTTCCGGTTCCACCGGCCGCAGGGGTACCACTGTGCGCGTGGTGCCACCCGCCTGCACCTGAATCGGGACGGTGGTAACGGCACCGCGTGTCGGGTCCTTCAAGGCCACCGTATAGCTTCCCGGGGGCAAGCTGAGCCGAACCGGTGTTACCAGATCCGCGGGCAAGGGTAGGACCTCCCCTTGAGCATTGGTGATGCGCCATACCTGGCCCCAGGGGATGGCGTGCAGCACCAGCACCCCCTCGGCTTGGGGGGCACGCACCGGCGATTTCGCCCGCTGCTGCCAGAGGTAAAACCCAGCCGCCGCCAACACTCCCGCCAGCAGCAGCCCGCCCAGCCAAAGGCCAGGCCGGCGAGTAGGGGCGGCCACCTCTGGCTGGGGGAGGGGAGCAGGAGCGACGGTGGTTGGGGCCGCGGGAGCGGTGGCGGCGGTGGCTGGTGTGACGGCCGTGGGCCCCGTGGGCAGGGGCTGTTGTCCCAGGGCGGAAGGGGGTGGGGTGCCTGCCACCTTGATGGTTGCCAGCTTCTCCTCCGGCGGGGGGAGCAGGTGCTGCAGCTCCTCCGAGGTAACCGGGTACCGCGCTTGAAGGCTTCGCAGCCTGGCCTGAACCGCCTCGGCACTGGCCGGTCGGGACGATGGCTCTTTGGCCAGGAGATCCATGACCAGCTGGCGCAGCTCCACAGGGACCCGTCCTTGGGGGTCGGTGACCTCAAAGCCTAGGGGTGGGTGGTAGAGGTGAGCGGCAATCAGGGCCGAAGCGGTGTCGCCCACCACGGGGAGACGACCGGTGAGCAGCTCATAGAACACCACGCCGAAGGAGTACAGGTCGGAACGCTGGTCCAGGGTGGCACCCTCCGCTCCCTTGAACTGCTCCGGCGAGGCGTAGCGGACTTTGCCAATAAACATGCCTGTACTGGTCAGGCCGGTACCCTCGGCTTCCAGAGCCTTGACAATGCCCAAGTCGATGAGCTTGACCAGGGGTTTTCCATCCGCGTCCTGGGAAAGCATGAGGTTGTCGGGGGAAATGTCGCGATGCACCATCTGCCGGCGGTGGAGAAAGCCTATGGCTTCCAAGGCCTGGAGGGCGATTTCCACCCCCAAACCCAAAGACGGTGGCCCGTGGCGGCGCAGCAGCTCGCGCAGGTCGATGCCGGCAATGTACTCCATGACCATGGCGGCGTTGCCCGCCTCGTCGGCAAAAAAGTCGTAAAGCTGGGCAATGTGGCTGTGCCGCACGCGAATGAGGGTTTGCGCCTCGCGTACGAAGCGCTTGGCAAACTCCTGGTCCGCCTCTAGCTGCGAGCGCAGCACCTTCACCACCCTGAACTCGCCCAGGAGCTTATGGCGCACGAGGTAGATGGCACCCATGCCACCCTCGCGCAGCTTGCCGACCATCTCGTACTTTTCCTGTACCTGCTCAAGCACCGTCGCCACGGTTTCCCTCTTCCTCCCGCTTGCGCGTGCCCATCGTCGCTGGGCAGTATAGCGCGGCGCAGGAAAGAGAAAAAGCGGGCGGAAGCCCGCCCGCTGTTTGGCCTTGCTCAGCCGGCTCAGTAGGAGTCCTCGGCGAAGTACTCGTGGTTGTCCGCGTTGTCGATGGCCTTGCTGGGCTGGTTAACGGCCAGGTTGTGGGCAGCGGTGGCGCCATAAGCCCAGTCGTCGGTGGAAGCCACCGCATAAAAGTGGCTCACCTCGTGCACCAGCGTACCCGCCTTAGAATCCCGACCGTTCATTGGCGCCGACCAGAAGGCCCGGCACAGGTACATCTTGTAGGGCTGGTTGGGATAAACCTAGGCATAGTAGTTTTGCGTGCAGGAGCAGTCGAAGGTGATGGGCTGGTTCGCCAGGGCGTTCTCGATGCTGTTAAAGTGAGATTTGACGGTGTTGAAGTACGTGGTCGAGGGTGTGCTGCGGTAGTCGAACCACCACGTGGAGCGCGGCGAGGTCTTGCCGTCAGTCACCAGATACCTGTAGCCGGTGTTGGCCATGGTCACCGCATAGTTCAGGGCGCTAGAAAGGGTGCTCGTTTGGGTGTTGGTGCAGTTGGTGAAGCCGCCCACGTACAGGGCGGAGAGGTAGAGCTGCAAATCCTCCTCACCCGGGGCCCGACCTTCCACCCAGAAGGGCGTGGCCGGCGTGGCCGTCACCTCGGTTCTCAGCTCGGGCCCCTCAGGGCTTTCCCGCACGACCAGCCGCTCGCTGCGGAAGCGCACCGCCTATTGACCCTGGACCGTGAGGTCGTAGGCGGCAGAGATATCCACCTCCACGCTGACCGTTTCGCCCGGTTCTAGCTTGAGGAAATCCTCGGGTGTGGGTTCCTGTCGTTTGATGAGCTGCCCACGCAGGGCACGGGCTGGCCGTCGCGGGTGACGGCAAAGATATTGGTTTCGGTACCATCCACCGGCGTCAACCAGCGAAGGACATACAGCGGCTCCTGGCTTTCATTGGTCAGGCTCCAGGAAACCAAAAGGGGCTCATCTGCCGAAACCGCACCTGCTTGGCTTGAACGTCCACCGCCAAGCGCGCGCCGTTTCCCTCCTCGCTGGGCGGCAAAGCCCAACCAACCACCGGCACCAGTAAGGCCAACAAAACCAACATCCTCCTCATACCTGCCTCCCCTCCTTTCACCCGGGTTGCCCAGGGGCCCCTGGAGGTTTTGTTGGCGGAACAGAAAGCCAATTTTGCCTGTCGTGCACGTGCTTTGAATCTTCTTTTCAGTACCACAGGCCGTCAAAAACTCCTTCGCCGACCCCTTATTGCGTGGCCATCCGTGCGAAAAATCTTCGGTGCCCTCTCCGGCCCGTGCCGCCAAGACCCTCAGAAGCCAGCGCGGCCAGGATGCCCATGGCTCTTTTGGGGGATCACCGCGAAGCGGCGCAGGCAATTCGCGCTGCTCAAGGCCGCGTTTGGCGGAGGCCCATGCAGTTTGCTCTTGAGCAAATGGGCCGCGGCCTTGGCAGCTATATTGGGCGTGTGAGGGAGCTGGGCAGAAAGCGGCGCCGGGAGGCCAAAACGGTACTGGCCATGATCCGCATGTATTGCCGCGCGGTTCACGGGTGCGGAGAGCTCTGTCAGGCCTGCCAAGGGCTGGCCGCCTATGCCCTGCGGCGGCTGACCTGTTGTCCCTTCGGGGAGGAAAAGCCCACCTGCGCTAACTGTCCTATCCATTGCTACCGGCCGCAGCCCCGGGAGGCCATGCGCCGGGTCATGCGCTTTGCCGGTCCGCGCATGCTCTGGCGCCATCCCCTTTTGGCCATCTTCCACCTGATTCATGGGCGTAAGCCCGCCCCGCCGCTGCCGCAAAAGCGGCCGCAAGCAGCCTAAGCGCGTTCCTATTGCACCACCAGGGCCACGTTGTCGATGTAAAAGCTGGTGGCTTTGGACCCGTCCTCCCGGCCGAGGAACTTCACGGTCACCGTTTTCCCTTTGTAGGCTGACAGGTCGAAGGTCTTGAGGCTGTAGCTGCTGCTGGCGTTGAGGTTGGAGTAGGTGGCCAAGGTGGTGGTACCGCTGCCGGTGAGGATCTGCACCTTGAGGGTGTCGTAGGCGGTGGTGGTAGTGGTTTCGGCGGTGACCACCCGCAGGTAAAACTTCAAGGTTGCCGAGGTCGCCGTGCTGGGGATGGTGACCGTCTGCCGGAGGGTGTCCGTCTCGCTGTAGCCGTAACCGTTCATCCAAGCAAGCCAAGACCCGGCGTAGGCGCGGCCCGCGTCCAGGGAAATGGGGTTGTTGTTGCCGGTGGAGGTCCAGCTCCAGGGGCCGGTGGTCCCCGAGCTGCCGTAATTGGAGGAGCCGTACAGCCCACCCTCGAAGTCACCGTCTTGGATGAGGTTGGTGGTGGAGGTGGTAACCGTCAGCGCGGCCGTCTTGGTGGCTGCCAAAAGGGGCAAATCACCGCTGCCAATGGCTCCGTTCCCATCCACGTCGTACCACAGGGCTACGGTCAGGTTGTAAGTGCCCGTGGGGGCGGTGGCCGGCACGGTGAAAAGGCGAGACTGGGAGGAGGTGCCCACTGGCAACGAAACCTTCTTGTCGTGGCCCGGATCGCTGATGTACCCGCTGGCGGTGGAATAGATGCTGGCGCCAACGAGGATTTGCGAATGGGGTAGGCCAGCGCTGTTGTTTACCGACAGGTTGATGGTGAAGGTGCCGCCCCTGGGAACCGAGCTTTGCGCAGGGGCAAAGTTGGGAAGGGTGATGGGGCTGGTGATGTAAGCCGTGCGGTTGCCTGAGCCAGAACCGTTGGCGTTGTAATAGTGATCGGTGATCCAAGGCCACAGCTTGCCCTGGGAGGCCCAGCGCGAGGTGCCCCACTGGCACATGCCGCGCCCGTGACCAAAGCAGCCACGGTTGCTGCACACGCTGTCGCTCAGGCAAGGCCAGCCGGTGGCGGGCGAGCCTGCCTTGCCGTTGCCGCAGGAAAGGTCGCTGTTGACGCAGGAAAGCCCATCGTAGGGATCGTCCCAGGCGTTGTTTTCCGCCGAGTACTCGGCACGGAACAGGCTTCCACCCTTTTGCAGCATGAAGCCGGCGGTGGCGTTGGCCGCCTGCTGAGTGGAGGTGACCACGTCGGGGGCATACACCTGGCAAGAGGTGGTGCTGCAAATGTCGTAGGTGCTGCGCAGGGGATGGTACACGTACCAAGCCCCGTAGGAGCGGTAGGCGATGGCTCCCGCCCGCAGGGAGTGCCCGGGCCAGGAAGAAATCCACTCCTCGTCCAAGCCAGCAGCCACGTAGCTCTCCAAGCTCATCACCGAAACGGAAGAACAGGAGGTGCCACTGCAGGTGGTGCCCACGCGGATGGTGGAGGGGGGCGCCATGCCCACCAGAAGTGCCCCTGCCTTCAGGCCCAAGGCCTCCACCGCCACGCCTTCCTCGGGCAGGCTCGCCACCGGTGGCGGCAGCAGAAGTGGCGGCTCGGAAGCTTCCTGGTGGTGTGCCTGCTCCTCAACGCGCAAGCTGGCGGGTGTTTCGTCCCGTACTTGGATGCCACTTCCGGCGGGCAGGTCCTCGATGCGCCGCTGCAGGCCCGCCAGCAGGACCACACCGTGAATTTCCAGCTGCCTGCGCCCGGGGGCCGTGATGACCAGCCGGTCCAGGAGGGGAGACTCGCCTTCCTCGTCCCCCAGGACCGGGTAGACCAGCTCGAAGTACCCCCGTTGGTCGCTCCGGGTGGCGAGCCCCAAGTTGGCCAGCTCTACCTTGGCCCCCGCCAAGGGCTTTAAGTCCTCCTGGCGGTAGAGGAAACCGTAAAGGGCACCCGTCCCTGCGGGGAGCCGCCCAGCCAGCGCCTGCGCCTCCGGCCCCAAAAGCCCCTCCTCCGGGTCCAGCCACACCTCCACCGGCAGAGCCTCCTTTGCGGGAGCTGCCAGCCAGGTGCGCAAGGGCTTATGCCCCGGAGCGCTAACCGCCAGCTCCACCTCCGCCGCGCCCTGGGCTTGGGCTTCCGCTGACAGCGCTCGTAACGGCTCCCTTTTTTCCCGCACCACCACCGCCGCAACGGGGCTGAGGTCCTCGCCGGTGGCGAACGAGCGCACGCGCAGGTGCAGACTTGGCGGCAGCTGCTCGGCCCCCGCGGCCAAGACGAACATTGAGGCACTCAGGCTTGCGAACACGAGGCCTTTTCCTCGAACCTTCCATGCAGGCCGGTTTGTTGTGGTCTCCATAAGCCCCTCCTGCCGAGAAACTGCTTTATGTATCGCCGGGTCCCCTGAAGTTGTCAAGGCTGAAGGCACGTTGCTGTAAAAAAGACAAAATAGGGCCGGGCACTAGCGACAGTTTTTCGGAACACCCCCGTGCTTGCGCTGGCTAGGCTGAAAGGCTTTTGCTGCCCCTCAGCGCAGCTTAAGCACCACCAGGCCGCTGGGCCCCCGCAACACCACCTGCTCCTCCTCGATGCGCTCCACCACAAAGCCGGCCACGCTGTCTCCCTGGCGTACCTCCTGGCCGTTGATGCGGGCGAAGGAACGACCCGCCCCGTAGACCAGGTAGTCCAGTTGGAGACGCACACCGTCGGCCACACCCGAGAGCACCAGCTCGGGTGGGCTGGAGGCCGCAGGACTGGGCACCGGCGAGCGTTCCGCTTCCGGCGGGCGTATGGGCGGGGCAGTCGGTCTCGCCTCAAGGAGCGCGGGTGTGGCGACGGCCTGGGGCAAGAACGTGGGCTGCGCGTGCGGTGAGGCGGCCGGCTGCGTTGCCGCTGGTGTGGGCGCCGGTGCGGCAGGGGCCAGGCGCGAGGCCACCCACCACACCGCCAGGGCAGCGCTTATGGCAGCAGAAAGGAGGCTGACCAGAATCATGGCCCACAGCGGGAGCGAGCTTTTCCTGCCGGGGCGTGGCTGCCAGGGCGGCAGCTCCAGCCCTTGCTGCACCTGGCGGCGTTGCTGTTCGGCTCGCGCCTTGCGCAAGGCCTCGGTTACCAAGCTCATGCCTTGCCTCCTAGGGCTTTCAAAGCCGCACGCACGTGGCGCAAGCGCAGAACCTCCGACTCCTCCACGTACCCGGCCAACAGCGTCTTGTCGCAGATCGCGTTGACCAGGCGAGGAATGCCCTTGGCGGTAGCGTGGATGGCCCACAGGGCAGGCGTGGAAAAAAGCGGCCGGCCGTTAGCCCCAGCCACCAGCAAGCGGTGGGCAATGTAGCGTTTGGTTTCGCCGAAGCGCAAACCACGCAAGTGGTAACGCACGGTAATGCGCTGGGCCAGTTGCCGCAGCTGGTGGGAGGCAAGCCTTTCTCGCAGCTCCGGCTGCCCAACCAGCACGATGAGCAGCAGTTTGCGGTCGTCCGTTTCCAAGTTGGAAAGCAGGCGCACATCTTCCAGGGATGCAGCGGGCAGGTCCTGAGCCTCGTCGATGAACAAAACCACCTGGCGCCCAGCAGCGGCTTCCTCCAGCAGATAGTGGTTGAGCTGGTCTAAAAGGCGCGAGCGGTCAGAGCCGCGGGCAGGCTGCCCCAGCTCGCGGAGGAGGGCGCGCAAAAGCTGCAGCCCCGTCAAAACCGGGTTGAGGATCAGGGCCGAAGAGCAGCTTTCCGGCAACTGGGCCAGCACTGCCCGGCAAAGGGTGGTCTTGCCCGTGCCCACTTCGCCGGTAATTTGCACGAACCCCTCGCCTCGGGCCACGGCAAAGAGCACATGGTCAAAGGCCTCCCGATGCTGGCGCGAGAAGAACAGAAAGCGGGGATCGGGGGTCAAGCTAAAGGGAGAACTGGCGAGCCCGTAAAAGGCCTCGTACATGTTGTCATCCGCATGAGATTGTACGCCCTTTTGCCCTTAGCCGTTGGAACAGAAAGGGCTACACAGAGGTTTTGATGAGTGTGAAGGCGGGCATGCTGCTGGTGGCCAGCGCCTTACTGGCTTGCGATGGGAACTTCTCCGGTGGCGTGCTCGCCAGGGGGGGAAAGGTGCGACCCCGTTACTCCGCTGCCGGTTATGACATCACCCCGTTGGCCCCCGAGGAGGTGGCGCGCTTGGCAGCCCGTTTGGACCCGGAAGCTTACCGGGTTACGCAAAAGGCCGGCACCGAAGCCCCTTTTTGCGGGGGCTTGCTCCAGGTCAAAGAGCCGGGCCTGTTCGTTTGCGTGGTGTGCGGCTTGCCCCTTTTTGCCAGCGAGGCCAAGTTCGAGTCGGGCACCGGTTGGCCAAGCTTTTTCCAACCGTTGGACCCGGCGCATGTCAGTCGTCGACTAGACCTCTCCCACGGCATGGTGCGCATGGAAATCCTTTGCGCCCGCTGCGGCGCGCATTTGGGGCATGTCTTTGACGACGGTCCTCAGCCCACGGGCGAGCGCCACTGTGTCAACTCAGCCGCGCTGCGCTTTTACCCTACAGGGACAGTGCTTCCGCCGGAAAGCCAGCCGGTAGCCACAGAGGTAGCTTACTTTGCCGGGGGGTGCTTTTGGGGCCTGGAGCATTACTTCCAGCAGGGACCGGGGGTGTTGGAGGCGCAAGCAGGCTACATGCAGGGGCACGTGCCGCACCCCACCTACGAGCAGGTTTGCAGCGGCACCACCGGCCATGCGGAAACGGTCAAGGTGGTTTACGATCCCAAGCGCATCAGCTACCGTCGCTTGCTGGAAGCGTTCTTTGCCATGCACGACCCTACCCAGCTGAACCGGCAAGGGCCGGATGTGGGGGAGCAGTACCGCTCAGGCATTTGGTACGTGAACGAAGAGCAACGGCAGCAGGCCCTGGCGTTCATGGCCGAGCTGGAGCGCTCGGGGCGCTACGGGGGTCGACCCATCGTCACTCAGGTGGAGCCGGCCAAAACCTTCTGGCCGGCGGAGGACGACCACCAGGACTACATCGCCAAAACCGGCCGCGCCTGCCACGTGGCCAACCCTTGGTAGTTCACGACCCACGGGTGGCGTAGCAGACGCGGGAAGGCTGGGGCGGGGGTTGGGGGCCGCCCGCCCCGGTTCGGTTTTTATGGCAGGAGCGGGCGGAAGCGGCCGCTGGCCACTTCTAAAACACCTAGACCACCCTCCTCGTCGCCCGTCAGCCACAGGGGTCCGAAGGGGCTGGTCGGTTCCGGCTCGGTCACCACCACCCGCCCGTTCAACAGCGCCAGCCGCCGCATTGGCTTGGCAACGGAGGCGCGGAAAAGCTGCGACCGGCGCTGTTGGGGCTGCCAAAGGATGAGGGCATGCTCTCGGCCTGCGCCAAGCGCGCTCACCAGGATGCGATCGGGCGCCAACCGGTGGGCGAAGATGGGGCCCCAGCTGCGAGCGGCGGGCAACTCGGGAAGCGGGACCACCTCTTCGGTCAAAACCGCGCCTTCCCGGTTCAGGAGGGTAAGGCAAACCTGATCCGGGCCAGGGGTCGCCAAAAGCACCTCTTCCCCCACCCTTAAGACGCGGGTGCTCCTATCCAGCACCCTCCGCCAACGCACGCTGCCGTCGGCCGTGGACAGCAGCGCCAAGGTGCGCCGCACCTCTTTCTCGTTGCCCAACGTGGGGCTACGCGCTTCCAGGAGAAAGTCGCTCTCGTAGGGCGTAAGAAACCAGCGACCCTTTTGCGGTGAGGCGGGAACCTCATCCGCGGGCCAGCGCGCGGCCAAGGTAAATTCCTGCCCGCCCCAGGGTCGGGAAGCCAGCGTCAGCTGGTGACCGCCGGACCCACCTTGGCCGGAAGCGGCAGGGAGCAACGCCAGCACCCGCAGTTGGTCCCACTCGGCCTGGCACCAAAAGTTCTCCTTAGCTTCCTGGAGCGAGGCCACCACCCGAGCGGTGGCCCTTCCGACCACCACCAGGCGGCCGGGCTGCTGGGGAAAGGCGGAGGTCAGCACCAGCTCCTCCCCCTGCGGGCCCAGGGCGCAGGCACGCCAGCCCTGGCCGAGGGAGCGGAAACGACGGACCTGGCCCGTCTGGAGGTTTACCAAGCGCACGGGCGCTACCCCGTCGCTGCCCACCAAAAGCCACTGACCGTGGGGGGAAAAGGCGTAGGTGTCGATGACGGACGGGATGAAAGCAAAGGCATGGACGGGGACGGGGACGCGTGTGCCCTGAGCTCCATCCCAAACAAAAGCGGTGGTAAGGGATAGGGGGCCCTGGGTAAAACCAACCGCCAGGACCTTTTGTCCGTCGGGGCTGACCTTGGCTGCCGAAAGCCGTGCCAGCTGCTGCGGCGCGTGGCGCTGGGCTAACGGCAAGAACAGGCTCAAGGCCAGGGCGGGAACTGCCAGTGCTACCCAGAGAGCTGCGGCGCTACGAGCAGCCACCGCCAGGTCGCTGTGGCTGGCAAGAAAGGTGAAGGCGCTGGCCCCCAGGGCCAGCAGGCCGCACACCAGCACCTCCGCCAGCAGAAGGGATGGCCAGCTTTCCGGCCTCACCGCCAGCACGGCTTGGCGCATCATCTCCCGCCAAACCACCACCACCAGCCCAAGCCCCAGTAAAAGGGGGCGGCCAGCAGGGCCAAGGCTAGGGCCGCTGCCGAAGAGGTAGCGCTCAAGACCTCACTGCTGGGGTAGCTCCACAGGCGAGGGGCCGCCAGACCCACCACCAGCGAAGCCAGCAGCGCCGCTAACCCCAAGGCGAGAAACCAGCCCTCTTGGCGTAGGAAAAACCACAAAACAGCTGCAAGCTTACGCATTTTCTGCCTCCTTTCGTTGCCAAAGAACTTGAGCCAGCTCGGGCAGAGCTGGCTGGCGAGAGACGAGACCCTGGCCCGCCAGCCAGCTTTGCCAGGCTTGGGGATGCTGAATTCGCACCAGCAGCGTGTTCCCCGTCACCAGCTGCTGGTAGGAAAGCACCTGGGCAGCCTCTTCCGGCACCTGGGCAACGCCCTCCAACACGGCGTACTGACCCTTGAAGGCTGCCAAGGAGCCGGCCCACTGGCAGTGGCCCTGGTACAACCACACCACCTCCTCAGCCAGCCGCTCCACCAGCTCCAAGTCTTGGGTGGCCAGGACCACCGTGGCAGGCTTGTGAGCGAGGAATGCCAGCAGCGTATCGAGGACCTGTTGACGAGCCGCCACATCAAGGCCCAAGGTGGGCTCGTCCAGCAGCAGCAGGTCCGGATCCCGCCCGAGAGCCACCAAAAGCTGGGCTAAGCTGCGCTGCCCACGGGAAAAGCTGCCCAGGGGTTTGGCGGTCTGCAAGCCAAAGCTTCGAGCCTGTTCCAGGAGCTGCTCCGCTTGTTCACGGGTGTAGCTACCTGCCAGCTGAAGCCAGGAAGTGAGTTCGGCTAGGCTCCAGGCCGCTGGCAGCTCGCCCGATTCGGCGGCGTAGCTCGCCAGACGGGGCAGATGGGGAAAACGCCAGGGGGGGTGACCGAAAAGGCGTACCGAGCCCTGGCGTGGGCGGTAAAAGCCCATCAGGCAACGGAAAAGCGTGGTTTTTCCCGCTCCGTTGGGTCCCGCCACGGCTACCAGGAGCCCCTCTGGCACGGAAAAGCTCACGTCGGCCAGCACCTTCTTTTCGTTGAAGGCGTAGCTCAGGGACTGGACCTGCACGGCGTAGGCACTCATGACTCACCTCCCCTGCGGGGGTTAAGCGATTGCCACGTTTGGGCAACCGCCTGCTGCGTTTCCTCTAAGGTGGCACCCAGCACCCGGGCTCGCGCAACCAAGGGCTTGGCTGCCCCAAGGAGCTGTTCCCACCGCTGGCTGGGGGAAAGCTGTGGTGGGGAGGGAGCGACGAAGGTTCCCTGTCCCCTGCGCACCTGCAAAATGCCTTCCGCCACCAACGCCTGTAGGGCCTTGGCGACCGTGGCTGGGTTGACGGTTAGCTGCTGGGCCAAAACACGCACCGAAGGAACCGGCGCCCCCGGTGGAAGCTGGCCGCTGACCACCAGCTGCCGCAGCTGCTGGGCCAATTGGCTCCACAGGGGGGCTGGGTCGGTGGGGTCAAGCTCAATGGTTGGCTTCATGGGCCGCCTCCAGCGTCATAGTGTACCAGTACTTTAGTACACCATGACACCCGGGCTGTCAAGAGCCTTAGGCGGGCCTGAGGCTACCCTGCCGAACACGCCCAGGATGGAGGCAGGGGCAGAGAAACCCCAAGTTGGGAAACGATCCCTGCTGGGATACCTGCTGCGCCCGGGAGAGGGTTCCTGCAGCCGCGGGTCGAAAGAAAAAGGCCGCCCGCAGGCGGCCTAGGTGCCTAAGCTTTTGGGGCGTTCAGGGCACCAGCTCGCGGGTAAAGCTGGCGCCAGCCATGCGCGCGCTGCGGCCCGTGCCTTTGAGGACCGCTTGCGTTGCGGGATGGACCCAGAAGGTGGAGGTTTCCTCGCCCTCGCCGCAGGTCAAAGAAAGTTTCCAGGCGGAAAGGTTTTCCCCTTGCCATAAAACCTCTTCCTCGCCCAGCACGCTCAGCTGACACGGCAAAAGCTGCTGGCGGGTCAAATCCGTGCGGTAGAAGGTATGGCTCTGACCCGCGGCCATGGGTACGCTGGCCACGGTGGGGAATAAAGCCGCGCCCTCCGCCAGCACCGGTCCCGATAAGGCCAACTCCAGGGGCCGGCTTTGCCCTGCCATTTCCATGGTGCCGGTGAGCTTTCCCTCCTTGGCTTCCACGGCAATGCGCAGGGGTCCCTGCGTGACCGTACGGGCACGCAGGGTCAAGGAGCCTTTAGCCAGGCGAACGGTATCGGTGGCTTGGCCCTGCGGCAGGCGCGTAGTTTCCGTGACCACCCACTCATCTTTTTCCTCGCCCACGGAAAGCTCGCTCTCCAGCGTCATGCTTTGCCCTTGAGCTTCGATGGTGGTGCGGTAGCGCCAGTGTCCCGGCTGCAGGCGCAGGCTTTCAGCCTTAGGCCCTTGCACGGTTATGGGCTTGGGCTTTTCCACCTTGTTTACGTCCACAGTCAGCTCCGCCAGCCGCTGGGCCACCTCCTTGGGCATGTCCGCCTGGAAGCGCCCGCCCAGGTGCTTGGCCAGGAACTTTTCCACCGCGGCAAACATGGCCATTTGGTTTACCGGTCGGGCGAAGCCGTGGCCCTCATCGTCGGCCAGCAGGTACTCTACCGGGAAACCCTTATCGCGCAGCGCCACCACAATTTGGTCGGACTCGCTCTTCTTCACCCGGGGATCGTTGGCCCCCTGAACGATCATTAGCGGGGTCTTGATCTTGTCCACGGAGTTAAGGGGAGACTGGCGTTCCAGTTGCGCCTTGCCCTCTGGCGTGGCGGGATCCCCCATGCGCACGTGGAACACGGCGCGCAAGGCCTCCCAGTAGGGTGGTATCGAGGCCAAAAGGGTCAAAAGGTTGGAAGGTCCCACGATGTCCACGGCGGCGGCGTAGAGGTCAGGGGTGAAGGTGGCACCGGCCAGGGTGGCGTAGCCGCCATACGAGCCGCCAAGAATGGCCACCCGCTTGGCATCGGCAATCCCTTGCTCGACCAGGTAGTTGACACCCCAGGTGATATCGTCCTGCATCTTCTCGCCCCACTGGCGGTTGCCGGCGTTGAGGAACGCCTTGCCGTAACCGGTGGAGCCGCGAAAGTTGGGTTGGAGCACGGCATAGCCGCGGTTAGCAAGGAACTGGGCCAGGCCGTTGTAGCCCCAAAAATCCCGCGCCCAGGGGCCGCCGTGAGGCACCACCACCGCCGGCAAGTACTTGGGCCGGACCCCCTTCGGGAGGGTGAGGTAGGCGGGAATCTCCAGACCATCGGAGGAGCGGTAGCGGACCGGCGTAACCTCAGCCAGGTGCTTGCGCGGCAAGCGCTCGCGCACCCGGTATTGGAAGATGAGCTTTCTGCTTTCCCGATCGAAGAGGTACGTTTCCCCGGGCTCGGTGTCGGCAGTGGCCGTGACCAGCACGAGCCTTTCGTCGGCGGTTATGGAGGTGAAGCCCAGTTGCCGGCCTTTCAGCTTGCGCTGAAGGTAAGCGTACGAGGCGGCCCACTCGGGGTCTTTGAAGTACACGCGCGCACGGTCGTCCACATACACGGTGGCGAGCAGCTCATCGGTACGCTCGGAAAACAGCACGTTGGCCAAGTCCACCCGGCCCAAGGGGTCAGCTTCCACCTTGGTTTCTTCGCCTGTGGTCAGGTCCAACAGACGCAGCTCCACCAGGTTGGCGGCCTCGCCGCGGTTAGACATGAGCCAAACGTGCCGGCCATCCTTGTGGAAACGCAGTACCCCGCAGGTATCCAAAGGCGAGCAGCTGTAAACCGCTCGAAACTGGTTGGCTTCCCAAGCCAGGACGGTGGTGGTCCCGTCGGTTTCAATGCGCGTGGCCAGGCGCGGGTTGCCAGCCAAATCGAAGTCCCAGCCGGCAATGCGGTCGGTGTTGGTGTACACCAGCTCGCGCTCACCGCTGGCGATGTGCAGGCGATAGAGGTCGTGCCAGGAGGGGTCCCGGTCGTTCAGCCCCACCCACAGGATGTCGGGCTGGGCTTTGGGCACCTCGTAAATCACCGCTCGCACGCCCTTGAGGGCCGTCAGGTTGCGCGCGTGGGGCACGGGTTTTCCAGGCTCCGGTGGGTCGTGGGGCGAGACCGCCCAAACGTTGAAGTTCTCGTCGCCGTCGTTGTCCTTGACAAAGAGTATGGTGCGGCTATCGCGGCTCCAAAAGAAGGCCGGGATGGGCCTTTTGCTTTCGGCGGTGAGGAGCCGGGCGGAGGAAAAGGGCTCAGTAACGCCCTTGACCCAAATGTTGCGCGTGTTTTGCCAGGGCTTGAGAAAGGCCACCAGCTTGCCGTCGGGGGAAAGCTGGGCGCCCACGATTTCCGGGTTACCAAAGAACAGCTCGCGGTCTAGCAGGGGCGGTAGCTTGGCGCAAACCGCGCCGGCAGCCAGCTGCAGCACCAAGCCAGCGAGTGCGGCTGACGCTTTCTGACGCATACGCACCTCCTTTTCAGCCCATGGTATTACGTAGGATGCAGGGGGGAAGTTCGCCGCGTAGGGTCACTTTCCTCTTGCCCCTGCTCCTTTGGTTCTGCCGGCAGCCGCCCAGCCTTCCGTGCCGCCTGCCGAAGCAGGTACTCGATGTGAGCGTTCACCGAACGCAGCTCGTCCGCTGCCCAGCGTTCCAGGGCGGCGTAAAGGTGCCGGTCCAGCCGCAGGAGGAAGCGTTTTTTTTCCGCCACGGCCTTTTCAGTAAATCGAGCCGGCGTTGATCACGGGTTGGGCCTGCGCCTCCGAAACCAGGGCAACCAGCAGGTTGTTGACCATGTTGGCCTTGCGCTCCTCATCGAGGCTCACCACCCCTTGCTCCTGCAGCGCGGCCAAGGCCATGCCCACCATGCCCACGGCCCCCTCCACGATTTTTTGCCGCGCGGCAATCACTGCCTCCGCTTGCTGGCGGCGCAACATGGCCTGGGCAATTTCCGGGGCATAGGCCAGGTGGGTAAGACGAGCCTCCAGCACTTCTACTCCGGCCACCCGCAAGCGCTCGGCCAGCTCCGCCCGCAGGGCAGCAGCGATACCTTCTGGGTCGCCGCGCAGAGAGGTGACCCCCTCCGCCGTGTCGTAGGGAAAGCGACTGGCCATGCTGCGCACGGCCGTTTCCGCTTGCGTGTTAACGAACTGCTCGTAGTTGTCCACATCGAACAGCGCCTTGGCCGTGTCGGCCACCCTCCACACCACCACGGCAGCAATTTCGATGGGGTTGCCGTGGGCGTCGTTCACCTTGAGGCGCTCGGTGTTGAAGTTGCGTACCCGCACCGAAACGGAGGGCCGTACCGTGAGCGGGTTGGCCATGTGGAAGCCATCTTGGCGCACGGTCCCCACGTACCGGCCAAAGAACACCAGGACCCGCGCCTCGTTGGGCTTGACGATGAAAAGACCGGCGAAGGCCAAGGCAGCGGCCAGCGCCAAAAGGCCCGCGGCCAACAGGTGGCCCCAAAGCAGCACCTGCTCTTTGGCGGCCACCACAAAGCGCACGAACTGCCAGCAGCTGGCTACGCTGAGGGCCACCGCCAGCAGCAAACCAAAGAAGCCGTTCGTCCTCCAAGCTTTTTCTTCCCTCATCTCTACCATGGCCCACCTCCGCAATCAAAATGATATCATAGCGAAAGCATCAGGCGTCAACGGGTCAAGGTGTTGGGGTGCTTGGCGAGGGGGGTTAAACTTCCCTACGGGAGGAGCCATGAGCCAACCCTACCCCCCTGAGGCAGCCCGGAGCGATTGGGCCGCGGCTCGCGCGGCCTTGCCCAAAAACTTTTTCGCGGCTGACCGGCAGCTGCAACGAGCGCTGCAGCGCCTGGCTGGCCCGCAACTGGCAGCCCACGAGCAGCGCTTGCAGCAGGTGGGCGAGAGCGCGGCGCGCCTGGGCCCGCTGGTGGAGGAGCTGGAACGCGATACCAACCTCCCCCGACTGGAGCCCTGTGATGCTTTTGGCAACCCCATTCAGGAGGTCCGCCTGCACCCCCTAGCGGCGGAGCTGGGCCGGGTTTTTTGGGGCTCGGGGGTGCTTTCGCTTTTGGCCCAAGCGGGTCAAGAGCTGGTGGCGGGCAGCGTACTCTACCTTTTGGACCAGTGGGGCGAAGCGGGTCAGGCTTGCCCGGTAGCCTGCACTGCCGGCGCCATCAAGCTGTTGCAGCAGCTGGGCACCCCTGAGCAGCAGCGGCGCTTCTTGCCCGCCTTGACCACCGATCGCTTCGAGGAGCGACTGCACGCTGCCCAGTTCGTCACCGAAGCCCAGGGCGGCTCGGATGTGGGGGTGAACGAGGTGCAGGCGGTGCCCGACCCACAGCGGCCCGGCGGGTGGC
This sequence comes from uncultured Thermoanaerobaculia bacterium, assembly GCA_964488355.1. GTDB lineage: Bacteria > Acidobacteriota > Thermoanaerobaculia > Thermoanaerobaculales > Thermoanaerobaculaceae > Thermoanaerobaculum. The sequence goes on along the minus strand of CAZAUJ010000016.1, from coordinate 11,315 downwards.
GGCTTTACGGGGAAAAGTGGTTCTGCTCGGTGGCCGACGCCGGCCTGTTCGTGGTCTCGGCTCGCCCGCAGGGTGCAAGGCCCGGAACCAAGGGCCTGGGCCTCTTTCTCGTGCCGCGGTTGGTGGACGGCAGACCCAACGGCTTCAGCCTGCGCCGGCTCAAGTGGAAGCTGGGCACGCGCTCCTTGGCCACCGGGGAAATGGAGTTTGCCGGGGCGCTGGCCGAGCCCATAGGCCCCCTGGACCAGGGCTTTCGCCACCTGGTGGGCATCGTGTTGGATACCTCCCGGGTGCACAACACGGTGGCCGCTGCCGCCTTCTTGCGCACGGCGGAGGTATGGGCTACCACCTATGCGTACCACCGGCAGGCCTTTGGGCGAAAGCTTGTGAGCTTTCCCGAGGTAGCCAAGGCCCTGGCGGAGCTCAAACTGCGGCGGGTGACGGCGCTTTTGACCGCCTTGCGTCTTTTGGCCATGAGCGATCAGCTGGCCGCAGACGCCGAAGCCGAGCTGGCGGCTGCCCGGCGGCTTTCCGTCATGCTGGCCAAGTACTGGACCTCCCGCTGGGCCACGGCAGGCGTGCGGCAGGCCATCGAGGTGCTGGGGGGCAACGGTACCATCGAGGACTTCTCCCCCCTTCCGCGCCTCTACCGTGACGCCCTCGTGCTGGAGGCCTGGGAGGGGAGCCACAACACCCTTTGCGCTCAAGTGGTGCGGGATGTGGCGGTGCGCCGCCTGGGAGGGCCCTGGCTGGCGCGCCTGCAGGGGGAGCTGGCTTCTGTCAACCACGGACAGCTGGCAAAGGCAAGGGACGCGGCGGAACGGCTCTTGACCGAATTGGCGCGGCGGATCGAGAAGCTGGAAGCGTTGGGGGAGGAGGCGGCTTTGGGCTTTGTGCGGCCTATTGCCGACCTGGCCTGCCGCGCCACCGATTTGGTGGTGCTTTTGGCCCAAGCCTCCTGGGAGCTTTCCCAGGGCTTGACCAGCGAGCTGCCGGAGCTGGCCCAGCTTTACCTTCGCCTCGAACCCCTGCAGGGTGAACACGAGGATGAGGCCACCGCGGCCCTGGTAACCCGGCTGAGCCGCTGAGGGCGGAGCAGGCGGTGCTGGTGTGCGTGGACGCAGCGTACAGCCAGGCGCGGGTGGCGGCGGCCGCTGCCGCCTTCAACCATTGGCAGGACGCGGCGCCTGGGAAGCTCTGCTGGTTCCTGGGTCACGTCCCGGCACCGTACGTCCCCGGGCAGCTGGCGGCGCGGGAGCTGCCGGCCATTCTCGGGGTGCTGGGCCAGTTCCCCGAACACATTGAGCTCGTGCTGGTGGATGGCTTCGTGTTTCTCAACGACCGAGGATGGCTTGGCCTGGGCGGCAGGCTCCACCAGGCGTTGGAGGGACGGCTGCCGGTGGTGGGGGTGGCCAAGAGTGCCTTTCCCGGCGCCCCGGCGGTGCCGGTGTGGCGCGGGAAAAGCCGGCACCCCCTTTGGGTGAGCGCGGTGGGGGTGGAGCCAACCTGGGCAGCGGAACAGGTGGCGCGCATGCATGGGCCTTTTCGCCTGCCCACGCTCCTGCGGCTGGTGGACCGCTGTGCCCGCCAAGCCCTGGCTCGGGCGGAAGCCGGCAGAAAGTCCGTCGAGCCCTAGCTTTTGCTACATGCTGCGGCGGTACTGGCCTCCCACCTGGTAGAGGGCGTGGGTGATTTGCCCCAGGGAGCAGGAACACACCGTGTCCAACACCTCGGCGAACACGTTACCGCCGTTGCGCGCTACCTGCTGCAGACGGGCCAGGGCGTAGGCCGCGGGCCTCTGCCAGGGCGGCAGGGCGTCCAGCTCGGGGTTAGGAACGGCCCGGTGCTGGTGCTGCTGCCACAGGTCCTGGTGGGCATGCCGCGCCTGAAAATCCCCTAGCTGAGCCAGACGCCTATCCTTTTCTTCCTTGCTGGCGCGGGAAAGCTGGGGTGCCTCCAGCTCGCCCTCCGGCCGGTGGGGGTGCTCGAAAAAGTTTACCCCCACGATGGGCAGCTGGCCGGAGTGCTTGAGGGTCTCGTAATGCAGTGACTCCTCCTGAATTTTAGCCCGCTGATAGCCCGTCTCCATGGCCGCCAGCACGCCGCCGCGCTCCGCCAGGCGTTGGAACTCCGAAAGCACCGCCTCCTCCACCCGGTCCGTCAGCCACTGGATGAAGTATGAGCCCTGCCAGGGGTTTTCGTTTTTTAACAGCCCAAACTCCAGGGCAGCAATGAGCTGGATGGCCAACGCACGGCGCACCGATTCCTCGGTGGGGGTGGTGATGGCCTCGTCGTAGGCGTTGGTGTGCAGGGAATTGCAGTTGTCGGCGAGGGCCAGGAGGGCCTGCAGGGTGGTGCGGATGTCGTTGAAGGCAATTTCCTTCGCGTGGAGGGAGCGCCCAGAGGTTTGAATGTGGTACTTGAGCTTTTGCGAGCGTTCGTTGGCGCCGTAAAGCTCGCGCAGCACCGTGGCCCAAAGACGACGGGCCACTCGCCCAATGACCGTGTACTCCGGGTCCATACCGTTAGAAAAGAAGAAGGAGAGGTTGGGGGCAAAGTCGTCCACCGCCAGGCCGCGGGAGCGGAAGTACTCCACGTAGGTAAAACCGTTGGCCAAGGTGAAGGCCAGCTGGGTGATGGGGTTGGCGCCGGCCTCGGCAATGTGGTAGCCGGAGATGGAAACGGAGTAAAAGTTGCGCACGCCGTGCTGCACGAACCAGGCTTGCACGTCGCCCATCAAGCGCAGGGCAAACTCGGTGGAAAAGATGCAGGTGTTTTGCGCTTGGTCTTCCTTGAGGATGTCCGCCTGCACCGTGCCCCGCACCACCCGCACGGCGCACGACAGGGCTTCTTCCCATTCGCCGGGGCGAAGCAGCGGGGCAAGTTCCTCCCACCTCTTCCCGTCTACCGTGGGCTGAAGGGCGTCTTCCAGTTTTCCATGCAGCCGCCCATCGGCCAAAAGGCGCCGCTTGGCCTCTTGCCTGCCGGCCACGTTGAAAAACATGGCGAGGATCATGGGTGCAGGGCCGTTGATCGTCATGGATACGGAGGTGTTGGGGGCGCAGAGGTCGAAACCGGCGTAGAGCTTTTCCATGTCCTCCACGCTGCAAATGGAAACCCCCGATTCCCCGATCTTGCCGTAAATGTCCGGACGTGGGTCCGGGTCCTCGCCGTAGAGGGTCACAGAGTCAAAGGCGGTGGAAAGGCGGGCGAAGGGCTGGCCTGCTCGCAGGAAGTGGAAGCGCGTGTTGGTGCGCTCCGGACCGCCCTCGCCGGCAAACATGCGCGTGGGCAGCTCCTCTTGCCGCTTGAAGGGGAACACCCCGGCGGTGTAGGGGTAGGCGCCGGGCACGTTTTCCCGCAACAGGAAGCGGAGGATCTCGCCCCAGTCTTCCGTCTCCGGTAGGACCACCTTAGGGATGGGTGTACCCGCCAGCGAGGTGCTGGTTAGGGCCACCGTCACTTCTCGATCCCTCACGCGGTAGGTAAAACACTCGCCCGCGTAGTCTTGGCGCAGCTTGGGCCAGGTGGCCAGGGCCGTGCGTGAGGCGGGGGAGAGCTGGTGAGCCAGTCGGCGGATTTCCGCATCCAAATCGGCCAGGCCCGGTTCCGGTGGCAGGCTGCCCGCCACCACCGCTTCGAACAGGTGCCACAGGTCGGCAAAGTCCCCTTCCCCTTGGTGGGCGCAGAGCACCGCCCGCGCCCCCACCAGCTGGTAGAGGGTGCGGGCTACGCGCACCTGCTCCTCCGTTTCGCAGCGTACCCGGCGACAGGTGTCCACGATCTCGCGCAGGTAGCCGCTGCGCTCCGGGGGAATGATGGGGTGCCGTTGGGGAAGGCCCGCGGGCAGGGCGTGGCTTTCACTCACCCGGAAACGGTCGCCAAAGCGCTCGGCGAGCTCCTGGAGCAAGCGCAGGTAAAGGGCGTTGACACCGCGGTCATGGAACTGATGGGCGCAGGTGCCGAAAACCGGGATGTCTTCCTCCTTTCCGGAAAACTCCGGGTGAGCCCGCCGCCACTGCTTGCGTACATCGCGCAGCGCATCCAAGGCCCCAGGGCGGTCAAACTTGTTGATGGCCACCAGGTGGGCAAAATCCAGCATGTCGATTTTTTCCAGCTGCAGGGAGGCACCGTACTCGGGGGTCATGGTGTAGACCGCCACATCCGCCACGTCGGCAATCTCACTGTCCGCCTGGCCAGCCCCCGCCGATTCGAGGAATATCAGGTCAAGACCTGACGCGCGAGCCACGGCAATGGCCCCTTCCACCGCAGCGGAAAGGCTGCGATGCGCTTGGCGTGTGGCCAACGAACGCATGTACACCCGCCCGCTGGCCAAGCTGTTCATGCGAATGCGGTCGGCCAACAGCGCCCCACCGGTGCGCCGTTTAGTGGGGTCCACTGCCAGGATAGCCACGCGCAGGGCGGGAAAGTCCAAAAGCAGCCGGCGCACCAACTCGTCGGTAAGGGAGGATTTGCCCGCACCTCCTACGCCGGTGATGCCCACCACCGGGACGGGCCGCGAGGCAGGAGGGAGCTGGAGGTGGAGGCCCGCCTCCACCTGGGAAATGGCACGGGCCACCAGCTGCCAGTTTTGCGGGGTCAAATCGGGAGGCTGGCCATCAGACAGCTCGGTAACGGCAAAATCGCAAGCCTCGAGCATGAGGCTCACCATGCCCTCCAAGCCCAGCTTGCGGCCGTCGTCGGGGGAGAAAATCTTGGCTACGCCGTAAGCTTCCAGCTGGCGGATCTCTTCCGGCACGATTACCCCGCCACCTCCGCCAAACACGCGGATGTGCGCGGCTCGGAGCTGGCGCAGCAGGTCCACCATGTACGTGAAGAACTCCATGTGGCCGCCTTGGTAGGAAGACACGGCAATGCCCTGCACGTCCTCTTGGATGGCGGCATCGACGATTTCCCGCACCGAGCGGTTGTGGCCCAAGTGAATAACCTCCGCGCCGTGAGCTTGCAGCAGGCGGCGAATGATGTTGATGGCGGCGTCGTGCCCGTCGAACAGGGACGCGGCGGTGACGAAGCGAACCTTGTTTTTTGGTTTGTACACCTGCCCCATGACACCCTGCCCTGAAGCATTCTAGCCTAGGCGGGTGCGGTCCTGCTGCCGCGCCCTTCAAAGCAGCAGGCCGCTGGGTGGGGGTGGCAGCTCCTCGGCGCCGGCAAACACCGCCTCCGGCTGGCCCGCGAGCCAATAGATCGAGGTATCGGCACGCCAAAAGAGGTGATGCCCCCCGGGACCGACGGTGAGGTACCGCTGTGTTTCCCGACTTTGCCAGCGGGGTTGGCTGAACTGGCGATTCTGGGCCATCCCGGCCACCATGCGCTGAAGGGCTTGGTGGGCTTCCTCTCGGCTGGGGAAGCGTGCCAGATAAAGGGTGAGCCGACCCCGCCCGTACTCCGCCACCGCCGCCCAGGGCACACGCACCCTCCCTCCATGGAGCTGGGCCAGGAGCGCCACTGCCCGAGCCCCGGTGACCACCTTGGTGCGGGACAGCTGGGCCAAGCGCCGCGGCACCGCCGGCTGAGCGCAAGCCGCCAGCAGCAGCAAGCCCCACAGCGCTTTAAGACGCAAGCCCCAGCTCCTGGGCGATGGTGGCCATGGCATCGCGTACGAAGGCAATGTGCTCCGGCAGGGTCATGCCGATTTCCTCGGCGCCCTTGACGATTTCTTCGCGGCTCACCGAGCGGGCAAAGGCCTTTTCCTTCATGCGCTTTTGCACTGACTCGACCGGCAAGGCCGCAATGTTGCGGTCCGGCCGCACCAAAGTGCAGGCCACCAGGAAGCCGGTGAGCTCGTCCACGGCAAAGAGGCACTTGGCCATGGCCGTGTCCCGCGGCACGCCGGTGTAGGACGCGTGGCCCTCGATGGCCCGCACCCAGGCCTCGGGCCAGCCCTGCTGGCGCAGGACCTGAGCACCCACCCACACGTGCTCGTCCGGCGTGGGATGCTTTTCGTAATCGAAGTCGTGGAGCAAGCCGACAATGGCAAAAGCGTCCTCCTCCTCCCCCAGGCGGCGGGCATGGGCACGCATGGCCGCCTCCACCGCCAAGCAGTGCCGGCGCAGGTTCTCGTTGCTCACCCACGAGCACAGCAGCTCCCAAGCGTGTGCGCGGTCGTACCTCATAGGGCCAGCATAGCTAGCCCACCACGTAGTGGCAACCCACCGAGGTGGGGTTGCGGCGAGCCGCTTCGGCAATTAGCCCGGCAGCCAAGCAGCCATGGAACAGGTCCACCAGGCTGGCGGAGATGGGCGTGGTGCGGTAAAACTGGGTGAGGCGCACCAGCTGGTGGCGCAGGTCGGCCACCGCTCGCTCCAGGCGCTCGCGGGTGCGCACGATCCCCACGTAGTTCCACATGGTGTGACGGATGGCGGACCAGTCCTGGGCAATGAGGGCCGGGTCCTCGTTGGACGGTCCGGGTACCGGCTCCCAATCGGGGACGGCGCCCATCAAGTCGGCGGGCAGGGGTTCGGCCAGGCTGCGCTGGGCCGCGTGGCGGCCAGCCGCCAAGCCGAAGGTAAGCCCCTCCAGCAGGGAGGTGGAGGCCAGGCGGTTGGCTCCGTGCACGCCGGTGCAGGCCACCTCGCCGGCAGCGTAGAGGCCCGGCAAGGTGGTGCGCCCGTACAATCCAGCCACCACACCGCCGCAGGTGTAGTGCGCCCCGGGAACTACGGGAATGCGCTGGCTTTTCATATCGATGCCGTAGCGGGCGCAGGTTTCCGCCACGGTAGGAAAGCGCTTGGCTAGCTCGCGGCCCTTGTCCCCCAGGTCGAGGAACACGCACTCTGTCCCGGTGCGGTGCAGCTCGTCCACGATGGCGCGCGCCACCACGTCCCGGGGGGCTAGTTCCCCCTTGGGGTGGTAGCGCTGGAGGAAGCGCTCACCCGCTTCGTTTACCAACTGGGCGCCGGCACCCCGCAGGGCTTCGGTGATGAGAAAACGCGGAGCGCCGGGCACGTACAGACAGGTGGGATGAAACTGGATGAACTCGAGGTTTAAAAGCCGAACGCCGGCGCGCGAGGCCATGGCCAAGCCGGAACCGAGGGAGCCGGGGTGGTTGGAGGTGTGGATGTACAGGGCTCCGGCACCTCCGGTGGCCAGGATGGTGGCGTCGGCAAAGACCGTACACACGCGGTTGCAGTTCACCTCTAGCACGTAGGCGCCCAGACATCGGTTCTCCAAAGAGTAGCGGTCCACGGTGCGCCGCGAATGGTGGTGGCTGGTGAGCAGGTCCACCCCTTGGTAGCCGGCCAGCACCGTCACGTTGGGGTGACGTTGCGCTGCGGCCAGCAAAGCTTCTTGAATGGCTGCACCCGTGCGATCGGCAGCGTGAAGGATGCGCGGTACCGAATGGGCCGCTTCCAACGCCAGGTCCAAGCGGCCATCTGGCTGGCGGTCGAAGGGCACCGCCAGGCGCTGCAACAGCCACTCCTCCACCGCCTTGGGCCCCTCGGTGGCCAAAAACATGGCCGCCTCCGGCAAGCCGAAACCCGCGCCGGCAGCCATGATGTCCGCTGCCAAGAGCTCCGGTGAGTCCCCTTCGCCGCGGAAGACAATGCCCCCCTGGGCGCGGGCCGTGTTGGTGTGCGCAGGGTCGCTGGCGCGCGTGAGCACCAGCACCTGGGCACCTTCCTCCGCTGCAGCCAACGCTGCGGCCAGCCCGGCCACGCCGCTTCCCAGCACTAACACCTGAGTGTGGTGGCGGTCAGCCAGTTTCACCCGATCACCTCCATGGAAACGTCCAAGGCTGGGGCCGAGTGGGTGATGGCGCCCACGGAGACAAAGTCCACGCCGGTAAGAGCCACCTGGCGCACGTTTTCCAGGGTAATCCCGCCGGAAGCCTCCAACAGGGCCTTGCCCTGGGCGAGGCGTACCGCTTCCGCCAGGGTGTCCAAGTCCATGTTGTCCAGCAGGAGATGGCCTACGCGGCAGGCTAGGGCCTCCTCCACCTGGGCCAGGCTGGCACACTCCGCCACTAAGGGAATGGCTTCACCCCATTGCCTGCGCACCTGTTCTACCGCGCGGGTGATGGAGCCGCAGGCGGCAATGTGGGTGTCTTTGATCATGGCGGCGTCGTAAAGGCCCAGGCGGTGGTTCGTACCGCCACCGCAGCGTACCGCGTGTTTTTCCAGGCGGCGGTACCCGGGGATGGTCTTGCGGGTATCCAAAAGGCGGCAGGAGGTCCCTGATAACCCGGCCACATACCGGCTGGTTAAAGTGGCAATGCCGGAAAGGCGCATGAGGAAATTGAGGGCGGTGCGCTCCCCGGCCAAAAGTGCCCGCGCCGGGCCGGTGACCTCCAGGATTACCGTTCCGGGGGCGACCCTTTGCCCGTCTTGCTGGGTCATGCGGCAGTGACAGCGGGCATCAAGAAAGGAAAACACAAAGGCCGCGGCTGCAGCCCCCACGATCACGCCCTCTTTCTTTGCCAGGATGCGGGCGCGAGCTTGGGCGTTGGCGGGAAAAATGGCCGTACCGGTGAGGTCGGGCAAGTCCTCGGCCAAAGCCAAAGCCACAAGTTGAGGCAGGCAGCTGGCGTAAGGTTCGGAGAGCTCCATCACCGGTGCATTGTAGCCGTTTCAGGGGAATTGCTGCCCGAGGAGCTCGCCCAGCTGGGCAATGTCCTCGGGCGTGGTGCCGCAGCAGCCCCCCACCAGACGTGCTCCTGCCGCCACGCAGCCCAACACGCAGCGGGCATAACGGTCCGGGCTGACGCGCGGGGCTGCCAGGTGCGGGCTTTGCTCGTCGAACCAACCGTTGTTGCCGTAGGCCACCAAGGGCAAATCGGTGGCCACCGCCATGGCTATGAGGGCAGGGAGCAGGTCGGCCAAGCGGGTGCAGTTCACCCCCACTGCCACCACCCCAGGAAGGCTCACCGCCTTGGCTGCCTGCCCTGCCGGCTCACCGGAAAGCAGCCGTCCCCCGCTTTGGCAGGCAAAGCTCACCACCACCGGAAGGCCGGTGGCCGTGGCTGCTCGGCAAGCCACCAGCGCCTCGCCGATGGTGTTGAAGGTCTCCAGCAATAACCCATCCGGCTTCGCGGTCGCCAGCACCTCGGCGGTGCGGCGGTGCTCCCGTTCCAGGGTTTCCGGATCCGGCACCAGGTCGGGGCGGTAGCAGTCCTCCAGCGTGGTCATGGAGGCGAACACCAGCACCGGCTTGGCCGCACTCCTGGCTGCGTGCCGCGCCAGGGATACGGCCTGCTTGGCCAGCTCCTCGGCGGTGGGGTAGCGGCTGAAGCGCTGCAGGGAGTAAGGGGCCACGCGGAAGGTGGCGGCGGTCAGCACGTCGCAGCCGCACGCCACATAGTCTTCATGCACGCTGCGAACAGCTTTCGGATCGTGCACCAGGGCGCCCACGCCCCAAAGGGTGGTAGCCGAAGTCACTCCCCGGCGCAACAGCTCCGAGCCCATGGCTCCGTCCAGCAACCGGGGGCGTTGCTGGAGCCACTGCTGCAGCTCCTCTGGCTTCGGCCTTGACGGCAGTTCCCCCTGCACCCTAGCATGATAGCGATGGCGGAGCGAGAAAAGGCGGTGGTGGTGGGGCTGGTCACCCCGGCCACCAACCCAACCCAGTTGGCCGCCGACCTGGAGGAGCTGGTGGCTCTCTTGGACACGGCCGGTGCGCAGGTGGTGGGCCAGCTGGTGCAGCGCCGCGCAGCTCCTGACCCGGCTACCTCTATAGGCCAGGGCAAGGTGGGGGAGCTGAGAGAGCTGGTAGAGGCCAGCAAGGCGGGCTTGGTGGTGTTCGACGTGCAGCTCACACCGGCGCAGGTCCATCACTTGGAGGAACGACTGCCCGAAGGGGTGAAGGTGTTGGACCGGGCAGGGGTGATCCTGGACATCTTTGCTCTGCGAGCCAAGACCCGGGAGGCCAAGACCCAAGTGGAACTGGCCCAGCTCCAGTACCTATTGCCCCGCCTGACCAGGCGTTGGCAGCACCTCTCGCGGCAAGCGGGAGGTATCGGCACCCGTGGCGTGGGTGAAACCCAGCTGGAAATCGACCGTCGTGTCATTCGCCGGCGCATAGGCCACCTGCGGCGCAAGCTGGCCCAACTGGAGCGGGAGCGGCTGGTGCAGCGGGGCCGGCGGGAGCGCTTGCCTTCGGTGGCGCTGGTGGGCTACACCAACGCGGGTAAGTCCGCCCTCTTTCAGCGCTTGACGCAAAGGTCCACCCTGGTCGAGGACCGCCTGTTTGCCACCCTGGACCCCCTGGTGCGGCGGGCAGAAGTGGGCGGCTTGCTGGTGACGGTGGCCGACACCGTGGGCTTCATCCGCAAGCTGCCTCACGAGCTGGTGGCTTCCTTTCGCGCCACGCTGCAGGAGGCGGCCTCCGCTGACCTGCTTCTGCACGTGGTGGACGTGTCCCATCCCCAGTGGCAACAGCACCTTCACGTGGGGGAGGAGGTGCTCGAATCCCTGGGAGTTCTGCCGGAGCGCTGCATCGTGGCCGGCAACAAGGTGGACAAGCTACCAGCGTTGCCCGAGCTCCCCTCTGGTCGCCGCGCGGTGTTGGTTTCTGCCCTCACCGGTCAGGGCTTGCCGGAGCTGGAGGCGGTGGTGGTGGAGGCACTGCGCGCCTCAGGCTTGGTAGAGATGGTGCAGTTGCCCACGGCCGAGGGCGAGGCGTTGCAGCGCCTTCTTGCCCAGCCCCACGTGGTGGGGCGGCGCTTCACCGAGCACAACGTGGAGCTGTTCCTCTTCCGGCGTTGACCGGTAGCGTGCAGGGTTTGCTTTTTTTTTTACACCAGGAGGTTTGGGAGTGGGTGGAACCGATGGGAATTGCTTCGCCGCGGGTGGGCCGTTGGGGGGCGGCGAGCCACGCCCCTTTTATCGCCTTGGCGAAAGCAAAGGCATGGTGGAGCCGATGGGAGTCGAACCCACGACCTCATGAATGCCATTCATGCGCTCTCCCAACTGAGCTACGGCCCCACCGTCGGGAAACTCACTTTAGCAGCCGGGGGCAAGATTGTCAACGCGGGGGGGCGGAAAAGAAAGGTGGTTCGCCTGTCTTTTTTGTGCCGCTGCCTTTGCCTTCCGCTTTTGCCCACGGGAAGGGGTTGCTTTCCTAGGTTGTTGGTGTCACGCCCGTGCCCACGTTTCACGGTGGGGGCCTCGACCAATTTCCTGGTTTTGGAGGGCAGGCGAGGGTGCCGGCCAGGGTTTTTCCATTACACTTTACCTGGAAGCGCACGGGGCCTGGTGGCCCTCGCGGTCTTCAAAACCGTTGCCCGGCTTCACCGGAAGCTGGGGGTGGGTTCGATTCCCATGCGCTTCCGTTTTTCTCCCGGAGTGTTAGCATGG
>CAZAUJ010000015.1:0-64065 GCA_964488355.1 uncultured Thermoanaerobaculia bacterium | reverse complement strand
TTTTCCGCCCCGTACCACCGGCACCCACCCCCTTCATTGCACGCGAAGCGCAGCCCAGCGAAGCAGTCTCGGTCGGGCTGGGGGGTTCACCGCGAGAACGATGAGATGGCTTCGGCCTCTTCGAGGCCTCGCAATGACAAAGGGGCTCTCCGGGCGCTCGCAGTGAGGTGTGGGCCTTGGGCCCCTCGCAATGGCCAAAGGAGGCTGCGGTGCCGTGGTAGGAGGAGCGAGGGCCCTGGTCGGTGGCTACGACCGGGGGCTTTCGGCCCCCACGAGAGCCAAACAATGCAGCGGGTCGCCTTCTGCTAACCTTCCAGCGCCATGAACGGGTCGCAGGTGGTGCTGCACCGTCTGCCGGGAAGCAAAAAGGCGCTGGATGCCTGTCGCCTGGTGGAAAAGCTTTACGTGGCCGGCGAAAAAGTGGTTGTGTGGTTCCAGGACCAAGGTAAGGCTGCCATTTTCGACACCTACCTCTGGACCTTTAGCGACACGGCTTTTGTCCCCCACAAACTTTCGGTCGCTGGCGAACCGGTGGCGGAACCGGTGGCGCTGGTTATCGGTCGCCTACACAATCCAAACCAAGCCGCGCACTTGGTGGTGATGGAGCGGGCAAAAGATCCCCGCCACGCGAGGGGCTTCCCCCACATTCACGATTTGCTGGTGGCAGGTGAGGAGCGGCGGGAGGATTGGGAGCGGGCCGGGTTTTCGGTCACCGAGATGCGAGGCGTATGAGCAAACCCACCTCAGCTCACGGCGAAAAAGGGCTGCACGTAAGTGTTTTCGCTGCGGTTGAAGCGGTCGAGAGCAGCCAGCGCGTGCCGGTACTCCTCAGCGGTTATGGGGCGGGCTAGCATGGGGTAGCGTCTCCGGGCTGCCCAGTGACAGGGACGGTACTGGCTCATCAAGCTCACAGCCACGTTAGCGGAGCAGTGCTCGGCGAGCCAGGCCAGGGACGAGGCGGTGCCAGCCAGGTCGTGGGGCAAAACCAACAGGCGCACCAGTAACCCCCGACGCAAGATTCCATCGGCGTCGGTGAGCCACTGATCGCCCAATTGGCGGTACATTTCCTTTATGGCCGCCCGCGCGTGGCTAGGGTAGTCCGGCACGCGAGAACACAACTGGCCGTTGGCTGCGTCGGCGTATTTGAGGTCGGGTAGGTAGATATCCACGATCCCGTCCAACAGGCGCAGTGCCTCCAAGCTGTCGTAGGCGTTGGTGTTGTAAACGATGGGGATGTTAAGGCCTTGCTCCGCCGCCAGGGCCAGGGCCTCTAAAAGCTGCGGCAGCTGATGGGTGGGCGAGACCCAGTTGATGTTGTGGCAACCCAGCTCCTGCAGCTGGAGCATGACCTGGGCCAGCTGCTCTGGGGTCATGGTGGACCGGAGAAAATCCTTCGGTTGCTGGGAAATGTCCCAGTTTTGACAAAAAACGCACCGCAAGTTGCAGTTGGCCAGGAAGATGGTGCCGGAACCGTGGAGACCGGAAATGGGTGGCTCTTCGCCAAAATGCGGGTGCCAGGAGGCCACGTGCAGCTGATGGGAGGTGGCACAGCGACCCAGCTGGTGGAACCGGTCCACCTGGCACCGGCAGGGGCAAAGGCTGCAGGGGGAGAGAAGCTCCTTGGCGGCTGCTACCCTTTTCCGGAGCTCGGCCAAAGGCATGCGCCGGTAACCGGGAAGCCAATCTCGGGAGAGATTTTGGCTCATGGCAGGAGCACCAAGGCCCCGGTTGAGCGGGAATGCTTCACTCGCACCAGCGCCTGGTTGGCGGCTTGCAGCGGCAGGGTTTCCACCGTCGTGCGGATGGGAATGGCCGATGCCAGCTGGAGCAACTCCTGAGCGTCACGACGGGTGGCGTTGGCCACCGAGGTGACTCGCCGTTCGCGGTAGAGAAGTTCGTAGGGGAACGAGGGGATGGCGGTCATGGTGATGCCGGCACAGGCCACGGTACCGCCGGGGACCAGGTGGCGCAGGGCCAGCGGTACGTGCTCACCGGCAGGGGAAAAGACCACCGCCGCTTCCAGTTCGGTGCCCGGGTCCTCGGCAGGGTCGCCGGCCCAAACCGCTCCCAGCTGGCGGGCGTGCGCCTGGTGGCCTGGCGAGCGGGTGAAGACGTACACCTGCGCGCCAAAGTGGCGAGCTACCTGAATGGCCACGTGGGCAGAAGCACCAAAACCAAAAAAACCTACCCGAACGGAGCTCAGCGCCCCTGCCAGCCGTAGGGCTCGGTAGCCAATGATCCCGGCGCAAAGCAGCGGGGCCAGTTGGGCCGCGGTTTGGTCGGCAGGCAGGGGGTAAACGAAGTCGGCCCGCAGGGTGAGGCGCTCGGCGTAGCCACCAAAACGGTGCAGGCCGGTGAACTGCGCGTGCGGGCAAAGGTTTTCCTTGCCGGCCAGGCAGAAGCAGCAGCCACCGCAGGCACCCGCCATCCATCCCACGCCCGCCCTTTGGCCGAGGAGCTGTTCGGGGACCCCGTCCCCCAGCTGCACTACCCGGCCCACCACCTGGTGACCGGGTACCAGGGGCAGGGCGGGGAGGGGAATTTCCCCCTCCACGATGTGCAGGTCGGTGCGGCAGACAGCGCAGGCCTCCACCGCGATGACCACCTCGCCCCGACCGGGAACCGGCTCCTGAAGGTTACGCTCGGTCAGGGGCTCGGCCTCGGCTGGGGCGGGCGCCGCCAAGACCATCGCGCGCATCGCCGGTTCTCCCCAAGCTATTCTACGAAGTCGTGCTAGAATCCCTCGCCGCCCGAGGCGGCATGGAGGCAAGGAATGAGACGCACGCTGGTAGCAGTGACGCTGGCCTTGGCCTGGTCGGCCCACGTGGCAGCCCAAGAGGGCGGAAGCAAGGTGGCTTTTGTGGATGTGCAGAGGGCCTTGCTGGCCGTGGACGAAGGCAAGGCCAAGCGGCAGGAGCTGTTGGACTGGGCGTCCCCGCGGCAAAAGGAGCTGCAGCAGCTGGAGCAGGAAATTCAAAACCTCCAGCAGGAGCTGCTAAGCAAGCAAACCAGCGCCACCCCCGAGCAGCTTTCTGAGCTCAACCGCCAGCTCACCGCCAAGAAGCGCCAGTTCGAGGACAGGCAGCGGCAGTACACCCGCGAACTGGAGGAAAAGCAGAACCAGGTGCTCAAGAGCTTAGGGGAGAAGATGGAGAAGCTCTTGGCCGAATACGCCGAAAGCCAAAAGCTTTCCGCCGTGTTCATCCTCCGGCAGGAGCTTGTCGCGTTCGTGGCCAACTCCGCTGACATCACCGATACGCTCATCCAGCTCTACAACCAGCGCTATCCCTATCCGAAGCAGGGAGGCAAGTGAGGTGGCCACCCTTCCCCTGGGCAGCCGGGCACCTGATTTTTCTTTGCCCGCCAGCGAAGGCGGTACCTTCCAGCTGGCTTCCCACCGCGGGCGTTGGGTGGTGCTGTACTTCTACCCGAAAGACATGACGCCGGGTTGCACCACCGAGGCCTGCGAGTTTCGCGACCTGGTGGGGGAGCTGAGTCAGCTAGGGGCGGTGGTGGTGGGTGTAAGTGGTGATAGCCTCCAAAGCCATGGCAAGTTCAAGGAAAAACACAACCTCAATTTTCCCCTGCTGGTCGACAGCCAGTTGGCGGTGGCCAAGGCCTACGGGGCCTACGGGGAAAAGAACTTTATGGGCCGCAAGAGCATGGGCATTTTGCGCACCACCTACCTGATCGCACCCGACGGGCGGGTGGCGCGGGTGTGGGAAAGGGTTAAAGCGGCAGGACACGCAGCCGAGGTTCTGGCAGCCCTGCGGGAAAAACAGGCGCAAGGGAGGTAAGGGTGGGACGGCGGCTTACCCGCAAGCAAATCAAGCAGGACGAGTTCGTAACCCTCATGGATCGGCTGGCTCACTGGCTCACCGCCAACTGGCGGCAAGCCAGCATAGGCCTGGGCGGTGCCTTGGGCGTGGGTCTTTTGTGGTGGGCGACGACGGCGATTTTAGGCAGCCGAACGGTGGCAGCCACCAAGTCCTTGGACGAGGCCATAGCCGTGCTCCAGGCGCCGGTGGGTGGGCAGGCGCCGGCCGATGCCAAGCTCAAGTTCGCTACGGAAAGCGAGCGCCGGGAGGCAGCGGAAAAGGCCCTGGCCAAGGTGCGTCGGTACTGGTTCACTCCCCAGGCGCGAATGGCAAGGGTGCTGCAGGCGCGCCTGTTTGTGGAGAAGGGCGACCGGGAAGGGGCTATGCGCGAGCTGGCGGCGGTGGCCTCGCGCGGGAAGAAAGACCCGGCGGTGCGCTTGGCCACGCTGTCGCTGTTGCGGCTGCGTGTGGAAAAGGGTGACGTGGCTGGTGTGATCCGCGAGCTGGAGCCCATGGCTGCCGGCAAGGACCAGCGCCTGCCCCGCGACCAGGCCCTCTTTGAGCTGGCTTCCGCCTATGAAAAGCAGGGAAAGGCGGACGAGGCGCAGAAGGTGCTCCGCCAGCTGGTGGAGAACTTCCCCGATTCCCCTTGGGCAAGGGAAGCCCAGCAGAAGCTCTCCTCGCTGAGCTGACGTGAACTTTGTTGAGGTCATCGCCCGCAAGCGGGATGGTGGCGAGCTGAAGCGCGAGGAGATTTGGCATTTCGTCGAGGGCGCCGCACGGGGCGTTCTGCCGGATGTGCAGCTGGCAGCCATGCTGATGGCCATCTGTCTTCGGGGTACCAGCCCAACAGAAACGCAACACCTGGTGGAGGCGATGACCGCGTCCGGGGAGCTTTGGGAGCTGGGCAAAGAGTTCCCCGAAGCGGTGGACAAGCACTCCACCGGTGGCGTAGGGGATTCCGTGTCCCTGGTTTTTGCCCCTTGGCTGGCCGCCTGTGGGGTGCCGGTGACCATGATGGCGGGGGCCGGTCTCGGGCACACCCAGGGCACCCTAGATAAGCTGGCGGCCATCCCGGGCTTTGTCACTGCGGGAACCAAAAGGGAAGCCCTGGCACGGTTAGAGGCCTGTGGCGTGGTGTTTGCCCGGCAGTCGGAGGCGATTGCCCCGGCTGATCGCAAGCTCTATGCCCTGCGGGATGTGACCGCCACCGTGCCTTCCCTCCCCCTAATCGTCGCCTCCATCATGTCCAAAAAGCTGGCGGTAGGCGCCCGTAGGCTGGTGCTGGATGTGAAGTGCGGGCGAGGGGCTTTCCGCAAGACCCTCAACGAGGCGCTGGAGCTGGCGCGGGCGCTGGTGGAAGTGGCGCGTCAGGCGGGGGTGGTGGTACGGGCGGTGGTTTCAGCCATGGAGGAGCCCTTGGGGCCGGCGCTGGGTTGCGCGGAGGAGGTGCGGGAGGCACTGCCTTGCCTGGCTGGTGGCGGCGACGCCCGGCTTTTGCAGCTGTCGCGCGAGTTGGTGGTGCGGGCCTTGGAACTGGCCGGCTTTAGCCGCGAGGACGCAGCTGGCCTGGCAGACCAGACCCTGACCAGCGGTAAAGCCCTCCAGGCTTGGCAGCGGATAGTCACGGCTCATGGCGGCGACCCCGACCCGGAAAAGCTGCCCCGTGCTCGCCAGCAGATGGAGGTGCTGGCCCCCCGGGAAGGCTGGGTTAAGGCCGTGGACGGCGAGGCGCTCGGCTGGGTGGCGGTGGACCTGGGGGCCGGTCGGCGTGCTCCGGGCGAAGAGGTGGACCCCGCCGCCTTCCTGCGCGTGGCCGTGCGCTGGGGGCAACGGGTGGAGGCGGGCCAACCGCTGGCGCTGCTCGGCTGGAGCCTGCGACCTGTAGAGCTGGAGGAAGTGCGGCAGAAAGTCCTCGCGGCTTTTACCATTGGACAGCAGGCCGCCACTCCCGGGCCCCTCATCTTGGCGGAGGTGAGTTAACCGCACGTGCTTGCCCGCCTTTGCCATGTGGTGGTGGAGTTTGGCGAACGCTGTGTGCTGGGGCCGCTTTCCTTCCAGGTGAACCCGCGGGAAAAGCTGGCCCTGGTGGGGCGCAACGGCTCGGGAAAAAGCACCCTTGTGCGCCTGATTGCGGGGGAACTGGAGCCCTCCTCGGGGCGGGTTGAGCGCGCGCCCAAGCTCAGCATTGCTTACCTGGAGCAGATTCTGCGACAGGACCAACAAGTCCCTGTCTTGCGCTTTGTTCTTGGCGGTATCCCTGGCCTGTTGGCCTTGGAAGCCTCCCGCGAGGAGCTGGCCGCGCGTCTTCCCGACTCTCAGGCTTTGGCAGCTTACGCCCGGGTGGAGGAGGCCCTGGCGCGCCTGGGAGCCTCCTCGGCCCACGCCCGCGCGCAGGCCTTGCTCCAGGGCCTCGGTCTGCCCCCCGAGCTGCACCACCGCCCCTTGACCGAGCTTTCCGGGGGTCAGCGGAGCCGGGCCGCTTTGGCTCGCGCGCTCATTTCGCCCTGCGAGCTTCTGTTGTTGGATGAGCCTTCCAACCACCTGGACCTGCTGGGGGCCACCTACCTGGCACAAGTGCTGGCTGAGCGAGAGGGGGCGGTGCTTTTGGTCACCCACGACCGGGCCCTGGTTGATGCTTTAGGTGGGGAGGTGCTGGAGCTGGTGGGAGGGCAGCTGGAGCGCTACCCTGGGCCCTTCGCGCGTTACCAACGGGAGCGCCAGGCTCGCCGGGAGCACCAGCGGCGAGCATGGGAAAGGCAGCAGGAGGAGCGGGCGCGCCAGCAAGAGTTCATCCGGCGCAACATCGCGGGACAAAACACTCGGCAGGCACAGTGGCGGCAGAAGCTTTTGGCCAAGGAAACCCTGCTAGCCCCCCCACCCCCGGAGCCGGAAACCCTGCGCCTGCGCTGGCCCGAAGCGCCGCGCAGCGGCGATTGGGTGCTGCAGGTGGAGGGCTTAGCGGTGGGTTACGGGCAACCCCTGCTGCGAGAGGTCTCCTTCGCCTTGCGGCGGGGAGAGCGGCTGGCGGTGGTAGGGGCTAACGGCAGCGGCAAGAGCACGCTGTTGAAAACCCTGGCCGGCCTTTTGCCTCCCCTAGGGGGAAGCCTGCGATTGGGTGCCCACGTGGCCGTGGGCTACGCGGATCAGGAGCAGGCGCTGGTGGCCGAGGGGACTCCCCTTTCCCTGCTGGCCTCCGCCCGGCCCGATTGGACCCCCCAGGAAGCCCGCTCCTGGGCCGGGGCCTTTGGCTTTTCTGGCAAGGCGGCGGAAGCCAGCACCGGGCAGCTTTCCGGGGGTGAGCGCGCCCGCTTGCAGCTGGCCCTGCTTTTGGCGCAGGCACCTAACCTGTTGCTGCTGGACGAACCCACCAACCACCTGGACGTGGCCAGCTGCCAGGTCCTCCAGCAAGCCCTAGCCGAGTTTCCCGGCGCGGTGGTGTTGGTCAGCCACGACCGGGTACTGCTGGAGGCGGTGGCTACCGGCGTGTTGCTTCTGCAGGAGGGCAAGGCTCTGCCGGTACTTTCTGTAGAAGAGGCCTTCACGCGCTTGGGGGTGAAGGCAGCCAAGCCCAAAGCCAGCAAGGCGCCAGGTCCGCGACGCAGCCTCAAGGAGGAGGAGCGGCGCCAGATCTTGCGCGAGCTTGCTGCCATGGAGCGGGAGCTAGCGGAGGTGGAAAAGGAACTGATGAATACGGAAAAGCTCATGGGGGAGCTGGAAGCCTCCGTCGCCTTGCCTGAGGTGATGAACGACCCGCAAAAGCTGCGCTGGCTCGCCGACCAGCTAGCTGCGGCGCGCCAGCGGCAAGACCGCCTCTGGCAGCGCTGGGCCGAGGTGGGGGAGGGGGTGGAGCAGCTGCGCAAACTGCTCACCGCCCTGGCCAGCAACTAGGGTGACGTGTTTGTTCATCTAATGCTTGGACAGTGACGCTAGGGTAGAACCCGATTTTTCCCTCGCGGCTAGTGTCTCGAAAAGCGTCTTCTCGCAATGGGCCGTTTCGCAGGTTCCCTCGTTGCCCGCCGACTGGCATGGGGCTTGCTAGAAAAGTATTTGCCTGCCGAGGCGGCGGGCCGGTTGCTAAAGGCGACCGAAGAGTTTATAGTTTAACCAAGCTCGCCGCGCGCGGGCAAAAGGAGGACGAGATGATGAAAAAGGCACTTTTACTGGCAGCGGTTTTGGCGACGGTGGTGACGCCGTTGGCCTTTGCCCAGGCGACGGGGAACACCAGCATTTACGTGGTTTACCCGCGCATAGCCATTCTCTACTACCGTTCGGCCATCACCTTGCAGCCTTCGGCCAGCGACCTGGCTACCGCCTTTGCCGGATCCAACGCGGTGAACACCGGCACCACCACCATCAGCACCTTTACCGCGGCCCCGGGTACGCTGGAAGGAGATGCCACCACTCCGGCAACGCCCTTCTCCACCAACGTGCTGACCACCATCAACAACTTCTACCAGGTGCGCGCCAACTACCAGTTCCAGGTGACCGTGAGCATTACCGACTCCACGCTTCAGGGTGATGGCACCACCGGCAGTGGCAACATCGTGATGAGCAACGTGGAAACCGAGCTCAACGACTCCGGTACCTGGGCAGCGACCGTGCAGCAGCCAAACCCGGGTGGCCTGGGCACGGTCCACAAGGGTGACGTGCGTTTTGATTTGGACTTTTCCGCCGCTGCCCTGATTCCGCCGAACACCTCGGCCACCTTCGGCGATGGCGTGGTGCAAACCACGGTGGCCTTCTACTGAGGGGGTTCTTCTTGGAGGCTGATGGGAACGGGGGGCTTGGCCCCCCGTTTTTCCATCGGCCAACGTAAGCGCATGCTGAGCCTTTTGCTGGTTGGGGTGGTGGCGGTCGGGCCCGTGCGGCTGGAGCTGCCGGGGGAGCTGTCCCTGGAGCCGGTGGCGCTGGAGGAGCTGGCTCCCGGGACGGCGGTGAGCTGGGACGGCGTGGGGCCTTCCTTCCAGCCCGTGGTGGTGCGCCGACTGCCTCGGGCCTTTCGCCTGATCGTGCCCAGGGGCGAGCCCCTGCCTTCCCTGGAGGTACGCCTGGGAAACAAGGGCCAGCTACGCTCGCCCCAGAGCGCCAAGCCCCTGGTGGCGAGGGGCACGCTCCTGCCCTTGCGCTGGGTGGCCTCCACCCCCGATGGGGAGGTGTACGAGGCTGACGTGCTGCTGCACCTGGACGTGAGTCAGGCTTCAGCCGGAAGCTTTGCCGGCACGCTGGAAGTGTGGGTGGTGGGGAGGTAACGTGGCGGGCCGCTGGCTGCTAACTTGGCTGGTAGCCGGCTGCGCCTTTGCTGGTGGCATTGCCGTCTCGCCCCCGCGCTTCGACATTGAGCTCACGGGCGCCAGCGTTTCCGAGTCTTTGAAAGTGGTCAACCTGGGGGAGGCGCCTGTGTCCCTCAAGGTTTCGGTGGCGCATTTTGGCCTGGACGAGGACAACCGCCTGCAGCTATTGCCTCCCAATCCCCAGTCCGCCGACCAGTGGCTGGTGGTTACGCCGCTTTCCTTCGAGCTGGAGCCCGGCAAGAGCCAAACCGTGCGCTTTGGCGTGCGCCCGCGGGTCAAGCCTGAGCCGGGGGAGCACCGTGCCATGATTTTCCTGGAGGAGCAGCCGCCCCAGGATCGGCCCTTCGCCACGCTCAACTTGGCACGGGTAGGGGTAGGGGTGTACGTGAACGTGCCACCCGTGAGCCGCCAGGCGGTGGTGCACTGCGTGGACTTCCGCTTCCTGGCAGGGCAGCTTTGGGCTGCCTTGGATGTGGAAAGCAGGGGCAACGCCCATGTGCGGCCCGCAGCTTGGTACGTGGTTTGGCCAGCGGCTTCTTTTCCTGGCCAGCCGGGGACGGCCACGGTGCAGGAGGTGCCGGGAGGGCCGGTCAAGGTACCGGACGGGGCGACCCTGGCCGGGGTGGTGCCCGATATCCCGGTGCTGCCCAGCACGCGCCGCACCCTGCGCTTTCCCTTGGGATCGGTGTCGGCAGGTGAGTACGTGGTGGAGCTCTTTGGTCGGGTGGAAGGGGAAAGCCTCTCCTGGGCTGTGCCCCTGACGGTGCCGGCCCAGTGACATGGTGCGTTTTGCGCTCTGCTCCCTATTGGTAGCTGCGCGCGTAGCCGCCGATGCCCCCGTTTGGGGGCCAGCGGTGGGCGGCCGCGCCTCCCTGATGGTGGGTGTGAAGGTGGCAGGGCGGGAGGTGGGGGTGGTGGAGGCTTTGGCCACCGGGCAAGGTGTGTGCCTGCTGGTGGAGGACTTCGCGCGCCTGGCGGCGGCCCAATGGCAGCGGGAAAGCCGCACGCTTGTCACGCCTCTCGGCCAGACCACCTTTGCGCCCGAGGAGCTGCTGCAGGTAGAGGAGGCCGAGTACCTGTGCCCGCCGTTGGCACGCATCCGCCTGGGGGTGGAGTTCCTCTTCGATGCCCAGGAGGTAGCCCTGACCCTGGACCTGCCGTGGAGCTTGGCCCCTGCCGCGCCTGCGCGGGCTTTGCTGCCGGAGATCCAGCCTCCTGCCTGGGGCGTGGGCCAGGTGCGGGCCGATGCCTGGCTGGCGCGGGAGGGCGAGGCCACCTCCTATGTGGGCAGCCTGACGTTGGCGGGTCGCGCCGCCGCTGGAAAGTGGCGGCTGCTGGTGGACCGACCCAACCAAGAGGACGCGCAGGTGCGGGAGTTTTTTTGGCAGCGGATCTGGTCGCACTCTGCCCTGGCCTTGGGGCGCTCCTTTACCCAGCTGTCCCCACTGCTTTCCGGCTACGATCTTGTTGGCGCGCAACTAGCCTGGAGCAACGAGGATTTGCCGGCCCGCCAAGGGTTTTGGGGCGGGTCCGTACCTTGGCAGGGGGCGCTGCGCACCTTTCGCGGGCCTGCGCCCCCGGGTTCGCTGGTGCGGCTCAAAGTGGACGGCGTGGTGGTGGCCAGCCAGCTGGTAGGCCTCTCTGGCCGCTACGAGTTTCTCGATGTGCCGGTGGCCGGGCGAGGGGCCATAGTGGTGGAGGTGGAGATCTTCGACCGCCACAACCTGCTGGTACCTCAGGAGGCACACCGCGAAGTGGTCTCGGGAGCCTTTCAGCTCCTGCCCGAGGGTCGCTGGGTGCAGGTGGCAGGCTTGGGCTGGGGAGGGTTTTTTGGCCGAAAGCTGCTGGGAGAAAGCCAGCAGCGGGAGTCGGCGGGATTTTACGCCGCACGGCGGGCCCTAGGCCGCGAGGCGACCGCTGAGGTCCTAGTGCAGGCCCTGGGGAAGGATTGGCAGGCCGGCGTGGGTGTGGCGGCGGCACCGGCGCCCTGGTGGTGGGTGGCTGGGGAGGCAGCTGCCTCGCGCGGTGGCCGGGCCTTTCTGGTGGAAAGCCAAGGGGTGGGCTCTTCCGTGGAGTTCAACTTCCGTTGGCTTTCCCAATCGCAGGGATTTGCCTTTGGCGGCCAGCGGTTGGCCCGCCATGACCGCTCTCTTGAGCTGCGCCGCTTTTTTGGCTCGGCCTTGGAAGTGGGCCTTTGGGCTAGGGATGTATCCCAGGGGGGGCAGAGGTACCGTTGGCTGCGCCCCACCCTAGGGCTTTCCCTCAAGCGATGGCTCTTCCTGCGGGTTTTTCCCGACCAGCAAGGGGAGCTTTGGGGCGTGCTGATGGCTTCGCCCACGCCCCGCCTGCGCTATTCGGCGGGCGTTGCCTCCACCCAAACCCACGACCTGACCTATGACCTGGGTGACCGGCGCTGGCAGGTGCGCGCCACCTGGGAGCGGGGAGGGGGGGTGCCCTCGCGCCTCACCGCCACGGTGGGCTGGCGCGCCGGTGGTTGGTGGTCGCCGGCAGCTCGCTTGGGGGTGAGCCACAGCGGTGGGCGCACCGCACCCTACGCTGAGCTCTCCGCTCGCGTTGGCGGGCTTTGGCTGCGGGCAGAGTATCAGGGGGTTTCAAGCCGCCTGCTCCCTGGCCAGGGGCTGCGCCCGCGCCTTTACCTTTCCCTCACCGCCGACTACTCCTACGCTTCGGGACTTTTCGCTCCCAGCGGGCATTGGCCGGTGCAACAACACACGGGAGCGGTCGCCGGGCGGTTGGTGCTTTTGGGTGGCCAGGGCCGACACAGCCTGGCCGGGGCGCGGGTGATGGTGGTGGGTGTGGGTGGGGCGCTCACCGACGCCAGCGGCCGGTTTTTCGTCGGCAGCGTCCCGCCGGGGGTTTACGAGGTGGTCTTGGATGCGGAAAGGCTGCCTCTGGAGCTGAGCGTGCAGCGTGGGCGGGCGGTGGTGGAGGTGGAGGCGGGCCTCACCACCCGGGTGGACTTCCTGCTGGACGAGCGCTTCGGCTTGGCCGGGCAGGTGGTGGATGCCAGCGGGCAGGGTTTGGCCGAGGTGCCTGTGGCGCTGGTGGACGAGTGGGGGCAGCCAGTGGCCAACGGCCTGACCGATGCCTTTGGCTACTACCGCTTCGACCAAATCCCCGCCGGCCGCTACCGGGTACAGCTTCTGGGGGCTCAAGGGCAGGTCCTGGCCGAGCGAGAGGTGGTGCTGAGCGAGTTCCTCTTTGGCCAGGATTTGCAGCTCCCCTAGTGTTCGAAAACCGAACAGGGAAAACATCTTGGGGAGCGGCTGAGCTGGCCTGGGGCTGGCAGCCGTGCTGGTGCCCTGGCCTTGCAGGACGAAACTTTCGCTACTAGCCCTGCAAACCCACGGCAGGGAGGGCTGTTGGGCAACCTCCCAGTGTTCCAAAACCGAATACAAGGTGCGATGCTGATTCAAGCTGCTTCAAGAATACGTTGTTGTAAAACAAGTACTTGCTTTTTATACCGCCTCTGGCACACCCCCTGCACCTGTCCGGTGCCGGAGGTGGACGATGAGGCGCTGGATCTTGGCCTTGGTGGTGGCGGGGTTGCTGGTGGCGGGAGGGGTTTGGGCCGAGCAAACCAGCGTTTCCTTCACCATCACCGGCTTACCCGCCCTGCCAACCAGCATGGGGCCGGTGCGGCTGGTGGATCTGCCGCACCTTTTCTCCCAGCTGCCGCCTGCGTCGCAAAGGTACCTGCAAGCCCCGGCCCCTGTTCCCCAAGGACAGGCTGCTCCACCATCCGTGCCTTTGCAGGCTCCTAGCTATCAGGAGGGAAACCTGGTGGCTTGCTTCTAGCGCCGGCCCGGTTTGGCCGTCGGCTGAGCCGGCCCACCCAGGTGGCTCACGGTACCATCCCCCCGCTGGCTGTCCCCCACCTGGCCTTCCTGCAGCGACAGCACGTAGCCCCACACACCGCGGTCGCGCACGCGGGTAGCTGCCAGTGTCTTCCAGCGGCCGAAAGCGTCCAAGGCACGGTAGGTGGGCGAGGGCACACCGGCCAGGTGGTAGAGGAGCTTGACGGTGGCTGCCGGGCAGGGCAGGACGAAGCGCACCAGCCCCCTAGGAAAATCGTAGGCCGGGTCGGGAGTGCCGCTGGCGGCCTCGGTGAGGGTGCCCACCTGCTGGAGGGCCGAGCAGCCCATGACCTCCACCGTTACCCAGCCTTTTCCTGAAGCCAAAGGCAGGGTAGCCACGGTGGCCTGTTGCCGGTCGGGGATGCCGTCGCCGTTGCCGTCCCCCTTGGCAAAGGCGGGCCAGCCGTCACCGCCCGGGTAGCTGTCCTCCATCGCCGGCGCCACCCCGTCCCCGTCATCGGCGGCGTTGAGCAGCTGCACGGCTACGTTGTTGGCGGGCTCGGGGTCGGTTGTGGAGGCGCCCACGCTAAAGCGCAGCTCACCCCCGGCAAAGCTGCCGTCAGCTTGCAGCGTAACGGTGCAGGTGGGCATGGCTTCAGGCGAGAGGGTGCCCACGTTCCAGCCGCTGGCCGCACCGCAGGGGTCGGCAAGCAAAGCCAGCCCCGCAGGCAGCTCCAGCCTGCCCACTACCCCTTCTGCCGGCGAGGGCCCCCCGTTTGCCACGGCCAGCTCAGCCACAAAGGGGTTGGTGTCCAAGGGGTCCGGGGCGTCGGCGGCCAAAAAGCTTTCCAGGTCAGCACGAGGACCCCCCGGCGGATAGGTGGAGGAAAAGAGACACAAGCTGCTGCTGGCGGCCACCCGTCCGCTTTCCCGGCGGCTCCAGGCAAACCCACGCTGGGCGCCGTCTCCTTGCCAACCGATGGTCACCGGTTGGTCGTTGACGGCAGCGTACTGAAAGGCCACCTGGCCCGTGTGGTGATAAAGCACCGCTTGGAAGCGCAAGGGGGTCCCGCCCGTGGCGGGGGTCAACCCGTCCCACTGCACCACCGTACAGGGTTCGGTGCCCAGGGCCTCGGAAAGACGGGGACAGGGGTCGAAGGCCTGCCACAGCACCACACCGCCGCTGGCGTCTAGGTCCTGGTGCCAGGGGTAAAGGCGCGGGCCCGCGCCGAAGTGGGGGGAGCCGGAGGGAAAGTAAGCGCTGGGCGCCGAGGGCAGCTGCTGGTCGGGGGAAAAATCGCGGCCGTCCTCCTCCTCTGGTGCCTGGGCAAAGGCCAGGTAGCCGTTTGGGGAAAGCACCACCGCAGGGCGGGCTTGGCCGTAAAAGGGGAAAGGCCAAGGCAAGCTCACCACCGCCCCGCCATCGTCTTGGGCGGGCGGATCCCCCGCAGCCGCGTAGGGGGCGACAAAGTTCACCGCCGTGCCGCTGGTGGCAATGTCCAGGAACTGGAAAGTGCAAAAGGGGGTACCGGAGCTGTAGGCTTGATACCAGCCGTCGCCGCTGCCCTCCGGCGGGCGGGTTTGAGCGGCCGCTGGTATGGCCAAGAGCAACAAGACAAAGGCTTTCCTCATGGCGCACCTCACTGAGCGGTCAGCGCCAGGCACCAGCGCACGAAGGTGCCCGTTGGACCACCCGCGTTGTCGCTGACGCGCAGTTGCCAGCTGCCGTTGGCCAGAAGGCCATCGAACATGGAGAGGGCTTGGAACGGCCTGTAAAAGCCGGAAACCGCCGGCAGGTTGCCGCAGCGGTTCTGAACCGCCAAGGCCGCTTCATCATCCAGCACCGCATCCAAATTGTCCCCTTTGCAGCCTCCTCTGCCGCCGGTCAGGCGGTTGACCAGCTGGCGGCTGAGGCCGCTGGGAGCGGTGAGAAACACGCTCAGGTCCCCCACTCGGGTGTGGCTGACCAACAGCCAGGCATCCACATCCAGTACGCTGCCCAGGCCAGCGGGCACGCTCACGGAGGAGCTCACCCCGTTGGGGTTGTTGTTGGGGATGGGGGCGTTGGGCGAAGCGCAGAAAAGGTAGCGGGGCGGTGCCAAGTTGGGGTCGTGACGGAAGATTTCCGTGTTGCCGTCGCCGTTTTGTCCTAAGGGATCCTGGTTGTCCTGCCAGGCGGCCGGTACGTTGGCCCCGTTCCGCGAAATGGCTGGCAACAGGGGGGCAAAGCTGGTGACCAGAGAAAGACCAGCTTGGGCGCTACTACCGGTGGCAAAGCGGCGCACTTGGAACTGACCGCTGGCCAAATCCACCAGCTCGCCCAAGGCGTAGGCGCCGTCATCGCTCAGGCGCGCCAAGATGAAGGCCTGGGTGCTGGTGCCACTGGACAGCTGGCGGAACGTGCCGTTCCAGAAATACAGCTCGTAGCTGCCATCGCTGTTGTTGCCGGTGTAGTTGCCGTTGGAGGTAAAGGCGATGGATGACCCGTTGGCGGAGATGGCGGGTGTGTCGTTGGCAATGGGGTCCGCGCCGTTGGTGATGCGCTGAAAAGAACTGGTGTTACCGTCCCAGCGGAAGATTTCCGGGTTGCCGTCGGCGTTTTGCCCGCCGATGTTACAGGTGGAGACGAAGGCCACGTAGCGGCCGTCGCCTCGGTTAATGGCTGGGGCGTAGTTTTGGCAGCCGGAGGTGGCGGTGCCGGCAAAGGTGGTGCCGTTCCAGACCACGATCTCGTCGTTGCCGTCAGGGTTGCTGAAGCCGCCATGGCCACAGTTGGAAACGAAGACCACCGGGCTGCCGTTGGTGTCGGAGGCCACACTGGGGAAACGGTTCTGGCACGGGGCGGTGGTGTTGGTGATTTGCGTGAGGCCGTTGGTGTTACGATCCAAGCGGAAGATTTCCCAGTTGCCGTCCACATTGGTGCCGGTGAGGTTGGCGTTGGCGGCAAAGACCACAAAGCGGCCGTTGCTGGTCACTGCCGGATGGGAGAAGCTGCCGGAGGTGGCCGCCGTAAGGCGCGTGGTGGTGCCGCCGGACCACCAAAAGACTTGCTCTTGCGCGCCCGGGTTGTTGCCGGTGAGGTTGCCGGAGGAAATAAAAACGTACCCTTCGGGGCTTTCCGCCGCCGCCACCTCCCGCGAGTCCACCGGTCGAGCCTCCAGCCCGCCCCCCTTCCACTCCACCGTCACCCCGGAGGAAGCGGTTAGCTGCTGGCGCGTGCTGGGGGCAAGAGGGCTGGTGCTCACCGCATCCACCGCGAGGGCGGAATCGAAACCATCATCTCCCTGGTCGGCCACGCGCACCTGCAAGGTGTAGCTGCCAGGGGTCATGATGCTGATGCTGGCAGTTTGCCAACCAGTGCGGCCGCAGCCGGTGCACATGCGAATGGAGGTGTTTTGAATAGGTCCAGGAGCGGTGAAGTCGTAGGCGGTGCCATCGGTGGGGCCAAAGTCGGGCCACGGGGAAGCCCCGCTAACGCCTTTTTGCACGCTGTGGCGAAAGAGGGGAAAGCCGTTGAGGGTCACGTCAAACAGGTCGTCGAACGGGGCAGGTTGGTCGCCCTCGCTCGTGAACCACATCACCGCCACCGTAAGCGTGGTGGGCACGCTCGTAACGCTGAAGGTTTGCGAAAGCGTGGCTACGTCGTACTCGTTATTGCGGCCCTGCCCGTCCAAGCTGGTGGCAGCCCCGTCGGTGTCCCCAGGGCCGGTGGAAAGCACCGCGTAGTAGCTGCCGTCGAAGGCCGGCACGTTGGGGCTCACGCCGGTGGCACTGATCACCTGCACCCTTCCCGTCCCGCCTACCGTCCAGCCGGTGAGGTTGCCCGTTTCAAAAGAGCCGTTGGTCACCTGGGCCCAAGCGGGGACAGCCAACAGCGCGACAGCGAGCTTGCGCATAGACCCTCCAGCCTTAAAATAAGGCCCCCAGGGTTTTTCTGCAAAAAAAGTGCCCGTCTCAAGCGGGCACGTGAGGCACCAGAGTGACGTTTTTGTTACAACACCGCCTCCATGGGGCCCATTTCGCCGGCGCGGATGGCCACCGCCCGCGCGGTGACGTTGGGCAGCACGCGGTAGGCGAAGTGAATGGCCGCCTGTACCTTGTTGTGATAGAAGGCGGCGTCGGGGTTGTCGGCCAGGAACTTGCGGTAGTTGCCCTCGTCCTTGGGATCCACGCTGGCCTGCTGGCAAAGCTGGGTGAGCTGGTCCCGCGCCACCACCGCCTGATCCAGCAGGAAGTGGGCCCCCAGGGTATCGCCAATCATGTCCAAGAAAGGAACGGAGTTGAGCAGCACCACCATTACCGCATCGGGCCGCTTGGTAAGGCCCTTGGAGATGTCCTCGATTTGTTTGAGCGCCGCTCCCAGCATCCAGGCCGGCTCCATCAGCTGAGGATCGTTGCGAAGCTTCTTGAAGGTCGCTTCCGCCTGGCCCAAAAGCTCGCGGATGGGCTTGCCGCCTTTGGCAGGGAGCTTACGCGCCACCAGGTCCAGGGCCTGAATGCCGTTGGTGCCCTCGTAAATGGAGGCGATCTTGGCATCCCGCAGGTACTGCTCGGCGGGATACTCCTGGGTGTAGCCGTAGCCGCCGAAGACCTGCAGGCACATTTCGGTGACGCGGAAGCCCCAGTCGGAGGCCCAAGCCTTGCAAATGGGTGTGAGCACCTCCACGTAGGAGGCGTAGCGCTCCTGCTCCTCGCCTTTCGTTACCCGGCTCATGTCGATGTAGTAAGACGTTTGCATCAAAAGCGCGCGCATGGCCTGCACGTAGGCAGCCGAGGTGAACAGCATGCGCCGCACGTCGGGATGCTCAATGATGGGCACCTGCGGGGCCTCGTGGTCCTTCAGCCTCGTCCAATGACGACCCTGCAGGCGAACCTTGGCGTATTGCAAGGCCTCTTGCAAGGCCGCGGCCGCGAGGGCCTCTCCCTGCAGGCCCACCTCAATGCGGGCGGGATTCATCATGTGGAACATCAGCTTCATTCCCTGCAGCTCTTCCCCTAGCAGGAAACCCTCACAGGCGTTGTTGGGGCCGAAGACTAGGGAGCAGGTGGGGGAGCCGTGCAGGCCGAGCTTGTGCTCGATGCCGGCGGTTTGCACGTCGTTGGGCTGACCGAGGGAGCCGTCGGGGTTCACGCGAATCTTGGGAACTACAAACAGGGATAGGCCGGCGGTGCCTGCGGGTGCATCTGGCGTGCGCGCCAACACCAGGTGAATAATGTTTTCCGTGAGGTCCTGGTCGCCGGAGGTGATGAAGATCTTTTCCCCTTGAATGAGGTAGCGGCCGTTTCCCTGGCGAATGGCCCGGGTTTTGGAGGCACCCACGTCCGAACCTGCTTGCGGCTCGGTGAGGCACATGGTACCGGCCCACTGGCCCGAATACATCTTCTCCACGAACAGCTTGCGCATCTCCTCGGTGCCAAACTTTTCGATGAGGTAACCTGCACCACGGGTGAGGAGGGCGGTGAGGGAAAGGGAAATGTTGGCGCCAAAGAAAAACTCGTTGATGGCTGTTCCTACCACTTCGGGCAAGCCCATGCCCCCAAACTCGGGCGAGTTGATGCAGGAAATCCAGCCTCCCTCGCAAAGCTTTTGGTAGGCCTGGTGGAAGCTGGGGGGCATGAACACCTTGCCGTCCTGGAAGCGCGCGCCCAGGCGGTCGCCTTCCTTGGTGGTGGGTGCCAGCACCTCAGCAGCAAGCTTGAAGGCCTCCTGCAAGACCATTTCCAGGTCTTCCCGCGCCCACTGGGAAAACTGCTCATAGCTGAGCAGCTTTTCTGTGGGTAGCCACTGGAAAAGCTGAAAGCTCACATCCCTCATGTCCACCTGGTACGCCACGGCCGACCTCCCTCCTGGTTTCTCTTCGCCCTTGGTGGGCGAATGAACCGTCATTCAGTCTGCCCCCATCCGCCTCGAAAAACAAGGGGTTGATAAGGAACACGACGGCGGAAACCTGGGAAGAGCATAGTCCGCGCTTCGCCCCTCGCCAGGGCGAAGGGAAGGGGGCACCGCTAAACAGCAGGGGCCTGGGCAGGTGGGTACGCTATCCTCTTGGGCGGGGGCACGCCCCGGGGGGAGTCATGAGCAAGGCGAGGGCCGTAGTAACGGGAGGAGCCGGTTTTCTGGGCTCGCACTTGTGCGAAAGGCTTCTCAGCGAAGGGCTGGAGGTGGTGTGCATTGACAACCTGCTCACCGGCAGCTTGCGGAACGTGGAGCACCTTTTTGGCTGGGACGGTTTCACCTTCGTCAAGTACGACGTCACGAACTACCTGCACGTCCCGGGGCGGGTGGACTTTGTCCTGCACTTCGCCTCTCCAGCTTCCCCGGTGGATTACCTGGAGCTGCCGATCCAAACCCTCAAGGTGGGCTCTTTGGGCACGCACAAGGCCCTCGGGCTGGCGAAGGCAAAGAAGGCACGTTTCCTCCTGGCCTCCACCTCGGAGGTTTACGGCGACCCCCTCATCCACCCCCAGCCGGAAAGCTACTGGGGCAACGTCAACCCGGTGGGGCCACGCGGGGTTTACGACGAGGCCAAGCGCTTTGCCGAGGCCATGACCATGGCCTACCACCGTACCCATAGGCTCTCTACCCGCATCGTGCGCATTTTCAACACCTTCGGCCCGCGCATGCGCCGAAACGACGGGCGGGTGGTGCCGGCCTTTATTTGCCAAGCCCTGGCTGGGAAGCCGCTTACGGTCTTCGGTGACGGCAGCCAAACCCGTTCGTTTTGTTACGTGGACGATCTCATCGAAGGCGTGGTGAGGGTTTTGTTTTCTGAGATCAGCGAACCCGTCAATCTGGGAAACCCGCAGGAGATGACGGTGCTGCAGTTTGCCCAGCTCATCAAGGAGCTCACGGGGTCCTCATCCCCCATCGAGTTTCATCCCCTGCCAGTGGATGACCCCAAAGTGCGCCAGCCGGACATCACCAAGGCCCGGGTGTACCTGGGCTGGGAGCCCAAAGTGCCTTTGCGGGAAGGGCTGGCAAAAACCATCCAGTACTTCCGCCAGCACCCTGCGAACGGAGAGAAGGATCAAGCCGGCTGAGTTTTGCCCGCGTGCTGCCGGCGACGCCAGCGTACCAACCACAGCAAGCTGCCGTAGGCGGTGACCCCGCCTAGGGTGGCTAAGAGCCCAGCGCCCACCAGCCAGTTGGTCACAAGCGGCGCCAGCCAGGCTTGCTGCGCCTGCCAGAAGGCGTGCTGCCAGAGCTCCTTCGGGGAGAGTATGCGGGCGCTGGGTAGAGACGGCTCCGCGAGCCCGGTCAACCAGCTGCCCACCCTCGCCGCCAGCAGCCAGTAGGGGGGCAAGGTCCAGGGGTTAATGAGCAGCGTTCCCAGCAGCACGTCCACCTTGTTGAGCCGCAAGAGCAAGGCGAGCGCCAACGCCAGCAGGGTGTGCAGGCCCAAGAAGGGCGACAGGCTCACAGCCACCCCACACGCCCAGGACGCGGCCAGCAGCTTGGGATCCTCCTGGCTCCCCAGGGCTTGCCCCAGGCGCGTGCGCAGGCGTTGCCAGCTCATGGGGTCTGGTTTTGTGCCGGGGGCAGGAGCACCAGCTCCAGCACCTGGAAGGCGTTGTCCACCAGGTGGAAGGAAAACCTGCGTCGCAGGTTGGCTGGCAACTCCTGAAGATCGCGAGCGTTTTCTTTCGGCAAGCACACCTCGGTGATGCCGGCCCGCAGCGCCGCCAAGAGTTTTTCCTTAATACCCCCTACCGGCAAGATTTGGCCGCGCAGAGTGATCTCTCCGGTCACGGCCACATCGCGCCTTACGGGCCGGCCCGAGGCCACCGAGGCTAAGGCTGCCAGCACGGTGATGCCGGCGGACGGTCCGTCCTTGGGGATCGCCCCGGCGGGCACGTGCACGTGGAAGGAATGGTTGTCAAAGTACTCCTGGGGGATGCCCAGCTTTTGCGCATGGGCACGCAGGTAGGAGGCGGCGGCTTGCGCCGATTCCTTCATCACCTCACCCAAGTGGCCGGTCAACCGCAGGTCGCCTTTGCCCGGAAGGGCCAAAGCTTCCACATGGAGTAGGTCGCCGCCAACCGGTGTCCAGGCCAAGCCCGTGGCCACCCCCACCTGGTGCTCTCGCAGCTGGGTTTCCGGCAAGAAGCGCACCGGGCCGAGAAGTTTTTCCACCTTCCTGGGTGTCACCCGCAGACGGGCTGGCTTGCCCTGAGCCAGCCGGGTGGCCACCTTGCGGCAAATGGCGGCAATCTCCCGCTCCAGGTTGCGCAGGCCTGCTTCTCTGGTGTAGTGGCTAATGAGGAAGCGCACCCCGGGCTTGGTGAAGCGCAGGTGCTGAGGGGAAAGGCCGTTTTCCTGCAACTGCTTGGGAATCAAGTGCCGGAAAGCGATATGCACCTTTTCTTCTTCCGTGTAGCCAGAAAGGCGCAGCACCTCCATACGGTCCAAGAAAGCTGGGTGAACGGTCTCGGTAACGTTGGCCGTGGCAATAAACAGCACGCGGGAAAGATCAAAGGCCACGTCCAAATAATGGTCGCGGAAGGCTACGTTTTGTTCCGGGTCCAAGACCTCCAGCAAGGCGGCGGAAGGGTCGCCGCGAAAATCGGCCCCGATCTTGTCAATTTCGTCCAGCATGAACACCGGGTTGGCCGTGCCAGCGTGGTTGATGCCCTGGATGATGCGGCCCGGGAGGGCACCCACGTAGGTTCGGCGATGCCCGCGAATTTCCGCCTCGTCGTGAACGCCGCCGAGGGATACGCGCACGAACGTCCTCCCCAACGCACGGGCAATTGACCGCCCCAAAGAGGTTTTTCCCACCCCTGGGGGCCCAACAAAGCACAGAATCGGCCCCTTGCCTTCGGGCTTGAGTTTGCGCACGGCCAGGAACTCAACGATGCGCTCCTTGACCTTTTCTAGATCGTAGTGATCCTCATCAAGCACGCTTCGGGCGTTGGCCAAATCCAGGTTGTCCTCGGAGTATAAGCCCCAAGGAAGGCCCAGGAGCCAGTCCAGGTAGGTGCGGATGACGGCAGCCTCCGCCGATTCCGGTGATGTGATGCGCAGGCGCCGAATCTGCTTTTCTGCCTCCTGGCGCGCCTCTTCCGAAAGCTTCTTTTTTTCCAGCATCTCTTGGTAGCCCGCGATTTCCGCCTCCACATCGTCGGTTTCGCCCAGCTGCTTTTGAATCTGCTTCAGCTGTTGGCGAAGTACGTACTCGCGCTGGGTCTTGTCCATTTCCCCTTGAACTTGCGAGGCAATTTGCCGCTGAACCTCGAGGAGGGCGATCTCGTGCTCCAAAAACTCGTTGACGATGCGTAGCCGCTCTTTCACGTCCATGGCTTCCAGTACCCTCTGGGCGTCGGAAGCTTTGAGGTTGAGGTTGGAAGCCACCAAATCCGCCAGGCGGGCTCCGTCCTCCAACTGGGCAGCTATGAGCATGACTTCCGGGGAGATGTGCTTGCCCAGCTCCACCACCTTTTCCAGGTTGGCCCGCACCGTGCGCATGAACGCTTCCACTTCCAAGTCGCTATGGTCGGTGGCAGGCTCATCCAAGCGGGTGATGCGCACGCGGAGGAAGGGGTCCTCTTCCACAAAATACTCCACTCGCGCTCGGCTTACCCCCTGCACCAAAATGCGCATGGAGCCATCGGGCAGCTTGACCATGCGCGTAATGGCTACTACTGTTCCCAAGTGGAACAGGTCGTTGGGCGAGGGGTTTTCCTGCGTCGGGTCCTTTTGCGTCAACACCAAAAACAGGCGGTCGGCAGCAGCAGCCACGTCCACCGCCGCCACCGAGCGCGGTCGACCGATGGACAGCTGAATCATGACGTAGGGGAACAGCACCACGTCCTTGAGGGCTACCGCCGGTAGCACATCGGGAATGGCAATGGTTTCCTCAGGTCTGGGGCTCTTTTCGCTCATAGGTCCTCTGTTTCCACGGGTATGGTGATGGGCTGGGGAGGCAGCACTTCCTGGCGGGCCAGCCGCACCTCCAACACGCCCGCGTGCAGGCGAGCCCGACAATTTTGTGGGGATACTGCCTCCGGCAAGGTTACCTCCAGTTGAAATGGGCCGTAGCTGCGCTCCACCTGGTGGTATCGCCTCTCGCCCGGTGGTGGGCCCTGCTTTTCCCCGGATATGCGCAGCTCCTGGCCCTGGAGCTGCACCTTCAGGGATTTGGGGTCCACGCCCGGCACGTCTACTCGCAACAGCAGCTCTTTTTGGTTGACTGCCAGGTCCACCAAGGGCGTAAAGCCTTGCCCGGGGGGCAAACTGGGGTAGGCCAGTTCCAGGGCCTGATGAAGGTGCTGGCGCAAAAGGTGCAGCTCGAAGGCAAAGGTAACCCGTCGCTTCATGTCTCACCCCGGCGCAAGCGTTCCAGCTCGCGGTGAAACTCGTCTAGGTCTTCGAAGCGGCGGTACACGCTGGCAAAGCGCACGTAGGCCACCTGATCCTGCAAGCGCAGCTCTTCCATCAACACCTCGCCGATTTCGCGCGAGGAAATCTCCCGGTTGTTTTTCTGGTTGATCAGCCCTTCCACCTTGTCCGCCATGGCTTCCATATCGGCCATGCTCACCGGTCTTTTTTCGCAGGCTCTCACCAGGCCGGCAATCACCTTCGCCCGGTTGTAGGGTTCGCGGCGCCCATCCCGCTTGATCACCAGAGCCGGTGACTCCTCGATGCGTTCGTACGTGGTGTAGCGCTGGCCGCAGGCAAGACATTCGCGGCGCCGGCGGACCTGCGTCCCCTCCGCCAGTTCCCGCGAGTCCACCACTCGGTCTTGACCGTGGCCACAGTAGGGGCACCGCATCACCGTGCTGGGGGTCGCAGTCCCTGCCAGCTGGCCCCCACCGCTAGCATATACCCGGTGCCGAGGAGCGTCACCGGCACAAAGCACGCCGCATGGTGCACCAAGGCGAAGGCGGTAGCGGCAGCCACCGGCCACGCCGCCACCTGGACCAAGGCAAACTGTACGGCCGCGTGGAAGCCGCCCACCCCTCCCGGGGTGGGTACGGCGAGCCCCACCACGCTGATGGCCAGTACTAGGGTGGCTTGCCGCGGGCTCAAAGGCAAGCCAAAGGCCCTGGCGGTGACGGCCACCTGCGCGATGGCCAGCCCCCAGGTGAACAGGCTCCAAAGACCCAGAAACGTGGCGTGGCGAGCGTTCCCCCAAAGGGCCAGGCTGGCCAGAAGCTCTTGGAAAAAGCGCACCAGCCGTTGCCGCCAGCCCGGTCGGGCCTGTAGCTCGAGCCAACGGTGGAGGCGGGTGCGCTCGCGCACCAAAAGGAAAAGGGCAAGGAAGAGGCTGGCCACAACGCTTGCCGCCCAGGCGAGGGAGGTGGTCAAGGCCCCAGAGGAGGGCCCGCTGCCCAGCCAGGCCAGGGCGAAAAGGCTGACCACGGTGAGCAGGTCCAAAAGCCGTTCGGCCACGATGGAGGCCAAGGTGGCTGCTGGCGACAGCTGGGTGCGCGAGCTCAACAGAAGCGGCCGCAAAAGCTCGCCCAACCTGGCGGGCAGCACGGTGGAGGTAGCGAAGCCGGCAGCGGTACAGCCCAGCAAACTGGCCAACGGGGCCTTACCGGCGGGCGCCAAGATCAGTCCCCAGCGAAAGGCACGAGCCCCGTAGGAAGCGAGGGCCAAGCCCACCGCCGCCAGCAGCGGGGGCCAGTGGAGGGCGGCCAGGGCGTCCCTCAGCTCGGCCCAGGAAACTTGACGCAAAACAAAGGTTAAAAGCAAACCGGCTAGGGCCAAGCTCCCCACCAGCTGCAGACGGCGGCGCCAACGCAGCTCCATGGGGGAAAGGTAAAGCATGGTCGGGCAAAGACCAAGTTCTCTTCGTCGGAAATCTCCTGGTGATAAGCTTTCCCCGTGATGAGCGGGAACGGCGTGGTGGTAACCCAGCCCCTGTGCGCAAGGCATGTGCCGGCGCCGGGCCATCCAGAGCGGCCGGCACGACTGCAGGCGGCGCTTTTGGGTGCTCGGGCGGCTGGGTGGCAGGAGACGGAAAGCGTGGTGGGCGAAGAGTTGGTGCTGGAGGCGGTGGCCGCTGTCCACGATCGGGAGCTGCCCGCTCGCCTGGCCCAGGCGTGCCAGCGGGCGCCCGCTTTTTTTGATAGTGCCGACAACCCCATTTGCCGGGATACTTATGCAGCCGCATTGGCCGCCGTGGGCTGCCTGCTTGCCGGTCTGGAGGTGCTTTTGCAGGGGAAACGTGGGCGTGTGTTTGCTGCCGTGCGCCCGCCCGGGCACCACGCCACGTACAGCCGCGCGATGGGGTTTTGTTTTTTCAACAATGTGGCGGTGGCGGCTGAGCAGGCCTGCCGACGCGGGCTGGCACCGGTGGCCATCGTGGATTTCGACGTGCATCACGGCAACGGCACGCAAGAGCTCTTTTACCACCGCAGCGATGTCTTTTACCTTTCGGTGCACCGCTATCCTTTTTACCCCGGCACCGGCGGTGCCGACGAGGTGGGCGTGGGCGCTGGCCAGGGATTCACCCGCAACTTTCCCTTAGCGGCCGGTGCCGATGACCGAACCTACGTGGAAGCGGTGGCCTGCGGTCTGGAAGAAATCGAGAAGAAATGCAGGCCGGCCCTGTGGCTGGTTTCAGCGGGGTTCGACGCCCACGAGCTGGATCCCCTAGGCGGCATGAACGTGACCACCAAAGGTTTTGGCCAACTGGGTCGCCTCTTGCACCAGGTGGCCGGCAGCAGACCCCTCATGGCTGCTTTGGAGGGCGGGTACCACCTGCAGGCTCTGCAGGATTCGGTGGCTGCCTTTTGTCGCTCTTTGGGTGGCGGTGATGGCGAAGCGGTGTGAGGTGGGTCACCTTTTGCCGCTGGCGGCAATGGCTGGCGAAGAAAATTGGGGCTTTCCAGCCAAAAGGGGGGCTGCCAAGCACGTGAGATACGCGTTCCCCCCTTGACTTGCGGCAAAAAAGCCGTTACGTTAACAGGCAGGATGCACGGGTACTGGAGAGAGCAAGGAGGCGCGACCATGAAAGGATGGATTAAAGCTCTTGCTTTTTGTCTTTTGCTCCCAGCTTTCGCCCTAACCAGCGAAGCCTCCTCCCTTCGGCGGCGGGCGGCGGCTGCGGGACCACCGGTGGAGACGGTTTTTGCCATTGAGACACCGGCGCCGGGTGCTACGGTTTTTGGCATCGTGGAGGTGAAGGGCTTCGTTTTGGATCCGCGTGGTGTCTCGAGCATTCGCTTGGTCGTTGATGGAAACGTACTGCACGCGGCCGATCTCAACCAGCCGCGCGAGGATTTGCGCCGGCTTTACCCGGGCTTTTTTGGTGAGAACCCAGCGGCCAAGCCCGGCTTCCGCACCGCTTTTTTGGCCAGCAGCTTGCCCGATGGGGAGCACACTTTGGCCATCCAGGTGACCTTTGCCGACACATCCGCCCCTGAAGGTGAGCCGGCCAGCGTGCTCTTGGGCCTGCGCACCATCATGGTGGACAACTCCCGCAGCCAGCCGCCCTTGGGCGGTCTGGATGCGCCGCGAGACCCAGCGGAAGCCGGCATGCAGGATTACATTTCAGGACCGTTCCCTGTGATTGGCTGGGTTTTGGATGACCAAGGGATCCGCCAACGGGCAGCGGGCGACGGCGTGCTGGCGGATATTGAAGTGTTGGTGGATGGTCGGGTTTGGGGTCAGGCTCTCTACCCCCTGCCCAGGCCGGACATTGCCAACGCCTTCCCCGACGTGCCTGGGGCGGGCAGCTCCGGCTTCCAGCTCACCTTGGACACCACGCGGCTGACCAACGGCCTGCACACCGTGGCCGTGCGCGCCTGGGACGTGGAGGGCAACTCGCGCGTTTTGGCTGAGCGGCAGGTGTTTGTGGACAACAACTACGGCTCCTCCCGGCCCTTTGGCGCCATCGATTGGCCGCCGGTGGGTGGGGTGTTTTACGGCAAAGGCTGTGCGTCGCCCGCCTTTAGCCAAACGGAGTACGACGTTACCTACCACCACATTGACTGGGTTTCCGGTTGGGTGATTGACCAAAACGACAACCAGCAGTTTGAGGGGATTGTGTCGGTGGAGCTTTTGCTCAACGGCGTTTCTGTCAAGGATACCGATGCCTGGGCCGACTCCAGCCGCGGACCGCGTCTCAACCTGGCCATCGCCGCTCCCGCGACCGACCCGCGCAATCGGGTGGATGCGAACGTCTATGGCTTGGGGCGGTCGGACATTGCCACCCTTTACCCCACCTTTGGTTCCAATGCCCTCAGGTCGGGGTTCTTGTTTGCCATCGACACCAACTACGAGCTGTTCGGTACCAAGCGCCTGCATCCAGGCTTGAACACGATTGACGTTTGGGTGCACCGCCGCGACCCCATGACCCAGGCGGAAAAGATTGCCAGCCGGCAGGTGTACGTTACCTGCGACACCAACGGCGACGTGCCCACCATTGGCAATTTGGACACGCCCGCCTGGCACGAACCGCTGCAGGGTCTTTACACCCTCAAGGGTTGGGCCATCGACACCAACACCAGCGCCGGAAACTTTGGCATCACCCGCTTGAACGTCTACGTGGATGGGGTGCTGGACGGCTCGCTGGTCCTGGGGGATCCTACTTTTGCCATGGACACCCCTGAGCTGCGGACCCGCTACGGCTGGCTCCCCTCCCCCTACGCTGAGCATGCGGGCTTCGAGTACGTGCTGGACACCGCCAAGTACACCGATGGCCTGCACACCATCACCTTGGAGGCGGTGGATGGGCTTTCCTTCCGCAGCTTCTTCCTGCAGCGCCAGGTGATCTTCGATAACTTGAACTGACGTGTATTGTTGCCCCTTTTCGCCCGGCCTCAGCGGCCGGGCTTTTTTGTGCCAAAATGGCGCTAAAATCACCGCGGAGGGCGCATGAAGGCTTTGTATTTTGAAGAGCACGGCGGTATCGAGAAGCTGCGGTTTGGGGAGCGGCCGAAGCCAGAAGCGGGCGAAGGGGAGGTGGTTCTACGCATGCACGCGGCAGCCCTTAACCACTTGGATTTGTTCGTGCTGCGAGGCTTGCCGGGCATTCCCGTGCCGCTGCCGCATATTGGGGGTGCGGACGGGGCGGGGGTGGTGGCGGAAGTGGGGCAGGGTGTCACGAACGTAAAGGAAGGGGACGAGGTGGTTTTCAACCCGGGCTTGTGGTGCGGCGCGTGTGAGTTCTGTCGCCGGGGCGAGCACTCCCTGTGCGTGCGCTACGGCATCGTGGGCGAGCACACCGATGGCACCTTCGCCCAGTACGTGAAGGTGAGGGCGGAAGCCTGCTTTCCCAAGCCCAAGCACATGAGCTGGGAAGAGGCGGCCGCTTTCCCCCTCACGTTCCTCACCGCCTGGCGCATGCTGTTTACCCGCGCGCGGCTACAAGCGGGGGAGATGGTGCTCATTCATGGTATCGGCGGGGGGGTGGCGCAGGCAGCCACCCTGTTGGCGCGGCAGGCGCAAGCGGCGGTCATCGTCACGTCCTCCGACGACCGTAAGCTTGAGCGGGCCCGCCACCTAGGGGCGCAAATCACCATCAACTACCAGAAAGAGGATGTGGCCAAGAAGGTTCGCGAGCTCACAGGGAAGCGAGGGGTGGACGTGGTGGTGGAAACGGTGGGCAAGGCCACGTGGATGACGAGCC
Organism: uncultured Thermoanaerobaculia bacterium; assembly: GCA_964488355.1. Lineage (GTDB taxonomy): Bacteria > Acidobacteriota > Thermoanaerobaculia > Thermoanaerobaculales > Thermoanaerobaculaceae > Thermoanaerobaculum. The sequence goes on along the minus strand of CAZAUJ010000015.1, from coordinate 35,554 downwards.
TGCGCAGTGCGGCTAAGGGGGGGCGCATCGTCACCTGCGGTGCCACCTCTGGCCCCGACCCGCAGGAGGAAATCCGCCTGGTGTTTTGGAACCAGCTTTCCATCCTGGGTTCCACCATGGGCAACCAGCGGGAGTTCGCCGACATGCTAGCGGCGGTCAACGAAGGCCGATTACGGCCGGTGGTGGACAGGGTCTTTCCGCTGGAGCAGGGGGCAGAGGCTTACCGCACGCTAGCGGAGGGGCAACAATTCGGCAAGCTGGTGTTGGATACGAGGGTGTAGGGCAGGTGGCGGGCTGGGAAGGCACAAGCCGGCCGGTTCCGCGCATCCTGCCACGGGCCGAACACAGCATTTCTCGCAGCCTCATCTCTCCCAACGCCCTGAAGGTGATGTACCGCCTGCGCCGGGCAGGTTTCTTGGCCTATCTGGTGGGCGGGGCGGTGCGGGATTTGCTTTTGGGGCGCCAGCCCAAGGACTTCGACGTGGGCACCAATGCTCGGCCCCAACAGGTGCGGCAACTGTTCCGCAACGCCCGCATCGTCGGCCGGCGGTTTCGCATTGCCCGCGTGCTTTTTGGCGAGGAGGTGGTGGAGGTTTCCACCTTTCGCCGAAAGGTGGAGGAGGAGGCCAACGGCGACGAGGCCACCGATGTTTTGGCGGCGGAAAGCGAGGAAAGCGAGTACGGCACCCCGGAAGACGACGCGTTTCGCCGCGACTTTACCGTCAACGGCTTGTTTTACAACATTGCCGATTTCACGGTCATCGACTACGTGGGCGGGCTTGCTGATCTGAAGAGGCGGCTCATTCGCTCCATTGGCTGGCCTTGGGAGCGCTTTGTGGAGGACCCGGTACGCATGATGCGGGCGGTGGAGTACGCCGTCCGCCTCGGTTTCCAGCTGGAAGCTAACACCGAGCGGGCCATCGGCGAGCTCTACCGGGAGATACGTCGCGCTTCTGCCGCTCGCTTGGCCTACGAGCTGGGGGAAAGCCTGAAGAGCGGGTATGCCGCGCACATCTTCCGCCGCCTGTGGGGGACGGGTTTGCTGTTGGAGGTGCTGCCTTATCTAACCACCTCCGATGGCAGCCAGCAGGAGCTTTTCTTTCGCTGGTTAGCCCAGGCCGACGAGCAGCAACGCCAAAAGCCCCTGCGGGAGGAGGCGCTTTTGGCCCTTCTGGTTCTCCCATGGCTGGCCAAGCCCCTGGCCGAGGCGGCCGAGGGCAGCCTGCCTTTTGGCCAACTGGAAGCGGAAATTAAGCTGCGAGTGGGGGAGTTGACGGATCTCTTGGCCCTCTCCCACTATCGCAGCCACTTGATTCGCTATGGGCTTCTTTACCTGGCGCGGCTGCACCGCGAGCCCCGCTCGCCCAAGCAGGCGCTTCGCGTGCTGCGTCACGAAGCCTTTCCTGTGGCAGTGGACCTGCTCAGCCTTTGGCGTGGCGTTGATCCCAGAGCCGCGCAGGCCTGGGCCCGTTGGCAAGATATCCAGGCGCGGGTGGCCGCTGGTCAGCCGCCCATGGTGGAGGCCAGCGCAGGGCGGCCAACGCGCCGTCGGCCGAGGCGAAGGAGGGCTTCGCATGGATGAGGTGCGTCAACGGGTGGAGTGGCTCCGGCAGGAGATTCGCCGCCATGAGTACCTCTATTACGTGCTGGCCAAACCCGAAATCTCCGATTACCAGTTCGACCAGCTGATGGCCGAGCTCAAGGCGCTGGAGGCGGCGCATCCGGAGCTTGTGACCCCCGACTCGCCCACGCAACGCGTGGGCGGTGCGGTGCTCGACGAGCTTTCCCAGGTGCGCCATGAGCTTCCCATGTTGTCCCTGGACAACTCCTACAACGAGGGGGAGCTGGCCGAGTGGTACACACGGGTAATCAGGGCGCTGGGTCGCCCTCCTGATCACCTGGTGGCGGAGCTGAAGATTGACGGGGTATCGCTGAGTTTGGTTTACGAGCAGGGCCTGCTGGTGCGGGCGGTGACCCGCGGCAACGGCGAGGTGGGCGAGGAGGTCACCGCCAACGCTCGCACCGTGCCCACCATCCCTCTTCGCCTGCCGGAGCCCCTTCCCCTGGTGGAAGTGCGCGGCGAGGTGTACATGCCCCGGGAGGTTTTCCTTCAGCTCAACCGCCGGCGGCGCGAGGAGGGTGAGGAGCCCTTCGCCAACCCGCGCAATGCCACCGCCGGCTCGATCCGCCTGCTGGATTCGGCGGAGTGCGCCCGGCGGAGCTTACGCTTTTTCGCCTACCAAATTGCTCGGATCGTGGGCGAGCAGCTTTCTTACCACTCACAGGCCCTCGAGGAGCTTGCTGGCTGGGGGTTTGCCACCAACCCGGGCTGGCGACGTTGCCCGGATTTGGCCTGCGTCCACGCGTTCATCCAAGAATGGGGTGCCCAGCGGCGCAGCCTGCCCTTCGACATTGACGGGGTTGTGGTCAAGTGCGACAACTTGGAGGAGCAAAAAACCTTAGGTGCCACCTCCAAGTTCCCCCGTTGGGCTATTGCCTATAAGTACCCGCCCGAGGGAGAACGTACCCGGGTGCGGGCCATCGTGGTGCAGGTTGGCCGCACCGGCACCCTCACGCCGGTGGCCGAATTGGCGCCCGTGCGGCTGGCGGGGACAACCGTTACCCGCGCCACCTTGCACAACGCCGACGAGGTGGCGCGGCTGGACGTGCGCGTGGGGGACACGGTTTGGGTCGAAAAGGGAGGCGATGTGATTCCCAAGGTGGTAGCGGTGGATGCCAGCGTTCGCCCGCCGCAGGCGCAGCCCTTTCTCATGCCCACCCACTGCCCCGCCTGCGGCACAGCGGTGGTGCGAGAGCCAGGGGAGGTGGCCATCCGCTGCCCCAACCCCTCCTGCCCGGCGGCGGTGAAGGCCCAGCTGCGACACTTTTGCTCTCGCGCCGGCTTGGACATTCAGGGGCTGGGCGAGCAGCGGCTGGAACAGCTTTTGCGAGAAGGCCTGGTGAGCGATCCCGCATCCCTTTGGGACTTGGACTGGGAGCGCTTGGCCTCGCTGCCCGGCTGGGGAAAGAAATCGGCGGAGAACTTGCAGCGTCAGCTCGAGGCAGCGCGCCAGAGGCCCCTCTGGCGGTTGTTGGTGGCCTTGGGCATTCGCCACGTGGGCGAGCGGGCAGCTCAGCTCTTGGCTGGGCGCTTTGGCAGCCTCGACGTCCTTGCCCGCGCTAGCCAGGAGGAGCTGGAGGCCATCGAGGGCATCGGGCCCGTCATTGCCCGGTCGGTGGCAAGCTTTTTTGTTTCCGAGCAGGGCCGGAGGCTTTTGCTGAGGCTGCGGGAACGCGGTTTGGACCCGCGGCAGCAGCCACCCCAGCCGGCAGCCAAGCCGTTACAGGGGCTCACCTTTGTTATCACCGGGACGCTTTCTCGCCCGCGGGAGCAGGTGGCCGCCCTTTTGGAAGCGGCAGGGGCTCAGGTGAGCGACAGCGTGTCGCGCAAGACCAGTTTTTTGGTGGTGGGCGGGGCACCGGGCTCCAAGCTGGAAAAAGCCAAGGCTCTGGGAGTGCCCCTTTTGCATGAGGAGCAGCTGAAGGCGCTTTTGGCGGAAAAGGGGGTGGTCTGGTGAGGGGTTTGGTGCTGCTGGTGGACGACGACCAGGGTTCGCGGGAAGCCATGGCCGCTGGTTTGCGCAAGGCGGGCTACGAGGTGGTGGCCTTCGACGGGGCTGCCCCGGCCTTGAGCTACCTCCAGGAGGGCAAGCCAGCGGATGTGCTCATCACCGATGTGCGCATGCCCGGCATGGACGGCTACGCCCTGGCTAGTGCGGCCCGCCGGGAACGGCCGGAACTGGCCATCCTCATGGTCACCGCTTACGGGGACGTGGACGGGGCAGTGCAGGCCTTGAAGGGTGGCGCGGACGATTACCTTACCAAGCCGGTCAATTTGCTGGAGCTGCGACGGCGGGTGGAAGTACAACTGGAGCGGCGCCTTTTGGCGCGGGAAACCGCTGAGCTGAGGGAGCGCTTGGACCGCTACTACTCCTTTGCCCAGATCATCGGGCGCTCGCCGGCCATGCAGCGGGTGCTGGAGCGGGTCAAGGTGGTAGCACCCGCGCCGTCCACAGTGCTGATCCTGGGGGAGTCGGGCACGGGCAAGGAGCTCATTGCCAATGCCATTCACCACCACTCGCCACGGGCAGCTAAGCGCTTTGTGGCGCTCAACTGCGGTGCCATCCCCGGCGACATCTTGGAAGCGGAGCTCTTCGGCCACGAAAAGGGTGCCTTTACCGGGGCTCACCAGCGACGGATTGGCAAGATCGAGCTGGCCCACGGCGGTACCCTGTTCTTGGACGAGATTTCCGAGCTTTCCCCCGATTTGCAGGTGAAGCTGCTGCGGGTTTTGGAGCAGCGCGTGATTACCCGCGTGGGGGGCAACGATGAGATACCTGTGGATTTTCGCCTGGTGGCGGCGACCAACCGCGACCTGGAAAAGGAGGTACGGGAAGGTCGCTTCCGCCAGGACCTCTACTTCCGCCTCAAGGTGGTCACGGTGGAGTTACCCCCGCTGCGGGAGCGCCCAGAGGATATTCCATTGCTGGTCAGACACTTCGTTGAGCACTTTAACGCCGAACTGGGGCGCAACGTCAAGCGATTGGCCCCCAACCTGTTGGATGCGCTGCGAGCCTATCCCTGGCCGGGCAACGTTCGGGAGCTGAAGAACGTAGTGGAAAACATGGTGCTCTTTGCCCGGGGGGAGGAGCTCACCCTGGAGGACCTGCCGGCGGAAATTCGCCAGCCGGCGCGCCTGCGCGAGGCGGCGCAACCGGCGCCTTGGGTGCCGCGCAAGATGGAGGACCTCGAGCGGGAGGCCATCTTGAAGACGCTGGAGTTCACTCAGGGGCACCGGGCGCGGGCGGCGGAGCTCTTGGGCATTGGCCTGCGCACGCTGCAACGCAAGCTCAAGGAGTACAACATGCAGGCCTTTCCCTCCCCCCGCAGCTAAAATGCTGCCGGAGGGGTCACCATGGACTTACCGGCCAAGGTTTTGGTTTACAACCAGCTTTTGAGCCTCAATGCCACCCTCGGCACGCTCATGGCCATCCGTCCGGAGGGCCTCTACGAGGTGCGCCTTTCCAGCCAGGGCAAGCTGCACACCGTGCTCCTGCCGGTGGCGGCCACCGCCTTGGTGTTCGCCGAGCCGGAGCCGGAGGTGCTGCCCGAAGACCTCATTGAGCGCTGAACGGTGGGGCCAGAAACCCTGCATCGGCAAGGATTTGCTGGTGGTCGAAGGCCAGGGGTAAACCGGCCAGGCTAGGAAAGAAGGCGGCCTCGGCGGCGTCGTCTCCCCCAACCACCACACCCCCCTGGGGCTGGCAGAGGTAGACCACCGAAACCGTGTGGCCGCGTGGGTCCCGCCCCGGCTGCGAGTAGACACCGAAAAGGGCAACCACCCGCACGGTTAGTCCGGTTTCTTCCCGCACCTCCCGTACCACCGCCGCCTCGCAGCTTTCGCCCTCCTCCACGAACCCTCCCGGCAAGGCCCAAAAGCCCTGGAAGGGCTCGTGCTTGCGCCTCACCAAAAGTACGCCCTTTTGCGGGTCCACCACCACCGCATCCACCGTTAACCGGGGTCCCCTCATTCCCTTCCCTCCTTTTCACTGACCAGCGCCGCCATCTTGGCCAAAAGCGAGGAGGTGGGCACGCCGTCCCCCGGCTGCCACCAGCGGTAGGCGTCGCCTACCTCCGCTGCTTGGTCCGACAAACGCAGGTGGTACAGGTGCACGGTAATCCGCCGGTGGGTTATGTGGTGGCTGAGGCTGCCTAGCCAGCGCGGGGTGGTGGGGCGGGCCAGCTGACACGCCAGCTGCCATGCGCGCTTTTGCGGCTCGCCCTCCCCGCGGTCCAGGGGCGGCAGCCACAGGCCCGCCAGCGGTGGCTGGCAGAGCTGCTGGAGGAGCACGCGGCCCTGGCTTTCCTCCAACCAAAGGGCGACCCAGCTCACCGACTCTGGTGCACGCCGTCGTTGGGGCAGCGGAAACCTCTCCGGCTCACCCTGCCGCCTGGCAAGGCAGCGGGCCTGCCAGGGGCAGGAGGAGCAGGCAGGGTTTTTCGGCGTGCACACCAACGCACCCAGCTCCATGAGCCCCTCGAACACCTCTACCGTTTGCGCCTGGGCGAAGAGGCCCAAGGCGTCTCGCCTGGCTTGTTCCCGCAGCGCCGCGCTACCCAAGGCCAAGGGCAAGGCACGCAGGCGGGCAACCACACGGCAAAGGTTGCCGTCCACCGGCGGGGTGGCTTGGCCGAAGGAAAAGGCAGCCACGGCGGCGGCGGTGTACGGTCCCAAGCCGGGCAGCTTCACCAGCTCGTCAGCCCGTTGGGGCCAGCCGATACCATACACGTGCCTGGCCAGCTGGTGCAGCAGGCGGGCGCGGTGGTAATAGCCCAGCCCAGCGAACGCGGCCACCACCTCGTCTTGGGGGGCTTTGGCCAGCGCCTCCAGGTTTGGGAAACGCTGCAAAAACGCTGGCAGTCGCTGGGCTACCCGCTCTGCCTGCGTTTGCTGTAGCATCACCTCGCTCACCACCACGAGGTAGGGGTCGCGGGGAAAGGGCGTGCGCCAAGGCAACGCCCGGCGGTAAGAACGGAGCCATTCGAGGAGCTCGCAAGCCTCCACCCGCGCATGGTATCCGATACAATCTTCTCCGTGAGCATCCGGGTGGCGGAAGCCTGCGAGCTGTGCGAGGGGCTGGGTTGGGTTGTGGAAGAGCGGGATGGGCGGAACCTGAGCCGCCCTTGCCGCTGTCAACATCAACGGCAGTTGGCGCGGCTGCTGCGGGAGGCGGCGGTGCCGGAGCGCTTTCGGCACTGCACCTTGGATAACTTCCAGCTTTGGAACCCCCAGGATCCCAGCTTGGGACAAGCCAAACGTCGCACGCGCGAGTTCGTGGAGGCCTGGCCCCTGGTGCAAAAGGGCCTGCTTTTCATGGGCCCTTGCGGCACCGGGAAAACCCATTTGGCGGTAGCAGCCCTTTCGGAGCTCGTGCTCACCAAGGGGGTACGCGGGTTCTACGTAAACTTCCTGGACTTGGTGGTGCAGCTGCAGATGTCCTTCGACGGTTCCGGCCCCTCGCGGGCGGAGCTTTTGGAGCCGGTGCTCACGGCGGAGCTTTTGGTTCTGGATGAGCTGGGGGCTGCCCGCCCCACCCCCTGGGTGATGGACCTGCTCTACTACGTCCTCAACAGCCGCTACATGGCCAAGCGGATGACCTTGGCTACCACCAACTACACCGACGTGGTCACCCACGAGCGGGGGGAGGAGACCCTCACCGAGCGCCTTTCCGCACCGGTGCGCTCCCGCCTTTACGAGATGTGTGAGGAGGTAAAGCTCTACGGCGAGGACTTCCGCGCCTGGCAGGCCCGGCGGCGGCGGTAGGGGTCGGTGGTGCCGTTGGTCCTTGCTGCCGCGTGTGTGTGCCTGGGTGTGGCCGCTGCGGTGGGAGCCCAGGGACCCCCAGCGCTGGGAAACCAGGCACTGGTGCTGCGCGTGGGGCTTGGGGTGGTGCCCGAGCCCCAGTTCCCTGAGCCGGGTCGTCGCTTTTGGGTGAGGGCTTCCGGCCAAAGCCGGCTGCTGCGCGGGCCCCTTTCCCTGCGCGCCGAACCACCTCAGCTGGCCGCTCAGGTGGGCGCGTTTGCTCAGCCGGACAATGCCCAGCGGCTGCGGCAGCGCCTTTCCCTTTTGGGTTTGGACGTGGTGCTGCTGACGGCTGGCGGGTCCACCCGTGTGCTGGTTGCTCCGGGCAAGGACCAGGGCCAGGAGCGCCTTGCGCAGGTGCTGGCGGGGGCTGGGCTTTCCATGGAGTGGGTGGTGTGGAAACCGGGGACGGTGACGGTGGTGGGTGGGGAGGGGGGCCAAGTGCAGGGTGAGGAGGTGGAGGTGGAGCCGCTGGACCCCCTTCCGGTGCAGGTGGGCGGAAAACATTACCGGGGCCGCTTTGCTTGCCGCGCCTCCGAGACCGGGCCCTTGGTGGTGAATCTGGTGTCCCTGGAGGATTACCTTCTGGGTGTGGTGCCAGCGGAAATGGGCTTTGCCCAGCTGGAGGCGCTCGAAGCGCAAGCGGTGGCAGCTCGTAGCTTTGCTCTGGTGCGCAAGGGGGCGCACGCCAAGGAAGGCTTTGACCTTTGTGACCGGGAGCATTGCCAGGTATACGGCGGCGTGGAGGCGGAAACCCCCTTGGCCACCCAGGCGGTGCAGCAAACGCAGGGTTGGGTGCTGGCGTACCAGGGCCAGCTAGTTCAAGCTTTCTTTCACTCCACCTGCGGCGGACACACGGAGGCGGCGGAGGCGGCCCTCACCGACCAGCCGGTGCCTTACCTGCCCGGGGTTCCCTGCCGCGGCGAGACGGTGACCTTGGGCGGCGTTGCCGAGGGTTCCAGGGTGAGCGAAGGGCAAAAGTGGATCGTGCTGGCCCACCTCTTGGCTTCGGGACTGGGAGTAAAAACCCCGTTGGCCCTGGCGCAGACTCTGGGTGGGGGGTCCGGGACCGGAACGGAGCAGGCCCTTGGCCTGCCCGATTTCACCCCGCTGATGGGGGAGGGGGTGCCACTGGAACGGGTGCTGGCGCGCTTCCTTTGGCCGTGGCCTGCGGGAGCGGAGGGAAAGGACCCCTGGGCTCACGTGGTGCTGTTGGCGGCTTTGGCAGGGGTGGTGCAAGGGCGGGAAGGGGTGGTAGTGCCTGGGGAGGGCGAGCCGGCCTGGCAGGCACGCGCTGGCGGCGAGAGGCGGTCCCTTTCGGGGGTTACCGTGCTTTGGCGCGAGGGCGAGCAGCTGCGCCTGGGCGGCGGCTCTACCACTGCCGGCAGCCAGGCGGTGCTTTGGTGCGCGGGTGGCCTGTGCCCACTGGTGGAAGTTGAGCGGGCCGAGGCAGCTGACGAGCGCTCCCGCTGGCAGCAGTGGATGCGGCGCTTCTCCCAGGAGGCGCTGGCGCAGCGCCTGGGCTTGGCCAGCGTGGACAGCCTGCAGGTGCTGGCCCGCACCGCCACGGGGCGGGTGGCCTGGATAGGGGTTCAGGGGGGTGGGCTCAAGCGACAGCTCAGTGGCGTGGAGCTACGCCGGGCGCTGTCCCTTCCCTCCACCTGGTTCGTGGTCGCCGCCGGCAGGGAAGCTGGCGGCACGGTTTTTCGCTTTTACGGGCGCGGATGGGGTCACGGCGTGGGGCTTTGCCAAAACGGCGCCTATGGCTTGAGCTTGGCAGGGTGGACCTACGAGCGTATCTTGGCGCACTACTACCCGGGCACAAAAATAGTGCCGGTGCACGATCTCATGGGAGGGCAACAATGAGCCATGCAGAGAGCAGTGTTTCCGTGCAGGAGCTGAGGGAGCTGGTGAGGGATTTTGCCCAGCGGGAAATTGCCCCTCACGTGCGGGCTTGGGACCAGCAGGGCACGTTCCCCAGAGAGGTATTTGCCCAGCTGGGGAAGTTGGGCCTGCTGGGCATGATGGTGCCGGTGGAATACGGAGGGGCCGGGCTCTCCTATCGGCACGCCATCGCTGCCATCGAGGAGCTGGCAGCGGTGGAACCGGGCATCGCCCTTTCCCTGGCAGCGCACAACTCCCTCTGCACCGGCCACATTCTGGCCTTCGGTAACGAGGGACAAAAGCGACGGTGGCTGCCCGCACTGGCTTCGGGGGAAACCCTGGGCGCGTGGGCACTCACCGAGCCCGAATCGGGTTCTGATGCTGCTTCGCTGCGCACCCGTACCCGTCGGGATGGGGAGGGATTCCGCCTCAGCGGTTCCAAGGCCTTCATCACCCACGCTTCGGTAGCCGAGGTGGCGGTGGTCATGGCCCGCTCCTTGGAGCGCGAGGGCGCAGCAGGGATTTCTGCCTTCATCGTGCCTCTTTCTGCCAGTGGGGTGGTGCGGGGCAAAAAAGAGGACAAGCTGGGCATGCGCACGTCGGACACGGCCTCCCTGGCCTTCGAGGATTGCTACCTGGGGCCGGAGGCTCTGCTGGGGCAAGAGGGTGAGGGATACGCTCAGGCCATGGCCGTGCTGGAAGGCGGGCGGGTAGGCATCGCTGCCTTGGCGCTGGGTATTGCCCGCGCTTCCCTGGAAGCGGCCCTCGCCTATGCACGCACGCGCAAGCAGTTCGGCTTGGCCTTGACCTCCTTCGAGGGCATCCGCTTCAAGCTGGCCGATTTGGTAACCCAGCTGGACGCGGCGCGGCTGTTGACGGAAAAAGCAGCGGAGCTCAAGGACCGGGGTCAGCGGTGTCCGCGCGTGGCCAGCGAAGCCAAGCTCTTTGCCTCCGAGCTGGCGGTACGTGCGGCGGAAGAGGCCATCCAAATCCACGGGGGTTACGGCTACACCCGGGACTATCCGGTGGAAAAACTCTGGCGCGATGCCAAGCTCTGCACCATTGGCGAGGGAACCAGCGAGATCCAACGGCTCATCATTTCCAAGGAGCTCATCAGCGGTGGTCTCGATTGAGGATCTGGCCTTCGGCGTGGTGGCTGGCTCCCCCCGGGCTTTGGGCCGCGCCCTTAGCTTGGTGGAGGCGGGTGATCCCCTGGGCCGAGAGCTTTTGCGCCAGCTACCGCCGCGGCCCGGTTGGTTGGCCACCGTGGGCATCACCGGTCCCCCCGGGGCAGGTAAGAGCACCCTCATCGAGCAGGTTGGCCTCAAGCTTTTGAGCGAGGGCGAGCGGGTGGCGGTGCTGGCTGTGGACCCCACAAGTCCCTTTTCCGGGGGGGCCCTTTTGGGCGACCGCCTGAGAATGCCGCGGTTGGCAGCGGCGGGCGCCTTCCTGCGCTCGGTGGCTACTCGCGGCAGCTTGGGAGGGGTGAGCGCTGCGTGCGGCGATTTCCTGCGCCTGCTGCGGGCGGCTCCTTTTTCCTGGGTGCTGGTGGAAACCATTGGTGTGGGCCAGGACGAGGTAGATGTGGCCGGGGTGGTGGACACGGTGGTGCTGTTGCAAGTGCCCGGGTTGGGCGACGAGGTGCAGTTGGCCAAGGCCGGCGTGATGGAGGTGGCTCACGTGTTTGTGGTGAACAAGCAGGACCGGCCTGGTGCCAAGGAGCTGGTGCAGCAGCTGCAGGCACTGGTGGCCCCGGCCCCGACGGACGCGTGGCGACCGCCGGTGCTGCCGGTGACCGCCACAACCGGGGAAGGGGTAGATGCGCTGGTAGCGGCGCTGCGCGCCCATCAAGAGCACCTGGCGGCCAACAGCCGACGGGAAGCTTTGGCCAGGCAGCGAGTGGAGCGGCAGCTGCGGCAGGTAGTGGGGGAACTGGTGCAGGCTCGCCTGGCGCGTCTGGGCGAGGTGTGGGAGCGAGAGGTGGCGGCCGTGCTGGCCGGCGAGCGGGACACCTTGGCAGCCGCGGAGGAGCTCGTACAATTTCTTGGAGGCCGGGAATGGTGAGCAAGCTGCACCACGTGGGCGTGGCCGTTTCCAACTTGGAAGAGGCTGTTGGCCGGTACCGGGCCTTGGGCTTGGCGGTGGAAAAGGTGGAGGAGGTGCCTTCCGAAGGCGTGCGTGTGGCGTTCCTGCCGGTGGGCGAAACGCACCTGGAGCTATTACAACCCACCGACCCCAACTCGCCGGTGGCGCGCTTTTTGGCCAAGCACGGCCCGGGCCTGCATCACCTCTGTTTGCAGGTGGACGACTTGGCAGCCAGCATGCAAAAGGCGCAAGCGGCAGGTTTGGAGCTGGTGGGCGATGGACCGCGGGCGGGAGCGAGCGGGGCGCAGGTGTGCTTTTTCCACCCCCGCAGCACGGGGGGGGTGCTCCTTGAGCTTTGGCAGGATGGCCATGCGTGAGGGCAGCTTGGTGGTCGTCGCGCTTTCTTCCCCCCGGGAAAAGTTCTGGGGGGTGCTGCTGTCCCTGACCAGCTCCGGCGTCACGCTGCGTGGCTTGCCGCTGGAAGCGTTCGAGGATTTTCTCCTGCAATGTTCCCGCGTGCGTGAGACCCAGCCCAGCGCCCGCTTGGGAGCGACCACCGTGTTTTTCCCCGCCCACCGCATCGAGCGCATCGAGCTGGACGAGAGCTCAGGCGCGGTGGAAGGCTTTGCCGACCGGTTCCGGCGAGTAGCCGGCGTGGAGGCTCGCACTGCCTTGCTGGGCGAAGGCGTGCTGCCGGGAGAAGGGGAGCCCGGGAAGGCGATGTGAGCTGCGCCTAAGGCTTAGGCTCGCCGGTGGCTTTGGCCGCGAGACCCGCGAGGAAGGCGATGTGGGCGGCCAGGGCGTGCAGGATCTTGACCTCGCGGCCCGAAGGCATGCCTCGACCCACCAGGCGGCGAATTTGGTCAAAAACTCGCCTGGGATTGTGGGGATCCAGAAACCTGCTTGCCAAAAGCACCTCGTGCAGATGAGCCAACGCCTGCTCCACCTCCTGTCGGCTGGCGGGCAGGTCCTCGGGCGAGCGCGGCAAAGGGGGGGAGAACTGCCTGCCGCTGGCAAAGGCCAAAGCCACGGCCGCCGCCTGGGCCAGGTTTATCACGGGAAAGAGGGGATCGGTGGGGATGGTGGCCAGGTGCGAGCACAAAGCCAGCTCCTGGCGGGACAAACCACCCCGCTCGGGACCAAAAACGAAGGCTGGTGGCTGCCCCGCCTCCACCAGGAAGGCTGGCAGGTCCCAGAGGGAGACCACCCCCCGTGGATCCCGCTCTCGTAGAGAGGTGAAGCCCACAGCCACGGAAAAAGGCCCAACTGCCTCGGCCAGGTTGGTGTAGGTCAGCACCTCCACCTCCCGTTCCGCCCCCATGGCCATGCGCACCAGCTCCAGGTCCCTCAAGTCCGCTTGCGGGGTCACCAGAACAACTCTCTTGCCACCGAAGTTGCGGGTAGCCCGCATCACCGCTCCCACGTTTCCGGGGTAGCGAGGCCGCACCAGCACCGGCACCGGCGTTTCCATCAGGCCCCCACCTCCTGGTGAGCCTCCAACTCTTCCAAGGCCAAAAGGCGGGACCACAGGCTGTCGCTTTGACGCAGGAGCGAAGGGGGGCCGCTGGCCACCACTTCCCCTCGATCCAAAAGCACGACCCAATCGGCGGTGGCTGCTACCAGCAGCCGGTGGGTGGCAAAAAGAATCGTGGTGCTCGGCAGGGCCTGCAAGATGGCCTTTTCCGTTCGCCGGTCTACGGCCGAGAGGCCATCGTCCAGCAGCAGCACCTGGGGGCGCAGCACCAGGGCACGGGCCAAGGCCACCCGTTGCCGCTGGCCGCCGGAGAGGGTTACCCCACGTTCGCCCACCAGCGTATCCAGCCCTTGGGGAAGCTGCTGCACGTCAGCCGAAAGCCCCGCCTGCCGGACCGCTTCCCAGACCTCCTCGTCCGTGGCGTCGGGCCGGCCCATGGTGATGTTTTCCCGCAGGGTGGCGGAAAAGAGAAAGGCCGTTTGCGGAACCAGCACCGCCGCCTGCCGGAGCTGCTCCAACGGCCACTCCAGCACGTCCCGCTCCCCCACCAGGATGCTTCCCGGGGGCGGTGTCCATAGGCGGGGAATGAGCTGCAGCAAGGTGCTCTTGCCACTGCCCACCTCCCCCAGCAACACCACCCTGGCCCCCGCGGGCACGGAAAAGCTCACGTGGCGCAGAGCCGGGCGAGACGCATCCGGGTAGGTGAAGGTCACCTCTCGCACCTCCAAGCTCAGCGGAGGCAAGGTTTCCTCCGGCTGGGAAGGCCGAGTCCAGAACAGCAGGGGCTCGGGCGGCTGAGCGAAGAGCTCCTCCAGCCGTGCCATGGAAGCCGCCCCCCGCTGCCAGAGATTGGCCACCCAGCCCACTGCAATCATGGGCCAAATAAGACGGGCAAGGTAGAGGTTGAACTCCACGAACTGACCCAAGCTGAGCCGGCCTTGACTGACCAGCCAACCGCCAAAACCCAAGACCACCACGAAACCCACACCAATGAGGAACTGCAGCAGCGGGTAGAAAAGCGAGTGCACACCGATGAGTTTTTGGCTGGCTTGGAAGTAGGCCAGGTTGCGCGCGGCCAGGGATTGCACCTCCTGCTCCTCGCACACGAACGCCCGCAGCACGCGCAGGCCCACCAGGTGTTCTTCCACCTGTGAGGTAAAGCGGGACAGCTCCTCCTGAGCTTGGGTCCAGCGCCGGTAGATGCGCGCGCCAAAGAACGTGGTGGCCAGGGCCACTGCCGGGGCCATGGACAGCGCAGCCAGCGTGAGGCCCGCATGTACGCGGAGCATCAGCACCGCCGCGGTCGCCAGCACGGTGCCGGTGGAAGCCACGTACATCAGCGCTGGCCCGCACGCCATGCGCACGGCTCCCACATCCTGGCCCAAGCGGGTGAGCAAGTCCCCTACGCGCTGGCGGGCAAACCAGCTGGACGGCAGGCGCAAGAGGTGCTGAAAGGCCTGGGTGCGCAGCTCGTGTTCCAGATGCCGGGAAAGACCCACCAGCAGCCGGCGCTGCAGAAACATTAGCGCTCCCGAGGCGGCGGCCAGGGCCACAATGCCGGCGGCCACCGGCAAGAGCTGTTCGGCCCGCTGCCCGCCAGCCAGCCGGTCGATGGCACGGCTCACCCGGGAAGGGATGGCCATAAAGCAAAGGGGCGAAGCCACCGCCGCGGCGAAGCCAAAGGCGGTGGCCCAAGGCCTCTTGCTATAGGCCTGCCAAACCCGGGCAAAGCGTCCCAGCACACCGCAAGCTTACACGTCCCACGTTTGGTGGCTTGAGCGCTTCCGGTTGGTGCTGGTTGGCAGCCTCCCTCAGGCTTGCCTTAGCTTGTGCTCCAGAACCGAAAGCACCGCCTGAAGGTCTTGCCCTCGTACGGCACACGCTTGCCGCAGGCTGACCGTTAGCGCCACCGTGCGGAGGAAAAAGGGTTGCTGCACCTGGGAAAAACCCAGCTCCACCAAGGCTTCCTTAACCGAGGGGAAAGACGCCACGAGGGCGGCCACCGGTGCGTCCGGATCCAGCCGCGAAAGCCTCGGCAACGCTGCCGGATGCCGCCAGCCCAGGAGAATGGCAGCAAGCGGCAAGCCCCAAAGGGTGAGTCCGGTGAGCTCCAAAAGCCCGGACAACCCCGCCACCACAAAGGCGTCAGCGTTGAAATCGGTAGCCACCTGGCCGGCTACCCGCAGAAAGCAGCCGGTGTTCACTAGGGCGAAGGGCACGGCCAGCCTGCCCAGCCTGTTGGCGTCCAAACCGGCCAAGGTGGGGATGATGCGTGCGGCCACCCCCATGATGGTCAGGGAAACGAAACCCACGGTGATGGCATGTCGGGCAGCGCCGTACCAGGCGTGGGAAAACCTCTGCCCGGAGAGCTTGAAGTAGAAAGGCGCAGCAAGAAGCATAACCATGGACACGGCCAGCCACAGGTGGGAGGCGCGGAAAAACTTGTGGGAGCGGTCGTAGCTAGCGGTCGGGGCAAAAAGCCTCAGGCTCGTGGCCAGGCCGAGGGCACCAAAGCCCACCAGGACCGCGCCGAGGCCGGCCAGGCCCGCCCAGAGGGGCTTGTGAGTCTGCATGAAGACAACTAAAGCTAAGCTCTCGCTGGCAATGCCCAGGTTGAGCGGCCAAAAGAGGGCACGGAACCATCGCTGGTTGGGCTCGGAAAAACCAAACACCGTGGGGAACAGGCGAAGCGCCACGCCAAAGATCATCAGCATGGCCACGCCGTGAATTTGCATGTCCCGCAGCGCCGCTTGATAGGTGGCCACCTGTGCCACCACCTGCTCCCGGGAAGGGGCGGATACCAGGCGCGCCACATGCCAGGCGTCAAAGGCGGTGGCTCCCAGAAACCACAGGCTCGCCGCACGGATGTAAAGGAAGGGCAGCAGGCGGGAGCCTTCGGTGGTCGCGAAGGTGCGGAAAACCACGCTCACGAAGGCCACCACCGCCACCAGCTGCAATATCGCTCCCGCCACCGCCAGCGGCTTCCCCTGGGGCTCGAACAGCGAGCGCAGGAGGATGCCGGCCACCAAAAGGAGGAAGCTGCCCGCTGCCAACGGAGCCCACTGCAGGCGCGTCTGCAGGAAGCGGGGAAAGGCGTGGTAGGCAAAACCGAAAATGAAAAGCCCCACCCAGCCGTAAATTTGTCCTTGGCCATGGGCGTTGATGGCGAAGATGGAGGTGGCGGTGAACGAGGCGTTCTTGGCAATCTGCCACAAAAGGTAGGCACCCCAGCCAGCTCCTACCGACACCACCGCCAGGATGCCGGCCAAAAAGAAGCGCGTGTACAGCAGGTCCGCCAGGGCCGGACGCGCCACTGGCAGCGGCGCAGGCTGCGGTTTTCTGGCCGCCTCATTCAGCTCCGAGAGGAGTTGGGAAAGATCCACCCCGTGGGCGCGGGCAAAAAACTCCAAGGTTTCGGGTGGGCCCCAGGGCCCGCCACAGCCTGCCAAACCGTGCCGGTCCAAGACGGCCCGCACGTGCGGATAGCGCTGCACCAGCTCGGGAATGGTCAGTTGCCCGTGGATGTGCGAGTGCATGCTCACCTCCTGGAGTCGCCCCCAGCTCGACCATAGGCTCAAGAGGGGGCGCCTTCTTTGCGCCAGCGCAAAGAGCTTGAATCTCAATTTTTCACTGCTCATAAGCGGCCTGCGGAAGGAAAGCTTTTGCCGCTAAACTGATTGCATGACTCACGGGCGCGTCAGCGGGTCAAGGGGCTACTTTGGCAGCCGCCGACACTTTGAGGTGCGGCTGCGGGCCTGGGAGGGTTACGAGCGGCGGCGCCCGCAAAGGCAAACCCAGCTCTCCCCCACGGGCGCGGTGGCGTCGGTGGGTTTCTTGACCAGCTGTTGCCGCCGGTCTTCAGGCAACGGCCCATTGACCCGCAGGGCGCGGCCGCCATGCACCGCGCCTTGGCTGGGTTGTGGGGGGACCCGTGAGCTGGCTGGAAATGGTGGAAAAGGAAAGGATCCCTTGGCTTTTGAAGGAAATCGAGGGCTTTTTTCACCTGCTTGCGCAAGTTTGCCATTCGAACAGCCGGCGGTCACCCGCAGCGTGGCCGCTCCCATGGCTGGAGTGCTGGTGAAGGTGGCAAGGGCCGAGGACTAGGTGCTCATGAAGCTGGCCTCCACCCACGTACGGGATTAGGAAGACGCGCAGGCCATTGTGTGTCGGCAACGGGAGGTTTTCGACCTGGCCGACCTTCTTTTGGAGCGGCCGGAACAGACCACTCTGGTGCAGGAAGAGCTGCAGAAGGTTTGAGCGCGATCACCCACCCACCCCTGCCGCGGCGCCGTGGCATTTTTTGTACTTTTTGCCCGAGCCGCATGGGCAGGGGTCGTTGCGTCCCACCTTGGGAACACTGCGCCGGACCGTGGTGGGGGGGCCGGCGGTGGGCGAGCGCTCCGCTTCTGGCCGCTGACCAGCCAGGGCGCTCACCTCTTGCTTGCTGGCCCGTGCTGGCGCCACGCGCCGCCGCTCGGGCACCTGCGCCACCAGCTCCACGCGGAAAAGGTACTGCACCACCTGGTCCTCCACCCGCTCCATCATTTCCTGGAACAGCTCAAAGGACTCGCGCTTGTACTCTACCAGCGGGTCGCGCTGGCCGTAGGCGCGCATGCCGATGCCTTCTTTGAGGTGATCCAGGACCAGCAGGTGGTCTTTCCACTGGGCGTCCAGCACCGAGAGCATGATGTAGCGGGCCAGCTGCGCAAAAGCTTCCGCCCCCAGGGTGCGCTCGCGCTCTTCGAAACGCGCCTCCACCGCCGTGTTCAGGGCTTCCTCCAACGCGGCGCGGGTAACCGTTTCCCAACTCACATCGGCGGCGGTCAGGCGCAAGCCAAAGTAGCTTTCCAGCTCGTGCTCCAGGCTGTCCCGGTCCCAGTCCTGCGGCTCCTTGTCCTCGGGGCAATAGGTGTCCACCAGTGAGGCCACGATGTCGCGGGCAGCGCGCAGTACCCAGTCGCGTCCTTCCTTGCCGTCCAAGATCTGCCGGCGCAAGCCGTAAACCGCCTCCCGTTGCCGGTTCATCACGTCGTCGTACTGCAAGAGGTGCTTTCGGATCTCGAAGTTGCGCCCCTCCACCTGCTTTTGCGCACGCTCGATGGAGCGGGAAACCATGCGCGACTCGATGGGCACGTCCTCTTCCATACCCAGACGCCGCATCCACTCGCGCAGGGAATCGGAAGCGAAGATGCGCATGAGGTCATCTTCCAGGGAGAGGATGAAGCGGGATTCCCCGGGGTCCCCTTGGCGCCCGGAGCGGCCGCGCAGCTGGTTGTCAATGCGCCGCGCCTCGTGACGCTCGGTGCCCAGGATGAAAAGGCCCTCGGCAGCCAGCACTTTTTCCCGTTCCTCGGCGCACAACTTGCGGTATTTCTCCAAGGCCTTGGCGTACCCTTCCGGGTCTGTCTGCGGATCCGCTTCCGCCTTGGCTAGGCCTTCCGAATTGCCGCCCAGGATGATGTCGGTGCCGCGGCCGGCCATGTTGGTGGCGATGGTGACCGCCTTGTAGCGGCCAGCTTGGGCCACGATTTGCGCTTCCCGCTCGTGGTACTTGGCATTGAGCACCACGTGGGGAATGCCCCGCCGCTTGAGCATTTCCGACAGCTTTTCCGATTTCTCGATGGAAACGGTGCCCACCAACACCGGCTGACCCTTCTGGTGCAGCTCAACGATTTGATTGACCACCGCCTTCCATTTCTCCTTTTCCGTGCGGTAGATGACGTCGGGATGGTCCACGCGAATCATGGGCTTGTTGGTGGGGATAACCACCACGTCCAAGCCGTAAATGTGGGCAAACTCCTCACTTTCCGTTTCCGCCGTGCCGGTCATGCCCGCCAGCTTTTCATACATGCGGAAGTAGTTTTGCAAGGTGATGGTGGCCAGGGTTTGGTTTTCCGCTTCGATTTTGACGCCTTCTTTGGCTTCCACCGCTTGGTGCAAACCGTCGGACCAGCGCCTGCCGGGCATGAGCCGGCCCGTAAACTCGTCCACGATGATCACTTGCCCATCTTTGACGATGTAGTCCCGATCCCGCTGGAAAAGCGTGTGAGCGCGCAAGGCCTGCTGCACGGCATGGAGCACCTCAATGTTGGCTGGGTCGTAGAGGTTGGCTGCCCCCAAAAGCTTTTCGCACTTGGCTACGCCTTCTTCCGTGAGGGTGGCAGTGCGCGCCTTCTCGTCCACCACGTAATCGCCGGTGGTGGACTTGTTGCCGTACTTGTCCCGGATTTCCTCGCCCTTGACCAGCTTGGGGATGATGCGGTCTACCTGGTAGTAAAGGTCCACGGAAAGCTCGGAGGGACCGGAAATGATGAGCGGCGTGCGGGCCTCGTCAATGAGGATGGAGTCCACCTCGTCCACGATGGCATACACGTGCCCGCGCTGCACCATCGCGGACAAATCGAACTTCATGTTGTCTCGGAGGTAATCGAAGCCAAACTCGTTGTTGGTGCCGTAGGTGATGTCCGCGCGGTAGGCCTCTTGCCGCTCCGCATCGCCCATTTGGTTCTGGATGCAGCCTACCGAAAGGCCCAAGAAGCGGTAAATGGCCCCCATCCACTCCGCGTCGCGCCGAGCCAGGTAATCGTTGACCGTGACCACGTGCACGCCCCGACCAGTGAGGGCGTTCAACACCACCGGCAGGGTGGCTACCAGTGTCTTACCCTCGCCGGTTTTCATTTCCGCGATCTTGCCTTCGTGAAGCACGATGCCGCCAATGAGCTGCACGTCGAAATGGCGCATGCCCAGGGTGCGCTTGGCTGCTTCCCGCACGATGGCAAACACCTCCACGAGGTGACGGTCCAGCTCCGCCTGCACCTTCTTGCGGCGCTCCACCGGCTCGTCCGGCAGAGGATGGATGGCCTGTTGGACTTCCTGGCGAATCTCGCTGATGCGTCGGCGCAGGTCCTCGTCCGTCATCTGGGAAACCACCCGCTCCCGCTCGTTGGTTGCGGCCACCAGCGGTGCCAAGCGCTTCATTTCCCGCTCGTGCTTGGAACCGAGGAAAAGCTCGATGACCTTTTCCACTACCCCTGGCATACCCACCTCGAAGCTCGCAGTCTACGCCGAAGCGTGCTCCCTGGCAAGGGCATTGCCCCCAAGGTCTTTGCGTTATACTTCAGCCATGGACGATGCTGTGGTGCTCACCCTGGACCAACTCAAGTCCATGATGCGCGAGGGCATATGGGCTGCCCAACAGCGGGATTGGGCAGAGGCCTATACCACCCTGGGAGAGGTGTTGGACGGTTACCGCCAACGGGGAGAAAAGGTTCCGGCCGTGGCCCTTTCCTACTACGCCCTGGCTTTGGGCATGCACACAAAAAAGTTCAAACAAGCGATCGAGTTTTGCCAAAGCTCGCTGGCGGCTGAGCCCTTACGGGTGGACCATTACGCCAACCTGGCCATGCTGTACCATGCCGCTGGCTTTCGCCGGAGGGCGGTGGAGACGGTAAGCAAGGGCCTGGAGATGGACGGTGACGACCGCCGCTTGCTGCAGCTCAAGCACACGCTGGGTTGGCGTCGGCCACCGGTGATCTCTTCTCTGTCTCGCGACCACTGGCTCAACATTTTTCTCGGGAGGCTGCGCCACGCCCTCAATCCCCCCAAGATGGAAGTGAGCGTGGTTCAGCGCGGCCAAAAAAACCCACGACGCAGGGCCTAAGGCCCGGCTTGCGGCAGCACGCAGCGGAAGCCGGTGAATAGCCAACGCTCGGAGGGTTTGAGGCTTGCGCGATACGAGAGACGCAGGCGACCCGGGTCGGAGGTGAAGGATCCCCCGCGGACCACTTTTCTTTCCCCCAGCTCCGGCCCCTGGGGGTCGGTTTCGCTACCTTTGGCGTAAGCGTCGTCCTGGTACCAATCCAGGCACCACTCCCACACGTTGCCGAGCATGTCGAAAAGCCCGAAGCCATTAGCGGGAAACTGCCCCACCGGCGCGGCCTTGGCAAACTGGTCGTGCCCTTCCACGCCGTCAAAGTTGGCCTGCTCGTGGGTCATGCCCCCTCCGGGGTAGCGCTCGCCGCGAGCACCGCCGCGGGCGGCGTACTCCCATTCCGCCTCGGTGGGTAGGCGGCCACCCAACCAGCGGCAAAAGCCTTGAGCCTCCTCCCAGGTGACGTTCACCACGGGGAAGTCATCGGCGGACCAGGTGGGCTGCTGCGGCATGGGCGCGCCAGTGGCTTGAGCGTACGTGCGGAACTGAGCCACCGTCACCTCGACCTTGCCAATGGCAAAAGGTGACAGCCGCACGCTGCGGCGAGGCTGCTCGTCAGCGGAACAGGCGCTGTCGCCCTTGACACAGCCTTGCTCGAAACTGCCTCCGGGGAGGAAGACCATGGGCACGTGTGCCGGGCCCACCAGCTCTTCCCGCCGGGCCGGCGCTTCCTCCAGTTGCCGGCTCGGGGCCGGCTCCGGGGAGGGGGGCGCGGCTGCCGGGGCAGGGGGTGGGGGAGAAGGTGCTGGGGATGGGATGACCTCCGCGTCCCGGGCGCAGCGAAATCCCACTGCCTCGTTGGCGGCGCCTGCTGGCAGCCGGCCACGGTTGGAAACGCGGGCACTAGCCGCTCGGGCGTTCCACGCGCCCCCTTTCACCACCTTCAGCTTGCCGCCCTGGCGCGGTTTTTGGCTTTCAGGCGGTTGGGGCCCGTAGTCGTCTGCCACCCACTCCCACACGTTGCCAGCCATATCGAACAGCCCCAGAGAGTTAGGCGGGAAGGAACCCACCGGCGCCAAGCCGGGGAAACGGTCCTTGCCCCCTGTGCCTGCCAGGTTGGCGTCGTTGGTGGAAATCAGGTCTCCAGAGGGATAGAGCGCTGGTCCCAAACGGCCGCGGGCGGCGGCCTCCCACTCCGCCTCGCTGGGAAGCCGCTGGCCGTAAAAGGCGCAGAAGGCGGCGGCATCCGCATCGCTCACGTTAACCACCGGGTGGTGGTCGCCGCTGCCCGGCGGCTGGGGCGGCATGCTCCGCCCGGTGGCTTGGGCGAAGGTCCGGAAGCGCGCCACCGTCACTTCCCGGGTGTCGATCCAAAAGGGGCGGAACGGCAGCTGCCGCCCGGGCTTCTCGTCGGCCAAGCAGGCGCTATCGCTAGGCATACAGCCCACCCAAGCCGAGGGCAGATCCACCAGCACCTCATCTTGGGCCAGGGCGGCCGCGGGAAGCGAAAAGAAGCAAAGCACTAGCCAGGTTCTTCTCATGGGCAGAGTCTACCTTTCATGGGCTCAAGCCCCAAAGGCGACACAGCAAAACCACCAGGGGCGGGTTGATCAAAAGGGCCAAAGCATCCAGAAAGGCCCCGGCACGCAGCAGGTCGGTGACGCGCAGCAAACCCGAACCGTAGACGATGGCGTTGGGCGGTGTGGACACCGGCAGCATAAAGGCCAGGCTGGCGCCGATGGCTGCGGCCATGGCTGGTGGCACCGGGCTTACCCCCGCTGCCTGCGCTGCAGCAATGGCCAGCGGGCAGGTAATGGTGGCAGCAGCGGTGTTGGAGGCGATTTCGGTGAGCAGGACAGCCACGAGGGTGAAAAGGTAGGTGAGCAGGAGGAGGGAAGAAGCACCCGTGGCGGTCACCAGCCATTCGCCCACCCGGGCAGCCAGGCCCGTGCGCGCCATTTGCTGGCCCAGGCATAGGCCCCCGCCGAAGAGGAGCAGAGTCCCCCAGTCCACCTGCAGCGCTTCCTGCCAACTGAGGGTGCGGCGCCCCTTTTCCGCTGGCAGGAGAAAGAACAACGAGCCAGCTAGAAGCGCCACCACGCTTTCCGGAAATAGGGCCGCCAGGCGGGCGGCAAGGGGGTGCCGGGAGCCCAGGAGCAGGGCCATTGAGCTAGGGCCTACCCACAGCACCACCGCCAAGAAAAACACCACCAACACGTTTTTCTCTCGGCGGGAAAGGGGCGGGAGTTTCTCCCCCGCCTGCCAGGGAGCGGAGGCGGGCCTTCCGGGACTGCCCCTGCGGGCCAACCAGGCCAGGTAGGCCAGGGTCAAGGCCAGCAGCGCGAGGCTCACCGGCAGCCCCACCGCCATCCAGTCCAAAAAGCTCAAGGGGCGACCGGCCATCCTGGCCAACTGGCCCATGGCGATGAGGTTGGGTGGGGTGCCCACCGGCGTGCCGATACCACCAATGGAGGCGGCGTAGGCGGTGGCCAGCAGCAGGGCTTTCACAAAGGGCGAACGCTCCCCAAAACCGGCGTAGCGGGCCACCGCCAAGGCCAAGGGGTACATCATGGCGCATGCCGCGGTGTTGGAAACCCACAGGGATACAACCGCCACCAGGGCGCCGCAGGCCACCAGCAGGCGGGCAGGACGGCTCCGCACCCAGGGGGACGAGAGCGCGAGAAGCGCCGCGCGGCGGTCCAGACCAGCTCGCTGTGCCCCTTGAGCAATGAGGAAGCTACCGAGAAACAGGAAGATCACCGGATCGGCAAAAGGGGCGAAGAGGGCCTGGGGGCTATCCACGCCAAGCATGGCTGCCAGTGAGGGGGCCAAGAGGGCAGACACGGGCAGAGGCACCGGCTCGGTGACCCACCAGGTGATAACCCAAACCATCACTGCCAGCAAGCGGTTTTGGGCCGGGGAGGCGGGGAGCCAGGGCCAAAGCAGGCAACACGCGGCCACGCTTGGGCCCAGCCACAGCCCCAGGCGACGTCGGACGCGCTCGAAGGTTTCCTCTGCCGGTGACCAGGACCCTTGGCTAGGAAGCTGGCCGGTCATGCAAGGTTAATGTAAACGAAGCGTAGCAAAAGGTACAAGATGTGCCCGCAAAAAATGACCAGCGGCCGTGGGCGCGAACGATTAGGGGGCAACCGCGTAAGATACGCCCATGGGAAAAAGGCTTTCGGTGGTGCTGGCCGTGGCTGCCTTTGGGGTGGCCACGCTGTTGTGGTGGCGCGGGCAAGACGAGGCTTTGGAAGTGGAAACCGCCTCGGTCAGCCGCGGGGTGGTGGAGGATATCGTGGCCAACACCCGCGCCGGCACGGTAAAGGCTCGCCGGCGCGCCAAGCTCTCGCCGCAGACAGGGGGGCTGGTAATGGCTTTGCCGCACCGCCGCGGGGCACTGGTGGGCGCGGAAGAGCTGCTGCTTAAGCTAGATGACCGGGTGCAACGGGCACAGCTGGAGCTTGCTGAAAAAGAGCTTTCGGCCGCAGCGGCGCGCAAGGAGGAAGCCTGCGCTGCGGCGGCTTTGGCCCAGCGGGAGTGGGAACGCGGCGGCCGACTGGCCGCCGACGGCATCATCTCTGCTCAAAACCTGGACCTGTTGGCCTCGCGTTGGGAACAGAGCCGCGCGGCCTGTGCGGCTTCGCAGGCGTTGGTGGCGCAGGCACAAGCCAGCTTGAAGCTGGCGCAGGAACAGCTTTCCCTCACCGAACTGCGAGCGCCCTTTGCCGGCGTGGTGGCGGAGCTGTCCACGGAAGTGGGGGAATGGATCACACCGGCCCCCCCAGGTGTCCCGATTCCGCCGGTCATCGATCTGGTGGACCTTTCGGAGCTGTACGTGGCGGCTCCCATTGACGAGCTGGACATTGCCCGCGTGCCTTTGGGGGCGATGGTGCGGGTGACGGTGGATCCGCGCCCCGGGGTGGTCTTCACCGCGAGGGTGAGCAAGCTGCCCAGCTACGTGCTGGACGTGGCCGAACAGAACCGCACCGCCGAGCTCGAGGTGGAGTTCGATGCGGGGCAGGACCTCACCGGCGTGTTGCCGGGGGCTTCCGCTGATGTGGAAATCATCGTTGCCCGCCACGAGGGCGTGTTGCGCGTGCCCACCTCGGCGGTGGCTGAAGGCAGGCAGGTGTTGGTGCTGGAAAAGGGCAAGCTGGTGGAGCGTCACATTCGCACGGGCCTGGCCAACTGGCAGGTGACGGAGGTGGTGGAGGGGTTGCAAGAGGGTGAGCCGGTGGTGGTCTCCCGCGATCGGCCGGAAATTCAACCGGGTGTGAAGGCGCGGCCGAAAGCATGATCCGGCTGGAGAACGTGAGCCGCCTGTATCGCATGGGGGATGCGGTGGTGCATGCCCTCGAAGGGGTGACGCTGACCATTGGCCGGGGGAGCTTTGTGGCGCTCATGGGCCCCTCAGGCTCGGGCAAATCCACCTTATTGCACATCCTGGGCCTTTTGGACCGTCCCACCGCTGGCAGCTACCTCTTGGAGGGCCAGGATGTGGGCAAGCTAACCGAGGGCCAGCGAAGCCGCTTGCGCCGGGAAGCCATAGGCTTTGTCTTTCAGTTCTTTCACTTGCTCGGCCGCTTGACCGCCCTGGGCAACGTGGAGCTGCCCATGTGGTTTGCCGGGATAGGAGCCGGCGAGCGCAAGAGACGAGCGCTGGAAGCGTTGGAGGCGGTGGGGCTCGCTCACCGCGCCCATCACCGTCCCGACCAGCTCTCGGGCGGCGAGCGGCAGCGGGTGGCCATTGCTCGGGCGGTGGTCATGGGCCCGCGGCTGCTCTTGGCCGACGAGCCCACGGGCAACTTGGACCGGGCCTCGGCTGCCGAGGTCATGGAGCTGGTGGGCGCCCTCCACCGGCAGGGCATGACGGTGGTGTTGGTGACCCACGACCCGGAAATTGCCTCCTTTGCCCAAGAGGTTTACCGCCTGGCCGACGGCCGGCTGGTGACACCGGGGGTGCCATGAGGCTGGCGGACGCGTTATCGTTTGCCTGGGGCGCCCTGCGGGGCCACCGGTTGCGTACGGGGCTTACGGTTGCTGGCGTGAGCGTGGGCATTGGCGCGGTGGTGGCCCTCACCGCCCTTGGCGAGGGAGCCCGTCGCTACGTGAGGCACGAGTTTGCCAATTTGGGCTCCAACCTGCTCATCGTGCTTCCCGGAAAAGTGGAAACCACCGGCGCCGCTCCCTACGGCGGGGTAGTACGCGACCTCACCATCGAAGACGCGCTGGCGCTGCGGCGACTTTCCGGCGTGCGGGAGGTGGCGCCTTTGGCCTCCGGAGCCGAGACCGTGCGCTTCGGCGACCTTTCCCGGGCGGTGCCGGTGCTAGGTACCACCGCCCAGTTCCTCACCGTTCGGCGGTTGGTGGTTCAGGAGGGTCGTTTCTTGCCTGAAAGGGACTGGCTCGCTGGCGGCCACGAGATCGTTTTGGGCTGGAAGGTAGCGCGTGAGCTCTTTCGCGGCGAAAGCCCTTTGGGCAAGACCGTGGGCGTCGGCCCCCACCGCTTCCGCGTGGTGGGGGTTTTGGCTCCCCGTGGGCGAGGTTTGGGTTTCGATTTCGATGAGCTAGTGTTCGTGCCGGCGCAGACGGCCATGCGCATCTTCAACCGTAGCTCACTCTTCCGCATTTTGGTGGAGTGCCAGCACCAGCAGGACATGGAGGCGGTGCGCGCTCGCCTGGAGCGGCTCCTTTACCAGCGCCATCGCGGGGAGGACGTGACGGTGGTGAGTCAGGATGCCCTGCTGGAAGCCTTTTCTGCCATCCTCCAGGCGCTTACCTGGGCGCTCACCGGCATTGCCGCCGTTTCGCTGGTGGTGGCCGGCATTGGCATCATGAACGTCATGCTTATCTCGGTGACGGAGCGCCGACGGGAAATTGGCGTGCTCAAAGCGGTGGGTGTGGCTGAAGGGCAGGTGCTGCTGGTGTTTCTCTTGGAAGCCCTGTGTTTAGCCGCTGCCGGTGGCTTTCTGGGCCTGGCCTTGGGCAGCGGGGGGGTTCGCCTGTTGGTTCACTTTTACCCTGCCTTCCCCGCTTCGGCACCTCTTTGGGCGTACCTGGCCGCCCTAGGTGTGGCCCTGGGCGTAGGAGGGCTGTTCGGCCTGTGGCCCGCCTACCGCGCCGCCCGGCTTGACCCGGTGCTGGCCCTTTCAGGAGGGCGGTGATGGGTTTTATGGCCTTGCTGCGCTTTGCGTGGGGGGCTTTGCGCGCCCATCCCCTGCGCACCGGCCTTTCCGCCTTAGGCGTGGCGGTGGGTGTGTTGGCGGTTACGGCCCTCACCTCTCTTGGGGAGGGCACGCGCCTTTTTATCCTTTCCCAGTTCACCCAGTTCGGCACCAACCTTCTGGCCGTCAACCCGGGGAAGGTGAGGACCTTCGGCTTGCCGGGGGTTTTTGGCGGTGGCACGCAGAAGCTCACCCTCGAGGACGCGCAGGCCCTGCGCCGGATCCCGGGGGTGGAGCGCCTCACCCCGGTGGTGGTGGGGCAGGCCAGGGTGGAGGCGGGCAACCGGGGCCGCAGCGTGTTTGTTTACGGGGCGAGCCACGAGGCGGTGGCGGTGTGGCGTTTCGGGGTGGCCCAGGGCAGCTTCTTGCCGCCCCTGGAGCTTTCCCGCCAAGCTTCGGTGGCGGTTTTGGGACCCAAGCTAGCCGGCGAGCTTTTCGGCTCGCGGCAAGCTTTGGGTGAGCGCGTGCGGATTGGTGGGCGGCCTTTTCTCGTCATCGGCGTGATGAAAGCGAAGGGCCATTTTTTGGGCTTCGATTTGGACGACGCCTGCTACGTCCCCGTAGCCTCGGCTATGGCCTTGTTCCGCGTGGCCGAGCTTACGGAAATCGACATCTCCGCCCGCTCGGCGGCCGCCATTCCCCAGGTGGTGGCGGGGGTGAAGGCGCTTTTGCAGGAGCGGCACCGAGGGCAGGAGGACTTCACGGTAACCACGCAAAACGAGATGCTGGATACCCTAGGCCGGGTGATGGATGTGGTGACGGTGGCTGTTTCCGGCATTGGGGGCATCTCTTTGCTTGTGGCAGCCATGGGCATCCTCACGGTGATGTGGATTGCGGTGCGCGAGCGCACGGCCGAAATCGGGCTCTTGCGAGCGCTGGGTGTGGAAAGGGAAAGGGTGGTGGCCCTTTTTCTCTTGGAGTCGGCGCTGCTGGCCTTTCTGGGCGGGCTTTCGGGTTTGGCAGCCAGCTTTGCCCTGGGTAGCTTGCTGCGGACGCTGCTGCCGGGTTTTCCCTTTGCCACGCCCGCCAAGGCGGTGGTGGCGGCGCTGGCAGTAAGCCTGGCGGTGGGTTTGGCCGCCGGTGTGTTGCCGGCGCGGCGCGCGGCGCAGGTAGACCCGGTGGAAGCCCTACGGGAGGAGTAAGGCATTGGCCGGCCAGGGGACCGAAACCGGCTCCAGTGCTCAGGCGGACGGGCTAGTGCTCGCCGCGGAGGATTTCGGTGGGCAGCACCGAGGTGGCGCGGCGGGCTGGGGAAAGGGAGGCTAGGGCACAAACCGCTAAGGACAGGCCCAGGGCCAGCGCGTAAAACCAGGGCTCGTTGGCCATGCGCAGGTGCTGGTTGCGCAAGAGCGCTTCCTCGCCGAAGTCCACGGGCAGCGCGGCCACCAGGCGAATGAGCACGGCCCCTCCAAGCCATCCCACCACGCTCCCCAGCAAGCCCAAAAGCAGCCCTTGGAGGAGAAAGATGCGCCCGATGTCCTGGCGAGAAAAGCCGCAGGCCCGCAGGATGGCGATGTCCCGCCGCTTCTGCGCTACCAGCTGGACGAGCACGTTGGCCACGCCGAAGCCCGCCACCAGCATGGTGAAGAAAACCAGTACCCGGGTGATGAGGTTTTGTCGGTCAAAGGATTCGATTTGCGCTGCCGAGCGGGCCAACCAGGATTGGCAAACGTACCCCAGCCGAATTTGCAGCTGCTGTGCCGCCCGCTCCGCTTCCCAGGGGTCTGCTAGCAACACCCGAACCTTGGTGGCTTGGTCGGAGGCAAGGCCGGCCAGCACTTGGGCACGATCCAAGTGCACCAGAGCAAGGGTTTTATCCACGGTGGCGAGGCCTGTCTGCACCACCCCCACCACCCGCAGGGAAACCTCCGCTCCCCGGGAACCCAGCGCTCGCAGGGTACCGCCTAGGGGAACACCTAGGGCCCTGGCTAGCCCGCTGCCCAGGATTGCCCCGTCTCTCACGGTCTCTAACTGTTCCCAGCTGCCGGCGACGAGCCGCTCGTCCAGGACGGTGATGGCCGCCTCGTCTGCGGGTATCACGCCCGAAAGCAGCACCGGTCGTCGCACGGTGCCATAAAAGAGCACGGCCTGTGCCTCCACCGCCGGTGTGGCCAAGAGCACGCCGGAGAGACTGCGCACCTGCGCCAGCACGCCAGCCAGCGGCTTGACACTGCGTTTTTCGTCGGGCACGTGATGCCGCCGCAGCAGAACCAGCTCCTGGGGCTGACCCAGCGCCTCCGCGCGCCAGCCCTCTGGGCGCCGGGGGAGCACCTCCAGGTGGGGCGAGGTTTCCAGCGCCTTGGAGACAAAATCCTGGGAAAGGCCGGTGGTAAGCGATAGGGTGACGATCAGCATAGCCGAGCCCACGCTTACGGAAACGAGAGCCAAGAGCGTCTGCCGGGGGCGCCCCCGCAGTTGAGCTTCGGCCAGCCGGAAGAGGTTCCTCACCGCACCCGCACCCGCATGCCGGATTTCAAGCCGGAAGCCTCACTGACCACCTGCTCCCCGGCAGCCAAGCCGGACAGCACCTGGCAGCGGTCCTGGTCGCAGGCACCAACCCGCAGGGTCACGGCGCGCAACCGGCTGGCGTCATCCACCCTGAAGGCTATGCGTTCCGTGCCCACCCCCTGCAAGGCACTGCGAGGCACGAGCAGCGTGTCCTCCACCACCTGGGTAATGATGTTGACCGTGGCGGTCATGTCCAGCTGCAAAGGGGGGTGGGATGCGGGTAGCTCCACCAGCACGTCGGCCGATTTGGTGAGTCGGTCCACCGTGGGCACAATGCGCCAAACGCGGCCTAGCATGGGTTGTTGGGGAAGGGCATCGAACAGCATGCGCGCTTCTTGCCCTAGGCGCACCTTGCCCAAGTCCCGCTCATCCACCGCCACCCGCAGGTAGGCGCTGGACAGGTCCACCACCGTGAGCACCTCGTCCCCCTCTACCAGCAGGTCGCCCTGGCGGCGGTGCAGCTGGCTGACGGTACCCGTAAGGGGCGAGTGGAGGGAGAACCAGCGTAGCTGCTCTTCGGCTATGGCAACGGAGGCGGTTTGGCTGGCCAGACGTTGCCGCAGCTCGGCCGCCCGCTCCCTTTGCTTGACCCACTCTTGCTCCGGCAACAACCCGGCGTGGAAAAGCTCTTCGCTTCTCCTTGCCGCGTCCTCCGCCTCGGCGGCGGCCGCCCGCAGCGCTTCCTGGTCCTTGCGGGCACGTTCCACCTCCAGTTGTGCCTCGGTGGTGTCCTGCACCGCCACCAGCTGCCCGACCGCTACGGGAGCCCCTGGACCCACCAGCAGCCGCTGCAAAGGCCCACGGCGTCGTGCTCGCACGGTGGCTCGGCTGTCGGTGTCCACCCGACCGGTGGCGTAGATGGCCTCCACCAGCCGGCCTTTCGTGACCCGGGTGAGCTCTACGGGTTGGCCTCGCCAACGGGTCCAAAAGAGGTTGGCGAACACCACGCCGGTGATGCTCAACAGGAGTAACCAAATCGGCCAGCGCTTCATGATGAGCTCCCGAAAGAAAGATTGGGATCAGACCCTCGCCTCTCGTCGGCTACGATCTGCCCGTCCAGAAGTTGCAAGACCCGGTCCGAGGCTGCAGCCCAAAGGGGATCGTGCGTCACCACCAGAATGGTCTGCCGCAGGTTTTGGTGCAGCGTGCGGAAGAGGTCATAGACGGCGGCGGCATTGCGGGAATCGAGGTTTCCCGTGGGCTCGTCCGCCAAAACCACCTTGGGGCGGTTCACCAGCGCGCGGGCAATAGCCACCCGCTGCTGCTCGCCGCCAGAAAGCTCCCGCGGCAAACTATGGAACTTGTGCGAGAGCCCCACCTGCACCAGTAACTCCCTAGCCCACTCCTGGTCTTCTCGGCTCCTCCCGCCACCGCGCGCCCAGAGGGGCATGAGCACGTTCTCCAAGGCGGAAAACTCGGGAAGCAAGAAGTGAAACTGGTAAACAAAGCCTATGGTGCGGTTGCGCAGACGCGCCAGCTCGTCATCGCTGACGCCCGAGAGGCTAATACCCGCCACCCGCACCTCGCCCGCGTCGGGCCGGTCCAAACCGCCCAAGATGTAAAGCAGCGTGGACTTTCCCGATCCGGATGGTCCGGTGAGGGCGGCGAACTCGCCCTCCTCCAAAGCCAAGCTCACGTGGCGCAGGACATCCCGCGCGCTGGCGCCCGTGCCCAAGCGCCGGGAAACGGCCATGGCTTCCAATGCCGGGGGCTGAAGCTTTTGACTGCCGACCCCTTCAGGCTCGACCACGGAGCACCTCTACCGGCAAAACGCGTGCTGCGCGGCGAACGCTCAAAAGGGATGCTACCAAAGCGATAAGCACCGCCGCGGCCCCGACAAAGAGGTAATAGCCCGGCTTGTTTGCCAGGTATAGTTCGGTGTATGCAAGGACCGCTTGATCCCGCGGTGCGAAGCGAATGGGATGGGCTCGAAAGTAACTCACGGCAGCCCAAGCCCCAAGGCAGCCCAGCAGGGCACCACCAGCGCCCAGAAGAACGCCCTGGATTAGGAACACGGTGCGCACTACGGTTTTGGAGAAGCCGTAGGCCCGCATGATGGCAATTTCCGGCTCCTTGTCCAAAATGATGGTTCCCAGCTTGTTGCTGATTCCAAAGCCCGCTACCACCAACACGAACCCGGTGAGTAGGTAGGTGGTCAGGCCGATGGTGCGGAAAAGCTGGAAGGCAGCCTGGTTGGCCTCCTGCCAGGTCTCCACCCGGTGGCCGATGAGCGCTTCCAGCTTCTCCTTGAGCACAGTCACATCGGCCAGCGAGGTGCGCAGGCGAACTTCCCCTGCCTCATCCGCCGCCCAGCCCGCCAGTCCTTGGGCAACGGGAAGGTTGACCACGGCCGTGCTCTCGTCCCAGCTACCCAACCCCACCGCCAGCAAGCCCACGACTTCCAGTTCCCGCTGCACCCCTGACTCGCCAGTGGCCACCAGCCGGTCGCCCACCTGCACGCCCAGTCGCTGAGCCAGCTTGTAGCCGAGCACCACGCCGTTGGCAAAAGCTGACAGGTCGCTCCACCAGCCCGCCACCACAAACCGGGACAACTCTGTCACCTCGGCTTCCTCCGACGGCTGCATGCCGAGCAGCGTGGCCGCTTCTTCCGCGGTGCCAAAGGCCAAAACCCCCGCGGTGGGAACAGCCAGGGCCACGCCCCGCACGCCCGGGAAGGACCGAAGCTGCTGTGCCAATGCCGGGGCTCCGCGCAGAGTCAGCCTCTCGTCCGGCACCGGCGGACGGGAAAGCAGCAGTACCTCCTCCGGTTGCCAACGAGCCAGCGCTTCCCGGCGGGTGCGCACCTCGAGCCTTTCCGGCAGCACGGTGAGGGTGGGCGCAATCCGTAGGATCCGTTGGGTGAAGAACTCCACCAAGCCGTCCATCAGCGACACGGTAAAGATGAACACCGCCACGCCGATGGCCACGCCGGCAAGGGCAAGGGCCACGGTACGCGGGCTAGCCACCATGTGGCGCCAAGCAATTCGCGCGGCGCTTGCCAGCACACGCCAGGAGCTCGCGAGTTTGGGACTGGCGTGGGGGTGGGCGTTTCTCGCAGGAACGGCCTCAGGGGCGAGGCGCTGCCGCAGGCTCATGAGTCGCCACCGTGACCATCCCCGGCGCGCCGACGGCTTCGATTGTCCCACCACCAAGCCAGTGCCAGCGGCAGCACCACCAATACCAAGCCCCAAAAAAGCACCACGTGCATCGTCACCCCCTGGGTAAGTCTAACGGCACCGACCCGCTCGGGTGGCCCAAGGCATGGGTCAATTGGTGAGATAAATGTAGAGGGTCACCGAAACGGTGCGGTCGGACTCGTTGTAGAGCAGGACGCGGTAACGAGGGAAAGCCACGACAGCGCGCAGCGGCTCGGAGGCGAAGTAGGGGAGGGCGTTGGGCTCGGAGCGGGCGTGGGTTTCCAGAGCGAAGAGCTTCTGCCCGTGCTCCTCCCAGGCTCGCAAGGGGAGGTCCTCGGCAGGCAAGAGGATCGCCCCCACCTCGCCGCCTTTCGTGGGAGAGACCCGCTGCATGCCGGCCAACGACACCACCATAGTGGTGAAGCCTTCGGCAGATACGGTGCCTCCCTTTTCTAGGCGCAGGTACTCTTTCTTGCTCACCGGCCCGACCTCCAGGTCCCGGAGGATTACGGCCTGGCCTTGGGGGATGGGGCCTTTCACGGAAACCTCGCCGGTGATCGGCTCAACAAGTCTCACCTCACCGCGCACGCGCACCATTTCCGGTTGGTTGACCACGTACACCGGTGCGGGTCGCGCCTCCTCCTGTGGGGCTTGGCCCGTGTCGGGGTGCCAGGATGGCAGGCTGGCCAAAAGAAGCAAGGCAAGAGGGAAAGCGGTTTTACCCATGCACACCTCCGTTGCGTCGTACGCCGGCCAGTGTAGCGGCGTTGAAGGTTGCGGTGTCAACGCGGGTCACCATAGATACCGCTTCTCCAGCGGTGAAAAAGCGCTAAAGTAACCGGGTGGACCGCCCGCGCTACGACGTGGCCGTAGTTGGTTCCGGGTTCGGCGGGTCAGTGGCGGCGCTGCGGCTGGCGGAAAAAGGGTACCGGGTGTTGGTTTTGGAAAAGGGCCGCCGCTGGCAACCCGGCGACTTTGCCAAACGGAACTGGCACCTTTCCAAGGCCTTTTGGCTGCCGGGCCTGGGTTTTCACGGGCCCTGGGCGCTCAAGCTTTTTCGTCAGGTGCTGGTGTTGCACGGTGTGGGTGTGGGTGGCGGATCGCTGGTTTATGCCAACACCCTGATGGAGCCAAAACCTGTGGTGTGGGACGACCCAGCCTGGGGGCCGCTGCGATCCAAAAAACACGAGTTTTTGCGCCACGTACCGACGGTGCTCCGCATGTTGGGTGCGACCACCAACCCACGCCTGGGGCCAGCCGATGAGGCTTTACGGCGGGCGGCCCGGCGCCGGGGGAGGGAAGCCTTCTTTGGCCCCACCCGAGTGGGCGTGTTTTTTGGCGAGCCGGGGGTGGAAGTGGCAGACCCTTATTTCGGGGGTAAGGGGCCGCCGCGGGTAGGCTGCACCTTTTGTGGTGGCTGCATGACTGGCTGCCGGGTAGGTGCTAAGAACACCCTCGACAAGAACTACCTGCACCTGGCACAACAGGCAGGTGCGCACGTGCTGGCCGAGGCGGAAGTCACCGCCCTGGTTCCTCAGCAAGACGGGGGGTTCCTCCTTCGCTGGCGCCGGCCCGGAACGGTGGGGGTGGGCGGTTGGCTTTGGGCGCGGCGTGTGGTCTTGGCTGCCGGCGTGATGGGGACGCTCAAGTTGCTGCTGGAGTGCCAACAGCGAGGCTGGCTTCCGGCGCTCTCGCCTCGGTTGGGAACTAACGTTCGCACCAATAACGAGGCGCTTTTAGGTGTGACGGCGCCGGACCGGGAGGACCTCTGGCAGGGGGTGGCCATCGGCTCGGCGGTGGAAATGGACGACACCACCACGATGGAGCCGGTTCGGTTTGCTCCGGGCAATGACGTGTTGTTGCTTCTGGGGACCCTGCTGACCGACGGGGGCGGCTCGTGGCCGCGGTGGGTACGCTGGTTGGGGCAGGTGGCACACCATCCCCTGCTTTTCCTGCGGGTCAGTAAGCCCTGGGGTAAGGCCCGGTCCTCGGTGGTGCTGCTGGTGATGCAAACACAACCCACGGCCATGCGCCTGGTACTTCGACGCTCGCGCCTTGCTCCGTGGCGACTGACTTTGGCCTCGGCGCGCCAAGGAGGAGCCTCTCGCGTTCCCTCGTACCTTCCCATTGCCAACCAGGTGGCGCGGGAGCTGGGCGCGGAGCTAGGTGGCATGCCCCAGAGTGCCCTCAATGAGGTCCTCTTTGACATCCCCACCACCGCTCACATCCTTGGTGGCTGTGCACCTGGTGAGGGCCCCGAGGTGGGTGTGGTGGATGAAGGGCTTCAGGTTCATGGGTACCCGGGCCTGTTCGTGATGGACGGCTCGGTGGTGTCGGCCAACCTGGGCGTCAATCCCTCACTCACCATCGCCACCTTGGCGGAATACGCCTGTGCCCTTTGGCCTTCTGCGGCAGGTGCCACCCGCCGGGTTCGGCCTGCCCGTGCTTCATTGGCGTCTGAAGTAACCCTTTGCGCTTCTTGAGATTGCTGGTCGGCAAGGGATGAGCTGGATGGGGGGCTTGACAGGCAGGCCCGCGTGCTTTATAAAGTGCGTCCCCGCCGGTGAGCGGGTTGCTCTTTGGAAGGTGGACGAAAAACGGGCCTTGACAAACAGCCGGTGAGGGATTACATTACTAGTCCGCCTTGAGGGGCGAGTCGGGGTTCTTTGAAAACTAAATCGAGCGTGCGGTGCTGCCGCAATCCTTAAGGGAAAGCGGCGATTAACGAATAACGCATCCACCAGGGAAGCGAAAGCTTTCCGCTGGTGCTTCGAGCAGGTTCAAACTGGAGAGTTTGATCCTGGCTCAGAATGAACGCTGGCGGCGCGCCTAACACATGCAAGTCGAGCGAGGACACGGCTTCGGCCGTGAGCCGAGCGGCGAACGGGTGAGTAACGCGTGGGTAACGTACCCGGAAGTGGGGGATAGCTCCGGGAAACTGGAGGTAATACCGCATACGCTCACCTCACCGCATGGTGGGGTGAGGAAAGGTTGGGACCCTTCGGGGCCAGCCGCTTCCGGATCGGCCTGCGTCCGATTAGCTCGTTGGTGGGGTAACGGCCTACCAAGGCGACGATCGGTAGCCGGCCTGAGAGGGTGACCGGCCACATTGGGACTGAGACACGGCCCAGACTCCTACGGGAGGCAGCAGTGGGGAATCTTGGG
>CAZAUJ010000014.1:0-67201 GCA_964488355.1 uncultured Thermoanaerobaculia bacterium | reverse complement strand
CAAACGTGATAAAAAACACCATCACCGCCGACAACGCATCCAAACGCAGGGAGAAATTAACGGAAAAAGGCACCAAAGAACCCTCCGCCACACGACCGGCAAGAGGCGGTATCCAGCTGAAGAAGGTCGCCACCCATTGGTGGTGAATCCCGAAGCGCTTCAGCCAAAAAGCAATAGCGGTAAAGGCGGCAATCATGGCCAAACCGCTGCCAGCCAGGGCCACCGCGCTGGTGATGTGCTTCCCCCAGCCGCGGCGGTTGCCTACCAACCCGTTGACAATGGCACCAACCAGTGGAGGCAAAAGGACCAATGCGAGCAAGGCTTCCATGGTCAACCCCGCAGCTCGCGCACGCTATCCAGGGCCACGGTACCCCTGAGGCGTGCCAAGTGAATGATTATTCCTAAGCCGATGGCCGCTTCAGCAGCAGCAATGGTAATGATGAATACGGGAAACACCTGGCCTGAAAGCTCACCCAATTGGCGGGCAAAAGCCACGAAATTGAGGTTGGCGGCGTTGAGAATAAGCTCCACGCTCATAAGAACGGTAATGAAGTTGCGCCGCATCACCAAGCCCAGAAGGCCGAAACCCAGCAGGGCGACAGAAAGGGCAAGGTACCAGCTGGTGGGTATCATGCTTCCTCCCTTGGTTTCCGCCCCAAAAGAATGGCACCGACGATGGCCACCAAAAGCAAGATGGACACCACCTCGAAGGGCAAGAGGTAATCGCGGTACAGTACCCACCCCACCGCCTCGCTGTTGCCCGCCAGTTGGCCGCCCACCAAGCGCAGAGGGGTCGGATCGGCGGCGGGGCGCAGGCCCAAGGCCCAAAGGCCGGCTCCGGCCAGGGCCATGAACAGCAAAGAGGTCAGGATTGCCACGGGCACCAACGGCTGCAGGTACTGGGGCTCCTTATTTACCGTGCGCACATTCACGAACATAATGACGAACAAAAACAACACCATGACCCCCCCGGCGTAGACCAGGACCTGCACCGCCGCCAAGAACTCAGCGTGGGCAAGCACAAAAAGCCCGGCAACGGCGAGAAAGGTGGCCAAGAGGGAAAGAGCCGCGTGCACAGGTTGTCGCAGCAAGACCACGCCGGCAGCGCCGGCCAGCGCCAGCGAGGCGAAAACGATAAAGGTGAGCTGGGCAAAATGGGCCACCAAGAAGTCCATCAGCCTTCCTCCTCCTCGCCTCCCAAGCGGAACAAGGGAAGGCCGCCTTGGGCAGGAGGCTTGACGCCCGGGAACGCCTTAATGCCTTCCCAGCTCATTAGCTTCTCCTTGTTGAGATAAAGCGCCTGGTTGCGCTCGTAGGCGGCTGCTTCATACGTCTTGGTGGTGAGCCAAACCGCTTCCGTGGGACATGCCTCGGCGCACAAGTTGCAAAACATGCAGCGCTTCACGTCGATGTCATAGCGATCGATGACCTGCTTCTTCCGCTTTTTTCCCTCAACCTCGTACTCTTCCCAATGCGCCTCGATGTGAATGATGCCGATGGGGCAAGCCTTCTCGCAGCCGCGACAAACGGTGCACCGCTCCAGGGAATAACCGAACATCCCCCGGAAACGGTCCGCGGGCTCCTTGCGTTCTTCGGGATACTGAATGGTCGCTTTGCGGGACAAAAGGTAGTTCCCAGTGGTTTTCAATCCGGCCAAAAGGTCTACCGGCACCACACTGGCCAAAAACCCCCAAAAGCTCATGCTTGTCCTCCAGCGGCAACGAACGCCGCAACGACCAACAAGTTCACCAAGCTCACGGGCAACAAGACCTTCCATCCCAGACCCATGAGCTGGTCGAAGCGGTAGCGCGGGAAAGTACCGCGAAACCAGATATAAAGAAAGAGGAAAAAAGCCACCTTGAGCAAAAACCAAATCAAAGGCGGAATAACATCGAGAAAGCTCAAAGCCGCGACGTTGGGGAATGGCCTTAGCCAGCCACCGAAAAACATGACCGTTGCCAGCGAAGAAACCACCACCATGTTGGCGTACTCCGCTAAGAAGTAAAAGGCGAACTTCATGCCCGAGTACTCAGTGTGGTAGCCAGCTACCAGCTCCGATTCAGCTTCCGGAAGGTCGAAGGGATTCCTGTTTGTCTCCGCCACCCCGCAAACGAAGTAAATGAAGAACGCGATAAAACCGGGGAAAACGAACCACACCCCTGCTTGTTTTTGTGCCTCGACGATGCGCACGAGGGACATGGATTTCGCCAGGACCAGCACGGTAACCACGGCAAAGCCCATGGGGACCTCATAGGAAATCGCCTGCGCGGCCGAACGCAGCCCACCCATGAGGGAAAACTTATTGTTGGAAGCCCACCCGCCCAGAATGATACCGTAAACACCCACCGAGGACACGGCAAGGATGAAAAGCACGCCGATGTTCACGTCGGTGATAAAAAGGTTCTGTGAGGGCCCAAACGGAATCACGGAAAAAACTACCAACGCCGGCACGATGATTAGTATCGGGCCAAGAAGGAAAACGAATCGTTCCGTAAAGCCCGGGGTGAGGTCTTCCTTGACAAAGAGCTTGAGGGCATCGGCAATGGGTTGCAACCAACCTCCTGGCCCTACGCGGTTCGGCCCAAGGCGAATTTGCATGTAAGCCAGGAGTTTGCGCTCAAAAAAGGTGAGGTAGGCCGCCAACAAGATGAGGGACAGAAGCACCACAAGGATTTTTATCAGCGGCCACAACACGTAGGTGGACAGCAACTCGTTCATGGTCTCCCCTATCGGTCGATTTCTCCCAGGACAATGTCCAAGGTGCCGATCACGGCCACTACGTCTGCCACCAGGTGGCCGCGAACCAGCTCGGGAAGGGCCTGCAGGTTGACGAAGCAGGGCGGGCGCACGCGCACGCGGTAAGGAGTGATCCCGCCGTCGGACACGATGTAGTAACCCAGCTCGCCTTTGGGGCTCTCAACGGAAAAGTAGACCTCGCCCTTCGGCGGCCGAATCACCTTCGGCACCCAGGCGCGCACCGGACCGTCGGGTAGCTTGTCCAAGCACTGACGGATGATGCGCACCGACTGGCGCATTTCTTCCATGCGCACCAGGTAGCGGTCGTAAGTATCCCCGTTTTTGCCGATGGGGATATCGAATTCCACCTCGTTATAGCGGTCGTAGGGGAAGACCTTGCGGATATCCCAAGCCACACCGCTGCCCCGCAGGGGTGGCCCGGTCAAACCCCAAGCGATGGCTTTCTCCGCATCGATCACGCCCACCCCCACGGTCCGCGCTTTCCAAATGCGACTGTTGGTTAAGAGACGTTCCCAGTCCTCGATTTTCTTGGGGAGCTCCTCCACAAACTTGCGACAACGGTCGGTCCACCCATCCGGCACATCCCAAGGCACACCGCCAACTCGCATGGTGTTGAGCGTTAGACGCGCTCCACAGTACTCCTCGAACAAATCCAGGATTTTTTCCCGTTCTTCGAAGGTGTAAAAAAACGGCGTCACCGCGCCAATATCCAACGCGTGCGTCGCCAGCCAAATGATGTGGGAGGCAATCCGCTGCATTTCTGCCAGTATCATGCGAATGGAGGCGGCGCGAGGGGGGATGGTGATACCCATGAGCTTTTCCACCGCCCCAACGAACCCCTGATTGTTGGTGGCAGCCGCGGTGTAGTCCATGCGGTCGGTGTGGGGAATACACTGCGGATACGTTTCTCGCTCGAAGAGCTTCTCTGTGCCGCGGTGGAGGTAGCCGATGATCGGCTTGGCATCCACGATCTTTTCGCCGTCCACCTTGAGCTGCAGCCGCAACACCCCGTGGGTGGCAGGGTGCTGAGGCCCGAAAGAAACCTCCATTTCCTCGCTGCCGACAAGCGTGGCTTCCAGCTCAGGCATGGTTTACGCACCCCCTTTTGCCTTGACCGGACCACCACCGGGGGGGTAAATGTCTGGGTAGATGGCGGCGCCGGTGTCGATCCCCTCGATGGGGAAATCCTTGCGCAAGGGATGGCCGTTGAAACCCTCCCAGGTGAGGATGCGCTCCAGGTTGGGGTGGTCGGCAAAGTAAATCCCAAACATATCAAACACTTCCCGCTCCAGCCAGTTCGCCGTGGGCCAAAGAGAAACGGCCGAGGGAACCTCCTGGCCCTCGGGCACGGCCACCTTGACCCGCAGCCGGGCGGAGTCGGCGTGGCGGTGGAGCCAGTAAACCACGTCGAATCGCCCCTCCGGCCGCTCCTTCCAGTCCACGGCGGTGAGGTCCACCAGGAACTTGTAACCCAGCTCCTTGAGGGCAGCCAACACCGAGGAAAGGCTTTCCCTGGCAACTCGTACGCTTACTTGGCCTGCAAACGCAACTGCCTCCACCACCGCGGCGGGAACCGCGCTCGCCAGCTCGCGCACCAGCGGATGGTCGCTGGCATCGCTCGGGCTGGGTGGCACCGGCTTTTCCTCCCAGGGCATCTTGGCAGGGGCCTGCTCTGGTCCCTTGGTTTCCTCGCTCATAACTGCCCCCTTAACTGGCCTTGCGGGCCAGGCTCATACGGTCAATTTTCTTTTGCAGCTGCATCAAGCCGTACAGCAGGGCTTCCGGACGGGGCGGGCACCCGGGCACATACACGTCCACCGGGATCAGGCGATCCACCCCCTGGGTCACCGCGTAGGTGCGGTATGGTCCTCCCGATATGGCGCAGGATCCCATGGCCATGACCCACTTGGGCTCGGCCATTTGATCGTAGAGGCGCTTGACGATAGGTGCCATCTTTTCCGTCACCGTGCCCGCAACAATCATCAGATCTGCCTGCCGCGGGGAGCCGCGGAAGACCTCAGCCCCGAAACGAGCCATATCAAAGCGTGGGTCCAACACCGCCATCATCTCGATGGCGCAGCATGCCAAGCCGAACTGCATGGGCCAGAGGGAGTTCTTGCGGGCCCAGTTGAACACCGCGTCGTACACCCCCACCAGCACGGAGGGTTCGACCGGTGTCTGGTTCACGCCCATCGCAGCGCTCCTTTCCGCCAGGCGTACACGTAACCGGCTACCAAGATGACGAGAAACACCAGCATTTCCAAAAAACCAAACAGGGCCAAACGGTCCAACATCACCGCCCAGGGAAAAAGGAAAACCGTCTCCACATCAAAAATCACAAACAACACGGCAATGAGGTAGTAGCGCACCGTGTAACGGGTCTCGTGGGCCACGCTGGTCACCGGCACCCCGCACTCGTAGGGCTCGTTTTTCACCGGATTGGGCTTGCCCGCCCGCAAGGCGCGGGCAATAAGCAGGGTAACGATGGGAAAGCTGACAGCCACCAAAACAAAAAGAAGAATGGGAACGTACGCGCTCACCCGGCTCCTCCCCTCGCCCCCCCAATATAGCGCAAAATTTCACAAAGGCAAACCAATGAAAAGAGTCTGTAATGCAATTTCATCGCCCTGCCGTGGCACCCTCGCCCCCTTGACAAACGGGAACCGGCACATTATAGTTAGCAGTGCTTATGAGTTGTTCTCCGCGATCTCCGCCTTGGCATTTGCCTAAAGCACGCATCAGGCTGAAGCCAAAGTGTCCCAAGGAAAGGAGGTGTACCGATGAGAAAGCGTGCGTATATTCCGGTGGCTAGTCTCCTTGCGCTGGCCTTTGGGCTAGCGCTGGCGGCGGAAAAGGGCAGCCTCGTGGCCTTCCCCCAGGGCTACCGTTCCTGGCACCATGTGAAGAGCATGGTACTACAGCCTGGCCACCCCCTTTACGAGGGTTTCGGTGGCATCCACCACGTCTACGCCAACGACAAGGCCAAAAAGGGCTTGGAAACGGGCTCTTACCCTGACGGGTCGGTGTTGGTTTTCGACCTGTTCGAGGCACCGGTTGAAAACAATGCCATTAGCGAGGGAGCGCGTAAGGTGCTGGCGGTCATGGAAAAGAACAGCAAGCGGTTTGCCGAGACCGGCGGGTGGGGCTTTGAGGCCTTTGGCGGCGGGGACCCCAACAAGCGGATAGTCACCAACGCCAAGGAGCAGTGCTTCACCTGCCACGAATCGCAAAAGAATAAAGACTACGTGTTTTCCCCGTGGCGGCCGTAAGGGTTTAGCCCGGGCGGGGTGACCCGCCCGGGCTTTTTTGTTACCGTGGGCACCGATGGGTACATCCTTTCGCCTCGCCACCAGGCATGAGGAACCCTCGGCCAAGTTGGCAGCGGCTTTGGAACGGCTGAGCCGGCTGTTGGTGGCCCTCAGTTGGCAGGCTTCCGGCCCCCTAGGGCTGACCGCCCTCCAGACCGCCATCCTCGAGGCGCTCGCCGGCCGGCCGCAAGGGGTGGGCGAGCTGGCTCGGTGGTTGCGGGTGACCAAACCCACCGTCTCCCGTGCGCTTAAGACCCTGGTAGGGAAGGGCCTGGCCCGGGTGAGCCCGGACCCGGGAGACCGCCGGCGCGTTCAGGTGCACCTCACGCCCGAAGGGCACAGGCGCGTGGTAGCCAGCCAGCGTTGGGCC
This sequence comes from uncultured Thermoanaerobaculia bacterium, assembly GCA_964488355.1. Classification (GTDB taxonomy): domain Bacteria; phylum Acidobacteriota; class Thermoanaerobaculia; order Thermoanaerobaculales; family Thermoanaerobaculaceae; genus Thermoanaerobaculum. The sequence goes on along the minus strand of CAZAUJ010000014.1, from coordinate 60,766 downwards.
GAGCCGCTCATGCAAGCTCTCGACAACCTGCCGAGGCAGCAGCAGGGCCAGCTGCTGCGCTCCCTTCTGGAAATGCTGCACCAGCTGGAGCAAGCCGGTCTCATGGCACAAAGCCGTATGTGTCTGACCTGCCGCTTCCTGCAGGGCCATGGGGAGGAGCTCTTCTGTCAGCTTCTGGAAAAGCCATTGGCCGGCTTCGCCCTGCGCGTGGACTGCCCCGACTACCAGCCTCTTGAGGTGTTGCCCTCAGGCGGGGCGAGCAGGTAGAAACCACTCGGGACTAGCCAACCCGACCAGGTGCCAGTACCTTTCCTGGTGCTGGAGAACCGCCACCGCGCCCTTGGTCATCCTGACCACTCCCCAAACCTTGCCGAACAGCACGCGCTCCACCAGCTCCGAAAGGAGAGGCTCGTGGCCTACGAAGGCAAACGTGCCGCTTTGCGGCAGGCTAGCAAGCAGCTGCAAAAAGAGCTCGGGCCCCCGCTCGGGCAGCAACCCGTCACAGGGTTCCACGCGGGGCGCCAGCGAGGCCTCCACCAACGCCTGTGCCGTTTGCTGTGCCCGTACCAGGGTACTGGCGAAGAGGCGGGAAAAGCGCAGGCCCGTTGCCGCCAACGCCGAGGCTACCGCCTGCGCCTGCGCCCTCCCCTTCTCGGTCAAGGGCCGGTCCGCGTCGCTTCCTAGACCCTTGCTCGCCTCGCCGTGACGGATGAACACCAGCGTCATAGGTTCCCCCTTTGCCTCCAGCTTGCCAAACTTTGCCTGCCCGCGCTACCCTGCCCTCGCCTGGGAGCCCAGGCGAGGGAGGGAGCATGCGCATCTCCCAAAGAGCCTGCAGCATGCAGGAGTCCCCGATCCGCAAGCTGGCCCCGCTGGCGCAGCAAGCCAAAAAGCGGGGCATTCACATCTACCACCTGAACATCGGGCAGCCTGATCTTCCGACCCCGCCACAGTTCCTCGAGGCGGTGGCGCGCTTTTCTGAGCCCGTCCTCGCCTACGGTCCCAGCGATGGTCTGCCGGCGTTGCGGGAGGCCATTTGCCGTTACTTTTCCCGCTACGGAGTGGAGCTGAACCCCTCGCAGGTGCTCATCACCAACGGTGGCTCCGAGGCCATCCTGTTTGCATTCACCGTGGTCGCCGACGAGGGGGATGAGGTCATCGTGCCCGAGCCCTTCTACACCAACTACAACGGCTACGCGCAAATGGCCAACTTGCGTCTCGTGCCGGTGCGCACCCACGCTGAGGACGGCTTCCACTTGCCGCCGGACGAGGTGCTGGAGCGGGCCGTCTCTCGCCGCACACGCGCGCTTCTGCTTTGCTCTCCCAACAACCCCACGGGAACGGTCCTCACCCGCGAGGAGCTGGAGCGCGCCGCGGCCTTCGTGCTGCGCCACGACCTCTTCCTCATCGCCGACGAGGTTTACAAAGAGTTCACCTACGATGGCCGCAGCCACACTTCGGTGCTGGAAATCCCCGAGGTGGCCTCGCGGGTTATCGTGGTGGATTCCATTTCCAAACGCTTTTCCGCCTGCGGCGCACGTGTGGGCGCGATCATCTCCCGCAACCGAGAGGTTATGGCCGCCTGCCTCAAGTTGGGTCAGGCGCGCCTGTGCCCGCCCACGTTGGAGCAGGTGGGTGCCGTGGCCGCCTACCAGCTGGGTGAGAGCTACTTTGCCGCCGTGCGCCAGGAGTACCAAAGGCGGCGAGACGTGCTCTTTGCCAAGCTCACCGCCGCCGAGGGCATCATCCTGCGCAAGCCGCGCGGTGCCTTTTACATGATCGTCAAGATGGAAGGGGTGACTGACGCGGACGATTTTGCCGCGTGGCTGCTGCAGGACTTCCAGCTAGAAGGAGAAACGGTGATGGTGGCGCCAGCATCAGGCTTCTACGCCACCCCCGGCGCGGGTCGAGACGAGGTGCGCATCGCCTACGTTTTGCAGGTGCCCAAGCTGGAGCGAGCAGCGGAGGTTTTCCTCGCGGGCCTCGCTCGCTACCGCGCCCTGGCACCGGTGGCGGAAGACCGGTAAGCAAGAAGCCTGGCCGGGGAGCGGGCTCACCGTCGCTGCCTCCCCCTGGGCCGCATCACATGGCAGCTTGGCTCCTTCAAACCTCCGCCACCTTCCCTGGCTGGTAGCGGATGATCTCGGCCCGCTCCAGGGTGATGAGCCCGCCGCGGGTGGCCTCGTCCAGCATGGCCTCCCCCCGCGCCACAAAGGGAGCAATCTTTTCCGCCATTTCCACCACCTCGATGACTATCGGCAGGTCCTTCCAGAGGCGCAGCAGGCGCGAACTGTGCAGCACCAAAGCCGCGCCAAAGCCCATGACGCCGCGCAGCACGGTCGCCCCTGCCAAGCCCATCTCCCTCGCCACCAACACGATTGCCTCAAACAAAGCTCGCCCGCACCAGCGGTCGGCCTCGCCGACGAAAATGCGCACCAGCTCGCCTTCACCGGCAATTTTGACCATCCTGTCACCTACCTTTCACCCAACCACAGGCCCATCCGGCAGGCCAAAAGTCCCAAGCACAGGTGGGCCAGGAGGTTCCCCAAAACCACCGCCCAGGCGCCCAGGCGTGCGGCCTCCACCGTTTCCTAGGCAAAGGGGGAGAAGGTGGTGAAAGCCCCAAAAAACCCAGTACCCAAAAAGCTTCGCAAGCTCGCAGGCAAAAGCCCCCGCCCACCGGTGGCCACGCCCATGAGCAAACCCAAGCCAAAGCAGCCCAGAAGGTTGACTGCCAACGTGCCCCAGGGAAAGGAAACAGAACAACGCGCGCACAAGCCCGACAGGCCGTAGCGCGCCAGCGTCCCTAAGGCGCCTGCGAGAGCAATGGCAAGCAGTCGTCCCAGCAACCCGCGGCCTCCGTGAACGACCCCCGCCGAGAGGAGCAGCGGCGAAGGCCTCAGCGCTTTTGCCGCAAGATGTTGAGCGCGGAACCCGCCTTAAACCAGCCAATCTGCTCCTCAGACAAGCTGTGCCGGCAGAAGATCTCCTCCTGGCTGCCGTCCTGGTGGTGGAGCACCACACGCACCGGCTTTCCCGGGGCCAGCTGGGCCAAACCCAGGATGGAAATTCGGTCCCCTTCCCGCACCTTGTCGTAATCCGCTGCGTCCTGGAACACAAGCGGCAGGATCCCCTGCTTTTTCAGGTTGGTTTCGTGAATACGGGCAAAGGAGCGGGCAATCACGGCCACCCCACCAAGATGGCGGGGCTCCATGGCCGCGTGCTCTCGGGACGAGCCTTCCCCGTAGTTCTCGTCGCCCACCACCACCCAGCGCAAACCGCGGTTCCTCAAATCGCGGGCAATCTTGGCCACCTCCATCACCTCGCCGGTGAGGGGATGCTTGGCTTTGCCTGCCTCGCCGGTAAAAGCGTTCATGGCGCCAAGGAAGAGGTTGTTGGAAATGTTGTCCAAGTGACCGCGGTACTTCAGCCACGGACCGGCGGGGCTGATATGGTCGGTGGTGCACTTGCCCCGCGCCTTGAGAATCACTGGTAGCTCAATGTAATCCTGGCCATCCCAGCCGGGGAAGGGCTCCAGCGCCTGAAGGCGTTCGGAACCGGGCCGCAGCCTTACCTCCACGTGGCGCCCATCGGGCGGAGGGGGCACGTAGCCTTCAGCCTTAAAGACGAAGCCGGCGGGCGGCACCTCCGGCGCCGGTGGTGGCGGGGCAAGCTTGACCTTTTTACCGTTGACGGGAATCTCTCCCGCCACCGGGTTCACTTCCAAGGTCCCGGCCGCCGCGTAGGCCACCACGACCTCGGGAGAAGCAATGAAGGAAAGGGTCGCCGGGTTACCATCGTTCCGCGCGGGAAAGTTCCGGTTGAAGGAGTTGACGATGGTGTTGGGCGTGCCCTTGGGCGTATCGTCCCGTTGCCACTGGCCGATGCAGGGACCGCAGGCGTTGGCCAGCACCACCGCCCCAAAGGCTTGCAAGGTGGGCAGCAAACCGTCCCGCTCCATGGTGGCGTAGACCTGCTCGGAACCCGGGGTAATGTAAAGGGGCACGCGCGCCTTGACACCCAAGGCCAAGGCCTGCTTGGCCACCTCGGCGGCGCGACAGATGTCCTCGTAGGAGGAGTTGGTGCAGGAGCCCACCAGGCAGGCAGCGATCTTGGCCGGATAGTTGTTTTCCTTAACTGCAGCCGGCACCTGGGACAAAGGCCGGGCCAGATCGGGCGAGTGCGGTCCGACCAAGTGGGGTTCCAGCTGGGAGAGGTCGATTTCGACCAGCCGGTGGAAGAACCTTTCCGGTTCCTGCTCCACCTCCGGGTCGGCGGTGAGCAAATCCAGGTTGGCTTCCGCCAGCGAGGCAATGTCTTCTCGACGCGTCGCCCGCAAGTAGGTGGCCATGCGCTCATCGAAGGGGAAGATGGAAGTGGTGGCACCGTGCTCAGCACCCATATTGGTGATGGTGGCCTTGCCGGTGCAGGAAATGGAGCGGCAGCCAGGCCCGAAAAACTCCACCACAGCGTTGGTGCCACCCTTGACCGTGAGGATGTCCAAGAGCTTGAGAATCACGTCCTTGGGCGCCGTCCAGCCGGAAAGCTCGCCCACCAGCCGCACACCAATGAGCCTGGGCTGTAACACCTCCCAAGGAAAGCCCGCCATCACATCCACCGCATCCGCCCCGCCCACACCCGCGGCAAACATGCCCAGGCCCCCGGCGTTGGGGGTGTGCGAATCGGTGCCGATCATCATCCCCCCGGGGAAGGCATAGTTTTCCAGCACCACCTGATGGATGATGCCCGAGCCGGGACGCCAAAAACCAATGCCGTAGCGCGCGGAAACCGACTCGAGGAACTCGTAAACCTCCCGGTTCTCCTCAATGGCTCGCGCCACGTCCTCCGCCGCTCCCGAGCGGGCCCGGATGAGGTGGTCGCAGTGCACCGTGGTGGGCACGGCCGTGCGCTCCAAGCCAGCGGACATGAACTGCAGGAGGGCCATCTGCGCGGTGGCGTCCTGCATAGCCACCCTGTCCGGACACAGGGCCAGGTACGCCTCCCCCGGCGCCAGCTCCTGACCCTCCGGGTCGTCCAGGTGGCCAAACATCACCTTTTCCGCCAGGGTCAAAGGACGGCCGAGGCGGCGGCGAACTACCGCCAAGCGTTCCCGCGTGCGCGCGTAAACCTGCACCACCATTTCCGGGGTGGTCTCGATGGTATGCATGGGCACCTCCGAGGGCCGGCCGGGCCGGCAGCGAAAGTATACGCCTTTGGCATCGGCGGAGCTTTCGCCCCATCCCGAGGGTCGCGAAGTGCCCCAGGCAAACTCGCCTTTCGTGCCGGGTTAGCCAAAGGTATACTTCGGCCATGCCGTACCGGCTAAAACTGGCCGACATCATGACCCGGGAGGTCATCACCCTCTCGGAGGACGACTCCCTGGAAGACGCTCGCTCCTGCATGGAGCGCGGTCGCGTGCGTCACTTGCCCGTGGTGCGCGGCGACACGCTGGTGGGTTTGGTCACCCACCGCGACCTGCTGGCGGCCTCCTTTTCGGTCTTTGCCGGGATTTCCCAAAAAGAGGAACACCGGCTGTTTTCCCAAATCCCGGTGAAGGAGCTGATGCACGATGCCCTCACCGCCCCGCCTGACATGCCCGTGCGCGAGGCGGCAAAGATCCTGCTGGAGAACAAGTTCGGCTGCTTGCCGGTGGTGGATGGGGAGGGTCGCCTGCTGGGCATCGTCACCGAGGCCGATTTCCTCAAGCTGGCGGTGAAGATGCTGGAAGCCATTGACGCTTGAGGCGCCGCACCCCTAAGGCGCTCGGTTTTGTTCGAAAAATCGGATATAATTCGTTTTTGTGAACAAGGCGTCCCCCGATTCGGCTGCCTTTCCCCTAGCCAAGGTGGCGGTGGAGGGCTTGGCTACCCACCCCGCTCGCTCCCTGCTGGTCGGGGCGATGGGGGTACTGGCGATCGTGGCCGGCCTTCTGGGGGTTATGCGACAGGTAAGCCAGTTCCAGAGGCTGGATTTTCGTGCCGTGGCTTTACCCGAAGGGCTGTTGCTTACCCAGGTAGTGCCCAAATCGGGCGCAGCTCGCGCTGGGCTGGCTCGCGGTGACCTGATTCTGGCGGTGGACGGGCAAGAGGTAGGGAGCCTGCAGCAGCTGGAACGCGTGCTCTTTGCTCAGCGGGTGGTCACCCTCACCCTTCAACGCGGCCAGGGGCGGCGGGAGGTGCCGTACTACGCGCCGCCTGTGCACGTGGATGTGCGCTACCTTTTGGTGGCGTTCGCCGCCATGTTTTCGGTGCTGGTCGCCTCCGGCGTGTACCTGCGCCAGCCTTCGGGGCACGCGGCTCGATTTTTCGCCCTAACGGCAACCCTGTTCCCTACCGTGGCCATCTCCGGTCCCCAGGAGCTCCTGGCCCAGTGGCTGCTGCTGGTGCGCGACCTGGGGCGGCTGTTCTTGCCTCCGCTTTTGGTCTTGTTCTTTGGCCTTTTTCCCGTGGTGGTGCTGTCGCGCTGGTGGTGCGTGCGGCTGTTCGTGCCCTCGCTCCTCGTCGGCGCAGCCAAGTTGCTGTTGTTCTTGGGCCTCGTTCCACCCGTGGTGGGCCCGGTGGTGGTGGCCGATGCCCTGGACCAGCTCACCGCCGTGCTGGTGGTGAGCGGGGTGGCACTGGCTGGCCTGGTGGCGGGAAAAGTCTACGCTCGCGCCCGACCCGACCCCACACGCCGCCGCCAGTTGGAGTGGGTGGCTGCCGGGGCGGCGGCTGGCTTCACCCCCTACTTGCTGCTCTCGCTGATCCCCCAGCTGGCCGGCGCCGAGCTGGAAATCCTCTCCTGGCTTTCCCTCTTGCCCTTAACCCTGGTTCCCCTGGGGGTGGCCTCCTCCCTGCTGGAGTTTCGCCTTTGGGACCTGGAGGACGTGCTGCGGCAGGTGGTGGCCACCGGGGGGGCGGTGATCCTGGGGGGTGTGGCCTTTGCCCTGTTCAACCTTTGGCTCACCGAGGTGGGCCCAGGCTTGGGGCAGCTGCGCACGCTGTTGGCGGCGGCAGCTGGCGTGGCGCTGGTGGGCTTGGCAGTTCCCGTGCGGCGGGCGCTTTTGACCGCGGTGGAGCGGTGGCAGTACCGCGAGCGATGGGCGGCGCGGCAAGCTCTGGCCACCTTCGCCGAGCAAGCGGTGGGCATCTTCGACCCGGAGCTGCTGCTGGCGCGCCTGGGTGAGCTCCTGCGCCAAGCCTTGGCCGTGGATCAGGTGGTGCTTTACCGTGCTTCCGGCGAGGCCTTGCTGCCAGCCTATCCCACCGGGGAGGCGGCCTCCCTGCCGATAACCTCCGTGCAAGGCCCATACCCCAGCCCGCACGAGGCACCGCTCAAAGCGAGAGGCCTCTGGCACCGCTTCCCCATGGTGCGGGGTGACCGCCTCATGGGGGTGGCATACGTGGGACGGAAAGAGGGCGCCTTACCTCTGACCCACGCCGAGCGCCGGCTGGTAGGTGCTCTCGTGGCGCAGGCGGCCCTGGCCCTGGAAAACAGCGTGCTGCTTTCCGACCTCGTTCGCCAGGTGGAGCAGCACCGCTTGCTGGAAGAGTACCTGGAACGCGTTTTCGAGTCGGCCGCTACCGCCTTGCTTATTTGCGATGCCAACGGCACCATCCTCCGCGCCAACCAGCGGGCCATGAGCCTGTTCTCCAAGGAAGACGGCACCCTGGCCGGGATTTCCCTGGCCCAGCTGGTCAAGCTCCCACCCTCTTGGGGCGGGGCGCTGCCGGAAAAAGTGGCGGGCATGCAGGTGCAGCTCCTTGGCGGCGGTGAGCGCGTGGGGCTGCTGTCCGTTTCTACCGTGGAGCTGCAACCCGGGCAGCGAGACGGGCGTGTGGTGGCGGTGGAAGATATTACCCAGCAGCTGGAGCTGGAACACCGTCTGGCCCAGCAGGAACGCATGGCCGCCTTGGGCCGGCTGGCGGCGGGTCTGGCGCACGAGGTGAACACGCCGGTCACCGGTATAGCTTCCTACGCCCAGCTGCTGCGCGAGCTCACCCCGGCGCCCGACCCCCGCGCCGGCCTGGCGGAAAAGATCGAGGAGCAAGCCTTCCGCGTGGCGCGTATCGTCACCAACTTGCTGGAACTGGCCCGACCCTCCGGCTTTGCCCGGCAGCCGGTGGATTTGGCCGCGGTGGCGCGTGAGGTTTGGGCCTCGCTGCGCGGCGAGGCCAAGCGTCTGGGGATTTCCTTCACTTGCCGCGCACCCGACACCTTACCCATTGCCGCCAACCGAGTGCAGCTGGAGCTGGCGGTGCACAATTTGCTGCGCAACGCCCTGCAAGCCACGCCTGCCGGCGGGCAGGTGGAGGCGGAGGTTTGGGAGGAGGACGCCCGAGCTCTGCTCGAGGTACGGGACACGGGGCCGGGCATCCCCGAGGCGCTGCGCGAGCAGGTGTTTGAACCCTTTGTCACCACCCGCGCGGGGCAAGGGGGCACGGGTTTGGGCTTGGCCATCACTCGCGACATCGTGCGGGCCCACGGAGGGGAGGTTCACGTGCTCGCCAACCAGCCCACGGGTACGGTGATGCGGGTGGAACTACCCAAGGAGGGACCTAACCATGCGGATCCTCATCATTGACGACGAACCGGTAATGCAGGACATCTTGGGTACGCTGCTCAGGCGCGAGGGCTTTGGCGTGCTGCAGGCTACCACCGCCGCTGAGGGGCTGAAGGCGGTGGAGGAGCAGGAGCCGGACTTGGTGCTCTTGGACCTCATGCTTCCAGACCGACCAGGGCTGGATGTGCTCAAGGAAATCAAAACGCGCGACCCCGAGCTGGTGGTGGTGGTGATTACCGCCTTTTCCTCGGTGGAGTCCGCCATTGCCGCCATGCGCGAGGGGGCCTTCCACTACATTGCCAAGCCCTTCAAGAACCAAGAGGTGGTCCTGACGGTGCGTAAGGGCTTGGAGCAAAGGCAGCTGCGCAAGGAAAACCGCGCCTTGCGCCAGCGCCTGGAGGGGCTGGACCGGTTGGTGTGGCGCTCCCGTGCCATGGAAGAAATCGTTGAGCTGGTACGGCGCGCCGCCCCGTCCCGCTCCAACATCTTGCTCACCGGTGAATCGGGCACAGGCAAGGAAGTGTTGGCGCGGGCCATACACCAGCTGTCACCGCGGGCGGGCGGGCCCTTCGTGGTGGTCAACACCTCCTCTATCCCCCACGACTTGCTGGAAGCCACGCTCTTTGGCCATGTGCGCGGAGCCTTCACCGGCGCGGTGGCCAGCCGCCGCGGGCTGTTTGAGCTCGCGGATGGCGGCACGCTCTTTCTCGACGAGATCGGCACCGTCCCGCTGCCAACTCAGGCCAAGCTTTTGCGGGTAATTCAGGAGCGAGAGTTCATCCCCCTAGGGGGCGAGCAGGTGGTAAAGGTGGACGTGCGCATCATTGCCGCGACCAATGCCGATTTGCCCGCGATGGTCGCCGAGGGAAGCTTCCGCGAGGACCTCTACTACCGGCTCAACGTGATTACCATCAAGCTGCCGCCCCTGCGGGAGCGGAAGGAGGATATCCCCGCCCTAGCCAACTTCTTCCTCAAGCGCTTCGGCGCGGAAAACAGCAAACCTAACCTGACCCTTTCTCCCCGGGCCTTGGATGTGCTTACCGCCTACCACTGGCCTGGCAACGTGCGCCAGCTGGAGAACGTCATTGAGCGGGCAGTAGTGCTTACCCAGGACCCGGTGATCGAGCCCGACCTCTTTCCGGCCGAGGTGTTGCAGCCGGCCGAGGACAGCACCCAGGTGACCGTACCGAGCGAAGGTATTGACCTGCGGGAAGCGGTTAACCGCTACACCAAGGCGCTGATCGAGGCCTCCTTGGCCCGTTGCGGCGGGGTTCAGCGCAAGGCCGCGCGCCTTTTGGGGCTGCGCCCCTCCACCCTCAACGAGATGATCCGCCGGCTGGGGGTCAACCCACCACAGCAGGTGGCCGAGAGCCGCAGCAAGCTCACCTGAGGCGGCGCGCCAACTCCAGGAGCTGGTGCAGGTCGGCGGGCAACGGCGCCTCGAAACTCACCGTTTCTCCGCTGCGCGGGTGGCGAAAGGCCAGCCGCCAGGCGTGCAGGGCTTGGCGCGGAAAGGCGCGGCAGGCCAGCTGCAGCTCCTTGTGTTTCAGCTCCCGCCACTGACGGCCGGCGTAGAGGGGGTCACCCACGATGGCGTGGCCGATATGGGCCAAGTGGACGCGGATTTGATGGGTGCGGCCGGTAATGGGCCGGCACTCCAACAGGGCCAGGCCAGCAAAGCGCTCTCTCACCCACCAAAGGGTGCGGGAGGAGCGCCCGTCTTTCACCACAGCCATGCGTTTTCTTTCCACCGGATGGCGACCGATAGCCGCCTCCACCACGCCTTCCTCGCTTTTGGGGTTACCGTAAACCAACGCCAGGTACCGCTTTTCCGTCGTGCGCCAGCGGAAGGCCAGCTCCAACAGGCGGTGGGCATGGTCAGTCTTGGCCACCACCAGCACCCCGGAGGTGTCCTTGTCCAGACGGTGCACGATGCCGGGCCGCTCCACACCTCCCACCCCGGATAGCTTGCGGCAGTGAGCCAGGACGGCGTTAACCAGGGTGCCGTCGGGGTTGCCGGCAGCCGGATGCACCACCATGCCGGGAGGCTTGTTCACCACCAGCAGGTCCTCGTCTTCGTACAGCACCTCCAGGGGAATGGGCTGGGGTTCCACCGTGGCGGGCTTGAGGGGCGGAGGTGTGACCAGGATAAGGTCGCCCGTCTTGAGGAACTGCCCCGGCTTGCTTGGCTGGCCGTTGCGCAGGACAAAGCCCTCGTCTACCCAACGCGCTACCTGAGCGCGGGACCAGCCGTAACCGGCTGCAGCGAGAAAACGGTCCAGCCGCAACCCATCGGCCTCCGGCGGCACCCGCAGTTCCAGCCTGCCTTGCCCGTCCATAGCCCTAGCGCAAGCGCCGCCAGGCACGCAGGATGAGCACCACCCCCAAAGAAACCATCACCAGAGCTATGGCCTGGCTGGTAGAAAGAAGACCGCCAAAGACGAAGCCACGGTCCGCATCGCCTCGGTAAAACTCGATGACAAAGCGGGCCACACCGTAGCTTACCAGGTAAGCCCCAAACACCTGGCCCTGCCCACGGCCCTCTAACCGCCGAAAGAGCCACGCTAAGAAGAAGAAGTTGGCCAAGTTGAAAGCCGCCTCGTAAAGCTGGGTCGGGTGCAGCGGCACGCCCAGGGGTGTGCCAGAAAAGGCGGCGGCGCGCGGGTCAGTAAAGGTCACCGACCATGGCTGTTGGCAGCGGGCACCATAGCAGCACCCAGCGGCAAAGCAGCCCAGGCGACCAAAAGCGTGGCCCAGGGCAATGGACGGCGCCAGCAAGTCGGCCACCGGGAAAAAAGGTAACCGGTAACGGCGCAGAAGCAGCACTGCGGCCAGCAAAGCACCCAGTAAGCCACCGTAAAACACCCCGCCCGCCCGCAGCAGGCTCAGCAGGCCCTGTAGGCTTCCGAGGTACGAGGGGTCTGTGACCACCAACAGCACCTTGCCCCCAACCAGCCCCCAAAGCACCACCCACACCCCCAGGTCCACCACCTTTTCCCCCGGTAAGCCGGCCCTACGGGCCCGTTTCTTTGCCGTCCACAGGGCCAGCACCAACCCCGTGGCTAAGAGCACACCGTAGGTGGGCAACTGGAAAAACCCGAAATCAACGAGAAAGGGATGCATGCTTCGCCGCCGGCAAGAACAACAACGCCAAAGCGCCCAAGGTAATTGCAGAGTCGGCCAGGTTAAAGGCAGGCCAGTGGTACGCGCGGCCGGAAATGACCACGTACATGTCGAGAAAGTCCACCACCTCACCGCGCAGGAGCCGGTCCGCCAGGTTACCCAGCGCCCCTCCCAGAATCGAACCCAAGGCCCAACGCAGCCCTGGACTTTCCCGGTGCTGCCAAAGCTGCCAGCCCACAAACGCCACCAAAGCCAAAATCAGAACCAAGAGCAGCACTTGGGATAGGGGGCCGGTATCGGCAAGCAAGCCAAAGGCCACCCCGCGATTGGTGGTGTGCACCAGCTGGCAAAAGCCAGGCACAAGGCTCAGGTGGCTGCCGTAGGGCAAGGATGCCACCACCCACACCTTGCTCATCTGGTCCAAGACAAGGACCAGGGTGGGCACGAGGAGCACGCGAGCCAGCTGGCTCACGCTGCCGACCTCAACGCCGTCACCACCGCCAGGCAACGGGAACAGAGCTGGGGGTGCTCACCCTTTCCCGCCGGCGGCAGCACCCGCCAGCAGCGGGGGCAGGCCTCGCCCGGTGCCCGATCCACGGCAAACTGCAGACCCGGGTAGACAACGGAAGCCTCCTGTGCCGGGCCCTCCAGCACTTGGGCCACGATTAAGAACTCGGCCAAATCCACGCCCGCCGCCGTCAAGTCGCTGGAAAACTCCCCTCGCTCGCCTGCAAGGTACAGGGCTGCCTCCCCCGTCTTGCCGGCAATGCCCTGGCGCCGCAGCTGTTCCAGCTTTCGATACACCTCCTCGCGGAAGGCCAACAGGCGCTCCATAGCCTGGTCTTGAGCGGGATTTTCCGACAGGCCTTCAAGGGTGTGGAACTCCTCCAGGTGCACCGAGGCGAGCCGCCTTCCCGGGAGAAAGCCGTAGGCCTCGTCGGCGGTGAAGGGCATCGCCGGCGCCATGAACGTCACCAGCAGCCGGGCCAAGTGATAGAGCACCGTCTGCGCCGAGCGCCTCTCCCGAGAGGTGGGGTGCGAGCAGTAGAGCCTGTCCTTGAGCATGTCCAGGTAGAGGGCGGAAAGGTCCACCGCACAGAAGTTCACCAGGGCGTGGTAAACGGTGTGAAACTCGTAATCCTCATAGGCCCGCAGCAGCGTGCCCGCCAGGCGCTTGCCCCGACGAAGGAAGTAGGCGTCAAGAGGTTGAAGCTGCGCCAGCGGCAGCGCGTCCCTCTCTGGATCGAAACCGTTGATGTTGGCCAGGAGAAAACGCACCGTGTTGCGGATCTTGCGGTAGGACTCGGCCACGCGCTCCAGGGAGTCAAAAGAAAAGGGCATGTCCTCGCGAAAATCCACCGAACAAACCCACAGGCGCAACACATCGGCTCCGAACTTCTCCGTTACCTCCATGGGCGAAACCGCGTTGCCCAAAGATTTGGACATTTTTCTCCCGGAGCCGTCCAGCACGTGTCCGTGGGTGAGCACGGTGCGATAGGGAGCGGCTCCGTGGGTCACCACCCCCACCAGCAGCGAGGACTGGAACCAGCCGCGGTACTGATCGTGCCCTTCCAGGTAGAGATCGGCTGGCCAGGACAGCCCAGGGAAGCGGTTGCGGTCCAAAACCGCTAGGTGGGAAGCCCCCGAATCAAACCACACATCCAGGATGTCCTGCTCCTTGATGAACTCCTGCCCACCGCAGTGGCGGCAACGCAGCCCCTGCGGGGCAAAAAAGCTTGCGGGGCGGCGGTACCAGGCATCCGCACCCTCCTCGGCAAACACCCCTTCCACTTTGGCGAAAAACCGCCGAGTGGCTTCCTGGTCCGAACCATCCGGCCAGATGCTCCCGCACCCGCTGCACACCAGCACGGTGATAGGGGAGCCCCAGCGCCGCTGGCGGGACACGCACCATTCGAAGCGGTTAGCCACCATGGCCTCAATGCGCTCTCGTCCCCAGCGGGGCACCCAGGTCACCTGGCCGATGGCGTGCAGCGCTTGCTCGCGCAAGTTGATGCGGGCGTGGGGGCTTGCTTCGGGGGTGAGGGCGATGAAGTACTGCTCGGTGGCGCGGAAGATCACTGGCTGCCGGCAGCGCCAGCAGTGGGGGTACTCGTGGGACCCTTCCCCTGCCCGCAGCAACGCCCCTGCCTGTTCCAACCGCTGGGTAATGCGTGGGTTAGCAGCAAAAACGTGCTCGCCCGCCAGCTCGCTCACCTCGGGGGTGTACTTCCCCTGCTCGTCCACGGGCGAAAGCACCGGCAGACCCCACACCTTCCCGGTGCGAAAGTCCTCCTCCCCGTGTCCCGGGGCTATGTGCACCAAGCCGCTGCCCGTGTCCAAAGTTACATAATCCGCCCCCACCAGCCGGAACACGGACGCCCCTTCAGGCAAGCGCACCCGCCATTCTTGCGGCAAGGGATGCTGGTAAACCACGCCCACCAGCGCCTCGCCCGTGGCCTTGCCTACCACCTCTCCCGTCAAACCCAGCACCTCGCGAGCTGCGGCCAGCAATTTTTCCGCCACCACCAGCGTGCCCCGCGGCGTAGCCCAAAGGACGTAGCTGGCCTGCGGGTGCGCGGCGATGGCCAAGTTTGAGGGGATGGTCCAAGGGGTAGTGGTCCAAATGACGAAGGCCACCGGCCCATCGCCTTCCTGGCCGAAACGGGCCCTCACCTCCTGCGGTGCCACGGCAGGAAAAGCCACCCAAATTTCCGGGTCCATCCTGCTTTGGTACTCCAGCTCCGCCTCGGCCAAGGCGGTGCGGCAGTGCCAGCACCAGCGGATGGCTTTGCGTTCACGGTATAGGAGCCCCGCTTCCACCACCTTGCCCAAGGCGGCCGTAATATCCGCCTCGTAGCGTGCGGTCATCGTGAGGTAAGGTTGGTCCCAGCTGCCCAGACAACCCAAGCGGCGAAACTCTTGCCGTTGTACCGCCACAAAGCGCTCCGCGTAGCTGCGACAGGCAGCGCGAATGGCCTGCTCGTCCATGCCCGCCTTGCGCGCCCCCAGCTCCCGGTCCACCTTGTGCTCGATGGGCAGGCCGTGGCAGTCCCAACCGGGCACGAAGGGCACATCGAAGCCCATCATCGTGCGGGAGCGCACCACCAGGTCCTTGAGTATCTTGTTCAGGGCAGTGCCCATATGGATGTGGTCATTGGCGTAGGGCGGGCCATCGTGCAGCAGGAACTTGGGCCGGCCGGCACGCGCTTGACGGATCAGCTGGTACACGTTTTGCTGTTCCCACAGGGCCAACCGCTCCGGCTCCCGCTGGGCACTGGCAGCCTTCATGGGAAAATCCGTTTGAGGAAGGTTGAGCGTGTCTTTGTACATGCGTTCCCTCGAGCTGCCTTCCGGCAGCAGTGCTAAACCGTATCGGTTTCCTGCCGGCACGTCAAGCCAGAAGGCCCGACGAGAAAGCCAGACCGGCGGCCGTTACTTGTTCGCCGGGGTGGGGGTGGCCTGGGGCTTGCCCAAGCTGGCCAGGTCAGCAAAAAGCTCCTCCACCTTGGCCCTGTCCACCGCCAGGGCCAGCGGACGGCCAGCCACCACCGCCAGCACCTGTCCGCCCGTGGAGCTGGGGTAAAAGCTCACCTTGGCCTCCAAGCCCTCCTGACCCGCCACTTCCACCTGCGCGAACGACCCCCCGCTTGGCTGAGGCTGATCAAACGCCAAGACTTTCAGCTCCGCCAGGGTGCTGAGGCGAGAAAAGATGGGACCCGAGTCCACCCCCTGCCCGGAGGCGTTGCGCCAAACCCCCTCCTTGCGCTCCAGCACCACCTTTTGCTCCCCGCGCTGGAGGGTAAGTTTGTCCACTTGCCAAGTGGAAAACTGCAAAAGCTTGCCCGACCGAAAGGCCTTGGGATCCTTGAGCAGGTGGCTGGTGGCCGAGGCCTCTACCCAAAAAACCCGCTCGCCACGCTGGCAGGCCACCTCCCGGCCCGAGCTCCCGTCCCGTTCCCGTCCGAAGGCCAGAGTGAGGGGGGAGCCCTCTTTGCGCACCAGGGTGACCGAGACGCGCGGCGCAGCCAAGCCTAAATCGGCTAGCGACGGGGCGGTGTCCAGAAACTCCTTGATGCGCGCACCAGCCAGGTCAGAGAGGATGCCCTCCACCTCCTCGCGCTCCGCCAAGTCGGCCACCGGCTCCGTCAGCCGCCAGGCGTTGCCCGCCCGGGCAGCCGCCAAGCGCCCCTGAGGCGAAACCACGGTGAGGGCGTTCACGTCGGCGGTGAAAAAGGGTAACAGGTCGGTGGAACGCCAACCGGAAAGGTCCTTTTCCAGGTCGGAAACGATCCATTTGCTGACGATGTAAACCTTTTGCCCCTCGGTAAGCGCGGCCACGGTGTTACCCAAGGGCAGCTCTTGACCAAAGCTCACCCGATAGCTTTTGCCCGAATCCTCTTGCACTTCCACCCAGGTCGGGGCCGGCTCCAGGCCGTAATCGGCCAGCTTCACCTCCGACCGTTGCAGGCTCCGTTCCGCCTTAAGCGCGGCAAGCTGCGCCAAAAGCGAGTTCACGGCGCCGCCGTTGGCGTCGTCCTTAACTGGAGCAACCAGCTTCCAAGCGTTGCTTTCCTTCGCCAAACGGAACTCCCCGTGGCGGTTGTGGATGGCCACACCGGTGACCTTGTCGGTGACCAGTTGGGGCAGCAATTTGCCCTCCTGCTCGCGCCGCTGGTCCGTGCTTGGCAGCTTGCGTTCGTAAAACCAAATGAAGGCAAACAACCCCAGCACGACCAAGGCCAACACTGCCAAACGCGTCGGTCGCATAGGTGTCCTCCTATCGACGCCGGCGCCACCACACCAAAACCCCCAAGGCAACCCCGGCGCCGGGTAAGCCCAGCAAGGAAACCAACATGATGGCCCGAAGCTGGCTGGCCGAGAGCACCAGGTTCACCTGCTCCGGCTGCCTGGGGGCGATCCCCAAGCTTTCCTCCTTTTGGCCCAGCCAGTTCACCAGGTTGGCCGCCAGGTTGGCGTTGCCCGCATTGGCTAGCTGGCCGTTGGTGGCAAAATCCGAATCACCCACCACCACCAGCCGCCAGCGTCCCCCGTCCAGCTTCTCCGGCTCCGCGGCCACCGCCAGCGACACCGGTCCCGGGGTGTCCTTGTCGTCCTTGTCCACGGTTCTCTCGCTAAGTACCGCGCTCATGTTGGTCTCGCCGAAACCACCAGCGGAGGTGGTAAAGAGCGTGGTGGACTTTACCCCCTCCTTGGTGGCCGGGCTTACGGAGCGGGCCACGGGCAACAGCACCGCCAGCCGTTGCAACGCCTGCACTGCCGGGTGCGCGCGAAACTCGTTAACAAACACAGCCGAAAGGTCAACGAAGGGCAGCCGCCGCTCAGGGTCTACCACCAAGTCGTCACCCAACCTAACCCCGCGTTCGGCAAGGAGGGACTCCAAACCCGAAGGCTGCTGCCCGCGACCTAGCACCGGGTCCAGCAGCGCCAACAGGCGGCCACCCTTGCCCAAGAAGGCCTCGATGGCCTGGAGCTCCACGGGGGCAAAGGGCGCCGTTGGTCCGGCAACGACCAACAGATCGCAATCCTCCGGCACCGCGCCGGAAAAAAGGGTGGTCTTCGTCACTTCCCAGTTGTCGCGGGCGAGAAGCTCTTTCAGCTGCGAAAGGCCATCGTTGCCGTAGCCTTCCAAATCATGCTCCCCGTGCCCTGTGGTGACGCAGGCCTTCGGTACCCGTGGGTTGGTCACCTGCAGGATAGCAGCCGTAAACTGCTCTTCCCCTTTGAAAGCTTTGATCTTGGGAGCCTGGCCGAACTGAAAGCCCTCGTAATCGTACTCGGCCAGCTGGTCAGAGGTAACGTGTTTCTTTCGCTCCCCTTGAGTAAACACCACCGTATTAGCCACCGAAACGCCAAATTCCTGCGCCAGCTGGCGGGTGCGCAGCGGATCCCTCTCCGGGTCGATGTACTCCACCGCCAGTTTGGGGCAGGCGGCCTGGTAACGGGCCAGCAGCTCCTTCACCTGTTCAAAAAGGGGCGTGGCCCCGGTCATGAAAACCACCGTCCTAACCGGTTCCTTGACGGCTTTCAAAACGTTCAGGGTTTTCTCCGAAAGGGAATACACTCTAGAGCGGGTCCAGTCCCAGCGCAGGTAGTGACGGGCGGCCAACAGGTTGAGCATGACCACCAAGGCCACCACCAACCCGGCGGCCACAGCCAGGGTCGAAGCGAAAAACAGGTTTTGCCGTCGCACAGCTACCTCCCCTTCACTGCTTCCAAGGCCTTGACGGAAAGAAACAAAAACAGCCCGGTGACCGAAAGCGGGTACACCAGCCGGCGCGTGTCCACCAAACCCCGTGCGAAGTCATCCATGTGATCCCACAGGTTCATGTAGGAAAGGGTATTTTTCAGCGTGGGGTTGGTGAGAAGGTTCTCCACCAAACCCACGGAAAAGACCACCACCAGCGCCGCGAAGGCAAAGATTGCCGCCACAATTTGGTTCTTGCTCAGGGCGGAAGTCAAAACCCCCACGCTGGCAAAAAGCAAACCCAAAAGCGCGATGCCCAAATACCCTGCCGCCACCGGACCCAGGTCAATGCTGGCGTAGCTGGCCAGGATGCCCACGTAGGCGAGGGTGGGAAGCCACAGGAAGAGATAAAACAACCATGCTCCCAGGAACTTACCCAGCACCACCTGTGCTTCCGTCACCGGAGCGGTGAGCAGCAGCTCCAAGGTACCGGTCCGGCGCTCTTCCGCCAAAAGACGCATGGTGATCACCGGCACCACGAACAGCAGCAAAAGCCAGAAGTACATGGTGCCGCCGAAGAGCAGGCGCAAGGGCGCCATGGCACGCGTGCGTGGATCGTTGAGGTAGGCCACGATCAGCCAAAAAACGAACCCGTTGACGAACAGAAACGCGGTGAGCACCACGTAAGCCAGAGGCGAGGAGAAGTACGCCCCCAGCTCGCGCGTGACGATGGCCCAAAGCTTACGCATGGTGTACCTCCTCCGCCGCTTCAGCTCCCACCTCCTTGGTGGTCAGCCGCAGGAACACGTCTTCCAAGCTGGGCACGGATTGGGCGAGCTCGGTGAGCACCCATCCGCGCGCCACCGCCAACTGAAACACCTCCCGCCGCACGTCCTTTCCGTCCCGCACCGAAAGCTGCCAGCGACCATCGGCCAGCTTCTCCACCTTTTCCACACCGCCAACGCGGGCCAGCAGGTCCGCAGCCCCATCGTCGGCCCCTTCCAGCTCCACGGTCACCGCGGAAAGCCCGGAAAAGCCAGAGCGCAGGGAGTGGGGCGTGCCATCGGCGACGATGCGACCGTCGTCGATGATCAGCACCCGCTGGCATACCTGTTCCACCTCCGGCAGGATGTGGGTGGAGAGGATCACCGTGTGGTCGGTGCCCAGCTCGGAAATGAGCTCGCGGATCTTGACGATCTGCCGCGGGTCCAGGCCGACCGTCGGCTCGTCCAAGATCAGCACCGGCGGCTTGTGAATCAGCGCAGCCGCCAAGCCCACCCGTTGCCGATAACCCTTGGAAAGGGTGCCGATGATTTGCCGGCGCACGTCGGTAAGCATGCAGCGCTCCAGCACGTAGGAAAGCCGCTCCGGAACCTGGCCGGCAGGAACACCTTCGATGGCGGCGCGAAAGCGCAGGAACTCCTCCACCCGCATCTCCGGATAAAGCGCCACGTTTTCTGGCAGGTACCCGATGCGCGAGCGGACCCCCAGAGGATCCTCCGCCAAATCAATGCCGGCCACACGCACGCTTCCCGAGGTGGGGGGCAAGAAGGCGCAAATCATGCGCATGGTGGTGGTCTTGCCAGCGCCGTTCGGCCCCAAAAAGCCCAGCACCTCACCTTCGGGCACAAAAAAGCTCACGTTTTTGACCACCTCGCGGTCAAAGTAGCGCTTGCACAGCTGTTGGACCTCAATCACAGCCACCTCCTTCTTCTCGTGGGCGTGCCGCCCCCAGGGCGGCGTAGCAATCAGCATGCCATTTTACATCCGCCCACAAGCCCCACGCCTCGTGCCAAGGTGGCGCTGAGGGCAGCACCACGAGTAAGATGAACGCATGAGCAAAGCCTGCTTGCGTTTCTTGTTAGCGGTTTTCGGGCTCGTGACCACGGCGGCAGCCCAAGATGGCACCCGCCTGGCGCTGGCGCGCAGCCAGGTGGCCAAGGGACAGAGCTTGCTGCAAAAGGGAGACCTCCAGGGGGCGGAGCAGGCTTTTCGTCAGGCCCTGCGCACCACGCCCGAGCTGCCCAGTGCCTACCTAGGGTTGGGTCGGGTTTTGTGTCTGCAACAGCGCTACGCCGAGGCCATTCCGGTGCTGGAGGAAGCCCAGGAGCGCTACGTCCGCCTGCAGCAAAACGCTGCCCTCGCCGAGCTGGAAACGCGGCAGGAAGCGGCTGATCGGGCCCGGCAGTTCGCCGACCTTATGCGCCTGCAGCAGGGGAAAACCCCAGCCACAGCCGCCGGTGGTGGCGGGAGCGCCCTTTCCCCCATGACCAACCTGGCCAGGGCGCGTATGGCCACCGAGGAGTTCCTGGCCCGCAAGCGCTGGCAGGCGGAAACCGCCGCCGGCATTCCGGCCGAGGTGTTCTACCTCACAGGTTTGGCTCGCCTGCGCACCGGAGATCGGGCCGGTGGAATCAGCAACCTAGTGCTCTGCGTGGCGCTGGATCCCAAAAATGGCCCAGCCCATTACAACCTGGCCGTGGCGCTTTTGCTGGAAGGTGACCCCTGGGCCGCCAAGGAAGCCTTGGACCAAGCCATGGGCCTGGGCATCAAGCCCAACCCAGGTTTCGTCGCCGACCTGGAGCGCGCCTTGGCCCACCTGCCCCCTCGGCCACCGGAATGACGGGCAGGGTGCCAAGCGTTGTCCATCTTGGAGAGGCACGCCATGAATAGGTGCCTGGCGTTTGCGTTTGCTTTTTGCGCGTCGGTGGCAGCCACGCAGGAGAACCCCTCCTCCTGGGGCTACGTCAACAACTTGCCCCCTGGGCGGCCGGCCATTTTTGGCTACGTGACCACCGTGGATGGCCAACCCATTGCCAACGCTGTGGTGGAGGTTTACCTCAACAGCGAGTTTCGCACCGACTACGCCGTCACCGATCCTCAGGGCTTCTACGCCCTGGCCTTGCCCCAGCGCAGCGAGGTTTGGGAGGTACGCGTGCGCGCCGAGGGCTTCCTCCCCTGGAGCACACGCCTTGGGGTGCTGGGCAAGGAAAGGCTGGACATCGTGCTGCGGCGGAATCCGCGGCCGGAAGCCACACCCACGGTTGAATCGGCGGTGCGGAGAACGGCGCGCAAGCTCATGACTGCCGGCCTGGAAGCTGCCCGCCACGGCAAGCGTGAGCAGGCGCTGGAAAACCTCCGCCAGGCGGTGGCCACCGACCCCAGCTATGCGGCTGCAGCCAACAACCTGGGGGTGCAGCTGCGCCTCGCCGGTGACCTGGGAGGGGCGGAAGAGGCCTTCCGGCAAGCCCTGTTGGCCGACTCCTTCGATTTCTACTCCCGCTTCAACCTGGCGGCGCTGTTGTACGACACCGGTCGCTACCACGAAGCGGCGCCCATGGCCGAGCAGGCCATCCTCGCCGACCCCACCTCCGCCCCAGCAGAGGTGTTGGCCGGCAAGAGCTTCCTGGCGCTGGGGGTGAGCACCAAGGCCTTGGAGCACTTCCAGCGCGCCCAGGCCC
Organism: uncultured Thermoanaerobaculia bacterium; assembly: GCA_964488355.1. Lineage (GTDB taxonomy): Bacteria > Acidobacteriota > Thermoanaerobaculia > Thermoanaerobaculales > Thermoanaerobaculaceae > Thermoanaerobaculum. The sequence continues at coordinate 39,435 of CAZAUJ010000014.1, read as the reverse complement.
TGGCCAAGGAAAACCTGGACCTCACACTGGAAATGTCCGACTGCTTGGCCTTGGCCGGTCGCTACGCCGAAGCCTTGGCAGCCAAGAAAGCCTGGCTCGCCCGCCATGGCGACGACCCCATGGCCGCTCAGGTCCGAGCCACCATCGCCACCTTGGAGGCGCGTCTCAAGTAGTGCCAGCTCAGGGCCTCCAAGCCAGGGCTGCCAGCCAAAGCCGCCCGGGCTGGGGCACACCCGGCACCTCCTGATAACGCCTGTTGAGCAGGTTGAAAACTGAAGCTTCCAAGCTCAGTGGGGAGCCCAGGGGCCAGCGCCAGCTCAGCTCCACCAGGGGGAACCCGCCCCTCCCCTGTGGCTTGCGGTAGGTGAGGCTGCCGGCCAGCTCCGCGCGACCCCAGGCCGCAGCCCCAAACAGGCTGCCCTCCCAGCGTGGGTGGGTAAGAGCGTAGGCAGAGCGGGTGGCATCCACAGCAATGCGGCTTTCCAGATACGCGAGGGACAGCCCCAGGCGGCCGTGGGAAAGCGTCCATTGGCTGTCGGCGCTGGCACCCACGGTGGTGGCGCGGGCGTGGTTGCGCGCGTGGTACGTGCCCCCCTCGCTGCGCACCCAGTCCACCAAATCGCGCGCCCGACGGCGAAAAAGACCCAAGCGCCAGGTTCCGTGGGCCAGGGGCAACTCGACCGTGGTTTCGGCTGTCCAGGACTGCTCCGGCTGGAGGTCAGGGTTTCCCACCGATGCGGGCGACTGGTAGTACAGCTCGGTGAAGGAAGGAAGGCGAAACGCCGCCGCCAAGCCCACTCCCCAGCGCCACCCGGAGTCCGAACCGTAGGTGAGGTTGAAACCGGGGGTGAAGCGCCCTTGACCTGGGTGCCAGTCGTGCCTACCCTGCAGGTGAAGGGCCCACCGGTCCCAGCTTCTCGCCAGCTCGCCGAAAAGGCCAAGGCGGTTGCGCGCGTGGTAACCCAGGCGAGAGGAAGCCAAAAGCTGCCGCTCCCCATCCACCCCTAGCGCCCAGGAGAGGTCCTTCCTGCCACCACGAAGGACCATCCCTACGTAGGCCTGGCGGGTGCGGTGGCGGTTGCGGTACCAGACGGGGCGAGTCTTGTCCAGGAGGTACACGTCCCGGTGCTGCCGGCCGCCCACCAGGATCTCCAGGCGTCCCCCAGGCCCCAGGGACTTTTCTGCCCGCAAGGTAGCCAAAGCCACCGTCGTGCGCTCCCGCTGGTGGGGGAAGCGGCTGGAGTAAAAGGTCCAGGCACCGAACTGCTGCTGCCCGGTGGACAGCATCGTCAAGAGGCGAAAGCCTGCCAGGGTCCCCCGCCCCACCAGGGTGGCCCGGCCCAAGTGGAAATCCGCATCGGCACGAAAACCCGCGGCCTCCGCCCGCTCAGCGAAAAACCCCCAGTGGGAACCTAAGGGCCCAGCCAGGGACGCGGCGGAAAGGCTGTCGCTGCCCATGGCCAGGCGCCCCTGCCAGTGGGCAGCCTGTTTGGTGGTAATGGCCACCACACCCCCCACCGCGCTGCTGCCGAAAAGGGTGGAGGCTGCTCCGGCCAGCACCTCCACCCGCTCAATGGCACCAGCTGGGAAGGGCACGTCCAGATGGAAGTGGCCGGTCTGCGGGTCGTTGACGGGCACGCCGTTGACCAGCACCAACAGGCCTTCGAAGGGGGCCCCCGCCAAGGCAGCGTCGGCCTGAATGCCGAACACACCCCGCCGAGCAAGTCCCGCACCTGCTACCAAGCGCAGCAAATCGGACCAATGGCGCAGGGGGAGCTTGTCCAGCTCCTCCGCCTGCCAAACCCAAACCCGCCGCAGCGGCGTGCCGGGAAGGCGGCTGCCTACCACCGTGAGCTGCTCCGTGAACTGAGCGGCGCAGGGGAGAGCAAAAAGACCCAGCCCTAGCAAGCCAACCATCAACCGCATGGCCAGCTCTTTCTTCGCTTAACGGGTCAAGAGCAAGAGCAGGATGGCCTTCTGAACGTGCAGGCGGTTTTCTGCCTCGTCGAAGATGACCGACCAGCGGCCGTCGGCCACCGCGTCATGCACCTCCTCCCCTCGATGGCAGGGCAAACAATGCATGAACAGCGCCTCAGGCTGCGCACGCTCCATTAGCTCCGGGGTTACCTGGAAACCGGCGAAGTCGCGCGTGCGCTGCTCCGCTTCCGCTTCTTGGCCCATCGAGGCCCAAACGTCGGTATAGACCACGTGGGCTCCGGCCACCGCCTCCTCGGGCGTATCAAACAGCTCGATGCGGGTGCCCGCAGCTGCCGCGTCGGCCAGGGCCAGCTGCAGAACGGCCTCCTTGGGACGGTAGCCCGGGGGCGTGGCCACGCGCACGTGCATGCCCACCTTGGGCCCGCCGAAGAGCAGGGAGTGGCACATGTTGTTGCCATCCCCCACATACGCCAGCGTCAAGCCTCGGGTGTGCCCAAACTTTTCCCGCACGGTGAAGTAATCGGCCAGGGCCTGGCAGGGGTGCAAGAGGTCGGTGAGGCCGTTGATCACCGGCACCGAAGCATGCCGCGCCAGCTCCACCACCGTCTCGTGGGCAAACGTGCGGGCCATGATGCCGTCCACGTACCGTGAGAGCACCCTGGCGGTGTCGGCTATGGTCTCACCGCGCCCAACTTGGATGTCGCGGCTGGAAAGGAAAAGGGCATGCCCTCCCAACTGCAGCATCCCCACCTCAAACGAAACGCGGGTGCGAGTGGAAGCCTTTTCAAAAATCATTGCCAAGGTCTTGCCCTCCAGGGCGCGGCGGTAGCGATCCGGGCGCGCCTTGACGTTTTCCGCCAGCTGGAAAAGAGCCTCCACCTCCTCTGCGCTCAGATCGTGAATGGAAAGCAAGTCCTTGTGGCGTTGCCATGGGTTGCGAAACATCATGCCTCGTCCCTCCCGTCGGGCACGACGAAGGTGCCCGCCTTGCGTGCCAACGCATCCTTCAAGTGCTCCGCATCGGTTATCAGCACCTCTTTCCCTGTGGCCTCGACGAACTGCAGGGCCGCGCGGATTTTCGGTCCCATCGAACCCGGGGGAAACTGGTGCGCCTCCAGCATCTCCTTGGCCTTGCTCACGGAAAGCTGCGACAGCCAGCGCTGGTTGGGCCGCCCGTAATTTTCCGCCACCTGCGGCACCTGCGTGAGGATGATGAAAAGGTCAGCGCCCAGCTCCCTAGCCAGAATGGCAGCGGAGTAATCCTTGTCGATCACCGCCTCCACCCCCCGGTAGTACCCGCCCACGTCCTGATAGACGGGGATGCCACCGCCGCCGCAGGCAATGACCACCGCCCCTCCCTCGATGAGCCGGCGCACCACGTCCACATCCAAGATGCGCTTGGGAACCGGTGAGGGAACCACCTTACGCCAGCCACGACCCGCGTCCTCCACCATCACCCAACCCTGCTCCTGCATCAGCTGGTTGGCGCGGTAGGCCGTAAAGTAAGGGCCCACCGGTTTGGACGGGTTTTCGAAGGCGGGGTCGTCGCGTGAGACCTCCACCTCCGTAAGCACGGTCACCACCGGCTTCTCGATTTGCTCCTCCAAAAGCCGGTTGCGCAGCTGGTTCTGCAGCATGTAGCCGATGGAACCCTCCGTCTGGGCCACGCACACATCCAGCGTTTGCGGGGGGATCTTGGTGATGGCCTCCTCCACCTGGATCATGATGTTGCCCACCTGGGGCCCGTTGCCGTGCACAATGGCCAGCTCATACCCGCGGTGGATGATCTCCGCCAGCCAGCGGGTGGCCTTCCAGGCGAGGGTGAACTGCTCCTCCTGCGTGCCGTGGTCTTGGGGGCGGAGCAAGGCGTTGCCGCCAAAGGCAATCACCGCAAGCTTTTTATCAGCGCTCATACCCCCTCCCCGCCGCAGCCATTGTGCCTAGGCTTCACAAGCTGGTCAAGGCGGCTTGTGGCCCATGGCACAATAGCCGCATGGACGAGTTCGTGCACCCCCTCACTGGCCGCTACGCCTCTGCGGTCATGCGCCAGCTTTTTTCCCCCAAACGACGCATCGCCCTTTGGCGAAAGCTTTGGCTCGCCCTGGCGAGGGCCGAGAAGGAGCTGGGCCTTCCCATCCCCGACGAGGCCTTGCAGCAAATGGAAGCGCACCTCACGCCCAGCGATGAGGAGCTGCGCCGGGCAGCGGAAATCGAAAAGCAGACGCGCCACGACGTGATGGCTCATATCCGCGCTTTTGCCGAGGTCGCGCCGGCGGCCGGGCCCTGGCTGCACCTGGGCGCCACCTCCTGCTTCGTCACCGACAACGCGGACCTCATCCTGCTGCGGGAAGCGGCCGAGCTGCTGTTGGGGCGGGCAGCAGCGGTGGTGGTGCAGCTGGCTGCCTTTGCCCAGAGGCATAAGGAGCTGGTGTGCTTGGGGCACACGCACTTTCAGCCGGCACAACCCACCACCGTTGGCAAGCGCGCGTGCCTCTGGCTTTACGATTTGCTGCTGGATGCGGAGCGGCTGGAGCGGGAAAAAAACCAGCTGCGGCTGCGCGGCGCCAAAGGCACCACCGGCACGCAGGCGTCCTTCTTGGAGCTCCTGGGCTCGCACGAGAAAGTGGACGCGCTGGATCGCGCCATTGCCCAGGCGTTCGGTTTCCCCGGCACCTACCCCGTCACCGGCCAGACCTCACCGCGAAAGGTGGAGTACTACCTCCTGGCGCCCCTTTCAGGCCTGGCCCAATCGGCCTACCGCTTTGCCACCGACGTGCGCTTGCTTTCGCGGCTGGGTGAACTGGAAGAGCCACAGGAAACCACGCAAGTGGGCTCCTCGGCCATGCCTTACAAACGCAACCCCATGCGCTGCGAGCGCCTGTGCGCCCTGGCCCGTTACCTCATCGAGCTGGCAGGTAACGCTGCCTGGACCGCCGCCTCCCAATGGCTGGAGCGGAGCTTGGACGATTCGGCCAACCGCCGGCTGGTATTACCTGAAGCGTTCTTGGCTGCAGACGCCAACCTGCTGCTGTGGGCCAACGTGGCGGCCGGCTTGGTGGTCTACCCGGCCATGATTGCGAGAAACCTGAAGGAGGCCCTGCCCTTTCTAGCCAGCGAAGCCATCCTTATGCATGCCACCGCCCGGGGTGGCGACCGCCAGGCACTGCACGAGCGGCTGCGGCAGCTTTCCCAGCAGGCGGTGGCGCAGGTCAAGCTGGAAGGTCGCGACAATCCCTTGCTGGATTTGGTGGCTGCCGACCCAGCCTTTGGTTTTAGCCGCCAGGAGCTGGAGGCCCTGCTGGACCCGCAGCGCTTTGCTGGGCGTGCGCCCCAGCAGGTGGAGGCCTTTCTCCAGCAGGTGGTGGCCCCGTGGCTGGCGCAGCACCCCCCCGCCACCGATCAGGTCGCGGTGGAGGTCTAGGCATGCGCCTGGCTTGGGTGCTGGTCCTTCTCGCGGTGGCCTGCAGCACTGCTCCCCGGCCCGCCAGTTCCCCCGCAGGGGAAGAAGAAGGTCTGGCCTCCTGGTATGGCGAGCCATACCATGGGAGGCAAGCCGCCTCCGGAGAAAGGTACGATATGCACGCCATGACGGCGGCCCATCGCACGCTCCCCTTTGGCACCTTGGCGGAAGTGACCAACCTGGAAAACGGCAAAAAGGCGCAGGTGGTGATCAACGACCGGGGGCCGTTCGTGCCTGGTCGCATCCTGGACCTTTCGCGCGCCGCTGCCGCTGAGTTGGGCATGTTGACCCAAGGCGTGGCGCGCGTGCGGCTGCGGGTCCTGCGCCTGGGCGACGGCATGCCTGGCAATCCTTGCTGGGAAGTTCAGGTGGGCGCTTTCGCCCTGGCCCAAAACGTGGAAGCGGCGGTGGCCTTACTGCACGCGAGGGGCTACGCCTGGCGTACCTTGCCCGCGGGTGGTGGGCTCACGCGGGTCAGGGTTACCGGCCTTGCCGGCTTGCCCAGGGCGCGGAAGGTAGCCACTTCTTTGCAGGCCAACTTCCCCCAGACCTTTGTTGTTCCCTGCGCCCCAGCCCCCGAGGTGAGGCCGTGAGGCTTGTCTTTATGACCCTATGGGCGCTGGCGACCGCAGCCTGGACTCAACCGCAGGCGGTGGCGGTCGAGGACATCCCTGTTTCTTTGGCGGGGAGCTGGTGGTTTCGCACCGGCCATGACCCAGCCTGGTCCTCGCCCTTCCGGGAAAAAACCCACTGGCAGGTGGTGCGCGTCCCCGGCGCGTGGGAGCGGCAGGGCTTTGCCAGCTACAACGGCCACGCTTGGTATCGTGTTCCCTTCCTTCTGCCCAGCAAGCTGGCGAGCGAGAGCCTGGGCCTGGACTTAGGGTACGTGGGAGATGCGGACGAGGTTTTTCTCAACGGCCAACGCGTCGGCGCCAGCGGCAGCTTTCCGCCAACCTACCAGTCGGCCGTGTTGCAAAGGCGAATCTACCGCCTGCCGAAAGCCAGCCTGCGCTATGGCGAGTACAACGAGCTTGCGGTGCACGTGTACAACGGGGGACGCTTCGGTGGCCTTCTGGGACCGGCGCCCACCCTCGATCGCTACGAACGCCTGCTTCGCCGCCAGCAGGGGCGCGACCTGCTGCTTTGGGTCTCGGCTACCGTGTTGGCGGTGGTGGCCCTGTTTCATGGCCTTTTGGCGTTGCGCTTTGGCGGCGGGCGGGAACAGTGGTGGTGGACGAGCTTTCTTGTGGCTTTCGCCTGCTACCAGGTCACCTACGCCAGCCTGGGGCCCAGCGTGTTTCTCTCCCCGGCGGGCAACTTCCGGCTGAACGTGGTCTTCCTGCTGCTGGCTGTGGGCCTTTTCCCTTTGGTGTTGCACGCGCTCGTAGGCCATCCAGCCCCAGCCTGGGCAACTGTGTTTGCTGCGGTGGTGGCGGTGGGTGCAGGCTTTGCCCTCCTCTGGCGGCAAACCCTGGACCTGTATTTGTGGGTGTACCTGGCAGAGCTGAGCGTCGCTTTCTTGGTTTCCTTAGGCATCGGCAAGCTGGCGAAAGCCATCCGTCGGCAGAAAGGCATGTGGTGGCCCCTTTTGCTTGGGGCATCAGCGTTTTTCCCGGCGGTGCTGGCGGATGTGCTGGTGGACTTGTCGCTTATCCCTCGGCCCACGCTTGGGGGTGTGACCCTCTACAGCTCCGCCGCGGGCGTGGTTTTTGCCCTTTGTGTTTCCTCTCATTTGACCATGCGCTGGGCCCAGCATCACGCTGCGCGCCTGCTGCCCTCCTCGGGCCTTCTGCCCTTGCCCCTGTTCGTGCAAGAAGTCCAGCAGCGCTTGGCTGCTCCCTCCCATGCCCCCTTTTCCCTGGCCCTCATGCGGTTGACCACGGCTGCCGGCAGCCCGGTGGAGGTGGAAGCAGTGTTGGAGGAAGTGCGGAGGCAGGTGCGGCACTGCGACCTTTTGTCCCGCTTTGGAAGGGAAACGCTGGCCCTGCTGCTGGAGGGCCTGGGCGAGCGGGAGGCCCTAGCCCAGGTGGAGCGCCTGCGACGGGCGCTGCGGCAGCTGCCTGGAAGGACGCTTCTGCGGCCCACAGCGGGCTTAGCGGCGGCAGGGCCGGCCCGCCAGGCCAGCGCCGCCGAGCTGCTCAAGGCTGCTGAAGCCGCCCTGTACGCTGCCCGCAGCGAGGGCGGTGACTGCACGGCCACCGCCCCTTGAGGCCGGCGGCGGGGTGTTCGACTCTTCGAACATCGGCACGGGTCTACCAGGGTATGACCTGCTCTAAAACGGGCACGAAAATTGCTTCCACCCTCCTCGGCCATCAAAGCCGCCGAAGCACGGAGCGCAAGGCTCAGGTAGAGGCTTTGATGAGCGAGAAAGGAGGGAGCAATGAGGCGAATACCGTATCTTTTGTTGGCCGTGCTGTTGGCGGTGCCGGTTTGGGCACAGCAGCAGTACGGGTCCATCGCCGGCACGGTGGTGGACAACCAGCAGCAACCCCTGCCTGGCGTGACCGTGACCCTCTCCGGCCCCGCCATGCAGGGCACCCGCGTGGCCGTCACCGACACCCAGGGCCGCTTCCGCTTCGTACCCGTTCCCCCAGGTAAGGACTACACCCTGCGCTTCGAGCTCTCCGGCTTCAACACCCTGGCACAAACCGGCATCATCGTCAACCTGGGCAAGGAAACCGCCATCTCCGCCGAAATGTCCCTCTCCCAGTTCGCCGAGGCCATCACCGTCACCGCCGAGAAAATCGTCGTGGATACCTCCAAGTCCACCGTGGACACCACCGTGGACTGGACACTGGTGGATACCCTGGCTACCAACCGCACCTTCCAGACGATGATGCAGCTCGCCCCCGGCGTGAAAGCAGCCAACAACCCCAACGTCCATGGTGGTTCAGGTGATGATAACGTCTACCTCATCGACGGTGTTGACACCACTGACCCGCGCACGGCGACCTGGGGGACGGCCATTAACTGGGACACCATCCAGGAAGCACAGGTGCAAACCGCTGGTTTCGCCGCTGAATACGGCCGCGCCACCGGTGGCGTGATCAACCTGGTGACCAAGTCCGGTGGCAACACCTTCAGCCTGTTGGCCAGGGTAGTCAAACAAGATAGCGACTGGAACGCCAGGCCGGGCATCGAAAAGGAAACGGGGCGCAAGAAGGCCGCCCAAGTAGCCACTGACGAGCTGCGGCCTTCCGTCACCCTGGGCGGACCGTTCATCAAGGACCGGCTGTGGTTTTACCTTGCATACGAGGGCCGCGACCGCGAGCAAACCTTTGGGCGTTATCGAACCCTGGCGGACGCGCAAGCCGGTAACTCCGTGCAAGAGATCTCCAATTACAAGGGCCACTACTTGTCCGGCAAGTTGTCCTTCCAGCTCAACCCCAGCCACAGCTTCGTGGCCTTCTACAACGAAGACCCCATCGACATTTCCAACGCCAACGGGCGCTACTACTACGGTCAGGGCATAGCCCTGTCGGCGGAAAACACGCAGTTCCAAGGGGGCAACAACGCCTCCCTGCAGTGGTACGGCGTGCTCACCAGCAACCTGTTTCTCGAGGCCAAGTATCAGCGCCACCGGCAGGAGCTGAACTACAGCCCGCAGTCCAGGGCGCAATGGGGACAGGTGCCCTTTATCCTGGACCGCACCGAAGGCTACTACTACGGGGCGCCCTGGGAAGACTATCGTTCCAAACGTGATCGCGACGGGTTCCTGCTGACCGGTTCCTACTACCTGGACACGCGCGGCGGGTCTCACCAGTTCAAAGCGGGCGTGGAGTTCCTGGATATCAAGCCGGCGGCGGGTTCGGTTCACAACCCAGCCGGTTACTACCAAACTGCCGGTTACGTGGGCGACTTTCCGCGTCCGTCCCTTCGCTTCTTTTACGCGCTGGAGCCTGGCCCCATCACCAACAAAGACCGCTACTGGGCTTTGTTTGTCCAGGATGCCTGGAAGGTGGGTAAGGCCACCTTCAACATCGGCGTTCGGGCCGAGTCGCTCAAGGCGGAAAACAACGTGGGGAGCAAGGTGCTGTCCTTCTCCTTCGGTGAGCAGCTGGCACCGCGCTTGGGCTTTGCCTATGACCTCAACGGCGACGCCATTCGCGCGTCCCTGGCGCGTTTTTACGATGTGGCCTCCAACTACATCGGCAACACCCTGAGCTCCACACCCGCCACCTACGAACTGTGGGCCTGGAACGGCAGCTGCACGGTTGACGGGCGGGACATCTGGACCTACCCCGACTCCTGCTGGGGCTTGCAGTGGCAAATCCCCATCGGTGAATCGGGCTACGGCATCGACCCAGGCCTGGACCCCGTCTATACGGACGAGTTCACCCTGGGTTTCGAGAAGCGGCTGAGCCAGCAGATGGCGGCCGGCGTCACCTACGTGTGGCGCGAACAGCCGAAGGGCATTGAGGACCTGGACCCCGAATTTGATGGGGCGTACCTGTGGGCCAACGCCCCGCTCAAGCGGGTGGAGGTGGCCGATGGCCGCGTGTTCACCACCAACGCCAAGTGGAAGGAGTACCAAGCGCTCGAGTTTAGCCTGCGCAAGCGCTTCGGCCCTGATGGCTTCCAGTTCATCGCTAACTACACCTACGTGCTGCGCTCGCGCGCCTGGGCACAGGCGCGCGGTTTCTCCCAGTTTTCCGGTTATGGCGATCAGCCCGATGCCTTCGATCCCCTGTGGTACGGCAAACCGGAAAGCCCGCACGAGGTCAAGTTCAACGGGTCCTGGACCGCGCCGTGGAAGACCATCTTTGGCATCTCCGCCTTCTGGAGCTCGGGCAACGTCTATACCTGGACCGAGCCCGGGGATTTCGGCACCGTGCCCCTGGTGCGGGCTGGCTCCAAGCGGGTAGGCAACAACTGGGAAGCGGACTTCCATGTGGAGCACCCGCTAAACGTTGGACCGGTGAAGTTGGCCTTTTACTTCGACCTATTCAACGCCTTCAACAACCAGCAACCCACGGCCCGGGGAGGTAACAGCGCCTCCAGTGCCACCTTCAAGAAACCCACGGGCTGGCAAGCACCGCGGCAGGTGCAAATCGGCTTCAAGGTGGAGTACTAACACCGCCACTCCAAGCTCAGCAAGGGGGGCCTGAGCCCCCCTTTTTGTTTTTTCCTGCTTCTCGCAGCTCAAGGGCAGCTCCGGCGATGCCCACCGAGAGAGCCTATAGCCCCTGGGAGGGCCTTCGGTAAATTGCCGAGGGTTGTGCGGAAGATGGCCGAGTGTGCGGCCTCACGCAAAACCGCAGCCCGCCAAGAAAGGAGCACCGATGAGACGTTTACCCTCCCTCTCCTGGCCGCTGCCCTGGTGCTGGCGGTGGCCACAACGGCTCAGGGAGGGGAAGGGCCGCTCCCAGGCTAGAACCCATCGCCTCAGGCCCTGCCCAGGATCGCGCTTGGACCCCCTGCCTCAGCGCAAGGCGAGGTGCCAGATCGGTTCCTCGTGAGCGTGCAGGGGCAGGCCGGTGCCCGCGGTCTCCGTCTGAAGATAGCCACGGGCGAGCTGCCCATTTTCGCCGTTCGCCTCCTTTCGCTTCCCAGCGGACAGATGCTCCTCCTAGCGGTGGACTCGCAATTTGCCGTAACGGAAAACGGCAAAAAGGTGGCCCACGCCCAGGGTACCGCGTCTCCCTTGGCAACCCTCATCACCAACTTGCGCCGAGCCGAATTCACGGTGCAGATTCCCCCGCGGCCCCAAGGGGACGACCGCCTCCAGCGTTGCCTTGTGACCGTAGGGCCCGAAGGCGGCGAAGAAGGGCGCCTGATTGCCGATGCCAAGGTCGACAGTAGGGACTTCTCCTTGTGCCTTTGGCCGATGGACAACGGCAAAATGCGCTCCTGCTGCCAAGGGTCGTCCGCCGATGAAATGGGCCTCACCTGTCAGGGCACTGGGCTCTCATCCATCCGAATCGCCGAACGTTGCCTCCAAAAAATCGTACAAAACGCCCTCAGTGAAACCGTCTTGATAGGCTTGTCTCTGGCACTTGACATGCGTATCCTGGCGCGGCCGGGTATCGGGCACAAAGCCCAAAACCACAGCCCGGCAAGAAAGGAGGAGTGATGAGGCGTTTACCCTATCTCCTGTTGGCCGTGCTGTTGGCGGTGCCGGTTTGGGCACAGCAGCAGTACGGGTCCATCGCCGGCACGGTGGTGGACAACCAGCAGCAACCCCTGCCTGGCGTGACCGTGACCCTCTCCGGCCCCGCCATGCAGGGCACCCGCGTGGCCGTCACCGACACCCAGGGCCGCTTCCGCTTCGTACCCGTTCCCCCAGGTAAGGACTACACCCTGCGCTTCGAGCTCTCCGGCTTCAACACCCTGGCACAAACCGGCATCATCGTCAACCTGGGCAAGGAAACCGCCATCTCCGCCGAAATGTCCCTCTCCCAGTTCGCCGAGGCCATCACCGTCACCGCCGAGAAAATCGTCGTGGATACCTCCAAGTCCACCGTGGACACCACCGTGGACTGGACACTGGTGGATACCCTGGCTACCAACCGCACCTTCCAGACGATGATGCAAATGGCGCCTGGCGTGAAGGCCGGCAACAACCCTTACGTGCACGGCTCCTCCAACGACGCCAACAGCTACCTGATTGATGGCGTGGAGACCACCGACCCGCGTACCAACACCTGGGGCACGGCGATCAACTGGGACACCATCCAGGAAGCGCAGGTGCAAACCGCCGGCTTTGCTCCGGAGTATGGCCGCGCCACTGGCGGCATCGTCAACCTGGTTACCAAGTCCGGCGGGAACACCCTGTCTTTCACCGCGCGCTGGATCCAGCAGGATGTGGATTGGTCGGCCCGGGGTGGCATCGAGAAGGAGACCGGCCAGAAAAAGCCCCTCACCGCTTCCGATGAGAAGCGACCCTCCTTCACCTTCGGTGGTCCCTTCGTGAAGGACATGCTGTGGTTCTACTTCGCGTACGAGAAGCGGAACAACCACCGCAACTTCGGGCGCTACGCCACCATTCAGGATGCGGTGAGCAAGACGCAAACCACGGGCCGGACCAACTACGTGGGGCACTACTTCTCCGGCAAGCTTACCTACCAGGTGAACCCCAGCCATAACCTGGTGGGCTTCTACAACTAGGATCCCATTACCCTGGATCCGCTGCGCGGCGGTTGGACCGGTCCCAACTACAACAAGTCCGCCGAGCAGCAGCAGTTCCAGGGCGGGAATAACGCCTCTCTTCAGTGGTACGGCGTGCTCAACCCCAACCTCTTCGCTGAGGCCAAGTACCAGTACCATCGGCAGGAGCTCAACGTCACGCCCCTCTACGGCGGTTTCGGCCAAACGCCCTTTATGTACGACCTGACCGCCCGCTACTTTTACGGCGCCGCCTACTACGACTACCGCTCCAAGCGAGATCGTGACGGCTTGAACCTGGCCCTTTCCTACTACTTGGATACGACTGCGGGGACTCACCAGATCAAGGTCGGGACCGAGCTGCTGTGGCTCAAGCCCAAGGTGGGGCGCATCTTTAACCCCGCGGGCTATTACCTGACCAGCAACTTGGGTCAAACACCCTTCCGCCGCGACTTCTGGCTGGACCAGGTGCGGTTCAACGAAACGAAGCAGGACTACCAGGGCGTGTACGTGCAAGACCAGTGGAAGATCGGCAAGGCCACCTTCACCTACGGTGTGCGCGCGGAGGCCACCAAGCTGCGGCAAAACACGGGTGATGAGGTGCTCAAGTTTAACTTCAACGACATGCTGGCCCCGCGCTTGGGCTTTGCCTACGACCTCAACGGTGACGCCCTCCGCGCCTCTATTGGCCGTTTTTACACCTTGGCCTCCAACTACATTGCCGATTACTTCAACGTCATCCCCACCCATCTGCAGCGCTGGGTTTGGCGCGGCACCTGCACCGTGGACACTCGCAACGTTTGGGAGTACCCCGACGAGTGCTGGGGCCTGAGATACGACGTGCCCACGGCCGCCGGCGGCACCACCCTGGATCCCAAGCTGGATCCCATGTATCAGGATGAGCTAGTATTGGGCTATGAAAAGCTCATCAACCCGCAGTTTGCCGCCAGCGTGAACTACGTCTACCGCAAGGTGAAGAAGGCCATCGACTGGTACGATCCGGAGGATGACGGCGTGGGCATCATCACCAACGTGCCCAAGACCGGCAAGAACTGGTCCGAGTACCAAGCCATCGAGGCGGCGCTGCGTAAGCGCTTTGGTGCGGACGGCCTCCAGTTCATCGCCGCCTACACCTACGTGTTCGACCAGAAGAACTGGGCCTCCAACTGGTGGAACGCGCTGCCCTACGCCTTCGTGGGGCCGTATTCCGAGCTTTCCCGCTGGTACGGCCGCGGTGAGTCCAAGCATGAGGTGAAGTTCAACGGCTCCTACACCTTCCCCTTCAAGACGATCCTCGGCTTGTCCCTCTACTGGACTTCTGGCAACGTGTTCACGCCTTACGGCACCACGCCTGACGGCTACAGCTATCCCTTGGCCCAGCGCGGTTCGGCCACGGTGGGCAACAACTGGGAGGGCGATTTCCACCTGGAGCAGCCCTTCAACTTCAAGGGCCTGAAGCTGGCGGCCTACGTTGACCTGTTCAACTTCTTCAACAACCAGCAGCGCACCGCTCGCACCGCGAGCAAGTGCCTGGAGTACGACCCGGATTCTGGCTCCTGCACCCCCGACCCCTCCTACCGCGTGCCCACCGCGTGGCAAACACCTCGCCGCTTCCAAATTGGCTTCAAGATCGAGTACTAAGTCTTCTTCAAGGACTAAACGTGCCGGGGGCTTCGGCCCCCGGCTTTTTTCTCGCTAGAATACCCCGGGAGGTGGGGTGTGCGGCACGCCTGGGCCGTAGGCGCTGCACTGGCAGGTTCAGTCCTGCTGCTGAGCTCAATCGTTGCCCCTGGCACCCCCCACCTGGAAGTAAGCCGCTGGGGTGAGGGCGTTCGCCTTCTGCCCTCCGGCTGGCGCTTTTCCCCCTGGTTTTTGGCCCGGCGGCTGCCTCTGCCCAAGGCCAACGGCCTGGCCGTACTTGAGGCCCAGCTCACCTGCACCCTCCCCTCTGGGGCCAGCGCCCCGGTGAGGCTGCGCCTGCTCCTCGAAGGCAGCGGCGCGCTGCCCCTTTCCGCTCGCGCTTTGCGCGAAAAGCCCTTGCCGCAAGCGCTGGGTGAGGCCCTCCAACGCGCGTTACCCGACTCCGTCCTCGCCAACCTCTGGCAGGCTTCCGACACCTGGACGGCCGTCTTTCCCCAGGCCACCGCCCGCCCTCGGGAGCTGCTGGCCGCCTTGGCTTCGGCTCTGGCTCCCCTCAGGGTGGTGGAGGCCCGCGTGGAGGTGGACGAGGGGCTTCTGCGCGCCGAAGCCCGCGCCCAGCTTCACCAACAGCAGAGCAGAAAAGGCAAGCTGGTGGTCATTGGCTTAGACGGCCTGGATTGGCAGCTGGTGGACGAACTCACAGCCAAAGGCCTGATGCCGCACCTGCGCCAGCTGGTGTCCCAGGCGGCGCAAGCAGAACTGGAAGTTCCAGCTCCGCTCATCTCGCCAGTGATCTGGACGACCATCGCCACCGGCCAGCCGCCCCAAGTCCACGGCGTCCTCGATTTTCTCGAGCCCGACCCCGCCGGTGGCCCACCCCATCCCGTGTCCGCCAACTCCCGCAAGGTGCCCGCCCTCTGGGACCTGCTCGCCGCTGGTGGGCGGAGGGTGGCGGTGATTGGCTGGTGGGCCACCTTTCCCGCACAGGCCCCGCCGGGAGGCGTGGTCTACTCCGACCGGCTCACCGAGCAGCTTTTGGGGCTTAGCCTCCAAACCCCGGCTTTGGCCGACCCGCCCGCCGCTCAGGAGGAGGCCCTGCGCCTTGCCGTGCGCGCCAGGGAATTGACTCCTGCCCAGCTTTCCCCCTTCCTGCCCGTTTCATCGCAGGAACTGGCGGCGGTGAGGGAAGAGGAGTGGGACAACCCTCTCGGGGGCCTGGCCAAGCTGGTAGCTGCCACCCTTACGGTGGAGCGGCTGACGGCCAAGGAGCTGGCGGCCAACCGCGACGCCTTGTTCGTTTACGTGGAGGCTACTGATACCGTGGGGCACCTTTTTGCTCCCTACAGGCCGCCGGCCTTACCAGGGGTCGACCCGCTGCACGCCCGCCGCTTTGGCCAAGTGGTGGATCGAGTCATGGCCCACGTGGACCAGTGGCTGGGACAGGTGATGCAGCGGCTAGCGCCCGAGGACTCCCTGGTTCTCCTTTCGGACCATGGCTTTGCCTGGGGGACGGACCGCCCCAGGGTCCCCGCTGGTGCCCACACCGCCACGGCCGTGTGGTGGCACCGGCCGGTGGGCGTGCTTTTGGTGCGCTCACCGCACGTACAGCGCCCCGAAACCCGTCAGCGGCTGCAGCTTTTGCAGGTAGCACCACTGCTTTTGGCTCTGGCGGGTCTGCCGCCAGCAGCCGAGATGCCGGGCTCCGCCCCACCCTGGGTGAGGCAGGTGGGTAGCCCCCCGGTCAACTACGCCACCTTGCTCGGCCCGCCCACGGCCCGTCGCGTGGAGCTACCTCCGGAGGCGCGCGCTGAGGAGCTGGCTAAGCTCAAGGCCCTTGGCTACCTGGCTGGCAGCCCAGCACCAGCCGCGGCCCCCTCTCCCGCGGCTTCTGCTTCGCCTGCCTTCGACCGGGCGCAAGCGCGCCGCCTCAACAACTTGGCTTCCACCTTGGCAACCAGTGGGGATCGGGAAAAAGCGGAAGAGGTTTACCGTCAGGCCATTGCCGCTGACCCCACCTACGCTCCCTCCCATTACAATTTGTCGCTGCTGTTGCGCCGCCTGGGGCGTTTTGCCGAGGCGGACGAGGCCTTTTGGCGCGCGGTGGATTTGGGGCTGGCGGATGCGGAGCTGACGGTGGTGCGCTCAGCCCTGGACTACCGTGAACGAGGCGAGCTGACGCGAGCCGAGGCCATACTCCGTGCGGGCCTGGCTCGCTTTCCCCAAAGCGTGCCCCTGTTGCTCAACGCGGGCGTGTTCTTCGGGGAGCGTGGCAAGCTGGCGGAAGCTAAGCAGCTTCTTGCGCGCGCCGTGCGCCTGGACCCGAACAACCCCAAAGCGCACCGCAACCTGGCGGTGGCGCTGGCGGCCCTGGGCGAAACCGAGGCGGCCATAGCCGAGCTGGAAGCCACGTTGCGTCTGGACGCGCGCGACCAAGAGGCCCAGCGCGAGCTGGCCCGACTGCGCCGGCAAGGCGTACAATAGGCGGCGTGCCTGAGCTGGTTTGGGAGGAAGGTGGTTCTCGCCGTAAGCTGGCCCTGCAGGCAAGTCCCGTAGGTATTGGCCGCGCCACCGACAACACCCTTGCCCTCAAGGACTTTTCTGTCTCACGCCACCACGCCCGCCTGGAGCTACGTGACGGCACCTGGTGGATCGTGGATTTGGGCTCCACCAACGGCCTCAAGGTCAACGGCCGCTACGTGCAGGAGGCGCCGCTGGCTGCCGGGGACACCATCCAAATTGGCAACTTCACCTTGAGCTTTCTAAAGGAGCAGGATGCGCCGGTCACCAGCTCGTCCACCTTCCTGCGGCCCCTGGCGCAGTTTCAGCGTGACTTTCCTTTGGAGGAGAGCGGGCGCGGGCCGGTGGAAGCCGTCTCCTCCCGCGAGCGGGTGCTGCAAGCCCTGGCCCAGGTGGCCCGCACCCTGCTGGAGGTGGAAGAGCTGGAACCGGTGCTGGATAAAGTGATGGAGGCGGTGTTTCAGCAGCTGCCGGCCGAGCGGGCGTACATTTTGCTGTTCAACGCCCAAGGGCAACCCCAGCTGCGGCAGGCCCGCAGCCGCAGCGGAGCAGCCCTGGAGGAAGCGCCGGTGTCGCAGACCATCTTGGACCTGGTGGCGAAACAGAAGGTGGCGGTGCTCACCTCCGATGCCCAAGCGGATGAACGTTTTTCCGCCGGCATGAGCGTGCGCCTGCACTCCATCCGCTCGGCCATGTGCGCACCCCTCTGGCACCGCGACAACGTCATCGGCGTGTTGTTCGTGGATACCCCCCTGGCCACCGGCTGCTTTACCTCCGAGCACCTGGACCTGCTCACCGCCCTGGCCAACTACGCGGCCGTGGCCATCGAGCGGGCCCAGCTCAACGACTTCATTCGTGAGGAGCGCCGCATCCGTGAGCGGCTGGAGCGCTACCACTCGCCCGCGGTGGTGGAAGCTATTGTCAAGGAACGCCTTTCCGGTGCTGACCGCCATGAGACCCGCGAGGTGACGGTGTTGTTTGCCGACATCGTGGGGTTCACTTCCCGCTGCGCCCAGCTGGAGCCGCCGGAAGTGGCCGCCTTCCTCAACGAGTTCTTTTCCCTCGCTTCCGATGCTATCTTTGCCTTTGGTGGCACCTTGGACAAGTTCATCGGCGACGCGGTCATGGCGTTTTTCGGCGCGCCCCTGCCGCAAGCGGACCACGCGGAGCGGGCGGTGCGAGCCGCGTTGGGCGTGCTCCAGGAGGTGGAGGGGTGGAACCAGCGGCGCGCGGCCCAAGGCTTGGACGCCATCGAGGTGCGGGTGGCGGTAAACTCGGGCCCGGTGGTGGTGGGCGAAATCGGCTCCTCCACCCGCGTGGACTACACCGTCCTTGGTAACACGGTCAACGTGGCCGCGCGCTTGGAGGAGCAGGTGGCGGAAGCAGGGCAGATCGTCGTGGGTCCAGCCACCTATCACGCCTTGGCGGGCCTGTTCCCCTTCACCCACCTGGGGGATTTCAAGATCCGGGGCCTGCGCACACCCGTTTCCGCCTACCTCCTGGAGAGGAAAAAGCTGTGAGGCTGGTATTCGTTACCTCCTCCCCGCACAAGCACCACGAGGCGGAGGCGATCCTCGGGATCAAGCTGGAACGCCTGGAGTTGGACTTACCCGAGCGGCAGGGGCTGGACGTATTGGCTTTGGCGCAGGAGAAAGCCCGACAGGCCTATGCGTGCGTGCAGGCGCCCGTGCTGGTGGAGGACACCTCCCTGGAGCTGGCAGCCCTCGGCGGTTTCCCCGGCCCCCTGGTGCGCTGGCTGCTCCAAGCGGCTGGTCCCGCGGCCATCCCCAAGATGCTTTCGGGCTTTGGCAACTTCCGAGCCGTGGCCCGCACCGCAGCTGTCACCTTCGACGGCCAGCACCAGGTGGTGGGCCTGGGGGAGGTAGCCGGGCACATCGTGCCCAGCCCTCGCGGAAACCAAGGCTTTGGCTGGGATGGGGTGTTCGCACCGGAGGCGGGGGGCGGGCGCACCTATGCGGAAATGAGCCTGGACGAAAAGAACCGCTGCTCCCACCGTGCGGAGGCCTTTCGCGCCCTGCGCCGCGCCCTACAGGCGCAAGGCTGGACCTTGGGCTAGGGGCAAGCCCAGGGCCAGCCGCTGGCTGTCCGCCAGCAGCAAGCTCCACAGGCGCTCCACCTTGTCCGCCAACGCTTCTAAGCTTCCGCTGTTGTCCACCAGGTAATGGGCACGGGAGGCTTTTTCCTCGTCCCCCGCCTGCGCCGTTGTCAAGGCCTGGAAACGCCAGAAGGGAAATCCCTGGGCGGTCAGGCGTGCGTGGCGAAGGGACCAGGGAGCGGTGACCACCACCAGCCGGTGAAATCGGCGGTACGCGCCCGTTTCCACCAACAGCGCCGCCTCCACCACCGCCACGCTCACCCCTTGTGCTGCCGCCTCATCCAACCAATGCTCAATAGCCTGCAGTACCAGGGGATGGATTAACCGCTCCACCCGCGGCAACAGGGCGCTGTCCTCGGCGATGCGGGCGGCCAGCTTCCTACGGTCAACCCCGCCTTCCGCGTCCAGCACCTCTCGTCCCAGCTCCTCGGCCAATAAGGCTGTTCCTGCGCCACCCGGGGCGTACAGCTCCGCCACGATGGCATCCGCATCCCGCACTGCTGCCCCGCGCTGGCGCAGCAGGCCAGCCACCGTGCTCTTTCCCGAAGCCATGCCACCGGTGAGGCCCACCGTTAGCACCTCAGCCCCTCCGCAGCCGGCAGGCCTTTACGGTATTGGCCATCAGCTGGGCGATGGTCAGGGGACCTACCCCTCCGGGAACGGGCGTAAGGGCGCCAGCCCGGCTGCTGGCTTGCAGGAAGTCCACATCACCCACTAAGGTGTAGCCGCGCTTGGCCAGCTCTGCAGCCCGCGCCCCGTCCCCGGGGAAAAGCCTGGCCACCAGCTGAGGATCCTCCACCCGGTTCACACCCACATCCACCACCACCGCGCCAGGTCGCACGTGCGCTTGTCCCACCAGCGCGGGCTTACCCACGGCCACCACCAGGAGCTCCCCTTCCCGGCAAACCTCCTCCAAGTCCCGCGTGCGGGAATGGGCCACCGTCACCGTGGCGTTTTCCTGCAGCAGCAGAGCAACAAGGGGTTTGCCCACGATGTCCGAGCGTCCCACCACCACCGCCCGCCGCCCGGTCAAGGGCACGCGGTAAAAGCGCAGAAGCTCCAGGATGCCCGCCGGCGTGCAGGGAGCAAAACGCGGCCGGCCCTGCCACAGCAGACCCACGTTTTCCGGGTGGAAGCCATCCACGTCCTTTTCCGGGGCAACCAGCGAGAGAAAGCGCAAGCTCTCCAGGTGCGGTGGGAGGGGCAACTGCAGCAGGATGCCATCCACCGCGTCGTCTTGGTTGAGCTCCTCAATCAGGGCGGCTAGGCTTTCCTCTTCGGTCTCCGCCGGCACGTGGTGGGTGCGAGAGGCCATGCCCAGCTCCTCACACGCCCTCGCCTTGGCGCGCACGTACACCCTCGATGCCGGGTCGTTTCCTACCAGAATGGCATCCAGACGCGGTACCAGACCTTTTTCCCGCAACTGGGCCACCTCTACGGCCACACGGGCACGGATGGCCTCAGCCACCGGCCCACCGGCAAGTAACGTCATGCCTCACCTCCCTTGCGAAAAACTGAAAGCGCGGCCACCCCCAAACCCACGGTCCGGTTGGCAAGCACGTGGAAGCCCACCTGTCCAGCCAAGACCGCCAGTTGCCCGCAGGTGAGGAACTGCTGCGAGGAGCGCGGCAGGTAACGGTAGGCTTCCCGATCACCGGCAAGCCACCCCCCTACCGGTTCGATGACCACCCGCTGCCAAAAGCGGTGCAAGGCTCGGGCCAGCGGGTTTTCGATCGGGTGAAACTCCAAAACCGCCAAGACCCCGTTTTCGCCCAGCACGCGATACATTTCACGCAGCGCGTGCTGGCGGTCGGGGAAGTTGCGCAGGCCAAAGGCGACGGTGACCGCGGCAAAGGCCCCGTCCCGAAAGGGAAGCCGACCCGCATCCGCCACCAACCAGATCGGCTGGTGGTCCTTCCCTCGCCCCTTGCGCCGTGCTAAAAGCAGCATTTCCAGGCAAAAATCGCTCGCCACCACGGCTTGTTTGGCAAACCCCAAAGCCACATCGCCCGTGCCGGTGGCCAAGTCCAGCACCGGACCAGGAGACGCCCAAAAGGCTACCTGCCGCC
The DNA here is from genome assembly GCA_964488355.1 of uncultured Thermoanaerobaculia bacterium. Classification (GTDB taxonomy): domain Bacteria; phylum Acidobacteriota; class Thermoanaerobaculia; order Thermoanaerobaculales; family Thermoanaerobaculaceae; genus Thermoanaerobaculum. Next base: position 18,590 of record CAZAUJ010000014.1, on the reverse strand, counting down.
TGAGGGCCCGCCGCCAGCGCTGATCCTGCCCCAGGGACAGCAGCCGGTTAGCCAGGTCATAACGCCAGGCAACGCGGGCAAACATACGGCGTACCGCGTGCGGGTCCGGTCCGTCGCTCACGGGCGGGGACGCTAACACGGCCCCAAGCAAACATCAAGGCGAAAGCAAAGGGACCAGGTCGTGCAGGACCACCAAACGCGAGGCGGAAAGCTCGCGTGCCGCTGCCGCCCGCAGCGGCGCACAGGCCTCGGCAGGCTGAGCAGCCAACGAAAGACGATCTTCGCATCTCCCGTGCGGCTCGTTCCAAATACGCTGGCTGTCCACCGCGCTGCCGTCGGCCAAAGGCACCGCCGCACCCCGCCCGGGGACCAGGGCCGAGCCCACGAAGCTGGTCGGCCGGGGGATCCCCAAAAGCGCCAAGAGGGTCGGCGCAATGTCCACGTGCCCACCGGGCTCGGGCACCTCCCCCTCTAACCCGGACCCCGGGACCCAAACAAAAAACGGCACGCGCCGCAGCCACACCAGCCGTCCAGGGCTCCAGCTCACACCCAGCAGGTTGGCCAAGGGAGCCTTAAGGGGAAACCCCGCCTCGTGGTCGCCGTAAAGGGCGACCACCGTGCGCTGCGTTAGCCCGCGCTGTTCCAAGCCCTGAAAAAAGCTTTCCAGCGAGGCGTCGAAGTAGCGCATGGCTTGCAGGTAATTGGCCAAAGCCGAATCACCCAAGTCGGGCAACTGGAGCACCTTTCTCGCCGCAGGGAACCGGTCGAAGGGGTGATGCAAACCCAGGGTGATGAGAAAGGCAAAGAAAGGCTGTGGCGCTCTCTCTAGGATAGGCAGCATCTTGGAAAAAAAGACCCCGTCGGCCAGCCCCCACCCAATCACCTCCCCCGGCCCCAGCTCCCGCTTGAACAACATTTGCTCGAAACCGTATCCGGGGTGCAGGAGCGCCCGGTTCCAAAAGCCGCGCTCGAAGGGATGGGCCGAGAGGGTGTGGTAGCCCTGCCGGCGAAGCACTTCCGGTAAGGCGAGAAACCGGTTGCCGGCAGCGCGAAACACCACCGCCCCATCCGCCAGCGCGTGCTGGGAGTTCAAGGCAATGAACTCCCCATCCGAAGAGCGGCCCTGGTTGGTTTGGTCAAACACCCAGGGAAAGTAGAGGCCGCGGCGGGCCAGCTGGTTAAGAAAGGGGGTGACCTCCTGGCCGTTTACCGTCAGGCCCACAACAAACTGCTGCAGGGATTCCACCTGAATGAGAACCAGGTTATACCCTTTGGCCACCCCCTGCTGGGGTGGGGCAAGCCTGCGGGCCTGCTCGGCGCGCTGGGCAAAAAACCCCGTAACCTGCCGCTTGCGGTCCTCGTCCAGCTGAGGGCGAAGCCAGTCCCGGACGGTATGCCCCACATCCAGCAGGTGGGCACCCCAAAGACCCAGCTCGCGCGCCCGGTGCTGCAAGGAAAACACTTGCTGCCCTACCGTGCCGGTCACCAGCCGGCGCACCAGCACGTACGCGGGCAGGGCAGCGGCCAGCAGGATGCCAGCCAACAGCCAGGCCCACCACCGCCCAGCTGACTTCTTCCCTTCGCTCCCGGCCGGCCAAAAAACCATGGCCACGCACGCGGCTGCCACCAGGGCAAACCAGCCGTCCGCGGGTGCCATGAGGAAGCGCACGCTGTCCCACACCTGCCCCAGCTGCCCCGCGCCCCTCCAGGCAGCCAGGGGCACGATGCTGCCAAAAAAGCGCAGGTAGAGGGTGTCGGCAAAAGCCACCAGGGTGACAAGCAAGCCCAGCGCCGCCATGCCCGGGCCCCGCAGGCGGCGGGGCAACAGCACCCAGGGCCAGGAAACGGCGCAGGCGGTGGACAAGAGGAACGGGTCAAAAGCACGCAGGCCCTCGCAGTCAGCGCGGATGGCAAAGAGCTTGGCCGCAACCCAGCTCGCCACCACTAGCCACAGACCCGGGCCTAGGAGCAAAAAAACCGGCCGGCGCTGCCAACGGGCAAAAAGCACCAAGCCAAGGCTCGCGAGGAAGAAGCCCACAGCCATGAAGGGCTCCAGTGGCCACACGCGCACCATGGCCATGGGGGCCGCGCCTGCTGGCGGCGTGTACCAACACACATGCTCCCGCACCATGGCCAGCTCCAGCAGGTAGCGACCCGGCCGCGTGGGTGGCCGTACCCGCAGGGCAACCCGCACCGTTTGCCCAGGGTGCAGGGGGCCTGGAAGCTGCGTCCGATCCCCGTCCCAAACCAGCGCCTTCCCATCCAGGTGTCGCCAGTGATAGGAAAGGTGGTCCGATTGCTCTTCGGACCAGACCTGCTCGCTGCGGTTGGTGACCTCCACCGGTATTTCGGCCGGCAAACCCACCCAAAGCAGCGCCGGCGGCTGCCAGGAGCGCACCTGCCAACTCTCTGGACACCCGGCCGCCAGCAGGTTACCGGCAGCCAGCAACAGCGCAGCCAGGAGGCTAATGCTCAACCTGCTCATGGCCACGGCTGGCAGGGGTGGCAGACGGCAACGCCAAGGAAAGCTGCGTGCCCACGCCGTGGCGAAACACGAGCTCCCCGCCCAGCTTGCCGTTCCACCCAACCGCGCCTGCAGCCAACGCCAGCAAAAGCAACATGATAACCCGCACCCAGGAAGAAAAGCGCTCCAGCCGCCCAAGGGCAAAGCGCAGGGCAGTCAAAAGCCATAGCCCTACCATTACCTTTTCGCCCAGCTCCTCATGTTGTTCCAAAACTGCCCGCGCCTGGGCAGGGACCACCGCTTCCTCCTCGGACCAGTTACCGCTTATCACTGCTGCTGTTGCCCCCAACGCGGCAAAAAGCACGAGAACTGGCACGGCAGAAGCCAAGGTCCTTGTCCTGGAGAAAAAACCCAGCAGCTCGAACAGCAGGGCTGCCAGGGTAAGGGCAATGGGAAAATGCACCACTGCCGGATGCAAAGGCTCAGGCAAAAAACTCACATCCCACCTCCTTTGCCTGCCAGTTTAGCAAAGCTGGCGTTATCATGGGCAGGTGGACGCGCTAGTGCTCGGCCTCACCGTGGGCTTGGCCATCCTGGGCGCCTTCTGGGGGTTTATGCGCCTTTCGGCGGCGGTACTGTCGGTAAGCTGTGGCCTGCTCGTAGGCCACTGGGCGGGGCCGGCGCTGGCGGAGCTGTTGTTTTCACCGCCCGCCAGCACCGCGCAGAGGGTGCTGACCGCGGTGGGAACAGGGGCAGTGGCCGCCCTGCTCGTGTGGTTGGCCGCCGCCGGCTTGCGGCGAGCCCTCCAGGCGCTGGGTTTTGGCTGGTTGGATCGGGTTTTCGGTGCCCTGGCCACCGCCGCCCTGAGCCTGGCCATGACGGCGCTGCTTTTGGGCCTGGCGGCAGCGGGCGGCTTTCAGGTGAAAGGCACGCTGGCGCCTCGTCTGGCAGGCTGGGGCCGCTGGGCGCTGGAGCTTTACCGGGCGGAGAAGAGCAAAGCCAACCCCCAAAAAAGCCCCAGCAAGCCCACCAGCAACGGCCAGCAGCCCACCGGTTCCTGAAGCTTCTGGGACAGAACGGCTTCCAGCTCCCGAGCCAAAAGCCTTACCCGCGGGTCGGCTGCGTTCATCTTGACAGTCCTCGGCCTCACAATCATACTTCCCTTACCGTCCACCCACGTCGGGAGGTTGTCATGGTCGTGAAGGTGTGTTCTGCGGTTCCCCGTGGGGTGGAAGCCCTTCCCATTCAAGTGGAGGTGGAAGCCCACCAAGGCTTGCCCAATCTGGTCGTGGTGGGCTTGCCGGATGCGGCCGTGCGCGAAGCACGCGAGCGCGTGGTGGCGGCGTTGCGCCAGCTGGGGGCAGAGCTGTCCACCCGCTCGGTCGTGGTGAACCTCTCGCCGGCGGAAGAGCGCAAGGAGGGTTCCCTCCTCGACCTGGCCATGGCCGTGGGGGTGCTGGGGGCCGCCGGGTTCCTGCCCGCACCGCCCCAACCCGGTCTCTGGCTCTTGGGGGAGCTTTCCTTGGACGGCAGCCTGCGCCCCGTGCGCGGGGTGCTGCCCATCGTGGAGGCGGCGACCCAATGCCAGGCTCAGGTCCTGCTGCCCAGGGCCAACCTGCGGGAGGCGACGGTGGTGAGAGGAGCTCAGGCGTTGGCCGCCTCCCACCTTGCGGAAGTGGTGGCCTTCCTTCGGGGCGAAAGGCAGCTTGCCACCGCTCTTGGGGACGCCATCAACCCTTGGCAACCGGAAACCTGCTTGGAGCTGGACCTGGCAGAGGTGGCTGGTCAAGCGTATGCCAAAAGGGCCCTGGAAGTGGCGGCCGCCGGCGGGCACCACCTGCTGCTGATTGGCCCGCCCGGGGCAGGCAAGACCATGCTCGCCCAAAGGCTTCCGGGAATCCTGCCACCTCTCTCCGAGCAGGAGGCTTTGGAAACAACCAAGGTTTATTCGGTGACACCCCTCGCCCCGCGCCCCGAGGGCCTCATGGCCACCCGACCCTTTCGCGCCCCGCACCACACCATTTCCGCCGCCGGCCTGGTAGGGGGAGGGCCAATCCCCCGTCCGGGCGAGATTTCCCTCGCCCATAACGGGGTGCTTTTTCTCGACGAGCTCACCGAGTTCCGGCGGGACGTGCTGGAGGTGCTGCGGCAGCCTTTGGAGTCGGGCCGGGTGGTCATCGCTCGGGCCAGCGCCTCCCTCACCTTCCCGGCCCGCTTCCAACTGGTAGCCGCCGCCAACCCCTGTCCCTGTGGCTTTTTGGGCGACCCACGGCGCGCCTGCCGCTGCTCGCCCCACGCCATTGCTCGGTACCGCTCGCGCCTTTCGGGCCCGCTGTTGGATCGCATCGACATGCACCTGGAGGTGCAGCCAGTCCGCTTTTTTGAGCTTATGGGGCAGGCACAGGGCGAGTCCTCGGCCAGCGTGCGCGCGCGGGTGGTAGCTGCCAGGGCCCGGCAAGCAGCCAGGCTAGCCGGCACCGGCCGCAGGACCAACGCCCAGCTGCTGCCTTCGGAGGTGAAGGCTTTTTGCCTGCCCGATGCGGAGGGCCAGCGACTCCTGCAACAAGCGGTGGAGCGGCTGGGTCTCACGGCCCGCGGCGCCCACCGCGTGCTGAAAGTGGCACGCACCATCGCTGACTTGGATGGCAGCGAAAAGGTGCGCGCGCCTCACCTGGCCGAGGCTCTGGCCTACCGGGAGCTGGTGGCTCGCCGCCAGGTCTAGAATGGCAACATGGAGCTTCCCGCGGCCACCGTAGAGCACGTGCTGCAGGCACCGGAGGCCTTGGGACCCTACCTTACCCCTGCCGAGCGGGCTGGCGGCTGGCGCATCTACTTCGGCCAAACCGCCACCCGCGTCCCCGCTCCTTTTTGGTTGTACGCCGAGGATGAGCGCACGGTGGTGGCCCTTGCTTACCCCTTCCAGGTGACCGCTGCCTGGGAGGCACTGGCACGGGAGCTGGGCAGGTTGCTGGTGGAGGAAGCACGCTACCGCGTGGCCGTGCTCCAAAACCAGCCCTTCGACAAGCAGGCCCTTATGGCGTCCCGAGTCGCCTGGGTGGAGAAGTGGGTTCCCCTCTTTACCCGCGTCCTGGAGCAGGACCTCGGTAGGCTTTTGCCCGAAATCCTCTGGCTGGCCCTTTCCCGCGAGTGTGCCCAGCGCTTCACTCAGTTGCCGGCAGAGATCATCAGCTGGCAGCCAGGGATACCCTGGGCCTCCCTCGCCAGGGTGGTTTACCTTTCGGCCCAGCGCGTGGCCGAGCTTTGCGAGCAAGCGGAGCAGCAAGCTACCCGCCAGCTGCGGCAGACGGCACCGTGGGTGGAGCCGGAGGCGGGCTGCCGCCTGGGCCAGCTGATACGGCAGGACCTGCTGCCGCTGGTGAGCCAGCGTCCCACCAGCGAGGGCCAGGAGCTGGACTGGTACCTAGCCGGTACGCTAGGGCTGGAGCCTTTCCAGTTTCGCCGGGTGGTGGAGCAAGCAAGGGAAAAGCTGGACACCCTCCGCCGCAAGGATCCGAGCTTTGACCAGGTGGCTGGGCTGCTGTGCGAGGAAGCTCCTTCCCTCTCCTCCGCCGCCCTTCTCTTTCATCCACCTACCCTGCGCCTTTTGGCCAGCTGGCCCCACCCCAGCACCCCCAGACTCTCGGCCGAGCTGTTTGCTTTGCTGGAAGACCTGGGAGGGCGGCTGCGCCGCTTCGAGGTGGTGGCCAGCTTGCGCGCCCGCGTGTTGCCGGTAACCAGCCAAGGTACCCGCCTGGTGACGCGCACGGGTGGGCAAGTGGTGAGTCTTTCCCCCTCCACTCGCCCACTGGACTTCACCTCCCCCAGCGTGCTGCCCTCGGCTGTGCGACGCTTCGGCCTGGTTTACGACCTGGTGGACTTTTCCGAAATCGTGGAGCAGGTCCGTCGCCGCGGCCAGCGGGCCGAGTTAATGGCCCTTTATTTTCTCCTGCGTTTTCAGCACCAGTGGGAAAACTGGCGCCGCCAGTATCGCCTGCGCCTAGAAAAGTTCCTGGGCGACGGCGCGTTTTTTTCCGCTCGTCGCGCCCGCGCCGTCCTCGCCGCGGCTACCCACGCTCGCTTGGCCTACGAGAAGCTGCGAGAGGAAGGGTGCCCCTTCGACCGTGGCCTGCGCATGGCCTGCAACGTGGGGACTTACCACCTGATGCCCATGCTGAGCGGGGAGGAGGTGCGCTTTGAGTTCTTCGGTCCGGGTCTGGTGGAGCTGTCCCGCCTGACCACCGGCAAAAGCGCCAAGGAGGTGGAGGACATTGCCGAGTTCCTGGTGGCCCGCGGCTACGAGCTCCACCGGGTTCTGCAGTTCCTCGAACCGGTGCGCTCCGCCGCGCGCGCGCCTGCCGACATGGAGCAACGTCCCTCCGGGGCTTACCTCCTGGAAGGCGGGCAGCTCCAGAACCTGGGGACGGTGGTGACGGAAGCTTTCCTGCGGGAGCTGGAGCTGGAGTGGACCGACGCTCCCGTGGGGCAGACGCAAGCTTGGGGGCTGCGCTGGTTGGTCCTGCCGGTGCGGACGGGAACCGGCGAAGGCCCTTGGGCAGGAGTGCGCTTTTTGGGGGTAGCCCACCTAAAGGGCCTGGAACCTTCCCCCTTGTACGAGCTGGTGGCTTGGGAACAGGCTCCGGCCGGGGTAGCCATGCTCCCCCCCGGTACCCCTATGCTCAGCACTCTGCGCCGCCTCAGCGAGCCAACCAGCGGGCCTCTTTCCTTACCGGCCGAAATCGATCCCCAGCTGTGCGTGGTATCGGCCGTGGAAGACGACGGCAAGCGCGCCTGGTACCTGGGCCTCTGGCAGGAAGAGCTGGACGCCCTCATCAGCGCCTTTCGTGTGCCGTTGGTGCCAGCGGCCGAAGCGGCCAACGAACCCCTGGAGGCTTGGCTCTTTCGCCAACGCCAAGAGCTGGCCAAGCTGTATCACGCGCTGCGACGCGATTCCGCTGGCGCCACCCTGCCCCTTGCGCCCCTGCGCCATCGGGAGGGCTACCTCGCCTGCCTGTTGTGCGCCCCCCAGCGTTCCCCCCGCTAGTCCAGGCTCCAAAGCAACTCACCCTTGGGTGAGACGAACCACAGCACCTCGTTGTGGTGGGAGACCAGATAGCCCCCGGCAAACTCCCCGCGGAAGGTGTTGACCTTTTCCTCCTTTTGTCCCAGCTTGACCGTCCAGCGCACCTCGCCGCTTTGCGGGTCCAAAAGATGTAAGGTGCCGTCATCGCAACCCACCAGCAGGCCAGCCTTAACCTTCTCCACGAAGTTCACTTCCTCAGCAAAACGGCGCTCCCAGACCACTTGGCCACTGCTCACGTCAAGGCCGTAAACCTTTTGCTCCGGTTTTTTCACGCCCTTCAGCTCCAGCTGTAAGGCGACGGTTTCCGCTCCGGCCGGCAAGGAAAAAAGAGAAAGCATTGCCACCACCACCAGTGCCTTTCTCATGGTTGCCTCCTGTCCTGCGCTCCATGCTAGCATAGGCTGCCATACGAGGTGAGGCATGTGTGGAGCAATGTTGTTTTTGCCTTTGCTGCTGGCTGCAACCAAGGAGGTGGGCATGGTGGAAAAACTCCATTGGCTGGGGCACGACACCTTCCGCTGGGATGGACCACCGGTCATCTACGTGGACCCTTTTCGCCTTGCCGATGGTCAGCCCAAAGCCGACCTCATCCTCATCACCCACGACCACTTTGACCACTGCTCGCCGGAGGACGTGGCCAAGATCCGCAAAGACACCACCGTCATCGTTGGGCCGGCCATGGTGGCGGCCAAGCTGGCCGGTGTGCAGGTGATGGCGGCCGGGCAAACCAAGACCTTTGCCGGCGTCACCGTCCGGGCCTTGCCGGCGTACAACCTGGCCAAGCAGTTCCATCCCAGAAGCTACGGCGGGCTCGGGTACCTGTTCACCGTGGAGGGCATCAGTATTTACCACGCGGGTGATAGCGACTTTATCCCGGAAATGGCCAACCTGGCACCCGACGTGGCCCTGCTACCCGTTTCCGGCACCTACGTCATGACCGCTCAGGAAGCAGCCGACGCGGCCAAAAGCATCAAGCCCAAGCTCGCCATCCCCATGCACTACGGCAGCATCGTGGGCGAAGAGATCGATGCGCGCAAGTTTGCCAAGCTGTTGCAGGGCTCGGGAATCCAGGTGGTCATCAAGCCGCGCGAGTAGCCTGCCCCGCCCCAGGCGGCCACCGCCTTAGGGGAAAATGGGCGGGGCAGCAGGTGAATAGCCCACGTAGCGGAAAAGGGGGTCGGAGGTGCCGTTGTCGTTAATGGTGACGTAGGGGAACACTCCCACCAGCTCTGGGTTTTTCTGCAAAACACGCAGGTAAAGGATCGCTCGCTTGGTGGCCACGGTGCCCACTCCAAAGTACGCAAAAACGTCGTTGAGCTGTGCCAGACCAGCCAGGCGCTGGCTTGGGTCCGTGGGCCATTCCCGCCGCAACACCCCGAACTCCGGCGCCTGCAGGATCAGCTCCAGGCGGCACTGGGAGCCCTGGTTGGGCCAAGGAATCACCGCCAGGTTGGTGCGGTAGCCACGGTTGCGCAGGTTGAAAAAGTGACCACTCCAGGTGGAGTTGTAGACGGAAAGGACCGGACCTCCATGCCAAAGGTGCCAGAAGGGGCCTGGTTGTAAACCTTGGCCTTGGCGCCGGCGTACTTCAGCAGGCAGTAGTACCCGCCGTTGATCCAGGCGTAGCCCTTCTGGTTTTCCGCCAGGCCAAAGAGCTCGGAGCTGTGGAGCGCGTTGGTAAACACGCTGGCCTCGAAGGGCCCCAAGGTGACGGCCCGGCTGGCGGCGGCATTGCCGTTGCTTCCCTCGCGGTAGTGGTTTACCCGCGCCTCCCAGCTCATGTGGGTGCCGTTGTAAAGCTCCAGGTCACTGCGCCACTGGGAGCCCCCGACTCCCGGCAGGTGCGCCAGGGACGGGATGAGCACGCGGGTGTAGGTGGTGGTACGCAGCGGTGCCCGGTCGTCGCAGCTGGGGTCCGGGTCAAAGCTGGCCACCAGGTTGGTCACTGGCGTCAGCGTATCCGCCCACACGAAGCGCAGCGAGAAGTACGTGTTAAGGGTGTTGGGGTCGGGGTCACCCACCGGGCCCAGCTGGGGGTACCCATGTTTGAACACGATGAGGTTCCAGCCTGCCCGCAAGCTCGCTGACAGCTTGAACCCCTCCTCCGTGTAAGGCTTGGGTCCCCCGCTGGTGCGGGAGCCCACCAAGGTACGTTGATCCACAGCTTGAAGTAGGCCGGAGCCCCCAACCACGCCTGCACCGCCTGGGCTGTGGGGCTTTTCACCCAAGTACCCCAGTAGTTGGTCAGGTCGGTGTTGTCTCCCCGGGGCGTAGCTGGCGTTCACCTGCAGCTTGGGCACATTCGAACAGGTGGCATACATTTCCGGCGCCTGGAGTGCGTCGGTGAGTTTCAGCATGGAGCAGCGCCCCGTGGGGGCTCGCCCACCAGGTCCTCGTTGATGTCAGCGGCCAGCGCTGGCCGGTGGAAAAGCCAATGGGTGATGAACTGCTTTTCGTAAAGCTCCGAAGCAGCAGCCTCCACAGGGGAGCAAGCCCCAAGCCCACCGCCTGGTAAAAGGCCTGCCCAGCCTGGGCCGGAAACGGTTGGCCCACCACCGCTCCGGCTGACAAAGAACACGCGAGGACTAGAACGAATCTTTGTCTCATTCTTCGCTGCGCCTGGCACACAATCTTCAACTTTTTCCGCTGTCAAGAGATCGCCAGCCAGACAAACTCCTCCCGGTTGCCCGAGGCACCGGGCAACACCGATGGGCAACGCCCCAAAAGCGTAAGCCCCAGGCTCGAGGCAAAGGCCAGCACGGCAGCAATAGCCTCCTCCCGCAGCGCCTCATCCCGCACCACTCCACCCCTACCCACCTTGCCCCGGCCCACCTCAAACTGGGGCTTGACGAGGGCCACCAGCTGCCCCGCTGGAGCCAAGAGAGGAACCAGCGCGGGCAGGACCAAGCGCAGGGAAATGAAGGACACATCCACGGTAGCCAGGTCAAAACCCGAGCCCACCTGCTCGGCGCGCAAAAAGCGGGCGTTGACGCCCTCCACCACCCGCACCCGTGGGTCCTGACGCAAAGGCCAGGCGAGCTGCCCCTTGCCCACATCCACTGCCACCACCTCCCGCGCCCCAAAGGCCAGGAGCACCTGGGTAAACCCACCCGTGGAGGCCCCCACATCCAGGCAGCGCTTGTCCGCCACCTCCACCCCCAGCTGCCGCAGAGCGCCCTCCAGCTTCACCCCGCCGCGGGAAACCCAGGGGTGCTCCGGCCCAACCACCACCACCCCAGCATCCTCCCGCACCATCCGGCTGGGCTTGTCCACCACCTGCCCCGCCACCCGCACCTGCCCGGCCAGCACCAGCGCTTGCGCTTTTTCGCGGCTAGCCACCAAGCCCCGTTGCACCAACAGCAGGTCCAGCCTCACCTTCCGTGCGGTTCGGGCGGCCATGCTTAAGCCTGTCGGTGGCAAACGAAGTCCACCAGCTGGGGCAAAACCCCCTGCGGGTCCAGCTCACGCGCCTGCCGTACCAGCTCCTCCGCCAGCCGTTCCAGTAGCTTCCGGCTTTCTTCCAGGCCCAAAAGACTCGGGTAGGTGAGCTTGTTTTGCGCCTGATCCTTTCCCGCGGTCTTACCCAAGGTCTGGGCGCTGCCCGTCACATCCAGCAGGTCGTCGGCAACTTGAAAGGCCAAGCCCAACTGCAGGCCAAAGGACTGCACGCGCTCCACCAACGCTGCGGGTGCCGCCGCCAGCACCGCCCCCGCAGCTAAGCACGCGGCCAGAAACCGGCCGGTCTTGGCTTGGTGCAGGCGTTGCACGCGCTGCACGTCCGCTCCGGCCCCAAGCCCCCGCAGGTCCTCCACTTGCCCACCCACCATGCCCTGCGAGCCCACCGCCTCCGCCAGCATGCGGGTGGCGGCGCAGCGCCGGCTGGCCCAATCGTCCCCCTGTGGAAACGTGGCCAACAGGCGAAAGCCCTCGGTGAGCAGCGCGTCGCCCACGAGGATGGCCAGGGCTTCGCCGAAGACCACGTGCACCGTGGGCTTGCCCCGCCGCAGCGTGTCGTTGTCCATGGCAGGCAAGTCGTCATGCACCAGGGAATAGGTGTGGATGAGCTCCACCCCGCAGGCCGGCTCCAAAACCTGGTCGGGATTGCCTCCCGCCAGGCGGTGGCCAAGGCGCAGCAGGATGGGCCGCAGGCGCTTGCCCCCGGCCAGCACAGCGTAGCGCATGGCGCGGTGCAGCTCCGCGGGCCAGGACTCCTCCGCCGGCAGCAGCGCCGCAAGCACCTGGTCAATGCGCGCGCGCTCGGAAGCCAAAAAAGCCTCAATCACCTTCCTGCTCCGGTTGGAAGGGAGCGGTGACCGGTTCCTCTCCCTCCTCCGCCTCCGCCAACAGCTGCTCCACCCGCCGCTCCACCGCTGCAAGCTGCCCCTTCAGACGCTTGGCCAGCTTCACACCCCGCTCGAACAGCTTCAACGCCTCCTCCAGCGGCACGCTTTCGTCTTCCAAGCGAGCGACGATACCCTCCAGCTCAGCCAAAGCCTGCTCAAAGCTTTCCTTGCTCATGCCTCCTCCCCCTGTCGAAAAAGTGGGGCTTGTGCTCCCGCTTGGCTTCCCACCACCAACGAGCGCACCGAGCCGAAGGCCAGGCGGGTGACCAACCGTTCCCCCGCCTTCACCTGGTCGGCTCGGCGCAGCGGCACATCCTCCCCCTCGCGGGTGGTGATGGAGTAGCCCCGCTGTAAAACCTGGAGCGGGGAGAGAGCGTGCAGCGTCCGCAGGTTGCCCGCCAACTTCAGCTTGCGCCGAAGCACCACAGCTTTCAGCCGCTCACGCAGCATCGCCAGCTGAGAAGCCAAGAGCTGCCGCCGCCGGCTCGCGCCAAAGCGCATGGGCCAAGCCAGGAGCTGGCCGTGGGCGCGTTGCCAGCGCCGGTGGCGCCCTACCACCGCAGCCTTCAGAAGCTGCGGCAGGGAGGCAGCTCGTGCCAGCCGCAAGCGAGCCTGGCGAACCCGCGCAGGGAAGAGGGCCAAACCTCTGGCCCCGGCCAAGAGCTTCAGGCGGTTGGTGCAGGCCAAAAAGCGTTGCTGCCAAGCCTGCCGCAGCGCAACCCAGGCCTCCTCTACCCGCCGCTCCTGTCGCTCCAGCTGGGCCACCACCAACTCCGCCGCCTGTGTGGGCGTGGCCGCGCGGATATCGGCGGCAAAATCCGCAATGGTGAAATCGATTTCGTGCCCCACGCCGGAAACCACGGGCACGGGGCAGGCGGTGATCGCCCTCGCCACCACCTCCTCGTTGAACGCCCAAAGGTCTTCCAGCGAACCACCACCCCGCACCAACAGAATCACATCCAGAGGAAGGCTGCCCAGATAGCGCAAGGCCCGGGCAATCTCGCCTTCCGCCCCCTTGCCCTGCACGCGCACCGGATACACCAGCACCCGCAGGCGAGGCCAGCGGGCCAGCACCTTCAAAACGTCCCGCACCGCCGCACCCCGAGGGGAGGTCACCAGCCCAATGCGCTGGGGCAGTGTGGGCATGGGTCTTTTTCGCTCCGCCGCAAACAAGCCCTCCGCCGCCAGCTTGGCCTTAAGCTGCTCAAAGGCCAGCTGCAGCTCGCCCATCCCTTCCGGCACGAGCTCCTGCACCACAAGCTGCAAGCTCCCGCGCGGCGGATACACTTCCAGCACTCCCCGCACCAACACCGCCAGGCCATCGGTCAGCTTGAAGCGCAAGCGGTCGGCACGGGAAGCCCACATCACGCAGGAGAGGGCCGCCTGGGCGTCCTTCAGGGTGAAGTAGCGGTGGCCCGAAGCGGCCACCTTGACGCCCGAAAGCTCACCCCGCACCCACACCTCCCCCAGCGCTGCTAGCTGCCCATTAATCACGGCCACCAGCTCCGCCACCTGGTAAGCCTTCATGCTCGCGCCTCCATCAGCCCGCACGCCCCGCCCATGAGCACCAGGGTCAGGTACTGGAGCTCCGCATCCCAAAAGTTGTACTCGAAAAGCCCGGCAGCGCTGCTGGCGGCCACCGCCGTGAGAGCGGCCGCCACGTAGGGGCGGGATGCCACTGCCAGCTGAGGCAAGGCTCGCCAGCTGAGGACCAAGAAGCCACCCACAAACCACAGATAGGCCCCAGCCGCCACCAGACCCCGCTCCGCGGCGATTTGCAACAGGTTGTTGTGCAGGTGGGGGACGCGGTAGCGGGGAGCATCATCTCGCCGGTAAAGAGGGTACGCTGTGGCCACCATGTCCAAGCCCACGCCCGTGAGGGCATGGTCCCGTACCATTTGCCAACCGGAGTAAACCATACACAGCCGGTCAAAGTTGGCCGGCTGACGCAAATCCACAATGGATACCACCCGCTGTCGCACGGCCTGCGGTGCCAAGAGGAGAATCACCAGAGCGAGCAAAGGGTACGCCACAAGAAGCCGCCGGTGGTAGCAGGCAGCGAGCACCAAGACCGCCACACCCAGCCCCACCCAGGCACTGCGCGTGTAGGAGAGCCCCAGCGCCACCACCGCCAAGGCAGCGGGTACGAGCAGAACCCAGCGAGCCGGCCAGCGGGCCAGCAGCGCCACCGCCAGCAGCACGCTCACCGCCAAGAGCAGCCATCCCGCGTAGGTCATGTAGTGGGAGAGGGGTCCACGGATGCGCTGCTCCAGGGAGTTGTACCCGTGAAGGTACTGCCAGAGTCCCCAAAGGGACAGGACCAGCGTGGCTGCGGCCAAGCCCCACACGAGCCTTGACCACCAAAGGGGGGTCAACAGGGAGGCGGAAAGGGGCACCAGCAGGAAAACCACCAGGCGCGGCAGTTGCTGGACGCTCACCACCGGGTCCCAGGAAAAAAGTGCCGATGCCAGGGAAGCCGCTACAAACACCAGCATCGGCGCGGAAAGCGGCCCGACCAAGGGACGGGGGACCACCTGGCCCCGTGCCCAGGCCCACCCAGAGGCCCCGAAGGTTATCACCAGCAACGGGTTGGCCACCCCCAGCCTGGAGGAAAAAACGGCTGCGGCCACCAACGACCCTGCCGCCAGGGAAACGGCCCGACTCTTCACTGCCGTGCCGGCGGGAGCGCCTCTTCCACCAGCATGACCGGGATGTCCGAGACCACCGGGAAGGTGAGGCCGCACTGGCGGCAGCGCAGCCCTTGCTCCACCACCGGCTCCTCGTCGCGAAACTTCTCCCGATACCGCTCCACCAGAAAGGCGCGCACCTCGGCGCTGAGCTCCACCAGATCCAGCTCTCCGTGGCACGCAGGACAAATCAAAAGCTCCAACAGCTCGCGGTCCACTGGCATGTGCACCTCCGCAAGGATGCTAGCACCAACTTGCCGCTGGGCTGTCCCTCGGGCATGATGCCACCATGCGTGTGCTGCACCTGATTGCTGCCGACCGCTGGACGGGGGCGGCAGCCACTGCCCTGCAAGCGGTAGAGGCCTTGCGCCGCGCGGGGCTGGAAGCCCACCTGGCATTCCGCCCGGGGAGAAACCTGCAGCAACGGCTCGCAAGGTCTCCCTGGGCCCATCCGGTCTTGGAGAAGGAGCGTTCGCCCGCAACCCTTCATCGGGTCCTCGGCCAGCTACGGGCGCTTTTGCCCTCCTTCGACCTGGTGCACGCTCACTTGCCCCACGATCACCTGCTGGCCTGGTGGCTCACCCGGGGCCGAGCCACACCGGTACTGGTGCGCTCCGCCCACCACCCGGCGCACCTGCGACCGGACCCCTACCATAGGCTTCTCTTCCGTCGGGTGGCTGCCCTGGGACTGGCCAACTCCGCCATGCTGTACGCCGCCCAGCGCTTGGCCCCCCACCTAACCACCCTGGTGGTGCCGCTGGCTCTGGAGCCGCGCTTCCGCCCCCAGCCCCATCGGAACGAGATCCGCCGCCGTCTGGGCATCCCTGCGCAGGCCTTCGTGGCCGGCACGGTGGGCAAGCTGGACCCCACCCGCGGGCAAGACCTGCTCCTCTATGCCCTGGCGGCAGTGCCCAACGTGTGGGGCCTGATCGTGGGCAAGGGTCCCTTTCTGCCCAAGCTGCAAAGGCTGGCGAGAAAGCTCGGGGTGGCTTCGCGTGTGGTTTTCCCCGGCTACGTGGAGGAAGGCCTGGAGGCGCTCTACGCTGCTATGGACATATTCGTCTTTCCTGAAGCGGGCTCCGACTGGGCTCACCGTGCGGTGGCCGAGGCGGCCGCCTGCGGCCTGCCCAGCTTGGCCGTGGAGGTGGCCGGTATTCGTGACCTGGTGGAACCGGGGGTAACCGGCGACCTTTGGCCACGGGCAGACGCGGCAGCGCTAGCCTTGCTGTTGGCACGCTGGGCAGCCGATGCGAACCGGTGCCGGCGGGCGGGAGAAAAAGCGCGGCTTAGAGTCGCCCACCTCACGGAGGAAAATCTCGCCAGCACCCTGCAACGGCTTTATGCCGCAGCTATTTGGCGTACTCCACCGCCCGGGTCTCGCGAATCACCGTCACCTTGATCTGCCCAGGGTAGGTGAGCTCTTTCTCAATGCGCCGAGCAATGTCCCGCGACAACCACAGAGCCTCCTCGTCGGAGACCCGTTCCGCTTCAACGATGATGCGCAGCTCGCGCCCCGCTTGGATGGCGTAAGCTTTCTGCACGCCGGCAAACTCGGCGGCGATGCCCTCCAGCTGCTGCAACCGCTTCAGGTAGCTTTCCAGGATTTCCCTACGAGCACCAGGGCGGGCGGCAGAAATGGCATCGGCGGCAGTGACGATCATAGCCTCCAGGGTGCGCGGGTCCACATCGCCGTGATGGCACTCCATGGCGTGGATGACTTCCTCGCTCTCGCCGTACTGTCGCAGCAGGTCCCGACCGATGGTAAGGTGGGTGCCTTCCATTTCCCGGTCCACTGCCTTGCCGATGTCGTGGAGCAGGGCAGCCCTCTTAGAAACCTTCACGTTAGCCCCTAGCTCTTCCGCCAAGTGGGCGGCGATACGCGCCACCTCCTTGGAGTGGGCAAGGATGTTTTGGCCGTATGAGGTGCGGTACTGCAACCGCCCCAGAAGCTTCATCAGCTCCGGGTGCAGGTCGGGAACGCCCATTTCCATTGCGGCCGCCTCCCCGTCGCGGAACATCTTTTCTTCCAGCTCCGCCTGCACCTTGGCCACCACCTCCTCGATGCGACCGGGGTGGATGCGCCCATCGGCCATCAGCCGCTCCAAGGCCAAGCGCGCCACCTCCCGGCGGAGCGGGTCGAAGCAGGAAATGGTCACGGCACCCGGGGTTTCGTCCACAATCAGGTCTACCCCCGTGGCTGCCTCCAAGGCGCGGATGTTGCGCCCCTCTCGACCAATGATGCGGCCCTTCATCTCGTCGTTGGGCAGGTCCACCACCGAAATCGTGGCCTCCCCCACATACTCCGCCGCCAAGCGTTGGATGGCGGTGGCAATGATCTTGCGGGCGCGGTTGTTGGCCTCCTGGTTGGCCTCCTCCTCGATGCGGCGGATGGTCTTGGCGGCCTCCATGCGCGCCTCGTTTTCCATGCTTTTCAAAAGCTCCTGTTTGGCCTGTTCGGCGGTGAGCCCGGCAATCCGCTCCAGTTGGGTGCGAGCCTCGGCCAACATGGCGGCAGCGGTGTCTTCCTGCAGGGAAAGCTGCATTTCCCGCTGGGACAGCTGCTCCTCCCAAGCCCTGAGCTCCCTTTCCTTGGCCTCCAGTTGGCGGGCCCGCTCCGCCACCGCCTCCTCCCGCTGGTTCAGCCGGCGCTCCCAGCCCACCAGCTCCTCCCGTAGCCAACGCGTCTCCCGCTCGAACTCGGCGCGGGCAGCCAAGAGCTTGTCGCGCGCCCGAAGGCGGGCATCACGCGTCCGGCTTTCGGCTTCCTGCTCGGCAGCGGCCAGCAGGGCGCGCGCGTCCTTTTCCGCTTGCTGCGCCTGCGACGCCGCGCTCCGGCGCAAACGCAGCGCCGCCCCCAGGAACACCCCACCGAGCAGGACAAGCGCACCTGCCAACACCAGCATCAGCGTGGAACCCATAATCCCCCCCTTTCAAGGATCAAAGGGCACGCGGGGGAATGCGCGAGGGTGGGGCCCTAGATTGCGGGCCCCCGCAGCGGCCGTGTGAGCAATCCTACTTGAACCTGCAAACCACAGGTTGGGCGCCTACCCATCATCCGTCACTCGCCGCATGGCTCGATCGGGGTGACAGGACCCGGCACCCGGCAAGTAGGTGTTGGTCCAAGCGTAGTTTCGCTCATCACTTGCCGCGCAGGGGCCACCAACCTCACTGCTCGAAGCCTCATGGGGAAGCTCCCAAAGCAGCGTCAACCTTCGCAATTAAGCCTTCCACACGCTCCCGAATTCTTTCGGTCCGCGTCCCGGGATCCGTTTGTTGTTCGCGGAAGAGCTCTTCCGCAATGTTCAAGGCAGCCAAAACCGCCAACTTAACCGAGTCCTGCTGCGGGAGATACTGCGCCAGCTCCCGCATACGCCGGTCCACGTAGGCTGCAATCCGCCCCAGATCCTCGCCTGCCTGGCTGGACCGCAGGCGATAGCGGCGCCCGAAGATTTCCACATCGACGGCGCCTCCCGCAGCCATTCCCACCTCCGGCTTTCAGTATACACCCAAAGCCGGCGTCAAGGATGGGAGGTAAACGTAACTGAGTTTGCTACTTGGCGCGCTCCGCAGGCTTGGGCACCGGGCTGGGATGGGCATCCATGTGCACCTGCCCTTCCAGGTGCGCACCCTCCACCACATGCAGAGAGGGGGTATGCAAGTCTCCTTTGACCGAACCCGGGCCGAGAAGCTCGATAAGCTGCAACGCGTGGATATTCCCTACCACCTCACCGGAAACCCGCACCGTCCGGCCCTTCACCTCACCGTGCACCTTGGCCCCCTCCGCCACTTCCACCGGCCCGTCCACGGTGACGTTGCCCTCTACCTGGCCCTCAATGCGCACGCCGGCGGTGCCGGTGAGCTCGCCTTTGATACGTGAGTCCTTGGCTACCACCGTGACCGTGCTGGCATGGCGTTGCTCGGGAGAATGCTCACGCACCAGGGCGACCATTTGGACCTCCTATTGGAGCGGGCAACGGGATTCGAACCCGCGACTTTCAGCTTGGGAAGCTGACACT
>CAZAUJ010000013.1:0-70082 GCA_964488355.1 uncultured Thermoanaerobaculia bacterium | reverse complement strand
ACCGCCACCCCGTCCTCTCGGAGCGCGCCAACATCGTCGTCATCGCCGACGAGGCGCACCGGAGCCAGTACGACTTCATCGACGGCCTCGCTCGCCATATGCGCGACGCCTTGCCCAACGCCTCGTTCATCGCCTTCACGGGAACGCCACTCGAGCTGGAAGACCGCAACACCCGGCTGGTCTTCGGGGACTATATCTCCATCTACGATATCCAGCGCGCGGTCAAGGACGGTGCGACGGTGCCCATCTACTACGAGAGCCGTCTGGCCAAGCTGGAGCTGGACGAGCGCGAGCGGCCCAAGATCGACCCCGAGTTCGAGGAAGTCACCGAGGGCGAGGAGGTCGAGCGCAAAGAGAAGCTCAAGACCAAGTGGGCCCAGCTCGAGGCGATCGTCGGCGCCGAAAAGAGGATCAGGCTTGTGGCACGGGACATCGTCGATCACTTCGAGCGGCGGCTCGAGGCAATGGATGGCAAGGCGATGGTCGTGTGCATGAGCCGGCGCATCTGCGTTGACCTCTACCGGGAGATCACCAAGCTTCGTCCGGGCTGGCACGATGACGACGACGACCGGGGGCAGCTTAAGGTAGTGATGACCGGCTCCGCCTCGGACCCGCTGGACTGGCAGCCGCACATCCGCAACAAGCAACGCCGGGAGTTCCTGGCCAACCGCTTCCGCGAGCCCAATGATCCGTTCAAGATGGTCATCGTGCGCGATATGTGGCTCACTGGCTTCGATTGCCCGAGCCTCCACACGATGTACGTGGACAAGCCTATGCGGGCACACGGGCTCATGCAGGCCATCGCGCGCGTCAACCGCGTCTTTCGCGATAAGCCCGGTGGTCTCGTCGTGGACTACCTAGGGCTGGCCCACGAACTCAAGCAGGCGCTGGCGACCTATACGGAGAGCGGCGGCACCGGGCGGACGGCCATCGACCAGCGGGAAGCCGTCACCGTAATGCTCGAAAAGTACGAAATCTGCCGCGACTTGTTCCACGGCTTTGACTGGTCCAAGTGGGCGTCAGGCCGGCCGGAGGAGCGCGTTACCCTGTTGCCAGCGGCGCAGGAGCACATCCTGGCCCAGGAAAACGGCAAGGACCGGCTGCTACAAGCTGTGGCCGAGCTATCGAAGGCCTTTGCCTTGGCGGTGCCTCACGAGGAAGCGCTCCGCATCCGCGATGACGTAGCCTTCTTCCAGGCGGTGCGGGCGGCGATGGCCAAGCGCGCGCCGGGAGACCCCAGACCCGAAGAGGAGCTGGACCACGCTATTCGTCAGATCGTGTCCCGGGCGGTGGCGCCGGAAGGTGTAGTTGATGTCTTCGCCGCCGCCGGGCTCAAGAAGCCGGACATCTCCATCCTTTCTGGAGAGTTCCTCGCCGAGGTGCGCGGCATGCCCCAAAAGAACCTCGCCGTAGAATTGTTACAGAAGCTGCTGAGAGGCGAGATCCGCACGCGCCGCCCCAAGAACATTGTTCAGGCCCGCTCATTCGCCGAGATGTTGGAGGAGGCGATCCGGCGTTACCAGAACAGGACCATCGAAGCTGCCCAGATCATCGAAGAGCTAATACAACTCGCGAAGCAGATGCGAGAAGCAGACCGGCGGAGCGAGGAGCTGGGCCTCACTGACGAAGAGCTGGCCTTCTATGACGCCCTGGAGACCAACGACAGCGCGGTCAAGGTGCTGGGAGACGAGACGCTCCGGACCATTGCGCGGGAGCTCGTCCAGACCGTGCGCCGGAATATCAGCATCGACTGGACGGTGAGGGAAAGCGTGCGCGCGAAGCTCCGTGTCATGGTCAAACGTGTTCTCAAGAAGTACGGCTACCCGCCCGACAAGCAGGAGAAGGCCACGCAAACGGTGCTTGAGCAAGCGGAAGCACTGTCGGCGGCCTGGGCAGCGTGAGCTGGTGAGGCGGCCTTGAGACCGCCCTACCTGGGCGACCGGCGCGTTCAGTGCAATCGCTCCGCCTAGCTCCGCCTCTTGGCGCGCGGGGCGCAAGGGCTGGCAGGGCCTTGTGTGCTCACGCCTGAACCTAGCGGAAAACCGAGCTTGCGCTTGCGCGCGACGTGGTGAAGCGATCCGGTCGTCCGGCCCAGGGGTAGCCGGCCAGGGGAGGGAGAGATGAGGGGGAGCGAGGAGCTTGGGGGTTGGGCTGCGGGGAAGGACATGGGGAACCTGCCGGGAGGCGGGCTCGACCGATCTTTAACCAAGGAGGAAAGAAGCAAACGGCGGTCGGTACTGGCGGGGGGCTAGGTCCTCTGGCCGCCGCCTTTGCTTTCGATGCGCACCAGGCCCCGCTGCACCAGGCTTTGCAGCACCGCCATGCCCGCGTCCTGGCCCTGAGGGCAAAGCTTGAGGATGGATTTCACATCCCAGGTGCCGTTGATGCGGGAAAGGAGAAAACCTTCCAAAGGGCCCAGTTCCTGGTTGGTCAGGCTTTCCAAGCTCACGGCCAGCCGGGGTATGCCATCTAAGGGGATGGGTTCCGGTGTGGGGCGCGGAGGAGGGGGAATGGGGAAGCCGTCCACCGGGGTGAGGGCCCGCTCTTTGAGGGCAGCTAGGGCCTTGCGAGCCTGGACATGCACGGGGTTAATGAGGAGCACTGCCTGGTAGGCTTGCTCCGCTTCCTCCAGCCGACCCGCCAGCTCCGCCTGCTTGGCTTGGGCGAACAGCTTCTGCACCGTGCTGACCGTATCCCTCGGTCTTTCCGGGCTTCCCGGGTCCTTCACCTTGAGTACGCCTCGCTGAACTAGGGAAGCCAGCAAGCTGGCGGCGTCAAAATTGGAGCAGTGCAACTCGAAGGTCATGGCGGCCAGGGTGCGGCCCTCGCACGCCAAGCTCACCACGCGGGCCTCGAACACGTCAGCCGGGGGAACCTCACCCGGAACAAAGGTCGCGCGGGTGGAGGGAATGACCTGCCGGATCCGTTCCCACTCGTCGGCTCGGCGCGCACCTTCCAACAGTACGCCCATGACCTCAAGGTTCAGCTGCACCGGCAGGTCCAGTGGAACGGGCTCTTCCTTGAAGGCAAACTCGCCTTCTTCCCAAAAAAACAGGTCGTAAATCGTCTCCTCGGCCTTTTTCCGGAGTACCTGCTCCAGGTCGTCCGGGGCCAACAATCCCGCCTCGACCAAAATAGCCCCCAAGGGTCGCCTTTCCTTTTCTTGCTTCAACAGGGCCTGGAAAAGCTGCTCCTCCTCCACTAGCCCCATATGCAGGAGGTACTGACCCAAGAACTCGCGCGGGTCGTTGGAAGCGGAAGAACAGATGGTGCCTTGGCGAAAATAGACCTTCTTTTCCACCTGCCCGCGACGCACGCTGAGTACCCCGGTGGCGCCCATGCGCGCAATGAGCTGGAGGACCTCCGGAAAGGGAATGGTCCGAAGGTCACCCGTGAGCGCCATGGCTTCCTGGGCCGGTTCGAACCCCTAGCCTCCGCAACCTGCCTGCCAAGCCTACCCCCTTTAAAAGAAGCTGGTCTTCGGTGGGATGCGGGCTGCCTGCAGCGAGCTGCTCTGGGCTCGCCTTTGCAGCTGCCCCGCCTCCTCAAAGGCGGCAAGAGCACCCTGGATTTGCCGGTCTTCCTCAGCCAAAACTCTGTACCCATCGTTGAGGGAAAGGCCAGCGCTGCGCACCTCGGAGGTGAGCAGGGCGGCGATGTCGCGACGCTCCTGAGGCTGCGCCAGGGCTGCCTGCAGCTCGTGCTCGCTGGCCCAGCCCTTGTCTTGCGCGGTGCGCACAAACTCGGCCAGGATGGCATCGTTGGCCACAAAGGCGGCTGCAGCCTGCTCCTTATTGGTGAACTGGGCCAGGTAGCTCACCGCAAACTGAAAGAAGGCATTTTGCCCCAACAGCTTGCTCACGGTGGATGAGTAGGTGCCCAAGGTCACGAGCTTATCGGGGAAAATACCACCACCCCCGTAAACTTTGCGCCCGCTGTCGGTGAAGAACACCTCACCCGAGGGCGGCGTAGGTGTGGGGGTCTCCACCTCTTCCAGCTCCCGGTGAATGTAGGCAAAAAAGGAATCCCAATCACGCTGAATGCAACGGCCCGAAGGGGTATAGTACTTGGCGGTGGTGAGGGCCACGCCCGTATCTTTCACCGGATAAATGGTTTGCACCACACCCTTGCCAAAGGTGGGCTCCCCAACCACCAGGCCCCGATCGTGGTCCTGGATGGCGCCGGCCACGATTTCCGCGGCGGAGGCTGTGCCCTGGTTCACCAACACCACCACCGGCCCTTCGAAGTGGGGTCCGTCGCGCGGTACGCGGTAGTCTTGAAAGGAATCGGCGGTGCGCCCCTTGGTGGAGAACACGCGTTGGCCCGGTTGCAGCACCAAGCCCGCCACTTCCACCGCCCCGTCCACCAGCCCGCCCGGGTTGTCGCGCAGGTCGAAGAGCAGGCGAGTGGCTCCCTGTTGGGTTAGCTTGGTGAGCGCCTCTTTCACCTCCCGACCGGTGGTGCGGGTGAACTCGCCCACGCGAATATAGGCGGTGTGCTCGTCCAGCAGGAAGGCGTAGCGTACCGAGTCGGTGGGCACGCGCGCCCGGGTGACGGTAAGCTCCAGCGGCTCTTTAAGCCCTGGCCGGCTTATGGTTACCTTGACGGTGGTCCCCTCGGGACCCCGCAGGCGCCGAGCTACCTCGTCCAGCTCCATATCTTGGGTGGACCGCCCGTCCACGGCCTCGATAATGTCCCCCGCGCGCAACCCCAGGCGATGGGCTGGCGTGCCTTGGATGGGGGTGATGACCGTTACCCTACCTCCGCGGATGCCGATGATGACGCCGATGCCGAAAAAGGAACCCTGCTGGCGCTCGCGCATGGCGGCAAAGGCCTCGGGCCGGAGGAAGTTGGAGTGAGGGTCAAGCATCTCCAGCATGCCGTCGATGCTGCCGTAAACCAGCTCCGACGTTTCCACGGGCTTGGGCGCTAACGCCTCCAGTTTGTGCAGCACGGCGGTGTAGCGATGGAGAAAGGCGTCCGCCTCACCCTCACCCGCGGCCAGCTTGTCGCCCACCAAAACACCCGTGAGGGCGCTGGCGGCAACCACCGAGACTGCAAGGAGAAAAGACCGACCCGGCCTCATGAACGCCTCCGAAGCTACTCTAACACAGCCCTCGGTGGCTGGGCGGATATAATCGCACGGGCGTGGCTGCTGCCCGGGAGGCGCTGGATGTTTGGGTCCATCGGTTTTCCTGAGCTGGTGATGATTTTCATCATTGCCCTGTTGCTCTTCGGGCCCAAACAGCTGCCCCATTTGGGCCGCACGTTGGGTCGCGCCCTGGCCGAGTTCAAACGCGCTTCCAACGACTTACAGCGGACCTTGGACGAAGAGGTGCGGGCGGAAGAGCTGAGGGCGGTGGGCAGGGAGGTAACAGAAGCGACCCGGCTGCCCCAAGTGTTGTCCCCAGAGGCGCAGAAGGAGCTGGCCGGTGCGGGCCAGTCGGCAGCCAGCGCAAGCGAACCCCCACCGGCGAGCAGCGCCGGTGAGGGCAAGGAAGGGAGCCAATGATGCGGCGCACCCCGCAGCCATCGGAAGAAGAGCTACCCAAGATGACCTTGCTGGAGCACCTGGAAGAGCTCCGGCGCCGCTTGGCTGTCTCATTGGTTGCGCTTTTTGTTGGCTTTCTCCTTTGTTGGAACTGGTCAAAGGAAATCTTTGCTTTTCTTGCCAAGCCGCTTACGCAGTTCCTGCCGGAAGGGGAGAAGTTGGCTTTCACCGGCTTGGTGGATCCCTTCATGCTTTACATCAAGGTAGCGGCCTTGGCAGGTGTGTTCGTCGCCTCGCCGGTGATTCTTTACCAGCTGTGGTTGTTTGTCGCCCCCGCCCTTTACCGTCACGAGCGGAAGGTGGCTTCACTTTTCCTGCTGGTGACCACCGTATTTTTCGTCCTGGGTGGATACTTCGGTTACGCCGTGGCTTTCCCGATGGTGTGCAAGTTTCTCTTGGGAATAGGTAGCGATTTCCGCCAAGTCATAACAATTAACGAGTACTTTTCCATGGCCAGTAAGGTTATACTCGGATTGGGCTTAGTTTTTGAGCTACCGGTGCTGATTCTTTTTCTTGCTCGCCTCGGCGTGGTGACGCACCGCTTTTTGCTCAAATATTTCCGCTACGCGGTGCTTCTGATTTTTGTGGTGGCAGCAATAATTACACCCACACCGGATATCCCCACGCAAAGCGTTTTTGCTTTACCGATGATTGTCCTGTACCTTCTGGGTGTTTTGGTGGCGTGGTTATTCGGTAAGGGCGAGGCCGCGCATTAAAACTGGGGTTGGCCATTTATCAGCAGCGGCTGGCCATCTAGAAGTAAGGTGGGGCGAAGGAGGACACCATCCACGTGAAAAGGCACGTCCACCGTGCCGCCCATGGAAACGTTGTTGCCAAAGGCCACGTGCACCGTGCCCAGGACCTTCTCGTCTTCCAAGATGTTGCCGGTGACCTGCGCCTTGGGATTGGTGCCCACGCCCAGCTCGGCCACGTTAAAAGCGCCCGGCCCTACCGCCTGCATGTGCCGCCAAAACGCGTGTGCCTGTTCGCCTCCCTCTACCGCCACTGCCACGCCCCGCTCAACCACCACCCGTACCGGCTGGGTGAGGCGGCCAATGCCGGCCAGGGCACCGTCAATCACCAGCACGCCTTCCGCCTGGCCTTCTGCCGGCATGAGGTACGCCTCTCCCGAGGGCAGGTTGCCCCACTGCCCCTTCTCGCGAATGAGCCCGGTGGAGGCAATGGCGGCGATGCCGGCAATGGGGAGGGTGAGGTCGGTGCCAGCCGCGGTGGTCACGCGCGCCAGGGAAGCCGCGGTAAGCCGCTCAGCCACCGCGCGGGTGGTGGCGGCTATGGCCTCGTAATCCGCGCTCATGGTGCGCACCAGCATCTCTTCGGTGATGCCAGGCATGGTGGCCACCCGGGTGCCAGCGGCTGTGGCTTCGCGCCGAGCTCTGGTGTGCGTCACCGAGCGGCTGGTGAGCGCCACCACCGCGTCCACCTGTTGCATCACCAAAGGTACGGGGTGGGGCGGTTCCTGCCCGTTGTGCTCGCGCTGGCCGTACTCGAGAAAGATGACCTCTTTGGCAAAGCGGCGGCCAATGGTGGCAACCGCCTGCGCTAAGGAGCTCAGGGGCGGATCGGCTAGCACCAGCAGGGTTTCGTGGGGTCGCAATCCCAGGCAGGTGGTGAGGGCCACGGTGACGGCCTGTTCCAGCTCGCTCATAGTCGAAGTTTAGCAACCGTTTTTTTGCAGGGAGCTAGCATGGAGGCGATGGGGGAGCGGCACCCGCTGTGGGAGGTGGCCTCGCGCGCGCCGGAGCAGCCGGGCGTTTACCTGTTCCTCGATGCCCGTGGGCGGGTGCTCTACGTGGGCAAGGCCAAGGATCTCCGGCGGAGGGTGCTGTCCTACTTTGCCAAGGAGCCAGCGGTCAAAACCGCCAGCATGCTGGGGCGGGCGCGCGAGCTGCGCTTTGTCGTCACCCGCACCGAGGTGGAGGCGCTGATTCTGGAAAACCGGCTCATCAAGCAGCACCGGCCCAAATACAACGTGCTGCTGCGCGACGATAAGACTTACCCGTACATCAAGCTCACCACCGGCGAGTGTTGGCCGCGGGCGCTTTTGGTGCGGCGAGTGGAGAAAGACGGCCACGAGTACTTCGGTCCCTTCCTGGGCCAGGCCACGGCCGCGCGCCTAATGGATCTCATCCGCATGTACAGCCAAGTGCGAACCTGCTCCTGGGACTTGCGGCCGGAGGGTACGCTCGCGCGTCCTTGCCTTTATTTTTCCATGGGCGCCTGTCTCGGCCCGTGCGTTGCTGGCTTAACCACGCCAGAGGCCTATGCTGATGCGGTTCGGCAGGTGCGGCTGCTGCTTTTGGGCCAGACGCAAGAACTGACCAAGCAGCTGACGGAGCGCATGTGGGAGGCGGCGGAACGGCAGGACTACGAACGGGCCGCCCGGTACCGCGATTTGGCGAGAGCGGCGGAAAGCTTGAGGCAAGGCCAGCTGGCGGAGCTGCCCGGCCGTGGCTCGTTTCATGTTTTTGGCTTGGCAGGTGACGGGCAGGATGCCACGGTGGTGGTGTTGCTCTACCAGGAAGGCAAATTGTTGGACAGCCGCGAATACCACTTTGAAGGGGTGCAGCAGCCAGCGGACGGGGAGTTTCTCTCTCAGTTCGTGCCCCAGTTTTACGAGGCCAATCCCGCCATCCCTGAAGAGCTGTTGGTGCCGGTGAGCGTGGAGGACCAGGAGACCCTGGCTGCCTTTTTGAGCGAAAAGCGGGGCAAGGCAGTGCACCTGGTGTGCCCGCGGCGGGGAGAAAAGCGGCGGCTGGTGGAACTAGCCGCGGAAAACGCGCAGCAGGCGTTCCGGCTGCGCTTTCGGCACCCCAGGCGGGAAGGCGAGCGGCTAGCAGCGGAACTGCAGAAGACCCTTGGTTTACCCCAGCCGGCAGAGAGGGTGGAGTGTTTCGATGTCTCCCACACCGCTGGGGAAGCGGCGGTGGTGGCGGTGGTTGTTTGGGAAAAGGGCCAGCTGGCCAAGGGATCCTACCGCTGCTTCAATCTCAAGCAGGCAGCCGGTGGGGACGATCCGGCCGCGATCGCCGAGGCGGTGACGCGCCGCTACAGCAGGCAGCTGCGAGAGGGCAAGCCGCTGCCCCAGCTGGTTTTAATTGACGGTGGGCCGACGCAGCTGGCTGCCGCACGAAGCGCTTTGAACGAATTGGGCTTGCGGTTGCCTGTGGTGTCTCTGGCCAAGCGCTTCGAGGACATTTACCTCAACCCAGGGGAACCGCCGCTGCGTCTTTCCGGCCATAGCGAGGTACGCCTGCTGTTGCAGCGTTTGCGCGACGAAGCGCACCGTTTTGCCCTCACCCGACACCGTCGTCGGCGTCGGGCTCGGCGCTTGGCCACTCAGCTTCTGGCCGTCCCTGGGGTGGGTCCGCAACGGGCAAAGAAGCTTTTGACCGCTTTTGGGTCGCTGGAAGGTGTGCGCCAAGCCTCGGAAGAGGCGCTGGCGCGCCTCCTCGGTCGCAAGCTGGCCCGGGCCGTTTACCAAGCCCTGCATGCGGATGCGGGCTGATAGGGCAGAAGCACGACCTGCCACGCCGGTGGAGGGGGCTCGCGAAGGTGGTTTTGACTTTCGGGGGCTTCCAGCGGTAGCCTTGCAGCGATGGTGCGCAATTCAGCGGCTTTGCGGCTAGCTTCGTGGATCGGAAAGCAGGGGCGCGGGTCCGTGATTCTGCGCTTTGGTGGCGAACGCCTGGTGCTGCACGTGGACGAAGGGCAAATCACCGCCGTGGAGGGCAGCGACGGGGAAATGCTGGCGGCAGCCCTGGGCTTGCCACCGGAGGGCGAATGGTTTGCCGAGGCCCGGGAAGCGGTGCGCCAAGGTTTGGTCACCGCGGAAGAAGCGGCGGCGGTGCTCAAGCGTGCCCTCACCACGCAGTTGCGCGCTTTTTTTGCCCATCCCGACGCGGAGCTGGAGGTTTTTCCGGGCGAGCCACGAACGTCAGGCGGCTTTGTCATTTCCTATCCGCACGTGGCCTACGAGATGGTTTTGCGCGGCGGGGACGATACCCTTGTGTCGGTCTTTCTACCTGACCCGTCCGCGGTGTTGCGTCGGCTGCCCGCCTTCTCTCGACGGCTAGGAGAGCTTTCGCTACCTGACGAGGCGCTGGCCATCCTGGCCAAGGTCAATGAGGCGCGCAGCGCCGAAGCCATTGCCGAGCCCTCCCCCCACGGCCGTGCTCTGGTGCTCCGGCTGCTGGCGGCATCAGTGGCTGCGGGTTTGCTGGAGGCAAGCCCCTCTCCGGCGCAGGAGCCCGAGCTCGAGGTGGAGGAAGACGTGGAAATGGTTCGCCCTCGCCGTCGCCGTGGTTGGCTGGTGGCGGGGATCTTGGCCGTTTTGGCGGCGCTGGGCGTGGGCGGGTACACCCTCTGGCGCATGGCCCCGTCGGCCCCTACCGCTTCCGGTCCCTGGAGCATCGCCGTCGGCGGCGCCTGCCAGCCGGTGGAGCTGGAGCAGTTGTACCGCCTGCAAGCCAAAAACAGGGAAGCGCTCCGCGTGGTGCCTTTTGGCGAGAGCTCCGGCACCTGTTACCGGCTGATTTGGGGCCGCTTTCCCAGTCAAGAGGCCGCCGAACGGGCCATGAGCTCGGTGCCCGCTGGCCTGGTCCAGCGTGGGTTTGTGCCCCACACTGTGTTCGTGGGAAACAATACGCCTTGACTCGGTGGCATTTTTGTTTTATCTTTGCGAGAAATGGCAAGGTGGCCGTGTTCCGAAGGTGAGTTGGCGGCGGGTGAGGTAGCTGGGCTGTTCCGCAACCTTTTCACGCGCCTCGCTTCCGGTTGCCTGGATTTGGAAACGGAGGACGGCACGCGTCGTTTTTGGCTGGAAGCCGGACAGGTGCAGGCGCTGGAAACCTCGGTGGAGGAGGAGAAGCTGGGTCAGTGGCTGGTTAACCGGGGTCTGTTGCAGCGGGAGCAGCTGGCGCTCATGCTCTTGCGGCAAAGCGACGGGGAGCTGTTTGGTGATCTCCTGCTGCAGGAGAACGTCCTGTCGGCGGAAGCCTTACACGAGGAACTGGTAGCTCGGGCAGCTGCTTCCCTGGCCAAGCTTCTTTTTGTCCCCGTGGCCTATCGCTTCCAGGCGCAGGAGAGCCTTGACCCGCGCAAATGCGTCATGGAAGTGACCACCGGGGACTTGCTCCTGGCGGCTGCCCGCTTGGTTCCGGTGGAGCAGTTGAGAACTTATCTGCCGCCCCGAAGCTTTGTGTCCCTGCAAGAGGAAGCGCTGCTGCGGGAGCAACGGGTGTATCTTTCGCCGGCAGAAGGGTTTCTGCTTTCCCGCGTGGACGGGCGCAGGACCTGGGAGCAACTCAAGCACCTCGTTCCCCTTCCCGAGGAGCAGTACCTCCGGGCGCTGGTGGGCTTGGTGATGGCCGGCATCCTGCAGCTTGCGGACGAACCGGCGGCCACGCCCCCTCGCCTTTTGCTGTCCCAACAGGAGCCAGAAAGCCCTCAGCCAGAGGGTGATGTCTTCACCCCGCACGAAGCAGCCGAGCACGAGCGCGTGCTGAACATGGCTCGTGACATCGAACGGAGAAACTACTACCAACGTTTGGGCCTTTCGCCAGGTGCGAGCCAGGATCAAATTCACGAGCGGTTTCGTGAGTTGGCTCGGCTGTATCACCCAGACCGTGCATCAGAGCCGCATTTGCGCACCCTGAGGGCTGAGCTGGCGCGCATTTACACCGCCTTGCAAGACGCTCACGAGACCCTTTCCCACCCCGAGCGACGGGCACGCTACGACAGCTTTCTCCAGCAAAGTGGGCAAGCGGGAGACTTCGCTGAGGAGGAGCGGCGGCGCCAGGCGCAACTGGAAATAGCTCGCGCCAATCGGCTCCAGGCGGAGCTGCTGATTAAGGCGGGAGACTACGGCGGGGCCCTACCCCTTCTGGAACAGGCTGTGCGTTACGATCCTCAGCCGGAAACGCTCCTCGCTTTGGCCAGGGTGGAGCTGCGCAACCCCATGTGGGGCCATCGAGCCTTGTCCCACCTGCGCTTAGCCGTGACCATGGACCCCCAGCTAACGCCCGCCTGGTTGGAACTGGCGCACTTTTGGTTGCGTCGTCGCCACTTGGAGCGGGCGCGGGCGTGCGTGGACAAGGTGCTGGAGTACGAGCCGGCCAGCGCCGAGGCCCTGGCCTTACGCCGGCAACTGAAATAGACCCATGCCCTGGGTGGTGGACGGGAACAACGTAGCCGGGGGCCGCGACCGAGAACCGGTGCGCCAGGCCAGCCTGCGCTTGGCGGCACGAGAGCGGTTGCGCATCGTGCTTTTCTTTGACGGCGCGCCCCCGCCCGGTGTGGCTCAAGTGGAACGGCTGGGGGCAGTCGAGGTGCGCTACGCGCCCCACGCTGATGAGGCCATCCTCGCCTACATCCATGCTTCAAGCACGGGGTGCAAGCTGGTCACTTCCGACCGGCGACTGGCGGAAAGGGCCCGCTATTTCGGGGCGCAGGTGGTGAGCAGGGAGGCCTTTTGGCAAAAGGTTGGTGGTGCGGTGGGAGAACCGAACGAGAAAGGGAAGGTTCCCGCGGAGCCCTTGGAGGAGCTGTTGGCGTGCACCACGCCCTTGCCTGAAGGGCCCCACCGTGTCCGCCGCCGGCGGCGCCACCGCGGGTAGCCTGCTAGCGGGGTGCCTCGTTGCCGGGAACGGCAAAGGTGGGCATGACACCTGCGAGCACCCGCACCGTGTCCCGGGCGATGACCCTTTCCTCGTTGGTGGGGATAACCGCCACCGCTACGGGGCTTTGGGGTTGGGAAATGAGGCTCGGCGTTTGCGGCTTGACGGCAAAGTTGGCGTTGGCGTCTAGCTGGATGCCGAGAAAGCGCAAGCCTTCCAGGGACTGGGCGCGAATTTGCGGGGAGTTCTCGCCGATGCCGCCGGTAAAGGTGACCGCGTCTAGCCCCCCCAAGGCAGCAGCGTAGGCTCCGATGTACTTGCGAATGCGGTAGCAGAAAATTTCTACGGCCAACGCCGCCCGGCGGTTGCCTGCCTGCGCTGCCGCCAGCACCTCGCGCATATCCGAAGAAACTCCTGAGATCCCGTAAAGGCCGGAGTGCTTGTTGAGCATGGCATTCAGCTGGGAAAGGGAAAGCTCCTCCATCGCTTGCAGCCAGGGAAGAATGGCGGGGTCCAGGTCGCCACAGCGGGTGCCCATCAGCAGCCCTTCCAGGGGGGTGAAGCCCATGCTGGTATCTATCGAGCGCCCTCGGTCGATGGCCGCCATCGAGCAGCCGTTGCCCAAGTGACAGGTGACGATCTTGAGCTCCTCCAGAGGTTTACCCAAGAGTGCGGCCGTGCGGATGGCCACGTAACGATGGGAGGTGCCGTGGAAGCCGTAGCGGCGGATGCGGTGGCGGGTGTACAGCTCGTAGGGCAGGCCATAAATGAACGCTCTCGGCGGCAGCGATTGGTGAAACGCCGTATCGAAAACCGCCACGTGCGGCACGTGGGGTAAGAGCGCTCGGGCCGCACGCAACCCTCGGAGGTTGTGGGGGTTGTGCAGCGGCGCAAGCACCACACAATCCTCGATCATGGCTTCCACCTCGTCCGTTACCAGCACAGAGGAAGCGAACTTCTCACCACCATGCACCACCCGGTGGCCCACAGCCTGGATTTCGCTGATGTCCTTGAGGACCCCATGCTCGGGGTGTACGAGGATCTTGAGCACCTTTTCCACTGCCTGGCGATGCTCCAAGACCTCGCTGATTTCCTGGTAGGGCTTGCGCCCGGCCACCTCCAACAAGAGGCGAGAGTCCGGCAAGCCGATCTTTTCCACCGAGCCTTTCGCCAAGGTCTGGTCGCTGTTGTGCTCGATGGCCTCCAAAGAGGTTTCAATGACCTGAAACTTTACCGAGGAGGAACCGCAGTTGAGCACTAGGATTTTCATGGTCTCTCCTTACGTGAGTTGTGGCACGTCGTCGGGTAGCCGATCGGTGCGGTTGCGGTTGGCGTCGTAAATGAAAAAGCCCTTTCCGGCACGGGCACCGGTATGCCCTGCGCGCACCAGCTTGCGCAGCAAGGGGCAGGGGCGGAACTTAGGATCGCCCGTTTCGGCAAAGAGGTGCTGCAGCCAGTTGAGGATCTTGTGCAAGCCCACCCGATCTGCCCACTCTAATGGCCCCATGCGGAAGTCGTAGCCCAGCTTCATGGCCAAATCCACCTCCGCTGCCGAGGCCACGCCTTCCATGACTACGTACATCGCCTCATTGACCAAGGCGAGCACCACGCGCGTGGTGACGAACCCTGGCGACTCGAAGACCTCGATGGGGACCTTGCCCAGCACCCGGGCAAAGTGCTTGGCCACCTGGAACGCCGCATCGCCGGTCACTTGGCCGCGGACCACCTCCACCACGCGGGTGGTGGGCACCGGATAGAGAAAGTGCATGCCCAGCACCCTTTCTGGGTACTGGAGGCCCGAAGCCAGCTCGGTGATGGAGAGGGTAGAGGTGTTCACCACAATGGGAACATCAGGAGCAAGGAGGCTGTCCAGCTCACCCAGAAGCTTTTTCTTGTCGTTGAAGTCCTCGTGGATGGTTTCGATGGCGAGCTGGCAGCTTTCGATGCCTTGGTATTCCGCGGTGAACTCGATACGGCTCAAAATTGCGCGCTTTTCTGCCCCCGTAAGGGTCCAGCGCTCCACCTGATGCTGCAGGGCTTCCTCCAGCATTCCCTTCACTTCCTCAGAGCGCTGGGCGCTGACCTCCTTGAGGAAAACGGAAAGGCCAGCCTGGGCCACTTTGGTGGCGATGGAACGGCCCATGATGCCACCGCCGATGACGGCCACGCGATGCAGTTCTATCGTCCCCATACTTGTGAAATATAGAACAAAGTCAGCCCGGAAGCAAGGGGCCGCCCATTGTCGCGCCGGCCCGCGGGGACTGGCTCATGCTGCCGCGGGCAGGGGAGGCGCCATGACGAGGCGTACAGAATTTTCTTCTGGGTGTGCTTTTTCCGCCAAACTGGTTCCTTGGCTCGGTTGGCCCGCTGTACGGCTGAAGGCCGCGCCGCAAGCCGGCTGGCGCTCTTGCGGGCCCTTGGGGCAGCCGCCCGCCGGAACGCCCAGCGAGGCAGGAGCAGGAGCCAAATCAGTTGAGGTACGAAGCCAGGGCGCGCAACTTGCTCGAGCGACGGAGCTTGGCTAAGGCTTGGTTTTCGATTTGTCGCACCCGCTCGCGGGAGAGCCCCAACAGGGCGCCGATTTCGCGCAAGGTGCGAGGCTGGTCGTCCTCCAGTCCGAAGCGCAAGGTGAGGACCTCCCGTTCTTTTTCGGAGAGCTCGGCCAGAGCTTCTTTGAGGGTTTCCTCGAAGGAACGGCGCAGCACCTCTTCGTCGGCGTCCGGGATGACGTACTGCTCCAGTAGATCGCCAAACTCCGCCTCTTCTTCCTCGCCCACAGGCTCGTTGAGGGAGAGAAAATTCTGATTGGTGGCCAGCAGGGTGCGCACATCCTCAACCGCCATGCCCATTTCCTCCGCCAGCTCCTCCTCCGTGGGGTTACGCTCCAGCTCCCGGCCCAAAGCCTGGCGCGATCGCTCCAACCGGTACAGGATGTTGGCTTGTTTTTGGGGTAGGCGCAAGCTCACGCCGTGCTCCGAGAGGGCATGGAGAATGGCCTGGCGGATCCACCAAACGGCGTAGGTAATGAACTTCACGTTCTTGCTGGGGTCAAATTTCTTTGCCGCTTGAATGAGGCCAATATTTCCCTCGTTGATGAGATCAAGAAGGTTTACGCGGGCATGGCGAAACCGCTTGGCGTACGCCACGACGAAGCGCAGGTTGGCTTCCACCAGCTTTCGCAGCGCTTCCGCATCGCCCTGTTGGATACACCTGGCCAGCTCCCGCTCTTCTTCCGGTGTGAGCTGTCGAAAGCGGCCTATTTCCTGCAGGTAACGGCGCAGGAGGGCGGCCTCAGGGTCGTAGCGGTGCTCATCTCGGGTCATTCATCCTCGCTGCGGACGATGCCTTGCGCCCGCCGGGGTACGAGGGCGTGTTCCCGAGCTACACTACTATGTTTGGCCATTTCCCGGTCCAAAGCCTCGGCCAGCCGTGCCACCTCCGTTTGCAAGGCATCGATTTGGTCCTTCATGCGCAGAATAACCTCAACGCCCGCCAAGTTTACTCCCATTTCCCGCGTGAGCGTGAGGATGAACTCTAAGCGCTCGCACGCGGTCTCGTCGTACAGGCGCGTGTTGCCCTCGCTGCGTGCAGGGCGGATGAGTCCTTCCCGCTCGTACAACCGCAAGGTTTGCGGGTGGATATTGTAGCGCTTAGCTACCCAGGAAATCATGTGGTAGCGCTTGGCCTGGCTCATGCCCCCTCCCGCGTCACGGGTACGGTCCTCGCCGCCGGCACCGCTTTAGGCAATCGCACCACCAGCACACCGCTCGCTAGCTGGGCCTCGAAGGGCGGTGCCACGGGAACAGGAAGAGGAAGTACGCGCTGGAAGCGTCCGCGAGGCCGCTCCATGCGCAAGAAGCGGGTTTCCTCTGGTTCGTTTTGCTCCCCGAGGAAACCCGCAAGGAGCAGCCTTTGCCCGTCCAGCTGCACGGTGACCTTATCCGCCCGGGTCCCGGGCAGTTCCGCTTCCACCACCACCGCCTCAGGGGTTTCGTACACGTCTACCAACGGCTGTGGTGGTGAAAGGGCAGAAGAGGGAGCGAGGAAGGCTTGCTCCAGGAGGTTTTCCAAGCGCTGAAAAAGCTGCGCCAGTTCCCGAAAGTTTTGCCAACCCAGCTCCCTCATGGCCAACTCGCTGCCCTAGTTGGGCCCTTTGGTGTCCACGTCCACGTACTCCGCGTCCACCACCTCGCCCTCGCTGGGCGGGGGTGTGCTGGTGCCGGCCGCCTGGCTGGGCGCGGTGGCGCCTGTGGCGCGGTAAATCTCTTCTGCCAGCTTGTGCGAAGCACGCGTGAGGCGCTCGTGTGCCCGCTCCATGACCTCTTTTCGCCCTTCCTCCAGCGCCCGCTTGGCTTCCTTGAGGGCTTCCTCCGTGTCGGCCACGGGTGCAGCCGGCAGCTTGTCCCGGTGCTCGGTGAGGAGCTTTTCCGTGGAGTACACCAAGGAGTCCAGGCGGTTGCGCAGCTCGGCTTCCTCCCGCCGCCGACGGTCTTCCTCCGCATGTTGCTCGGCTTCCCGCACCATGCGTTGGATTTCCTCTTCGCTCAGGCCGGAAGAAGCCGTAATTTGGATTTTCTGCTCCTTACCGGTGCCCAGGTCCTTGGCGGACACGTGCAGGATGCCGTTAGCGTCAATATCGAAGGTGACCTCAATTTGCGGGATACCCCTGGGCGCCGGAGGGATGCCGATGAGGTGGAAGCGGCCGAGGGTGCGGTTGTCCTTGGCCATGGGGCGCTCGCCTTGGAGCACGTGGATTTCCACTTGGGTTTGGTTGTCCTCGGCGGTGGAGTAGATCTTGGATTTGCGTGTGGGAATGGTGGTGTTGCGCGGGATGACCACATCCACCACGCCACCAAGGGTTTCCACGCCCAAGGACAAGGGGGTCACGTCCAGCAGAAGCAGGTCGCGCACCTCGCCCTGAAGGACACCCGCTTGCACCGCGGCACCCACGGCCACCACCTCGTCGGGGTTGACGCCCTTGTGCGGTTCCTTGCCGAAAAACTCCGCCACCAGCTGCTGCACGCGCGGAATGCGCGTCGAACCGCCCACCAGCACCACCTCATCCACGTCCTTGGGCTCCAGACCTGCATCTTTGAGCGCTTGCCGGCAGGGCCCGATGGTGCGGAGGATGATGTCTTCCACCAGTTGCTCGAACTTGGCGCGGGTGAGCCGGAGGTTGAGGTGCTTAGGGCCGGAGGCGTCCGCCGTGATGAACGGTAGGTTGATTTCCGTTTCCTGTACAGAGGATAGTTCGCACTTTGCCTTTTCCGCCGCTTCCTTCAGCCGTTGCAGGGCCATTCGGTCCTTGGAAAGGTCGATGCCTTGATCTTTCCGGAACTCCTCGATCAGCCACTCGATGAGTCGCTGATCGATGTCATCACCGCCCAGATGGGTGTCGCCGTTGGTGGACTTTACCTCCACCACGCCGTCGCCGACCTCCAAGATGGAAATGTCGAAGGTTCCGCCACCAAAGTCATAGACGGCGATGATCTCGTTCTTCTTCTTGTCCAAGCCGTAGGCTAGCGCCGCAGCCGTAGGCTCGTTCACCAGGCGCACCACCTCCAGCCCGGCGATTTGCCCGGCGTCTTTTGTGGCTTGGCGCTGGGCGTCGTTGAAGTAGGCGGGAACGGTAATCACCGCCTTCTCCACCTTTTCGCCCAGGTAATCCTCCGCTGCCGCCTTGAGCTTCTGCAAAATCATGGCAGAGATTTCCGGCGGCGAGTACACCTTGCCTTCCACCTCTACCCGAGCGGTGTCGTTGTCGCCCCGCACCACCCGGTAGGGGACCATCTTGATTTCGCCCAGCACCTCGTCGTACCGACGACCCATGAAGCGCTTGATGGAGTAAATGGTGCGCTCCGGGTTGGTGATGGCTTGGCGTTTGGCCACCTGGCCTACCAGCCGCTCACCGTTCTTGGCAAAGGCCACTACGGAAGGTGTGGTCCGGCTGCCCTCCTGGTTGGGGATGACCACGGGCTTGCCGCCTTCCATGACGGCCACCACGGAGTTTGTGGTTCCCAGGTCAATTCCGATGATCTTCGACATTGATCGAACCCTCCTCAGGTCATACGACCGATGCTAATATAAAACCTGAGCGAGAGCTTGTCAAGGAGCCACCAACTCCACTCCTTTCATCCCCGCAACGGCCTCGGGCACCCCAGGCAAGGGGTGCACGATAACCAGCGTAGGGTTGGGCGCGCGGTTGGGGCCGTCTCCGGCCAGCACCAGGGAGCGCTCGCGCAGCAAATAGCGATAGGGTTGGCCCCAGGGATCGTGAAGCGCGTGGCTGGGTAAAAAAGGCGTGAGCTCGGCGAGGCTGTTGGGAAAGGAGCCGGACAACTGAGAGGCCGCACGCACCGCTTCCGACAGCCCCCAAAGGCGGGCAAAGGATACGCTTTCCATAAAGCGCAGCTTGGGCCAGGCTCTGGGACCGAAAAGTACGTTAGCAGGGTTGCGAAAAGCCAGGTAAAAAGACGCCACCAAAAGCGGGACCAAGAGAAAGATGAGCCACGGGAAGCCAGCAGCTGTGATCTCGCTGCGGGCTTCCTCCATTGCCAGCTGGGCCTGCGCGCGGGCCAACTCGGTACGGGAGGTGCGGCGAATTAGGCCGCGGTTGAGAAGGGTGTAGAGGGCCTTACACGTCTCGAACTCCGCATACATGGAGTTCCGCACCACGTCTTCCACGCTGTTTATGCCGTTCAACAAACCCAGCACGTGGTGCTCCGCCGGCGTGACGCGGAGGGTTACGGGAGCTGGGCTGGGGGCCGTCGGCGCCGGGCTGTCTTCAAACTGAAACTCGATGAGCTCCTCAATCTCTTCTTCCGGAGCAACTTCCACGTTCTCCGCAGCCTTGGTGGGCACGTAGACGGCCGAGCGATCGGAGATTTTCTTCTCGATAATGGGCCACTCGTCCAGCATCCTCGCTCCTTCCATGAGGATGCTCTCGGTGGAGAGTGGGGTCACCAGCTCATGGTCGTAGTCCACGGCCGCTTCCTGGGCAAAGTGGTAGTCCCCGTCTTGCCAGCGGAACGTCCGGTAAATAATTTGCAGGATCTGTTGCTGTAAGGCGGCAGCAAGCTCGTCCTTACTGATGAAGCCGTGGGAGACGAGGATATGTCCAAGCCTTTCGAGCGTCTCTCGCTGCAACTCCAGGGCCTTTTCCAGGGCTTCGCGGGGGATGGCTTTGGATTTGAGCAGCACCTGGCCCAGGCGGTCTTCCAGGCGCTTGTTGAGGGAGTCGGCCCCTACCACCTTGCCGTCGAGAAAAGAAATGGTGACCACATCTTCCGCTGAGCGCAAGGTGAGAACGCCGGCTTTTCGCTGCAGGCCGATGAGCTGAAAGATGTCGGCCAAGGAAAAATCCCTGAGGGTTCCCTCGAGCGCCATATCTCAGCTCCCCTCGGTGCGCACTCGTTGCGCCGAGACCAACGGCAACGCCCACAAAACCCACGTCAGTACCTTAATTGGGGCCATGGAGGTATGCAACAGCAAGGGCTGAACGAATCCTGGCAGCCAGATCAGGCCAGCCAGGGAAAGGAAGGCTGCCGGAACCAGATGCAGCACGCCGAGCAGCGGTCGGCCAGCCAGGGCCAAACCGAGGCCGGGCAGCAATGTGTCCGCGATCCGCCGGCGCCACCAAAGCCAGCGCTGGCGGCGGGCCAGCTGCTGCTGCTTGGCGATCTGCAGCTCGGGGGCAACCATATCGCGCTTGAGGAAGATGTTGACGCACTGGGTGCAATAACTCTGGCTCTCCCGCGAAAGCTTGCACCGGCTGCAAAAGGTGCGCCCGCACTTGCTGCAGGCTCTGGCAAAACCCAGCCGGCGCTGCCGCCAGAGGGAGTGGGCGAGGGCCAAGAGCAGGGCGAAGACCGAAGCCAGGGTCACCGGGGAAAAGATGGTCCGCTGGCGAGACAAGGGCGGCAGGGCCAGGCCACGGTTGAGAAGCGTGACCGGGTCCTTACGCGAGCGGAGCAACTCGGCCTCTTCGAGAGTAAACACCGGCAAAATCGCCCGGCTGTCCCGCCCCTTGCTCAGCCTGCGCAACCGTGTCTCCGAAGCTTTTCGCGCGGCGGCAATAGCCTCGTCGCTGTCGCGGAAGTTGTACACATGGGCAAAGGCAAGGGAAAGGTTGTAGTTAGCTACTACCGGATCATAGCCTCGGTCCCGCGCCTGGGTAAACAGCTGGACGGCGGCCCCGTAGTTGCCCTGGAGGAAGTGAACACAGCCAGCGGCAAGCAGCAAAGGCGCGTTGTCCGGTTGCAGTCGCAGACCCGCTTGGTAGGTGAGTAAGCTGGCATCGAAAAGCCCGAACTGCCGTTCCAAATCACCTTTCAGACGGTAGAAATCCGGGTCTTCGGCGAACAGATCCGCTACGCCGTCCAGTTCCAATAGGGCGGGCGGATCGTAGCGGCCTTCTTGCAGCGCCATGGCGGCGCGGAACAGCGGATCAGGTGGGTGGGCAAAGCTGCGCTGCGCCACCTCCAAAAGGGTGGGACTGGCGAGGCAAACAACGAGGAAAGCCGCACCCAGAAACTTCGCCCCGGCCCGCCAGTAGCCCCAGCAAAGCGCCACCAGCCAGAAAAACCACCACAGAGGATCGAGAGCAAAAAACAGGGGCAGGCCCATGGCGAACAAGGAAAAAACCCAGCCGTTGGCCCCCAGCCGCCAAACTTGGCCCAGCTCACCCAAATCGTGCCAAAGGCGAGGAAGGGTTTGACCCACCGCCAGCACAGCCCAGGCGCAGCCAACCACCAGCACCACCAAGAGCACGAGGAACAACAGGCTGGCCTGGCGAAAGCGCATCAGCCGCCCATCTGCGAAGAACGCAAGGAACCCCTTGAGTGCCGTCAGCACACCCCCGGGCTGCAGCTGGCGAAGCCGGAGGGTGGCAAGCTGGAAGAGCACCTCGGGACAATCCCGGTCCAACCGCAGTGCCTGCCCCAGAAGGAAGGACTGCTGCGCTGGGGTCAAGGTCCTCGCCTTGAGAGCCAGCGCCTGGGCGTAGGGCGTGAGGCGACGAATTTCTAGGGCACTGGCGACTTTGAGCAGCTCCTCGGTGCGTTCGCGCAGGGTTGCCACATCCAGAGGGTCCAAAGCGCCGGTAAGCCGGAACCAGGCGCGCTCGACCTCGGGCGGCGTGAAACTTGCTGGCCCCGCGGCTGAAGCTACGCCCGCCAGGAAAAACCAAGCTACGATGAGCAGAAGGTTACTTCGTGGTTTGCACATAAACCGCCCGCAATTGGAAGAGCACGTCGTCCAGGTACCGCGCCTCCTCCGGCGTCACCTGGCCAGAAGTTTTCTCCTGCACCACCCCAAGAAGGTCGATGAAGTAGCGCGCCGTTTCTGGATCCCGACCCCGGCCGGGCACCTGCCCCGAGAGCAAGGCGACGGCTTGCTGGGCAAAGAAATCCACCAAGTCGAAAAAACTGAGGCGGTTAGGAAAGTGCACGGCGCCACGGCTTCGTTGCCTCTGTTCACCCTCGCCGGACTGCGCCTGAGGAGCAGGTTGCGGGGGCGGTTCCGGTGGTTGGGGCTGGGGCGTTGGCAAATCCTCGCGCAGCTCGCCGTCCGGGGTGAACCACCGGCGATCGATGACCTTTACTGGCTTTTTGGGTTTTTCCTCCTCGTTCACGGTCACCTCCTGCCGACGCCTTGCATGTTAACGCGAAAACAGCCACAGCCACAACGTAGCTTTAGCCTCCTTCAAAGGGGCCAGGAGACCGCCTAAAGGCAAGAACTCACCATGCAGAAGGCATAGCCCCGCCAGGGCCTGGAAGCACAGGCCGGCCAAGGCAAGGGTCCCCGCCCAGGGCTGCGGGGGCGGTGCCAGAACCGCAGTCCATGCCAAGGGCAAGAGCACGCGAGAATAGGCGAAGGCCTCCACATAGACCGTGCTACCCAGCCCCAGCGCGAGGACCGCAAAGCCTGCCAGCGCCCAGTGCTGCTCCTGGGAAAGGCTGCCGGAAGCAAGCGCCGTGCCGAGAAGGAGCAGGAGGAGGCCGAGAAGGGCAGTCACTTCCATGGCGTGCACGTCGTGTCGCTGCAGCAAGAGCCGCACCTTTTCCCACAGGCCCAAGCCCGACACATGGAGGTTAGCGCGCAGACCGGCAACACCGGAGCCGTCGGGAAAGGCGCGTTGCAGCCAGCAAGCCCAAACCAGCCAAAGCCCCCCGCCGAGGGCGGGCGGAAGCAGCTGGCTCCAGCGGCCCGTGCGTAGAAACCCCCGCAGGGCGTAAAGGCCTACCCCAAGGAGCATGGTCTCGCGCGTGAGCACGGCGAAAACCGCCAGGGTTCCGGCCAGCAGCGGGCGGCTACGGCTGTCAGCCCACCAGGAGGCCAGGAGCAACGCCGCCGCCGGTGCATCGGGTGTGGAGCGGGTTAGCGACGCTGCGAGACCCACGTTAGCTGCCACCAGCCAGAGGGTCCAGGGGGGCAGTCGCCAGTCGCGTAGCAGGGCTGCTGTGGCAGCCAAACCGACAAAGGTCAGAAGCCAACCCAAGAAAAGGTACGTCCAGCCGGCCAAGGCGGGCTGGCCGAAGGCCAAAAGGTAAGCCAAAAGGGGCAGGCCCAGGCGGCGAGCCCGGTAGGCGGGACTGTCCAGGTAGGCGGCAGTCTCCGGCCGCCGGAGGAACGGGTCGGTGGCCAGAGCGGCGTAAAACTGCCCATCGTAGCCCCAGGGGCCGATGGGCGGGATGGAAGCAAAGGACGGAGGCTGCGGGAAGTTGGTTCCCAGGTGAAAAAGCCCCCGAAGGTCTCCTTGGAACGTCCCCAGCGCCAGCAGGCCCAAGACCATCAGCCAGCACGCGCAGATCGCCGGCAAACCTGAAAGCCGCTTGGCCGCAGGGGCCAGAGACGGGAAAGACCCGAGCTGCATACCCCCGTACCTTAGCAAAAGAAGAGCAGTTTTCCAGGACTGCCACGGGCTGGTAGGCTTGCCACGTGAGGCTGGTGCTCGTAGGACCTTCCTGGCCTTTTCGCGGCGGCATCGCGCGCACAACTACCGCCCTGGCCCACGCCCTATGGGAACGAGGCAGCCTAGCGGCCTTCCTCACGCCCGTCAGGCAGTATCCCGGCTGGCTTTACCCGGGCGAGGCCGACCAGGACGAGAAAGCGTGCCCCAAGCTGGCGATAGCAGAGCGGTGCTTTTCCCTCTTCGGACCCGGGAGCTGGCGCCGGTTAGCTCAGAGGCTGGCAGGAACAGGGGCGGACGCGCTGGTGGTGCCTTTTTGGACGGCGGCCTGGGTACCGCTAACGCTTTACCTAACCCGACAACGGCTGCCGGTGTTTGGGGTGGTGCACAACCCCCATGACCACCAGGCCAGCCCCTGGAGCCGCTGGCTGGCCTGGTATGCCTTGCGGCGCTTTGCCGGCTTTTTCGTGCACAGCAAGAGTGTAGCCTGGCATCTGCGTCGCTGGTTCGGGGACAAACCCGTGGGTGTCCACCCGTTGCCGCCACCACCGGCTCACCCTGTTCCGAAGGAACACGCCCGCCGAGAGCTGGGCTTGCCGGCCGAGGGCACGGTCTTTCTCTTTTTTGGCTTGGTGCGCTCCTACAAGGGGGTGGATGTGCTGCTGCAAGCCGCCAGCAGGATTCGGAAAAAGGAAGCTTGGCAGGTGGTGGTGGCCGGAGAGGTGTGGGAAGGGAACAGACGGCTGGAGACGCTGGTGGCACGACCTGAGCTGGCTTCTCGGGTCGTCTTTCGGCCCAGTTGGGTTCCCGAATCACAAGCCCCCTTGTGGTTTTCTGCCGCGGACGTGGTGGTGTTGCCCTACCGGCAGGCCACGGGCTCGGCGGTGGCCGCTCAAGCTTTGGCCTACGGCTTGCCCTTGGTGGCCACGGCTGTGGGCGGTTTGCCGGAGGTGGTGGAGGAGGGGAAAAACGGACTTTTGGTAGCTCCAGGTGATGCGGGAGCCTTGGCGGCTGCCATGGAGCGGCTCCTCAAACCGGAAGTGAGGGCTCGGCTGGCAGCTGGGGCGACGGCAGCAGCCTTTCGCTGGACGTGGGATTCCTACGCCCGTTGCTTGGAGGAGCTCATAGCTCGTGGCCTGTGCGAAAGTGCCTAGGGACGGGATCCAGGGGGCATCCACCAAACCACCCGGCCAATGATGATGTCGCCCAAGCTTTGACCGGCTCGCAGGGGAATGGCGCGCGGGAGGTGCGCGGGGTTGTCCGAGAGCAGGATGAGCACACGGGACGCGGCGTCGAATACCAGGCGCTTGACGGTACAGCCATAGGCGTCGCCCGCTTCTTCCCGCAACGCGTAGATTTGCCGGGGCACCAGGTGCTCCACCGGGGTGCGGTCGATGAGCACGGTGGCTCCCGGAGGGATGGTGTCGGCCATGGAATCTTGATCTTTGCCTAGGCGCACCAAGATGGCACGCTGCGGGTGCAAACCTAGCCGCTGCAACAAGGCCAAAGGGAGGGGCTCGACGCCCTCCAGGTGGTCGTTGAGGTAGGCGGGTGGGCCAGCGGCAATGCGTTCTGCCACCAGGGGGATTGGGACCACGTCACCGGCAGGGGTGGCAGGGCTTTCTTCGCCGAGCAGGTGAGCCACGCTGGTGCCTAGGGCAGCGGCCAAGCGCCGAAGGACGCTCACCGTGGGCAGTGACTCGCCGCGCTCGATTTGGGCCACGAAGTTGCGGGAAACACCGGCCCGATTGGCCAGGCCCTGCTGTGACAGGCCGGCTTGCT
The DNA here is from genome assembly GCA_964488355.1 of uncultured Thermoanaerobaculia bacterium. Classification (GTDB taxonomy): domain Bacteria; phylum Acidobacteriota; class Thermoanaerobaculia; order Thermoanaerobaculales; family Thermoanaerobaculaceae; genus Thermoanaerobaculum. The sequence goes on along the minus strand of CAZAUJ010000013.1, from coordinate 45,205 downwards.
GCCGAAGCCGCTTCAGTCGCCAGGAAAGCTGTTCGGGGCTCATGTGAGTAACTCCAGTGGTCAATTTAGGTTGGATCTTGTCTTTTGTCAACTATAATGGTTGACATCTTAAGTTGTCGGCACTAAATTAAGTTTTGACCACGATGGTGTGCCATCGGGGTCTTAGAGGAGGCAAGGTGGCTGCCCATGCTACCGAGGTGCTGCACCCCTCGAGGGTGCGCGACGAGTGCGGGCCCACGTTGGCGGCGCTGAAGGAGGCGAGCGAGCGGTGGGCGGTGCAGGAGCGGCACCGGCCGCGGGTGAGCTCGGGGGTGGAGGTGGTGGACCAGCTGCTGGGCGGGGGGTGGTTGGTAGGAAAGGTGGGGGAGCTGGTGGGACCTGCCAGTTCGGGGAAAACCAGCGTGGCGGTGGCCACGGTAGCGCAGGCGACGAGACGAGGGGAGCTCTGTCTGTGGGTAGATGCCTGCGGACAGCTGGACGTGGCTTCCTGGGCGAGCTGGGGGGTGTGGCTGGATGGGGTGCTGGTAGTGCGGGTGCGGGAAGGGGAGCAAGCGGTGCGAGCGGTAGAGCTGGTGGTGGCCGCAGGGGGCATCACCACAGTGGTGGTGGATGTGGCCGGACGGGAACGAGGAACCGCCAAGGGGCACCTGCCTTTGCGCTTGGCGCGGGCGGTGGAGCACGCGGGGGCGGTGGGCTTGGTGCTCAGCGAGAGCCCATGGATGGGGACTTGGGCTTCTACCCGGCTGGTTTTTTCCCCTGGTCTGCCGCGCTTTATCGGCGCGGAAGAGGGTCTTTGCTGGTTGGCCGGTTGGCAACTGCAGGTGACGCTCCAGCGGGGGCAAGGGCTGGGAGCCGGGAAAAGGCTTGGTGCTGCCGCGGGAGCCTGAAGCATGGTGGCTGCGCTGTGGGTAGCGGACTTTCCTCTGCAGGCCTTGCTGCGCAGCTTTCCGGAACTGGCAGAGCTGCCGGTGGTGGTAGCGCGCGGGAGCCAGCCCCAGGACCAGCTGGTGGCTGTGAGCCCGCAAGCCCAGCAACTGGGTGTGAGCGTGGGCATGACGGCGGCACAGGCGCGACAGGTGGCCAGCCAGGTGGAGGTGAAAACCGTGCCCAAGATGGTGGAGGAGGCGGCGGCTGCCAGTCTGGTGGAGGTGGCGCGGAGCCTTTCACCGCGGGTGAAGCAGGTACGACCAGGACTGGTGTGGCTGGCGGTGGGCAACGAGCCGGCGGCGGATGTGGGTCACAAGCTGTGGCAAAGGTGTTTGCGCATGGGCCTGCGGGCGCAGGTGGGGCTGGCCAGCAATGGCCCGGTAGCCACAGTGGCAGCGCGGACCGGCGAGGTAGTGGTGGTGCCCGAGGGCGGAGAGCGTTCTTTCCTCGCACCTTTGCCGTTGGTGTTGGCTGAGCCTTCCCAGGCCTGCGTGCGGGCTTTGAACAGCTGGGGGGTGAGGACCTTTGGCGCGCTGGCGGCGCTGCCGCGGGCAGAAGTGGTGCGCCGCTTGGGAAGGGAAGGCTGGCACCTGCACCGTTTGGCTCAGGGGGAAGGGGACGACTTCCTCCCCGATCCCGCCGAGGAGGAGCTGCGCGAGGGGTTGTGGCTGGAGGAGCCGGTGGCTAGCCTGGAGGCGTGCCTGTTCCTGTTGCAGGGTCTGCTTTCCCGCCTCCGGGACCGGCTGGCGCTGCAAGGGGCGGGCTTTGCTCAGGTGAGGCTGGAGCTAGCCCTGGAAAACAAGCAAAAGCGCGAGTACTCCTTGCCCCTCCTGGCTCCCACCAGCGAAGTGCCTGCCCTGCTGGCCCTGGCACGGCTGGTGCTGGCCGCGTCCCCTCCCGGATGGGCGGTGGAAGGCGTGGCGGTGGAGGTGCAGGGGGGCAAGGTACCTTCCTTTCAAGCCTCTCTTTTTGGCCCACCGCGCCCCCATCCAGGCCTTCTTTCGGCCGCGCTGGTGCGGCTTTCGGCCCTGGTGGGCCCGGAAAACCTTGGGCGCCCCCAGCTTTTGGATTCTCATCGCCCCAGCGCGTGGCGGCTGGCACCCTTTGCCTTCGTCGAAGCGCCCAAGGTACTGCCCGCCGGTCAGCAGCAAGCACCGGTACTGCGCCAGTGGCACCCGCCGCGTCCCTTGCAGGTGACGGCGGTGGAGGGCAAGCCTGTGGCTGTGCGGCTGGCAGGTATGGGCTCGGTGGTCAAGGCCTTTGCTGGGCCCTACCGCTACCAGGGGGAGTGGTGGACGGAAGAGCCCTTTGGGCGCGATGACTACGACGTGTTGCTGGCCAACGGCTTGCTCCTGCGCATCTTTTACCACCACGGGCAGCGGCGCTGGTTTGCCGATGGTCTGTATGACTAGGGGGCCGATCTATTGCGAGCTCCATGCTCACTCGGCCTTTTCCTTCCTGGAAGGGGCGGCGGAGCCAGAGAGCTTGGCCGAGCGAGCGCGGGAGCTGGGGCTTCGGGCTGTGGCGCTGGTGGATCGGGCGGGAGTTTATGGACTTCCTCGCTTTGCCAAAGCCTGCCAGGAACAGGGTGTGGAGGCAATTTGTGGGGCGGAGGTGGTGTTGGTCGATGGCTCGCGCTTGCCCCTTTTGGTGGAAACGGCAGAGGGCTGGTCCAACCTGTGCATGCTGCTCACTGCCGCGGCCTTGGGTCGTCCCAAGGGGCAACCCGCCGCCTCCTGGGAGCTGGTAGCCGCTCATGCCGAGGGGCTTTTTGCCCTAACCGGCTGGGAAAACGGGCCGCTGGTGCAGGCCCTGCGGCGGGGTGGGGAAGAAGCGGCGGAGGAGGTCTTGCAACGCCTCCTTGCCATCTTCGGCAGCCAACGACTGGCGGTGGAGGCTTGCCGACACCTGGTGCGGGGGGAGGAGGCACTCATTGCCGCCGTGGTGCGCTTGGCCCGGCGTTACCGTTTGGTGGTGGTGGCGGCCAACGATGCCCTTTTGGCCTGTGACAGGGATGGCCTGGTGGCCGATTGTTTCACCTGCCTGCGGGAAAAGACCACCTTGGATCTGGCAGGCAGGAAGCTGGCCGCTAACCGCAGCCGGGTGCTGCGCTCCCCCCAGGCCATGGGGAGGCTGTTTGCGCATCTGCCCGAGGCTGTGGCCCACACTGCCCTGGTGGCCCAACGCTGCCAGTTTCGCTTGCATCAGCTGCCCTACCGCTTTCCCCGGGCGGCCTTGGCATCCGGTCGAAGCGAGGCGGAGGAGCTGCGGGAAAGGGTTTGGCAAGGGGCCCGGGAGCGCTTTCACCCACTCACCGAAAAGGTATGCCAGCAGCTGGCACGGGAGCTGGCGCTAATTGAGAAGCTGGGTCTTTGTGGCTACTTCCTGGTGGTGCACGACATTGTCCGCTTTTGTCAAAGCCGCGGCATCATGGTGCAGGGTCGAGGCTCAGCAGCCAATTCCGCCGTGTGCTACGCCCTCGCCATGACCAACGTGGACCCCATTGCCTACGACTTGCTCTTCGAGCGCTTCTTGTCGGAGGAGCGGGGCGAGTGGCCAGATATCGACTTGGACTTGCCCTCGGGGGAAGAGCGGGAGGAGGTAATTCAGCACGTCTACCGCACCTACGGTCCCCATGGGGCCGGTATGACGGCGGTGGCGGTGTGCTACCGGGCGCGGGCCGCGGTACGGGAGGCGGGGAAGGTGCTGGGCTTGCCGGAAGAACTCACCGCCAAGCTTTCCGCCATGCTCTCAGGATGGGGCTTCGAGCGCGATCCGCGGCAGGAGCTGCCGGTGCACATGCAGGCGGTGGGTCTGGACCCGCGACAGGGGCGGGGCCAGCACTTCGTGGAGTTGGTGGCTCGCCTGGTGGGTTTGCCTCGCCACTTGGGTCAGCACACAGGGGGGATGGTGCTGGCGGCCGGTCGTTTGGACCGGGTGGTACCGCTGGAGCCAGCCTCCATGTCCGGCCGAGTGGTGATCCAGTGGGATAAAGACGACTGCGGCGATTTGGGCATCATCAAGGTGGACCTTTTGGGCTTGGGCATGATGAAGGTGTTGGCCGCGGCGGTCCCGCTCATCCGCCAGCACGAAGGGATTGAGCTGGACTACGCTCACTTGCCCCCCGACGACCCTAAGGTTTACCGCATGCTGCAGAACGCCGATACCGTGGGTGTTTTTCAGGTGGAAAGCCGAGCGCAAATGGCCACCTTGCCGCGCATGCGCCCGCAGAGGTTTTACGACTTGGTGGTGGAGGTGGCCATCATTCGGCCCGGTCCCATCGTGGGCAAGATGGTGCACCCGTACCTCAACCGTCGCCTGGGCCGGGAACCGGTGCGCTACCCCCATCCGGACCTGGAGCCCATCTTGCGCCGCACGCTGGGTGTGCCTTTGTTTCAGGAACAACTCATGCGCGTGGCCATGGTGGCCGCCGGTTTCACTGGGGGCCAGGCGGAAGAGCTGCGGCGAGCTATGGGCGCCAAGCGCTCGGTGGAGCGCATGCGCAAACTGGAGCAGCAGTTGCGGGAGGGCATGGCCGCTCGTGGCATTACCGGCCAAGCTGCCGACGAGATTGTCCAGGGCATTACCTCCTTCGCCCTTTACGGCTTTCCCGAGTCCCACGCCGCTTCTTTTGCCCTCATTGCTTACGCCTCCGCTTACCTCAAAGCGCACCATCCGGCGGCTTTTTACTGTGCCTTGTTGTCCGCTTGGCCCATGGGCTTTTACCACCCTTCCACCCTGGTGCAGGATGCCCGCCGCCACGGGGTACGCGTGTTGCCGGGGGACGTGAACCGTTCTGCCTGGCTTTGCACGCTGGAGCGCTTGACCGACGGCCGTTTGGCGGTGCGCTTGGGTTTGTCCTACGTCAAGGGCTTGCGCCGTGAGAGCGGCGAGCGGCTGGTGCGGCAGCAACCCTTTGCCTCCATGGAGGACCTGCTCCGCCGTGGGCAGTTGCAGCGGGACGAGCTGGTGGCTTTAGCGCGCATCGGAGCCTGCGCCAGCTTGGGGACTACTCGCCGCTCGGCGCTCTGGCAGGTAAGCGCCTGGGAGGGGCCGCGCCGGCCCTTGAGTGCCCATATGTGGCCGGAAGGGGAGCCGAGTCCGCTGCCGGAAATGGATGGGGCTGAGCGCTACCTGGCCGATTTTCAAGGCACAGGGCTCACCGTCGGCCCGCATCCGCTGCACCTTTACCGGCAGCACTTGCGCCGGCAGGGCATCCTTTCGGCGGCGGAGTTCAGCCGCTGTCCCCACGGGCGGCAGGCCACGGTGGGCGGGGTAGTGATCGTTCGCCAGCGACCCGCCACCGCCAAAGGCATGTGCTTTGCCACATTGGAAGACGAGACGGGTTTTGTCAACGTGGTTTTTACCCCGGACCTGTTCGCCCGGGAGCGGGCGGTGATCACCACCTCGACTCTCTTGCGCGTCACCGGCCTCGTGCAGAGCCGGGATGGCGTGCAGACCCTGTGCGCCACGGCGGTTGCGCCCTTGAGCCTTCCTGCGCCAGCTCCGTCCTCGCGCGATTTCCGCTAGCCCTGGGCCTCGTGCCTGTTGCGGGCCAGTTCTCCTCTGGCCTCCAGGGCGGCGAGGAACTGCGCGGCGTGGCGCAGGTGGGGGATGACGATGGACCCACCCACCACCAGCGCCACGTTCATAGCGTCCACCAGCTCTTCCTGCGTCCAGCCAGCCTTCGCGCACTGGAGCAAGTGGTAGTCCACGCAGTCGTTGCAGCGCAACACGAGCGAAGCGACCAGACCCAGAAGCTCTTTTACCTTTGCTGGCAGCACCCCGTCGCGGTAGGTGTTGGTGTCCAGGTTGTAAAAACGCTTGATGCCCAGGTGGTCCCAGGCCAGCACAGCCTCGTTTCCCAGCTGCCGACGGCGCTGGAAATCCTCCACCAGCTCGGGCGTGTCGTGCGACATAAACGCCTCCCTGCCGCCTCTCGCGGCCAGGGTAGAATACCCGCCCGTGGGAAAGAAACTGCCTGCGCTGCTGGTACTGTTGGTCCTCGCGGCCGACGCCTCGGCTGCCCGCCGCCGCCAGCCTCTTCCGCCTCTGCAAATGGTTTTCCACGTGGAAAACGCTCAGGGAGAGGTGGTCGCCTCCCAAGGCGGGGAGCTGCCCATTAACCCGGCTTCGGTGGTCAAGGTGGCCACCTCTTTGTGGGCGCTGGAAAAGCTGGGGCCCGATTTTGCCTTGGAGACGCGCTTGTTTGCCCGCGGGGGCGTGGACTGGAGGGCCGGTAGGGTACGTGGGGACCTGATCGTGCAGGGCAGCGGCGACCCGGACTTTCAGGTGGAAAACGCCCTCTTGGTTGCTCGCGCCCTCAACGAGCTGGGCATTCGCGAGGTGCACGGAGCGGTGGTGGTCAATGACCGCTTTTGGATGGGTTGGGAAAACGGCTCGGCCGGCACCGAGCCCGACCCCGTCAAGCGTGGCTTGGCCATGGCCACGCGCTTCCGCCAGGTGCTGGACCAGAGGCGCTGGAATAGCCAAGTGAGGAGGAGCTGGCGCGAGGTAGCCAGCCGGCGCGGCTGGCCCGTGAACAAGCCGCCCAACGTGATGGTACGGGGAGGGGTGGGGGCTGACGGCCGCTCCAATTTGGGGGAGCTGCTCCTGGTCCACCGCTCCAAGCCGCTTTTGGCCACCCTCCACCGCTTCAACGCGTACTCCAACAACGACATCGAACGGCTGGGAGTGCACCTGGGCTCGGCCAACGAGCTGGCGGGCCTTCTGCGGGTCCGGCTGGCGCCGGCAGAGGAAACCAGCCTGGAAACCTTGTCCGGTTTGGGGGAGAACCGCCTCTCGCCCCGAAGCGTGGTTCGCTTGCTGCGCGAGCTGGTGGCCAGCTGCCGGGCGCGGGGCCTGGAGGTGGGGGCCCTGCTACCGGTGGCCGGTTGCCATCCCGGGACGCTGGAGAAGTTCTTTCCCATCCTCACCGCTCCGGCCTACGCCGGGTCGGTGGCGGGAAAAACGGGAACCCTGACGGTAACCGACGGTGGTATTGCCGTGCTCGCCGGTGTGGCCCGAACGCAGCAGGGAGATTTCTTCTTTTGCCTCGCAAGCCCCAAGGCCCAGGGCAGGCTGCGAGAAGCGCGAAAGCAGCACGAAGCATGGCTGGTGCGCTTCATTGACGAGCACGGTGGACCTTTGGCCTCCCCTTGCCCGCCGCCCCTTTCTGAGGCAGAGACGGGCAGCGTGCTCATTGCTGTGGCCCAACCGCCTCAGGATAAGGAAAAGGCTCAAGGCGGCAGCGCTGGAGGGAACGGTGCAAAACCTTAGCGTGATAGGGACGTTGCTCATGGTGGGTTTGACAGCTGCGGGTAGCGGCCAGGAAAGGACAGTTTCCCAAGCCGACCGAGAGCGGGCCGTACACGCGCTTTTGGCTACTTTTGGGCCGGCTGAGGAGGTGAGGATTCGGCGAGGGGTAGAGCAGGTGGCCGAGCGTTGGTGGCCGGAAGACGGCGACGGGGTGGCGTTCGTGGCGTTTTGCCGCGAGCACTTTCTGCCCGCCTCGGAGCTGCCTCCCACGTTTCGGCGCCTGCAGGACGCCTTGGAGCAGGTGGAAGGGCACCTGCATGAGGTGCGGCGCTTCCTCACTACCCCCCTGGACCTGGACACCGGCCCGGTGTCCAAGGTGGATCAGCTGCTGGCTCAGTTGGACCTTGCCGCCCATCTTTCCGAGGACCTGTTTCGCACCAAGGTAGCCCATTTGGCGCTGCTGAACTTCCCCTTGGATAGCCTTCAGGACCGGCTGAGCCAGGGCGGAGGCTGGGACAGGGAGCGGTGGGCCCAGTCGCGGCTTTTGGAGCGCTTTGCCCTGCGGGTGCCGGCGGAGGTAGCCAGGGGAGTAAGCAAGGCCCTGCTGGCTTCCGACCAATACGTGGCCAGTTACAACCTGGCCATGGACCGATTGCGCGACGGCCAGGGGGAGGCCCTCTTTCCCGCTGGACTCAAGCTCATCAGCCACTGGGGATTGCGCGACGAGCTGAAAGCTTGGTACGGTCAGCCCGACGGCCTGCGCCGCCAGCGGCTCATACAGCAGCTCATGCTGCGCATCGTCCGGCAGGAGGTGCCACAGGGCTTTCTGCGAGACGGGGGCTTTCTCTACGACCCCTTTTCGGGCGCGCTCGTAGCCTTGGATGGCGCCAAGCCCTCGGCTTCCGACCTGGCGCCCGAGCCGAACCTCCGCTACGAGCGCTGGTTGGCCAATTTTCACGCCCTGCGCCAGGTGGATGCGTACAGCCCCCTGGCGCCCACGGCGCTGGCTCGCTCCTTTGAGCTGGAGAGGCAAATTCCCGAGGCCGAAGTGGAAAAGGTGTTGCGCACCCTGTTGGCCTCTTCCGAGGTACGGGCACTGGCCAAGCTCATCGCCGCCAGGCTTGGCCGGCCCCTGGAGCCCTTCGACATTTGGTACGCCGGCTTTTCCCCGCGAGCTGGGTTCAGCGAGGAGGAGCTGGATCGGCTGGTTCGCTCCCGCTACCCCACGGTTGAGGCGTTCCAAAAGGACCTGCCCCATATCCTGCGCAAGCTGGGCTTTAGCGCGGACAAGGCGGCGTTTCTCGCCGAACGCATCGTGGTGGACCCGGCTCGCGGCGCCGGCCACGCCATGGGGGCGGTGCGGCGCGAGGACAAGGCTCACCTGCGAACCCGGGTGGGGCCCTCAGGCATGAGCTACAAGGGCTTTAACATTGCTATCCACGAGCTGGGACACAACGTGGAGCAGGTGTTTTCCCTCAACGGCATGGACCACTGGGCGCTTGCGGGTGTGCCCAACAACGCCTTTACCGAGGCCATTGCCTTCGCTTTCCAAAGCCGCGATCTGGAGCTTTTGGGCTTGCCAGCCGCCCGGCAAGAGCAGGAGGAAGCCCTCGCCAGCCTTTGGGCAACCTACGAGATTGCCGGTGTTTCCTTGGTGGAGTTGCAAGCCTGGCGCTGGCTCTACCGGAATCCCCAGGCCACCGCCGCCCAGCTCAAGGACGCGGTGCTGGCTGCGGCACGGGAGGTTTGGAACGCCTCCTACGCGGACGTCTTCGGCCACAGGGATTGCGAGCTGCTGGCCATCTACTCCCACATGATCGCTTATCCCTTGTACCTCTCGGACTACGCGCTCGGCCACCTCATTGCCTTCCAAGTGAGGGAACGGCTGCGGGGGGAGCGGTTCGGCGAGGAAGTGGAGCGGATGGCTCGCTTGGGCAAGCTTACCCCTGACGCCTGGCTGAAGGCGGCGGTGGGAGAGCCTCTTTCCCCGTACCCCCTGTTGCGAGCGGCAGGGCAGGCGCTGGCCCAGCTGGGGGCAGGAAAGCCCTAAAGGCCCTGGTACAATCCGCTGAGTTTGCGACGCGGTCGCCATGACAGGGGGGGTCATGGGCCAGCAGCTGGAACAGATAGCCAAGCTCGACCTGGGGATGGCCTTCTGGCGCGAGGTGACCCTGCGGGTCCTCGCCTCTCGCTTACTGGACGAGCTGGAAGAACGGGAGCTGGTTCCCCAGGGTTTGGTGAAGTATCAGTTTTCGGCCAAGGGCCACGAGCTGGCCCAAGTGCTGCTGGGCTTGCACCTCAACCACCCGCGGGACGCGGTGGGCGTGTACTACCGCTCCCGACCTCTGGTGCTGACGTTAGGCCTTTCCTTGGAAGAGGCCCTACGGGCATCTTTGGCACGTTCCGGGAGCATGAGCGAGGGGCGAGACGTGGGGGTGATGTTTAACCTGCCCAGCCGGGGACGCGCCACCGTGTTGCCCACGGTGGGCGATGTGGGCTCGCAATACGCCCCTGCAGCCGGCTGGGCCCAGGCTATCCGCTACTACCAGGAGGTGTTGCAGGAGGCCGAGTGGCAGGGGGCCATGGCCGCCGCCTGCGGTGGGGAGGGCTCGGTGGCGACCAACGGCTTTTGGGCCGCGCTGACGTTGGCGACCACCCTGCAGCTGCCCATGCTGTTTGTCATCGAGGACAACGGCCGCGCCATTTCCGCTCCCGGACAGCTGCAAACCCCAGGAGGAAACGTTGCTGCCAACTTGGCTTCCTTTGCGCAGCTGAAGGTGCTGGAAGGGCCCGGCTACCTGCCCGAGGTCACCGCTTCGCTGGTGAGCGAGGCGGTGAGCTGGGTGCGGATGGGCAAGGGTGCGTGCCTTCTGCGCCTGCAGGTGCCGCGCCTTTGTGGCCACACCTTCATTGACACGCAGGCGTACCGGAACGAGGAGGAGCTTTCGCAGGCCCAGCGACAGGATCCCTTGCGTCACCTGGCGGTGCTCGTAGGCGAGAGCACCTTTGGCGAGCTTGCCCGCCAGGCGGAGGAGCAAGTGCGCCATGCGCTTTCCCAAGCGCTGTCCGCGCCCTCTCCCGACCCGGCTTGTGCCAAGCAGCACCTCTTTGCCCCGGAGCAGCCCTGGGATGAGCCCAAACCCGAGGAAGAAGGACCACGCATCAACCTGGTGGAAGGGGTGCGGCGCACGCTGGCGGCCGAGTTGGCGCGCGAGCCCAAGCTGGTGGTATTTGGCGAGGATGTGGGTGTCAAAGGCGGGGTCCATGGGGCTACCGTCGACCTGCAAAGGCAGTTCGGCCCCGAGCGAGTCTTCGATACCTCCCTGTCCGAGGTGGGTATTTTGGGGAGGGCCTCCGGCATGGCCATGGCCGGCCTGCGTCCGGTGGCGGAAATCCAGTTCCGCAAGTACGTGGACCCAGCCTATGACGTGTTGGTCGACATCGGCTCGGTGCGCTGGCGCACGGGGGGCAAGTTCACCAGCCCGGTGGTGGTGCGCATGCCTTTGGGCTTTGGCCGCAAAACCGGGGACCCCTGGCATTCCGTGGCCGCCGAGGCGGTGTTTGCCCACACCTTGGGCTGGCGCATTGCCTATCCCTCCAACGCTGCCGATGCGGTGGGCCTGCTGCGCACCGCCCTCCGCGGCCAGGACCCGGTCATTTTCTTGGAGCATCGGGCTTTATTGGACAGCCCGGAGGCCCGGCGCCCCTACCCCGGCGACGCCTACCAGCTCCCCTTTGGGGTGGCGGTCCGTCTGCTGCCTGGCGACCAGCTCACGGTGGTCAGTTGGGGGGCCATGGTTTACCGTTGCCTCGCCGTGGCGCAAAGCCTGTCCGGGCGGGTGGAGCTTTGGGACCTTCGTACGCTCTGCCCTTGGGACCGAGAGGCGGTGGTTCGCTCGGTGCGGAGAACGGGCAGGCTGTTGGTGGTGCACGAGGACACCATCACCGCTGGCTTTGCTGGCGAGATCATGGCGGCAATCATGGCCGACGTGTTTGCCTACCTGGATGCGCCTCCCACTCGGGTGGCCACGGCGGATGCCCTGGTACCCTACGACGCCGGGCTAATGGACGCGGTGGTGCCCACGGTGGAGACGATTCGCCGCGCCATGGAAGAGCTCCTGGCCTACTAAAATGGCCTCGGAGGCCTGGTCTAGGGATACCCCGGGGCAAGGGAGTGGGGACCCTGCTAGCCTTGCGCCTAGGCCGAAAGGGGAGGGGAGGCAACCGAGGGAGCCGGCCCGCTTCCCCCTCCTAGCGAAAGGAGCTTTGCGCATGGTCCAAACAATTCACGTAGCTCATTCCCCGGATGCCGATGACGCCTTCATGCACTATGCGGCGGTGCAGGGGCTGGTAGATCGACGGGGGCTCCGGTTTGCCGAGGTATTGGCCGACATCGAGACGCTTAACCAAAAAGCCAGGGAGGGACAGTACGAGGTTACTGCCCTGTCCATCCACGCCTACGCCTACGTGGCGGACCGCTATGCCCTGTTGAGCTCGGGCGCGTCCATGGGCGACGGCTACGGGCCGGTGGTGGTGGCTAGGCAACCTCTGACCCGGGAGCAGCTGGCAGGCCAGGTGGTGGCCACCCCGGGGCGCTGGACCTCGGCACGGCTGGCTTTGCAGCTTTGGCAGCCCCAGGCCGTGTGCCTGGACGTTCCCTTTGACCAGGTGGCTGCGGTGGTGGAGGAGGGGAGGTCGCAAGCTGGGGTGCTGATCCACGAGGGGCAGCTGACCTTCCAGGAAGAGGGGCTGGTTCTGGTGGAGGATTTGGGTCGCTGGTGGAAGGAGAAGACTGGCTTGCCCTTGCCCCTGGGGGGCAACGGCGTACGCCGAGACTTGGGGCCGGAGCTTTCCCGCCGTATCGCTGCGGTGCTAGCCGATTCGGTGCGCTGGGCCTTGGAGCACCGCCAGCAAGCCTTGGATGCGGCGCTGCCTTTTGCCCGCGGCCTGAGCCGCCCAAGGGCCGACCGCTTCGTGTCCATGTACGTCAACCACTTGACCTTGGATTACGGCGAGAGGGGCAGGCAAGCTGTTCGCCGATTTCTGGAAGAGGCGTTCTCCCAGCGTTTGATTCCCCAAGTGCCCGAGGTCAGCTTCGTTCAGCCCTAAGCCGGCGAACGCGGAGGACCTGCCCGCTCGCTATACTGGCTCGGTGCTAGGATTCGATTTACCCGGCTTCTTGACACACGTTGCCCAGCGGGGGGGCAGCGGCGGTGATTTGCTTTTTGGTGTGGGCCTGCCCCCCTGCATCGCCCGCGATGGCGAACTGGTGCGCGTGGAGTTGCCAGGCCTTGCGCGGCTGACCCCGTTTCATACCGAGGCGATCGTGCTCCACCTTTTGGCTGCCGCCCCTCCGGCTGCCGCCCGAAGGGTGCGGGAACTGGGTGCTGCTGCCTTCGCTTACTCCTTGCCCTCGGTCACCCGCTTTCGCGTGTCGGTTTTTCTCCAGCGCGGGAGCTTTGCGGTGACGCTGCGGGCCATCCCTGAGCGGGTCGCCAGCCTGGCGGAACTGGAGCTGCCGGAGGCGGTGGCGGAGGCGGCGCAAGAGAAGAGCGGCATCGTCTTCGTCAACGGCCCGGCTGGCGCGGGCCGGACCACCACGCTAGCTGCCCTCGTGGGCGAGGTAAACCGCACCCGCGCCTGTCACGTGATGACGGTGGAGGAGCCCATCGAGTTCCTCCATCGTCACGGTATGGCGGCAGTGCATCAGCGAGAGGTGGGCATCGACACCCCCTCGCTAGCCCAAGGCCTGGCCGATGCCGCGCGCGCGGGAGCGGACGTGGTGCTGGCCTCAGAGGTGCGCAGGACCGAGGAAGCGCGGCTGCTTTTGAAGCTGGCGGAAACGGGACACCTGGTGCTCACCTCTCTGCGTGGCTTTGACACCGCTTCGGCGCTCTCGCGCTGGCTGGGCTTCTTTCCCCCTGAGGAGCGCCAGGAAACCCGGGCGCGCCTAGCTCGGGTGCTGTGGTTTGCTTTTTCCCAGCGACTTGTGCCCCACAGGGATGGGAAGCGACGGCCGGTGGTGGAGGTTTTTCGGCTTTCGGTGGCGGCGAACGAGTATCTCCTGGCCGGCAACTTGGACTCGGCGTCGTTTGCTGATGTTCTGCGGGATGGGGAAAGGGAGGGGCAGAAGGGCTTTGACCGCGAGCTTGGAAACGCGCGTGCGCCAGGGAGTTCTGGCTCGGGATGTGGCCCTCGCCTTTGCTGTCCTGCCCCGCCAGCTGGAGCTGCGGCTTTTAGACCTGCAGGAGGGCAGCTAGCGTGCGGCGGGTAGTCCTGGTCACCTGTGCGCTAGCCCAGGGCCATCAGGGGGCGTTGGCGGCAGCCGGCTTCGAGGCGGTGGCGGTGGGAAGCATGCGCGAAGCGCGGGCGGAGGTGGAGGTGGGTGCGGTGGCCGTGGTGGTCTGCACCGACGTGGCCTCCTTGGGGGCAGGCGAGTGGCCGGCACTGGTAACCGTGCCGCCGGCGCTACGCCGGGGGTTTGTGCTGGCCGTCTTGGCCAACGGTGTAAACACCGGCGATGGGTGGCGTGCCTTTCTGCTTCAGGCAGACCTGGTAGTGAACCCAGCCGATGCCGCGCGGTTGGGGGAGTTGCTGCGCGCGGCGCTAGTGGCTAAGCGGCAGCTGGTGGCTCTGGCGGATGAGGAGGCGGCTAGCAGGCTAGCCGGATGAGCGTGAGCAGGGAAGCACGGGACAAGCTTAAGGACCTGCGCCATTCGGTGGCGCGCGTGATCCGCGGGAAAGAGGAGGCGATTGATTTTGTCATTGCCGCCTTGTTGGCCCGCGGGCATGTGCTCATCGAGGACGTGCCGGGCGTGGGTAAGACCACGCTGGCGCAGGCGCTGGCTCGCTCCCTCAACCTGACCTTCTCTCGCATTCAGTTCACCTCCGATACCCTACCCTCGGATGTGATTGGGGTTTCCCTCTGGCGGGCGGAAAAGGGGGAGTTCGAGTTTCTGCCTGGTCCCATCTTCACCAACGTGCTGTTGGCCGACGAGATCAACCGGGCCACACCCAAGACGCAAGCGGCGCTGTTAGAAGCCATGAACGAGCGCACCGTGACCGTGGAAAAGACGCGCTACCGCTTGCGCGAGCCTTTTCTGGTGTTGGCCACGCAAAACCCAGTGGAGTATCTGGGGACCTATCAGCTGCCGGAGAGTCAGCTGGACCGGTTTCTGTTTCGTCTTCAACTGGGTTACCCCTCGGCGGAGGAGGAGCTGGCACTGCTCGCTCGCGGCGGGGTGGAGGAGGAGCTGGAGGCCATCAGGCCGGTGCTGGAGGCGGGGGAAGTGGTGGCGCTGCAGGAGCAGGTGCGCCGGGTGCGGGTGGTGGATTCGCTGCTGCGCTACCTGCTGGAGCTGGTGCAGCGCACGCGGAGGCACCCCTCCCTGGCGTTAGGGGTTTCCACGCGCGGGGCCCTCAGCTTGCAGCGGGCCGCCCAGGCGCTGGCCTTGCTAGGCGGTCGAGATTACGTGATTCCCGACGACATTGTGCGCGTGGCAGTTCCGGTTATGGCCCACCGCGTGATCCTGGCCGGAGCGGACGGGAGCGGTGCCTCCCAAAGCGAAAGCGAGCGAGCCGTCATCCAGGAGATCGTGGCCACCACGCCGGTTCCCTGGTAGCATGCGCTGGTACGAAGCCTTCGAGTGGCGTTTCCCCGGTTTTTCCCTCCAGGCCAGCCGTGGCTTTTGGTTCTTCCTGGCTTGGGTTTTTGTTCTTGGTTTAGCGGCGCTTAACACCGGCAACAACGCCCTTTACATGCTTTTGGCCTTGAGTCTGGGCGCGTTCGTCGCCTCCGGCGTGCTGTCCCGTCACACCCTGGCGCACCTGCGCGCCCAGGTGCACCTTCCGGCGGAGGTATGGGCCGGGGCTGCCTGTCCCGTGCACCTGCGCGTGTCCAACGGCTCTCTTTGGCTTCCCGCCTGGGGTGTGCTTTGTCGGTTGGAAGACCTCCCCGCGGCGGTGCTCCTCCCAGCCGTACCCGCCAAAGGGGAGGTGAGCGCCACGTTGGTAACTAAGTTTCCCCGCCGAGGCCTCTACCCAAAACCGGCTCTGGTGGTGGAGGTGCGCCTCCCCTTGGGGTTTTTCGTCAAAGCGCTGCGCCTCCCACAGGAAGGGCAGGTTTTGGTGTACCCGCGTCTGGTGGCGGCCGCTGCCCCGCGCTTTGCCGGCTTACGGGAGGGGGAAGAGGACCGGCACCCAGGCCGCGGCCACCGGGGCGGGGAGGTGGAGCTGCTGCGGGAGTTTCGCGCGGGCGACGATATCCGCGATGTGCACTGGAAACAAACGGCGCGCCAGCAGCGGGTGATTGTCATGGAGCGATGGCAGGAGCGACGGCCTCGCCGGTTCTTGCTCCTGGATCCGCGGGTGGCTGACCCGGCCGATGCCGAGACTCAGCGGCGCTTTGACGATTTGGTGGCGGAGGTGGCCTCGGTCGCTCGCAAGCTGCTTTCAGCGGGGGAGGCGGTGGGCCTGATCCTGGGGTCGCGGGTTATCCCCCCGGCCTGGGGTCCGGAGCACCTGCGGCGGCTGCTGCGAGAGCTCGCCCTGGTGCAACCCGTGCCGGTGAGCCAACCAGGGGCGGGGGCCTTGCTCCCCTTCCCAGCCGTTTACCGACTGGTGGGACCATGAGCCTGCAGCTTGCCTGGCAGCGCTGGTTGGGTTGGGGGGCGCTAGCCATCTTCCCACCCCTGGCCCTGGCAGGGGTGGTAGCGTTGCCCCTCGCCTTGCCGCTAGGGGCTGTGGCCGCTGCGTCGGTGGCCAGTTCCCGCGTGCTACGGCCGTTGCCTGTTTGGCTGGAAAACCTGCTGGCGCCTGCCATCCTGGGCCTGGTGGTGGTGACCGGCGGCTTGCGTTTTGGCGTGTTGCGACCGGTGGCCAACCTGCTCGTCCTGCTGGCGGCCGTGCGCCTGTGGGGCGGTGCGGGCTCCAACCGCCGCTTTCTCTCCCTGGTGCTGTTGGCTCTTTTGGCTGTGGCGGGGATAGCTTCCTCAACCCACCCGGCCTTGGCCATCTACCTGGTGGGTCTGCTGGCCGGCGTGGTGCTAGCGGTGTCTTCCCTCTTGCCTCGGGAGCTGGCTAGGCGTTGGGGAACGGCGCCGCCAGCGACCGGTGCTCCGGGGCGGATGGTGCTGGCCACGGTGCTCTTGGCTGTGGTGGTGGCGGTGCCGCTGTTCGTGTTGTTCCCGCGCCTTCGCTCGCCTTTTGCGGTCGCGGGGGTGGGAGCTCGTCCCGTGAGCGGCTTTCGCGAGGCGGTAGCCCTGCACCAGCTGGGAGACATCAAAAACTCCCGCCGGCCCATGCTGCGGGTGCGTTTTCCTCCCCAGGTGACGGTGGAGCCGGCGTGGCTGCGCTTTGCCGGGGCCACCTTGAGCCACTACCGTGCCGGCCGATGGCTGGAAACCAAAAAGCTCAAGGTCCAGCACGAGGAGGCGGTGGCGGCAGCCGCAACGCTTTTCGCTGAGGTTACCCTTGAGCAAGCCAGCGACCGGTTGTTCGTGCCACCGGGGACGAGCCAGGTGGTGCCGCCTGTGGGCGTGCAACCTTGGCGGGATGGGGCGGAAGCCTGGCGCGTTCCCCGCCAACTGGAGCCGCCTCTTTCCTATCAGGTGTGGTTTTCGCCCAGCCGGGTGCACAGCCGCGCACCCGGTCCTGAGGATCTGTTCGTGCCTGGGGACCTTTCCGCTCTGCGGGAGTTGGCCCGCGAGGCCGTTGGCGGGGCGCAAACGCCACGGGCACAGGCACAGGCACTGGAAGGCTTCCTCCAGCGACGCTTTCGCTACAGCACCAACACCGCCGCCCCCCTGCGTGCCGATCCGGTGGAATGGTTTCTGTTCACTTCCCGGCAAGGCCATTGTGAGTTTTTTGCCTCCTCCATGGTGCTGCTGCTGCGGGTCCTGGGCATTCCCGCGCGGCTGCAGACGGGCTTCGCCGGTGGGGAGCCCCTGGGAGGTGGGGAGTACCTGTTGCGCGATGCCAACGCCCACGCCTGGGTGCTGGCTTACCTGGACGGGCAGTGGGAGATTTTCGACCCTACCCCGCCCGAGGGGAGACCCGCGGTTGGGCGCGACCAGCCCGGCTGGGACTGGCGGGATGCCTGGAGCCGGCTGGAGGCCTTCTGGGACCGCTGGGTTTTGACCTTTTCCCTCGGGGACCAACTGGACTTTCTGCTGGCCCTGGGGCGGCATGTGCGTGTGGTGGCCCCTCGGGCCGGGGCTGGGTTAGGGGCCCTGGCGCTGGTGTGGTGGCTCTGGCGGCTAGCCCGCAAACCCAGGGCTACCCGTCCTGCCCTCTCGCCCTTGGGCCACCTGTTGCGGCACCTGGCGCTGGCGGCCGGGTGGTCGGAGGAGCGCTGGCTCCGCAGCACCCCCGGGCAGCTGGTGGCCAGCGTGCTCCCTCGGTTATCTGGGTCGAGGCAGGCGTTCCTTTTCCTCGTGCGGACGCACCACGAGGTGGCTTACGCGGGGGCGGTCCCGCCATCTCGGAAACGTTTGCAGCAGGCTCTCCGGGAGGTTGTGGCGGATCTCAAACGCGCGGAGGCAAGGGCCCGCACCACCAGCGGGCGAGGGCGAGGCTCAGCAGGAGGAAGGGTACGGCGGCCAGCACGTCCACCAGGTAGTGGTAGGTGAGCAGCACGGTGGCGGCGATGAGCAGCGCACCAACAGGCAGCAGCGCGTTGTAAAGCTTGGAGGCTCGCCGACGGGCACAGTAGAGCACCGCCAGGGTGACCATGGTGTGGCCGGAAGGGAAGGCATCGGTTTTGGTCTTTTCCCAGTGGTCGAGGAGTTCGCGGAGGGGGGCACCCAGAAGCCCGGCCGGCAAGGTGCGGTAACGGTCGCGGGCCACGCCTTCTCGCGGGCCGTAGGCAGGCACAAGGAAGTACCCGGCGTAGGAAAGGAGAAAGGTGAGAATGACGGTGGAGACCACGCGCGGCAGGAAGGGATCTTGCGCTCTGACCAGCACCACCAACAGGATCACCGGCAAGAAGAAGAACGTGGAGTAGGTGAGGGTCAACAGGTCGGCCAGCCACCAGGGCAAGGGCAGGTTGTAAAGGGCCTGTTGCGCCTCTGCACCTAGAAGCCAGCAATCCAACGCAGCCAGCGCCTGATCGTAGGTCTTGGCGTTGACCAGGGGAATGAGCAAACCCAAGTGAAGGAAGACGAAAGGTACAACCGGCACGGGCAAAAATTCGCGAACGAGACGGAGACTGGGCGTAGAGGACCTGGACAGCGCTTCGGTGGCGATGGCAAAGAGCAGGGCTACCGTGAGCAGCGAGGCACGGGTAGCCAGGGGAACGGCATGTGGGTTGGTCCAGGCGACCCCCGCCATCAGGAACAAGCTAGCGCCCAAGGCCAGCTCGCCCGCACGCCAGCGCCCCTTGCCTGCCTGGGCAGCAGCCTCTATGATAAGTTCGGTGGTTGCGCGCATTTTTCTGGCCTGCCTACTCCTTCCCCTGGCCGCCACCACCCTTGGGGCGGAAAAGGTGGTGGTCATTCGCCTGGAAGATACCATTCAACCCGCTTCCCTCCGCTACCTGCAGAGGGGTTTGCGGGAGGCGGCTCGCCAGCAAGCAGCCTTAGCGCTGGTGGAGCTGAACACCCCAGGAGGGTTACTCACCTCCCTGCGGCAAATGACCACGGCCATCACTACCTCACCTCGCCCGGTGGTGGTGTACGTCACGCCCTCGGGGGCGCAGGCAGCTTCTGCGGGCTTTTTCCTGCTTATGGCGGCGGATGTGGCCGCCATGGCCCCGGGAACCAACGCCGGCGCCGCCCACCCGGTGGGTGGACAAGGGGAGGACCTGGAGAAGACGATCGCCGAAAAAGTTACCAACGATGCAGCAGCCTTAATACGCTCGCTGGCGCAACAGCGAGGGCGCCCGATGGAATGGGCGGAAAAGGCGGTTCGCGAGTCCCTTTCCTTTACCGAACGCGAAGCGCTGGAAAAGAAGCTCATCGATCTGGTGGCCAGAAACCGTGAAGAGCTGCTGGCCAAGTTGGATGGATGGGAAGCTCGCCGTTTTTCAGGCAGCAAAGAGCCCCTTTCCCTGAAGGCCCCGCAGGTGGAGTTTGTGCCGCCCTCGCCGGCGGACAAGCTGCTGTCAGCGATCGCTCATCCCAACATTGCGTACATATTGCTTCTTATTGGGCTTTTGGGTCTTTACTTCGAGCTTTCGCATCCAGGGGCGATCTTTCCCGGCGTGCTGGGCGCGGTCAGCTTGCTTTTGGCTTTCTTTGCCTTGTCGGTATTGCCGGTCAACTATGTGGGCGTGCTGTTGATCCTCTTGGCCATTGGCTTCTTTGTTGCCGAGGTGAAGGTGACCAGTTACGGTTTGTTGACAGTGGCAGGCTTGGTGTGCTTTATCGTGGGTTCGGCCATGCTCATTGATGCACCGCTTCCCACCTTGCGCGTGAGTTGGGGCGTGATCCTGCCAACGGCCCTGGTGGTGGCCCTGGTGGTGATTTTCCTTCTGTCGCGAGTGGTGCAGGCGCACCGCCACCGGCCCATCTCCGGCGTGGAGGGGCTGATGGGGGAGGTGGGAACGGCGGTGACAGCCCTTTCGCCTACGGGCAAAGTTTTCGTTCATGGTGAGTATTGGGACGCCGTGAGCCAGGAGCCAGTGGCGCAGGGTTCGCCCGTTCGCGTGGTGGCGGTAAAAGGCAGCAAGCTGGAGGTGGAGCCGGTAGTCTCGTCTGGGGAAGGGGGGTGATACGATGGGTCCACAGGTGTCAATAGGGTGGTTTTTGGCCGGCATCGTCTTGCTGGTCATTCTCTTCCGCTGGATCAACATCCTCAAGGAGTACGAGAGGGGTGTGGTGTTCACCTTGGGGCGGGTCGACCCCACCCCCCGGGGCCCCGGCCTGGTATTGGTTTTCTGGCCGGTGCAGAAGATGGTGGTGGTGAGCCTGCGCACCGTGGTGTTGGACATTCCGCCCCAGGACGTGATCACGCGCGATAACGTGTCGGTCAAGGTGAACGCGGTGGTGTACTTCCGCGCCTTGAACCCGGTGAAGGCTATCGTGGAGGTGGAAAACTACGTCTACGCCACCTCCCAGTTGGCGCAAACCACGCTGCGATCGGTTTTAGGCGAAGTGGAGCTGGACGAGCTGCTGGCGGAGCGGGAAAAGCTCAACCAAAAGCTGCAAGAGATCATCGACCGCCATACCGACCCTTGGGGCGTGAAGGTGGCGCTGGTGGAAGTCAAGCACGTGGACCTACCGCAGGAAATGCAGCGTGCCATGGCGCGGCAGGCAGAGGCGGAGCGGGAAAAGCGCGCCAAGATCATCCACGCGGAAGGAGAGTACCAAGCGGCGCAACGCTTGGCCGAAGCGGCAGCGGTGATGCAAAAGGAACCGGCAGCTCTCCAGCTTCGTTATTTGCAGACGCTGACGGAAATTGCCACGGAAAAGAATTCAACTATCGTCTTCCCCCTGCCGATAGACACGATCAAGCCCTTCGTGGACCGCTTCCAGAAAAGCTGAAGACGTCGGCAAGGCGGGGTCTTCGTGCTAGGCTTGGCGGGGCGGCGCGCGTCTTTCTTGGCGCGGCCGCGGGTTGTTGATGAGGCGCTACTACGAGCTGGTGGTCTCGGGGCGGCAACTGGCGGGTCTTTTGGCCGCGCTTACCTTGCTGCTGCTGCTCGCCTTCTTCTTGGGCGTGGGGGTGGGCTTCCTTCAGGGGCGGGGTGGCGAGCTAGCCGGGTCCGGGACCGAGAGCCCAAGCGTCGCTCTAGGGGCAGAAAACAGCTCGAAAGTCAAACCTGGTTTTGCTGAGCCCGTCCCTTCGCCCAGCCCTTTGTCGGCCTCCCAGCTGGCTGGCGCCGTCGAGTACACCCCAACACCTGTGCCCTCGCCGGCGGGGGGCGGGCAGGTTACCAAGGAGGCCACCGCGCCCCCGTCCGCGTGGGACCAGGGCCGAGTGACTGCGGAAGCACAGCTCGATGAGCCCAGCCTGGCCGGCCGGAGCGAGGGAGTTCGGGGGGCCGAGCCGGCAGGTGGGGGTCAGGCCGGAGGTGTGCCCCCCGAGGCCGGTAGCCAGGCGAGGCCGCGGCCGGGTGAGGGGAGCGCGGCCGGCCCCCCGCGTGAGGGGGTGGCGGTTGGGGGCGTGGTTGCTGGCGGTGGGCATGATGAGCGCGGGTCCGGCTCTGCCGGCCCGCGCGTGGGGGTGCGGGGGGCGAGGCCGCGGCCGGGTGAGGGGAGCGCGGCCGGCCCCCCGCGTGAGAGGTGGGTCCAAGTGGCAGCGTTGAGCCATCGGTCGGAAGCGGAAGGGGTGCGTCAGCGCGTTATCGCTCTGGGCTTTCGGCCCGAGCAGGTGGTGGTGCTGCCTCTGGAGGGCGGGAAATATCGGGTGCGGGTTGGGCCGTTCCCCGATAGGGAAAGCGGCAGCCGTGTGGCTGCCCGCCTGCGAGCAGGCGGTTTCCCCCGAGCGTTTGTGGTGGGCCCATGAGTGCACGACTGCCCGTGTGGATTGCGCAACGAAAGCTTCGGCTGGGGAGCTTGCATGCGGTGCGAAACGTGGTGGCCACCGGCGGTTTGCACACGGTTTGCGACGAGGCGCGCTGCCCCAACCGCAGCGAGTGCTTCTCGCGCGGAACCGCCACCTTCCTCATCATGGGGGACACCTGCACCCGTGCCTGCCGTTACTGCTCCATTGCCCACGGCAAGCCCCGACCCCTCGACCCGGAAGAACCGGAAAAGCTGGTGCGGGCGGTCCGGCAACTGGGCTTGCGCCATGTGGTGGTCACCTCCGTGGACCGCGACGACCTGCCGGACGGGGGAGCCGGCCACTTTGCCCGGGTGATCACGGCCTTGCGGGCTCTGCAGCCGCCGGTAACGGTGGAGGTACTCACGCCCGATTTTCGCGCCTCCCTCGAGGCGGTGGACACGGTAATTGCCGCCGAACCCCACGTGTACAACCACAACGTGGAAACGGTCCCGCGCCTTTACCCCTTGGTGAGGCGGCAGGGGCGTTACGCCTGGGCGTTGGCGGTGCTTCAGCGGGTGGCAGAAAAGGCCCCCGAGATCGTGCGTAAGTCGGGTTTAATGGTGGGCTTAGGCGAAAAGAAGGAGGAAGTGGAGCAGGTGCTGCGCGACCTCAAGGCCGTGGGCTGCCAGGTGGTAACCATTGGCCAGTACCTTCAGCCCACCCGCCAGCAGGTGCCGGTGGTGCGCTACTGGCGCCCACAGGAGTTTGCTGAGCTTGCAGCTTTCGGTGCCAGTCTGGGACTGGAGGTCATCGCTGGGCCCTTTGTCCGCTCTTCTTACCGCGCCGAAGAAGCTTTTTTGCAGGTCACCGCCTCAACGCCCCTCCCTCAGGGGTAGAAGCGTTGACGGCCGCTGCTGGCGGAAGCTAGCGAGTCGGCCTGGCTTGAGCCGCAGCAATACGCTTACAATGTGCCGCTGGAGGGAGGCATGGAGCACGCACGCCAAGTTCGTGAGTTCATTCACCGGCACTACCGCCATTTCAACGCTGCCGTGGTGGTGGAAGCTGCCGAAGCCTATAGGCAGTTCGTCAACCAGGGTAACCTGATGCTGGTAGCTATGGCCGGTGCTATGAGCACCGCCGAGCTGGGCATTTCCCTGGCGGAAATGATTCGCCGGGGAAAGGTTCACGCCATGAGCTGCACGGGCGCGAACCTGGAAGAGGACATCTACAACCTGGTAGCCCATGAGTTCTATGAGCGCGTGCCCCATTGGCGAAGCCTGACACCTGAGGAGGAGGTGGCGCTTTGGCAGCGGCACCTTAACCGGGTCACCGACACCTGCATTCCTGAGGAAGAGGCCATTCGCCGCATCGAGCAGGCCATCCTGGAGGAGTGGCAGGCGGCAGACGCAGCTGGCTGCGCGTACTTTCCCCACGAGTATTTTTACCGCATCCTGAGGTCGGGAAAGCTGGACAAGTACTTCCAAATCGACCCCAAGGACAGCTGGGTTTACGCGGCCATGGAAGTCAACCTGCCCATCTTCGCACCGGGATGGGAGGATTCCACCACAGGTAACATCTTTGCCGCTCACTGTATTGCCGGTGACATCAAGAACGTGCATATCGTCAAGGGCGGCATTCAGTACATGATGGAGTTGGCTTCCTGGTATCGTGAAAAAGCTCGTGAGGGAAAGAAAATTGGCTTTTTCCAAATTGGCGGCGGCATTGCCGGTGATTTCGCTATCTGCGCTGTGCCCATGATGCGCCAGGACTTAGGTTGGAAAGACATCCCCTTATGGGCCTACTTCTGCCAAATTTCGGATTCCACCACCAGTTACGGTTCCTACTCGGGAGCGGTGCCCAACGAAAAAATCACTTGGGAGAAGCTGGGTCCCGAAACGCCGCGCTTCATGATCGAGTCCGATGCCACCATCGTCGCGCCCCTGATTTTTGCCTCGGTGTTATCCTGAGGAGCAGGCCGGGGGCGCATGCGCTTCGTTGAGGTTCTGCGGGCTTTTTCTTTGCTTTTATCGGGAAAGGAAATCCCCGAGGCGCTGGCGGCTCTGGGGGAGGGGACGCAGGTGGACCGAGTCTACGTTTTCTTCCTGCACCCTCACCCGCAAACAGGTGAAACCGCCTGCAGCCAGCTTTGGGAGTGGTGCCGAGAGGGCGTGGAGCCGCAAATCGGCAACCCCGAGCTGCAGAACCTGCCTGTGGAAAGGGCGGGTTTCGCTCGGTGGTTGTCGGAGCTGGCTGCAGGGAGGCTAATCTTCGGCGACGTAGCTCAATTTCCCGAAAGCGAGCGGCCTTTGTTGGAAGCCCAAGCCATTCAAAGCATCCTAGTAGCGCCCATTGTCCAGCAAGGACAGCTTTGGGGCTTTCTGGGCTTTGATTCGGTACGCACCCCGCGCATGTGGCGACGGGAAGAGCGGGAAGCGCTGCTGGCGGCTGCTGCCGCCATAGGCGAGCAGCTCTTGCGCGAAGAGGTGTTCACCGAGCTACGGCGGGCGGAAGAAAAGTGGCGCAGCTTTCTCGCCCACATTCCCGATGCGGTGGTGGTGCACGATGGCAAGCAGGTGCTGTATGCCAACGCTGCCGCTGATGCGCTTTTTGGCGTGCCTCCAGGTCAGTCCCTGGTGGGCAGCCCTGGCACCCGCTTGGTCCACGGCAGCTCCTGGTCCCTGGTGGAGGAAAGGGTGGCGCGCATGTTGGCTTCGGGCGAGCCGGCACCCACCATGGAGCTCACCTACACCCGCGCCGATGGCTCCACCTTCCTGGCGGAGACGCGCTCCACGCCCATGAAGCTGGCGGGCCGCTCGGTGATCGTGACCGTGTTGCGGGACCTGGGGGAACGCAAGCGTTGGCTGGAGCAAATCCAGCACCTGGCCTACCATGACGGGCTTACCGATCTGCCTAACCGCCGCCTGCTGCGGGAGCGGGCGGAGCAGTTGTTGGCCTTGGCGCGACGGCACAAGTTTCCGGTGGCTTTGGGCTACCTGGACTTGGACCGCTTCAAGGAGGTCAACGACGCCCTGGGCCATGACGCCGGCGACGAGCTGCTGCAGGGGGTTGCGCTGCGGCTGTTGCGCGCCTGCCGGGAAACGGACACGGTGGCGCGCCTGGGCGGGGACGAGTTTGCCGTGCTTTGGCCGCAAACGGGGCACGAGGGGGCGCGGGTGGCGGCGCACCGCATCTTGGAGTGCTTCCAGCAGCCCTTTGCCCTGCGCCAAGAGCTTTACTCCATTGAGGCTTCTCTGGGCATCGCCGTCTTCCCCGGTGACGGAGAAACCCTGGAAGCGCTGATGCGCGCCGCCGACGTGGCCATGTACCGCGCCAAGGCCGCTAGGTCCGGTTTTGCTTTCTATTCTCCGGACCTGGATCGGTATTCCCGTGCCCGGTTGGTTTTTCTCGAGCATGTAAAGAGAGCCCTGAAAAACGCCAACATTGACTTTCACTTTCAACCCATCTTCGCCGCGGAAAGCGGGCAGGTGCGCTTTGCCGAGGCGCTGGCACGCTTAGCGGACGGCGGGGAGTTGCTTCCCGCTGCCCAGTTTGTGCCCTTGCTGCAGGAGGTAGGCCTGGTGGGCGAGCTGGACCGCTTGGCCTTGCGCCGAGCGGCGGCGGTGGCGGCGCGGCTGCCTGTCCCCGTGACGGTCAACGTGGCTGGGCCCTCGCTTATGGCGGCCGACTTCCTCGGGGAGCTTGCGCGCATAGTGGAGGAGCACCACCTCGCACCGGGCAAGCTTTGGCTCGAGGTGACCGAGTCCTTCCTGGTTCAAGCGGCGGAGGCGGTGCGCACATTGCGCCAAGTGAGGGAGCTGGGCGTGCCGGTGGCCTTGGACGATTTCGGTACCGCCTACTCCTCCCTGGCGTTGCTGCGGGATGTGCCCACCGAGCTGGTGAAGCTGGACACGGGCTTTGTCAGCGCCGCCGTACGCGAGCAAAGGGGACGGGCCCTACTGGAGGGGATCGTGGAGCTCGCCCATCGCCTGCAGGTGCAGGTGGTGGCGGAAGGGGTGGAGAGCAAAGAGCAGTGTGAGTTCCTGCGAAAAATGGGGTGTGACCTCATTCAAGGGTACTTCCTAGGCCCGGCTCTGCCGCCCGACCATCCCCTTTGGCAAGACCAGGCCAGCTAGCTCTTGGCTTGGTCCGTGGGTCTGCCGAAGCGGCGGCGTACGTAATCCTCCACCATGGGAAGAAAGCTGGCCGCCAACGCCTCGGCGTCGCCCCGGAGGGTGGTGACCTTGATGCCGTCCACGTACACCGGACAGGCAGGGGCCTCACCCGTGCCCGGCAGGGAAATGCCGATGTGAGCGGCTTTGGACTCCCCTGGGCCATTGACCACGCAGCCCATCACCGCCACCTTGAGTTCTTCCACCCCAGGGTAAAGCTGGTGCCAGCGGGGCAGCTGCGCCCGTAGGTAGCTTTCCACCCGCTGGGCCAGCTCTTGAAAGGTGGTGGAGGTGGTCCGGCCACAGCCAGGGCAGGCGGTGACCGTGGGGGCAAAGCTGCGCAGGCCCAAACCCTGGAGCAGCTCGCACGCCACCCAAACCTCCTCGCGGCGGTCGCCGCCTGGCGTGGGGGTGAGCGAAACGCGAATGGTGTCTCCAATCCCTTCGGCCAGCAAAACCGCCATGGCAGCGGTGGACCAGACCACGCCTCGTCGGCCCATGCCCGCTTCCGTAAGGCCCAGGTGCAACGGTTGGTGGGTAGCGGCCGCCAGCTGGCGGTAAACGCGGATGAGCTCCGTGGGGCGTGAGATCTTGCAGGAAACGATAATGCGGTCCTCGCCCAGCCCGGCCTGGAGGGCCAGCTCCAGGGACTGCAGGGCAGATGCGATCATGCACTGGGAAATTACCTCTTCCGAGGTTAGGCCCAGGGCCTTGTCGCTGTTTTCCTGCATCTTGGCCATGACCAACTCGGGGTCGAGAGAGCCGGCGTTGACGCCGATACGGATCGCCTTGTCCAAGTCCTTGGCCAGCTGGCAAAAGGTGAGGAAGTTCTCATCCTTTTTCGCACCCCGACCCACGTTTCCCGGGTTGATGCGGTACTTGTCCAGCACCTGCGCGCAGCCCGGGTAGCGGCGCAGAAGCAGGTGGCCGTTGAAGTGAAAGTCGCCCACCAGTGGGACCGGGCAGCCCGCCTCGTCCAAACGGGCGCGGATTTCCGGCACCGCCTTGGCCGCCTCGTCGTTGTTGACCGTCACCCGTACCAGCTCGGCCCCTGCGTCCCAAAGCTCCATCACCTGCTTGGCCGTAGCCGCGGCGTCGGCCGTGTCCGTGTTGGTCATGGCCTGCACCACCACCGGTGCTCCTCCGCCAATGGTGACCTGACCTACCTTGACGCCCACCGTTTGCCTTCGCCCCTGGGTGCGCACTGACACCTCCTTTGCGGAAAACGCCGGCCGTGCCTTTCCCATGCCCGGCGCGGCAAGGGTAACAAACTTGGCTATACTGCGCGGCGATGCGCGTGCCCTGGGACCGCTACTTCATGAACTTGGCCCGGGAAGCGGCCAGCCGCTCAACCTGCCCGCGCAAGGCCGTGGGGGCCGTGCTGGTGCGGGACAAGGCGGTGCTGGCCACCGGCTACAACGGGTCCATTCGGGGCTTGGCCCACTGCACCGAGGAGGGGTGCTTGCTGGAAAACGGCCATTGCGTGCGTACGGTCCACGCCGAAGCCAACGCTCTCATCCAGGCTGCCCGCCACGGCGTGCGCATCGAGGGCGCCCACTGCTACGTGACCGCCTCACCCTGTTGGGACTGCTTTAAGCTCTTGGCTAACGCTGGCGTGACGCGCATCGTTTTTGCCGAGTTTTACCGGGAGCAGCGCATTTGGGAGTTCGCCCGCCAGGCGGGTATCGAGCTGGTGGAGCTGGGATTGGAAGACAAGCCATGAGGGTTCGTCGTTTGGGCGTGCTTACAGGTGGGGGGGACGCCCCCGGCCTCAACGCGGTAATTCGCGCAGTGGTGAAGACGTGCCTTTTTACCTATCGGGTGACGCCGGTAGGCATTTTCGATGGCTTTTCCGGGTTGGTGGAGGGCAAGGCCAAGGAGCTGGAGCTGGACGACATTTGGGGTATCTTGCCGCGCGGCGGCACCATCCTAGGCACGACCAACCGGCATAACCCCTTCCGCTATCCCTTTCGCAGGCCAGACGGGGTGGAGGAAATCGTCGACGCGTCGGCGGCAGTGGTGCGCACTTTTGAAAAGCTGGGCTTGGATGCGTTGGTCGTCATTGGCGGCGACGGCTCTTTGAGCATTGCCGAGCGCATGCACCGCGAGCTGGGCTTGCCGGTGGTGGGTGTGCCCAAGACGATTGATAACGACATCTCCGCCACCGAGGTCACCTTTGGTTTTGCCACCGCTATGGAGGCAGCGGCTGAAGCCCTCGACCGGCTGCATACCACTGCTGAAGCCCACCACCGGGTGATGCTGTTGGAGGTCATGGGGCGGGATGCAGGCTGGATTGCCCTTCACGCCGGTTTGGCGGGAGGAGCGGACGTGATCCTGATCCCCGAGATTCCCTTCCGCTTCGAGCCGGTAATTGCCAAGTTTCGCGCGCGCGAGCGGCGCGGCCGGCCCTTCTCCCTGGTGGTGGTGGCGGAGGGAGCAGCACCGGTGGGTGGCACGCAGGTGTTCCAGGCAGAGGACAAGGTTACCGGGTGGAAGCGCTTGGGGGGGGTGTCGTACCTGGTGGCGCAGGAAATTGCCGATCGTTCAGGTTACGAGGTGCGGGTGACGGTGTTAGGCCACATCCAACGGGGAGGCTCCCCGGTGCCGGTAGACCGCATCCTGGCCACCCGCTTCGGGGTGGAGGCCACGCGGCTGGCAATGGAGGGAAGCTTTGGCACCATGGTGGCCTTGCAGTGCGGGGAAATTGTTTCCGTGCCGCTAGCTGAGGCAGTAGGCCACGTGAAAAAGGTGCCGCCTAGCTCCCAGCTGGTCAAGGCGGCGCGCGACATCGGCATCGTTTTCGGGGATGAGGACCCGGAAATGGTGGAAGCTTCCGAGGGCTAGCATTCTTGGTGGAGGCTTTTGTGCAGGCGGCTGAGGGCCTGTTGGTGGCTCTAGACGGGTTCACGTTGCCCTTGCGCGCCGAGGAGCTTTTCGCCCGCGCGTGTGCCCTGGAGCTGGAGCTGGGTGTGGGCAAGGGGCGGTTTGCCATTGCCTGGGCGCAAGCCAACCCGCACGTTGGTCTTTTGGGAGTCGAGCGCAGCTACAAGTACCTGAAGCTGACGGCCTTGCGAGCCTTCCGCGCCGGGGTGGACAACCTGCGTCTGGTGCACACGACCGCCGAGGATGTGCTGTTCCGCTGCTTGGGTCCTGGCAGCGTGGCCGGGGTGCACGTGTATTTTCCCGACCCGTGGCCGAAGAAGCGGCACCACAAGCGGCGTTTTTTCCGCCCAGAAAACCTAGCCCGGCTGGCGGAGGTGATGGCCCCCAGTGCCGTGCTACGCGTCAAGACCGACCACGCCGACTACGCTCAGCTCATAGCTCAGGTTGTGTCGGACCATGGCCGATTCGAGCTGCTCCCCGAAGACGACTGGTTTGCATCCATTCCGCCCACCCACTTTGAGCTCAAGTACCAGGCACAGGGTCGCAGGGTTTTTCGCTTTGCCTGGCGGCGCCGGCCGTGACTGCGACCTCACACCCCCAGGGCGTAGGTTAAGAAGGCCAGCACATCCGCTGCCTCCTCGATCTGTTTGGTGGTCGGCTTGCCCGCCCCGTGCCCGGCACGCGTTTCGATGCGGATGAGCACGGGTCGGTCGCAGCCCTGGGCCTGCTGCAGGCGCGCGGCAAACTTGAAGGAATGGGACGGGACCACCCGATCGTCGTGGTCGGCGGTGGTCACCAGCGTGGCGGGGTAGCACACCCCGTCCTTGATCTGGTGTAGGGGCGAGTAGCGGTACAACACAGGGAACATCTCTGGGTCATCCGACGAACCATACTCGGAAACCCAAGCCCATCCAATGGTGAACTTGTGAAACCGCAGCATGTCCATCACGCCCACGGCTGGTATGGCGGCGGCGAACAGCTCGGGTCGCTGGGTCATGGCTGCCCCCACCAGCAAACCACCGTTGGAGGCACCGTGGATGGCCAGCTTTGAGGGGGAGGTTATGCGGTTGTCCACCAACCACTGGGCGCACGCGAGGAAGTCATCAAAAACCTTTTGCTTGTTTTTCAGCATGCCCGCTTGGTGCCAGGCCTCGCCATATTCGCTGCCCCCGCGCAGGTTGGCCACCGCGTAAACGCCACCCAGTTCCAGCCAGGCAATAGTGCGGGGGGAGAAGCTGGGGGTAATGGCAATGTTAAAGCCGCCGTAGCCATACAAGAGCGTGGGGTTCGTGCCGTTTTTCACCCAGTTTCGCCGGTGGGTAAGGAACATGGGCACGTGTGTCCCGTCCTTGGAGGTGACAAAAACCTGCTCGGTGACGAAGTCATCCAAGGACGCGGCCAGTTTAGGTACGAACAACGGTTCGCTGGCC
This sequence comes from uncultured Thermoanaerobaculia bacterium, assembly GCA_964488355.1. Classification (GTDB taxonomy): domain Bacteria; phylum Acidobacteriota; class Thermoanaerobaculia; order Thermoanaerobaculales; family Thermoanaerobaculaceae; genus Thermoanaerobaculum. The sequence continues at coordinate 15,114 of CAZAUJ010000013.1, read as the reverse complement.
AGGCTCCCAACTTCCAGCCGGTAAACGGTGCCTGGAGTGAGAAAGGAGGTGAAGGTGTAAAACGTTTGTCGGTCGAAGCGCGAACCGCCGAAGCCCACCGCCGTGCCCAGGCCAGGAAGGGCCACCGTGCCCAGCAGCCGGCCATCCAGCGAGAAGGCTTTGACCTCGGTGGTGGCGTGGCGCAGGTAGCGGGCAAAAAACACATTGGCAACGCGGGTTACGCTTTGCAGCGTGTGCTCGGCCTCCGCAATTACCGTACGCAGCTGCTCCGGCTGGTGAACGTCCACGGCCACCAAGCGGCCACGGGGCGCATCCTTGTCGGTAAGCAGGAAAAGGGTCTCGCCCTCGCTATCCACGAAGTTATAGGAAGCGTCGAACTGGTCTAAGAGGGGCAACACCGGCGAATCCGGCTGGGAAAGATCCCAAACGTAAATGCGGTTGCGACGATCGGTACCCACGTAAACGGTGATGACCAAGAACCTCCCGTCATCGGTAACCTCAGGCGCAAACTGCCACTTGGGCTGGTCGGGACGGGCGTACACCAGCACGTCCTCCTCCTGTTTTGTGCCCAGGCGGTGGAAAAACAGCTTCTGGTTAAGATTGGTCGCCACCTTTTCCTGCCCAGGGGGAGGGGCGTCATAGCGAGCGTAGAAAAACCCGGAGCCGTCGGGCAGCCAGGCGGCGGTGGTGAACTTGGTCCAGGAGAGCACGTCGGGGAGGTCCTCCCCGGTGTTCACGTTGCGCACACGCCAGGTTTGCCAGTCGGAGCCCGCCTCGGACAGGCTGTAGGCCAACAGGCGACCATCGAAGGACGGAACCGTGTTGGAAAGGGCCACGGTGCCGTCTGGAGAAAGGGTATTCGGGTCGAGCAGCACGCGGCCGGGGCGTCGGATGTCTTCGGAAACCAGAAGGACACTCTGCGGCAAGAGTCCTGGGTTATGGAAATAGAAGAACCGCCCGCCCCGGGTGATAGGCGTGGAATAGCGCTCGTAGTTCCACAGCTCCGACAGCCGGCGAAAGATCTTTTGCCGCGACGGAATCTTTTCCAAGAAACCAAAGGTGAGCTGGTTCTGGGCCGCCACCCACCGCTGCGTCGCTGGCGAGTCCAGCTCTTCCAGCCAGCGGTAGGGGTCAGGAACCTTCACCCCGTGGTAGTCATCCGCCACCTCCACTTGGGCGCTGGGGGGATAGACCCACCTACCCGGCTGGGGCGAGACACAGGCCAGCAGGGCTGCCACGACCGCGGGAAGAAGGAAAAAACGACGCATGGCCACCTCCTGGCGCAAGTGTACGACCGTGGCCGGCAAGGGTTCGGCAGGCGCGGTTCTTCAACCCCTCTTGCTGCTCAGTCCGGGCGAAGGTTCATTGCAGTTTAGACCCCAACTGACGGGCAGCAGGCGCAGTGGGCGGAAAAGCCAGGCACCGAGGAACCCCTCGGCCCCAATGCGCAGGGCTAGGGGCTGGCCCACCTGCAAGCCCTCGCGGCTCAGCTGGCCGCGGAAAAAGCGCCACTGACGCTCGCCGGACTCCTTGCAGGCAGCACACGCCTGCACCAGCACGGGTAGCGGCTCCTGCGGGTGGGTAGGCCCCAGGGGGAGAAGGGCCAGCTCCCGCAAGCCCGCGTCGTTGGCTTGGCTGTCGCCAAGCATGCGCCGAGAACGGGCAGAAAGGGCCTCCCGGTCAAGGCGTAGCTCTTTGAGGCCTTGGCTGGTCAGGCGCACGCCCAGGATGTTCGGCAGCCCGGAAGCTGGGGGCACGTCGGAACCCAAAACCCATCTCTCCGATGCTTCCCCCGCGCCCACCAGGGCAGAGCCCGTGACCCATCGCAAAGGGAGGGACCACCCGTCCACCTGCACCAGCTGCCACTCGAAGCATGCCAGCCGAGGCGAGTCCCCGCCAAAAACCGCCGTGTAGGGACAGCGGGGGTGCTCTTCCTGTGCCAGAAGATTCCAGCGCACCGGCATGCGAAAGCCCCAACCGCCCGGGGCGGGGAAGGCAGACACGCCCGGAGACCTTTTCAACACCTTGCCATCTTGGTCAATAACCGCCAGCCAAAGCTGTCGGTTTAAGGTTTCCAACCATGCCCGCGCGCTTCCCCTCTCTTTGGCCTCGCGCTTGGCCTCTTCCGAGTCAGCCCCCTTTTGCAAACGGGTCTGCACGCTTGCGCCTAAGGCCGGCCTGCGCCTGGAGCTCAACCGCTGGAGCTGCAGCAGGTCCCGGTGCGTTTCGCCACCCGTGGCCGGGGTTTTTTCGCTCTCCACCTAAAGGCATGCCACCTGGGGCTCCAGGGTCAGCCTTTCCCCCGTTTCTCCTGCCTGGGCAAAGGCAGGGAACGCTACCGCCATCCCCGCCAGCAGGCGGCACACCCAGCGGCGGGGGCGTGTCCGCCCCCGCCAAGCATGGCCATGGCCTTGCGTCCTAGCCCTCAGCGAGGGCCCCCTCAGGTGCAATACATCTCCCAGCCGACGCCCACCTTATGAACCTCCGCCTATACCTCCCCGGGTCCGACTCGCCGGCCTTTAAAGGGATATCTTTTTTTCTGGGTGTGCTATGTTCCTTGGGCTCTTCCTCAGCCATGGCCAACATCATCGCCGGGGTTATCCTCACTTACACCGGCGCCTTCAGGGTTGGTGATCGCGTAACAATTTTCGAGGCGGTGGGTGATGTGCTGGAAAAGACGCTGCTGGTGACGCGCATTCGCACCATCAAAAACGAGGTGATCACCATCGCCAACAGCATGGTGCTTGGCAGCCATATCGTGAACTATTCCACAGCCGCTAAAAGTGACGGATTGATTCTCCCCACCACAGTGACCATTGGCTACAGCGTCTCCTGGCGAGAGGTCCATCAGCTGCTCATTGAGGCTGCCGAACAAACTGAGGGGATCTTGCGGCATCCCAAGCCCTTTGTTATCCAGATTTCCCTTGGCGATTACGCCGTCACATACGAGCTTAACGCCTTCACTGCGGATCCCTCACGCATGGCCAACATGTATTCGGACCTTCATGCCCACATTCAGGACGCGTTCAATACGGCTGGGGTGGGATTTCTCCTCCTGCGTACACCGCCATTCGCGATGGGAACGAGATAACGTTGCCCCAGGAGTATCTTCCCCAGGAATACAGCGCTCTCGCTTTTCGGCTGGCGCACCCTTCGGAAAAAGCCCAGGGAGCGAAGGGGAAAAGTGAGGGTTACATGGCCCTTGCGCCCAATGTGTAGGTGGCACAAAGCCCGCACAAAGTTACGGCAGCCTACGGCGGCCTCCCTCGCTGGCCACGCACCAGCGGCGGCCTCACCGCGCAGCCACTGTTCGGGGGGACGGCGCTTTGCAGTTCCTGCCGGGCCCAGGTTATGGCGGGCGGGTTTGTGCAAAAGGGCGGGCCCCTGAAGGCTGGAGGCGGGGTCGGTGGCTAGGGTTTTCCCGTTCCCGGGCCGCTGGGGCATGCCAACGCACGACACGTAAGGCTATCCACTCGGGGCCTTTGCGGGAGAGAGGCGCTTTTGGGGCGAGACCAGCTGGTTGTGGGGCTTTCGTGCTTAAGGAAAGCGGGTGGCCCTCCGTCGGTAAGCGGGTCCCGGCTCGTGCCGAGCGCAAGGCTTGGCTTCTGGGGGCTGCTTTTCCGTGCCACGCGTCTTTACGGCAGGCTTCCTTACCTTGGGCCGGCATCGCCGTTTGGCTTGCTGAGCCAGCCAAGGGCGGCAAGTGAATCTTGCCGCGGCGTCTTCCCGTTGCTTTGGCTTGACAGCAGCTCGCCGGCTTTCTAGTCTCGCGGCGGAAAGGAGGGTGCTATGGAGGTGACGCGCTTTGGCGTGGTGGGGGCTGGGCAAATGGGCAACGGCATTGCCCATGTGGCGGCTTTGGCTGGCTTGCAGGTGCTGCTGGCCGATGTGTCCGAAGAGGTTCTGACCAAAGCCATGGGCACCATGGCCAAGAACATGGACCGGCAAGTGGCCAAAGGGGTCATTTCCGAGCAGGACAAGGCCCAGGCCTTGGGGCGGGTTGCCACCACCACCAAGCTGGAGGACTTTGCCACCTGCCAGCTAGTAGTGGAGGCGGTGGTGGAGAACTTCGAGGTGAAGGCCAAGGTCTTCGCCACGCTTGACCCGATTTTGCCGCCGGAAGCCATTTTGGCTTCCAACACCTCCTCCATTTCCATCACCCGCCTGGCGGCGACCACCAAACGGCCCGAGCGCTTTATCGGCATGCATTTTTTCAACCCGGTGCCGGTCATGCAGCTGGTGGAAATCGTGCGCGGCATGGCGACCAGCCAGGAAACCTTTGCTACGGTGGAGGCTTTGGCCAAGAGGATGGGCAAGGCGCCGGTGGAGGTTAATGACTTTCCGGGGTTTGTTTCCAATCGCGTGCTCATGCCCATGATCAACGAGGCCATCTACGCCGTTTACGAAGGCGTGGCTACGCCGGAGGCGGTGGACGCGGTGATGAAGCTGGGGATGAACCACCCCATGGGCCCTCTTCAGCTGGCTGATTTCATTGGCTTGGATACCTGTCTGGCAATCCTGCGGGTGCTTTACGAGGGCTTGGGAGACCCCAAGTACCGCCCGTGCCCGCTCCTGGTGAAGATGGTGGACGCGGGGTGGCTGGGGCGCAAGAGTGGGCGAGGGTTCTACCAGTACTAAGGGCAAGCGCGGCAAGGGCGTGAAGGTCCTGTGTCAGTGGTGCGGGGCCGCCAACCCCGAGGGGCGGGAGGAGTGCATACGCTGCGGCTCTCCCTTGTTGGTGCTTTCCGCGGGGCAGCAGCCTGCAGTGGCGCAGGCCGAGGAAGAGCGAGAGGATCTGGGGGAGAAGCTGGAGGAGCTGGCCAGCGCGTTCCAAGAAGACGTTTTGGAGCGCCTGACCCTGCAGGAAAAACAGCTTGCTGCGCTGCAAGAGTCAGTCCAGGGGCTCTCGCAGCGCGTGGAGGAGCTGGAAAGCTCCCTGGCCATCGTGGATGCGGGTTTGCGGGCCCTAGCAGGATTGCTTCATCGGCGCAAGCTGGTTCGCCGAGTGGAGTTTGCCTCGGCCTGGGAGAAAGAAGCGGCTAATGAGGCGGCGCGGCACGAGCTGGTGGAGACGCTCGCGGCCCAGCGCGATGTGATTTTGGCACGGGCCAAAACCCTGGGTTCCCTGGCTTTGCGGGCCTACCAGCGTGCCTTGGAAGCGGCGGAGCTGCTCCTGGCAGCGGGCCGGGTGGAGCAGGCCGTGGGCAAGCTTTTTGCGGTCCTCAAGCGCTTCCCACGCCATCCGGAAATGGCTCGCTTGGTAGGCCAGTTGGCCTCGGAGCAGGGCGAGCTGGGCATGGCCCAGGAGGCCTACCGCCTGCTGGTGGAGCTGGAGCCGCAAAACGTGGATGCCCTGGTGTCCCTCGCCACCCTTCTGGCCGACGAGGGGCAGATGCGCGAGGCTGAACAGTTGCTCCAGCGGGCCATGGAGGTGGGCCAGGACAGTTTCCTGCCTGCCTTTGCCTTGGGTGCGCTGAAGGTGGCCCAAGATCAGCTTGCCGCTGCCCGGCGGTTGCTGCGGCAGGCGCTGGCCAAGGAGCCCTCGCCTGTTAGCGCGTTCCTCCTGGGGCTGGTGGAGCTGCGGCTGGGGCGTCTGGGTCCGGCCATCCGCTTGCTGGAACAGGCGGTGCAGCTCGCACCGGGCATGGAGGAAGCGCTCTACGTATTGGGCCTGGCCTACCTGGAGCGGGGTTTTAGCCGCAAGGCTCTGGACTGTTTTCGCAGGGTGTTGGAGGTGGACCCGCAAAGGCTGCGCTACCAGGAGGCGGTGCGGCTGCTTTTGGCTGGAAAGCCGCGCACACCCGTGCCTAACGAGGTTTCCCACGCCTTAGAACGCGCTGCCTCCGCCTCGGAGGAGGGGCAACTGCAAGCCGCCTGGCAAGAGCTTGTCAACGCGAGCAGGCTTTCGCCTCATCCAAGCTTGGAAGCGGCCGCCGCCCTGGTCGCTTCGGCGCTGGGCAAGCGTCGGGAAGCGGTGCGCCGAGCCCGCTGGGCGCTGGCGCAGGGGGCCGAAGGGCCGGTACGGGTGGCTGCTTGGACCGCATTGCTAGAAACCCTGCGGGCAGCGGGTCGTTATCGGCTCCTGCGGGCCCTTTCCCGGCATCTTTGGGAGAAGAGCGAAGGCGATTTGGAAAGGGCCTTGGGCGCCTATGAACTGGCGCTGGCCTTGGCTGAGACGGGCGAGGACCTGGAGTTGGCCGAGGAGCTGGCTCACCGTGCCTTGGAGCTTTTCCCGTCCGAGCTGCAACCCTACGCGCAGGGGGCAGTAGGTCGGGTGTACCTGGCGCGGGAACGCTACCGTGATGCGCTAGACTACCTGCAACCGGCAGCTTCCGCTGCCCCCTCACCCCAAATCCTCACCCAGTTGGGTCTGGCCCTCCTGGGAGTCGGGGACAAGCAGAAGGCGCGGCAGGTGTTGGAGCGGGCCCGCCAACAGGAGGGGGCGGACCTTAAGACGGACGTGCTGGACCATTTGCTGCGCGTGGCGTGGCTGGCGGCGAGGAGGAGGTAGGACATGCGCTTTTCCCAGGCTTTCATTCACACCCTGCGGGAAACCCCCCAAGACGCGGAGGTGGTTTCCCACAAGCTGCTCGCTCGGGCAGGCATGATCGACAAGCTGGCGGCGGGGATTTACACCTACCTGCCCCTTGGCTGGCGCACGATCGACAAGCTTTGCCGCATCGTGCGGGAAGAAATGGCCAAAGCCGGTTCGGTGGAGCTGGCTATGCCTTGCGTGCAACCGGGAGAGCTGTGGCAGGAATCGGGCCGGTGGTACGCCTACGGCAAGGAGTTGCTGCGGCTGAAGGACCGGCACGAGCGGGACTTTTGCTTTGGCCCCACCCATGAAGAGGTCATCACCGATGTGGTGCGCCGGCGCGTCTCTTCCTACCGCCAGTTGCCCGTCAACCTGTTTCAAATCCAAACCAAGTTTCGCGATGAGATTCGTCCCCGCTTTGGCCTCATGCGCGGGCGTGAGTTCCTTATGAAGGACGCCTACTCCTTTCACGCTACCCAGGAAAGTTTGGACGAGGCCTACCGGGCCATGGAGCAGGCTTACCGCCGTATCTTCCAGCGGTGCGACCTATCATTTACCGCGGTGGAGGCGGATACGGGCAACATCGGTGGCAGCGAGTCCCACGAGTTCATGGTGCTGGCAGACACGGGGGAAGACGCGGTGGTGGCCTGTACCTGTGGCTACGGCGCCAACGTGGAAAAGGCCACGGCAGGGGTTACAAGGCCCGCGCCCCCCTGGCCAGGCAAACAACCGGAGAGCCCGCAGTGGGTGCCCACACCCGGCCTGACCGCGGTGGCCGAGGTGGCTTCTTTCTTGGGCTTGGCCCCAGCCCATTTCATTAAGACCATGGTGGTGGAAACGGATAAGGAATTCGCCGTGGCGCTGGTGCGGGGCGATGACGAGCTCAACGAGGTGAAGCTGAAAAACGTTCTCGGGGCCGTGCACCTGCAGCTGGCCTCGGCGGAAAAGGTTCAGCGGGTGACGGGCGCGGCGGTGGGTTTTGCCGGACCGGTGGGCTTGGCCGATGTACGGGTGGTGGCCGATCCCGAAGTGATGCGGCTTTCTCTCGCCGTCACGGGAGCCAACCGCGACGATTACCACCTGGTGGGGGTAGTCCCAGGGCGCGATTTTCAGCCGGACTTGGTGGCGGACATTCGCGTGGTGCGCCAAGGGGACCCCTGCCCCCGTTGCGGCAGGCCGCTGGAGGTGAAGCGCGGCATTGAGGTGGGTCACATCTTCAAGCTGGGAACCAAGTACTCGGCCCCCATGCACTGTACGTTCTTGGACGAGCATGGCCAGGAGCAGCCGATGATCATGGGTTGCTACGGGCTGGGAATAGGCCGAACGGTGGCGGCAGCGGTAGAGCAAAACCACGACGAGGCCGGGATCATTTGGCCTTTGCCCCTGGCTCCCTACGCTGTGGAGGTGCTCAGCCTCAACCCTGACAACCCGCAGGTTACGCGGGTAGCTGAGGAGGTGTACCGCGACCTGCTGGGGGTGGGGGTGGAGGTGCTCTACGATGACCGCGACGAGCGCTCGGGGGTGAAGTTTAAGGACGCCGACCTCGTTGGCATACCCGTGCGGGTGGTGGTGGGCAAAAAGGGCTTAGAGCAGGGCCAGGTGGATCTTTCCCTTCGCCGCGACGGCAGCCGGCGGTCGGTGGCGGTGGCCCAGGCCTGCGCCGCGGTGCGGGAAACGCTGGCCACCCTTTCGGGGGCGTGATGGTGCTGGCGGTGCTCTTGGCCCAAGCTCTAGGGCGGGTGCCTCCCCTTGCTGTGGGAATCTCTCTCCAGGTTGAAGACACCTCTGCCCGGGCCTTTCTCCGACAGGAGTTGACCGCGCAGCTTTCGGGGCTTGAGCTTTTGTGGAGCTGCGGGCAAGCCCGTGCCTGCGTGGAGGTGGTGGCGGTGCCCATTGCTGTCGGTAAGGAACAAACCGGTTGGGCAGTGGCGGCACGGGCTTGGCGAAAACTTTCCGCCTCGGCCCAATGGCCCATCCCCCCTGTGCCGCAAAAGGCCGAAAACAAACCGCTGGTGGAGATCATCGAGGACACCACGGCAGGTGGGGAGCTGGCCTGCGCTCCGTGCGAGGAGGAAAGGGAGCAGCTGCAACGCAGGCTTGGGGAGCTGGTGTCCTTCGCCGCTGAGCGCCCGGAGGAGGTGGGCGGCTTGGGCCTGTGGGTGGGCCCGAATCAGCTCACCTTTCTCAGGCATGTGGCGGCAGAGATAGCCTCGCGCTTTGTTCGGCAGACACTCTTGGGAGGAGCACCATGAGACGCTACGCAATGTTGGTAGCCTTGGCCGTCTCCCTGGCCTGCGGTGGTTCGCCGAAAGGTTCGACCACCGTGACCGTGCCCTGTCAGGCCACCTGGACCAAAACTGGCATTCAGGTGCAGGCGGGGCAGAAGCTCACCCTCACCGCCACCGGCGAGCTTAAGGGTGGCGAGTTTTCCTTTGGACCCGAAGGGAGCAGCGCGCATCCCGAGTGGGCCCGGTACAGCCTGGTGCCTGAATGGCCGCACCTGGCGCTGATTGGCAAAGTGGGGGAGGACGGCAGCCCCTTTCTGGTGGGCCGCAGCTACTCGGGCACGGTCATCCGCGGCGGCGAGCTCTACCTCGGGGTTAACGACCTGGATGCGGAAAACAACGACGGCAGCTTTGCGGTTAGCGTGTCGGTGGAGTGAGGGCCGGTCCGGGTGGCTGCGCTTCCGGAAGCAAGCCTGCTTCCCGCAAAGGCGCCAGATCAGGGTCCAAAGCCCCCTCCAGCCAGCTGAAAGCCCGCAGCTCCTTGGCCCGATCCAGCCAGATGCGGGCTTCGTGCAGCTCGCCGAGGGCCGCCCAGGCGGCCGCTAAGTTGTAGGCCATGGGTCCCGGACCCGGTCCGGGAGGCCGCCATTGCCGCCAAAGCTTCTCTGCCTGACGCAGGAGCCGGCGAGCTTCGTCTGCTGCACCCAAAGCCGCGTGAGTGCGAGCCAAGGCCATGAGCACGTAGGCCGCGTAGGGGTTGCGGTCCTGATAGGGGAGCAAGGCCTGCAAAACCTCCTTGGCCTCCTGAGGCCGACCTAGATGGAGCAGGGCCTCGCCGTAAAGGCGGTGAGCCTCGAGATTTTCTTTTTCTTCCTCCCTGGCGCGCTGAGCTTGCTCCAAAAGCAGCTCCCACTGCCGGCGGGTTTCCTCGGGCGAGCCAGCCAGGCTCGCCCACCAGATGAGCAGCTGGCCGGAGCCCAAGGGATCGCCGGGATAGTAGTCCTCGCGCTTGCGCACGGCCTCGCGCAGAGCCTCCCGCGCTTGTCGTTCCTCACCAGCCAAGCGCAGGGCCAGCGCCAGCGTGAAGCTACAGCGGGCTTCCTTGGGGAAGCGGGCTTCGCACGCCCGCGCCCGTTGCACGGCCTCCTCCAGCCGGCCAGCGAGCAGGTAGGTGTTGGCCAACTGCGCCCAGGTGGGGCTCCAATCAGGCCTCCAGTTCTTGGCAATAAGCTCCTCCAGCAGGGGAACCGCGCGTTCCGGTTGCTGGATGCTGCGGTAGGCCCAGGCGGCGCGGTAGGTGAGCTCGCCCGAGTTGGGGAAGAGCTGGCGCGTCTCTTCCACCGCGGCCACCATCCTTAAGCGATCGTCCGAAGTCATGGCCTCGGCCATGTCCAAGAGGGCTGCTTCCTCGCGGGAGGGACTGGGGCAAAGACGACGCGCCTTGTGCAGGAAGGCTCGGGCTTGCTCGAAATGGCTGGTGGAGCCGGAGACCAGGGCCAAATAGAGATAGGCAGGCCAAAAGCTCTCGTCCAACTGTGCCGCGGCGGCAAAACTCTCCCGCGCGTCGGCGAGGCGGGTGCCAGCGTAGCTCCTGAGGCCGCGGGCGAAGGCGCGAGCAGCGGCGGGGGAGGCCGTGCGTCGCAGCAGGACGCCGTGCAGCTCATCCTCGCTCGCCAGCTCCCTTGCCATCCCTTCCACTTCCAGCCGGTCGGCCAGCTGCACGGCCAGCGCCTGCGCCTGCTCTCGCCACGCGGGAGCTGCGGCGCGCGTCTGGAGGGAGGCCACCACCTCCTCACTGCGCCTGTCCACCGCCCAAGCCGCCAGCTGCACCTCGCTCCCCACCGGCTGAGCCGACCAGGACACGCTCAGGCTGGCTTTGCCGCCACTCATGAGCTCCAAAGGCGGTCGCTGGCTCAAGGTCTCGGCCAGGATGTGGCGAAAGGCCGCATGCTCGGCGAGCGAAATCCCCCCCGACTCTCGTGGTCTTTCCTCCACGCGCAGGGAGAGCTTGCCTAAGCTGGCCGGTTTGGGGCGCGGCCAGAGCTTGCTGGCGGCCAAGCCGGCCAAGGCGAGGGCCAAGACGCTGACGGCCACGGCCGCCCGCTGCCATCGGCGCAGGCGTTGGCCAGCCGGCGTGAGCCGTGCTTGCAGGGCGGCCAACTGAGCAGCCACGTGCGCCATGCTGGGCCGCTTGCTGGGATCGCGCTGCAGGCACTGGCGCAGCAGCTGGGCCAAAGCCCGGGGCACCACGGCGGGTGTGGTGACAAGGCCTGAGTCGCTGGTGAGGATGAGCTGAAGGGTGGCTGGCAGGGTAGGCGCCTCAAACACCCTCCTGCCGGTGAGCATTTCTGCCAAGCAGCACGCCAGGCCCCACACGTCACAGCGGTCGGTACACTCTTGCCCCAGCACCTGCTCCGGGGCCATGTAGGAGGGCGTGCCCGCCACCACCCCGGGCGTGGACTGCAGGAGCGTCACCTCTTCTTCGCCGCTCTCTTCCGGCCGCTGCCAACGGGCGAGGCCGAAGTCCAGAAGCTTCACCTGCCCTTGAGGCGTGAGGAAGATGTTGGCCGGCTTGATGTCTCGGTGAACCAGCCCGCGGGCGTGAGCCGCGGCCAAAGCTTGCGCCGCTTGCAAGGCCACCTGGAGGGCCTCGGGCAGGGGCAGAGGCCCTTGTTGCAGGCGGTCCCGCAGGGATTGCCCGGGTACCAGCTCCATCACCAAAAACGGTACGGGCTTGGAGGCCCGTGGCGAGGAGGCGTCCGCGGGCACGGGAACCGCTTCTGGCAACTCGTAAATTTGCGCCACGTTGGGATGGGAGAGGGCCGCCAAAGCGCGGGCTTCCCGGTGAAAGCGGGCAAGCCATTCGCGGTCTTGGGCCATTTCCTCCCGCAGCAGCTTGATTGCCACGTCACGGCCTAACTTTGTGTCATGAGCTTGCCACACCTCCCCCATCCCACCGCGGCCCAGGAGGGCGGCAAGCTGAAAGCGTCCAAGGCGCGTGCCGGGAGCAAGCATCTATAAAAGGATACCTCTTGGAGCGGTGGGTAGGCCCTAAGGAAGGAGCCGGCTTGCTAACACGCGCCCGCAACCCACCAGGGGGGCCAAGGGGTCAGCAAGCAGACTCACCGGCAGCGACGCCAACAAGCTTTCGTGCCGGTCCTTAGCCACAAGAGCAGAAAGAAAGGCTTCCTGGAGGTCGCATGCCAAACCCCCTCCGAGGACTGCTTGGGCCACCGAGCCAGCCAGCACCACCCCGGCCGCCGGCAAGCTCACGAGGGCCAGGTTGCCCACGAAGGCGCCCAAGTACCGTGCCAGCGCGTGGCAGGCGCGCGCTGCCGCCGGATCGCTTTTTCTCTCGGCAACGATGAGCGGGGCGGGGTCGGGAGCCTCCAGGACGTGGGCACTGGCCTTATTGCCGGCAAAAAAACGGTAAAGCCAAACCAAACCGGGCCCGGAGACCACCCGCTCGTAGGGAACCCTGCCCGTTTTGCCGGCAAGGGCCTGCACGAGATCCAGCTCTTCGGGTTCCTGGGCTGTTAGATCGCAATGGCCAGCTTCAGTGGCCAGCACGGCGAAGTGCCTTTGGCAAGGTACCAGCACCGCTGCCCCTAAACCGGTGCCCACACCTACCACGAGAAGAGGGGACTGGTGCAGGGGGTGCCCCTGGCGCAGCGGTGTAAGTTGGGGCGCTGGCTCAGCAGTAAACGCCCACGCCAGGGCAGCCAAGTCATTGACCAAAACCGCCTCGGTAAGGCCCAGGTGGGCAGCCAAGGCCTGCGCCTCCACCTCCCAGGGGAGGTTGGTGGTGCGGCAGCGGCTGCCCAGCACCGGCCCGGGAACACCCAGACAGGCTCGGCGCGGCCTGCCGCCGAGGGACTGCAGGTAGGCAGTGAGCAATGCTTCCAGGTTGAGAAAGTCCTGGCTGGCAAAGCGCCTGAGGGAGTCCCCCCGCAGCCTCACGCCCTCTGGCGAAAGGGTCGCCAGGGTTAGAAGGGTTTTGGTGGCGCCCACGTCGGCCACCAAGATGAGCTCGCCGTCTTCCATGGCTTTCAGCTGCCGGGCGGTGTCAGCTGCTCGTGCAGCACCTTTCTACCAGTCCACCTGCACCCGGAGGGGGGCTCCGGAATAGCGCGTCACCAGCACGTGGCGGTGTTCCCTGCCGTAGAGGTAAAGGTCGCGGGTGAGGCGCACGTCTTCCTGGCAATACTGGGCGATCAGGTCCAGCCGGCCCTCGCGAAACCAGGCGAGCGCCTGCAGACCATCGGCGGTCTTGCTTGCCCCCAACGTGGCTTGCACTACCGAATCCAGCTTGGGCCGAAAGGAAAGCTTTTGTTGCAAGTCCACCATGATGTCCAGCGTCTTGGGCTCGCGTCCAAAGTCCCGGTAGCCCCGCAGCACCTCGTAATCAAAACCCAACAGGTTAAACCCCACCACCAGCTCGGCACCAAGGAGCATGGCGATGAGCTTTTCCACTTCCGCTTCGTAAAACACGTGGAACCGGCCGTCAGCGAAGGAATAAACGACCCCCACGGACATGCCCAAATGGCGCGTGGCGTGGCGTCCGCCCGCCTCTTCGAAGCTTTTTTGCGTTTCCAAATCGAAAACCAGCACCGGGCGACCTTCCAGGGAGGATTGCGGGTCGGGCTGGTCAAAAAGGCCGAGCTGCTCGTCGTTTGCTTGTGTAAAGGTCACCAAACAAGCCTCCGATGCGGGGCTAGTGTACCATTGCCAATGGTGAAGCTGGTGCTTGCGGCGCCCCGCACCCTCTCGCAGCCAGCGGGCTGGAGCGGGTCCCTGATACCTTGGGTGGAGGTCACACTGGTAATTCCGTTGCACGTGCCCGAGTGGGGAGTCAGCGAGCGGGTTTTCCTTCACTGGGCAGCCCAGTGGCCGCCCGAGGGTGCTGCGGCCTGGCGACCCTTCGACCCGGGTCGGAGAGCTGCTTGCCCCCAACCCCCCGCAGGCGTGGATGTGCCGCAGCTGGATGAGAGCTTGGCCCGGTCTTGGCTGCGACAGCTGCTTTCTTTAGTGCCGCGCACCCTTTACCGGCACCAGCAGCTGGGCTTGGTTTCCAGCTTGGGTGAGAACTTGGCTCGCTTCCGTCACCGCTGCCTCAAGGCCTTCGCCCCGCTGGTCCAGGAGGGCCTTTGGCGGCGCGACCTGCAGGCAGCGCAGGCGGTGGCGCACATGTTGGAGGGGATCGAGGAGTACCATTTTTCCCTTCTTGAGCCTGAAGAAGCCCGGGTCGGCTTGGGTTTTTACCCCGAGGGTGTGGAGCCGACCACCAGCAGCGAGGAGCTCATGATCGAAAGGGGTGGTGGCTTTCGCCCATGAGAGAGGACGTGCGCAAGGTCCGAGCCGCCAGGCTGGCGGCCGTGGTGGCCGCGGCGCTAGCTCTGGGTAAAGCCATCGTGGGGTGGCGGACACACTCGCTGGCGGTGCTGGCGGCGGCGGTCGATTCCCTCATGGACCTCTTCTGTTCGGGTCTCAACGCCATTTACTTGCGCATGGCAGCTGAACCGCCGGACGAAAAGCACGCCTATGGTCACGGCAAGGCGGAGGCGCTTTCTGCGGTGATTCAGGCCACGGTGGTGGCAGTGGGCGGGTTGTGGCTCATTGGCAAGTCGGTGGCACGGTTCCTGGTACCTCAAGCCCTGGAGCGCACGCCTCTGGCGCTGGCCGCCATGCTCGCATCGTTGGTGGTTTCTGCCTTTCTCACCTGGTTCCTACGTCACGAGGCCTGGGCCACCCATTCGGTGGCTCTGCATGCCGACGCCTTTCACTACGCCACCGACCTGGCTTCCAACAGCGTGGCCTTGGCGGGCCTGGCAGCGTACCAGCTCTTGGGCTGGCCCTGGGCCGACCCCTTGGCCACGGTCCTCATTGCCTTTTTGATTTTCCGGGGTGTATGGGGCATTTACCGTGACGCGGCCGACGAGCTCTTGGACCGCCGCTTGCCCCACCAGGTGGAAGAAGAGGTGAGGGCCATGATCAGCAACCTGGCGCCGGAGGTGCGGGGCTTACGCGCCTTCCGCTCGCGCAAGGCGGGCAAGGTCCCCTTTTTTGAGTTCCGGCTGCTGGTAGAACGCAGCACCAGCTTTGAGCGCTCCCACGAGATTGCCGAAGAGGCCATCCAACGCTTACGCGACCGCTACGGCCCCGACACCCAGGTGATGGTGGACACCGACCCCACCTAAACCCCAGCGAGAGGGGTGGGCGGTGTCATTGCAAGCGCGGGGAAGTCCGCATTACCGCGAGGCCGTGCAGCGGCCGTAGCTGCCTTCACGCGCCAAAGGGAAATGACAGGCGAGGCTTTCGGTCCCTCGCAATGACGTTACACCGCTGGCGAGCAGG
>CAZAUJ010000012.1:0-90781 GCA_964488355.1 uncultured Thermoanaerobaculia bacterium | reverse complement strand
TGGTGGAGCCGAGGAGGATCGAACTCCCGACCTCCAGAGTGCGATTCTGGCGCTCTCCCAGCTGAGCTACGGCCCCACCGGCCGAACACCTTATCCTATCACGAAGAGGGCTGGGCCCTCAAGGGAGGTGCGGTGAGCCGCTTGAACCCTTGCAAGCTGGAAATTGAGCTTTTTTGCCGCGGTTTGCGCCTGGACCCCTCCTGCACCCTGGAGGAAGACGCCCGCGGCTTTCGGCGCACCCGCGCGGGTCTAGGCTCGGGTTTGGAGCTGGTGATTCCTGGGCCCCTCAAGGACCTCTGGTGCAACGTTCCCGTGTTCGAGCACTTTGCTGCCTCCTCCCCGTTCCTGCTGCGCAAGGAGCAGGGCCAGTACCTGGTGGTGGATACTCGCAGCGACAACGCCTACCCGGTGCGGGTCCCTTCCGAGCCCGCCTGGTACCGGCGAAAGACCTCCAAAGGCCACGAAATGGCCAGCATCGGGGTGCTGCAGGGGACCTACTTGGGCGTTTACATTTCCGAAACCTGCCGTTTTTGGGACCCGGGCAACGACCGCCATTGCCACTTCTGCACTTCCGGTCTGAATGTGGGCAAGGCGGAGGTACTGCGCAAGTCGGTACAGGAGGTGGTGGAGGTGGCCAGGGCAGCCAAGGAAGAGTCCGGCGTGACCTTTTTCCATTTCAACGCCGGCTACCAGCGGGAGGACCGGCCAGAGGCTTCTCCCTTTCACGGGTTGAACCTGGCCGCCCCCTACGTGAAGGCGGTGCGCGAACAGGTGGGCGGCTTCATCGGTGTGCAGGTGGCGCCCGTGCTGGCCCACGACTTTTGGAAGTACGATTGGCTCATGGCCCTAGGCGCGGATCATTTTTCCTTTTGCTACGAGTTTCACAACCCCGCCTACTTCGAAAGGTACTGTCCGGGAAAGTGTGGTAGCTTGGGGCAGAAGGCCTTCTTTGCTGCCATGGAATACACCGCCAGCAAGCTGGGCCAGGGCGCCGTATCGGGAGAAATTATTGCCGGTGTGGAGCCGCTGGCCGACACGCTGGCCGCTATCGAGTACATCACCTCGGTGGGGGCTTTTCCCACCGTATGCATCTTTCGCCCCTTGCAGGGCTCCCTGATGGAGAACTTCTCTTCCCCCGACCCTGAAGACATGAAGCGGGTTTTCGCCAAGGTTTGGGACTGTTGCGTCAAATACGGCATCCCCACCGACGTGATTCCCAATATCCAAGTGTCGCTGGTGGTGCAGCCCGGCGACACAGTTTACCTGGGCGGCCAAAGCTGGAAAGAGCGCTGGTACCGCACCAAGATGGCCGTGCTGCGCTTGGTAGGTAAGCCCTACTTTGCCGCCAAGTTGCGTCCCAAACCGGTTCCCATTTCCGCCACCGAGCCGCCGGGACCGGGGTTTACGTACACGCCCAAGCTTTCGACCAGCTGGTAAAGATACAGGGTTTCTCTCCGGGCCTTGGCCAGGTTGAAGCCCCGGAAGCAGCTCAGGCGGCGCAAATGCTCCTCGGCTTCCGTGGGTAGGGCAGCTTCCTCGCCGGGACGAAGGAGCAGATAGCGAAAGCCGGGGCGAAAGGTGGGCGCCAGCACCAGCTTGTCACCGGCGTAAAAGCGCAAGCTGGGTTCGTGCATGCCGATGGCCAGGGCCGGGGCTGGGAGAGAGGCCAAGGCCTTGCCTGCGGCCCGGTAGGGCGTAGCCAAGGCTGCATAGCACGCGAGCCACGCCAGCAGGGTGGTGGCCCAGCAGGCCCAAAGCCTCCCTTTCGCTTGCGGGCGTGCCAACACCACCACCAAGGGCACGGCCGGGAGGATGTAATGGGGCAGCTTGGTCTGCACCAGCGACAGCAGCACCAGGGGCACAGCTACGCCAGCCAAGGCCAGGTTAACGTGCTCTTGTACCGCAGGGCGAAACCGCAGCGAGCGCCAAAAGGCCGGCAAAAGGGGAAAAGCGGCCAGGGCCAAGCTGACCAGGTAAAAGGGGGGACCCATCAGCACCCCTAGGAGCCCGGGCAACCCATGCCCTTCCAAAGGCCGCAGGGCACGGGCCACCACGTGATGCCCCAAGGCACGGCGCACAAGCTCACCGTCGGTGGCCGCGTTGGCTGGCAGCAGCCACAAGCCCAGGAGGCCCAAAGCCAAGGCCGGGCCCCAGGGGGGAAAGAACACACGCCAAAGCCTTCGGTCCTGGTGGCAAAGGGCAAAAAGGGGCGGCAGGAGAAAAAGGGGCGTCACCGGTCCCTTGGCCAACAGGCCCAAGCCGAAAAGCACCCACGCCAGCGCCACGGTTGAGGCCTGGGGTCTGCTGCGGGCACGGAGAAAGGCCAAAAGGCTAGCAGTGGTGAGCGCACCCACCAGCGCATCCGGGGTGGCGAAGAGACCAGCCAGACCCAGGCCTGGGACCAAGGCCCAACAGGTTTGAGCGCGAAGGGTTTGAGCCAGCCGAGCGGTGGCCCACAGCCAGGCGGCCAAGACCGCTAGCGAAGGCACGCGGAAGCCCAGCTCGTTTTCACCGAAAAGCTCGGTGCTCGCCAGCTGCAACCAGTAAATGAGCACGGGCTTGTCCGGGCGCAGCTGGCCGAAGTTGCGGGGCACCAAAAGGTCGCCGGTGGTGCGCATCTCACGCACCGCCTGGGCGTAGCGGGGCTCGTCTCGATCCACCAAGGGAGCCACGCTGGCCACGACCAGCAAGCTGGTAGCTGCCAAGGACGAGCTGACGGCCTCGGCCTTGCCCATGGGGAAACCTCGTCAGTTCAGCTCTACTCTCCCTGTGGTGGTGGTGACGAAAATCTTCGCCCCTTCGCCGCTCAGGAGAAGTCGCCCGCCTTGGCCAGGGGTTTCGCCTGGAAAGGCGGAGCGGATTTCACCGCTGGCCGAAGCCACCTCGCCGCCCGGGTGGGCTCCCGGAGGCAGGGTGAGACGCACCTTACCCGAGGCGGCGGTCACCCGCACCTCGTTTCCAGCGGGCAAGGCGTCAAAGGCCAAGCTCACATCGCCCGAGGTTGTGGCCACGCCGGCGGACCCCACCAGGCCCAACGCTCGCACCTCACCGGACGAGGTGTCGCAACGGAAAAGCCTGACACCACCTGCCAGCTCCACGTCCCCAGAGGAGGTCCGCACCAGGGCCGACTCCACCGGCTTGGAAAAGCGCAGGCGAATATCGCCTGAGGTGGTGCGTGCTTCTACCTCCGGGGCGTAACCCAGCATCTCCACGTCACCGCTGGCCGAGCGCAGCCGCAGCGGGCGCGCAGCGGAAAGCTCTCCCTCCACCCGCAGGTTGCCCGAGCTGGTGGTCAGGTCCAGCTGGACACTGGGGGGGACCACCAGGGCCATTCGGGCCTTGGTGATCACCAAGCCCCGCAAGAATCCCCGCTTCCCGCCCGCAACCACCGCCCGCAGCTGGTTTTCGTTCTGGAGGAACTCGGGCCGATGGGCGCTCATCCACGCCTCCACCGCCTTTTCCTTGAGGCCGGCGCAGGCCAGCTCCACGGTCACCCGTACCTCGTCGATGGGTGCGATACGCACCTCCAGGTCCAACGGCCCCGCCTCCACCACCACGCTACCTTCCCGCAGGGGGACCTGCTTGGTGATGACCTCGCTCCTTTCGGCTGCCAGGGCCCAGACCGGGCAAAGGGCGAAAGCCAGCAAAAACCGGAAACCTTTCATGGGCACCTCCGCCGCCATGCTAGCAAACCCTTTGACGCGGGTAGCTTGACGCGTTCGTCTGCCTCGGGTAGACTTCTTCTTCCAGCCGGTGGCTGGGGCGAGCGGGTTCTTTAAAAGGAAAGGGGACGAGGACGGGCAAGAAAGGGTACAAAACCCGCCTGTCGGCAGCCCGCGGAGCAGGCGCGTAGCTCAGTTGGTTAGAGCGCTACCTTGACACGGTAGAGGTCAGCGGTTCAAGTCCGCTCGCGCCTACCATTGTGGCTCCGCTAGCCAAGTTTTGTAGGCGCGTAGCTCAGTTGGTAGAGCGCATCCCTCACACGGATGAGGTCTGCGGTTCGAGCCCGCACGCGCCTACCATGCTTTCCGCCGTCCCCCTTCCTGGACGGTTTTTTTGTTTTGGCGCCTGGGGCGCCGAGGGGAACTGAGGCGATGGAAAAAGTGACGTTGACCTTTCCCACGGGCGACAAGTGGCTGGTGCCGGTGGGTACCACGCCCTTGGAGCTCGCCCGGGCGCTCTTGGGTGAGCAGGCTCAGGATGTGGTGGTCGGTCTGCTGGACGACCACATCGTGGACCTGCTCGCGCCCCTCCTCCGCTTGGGCAGCTTCCGCTTTTTGACCGTCCGCGACCCCCAGGCGGGAGAGGTCATTCGGCACTCGGCCGAGCACGTGCTGGCGGATGCGGTGGAAAGGCTGTTCCCGGGAACTATCATTGACGCCGGTCGGCAAGACCACTCGGAGAAGTTCCAGTACGACTTTCGCCACCCGCGGCCCTTTACCCCCGAGGATCTGGCGCGGATCGAGGAGGAAATGGCGCGCATCATCGCCCAGGACCTGCCCTTTACCCGGCACGTGGTGACGCGGGAGGAAGCGGCCGAGCTGTTCCGCAAGCGCGGCGAGGAGCTCAAGCTCATCCGCCTGGCAGAAATTCCCGAAGGTAAAGAGATTACCGTTTTCCGCCACGGGGACTTCGTGGACCTTTGCCGCGGCCCCCATGTGCAGCGCACCGGTCAAATTGGCGCCTTCAAGCTGTTGGAGACCTCCGGTGCCTATTTCAAGGGCGACGAGCGCAACGAGATGCTCCAGCGCATTTACGGCACCGCTTTCGCCACCAAGGACGAGCTGGACGCTTACTTTGCCAAGCTGGAAGAAGCGCGCCGCCGCGACCACCGGCGCCTGGGACGGGAGCTGGACTTGTTTTCCTTTCATCCCTTCGCCCCTGCCTCACCCTTCTTCCACCCCAAGGGGGCCATCGTCTACAACGAGCTGGTGGCCCTCATGCGCGAGCTGTACCAGCGCTACGGCTACAAAGAAGTGATCACCCCGCAGCTCTTTGACGCCGACCTCTGGCGGGTCTCCGGCCACTGGGACAATTACCGGGAGAACATGTTTCTCACCGAGGTGGAGGGGCGGGCCTTCTCCTTCAAGCCTATGAACTGCCCGTCCCACTGTCTGCTGTACAAGACCTCGGCCCGTTCCTACCGCGAATTGCCCCTGCGCCTGGCAGATTTTGGCCGCCTGCACCGCTTCGAGCGTTCTGGGGTGGTGCAGGGCCTTACCCGCGTGCGCTCCTTCTCCCAGGACGACGCTCACATCTTCTGCTTGCCGGAGCAAATTGGCCAAGAAATCGACGCGCTCTTTTCCCTCATGTTCGAGGTGTACGATGTGTTCGGTTTTTCTCAGCCCGCCATTTACCTTTCCACCAAGCCGGAAAAGGCCATCGGCGAGCCCGAGCTTTGGCACATGGCCGAAGCCACGCTGCAGCGCTGCCTGGAGGAGAGGGGTGTGGCCTTTACCCTCAACCCAGGGGAGGGCGCCTTTTACGGTCCCAAGATCGATTTCGTGGTGCACGACGCTCTGGGCCGCGAGTGGCAGCTAGGTACCATCCAGCTGGATTTCAACTTACCGCGCCGTTTCGAGCTGACCTACGCCGCCGAGGATGGCAGCGAAAAAACGCCGGTCATGATTCACCGGGCGGTTTTGGGCTCTATTGAGCGCTTTTTCGGTGTGATGCTCGAGCACTTTGCCGGTGACTTGCCTTTCTGGCTGGCGCCGGAACAGGTGCGGGTGCTGCCCGTGTCCGACAAGTTCCTGGCAGGAGCTGCGGCGGCCACCGAGCGCCTGAAGCAGGCGGGTTTGCGTGCCCATTTGGACGCGCGCAACGAGAAGCTGGGTGCCAAGATCCGCGACGGCGAGCTAGCCAAGGTGCCGGTGCTGGCCATCGTGGGCGGGAAGGAGCTGGAGGCGGGGACCTTAGCGATTCGCTTAAGGCACCGTGGCGATTTGGGGAGTTACCCGGTGGAGGAGACTATTCGCCGCCTTTCTCGCGCCAAAACCACGCGAGCCAAGACGGTTTGGGAGGAAAACTAAAAGGGAGGCTTTATGCCCAAGATGAAAACGCTGAAAGCAGCCGCCAAGAGGTTCAAGCGCACGGCTTCGGGAAAGTTTCTCCGGCGCCACGCGTTTCGCAGTCACATCCTGACCAAGAAGTCCGCTAAGCGCAAGCGCCACCTGCGGCAGGAGGCGCCGGTTTCCCGCGCGGACAAGGCGACGGTGGAGCGTATGCTCCCCTACGCCTCGAATTGAGGAGGCACCATGCGCGTCAAAAGAGGCAATCATCGGCTGCAACGCCGTAAGAAAATTCTCAAGCTGGCCAAGGGTTACTACCTGACCCGGCGCAACGCCTACCGCATCGCCAAGCTGCAGGTGGAGCGCTCGCTGGCCTTTGCCTATCGCGACCGGCGGCAACGGAAGCGGCAAATGCGGGCTCTGTGGATCGTGCGCATCAATGCCGCGGCGCGATTGCACGACCTTTCCTACTCGCAGTTCATTGCTGGGCTGAAGGCGGCCGGAGCCCAGGTGAACCGCAAGATGTTGGCGGATTTGGCCGTACGGGATGCGGCGGCCTTTGGGGAGCTGGTGAAGCTGGCGAAGAAGGGCCTGGCGGCTCGGCTTGCGGGCTAATGCACCCAGAGCTTGTCCAGCTGCGCCAGGCCTTTGACCAGGCCCTTGCCCAGGCGGGGACGGACCCGCGCCTTTTGGAGGAGGTGCGGGTGCGCTTCGCCGGCCGCAAGTCGGGGGCCTTGCGACAGCTGGAGGAAAAGTTGGCCAGCTTGCCGCGGGAGGAGCGGCCGGCTTTCGGTCGGGGGCTCAACGAGCTTAAAAAACACGTTGAAGCGCGGCTAGCAGCGGCTTTCGCCGCCGCGCAGGCCAGGCCGGCAGCCCGGGAAGCGGTGGACGTGACGCTTCCCGGCCGCAAACCGCGTTTGGGGGCGCTGCACCCGGTGACCCTGGTGCGCCGGGAAATCGAGGAAATTTTCCTGCGCATGGGCTACTCCGTGGCGGACGGGCCGGAAATTGAGGATGACTGGCACAACTTCGAGGCCCTCAACATCCCTCCGGACCATCCGGCGCGTGACAGCCAGGACACCTTCTACCTCCCCGGTGGGCTGCTGCTGCGAACCCATACCTCGCCGGTGCAGATCCGCACCATGGAAACCATGAAACCGCCCATCCGTGTGATCATTCCTGGACGGGTGTACCGCCGCGATTCGGACCTGCGCCACTCGCCCATGTTTCACCAGGTGGAGGGCCTCGTGGTGGATGAGGGCATCGCCTTTGCCCACCTCAAGGCCACGCTGGAGGCATTTCTCCATCGCCTGTTCGACCCGTCCTTATCCGTGCGCCTGCGACCAAGCTTTTTCCCCTTTACCGAGCCCTCCGCCGAGGTGGACATCACCTGTGTGATGTGTCATGGGGGCGGCTGCGCTCTGTGCTCCGGCTCCGGCTGGGTGGAAATCCTAGGTGCGGGCATGGTGGACCCACGGGTCTTTCGCGCCGTGGGCATTGATCCGGAGCGTTACACGGGCTTTGCCTTCGGCCTTGGGCTGGACCGGGTGGCCATGCTCAAGTATCGCATACCCGATTTGCGCGCGCTCTTTTCCGGTGACGAGCGGCTTTTGCGGCAGTTTCCTGGAGGGCTCTGGCGGTGAGGGTACTGTACCGTTGGCTCTGCGACCACCTGGAGGCGCCCTTGCCGCCAGCGGAGATGGCCGAGCGGCTGACGGCGGCCGGGCTTAACGTGGAGCTGCGGCAGCCCTTCGGCGAGGACGAGGTGTGGGAGGTGGACGTCACCACGAACCGGCCCGACTGCTTGAGCCACCGGGGCTTGGCCAGGGAAGCAGCCACTGCCGGCGCCGGTACGCTCAAGCCCCTGAAGGTGGGGGCAACCGAGGGCAGCACGCCGGTGACCTCCCTGGTGCGGGTTACGGTGGAAGACCCGAGCGCGTGCCCGCGCTACTGTGCGCGGGTCATTCGGGGGGTACGGGTGGGTCCCTCACCCTCGTGGTTGGGTGAGCGCTTGATTGCCTGTGGTCTTCGACCCATCAACAACGTGGTGGATGCCACCAACTACGTGCTTTTGGACCTGGGCCAGCCCCTGCACGCCTTCGATTTGAGCTTGTTGGCGGGCGGGGAGATTCGCGTGCGGCGCGCGCGCCCAGGCGAGGAGCTAGTTACCCTGGACGGGCAAAGGCGACAGCTTCTGCCCGAGGATCTGGTCATTGCCGACGCAGAAAAGCCAGTGGCGCTGGCCGGCATCATGGGGGGCGCCAACTCCCACATTAGTGAGGCCACTCGGGATGTGCTTTTGGAGTCCGCTTATTTCGATCCCCTGGTGGTGCGCCGCACCCGGCGCCGGTTGGGGGTGGATACGGAAGCCTCCCGGCGCTTTGAGCGTGGGGGCGACCGCTCCCTAGCGCGCCTGGCAGTGGATGCGGTGGCCGAGCTCATTCTCCAGTTAGCTGGCGGTGAGCTGGCTGGCGGCACCTGGGACACGGCTCCTCAGTTGCCAACGCCGCCGGTGATTCCCCTTTCCCTTTCCCGCTTGGCTGCCTTTGCCGGTTACCCTATCCCAGCGGAGTTTGTGCGCCAGACGCTGGCCCGTCTGGAGATTCCTTTTCGCGAGGAAAACGGCCTGATGCGTTGTCAGGTGCCCTGGCATCGGCCGGACCTGGAGCTGCCGGAGGATCTGTTCGAGGAGGTCCTGCGGCACTGGGGCTACAACCGCATACCTTCCATCCTGCCGCCCCTGCTTGGGGGGCCAGGACAGCGGCTGGGGAGCTTTCCGCTCACCGACCGGGTTCGCGACCTGGCCCAGGGCTTGGGGCTGGCGGAAGCGATGACCTACGCCTTTGTCCCACGGGAGGTGGAGGAGGCCTTTTCCGCCTCGCCCCTGGCAAGCCGAGGCGGGATTTTGGCCTTGGAAAACGCTCTGTCCGCACGCATGGCGGTGATGCGGCGCACGCTGTGGTCGGGCCTAGCTGAGGCGGCGGCCGCTAACCTGCGGCGAGGCGCCGAACGGGTGCAGCTGTTCGAGGTGGGGCGAGTTTTTTTTGCCGAACAGGGGAAGACCTGGGAAGAGGAGCGCGTAGCGGTGGTGCTTTCGGGGGAGATAGGGCCGTGGGACCGGCGACCACCGGTGGACTTTGCCGATCTCAAGGGCCTGGCCGAAGCGCTGTCGGAAGGCTTGGGCTTGGAAGACCCGGTTTGGCAGCCGCATGGCGGGCCCTTTGCACCGGGCCTGGGAGCCTGCCTGCGGGTTGGTGAGCGGGTAGTTGGGGTCCTGGGGCAGCTTTCCGAGGCTATTCAGGCTCTCTTTGAGGCCCCCTGCCCCCTTTGGGCCTTGGAGCTGGCCCTGGAGGCCAGCCCGGGCGAGCGGGTTCTTCGCTTTGCCGAGCTGCCCAAGTTTCCGCCGGTGGTGGCGGATTTGACCGTCCGCCACCCCCTAAGCCTGTCTTACGCGCAGCTGGTGGCTTGCGTGTGGCAGCACGCACCGAACATCCTGGAGGCGGTGGAGCCGCTGGTGCGCTACCGCGGGGAAAAGGTAGGACCGGACGAGGTGAAAACCACCCTGCGTCTTACCTACCGCCACCCGGCACGTTCCCTCACCCAGGAGGAAGTGAACCAGGCGCACTTTGCTTTGATGGCGGCTTTGACCCAAAGTCTCGGCGTAAGCTTCACCTAGGAGGTATCATGGAAAGCCTGGACGCCTTGGAACAGCGCATCGAGCGTCTGATCGCCGCGTACGGTCAGTTGCAAGAGAGGCTCCGCGAGCTGGAGGGGGAAAACCAGCGGCTGCGGCAACAGCTGGAGGAGAAGGAGACCGGCCAGGAGGAGGTGCAGCAGCTGCGGCAGGAGCGGGAAAAACTGCGGGCGCGGCTGGCCAAGCTGCTGCAGCAGCTGGAAGAGCTGGGGGTGTGAGCGGTGCAGGCCACCCTTTTGCAGGTGCCGGACCAGTGGCCGGAAAACGTGCGGGACATCACCCCTAAGCGCATCTTCGCCGCGCTAGCGGAAGGGGTGCTTGGCCAGGAGCGCGCCTTGGAGTTCGTGGCGGTGGGGATCTACAAGCACGCCACCGGCACCATGCCCGGCAACCTCTTGCTGATCGGCAACTCGGGTACGGGCAAAACCACCATCATGAGCAACGTCCAGCGCCTGTACCAGGAGGTGCCCGCGTTTCGCGACCTTCGGGCCATGACCATCATCAACGCCAACTTGCTGGTGGATTCGGACCGCATGGAGTTTCGGCCGGACCGGCTGCTGGCGGCGGTGGAGCAGCGGGCGCGGGCAGTGATTGGCCATCCGCCCAGTGCTGCCGAGCTCAAAGCGCTCATGGAACGGGCAACCATCTGCGTGGATGAGATCGACAAGATGTCGGCGGTGGTGGCGGGCAAGCCGAACCCCATTGGCGTGGTGCTGCAGCAAGGCCTGCTCACGCTCATGGAAGGAGAGGTGGTGCCGTACCGGGCCCATGTGGTGGAGGAGGGCGAGGAAAAGGCGCGGGTGCTGGACATCGACACCAAGGGCATGATGTTCATTTGCGGTGGCGCCTTCGAGGGCCTGTACGATCAGGTTTTCTACCGCGTCACCAGCCCCGGCTCGGGGGAAAAGCTGAAGAGCACCGCCATCCGCACGGCTGACGGCCAGGTGCGCATCGAGACGCGCTTCAGCCTGGGGGATTTCTTCCGCATTGAGGACCTGTTCGCCTACGGCATGGTGCCCCAGTTCGTCGCCCGCTTCGACAATGTGGTCATCCTCAACGATCTGACGGTAGATGTGCTTAAGGAAATCCTGCTGCGCGCGGCCCACTCGCCTTTCCTTCGCACCCGGGCTTACCTCCGGTTGTTTGATATCGAGTTGCAGCTGGAGGATTTGGCTGCGGCGCTGATTGCCGAGCAAGCGGAGCGGCAAAGCCGTACCGGAGCACGGGCTTTGCGCGGCCTTTGGGGCAAGGTGGCCAATGCCATCGAGTTCGACCCCTTTGCGGCGCCTAACCTGGAGCCCAAACCCGGTGGGGGGTATGTGCTCACCATCACCGCGGCTATGGTGCGGCAGGCTTTGGGCCTGTAGCTTTTCCCCGTTAGCAAGCCTGCAAGAGCCGCTCCAGCTCGTCCACGGGCACGGGCTCGGGGATGTGCACGGTGCCAGATGGGGAAAGCTTTGCCTGGGCAAAGCGGGTGGCAATGCGCACCGCCAAAGTGTGCGCCTGGGGGTGCGCCGGGTCCAGCTGCAGGTCCAAGCCCGAGGCATGGCGCCGCAGCTTTCTCACCCCCCAGCGCTGCGCCGCGAGGCGCACGCGCTGGACCAGGCTCAGGTTCTGGAGCTCCAGCGGCGGTGGACCAAAGCGGTCGGCGGCTTCTTCCCAGACCCGCGCCAGCTCTTCCTCGCTTTGCGCCGCTGCCAGCCGCCGGTAGAGGGATAAACGCAGGGTCTCTTGCGGGATATAGCTTTCCGGCACGCGCAGTGGCAAGCCCAGCTGCACGTCCGCAGCTGGCGCAGGTTCGGGCAAGGGTTGGCCCTTGAGCTCGGCCACCGCTTCTTCCAACAGCCGGCAGTAGGTCTCGTAGCCCACCGCCCGCAGGTGGCCATGCTGCTGCGCCCCCAGGATGTTGCCGGCGCCGCGGATTTCCAGGTCCCGAGCAGCCACGCGGAAGCCCGCTCCCAGCTCGGCAAACTCCAAAATGGCGGCCAGTCGGGAGCGGGCCTCCGGGCTGAGGCTTTCGTCGTTGGGGACGAGGAGGTAGGCGAAGGCCAAGCGGTCCGATCGACCCACTCGGCCCCGCAGCTGGTACAGCTGGGCCAAACCAAAACGGTCGGCCCGGTTGACCATGAGGGTGTTGGCGTTGGCCACGTCCAAGCCGTTTTCCACGATGGCCGTGGCCAGGAGGACGTCCGCTTTGTGGTCGAAAAAGGCCTCCATGGCCCGCGCCAGTTCCCTTTCCCCCATTTGCCCGTGAGCCACCACCAGCCGAGCTTCCGGCACCAGCTTCCGAAGAAGCTTAGCCAAAGCTGGCAGCGTGGCCACCCGGTTATGGACGAAAAACACCTGACCGCCGCGGGCCAGCTCCCGGTTCACCGCTTCGCGGATGATTTCCGGATTGTAGGGCACCACATGCGTCTGCACCGCCAGGCGATCCCGGGGCGGAGTTTCGATGATGGACACGTCGCGCAAACCGAGAAGACCCAAGTTCAGGGTGCGAGGAATGGGAGTGGCGGACATGGAAAGCACGTCCACGTTGGCCTTAAGCTTCTTAAGCTTCTCCTTCTGGGCTACGCCAAACCGCTGCTCCTCATCAATGATCAAAAGACCCAGGTCACGGAAGCGCACGTCACTGGCCAGGAGGCGGTGGGTGCCGATGACGATGTCCACCGTACCCTCGGCTACGCCCCTGACGATTTCCCTCTGTGCCGGCGCGGGCAGGAAGCGCGAGAGCATGCGGATTTCTACCGGAAAGCCGGCAAAGCGGCGGGTGAAGGTGCGGTAGTGCTGCTCCACCAGCACGGTAGTGGGAGCGAGCAAGGCCACCTGCTTCCCGTCCATTACCGCCTTAAAAGCCGCTCGCATGGCCACTTCGGTTTTGCCGTAACCCACATCCCCCACCAGCAGCCGGTCCATGGGACGGGGAGACTCCATGTCCTGCTTGATCTCCGCCACCGCCTGTTCTTGGTCGGGGGTGAGCTCCCACTCAAAGGCAGCCTCGAATTCCTTTTGCCAGGGGCCATCTTTGCTGAACGCGTGGCCAGGGGTGAGCTGCCGCTGGGCGGCGGTGGCTAAAAGCTCCTCGGCCAAGTCCTTGAGCGCCGCCTTGACGCGAGCCTTGGTTGCTCGCCAGCTGCTCCCTCCCAGGCGATCCAGGCGAGGTGGGGCGGCCTCGGCGGCGGCGTATTTTTGCAGCAAGTCTGCCCGCTCCATGGGCACCAACAGCCTGGCACCACCCGCGTACTCCAACTCCAGGCAGTCATGGCTGTGCCCGTCTAGCTGGACCGTGCGGAAGCCCACGAAACGGCCAATGCCATGGTCAGCGTGCACCACGTAGTCACCCACGGCCAAATCGCGCAGGTCGAAGAGCACCTGGGCCAACGTGCGCCGGCGGGAAGGGGCGGCGGGCATGTGGGTGAGCTCGCGCCGCCCAAAGACCACCACCTGGGCCTGTGGCCAGGCGAAGCCTCGCCCCACCTGCCCCAGGACCAACCCAATGCCCCCTTCCTCCGGCGCTCCCAGACGGAAGGGCAGCTCGTGGTCGCGCAGCAGGTGTGCCAGCCGCTCCTGCTCACCGCTGGAAGCGGCCACCAGCACCTGTGTCTGTCGCAAGCCCAGCCCCCGGCGCAGCTCCTCCACCAGCAACAACGCTCGGGAGGCAAAGGCGGGGGTGGGCGCGGTGGCCAGGTGCAAGGCTCCTTGACGGGTAGCCAGCTCCTGCACCGTGGGTTTTGCCTCCAGCGCCTGGAGGCAAGCTTCCGGCGGGGCAAGCCACTGCTCCGGTGGCGGGCACGAAAGCTCGCGGGTTTGTGCCTGGTGAAGGCGTTGCCAGGAAAGCCAAGAGCGCGCCAGCTCTCCCCGCACCGCTTCGGGTTCCACCACCGCCAGCGCGTCCTCCAGCTCCCACGGGGCCAGGCGCGGGCTCACCAGGGCAAGAAACGGCTCCGCCCGTGGATCATAGCTTTCCGCTCGTGCCGCCAGCTCAGGCCAGCCCTTTGCCACTGCCCAAGCGGCCAGTTGTTGCTGGGCCCGGGCATGGCGCGGGAAGAGCGTGAGGGGCTGGATCAGGAGCTGGTTTACCTCTTGGGTAGACCTCTGCGTTTGCGGGTCAAACAGGCGCAAGTGTTCCACCCGGTCCACGTCCGCCACCAGGCGGAAAAACCCCTCTGCCGTGCCCACATCCAGCACTTCCCCCCGCAAGGCAAACTCCCCCGCTTCCTCCACCACCTCCACCCGTCGGAACCCTTCCTCCGCTAGGAGCTGGGCCAGCTGACGCAGATCCACCACCTGCCCGGGAGCGAGCGAAAGGCAACGACGCCGCAGGCTCTCCGGTGCCGGCAGCGGCATGGCTAACGCGCGGGCGGGGATCACCAAACGCGCCAGCTCCCCCGCTTCCCAAGCCAAAAGGGCAGCCACTGCCTTCGCCGTGGCGCCAAAAGGGGGCCTTGCGGGCGAGTAGGGACAGAACGCTTCCGCCGGCAACACAGCAGCCTGCAGGTGGGGGAAGAGCAACTGGTAGGCGGCAGCCAGTTCCTCCGCGTCCTCGGGGTTGGGCACCACTACAAGGGCCCGCTTTGCCTGCGCCAGCACCAGCTCCACCCCCAAGACACGAGCCCCGGGGCAAACGCCGGTGACGTGGTGCGGCACCCCGACCTTGGCCAGGAGCGCTTGGAGCGGCCGGTGCAGCGATGGCAGGAGAGCTTCCATCAGGGTCGTGGTCGCAGCTTGGCCACCGCTTCCATCACCATGGCCACCGCCTGCTCTACCTCTTCGGCGGTAGTTGGGCGCCCGAGGGAGAAGCGTAGGGCACTGGCGGCCTCGTCGGCACTGCGGCCGATGGCCAAAAGCACGTGAGAGGGCCGTGGCTTGGCAGTGGCGCAAGCTGAAGCTGGCGAAACGGCCAGGAGGGGCAGGGAGGCTACAAGCGCGCCGCTGTCCAGGCCGGAGAAGCTCACGTTGAGGGTGTTGGCCACACGTCGCGTGGGATCGCCGTTTTCCAGCAGGCGGGGGTAGGCTTGCTGGAGGCCCTGACGCAAGCGATCTCGGAGGGCGGCAATCCGCGCGGTTTCGCTGGCCAGGTCGGCCACCGCCAGCTCCAAAGCCTTGGCCATGCCCACGATCCCCGGCACGTTGAGCGTGCCGGAACGCAGGCCCTGTTCTTGTCCGCCGCCGTGCAGCAGGGGTTGTAGCTTGAGGGCCGGGCTGCGACGGCGTAGGTAGAGGAGCCCCACGCCCTTCGGTCCGTAAAACTTGTGCGCCGAAAGGGAAAGAAGGTCCACCCCCAGCTGGTGCACCTGCACTGGGATCTTGCCCACAGCCTGGGTGGCGTCGCAGTGCACCGGAACGCCGCGCTCGCGGCAGAGGGCCGCCACCTCCGCCACCGGCTGAATGGTGCCCAGCTCGTTGTTCACTAGCATGACCGAAACCAGGAGTGTATCGGGCTCCAGAGCCTGCGCCACCGCCTCTGGCTCCACCACACCGCCCGCGCCCACCGGTACTTTTGTCAGGCGGAAGCCCTGTCGCTGCAAGCTCTCGCAGGCCTCCAGCACCGCCGGGTGCTCGATGGCGGTGGTGACGATGTGCTTCTTGCGCGACTGCCAGGCCAATCCCTTGATAGCCAAGTTGTTAGCTTCGGTGGCACCGGAAGTGAAGATGAGCTCCTCGGGGCTTGCCCCCAAAAGCTCGGCGATCTGCTGGCGAGCCTGATCCACCAGCTGAGCGGCGGCCCAGCCGTAAGCGTGGGTGCGCGAGGAAGGGTTGCCAAAGTGCTGGGTATACGCGGGAATCATAGCTTCCACCACTCGCGGGTCCACCGGGGTGGTGGCGTTGTAATCCAGGTAAATGACCCGTTTCATGGCGTGCTCTCCTCACTCAGCTGTGCCCAAAAGCGCAGCCAAGGTGGCGGTGGCTCGGGGCTTACCACGCATCCGCCCAAAGCCAACGGCACCAGGGTGCGACTGCCGGGGCGCCGACCCCAAATCACCAGGAGCTCCACCCCGGGCAGGGAACCCAGGCGCTGCCGGAACGTGAAGCGCCCGCCACCTTCCCAGCTCACCGCACCCGGCAAGGCCACCGCGCTGCCGGGGATGAACTCCACGGGCTGATGCCAGGCCTTGCGCGGTGGGTAGCTGTACCTGGCGGCCGAGGGGGAGGGGGCGTTGCCGGGAAGCGGCTCCCACAACACCTCCACCCCGGCCAGCTGCCAAGGTGGGACGAGCTTGCCCCGCAGGAGGAGAGGCGCCTGAGGCAAGCACCATGCGCTCCTCTGCTCCAGCTCCGCCCCTTGGGTGCTCACCTCGTGACTCAACACCAGCCGGTGTGGAGACCAGGCCAAGCCCACCCCCAAGTGCGTGGCGGAAGGCTCCAAAAGGGTTTGCCGATGACCGTCCTGGGGTGGGCTTTCCGCCAGCATCGTCTGGGTCAGCGCCACGGCGATGGCGGGGATCTGGGACGGGGTCAGTTCGGCGGAGGTGGTGTAGCTGCCCACGTTTTGCCGGTGGAAGCCGCGGCTGCCGGCAAGCAACGCCCGCAGGTACGGCGGCACGCCGTCGGCAGTGAAATGGCCTTTGCCGCCCTCCTGCAAAAGCTTGCGGCAAAAGGCGTCGCCCAACTGCTGCAGGCGCCGGTCAGGCTCCAGGGGACCAAGGCCTACCTCCTGCCGAGCTTGGTTTACCAGCGCCGTTACCGCCGCCCGCGCCGGCGCCAGGGGGTCCGTGACCGGCAACAGCAAGGCCAGCAAGAAGCTGTGGTAGCCTTGCAGACGGCGATGATTCGCTTTGGCACAGCTGGCTGGCGAGGTGTGGTGGGGCAAGACGTGACCTTTCACCGGGTGCGCCTGCTTTTGGCCGCCCTGGCGCAATGGCTGGGCGATACGGGACAGCGCGAGCCGGTGCTGGTGGCCTACGACACGCGGCTGCTTTCCGCCAAGCTGGCCAACGAAGCGGTGGAGGTGCTCACCCATTACGGTGTGCCTACGGTCCTGGCCGACCGTGACCTGCCGGCCCCAGCTTTGGCCTGGGCCGTCCGCCAACGGGGTGCCTCCTTGGGGGTCATGTTCACCGCCTCCCACAACCCTCCAGAGTACAACGGCGTGAAGCTTTACACCAGGGACGGGGTGTTGGCAGGCCGCGAGATCACCGATCGGTTGGAGGAGTTGGTGCGCCAGCGTGCCAGCCTTCCTGAGACCTTTTATTTGCGCCAACCGCAGTTGGCCACGAGCGAATCCCTGGCCGAGGGTTACCGGCAGGCCCTGGAAGCACTGATTGACTGGGAGGCGGTGCGCCGCTTGCCGGGAAAGGTGGTGGTGGACCCCCTCTTTGGCACGGCTCGGGACTTCCTCGACCGGGTCCTCCTCGCCCGAGGCGTGCCGGTTCGCCTCATCCACGCCACCAAGGACCCCTACTTCGGGGGCTACGCTCCTGAGTGTAGCCCCGCAAACCTCTCAGCGCTGCGGGAAACGGTGCGAGCGGAAGGGGCCGTCTTGGGTTTGGCCACCGACGGGGATGCGGACCGTTTTGGTGTGGTGGATCGGTCCTGTCGGGTGCTGGCGCCTAACTTGGTACTGGCAGCGCTGGTGGACTATTTGGCCCGCCGTGGCCTGCCAGGGGGCATTGGCCGCACCGTCGCCACCACCCACCTGGTGGACCGCGTGGCGCAAGCCCACGGCTTGGAACTGGTGGAGACGGCGGTGGGGTTTCCCAATTTGGGGCCGCTGCTCCTGTCGGGCCGGCTGGCTGTGGCGCTGGAGGAGTCGGCGGGCCTGGGGTTGGCCCGGCACCTGCCCGAGAGGGACGGCATCTTGGCCTGCCTGCTGGTGGCAGAGATGGTGGGGGCCAGCGGGCAGTCCTTGGGCTCGCTGGTGCGCGGGCTTTTCGAGCGTTACCAACCCTTGCTTTCCCGCCGCGTCCAGCTGCCCCTGCGGGAGGAAAGCCCGGCTGCCCTAGCAGCTCTGCAGGCGCGAGAGTACAAGGACTTTGCCGGTTTGGCTGTAAGGCGGCGACGGTCGGAGAAGGGGCTACTTTTGGAGCTGGAGGGGGACGCCTGGGTGCTGTGGCGGCTTTCTGGCACCGAGCCGAAGGTGCGGGTGTACGCCGAAGCCCCCACCACGCTTCTCTTGCGCCATTTGGTGCGTGAAGCGAAGCGGCTGTTTCGCCAAGCGGAAGAGGAGGTGCGGCATGTTTGAAATCGTGGCGGTGCGCGGGCGTGAAATCCTGGACTCGCGGGGCAACCCAACGGTGGAAGCGGAGGTGGAGCTTTCCTCCGGGGCGGTAGGTTGGGCAGCAGTGCCCTCTGGGGCTTCCACCGGCAGCCGCGAGGCGTTGGAAAAGCGCGACGGCGATAGCCGTCGTTTCGGCGGCAAGGGGGTTCTGGCGGCGGTCAAGGCCGTCAACGAGGAGCTGGCGGATGCCCTTTTGGGTATGGATGTGCGCGACCAGGCCCTCATCGATCGGACCCTTTGCACCCTGGACGGAACGCCGGACAAGTCCCGGTTTGGGGCCAATGCCATCCTGGCGGTTTCCCTTGCCTGTGCCAAGGCAGCGGCGGCTGAATGCGGCCTGCCGCTTTACCGCTACCTAGGTGGCGCGGCCAGCGTGGTGCTGCCCGCGCCCCTGATGAACGTGATCAACGGGGGCGTGCATGCGGACAATAGTCTGGACATCCAAGAGTTCATGCTGGTGCCGCACGGCTTCCCCACCTTTGCCGAGGCCCTGCGCGCGGGGGTGGAGATCTTCCACGCCCTCAAGGCCAAGCTCAAGGCTGCCCATCACGTCACCTCCGTGGGGGATGAAGGGGGGTTTGCCCCCAACCTGTCCTCCAACCGCGCCGCTCTGGAGTTCCTGGTGGGTGCCATCGAGGCGGCTGGCTACCGCCCTGGCGAGCAGGTGTCTTTGGCCATTGACGCGGCCGGCTCGGAGCTTTTCAGTGGCGAAGGCTACGATTTGGCGGGAGAAGGGCGCTTTGGGTTGGACGCGGGCGATCTGGTGGCTTGCTATGAGGAATGGGTGCGCGATTTTCCCATCGTCCTGATTGAGGATGGCTTGGCCGAGTCGGACTGGGAAGGGTGGAAGCTGCTGACCGAGCGCCTGGGGTCCCGGGTGGTGCTGGTGGGTGACGATATTTTTGTCACCAACCCGCAGCTCATCCGGCAGGGGCAGCAGCAGGGGGTAGCGAACGCCGTGCTCATCAAGCTCAACCAAATCGGCAGCCTCAGCGAAACACTGGATGCGGTGCGTCTGACTCTGCACCACGGCTGGAAGGCGGTGGTTTCACACCGCTCGGGAGAGACGGAAGACACCACCATTGCCGACCTCACCGTGGCCTGTGGCAACGGCCTGATCAAGACCGGCTCCGCTTCGCGCGGCGAGCGAACCGCCAAATACAACCGCTTGCTGCGCATCGAAGAGGAGCTGGGAGAGGGAGGGAGGTTCGCAGGCTTGTGGCTGTTCGCCCGCACCGCCTGTTGAAGCTGTGGTTGGCCGCCCTGGTTTTGGGCTTTTGGGCCTGGAACTTCTTCACCAGCCTGGCGCAGCTGCGCGAAAGCCGAGTGCAGTGGGAGCTTTTGCGCACTCGGCGGGCGGTGCTGCAGGAGCGGGTGCGGGAGCTGAGGCTCCGGGTCCTCAGCCTGGAGCGCGACAGGGAAGCGCGGGCGCAGGCCGCGCGCCAGCTTCTTGACGTTTGTAGGCCTCAGGAGGTGGTGGTCATTGTCCCCGAGCGCTAGGGAGGGCACGGAAGGCGGCTAGAATGGTGGCCAGCATGAGCGGGGAACCGCAGCGCATTGGCCGTTTCAACATTGAGGGCGTGCTGGGCCGGGGCGCCATGGGGGTGGTGTACCTGGCTTCCGACCCTGTCATCGGCCGCAAAGTGGCCCTAAAAACCTTGGTCTTACCGGAGGGCTCGGAGGAAGCGGAGGAGTTCCGAGCGCGCTTTCTACGGGAGGCGCAGGCAGCAGGCATCCTTAACCACCCCGGCATCGTCACCGTGTACGACGCGGGTGTGGACGAAGCCACCGGCCTTTCCTATATCGCCATGGAGTTCGTGGAAGGCCGCAGCCTGCGCGACCTTCTGCGCCAGGGCTACCCCTTTTCCTTTTCCGAAATGGCCCGATTGGGCGCCGCTTTGGCGGTGGCGCTGGACTACGCCCACAGCAAGGGTGTGGTGCACCGGGATATCAAGCCGGCCAACATCCTGCTCACGGACCAGGGCCAGGTGAAGATTACAGACTTCGGGGTGGCCCGCCTGGCCACCTCCAACCTGACCACCACTGGCCAGTTCATCGGCACGCCCAACTACATGTCACCGGAGCAGGTGCAGGGTTTGCCGGTGGATGGTCGTTCCGATCTCTTTTCTCTCGGTGTGGTGCTGTTCGAGCTGCTCACCGGGCGCAGGCCATTCGCTGGTGAAAACCTTACCGAGGTCTCCTACAAGATCGTGCATGAGCCGGCCCCAGTGCCTTCGCAAGTGCGACCTGGTGTGCCACCGGCGTTCAACCCCATCGTCCTCAAGTTGCTGGAAAAGAACCCGGAAAACCGGTATCCCCGCGGCTTGGAGGTAGCCCGCGCCCTGGAAGCCTTGCGCCGCCTGTTGGCCGGTTTGCCGGAGGCCTCGGTACCCAGGCCGGCCGAGGCTACCGGTCCCCTCTCCCAGCAGGTGGTGGCCAGATCGGAAATGGTGGCCACGGCCACCAAGGCCACCACGCTCGCGGAGGAGCAAGCCCCCGCCGTTGCCGAGCGGCAGCCCCCTTCCATTTGGCGGCTCCCCATTGCCACCCGCTGGGTCATTATCTTGCTGGCGGCGGTGGTGCTGCCGCCGTTGCTGCTCTTTGCTCTGCTCTACGCAAAGATTGACCACGGCCCCTTCCTTGGGCCTACGGGAGCGGAGGCGGCCCGGCGCCACCAGCTGGCGCGGGCGTTGCGGGAGGCGGCAGCTCAGGCGGAAACGGAACCGGAAAAGGCCTTAGAAAAGCTGGCTTTCCTTTGGGATCAGGCACCCTACTCCCGACCAGCCAAAGAAGCGGCTGAGCGCGCGCAACAGGCCCTGTCGGCGCGCCAGCAGCAACAGCAGCTGGCGAGCAAGGTGCAGGCGCTGGTGGAGGAGGGCATGGCTGCCCTGCGTGCCGGGCGCTTCGGCAGGGCCCGGGAAGCCTTTTCCGCGGCTCTGGAGCTCGATCCCGGTAACGTGCTGGCGCAGCAGGGCTTGGAGCTAGCGCGGTCCCAGCTGAGCTCCGGGCCGCGGGGGGAGGCGACGGTGAGCCGGGTAGGGTTGGTGATGCCCACACCCACCCCCACCGGCAGTTCCCGGTTGGAGCTTTACTTCAACTCCCCCATCAGCGAAGGGGAGGTGGAGTTGGAGCTGGATGGCTCCCTCTTGGGGCGCAAGGCCTTTGACTTTGGTTCCAAGGGGTTCCTGGGCATCCGCAAGCGAGGCAGCGGCGTCGTGGAGGACGCTTTTACCGTCCCTGCCGGCAACCATAGGCTGCTGATTCGCTTGAAGGGGGAGGGGGGCAAGCTCCTGGGAGAGCAAGCCTTTTCTTTCGCCGCGACCGGTGGTAGCCGCTGGATACTGAAGGTGGAGATGTTTTCGAAAAAAGAAGTGCCGCGCTTTAGCTTGGCGGCGCGGAGGTAGGGAGGAGAAATGCACGCGTGGGTGGCGGTGCTGAGCTTTTCTTTGCCGGTGGTCCTTTGGGCGCAAGCCGCCAATCCCAAGGTGAGGCTGCATACGACCCAGGGCGACATCGTGCTGGAGCTTTACCCCGATAAGGCGCCAAAGACGGTGGCCAACTTCCTCGCCTATGTGAACGCCGGCTCTTACGATGGCACCATCTTTCACCGGGTGGTGCCTGGCTTTGTGGTCCAAGGGGGAGGCTTCGACAGCGCTTTCAAGCCAAAACCCACGCGGCCTCCGGTGGAAAACGAGGCGGGCAACGGCCTTGCCAACAGGCGGGGCACGGTGGCTATGGCGCGTACGGCGGAGGTCCACTCCGCCACCAGCCAGTTCTTCATCAACTTGGCCGACAACCACTTCCTCGATCACCGCGATCGCTCCCCCCAGGGTTTTGGTTACTGCGTCTTTGGCCGGGTGGTGGGGGGAATGGAGGTGGTGGACGCCATTGCCGCCATCCCTACCGGGCCGGGTGGCCCGTTTCGTGCCGAGGTACCGCAAAAACCCGTGGTGATCCTCAAGGCTGAGCTGTTGGCCAGTCCACCAGCACCGTAATCACCGTCCCCTGGGTGCGAAACGCGAGAACCGGCGCGCGGTCGGGATTAAAGCGGTGCAGGAGGGCAGGCAGGACCTGGCCCAAGCTTGCCTGAACGTGAGGTAGTTCTTCCTGGTGCGCCACGCGGAGCTGCCAAGCCATGGCCCAGCGGTTGGGCTGGTCCTGGAAGGCCACCAAGCGCAGGCGGTCCCCGTCCCAAAGGCGAGCCACTCTCTCCGCTTCCTCGAAGGGAAGAGCTAGACCCAACCAAAAACGCACGGCCCAGGCGCCCAGGGTGTCCAGCAGCAGCTCCTGAGTGCCTTGCGGGACGGGGGGCAAAAGCCTCTCGTCCAGATGGCGGCAGGGGCCTTGAAAGAGCAGGGCAGCGGTGCATTGGGGAGGGCCTGCTAAGAGCTGGTCCACAGCTCGCCAGCCGCCCTTTTCCCAGGCGGCCAGTACGGTGGCGAGACCTTGGGCGTAGGGGAAAGCCAGATCCTCCACGAAGAAGGGTCCGATGCCCGCCTGCTGTGCCCAGCTGCGGGTGCCGGCGGCAATGGCCTCCGCCGTGCGACGCGCCTGCTGGGTATCCAGCGGCCCTTGCGTGCTCAGTGCCAGCATGACCAGCATGGCTTCGCCCTCGGCCACGGCCGAGTAGGCGCGCTGCTGGTCGGAGTTGTTTTTGATGGCCAAGAGCTTGCTGGGGAGGTGGAAGCGCTTTTCCTGAGCAGCGTGCGCCAGCTCATGGGCCCAGAGAGCGGCAGCCTGGCTGTCCTCGGGGAGCGTGCGATCCACCACCACCATGGTGTCCTGGTGGGGCTGGTAATAACCCAGGACCTGTGAGGTGTAGAAAGACAGCACCTTGGGGTACAGCTGGGGATCGGGTGGCACGAAACCCAACCGCTGCAGAACTTCGAGGAAAACTCGCGGCGGGACTGGAAGCTCTTGCTCCAGCTTGCGTGCTAACCGGGCCTCCAACGACGAGAGGGGAAGCAGCTCGCATTGGGGACGCCAGCTGGCGGGTACGCGTCGGAGGGTGGCTACCTTGCCAGCCTCGGCGAGCAAGGCGGGAGGGCACGGGGCCGCGGCCAAGGGGCAGGCGGCCAGAAAAAGCCAGATGATAAAATTTCTACCCATGACCCGCCAGGCGCGGCTTTCGCTCTTTTCCGCCTACGAGAACATCGAGCTGGCGGAAAGAGTGCTGTTCGAGCTGGCCTCCGGTCACATGAGTGACGAAAGTCTTTACTGGGCCGCCATGGCCCTGCGGGAAACCCTGGCCAACGCCATCAAACACGGGAACAAGCTTAACCCAGACAAACGGGTTTTTGTCGAGGTGTGGCTCGAGGAGGGAGAGGAGCTGCGCATCCAGGTGGAGGATGAGGGCGAAGGCTTCGACCCGGAAAGTCTGCCCGACCCCCGCTCAGCGGAAAACCTGCTCAAGGAAGGCGGTCGGGGTGTGTTTTATATTCGCCACTTTATGGACGAGGTACGCTTTACCCGCGCCTACGGAGGCGGAACCCACGTAGAGCTCATTAAGAAACTGGAAAGGAGAGAACCGTGAAGGCCAACGTGCGTGATGTAGGGGACGTGAGGATCTTGGATCTGGCTGGCAAGATTACTATCGGTGCCGGAGATGTAGAGTTGCGGCGCCTGGTGGAGGAGGCCCTGGCTGCGGGCAAGTCCCGAATCCTGGTAAACCTCAAGGATGTCACCCATATCGACTCTTCCGGTATCGGGGAACTGGTGGCCTGCTACACCAGCGTCAAACGCCGCGGCGGGAGCATGAAGCTGGAAAACCTCCCCCCCAAGATCAACGACATCCTGCAGGTCACTCAGCTGATAACGGTTTTCGATGTTTTTGACAACGAAGCCGAGGCCATCGCCAGCTTTTCCAGCTGACGATGCCGCCCTCGCTTTGCTGGAGGCTTCGCTCCGGAAGTTGCTTTCGCCCTTGCCTCCGGGTCCTCTGGGCGAGGCGATGGAGGCGGCCGTCTTCCCTGGGGGCAAGCGGTTGCGCCCCAGACTGTTGCTGGCCACCGCGCAGGTGTTTGGGGTGCCAGCGGAACGCTTGACAGACGCGGCGGCGGTGCTGGAGTTGGTCCACTGCGCCTCCCTGGTGCTGGACGACTTGCCTTGTATGGATGACGCGGTACTTCGCCGTGGTCAGCCGACCCTGCATCGGCGCTTTTCCCAGGCCACGGCCATCCTGGCCGCTTTTGCCCTGTTGGCACGGGCTCAAGCTCACGTTCCTCGGGCGTTGGCGCGCGCGGGTCTCGCCCCCGCCTTTTGTTCCCAGTGGAGCGAAGCCCTGGCCCGGCTGGTGGAAACTTTGTGCCAGGGGCAACAGCTGGACCTGCTGCCACCGACCCAAGGGGTCAACGTGGAGCGCTTGGAGGCCGTGCACGCAGGCAAAACCGGGTCGTTCTTCCAATTCGCCGCTGAGTTGGGGGCCTTTGCCGGCGGCGCTGACCGGCAAGCCATGAGCTGCGTAAGCACCTTTGCTCGCAACCTGGGCTTGGCCTACCAAGTGGTGGACGACGTGCGCGACCAGCTGGCCAGCTCCGAGACCAGCGGCAAGCCGCCAGGGCAGGATTCCCGTTTGGGACGAGCGACCTTTGTCACCCTGCTGGGCCTGGACGGTGCGCGGCAGCTGGCGTTGGAGCTGTTGGCCACAGCGGAAGCGGCGCTGTCACCGCTTGCGGGTGGTGCTTATCCCTTGCGACACCTGCTGCACGATGTGCGAAGCCTCCTCTGAGCTGGAGCGCGCGCGGCAGGTGCTGCGCCAGCGCGGCTATTTGTACCCCCCGCCCCAGGCCCGCCGTACGGCGCGGTTTCTCCGCTTGGCCTTGGTGGCCCTAGCCACCAGCTCGGCGGCCGCCCTGCTGGCGGCGGGCAGCGGCGAGGGCAACCTTCTTACCTTCTTCCTGCTGACGGCCAGTGGCTGGCCGATGGCCTGCCTGCTGGCGATGGCGTGGGCTTGGGCTAGTGGCCGGCTGGCCTCAGCCCTGGTCGCCTGGGGCCACGATCCGCAGGCAGTGAGCGTGGCGGTGGCAGCGCTCGGAGCCGCAGCCGTGCTTCTGCTCATGGGCGCGACCGCGGGCCAGGGGAGCTGGCGGCTCCCTGCCTGGGCAGGACTGGTGGCGGCCGGGGCCCTGGTTTGGCTCGTGTTCTCCCGAAGCCGCCAGGCGCTTTTGGCCCGCTTTCATCTGGAACGGGAAACCGGCCCCCTTCCCGCCTGGTTGTTGGTGGGTGCGTTGCTTGCGGGAGCCAGCGGGTTTCTCATGGAGCCCAAGCTGCCGCACGGTATGCCCCTGCCACCCCTGGCAGGGTTTTCGCCCTCGGCACGCGTGGTGGTGCTGGCGGTGGATGGCTTGAGCAGGGAGGACCTGGAGGCAGGGGCCCAGCTCCTGGGGGGTGGCTTGGAGCAGCTGCTGGGCTTTCGCTGGGCCCCGTTGACCGTCTCGCCGGGCAGCGTTCCCGCCGAATTCTGGACCACGGTGGCTTGCGGCGCGAGCCCACGCGTGCATGGCGTTCGGGTAGTGGAGGAAACCCGGCCTTGGGGCCTGTCCGCTGGTGTGGCCCTAAGGCCCATTGCTCGGCTGCTGCTGGGCGAGCCCTGGGGAGTGCTCGGCCTCATGCCTCAGGTGGCGAAGCCTACGCTGCAACGGCGCCTGCCTACCTTTTGGGAGATGGCCGCGCGGGCGGGCTATCCGGTGCTGGTGGGTGGGTGGTGGGGGAGCTGGCCCGTGCGCGCTTTTCCCGGCCAGGTGGCGAGCGAGCGCGCCTTGCTGGCCGGCGCCACCAGCACGGACGCCGTCACCCCCGGCTTGGTGCGTTTGGTGCGGGAGCTGCACGCCCGGCACGAGGCGCAGGCTCTGCGCGTGAGCCTGTTGGGGGAGGCCTTGGCCAAATTTGGGGCGCGCCGGGGGGGACCCTTTGTAGCGGCGGTGGCGTTTCCGGGTTTGGATCTGGAGGCTCGCCGTAGCCCCTCTCCCCCACTGGCCCTGGCTGTGCGGCAGCTACCCCACCTGGGGGTTTTGGGCCGAACGGTGGAGGCCCTCCTGGCCGAGGAGGTAACGGTGATCGTGGTGGGGGCCCCGTGGCATGGAGGCCAAGGCTTCGTGGCCTCCTCCGCCCGCTCCGGTGGGCCGGAAGCGCCCTTGCCTCCGGACGCCATCGCCTCCATGGTGCTAGCCAGCCTGGATTTGCCTTTAGCGCCTTACCACCTTTCTCCGCCAGCTTGGCTCATGAGCGGGTCGCTGCGGGCACGCCTCGACTACGGGCCACCTCCGCCGGTGGCCAGCTTGCCCAGCGCTCAAGGTGCGCGGTTGCAGCGGGAAGTGCTCAAAAGCCTAGGTTACCTCTAGCCCGCGGTGCTAGCATGGGGCGGCGGGAGGGAAGGATGAGCATGCGCGCCTTGGTTGCTGACGACAGCCGTATCTTTCGCCTTTTTGTTCGCGGGCTGTTAGAGGAGGTGGGGTTTACCGTGTTGGAGGCGGCTAATGGCAAGGAAGCCCTGTACACCACCATGTCCGTTCGACCGGAGCTTCTCATCTTGGACGCCCTCATGCCCCAGCTTTCTGGCTTTGAGGTGATCACCAAGCTCAAGGAAAAGCTCCCCGGTTACCACCCCAAGGTTTTCGTGGTCACGGCGGTATACAAGAGCTACCGTTGGGAGTCGGAGGCCAAAGCGGTGTACCAGGTGGACGAGTACCTGGAAAAGCCCCTAGAGCCGGAGGTTCTCCGCACTGCCCTTTGCAAGCACTTCCCCCAGCTGGCACGTCCTTCAGCCTAGACCTCGTCTTCCTTTTGCATCTTGCGCAGGGCCGCTTCCATGGCTTGCAGGGCCGTTTCCACATCCTTTACCCCGTGGGCCATGGAAACGAAGGCAGGCGCGGGCGAGCGCGCGGGCAAGAGGGTCCCCGCCTCGCGCGCGGCCTCCCAAAAGCGGCGGTAGGTGTTCTGGTCGCACGAAGCAGCGGAGGCCGCATCCTTCACCCCCTGGCGAGCAAAGCTCAGGGAGAAGATGGACCCCACTCGGTTAATGCGCAAGGGGCGTGCAAACTTCTCCGCCAGGGCCACCACCCCAGCTTCCAATTGACTGGACCGCTCATCCAGTCGTTGGTAGCCCGCGTCGTTGCGCAGGACGGACAGGGTGGCTACGGCGGCAGCCAGCGCCAAGGGCGAGGGTGGTGGGGCCACTTCTTCGGCCAACTTCACCTCCAGGTGGCGAGCAAAGGCCACACCACCCAAGGTGGCCACGCCGCCGCCCAGTACGCGGCCCAGCACCAACAGGTCGGCTTCCAACTGGAAGGCTTGGTTGGCCCCGCCACGCTCTAGGCGAAAACCGGTGAGGGTTTCGTCTACCACCAACAGGGCGCCCACGCCCCGCGTCAGCTCGTGCACCTGGTGCAGAAAGGTCGGGTCGGGGCGAATCACGCCGAACTGGCTCGCGACCGGGTCGAGAATCACCGCCGCCGTGTCCACCCCCACCTCGCCCAGCACGTGGGCCAGCACCTCGCTGTTTCCCCAGGGTACCACCCGCACCAGCCGCGCCGCCTCCGGTGCCAAGCCTGAGAGACGAGGCAGGGACAAACCCACCGGCCCGCCTGGGAGCACCTGCAGCGCCTCCACCGCACCAGGCCGGTTGCCGTCGAAAACCACCAGGCGCATGCGGCCGGTATGGCGCCGACAAAAGCGCAGGGCGAGCTCCCAGGCTTCCGTTTCGCTGGCAGTAAAAACCCAGGGCCTGTAACCTGGGAGAAACTCCTCCAGGCTTTCGGCCAGCTCCAAGGCCAAGGTGTTGGCAAAGCCCGCAGCCAATCCCAAACTGGCGGCCTTTCGCACCGCATCCAGCACGAACTGATTGCCGAAACCCAAAAGGCAGCTGCCGCCACCGTTGGTAAAATCCACCAGGCTCACGTTGTCCGCGTCAAATACACGACACCCTTGGGCTTTGGCCAACAAGAGCCCGGTCTCCGCCCGCGAGGCTTCCAGGGGAAGCACGCTTCGCGCCTGAGCTAAGAGGTCGTCCGCTCGCGATGGCATCCTACCTCCGTTCCAAGAGGCTGTAATTGTAGCCGGCTTGCCTCATGCCTTCAACCCTCTTCCACCTCTTCCGGGTCCCCATGGAAGAAAAAGGCGGCGCAGCGAGGGGAGCAAAACTGCCGGCCGTATTGCAGGACACCACAGCGCAGGCAGGAGGTCTTCCCGCAAATGGGACACTCCTTCAGTGACCAACTGGGCCGCTCCTGCCCGCAGCCGGGGCACACGGCCGTGAGCACCCGTTCCTCGTCCATCCTTTCTAGTATAGGAGAGCGGAAGATTTGCCAGCGGGTGGTACAATCCCGCCGACGGGGCCGGCGTAGCTCAGAGGCAGAGCAGGGGTCTCATAAGCCCCGTGTCAGTGGTTCGAGTCCACTCGCCGGCACCAGTGCCATGCTTGAGGCCCGCTTCCTCTCTCTTTTTCGCCAGCAATTTCCCGAGCTCGTTGGCCAGCGCCTGTTGGTCGCGGCTTCTGGTGGCGGCGACTCCACCGCCCTAGTGCTGCTGTTGGTGCGCACCCGCCACGAACTGAAGCTCGATCTGGGCGTCTGCCACGTGCATCACGGCGTGCGAGGGGCCGAAGCGGACGAGGATGCGCGCTTTTGCCAGCAGTTGGCTGAGCGCTTGGGCTTGCCCTTCTTCTTGGATCGCCTATCCCTGCCACCGCCTGGTCCTTCCCGGGAGGCCTGGTGGCGGGAGCAAAGGTACGCGGCTTTGGAGGCCAGGCGTCGGCAGTTCCATGCGGCTGCCATTGCCACCGCCCACACCTTGGATGACCAGGCCGAAACCGTTTTGCTTAAGCTGCTGCGTGGTGCCGGCCCACGGGGGGTGGCCGGCATCCGCCGCCGGTGGCGGGCGGTTATCCGGCCCCTTTTGGACTTTCGCCGTGAGGAGCTGCGGCGCTACCTGCACCAGCTGGGGCAAGACTTCCGCCAGGACAGCAGCAACCTCCTGCCCGACCGCCCCCGCACCTTTTTGCGCTGGAAAGTGCTGCCCCTTTTGGCCCAAGCCCTTCCGAAGGCTTTCGCCCACCTGGCCTTTTTTGCCGAAACCTTGGCGCAGG
Organism: uncultured Thermoanaerobaculia bacterium; assembly: GCA_964488355.1. Taxonomy (GTDB): domain Bacteria; phylum Acidobacteriota; class Thermoanaerobaculia; order Thermoanaerobaculales; family Thermoanaerobaculaceae; genus Thermoanaerobaculum. Next base: position 61,781 of record CAZAUJ010000012.1, on the reverse strand, counting down.
ATGACGATTTCCTCAGCCAGTTGGCGCTGAGCGCCGTGCCGGTACCGCGCCTGGGGGAGCGGGTTCCCGTGGCCAGCGTGGTGGCCTTGGCCAAACCCCTGCGCTTTCGCTGGCTGCAGAGCCTAGGGGCAAGCCTCTTTTTGCCCGAACCCCCTTCCCGTAGGCAGTTCGACCTTTTTTGCGCCATGCTGGAGCGCGGCGAGCCCAGGGGACTGGACCTGGGGTTGCGTTGGGTGCTGGTGCGGCGAGGCGAAAGCCTTACCTTACAGCCTCCGCCGCTCGCTCCGTTTTCGCCCGTGGCTGTGAGGGTGCCCGGGGTTTTTTTGCTTCCCGGCGGCTTCCGTTTGGGCTTGGGCGAGCCGCTGGCCCGGGCTGACCATCGCGCGTTTCTCGCCCCCCGCATAGCCACAGCCTCGCTGCGCGTTCGGCCGTTGCCTGCCGGCCTGTGCTGGGAGGGATGCCACGTGCGTGAGGAGCTGGCCCGCCTCGGCGTGCCGGGCGCTTGGCGGCGCGCCTGGCCGGTGCTGGAGGCTGATGGTACGATTGCCTGGGTGCCGGGCGTAGGTGTGTCGCCAGCTTGGGCCCAGCCCAGCGGGGTGCTGGCAGAACTGGAGGAACCATGGGAGCGCCAAGGGAAATCATCCCCCCGGAAGCCATTGCCGAGCGCGTAAAGGCGTTGGCCCGGGCCATTGCTCAGGACTACGCCGGTAAGGATCTGGTGCTGGTAGGAATTCTCAAGGGAGCCACCTTTTTCTTGGCCGACCTTTTACGCGCCATACCCTTTCCCGTGCGCTACGAGCTGGTGAACGTCACGCGCAGCGGAGGCGGCCATTACGAGGTCATCGAGCTGGCCTTTGCCACCCGCATCCACATTGCCGCCGCGCACGCGCTCATCCTCAAGGACATCTGCCATTCGGGCGTGACGGAAAACTACCTCCTCACCCACCTGGCACAGCAAGGTCCTGCCTCGCTGGAGGTGGTGGCCATGGTCAATAAGCCCGAGCTGCGGCGCGTGGCTCTGGAACCGCGCTACGTGCTGTTCGATCATGTGCCTCCTGGTCGGCTGGTGGGCTACGGCATGGAGTACCAGGGCAAGTGGGGCAACCTGCCCGGGATTTGTCTGGTGGACGAGGCGGCCTAGGGCGCAGGATTGAAGGGAAAGGCATCGTGAGGCAGAACGCAAAGCAAATCATGCTTTTCTTGGTGGTTTTGGCTCTTGTGGTGGTGCTGTGGAACTGGGTCACCACCACCCGAGCGGCCACCCAGGAAATCCCCTTTTCCGAGTTCTTGGACCGAGTGGAAAAGGGGGAGGTGGCGGAGGTGCTGATCCGCGGTGAGGAGGTGCTGGGGCGAAGCCAAGGGTTTAGGCCTCGGCCTTTTTCCCAGCGGCCTTACGATTTTGTCACCTACTCTCCCGGGTATCCAGACCTGGTCAAGGTCCTGCGGAACAAAGGGGTGAAGATCAAGGCTGAGCCGCCTTCGCAAGGGGGCTTCTGGACCGGCTTGATTTCTTGGCTGCCTTTCCTGCTGCTGGTGGGCATGTGGTGGGTATTTTTCCGGCAAATGCAGATGGGTGGGAACAAGGCCCTGGCCTTTGGCAAATCGCGAGCGCGCATGCTCACCCCCGACCAGAAGCGTGTAACCTTCAAGGATGTGGCTGGTGTGGAGGAGGCCAAGGAAGAGCTGCAGGAAATCATCGAGTTTCTCAAGAACCCGCAGAAGTTTGCCAAGCTGGGGGGAAAAATCCCCAAAGGCGTGCTGCTTATGGGCCCACCGGGCACGGGGAAGACGCTGCTCGCTAAGGCGGTGGCGGGCGAAGCGGAGGTGCCATTCTTTTCCATTTCCGGTTCTGACTTCGTGGAGATGTTCGTAGGCGTGGGCGCCAGCCGTGTGCGCGACCTCTTCGAGCAGGGGAAGAAGAACGCCCCGTGCATCATTTTCATTGACGAAATCGACGCGGTGGGGCGGCACCGGGGAGCGGGTTTGGGTGGCGGCCACGATGAGCGCGAGCAGACCCTCAATGCGCTGCTGGTGGAGATGGACGGTTTCGAGTCCAACGAGGGCGTGATCCTCATTGCCGCCACCAACCGGCCGGACGTGTTAGACCCGGCGCTTTTGCGGCCTGGTCGTTTCGATCGTCGCATCGTGGTCAACCGGCCGGACCTGAACGGGCGCTTGGAAATTCTCAAGGTCCACACGGCCAAGATCAAGTTGGCCAGCGACGTTTCCCTCGAGGTGTTGGCCCGCTCCACTCCCGGCTTTTCCGGTGCGGACCTGGCCAACCTGGTGAACGAGGCTGCCCTGCGCGCCGCTCGCTTCAACAAGCAAGCGGTGGAAATGGAGGACTTCGAGTTTGCCAAGGACAAGGTGATGATGGGGGCGGAGCGCCGCTCGCTGGCCTTGTCCGAGGAGGAAAAACGCATCGTGGCCTATCACGAGGCGGGTCATGCGCTGGTGGCGGCTCTGCTGCCCAATGCCGACCCACTGCACAAGGTGACCATCATCCCGCGAGGCATGGCCTTAGGGCTCACGCAGCAGCTGCCCGAGGAGGACCGCTACCTCCTGCCCAAGAGTCACTTGGAAGACGAGCTGACGGTGCTTTTGGGTGGTCGCATCTCCGAGGAGGCGGTGTTTGGCGCGGAAAAGGTCACCACTGGCGCCGGCAACGACTTGGAGCGGGCCACCGAGCTGGCACGCAAGATGGTGTGCGAGTGGGGCATGTCGCGCATGGGTCCGCTCACCTTCGGCAAGCGCGAGGAGGCCATCTTCCTGGGCAAGGAGTTTGCGCGTCACCAGGATTACTCCGAGGCCACAGCGGTGGCCATCGATAGCGAGATCAAGCGGCTGGTGGAGGAGGCCTACCAGCGGGCACAGGAACTGGTGGCCAAACATCGTCCCGTGCTGGACCGCATTGCCCAGGCCCTGCTCGAGCGGGAAGTGCTGGAGGGGGAAGAGATTTACCACATGGTTTCCGAGTACACGGGCGTGCCGGTGGAGCGCCTACGGGGCCCTGGGCGGCCCTCGCCCGCAGTGGCCCTCAGCTGAGCACCGGCACCCTCGGCGGGTACAATGGCCTCGTGTTGATACTGCGCCTGCTGCATACCGTTCTCGCCTTCACGGTGGCGGTGATCGACACCGTGATCATCGGCACCTATGGCACGTTGGTGGGCTTTTTGCCGCCCAAGGGCGATTGGACGCGCAACGGGGCGCGCCTGTGGGCGCGAATCATCCTGTGGGCGTGCGGTGTGCGGCTGCGGGTGGAAGGGGCGGAAACGGTGCCGCGCGACACGCCGGTGGTTTTCATGGCGAACCACGAAAGCTGGCTGGACATCCCGGCGCTGTTGGTGGCCATCCCCGGGCAAGTGCGCTTTCTGGCCAAGAAGTCGCTCTTTTCCGTTCCCTTTCTCGGCTGGGCCATGCGCGCCATGGGTTTTATCCCGGTGGATCGCGAAAACCGAAGGCAGGCGATCCGCTCCTTCGAAGAGGCAGCGGCCCGAATCCGCGCTGGCCGCTCGGTGCTGGTGTTCCCGGAAGAAACCCGCAGCCCCAATGGCGAGCTGTTGCCTTTCCAGCGTGGGGGCTTCCTCATCGCCCTTAAGGCCCAGCTGCCCATCGTGCCGACAGGCTTGCAGGGTCCGCGGAAGGTGCTGCCCAAAAAGCGCTACCTCCTGCGCCCTGGTCCGATCACCGTGCGGTTTGGCGAACCGGTCCTCACCGGCGGGTTAGGGGTGGGCTCCAAGGAGCGGCTGATGCAGCAGGTAAGGGACGCGGTGGATGCCCTGCGTCTGGGAACGGAGCGGGCAGCGGCAGCGGTTGTCCATTGAGGAGGTAAGTGGTGCTGACGGAAGACGCGGTTTGGCAGGCTCTGGGGACGGTAATGGATCCGGAGATTCCCTTTTCCATCGTGGACCTGGGGTTGGTTTACGGCGTGTGGGTCAACCCTCCGGACGCGGTGAAGGTGCAGGTGACCCTGACGGTGCGTGGCTGTCCCCTCGTTCACCGCATTGCTGACGACATCCGCCAGGCGGTGAGCCGCCACACTGGTGCGCGGCACGTGGCGGTGGAGGTGGTGTGGGACCCGCCTTGGAGCCCAGCCATGGCCTCGGAGGAGGTCCAGCGTCGCATGGGCTGGCAGACAAGGAGGTAAGGGTGGTACGCGAGGAACAGGTTCTGCAGGCTTTGCGCAGCGTGCGCTTTCCCGGCCTTACGCGGGACATCGTTTCCTTTGGCTTCGTTAAAGCGGTGCGCATTAAGGGCGGACGGCTGTCGGTGGACATCCGCATGACCACTGCCAACCGCGAGGCGGGGCCGGTGGTGGAGCGGCAGGCCCGGGAGGCGCTGCAGCAGCTGCCGGGGGTGGAGAGCTTGGAGTTGAAGGTGGAGGTGGAGTCGCCCGCTCAGGGTCCCTCGGCTGCGCCCACCACTCAGGTGCTGCCAGGGGTGCGTTACAAGGTGGCCGTGGCCTCGGGCAAGGGTGGAGTGGGCAAGTCCACGGTGGCTGCCAACCTGGCATTGGCCCTGCGCCAGCTCAACCTTGCTGTGGGGCTTCTGGATGCGGACATTTACGGGCCTTCTCAGCACCTGATGATGGGCTGCGTGGACCCTCCCCGGGTAAACGAGGAGGAGCGGATCCTGCCGGTGGAGGGCAACGGTGTCAAGGTCATGTCTTTGGGCTTCTTGTTGGAGCCTGACACGCCGGTCATTTGGCGTGGGCCGATGGTGATGAAGGCGCTGCAGCAGTTTTTGGAGGACGTGGCCTGGGGCCAGTTAGACATTTTAGTCGTGGACTTGCCCCCGGGCACGGGCGACGCCCAACTTACCATCACCCAACAGCTTCCCCTGGATGGGGCGATCATCGTTACCACCCCGCAGGACGTGGCGCTCATTGACGCGCGCAAAGGCCTTTTGATGTTTCGCAAGGTGAACGTGCCGGTACTGGGGGTGGTGGAAAACATGTCCGCGTTCCTGTGCCCCCATTGCGGTTTCCGCACGGAAATCTTCAAGTCCGGCGGGGGCCGGCGCACCGCCGAGCAGCTGGGGGTGCCCTTCCTTGGGGAAATCCCCATCGAACCAGAGGTGGTGGTAACCGGCGACGCGGGCCGACCCATCGTGGCAGCCAAGCCCCAATCGCCCGCCGCCCAGGCCTTTTTCAAGCTGGCGCGCGCGGTGGTGGAGGGGCTAGGAGGAAAGATCCAGCCCTAAGCTACTGGGCCTTTTCCGGCAACCCGCCAGCCTTGATGATGGTTTGCAAGCGGGCTTGAAACGCCTGCGGCTCCAGGGGGAGGTGCTCCCCGCCCGCAAAGTAGCTGGGGGTTCCCATCACGCCTAATCGGTAACCCAAGGCCAGGTGGGCCAGCACCGTATCCACTGCGCTCTCGCGCATGTAGCACGTGCGCAGCTGGCTTTCACCCACGCCGTTTTGCTGGGCAAAGGCGAACACCGCCTCGTCCACCGTCTCCAACTTGATCTCCCCTTGCTGGGCAAACATGAAGTCCTTGAACCGCGGCAGCAGGGCAGGGTTGCCCTGAGCGAAACAGACGCCTGCCACCGCCGCGCGAAAGGCCCAAGGGTGGTTGCTCACTAACGGGAAATGGGCGGAAACGTGGGCTATGGGCAGCTTCTCCAAGATTGGCTTGAGCTCGCCCCAGGCTCGCTTGCAGGCTGGGCACTGCATATCGGAAAACTCCACCACCGTAACTTTGGGCGAGGGCACGGAAAAATCCGGCGCAAGCTTGGCCTCGGCCAGCCGCTCACGGCGAACTTGCCGTGGGTCCTTGCCGAGAGGGAAGCTCTCGCCGATGATCAGGTACTTCCCGTCACCGGTGATGGCCACCGGCATGCGCACCCAACCGTAGCCGGTGGAGTAGGCGGTGGCCAGCTGCACCACGCCACCAGGCTTGGCCGCCAAGCTGGGCCAGCGCACACGAAAGCTGCCGCCCATACCCTGGCTCAAGACCTGCGGCAGGCTTGACTCGGCAAAGAGGGGCAGTTGGTCGGCGGGGATGCCCTGCGGCGCCAAACCAAGGACCAAACCGGCATTGACTGTTCCCGCTTCGGGGTCCAACACCAGGCTCACCAGCTCGCCGCGGTTTTTCTCCGGGTTGGCCCGGGTGGCGGTCACCACCAGGTAGCGGCCAGCGGGCGCTTGGCCGTTGGCCAGCAGGCGCGCCTCCACCGGTTCAGGGCTGTAAGGCAAATACGCCGCAGCGAAGCGACGGGCCAGCTCTAGCTCCCCTTGGGCGTGGGAAGCTGCCGCTACCAGCAGGGTCATGAGAACGCAGGCTCGTTTCATAGCTCGGCAAGCATAGCAAACTGCTGAGCCTGCCCCCGGTGCGGGAACAAGGAGGGCGGTCCGGGTGTTGCTACCTTGGGCGTAAAATCAGATTGCGAGGTTCACATGGTGCTTGCCTTGCTGCCGCTCCTTGTTGGCCAAGCTTCCGCACAGGGCCAGCCTGCGCCTCCTTTTGTCAGCTCGGTGGAGGTACGGGTGGTGAACGTGGACGTGGTGGTGACCGACGGCCAGGGTCGGGCTGTGACCGACTTGCGGCCGGAGGATTTCACCCTTTTGGAGGATGGGAAGCCGGTACCCCTGACCAACTTTTTCAAAGTCGTGGAGGCCCAACCTCAGCTGGCCTGGGCAAGTAACGGTCAGAGCCCGCTCTCCGGGGAGGAGCGCTTTCGCCGGCGCGTTTTGCTGGTGGTGGATAACAACTTTCTCGACCCGCCCACGCGCGCGCGGGCCTTGGAGCGGGCAAAGGAGCTAGTGGGGCAAACGCTTGCTGGGGAGACGGAGTGGGCGGTGGCAGCCATCGGTGAGCAGTTGCAGTTTCTGCTTCCCTTTACCACCGAGCCCTTGCAGGTGGCGGCGGCCCTGGACGAGGTGGGGCGGCTGCCCACCTTTGCCTCGCGCCACCGGGTGGACACTCGCCTGGAAAACGACCCGGTGCGCTCCCAGTACCTCCAGAATGAGGAGCCCGGTCGCGCCACCCGCTACGACTTGGGCCAAACCCAACGCTTCGCCGCCCAGGAACGCGCGCGCCGCAACCTGCAGTCCTTTGCCGTGACCGCCGCCTCTCTCGGCGCCTTGATGCGCTCCTATGCCAGCTTCGGTGGGCGAAAGGCGGTGGTGTTGCTCACCGGCACCATGGAGTTCCACCCGGAGGCCCAGTACCTGGTGAGCGCCGATCCCAAAACCTGGAGCGATACCGGCCTCACCGACCGTGCCCAGTCCGATCCAGCCTTGGAATCCCTCAAACGAGAAACGGAAGAGGTGCTGCAGGCGCTGGTGCGGGCTGCCAATAGCACGGGATTTCAGCTGTACGTGGTCAATGCCCGTGGCTTGGAGTCCTCGTTGCGGCTGCATGACGTGGAGAACCGTCAGCTGGGCATGGTGAAAAACGTGGGAACCTTTACCGCTCCTCCAGAAACCTCCGATCCGGAAACCGCGCCGCTTTCGCTGGTTCAGGGCACGGGTGGGCTGTACCTGCGCAACACCCAGGTGGACAAGGCCTTAGCCGCCGTGCTGGAGAATACGGCCACCTACTATTCCCTGGGCTACACGCCTCCCCACCCACCCGACCGGCAGTTCCATCACATTGCCGTCCAGGTTCGGCGACCCGGGGTGGTGGTTCGACACCGCCTGGGTTACCTGGACCTACCCGAGGAGGAGCACCTGGCCCAGGAGTTGGCCACGCCCCTGAGCTTTCCCAAGCCAAAGGGCCGCGTGCCCGTCACGGTGGCCCTGGCGGAAAAGGGAAGTGAGGCCTCGGAGGTGAGGCTTGAAGCCACGGTGAGTGTGCCCCTGCGCGAGCTAGTGTTCCTGCCCAGGCCAGAGGGAGGCCTGGCGGGAGGCTGTACGGTGTTGCTGGCGGTTTACGACGAAAAAGGGGAAAACCTGAGCGTCACAACTTCCAGCTTCCCGCTGGAGGTGGGGGCTGGTCAGGAAGGGGGGCTACAGGAGGGTGTTTTTCGTACCACCCTGCGCTTTTCCCTGCCTCACGGGCCTTATACCGTTTCTGTGACGGTACAGGACCAGGTGAGCAAGGAGCATGGCACCGCCCTGCAACAGGTGTTTGTGGGGCGCGCCCCCTAGCTGGCGCGAGAACCCTACCTTTAGCTAAGCTTGAGGGCGTGGCGTCTTTTGATCCGCGTCGGCTCTTTGCCCAGCCTGGCCCCGCCCTCATGGGGGTCCTGAACGTCACACCCGATTCTTTTTCCGATGGAGGGCTCTGGCTGGAGCCGCGGGCGGCCGTGGCCCAGGGCCTGAAGCTGCTGGAGGAGGGGGCGGCGGTTGTGGATGTGGGCGGGGAGTCTACTCGGCCAGGGGCGAAGCCGGTGCCGGCTGAGGAAGAAAAGGCCCGGACGCTGCCGGTGGTGACTGCCTTGGCCCAACAGGCCCCCTCCGCGCTCATATCCGTGGACACCTGCAAGGTCTCGGTGGCGGAAGCGGCGTTGGCCGCCGGCGCCTGCATCGTGAACGACGTCACTGCCGCCGCCGACCCCAGGATGCTGGATTTGGTCGCCCGCGAAGGGGCGGGCTTGGTGCTCATGCACATGCGCGGGACGCCGCAAACCATGCAACAGAATACTCGCTATACCCACGTGGTGGCGGAAGTGGCGGAGTTTCTCTGGCAGCGTGCCCAGCGGGCGCTGGCGGCAGGGATTCCGCGGGAGCACCTGTTCCTCGACCCAGGCATCGGCTTCGGCAAGGACGTGGAAGGCAACCTGGCCTTGCTCGCCGCATTGCCCGAGCTGGCGGCCATGGGCTTTGCCTTGGTGGTAGGTGCGTCCCGCAAATCCTTTATTGGCCACGTGACGGGGGCGCCGGTGGGGGAGCGGTTGCCGGGCAGCTTGGCCGCGCTGGTGCCCGCTCTCTCCTGCCCCGAGGTAGTGGTGCGGGTCCACGATGTGGCCGCCACCAGGCAGTTTCTGCAGGTGGCCAGGGCGGTCGAACGGCGATGGCTGGGCTAATGCAGGTCTTGCACGGTTTGTTACCCGTGGCGATTGGCCTTCGCGACTTGGCCGACATCCTTTTGGTCGCCAGCCTCTTCTACCTGGTCTTGCGCGCCCTGCAGGGCCGGCGGGCCTTGGCCATGCTCTGGGGCATCCTGGTGTTGGTTGGCGCCTTCCTTGCTGCCCAAGCTCTGGACCTAATCACGCTGTCCGCCATTCTCGGACAGGTGCTCTTTTACCTGCCGCTGGCGGTAATCGTGCTCTTCCAGCAGGATCTGCGGCGGATCTTGGCCGCGATGGGGCAGACGCCCCTCTTGCGTCTGTTTGCCGCCGCCAGCAGCCGGCAGGTGCTGGTCAACGACCTGGTGCTGGCCTGCCGTACCTTGCGCGCGCGGCGGTACGGTGCCTTGATCGTCATCGAGCGGGGGGAAGGCCTGCGCACCTTTGCCGAGACGGGCATCCCCCTGGATGCTCTCTGCACCTATGACCTCCTCGTCAACCTTTTTACCCCTGGCACCCCCCTGCACGATGGGGCGGTCATCATCCAGGGACGGCGCATCCAAGCGGCTAGCTGCTTTCTCCCTTTGACGGTGCAAGCCAACCTTTCCTCCGAGCTGGGCTCCCGGCACCGGGCGGCCTTAGGCATTTCCGAGGAGACGGACGCGGTGGCCATTGTGGTTTCCGAGGAGCGGGGGGAGGTGAGTGTGGCGGTGGGCGGGGAGTTGCACCGCGACTTGGACGAGCGCTCCCTGCGTGACCTGTTGCTGCGGCTTGTTTACTTCGGCCAACGGGGAGGTGGGGCATGAGGCTTTGGCCCCGCTCGCCTGGCCTTTTCCTCTTGGCCTTGGCGCTCGCCGTGGCCTTGTGGTACGGGCGAGCGCTGCAGCGGCGCATGCCGGTGGCGGAGCGGGAGGTGGAGGCGTCCCTCACGCTGGTCAACGTGCCCGCCCAGCTGGTGGTGGTTTCGGACGTGCCCCGAGTGGTGGCGGTGCGTTTGCGCGGGCCGCTGGAGCGCCTCCAGGCGGCGGAAAAGGTGGGGGCGGTGGTGGATCTGCACCAGGCGCGTGAGGGCGAGGCGTCCTATCCTGTTGACCGGCGCGTAGTCGGGCTTCCCCCCCAGGTGGAGGTGGTGGCCATCTCGCCAGCGGAGCTGCCTTTGCGCTTGGAGCCGATGGCCACTCGGCGGGTTCCGGTGCATGCCAGCCTAGTGGGGAAACCGGCCCCCGGCTTCAGCTTGCTAAGCACGCGGGTGGAGCCGCGCACGGTCAGCGTGCAAGGCCCGCGTCAGCAGCTGGAGGTGCTTCCCAGCTTGGCCACCGACCCGGTGGTGCTGGAGGGGGCGCAGCGCAGCTTTTCCGTAACCGTAGGTGTGCGCTCCCCCAGCCCCCTGTTGCGGGTGGTTGGGCCGCTGGCGGTGCAGGTGACAGTGGAGTTGGGCGCTGGTTCTGCTGGGCTGGAAGGGGAGGTCCCGTGAGTAAGCTTTTCGGCACGGACGGCGTGCGGGGGGTACCTGGCACGTATCCTTTGGACAAGGAAACGGTGCAGCGCTTGGCGGGGGCCTTTCGGGAGTTTTTGGCTGCGGCCGGTGGCACGCCGCGCATTCTCTTGGCCGGGGACACCCGGGCCTCCACACCTCAACTTGCTCGCTGGTTTGCCAGCGCCTTCCGAGCTGCCGGGGGCGAGGTGGTATGGGCCGGGGTGCTGCCCACACCTGCCGTCTCGCTGCTCGTGCGGGCCAAAGGGGGATTCGCCGGTGGGGTGGTCATTTCCGCTTCCCACAACCCGGCTGCGGATAACGGCATCAAGCTGTTGGCGGCCAGCGGCGAAAAGCTGGCCCAAAGGGACGAAGAACTCATCGAGGCGTTGCTGACGCGGGTGGTGGGGGAGGGAGACGAGGACCTGCCCGCGGAAGACGGCACCTTTCGGCAAGACTACGTCCAGCTGCTCACCCGAACCCTCCCTTCTGGAGCACTGGCGGGGTTGCGGGTGGTGGTGGACTCTGCCCACGGTGCCACCGTGCCAGTGGCCTTGGAGGCGTTCTCGCGGCTGGGCGCGGAGGCCAAGCTAATCAACGCGGCCCCCGATGGCCACAACATCAACCTCCGTTGCGGCGCGCTGCACCCGGAGGGGGTGGCGGAGGTGGTTGCCTCTGAGGGGGCAGATGCGGGGGTGGCCTTCGATGGCGATGGCGATCGGGCGGTGCTGGTGACCCACACCGGGCGGGTCCTTTCCGGTGACCACGTCCTCCTGCTCTGGGCACGGAGCCTGGCCCGACAGGGCCGCTTGCCGGGTGGCACGGTCGTGGCCACCGTCATGTCCAACGCCGCCTTGCAGGTGGCATTGCGCCAAGAGGGTTTGCGCTTGGTGCGCTGCCCCGTGGGTGACCGGGAGGTTTGGGAGACCATGACCCGGGAGGGCGCGGCCTTGGGTGGGGAGCAGTCCGGGCATATCATCTGTGCCCACTACGGCGTGACCGGCGACGGCTTGCTTACCGCCTGCCACCTCTTGGCCCAAGGTCGGGAAGAGGGCCGTTGTCTGGAGGAGCGGGCCGACCTGCGCCCTTACCCGCAGGTGCTGCGCGGTGTGCGGGTGCGGGAAAAGCGGCCTTTGGGGGACCTGCCCGCTTTACAGGCGGCCATCCAGCAAGCGGAAGCCCAGTTAGCTGGCCAGGGGAGGGTGCTGGTGCGCTACTCGGGCACGGAGCCCTTGCTACGGATCATGGTTGAGGCGCCCTCGATGGGCCTGGCGGAGGCTTTGGCAGCGTCGTTGGAGGGGGTGGCCGAAAAGCTCTTGAGGTAAACATGGCTGGGGAGCAGGGATTCGAACCCCGATACCGTGGTCCAGAGCCACGTGTCCTGCCGTTGGACGACTCCCCAGCAGGCAAGCCTATTTTACCCGCCGGGCCGGCACTGTCAACGAAGGCCGCGGCGCTTGACAGCAAGGGCGGCTCACGGTAGATTGGCTTTGGGCAGGCTGCCCGGGAGGTTAGCTCAGTGGTGAGAGCACCTGCCTTACACGCAGGGGGTCGCGGGTTCGAGTCCCTCACCTCCCACCACCCGCGGCAGCCCCGGCAACCCCAAGGGCGGGGTCGTAGTTCAGTTGGTTAGAACGCCGGCCTGTCACGCCGGAGGTCGCGAGTTCGAGTCTCGTCGGCCCCGCCATCTCTTTGCACGAAAGACCTCACGCCGAGCCTCGTTCTCCGCCCCCCGGCCCTAGCCGCCCGCCGAGTAGCACGTCTCGTCGGCCCCGTCATGCGTTTGCGCGAACAGCGCGAGACCTGCCTGGTTGCCCGCCCCGGAAAAAGCTGCCGTTAAAAGGGAGGCTTTCCCGGCGCACCGGCCCCCGTCACCGTTTCCTGACACAAGCCTGACAGGGTGCGGAAAAAGCCCTTGACATTTTTTTAACCTTCGGGCGAAAGGCGTCCCGCGCCCGGGAGCGGGGACTGGGGAAGGAGGTAAACGATGGGAAGGAAAACAACAAGGATCTTCTTGGCTTTGCTACCGGCTGTGGGTGCCGCTGTGGGTTGGGCGCAGGTATGTAGCGTTTGTGGAAAAGAGTCCTACGCGCCTGGGGGCCTGACCAGAGGGGCTCGTGGCGTCTGCGAGGCGGCCTTCAGCGGGTATTCCTCTGGCATAGCTGGGGAAACCTGCGAGACAAAAACCGTTTGCGATGCCAACGGCGTTTGCCAGCGGTATCGGGTCTGTGAACCCAACTGCACCCTGACGGGTGAGTGCGGCACCGGAGGTGGCGGACCCACACGGGGTGGTTTTTCGAAAACCTCTCAGATGGCTCCTGGGGCTACTTTTGCCCGGTTGAGTACGCGTCCTGGGAGTGCTCAACGTATACGCTGAGGCGTGGGCCCGGCAGCCACCCGGCTGCCGGGCCCGTACCCGGAGGGCTTATGACGGGTGGCGCGCGTGCAGGTGCGCGTCAGTGCCGATGGCCGCGCCCTCAAGGCGACGGAGCGCTACGTGGCGGTGGTGGCGGGCGAAAAGGTCCTGTGGGAAGCAGTCTTCCCAGCAGGCCAAGATGAGGGCGAAGTGGCTGTGCCCGCCGGCACCTACACGTTGGTTTGTGCCGCCGTGGCCCATACGGGACGGAGCTTGCACCTTACCCTGCGCCCTGGGCAAAGGGTGCCCCTGGACTGCCCGGTGAGGCCCTTGGTGCCGGTGAGGGGGCAGGTACGGCGGGCGGATACGGGCGAGCCGGTAGCTGGCACCAGGGTGGAGGAGCTGTCCTTGACCTTGGGCGAGTTGCCGGTGGCCAGCGGGCAGCTGCGGCAGCTGCTGGCCAAAAATCTCAGTGCCCTCACCGATGCCCAGGGACGCTTCCAGCTCTGGGCCAAAGCGGGCAGCCAGCTGCAGCTGGTGGTGGGGGGCAACGGATGGGGCAAGGTGCTTCTGCCCCCGGTGAGGGTGGGTGCCAAAGGGTCGGATTTGGATCCCGTGGCGTTGCAGCCGGGCGGCTCGGTGGAGGTGGCCGTGCAGCTGCCAGCGGAGGAGCTGGCGGAAGGAGGGTGGTGGGTGGAGCTGTCGCCCCAGCAGCAGCAGGAGGCGGATGGACCCGAAAGGGAGGACCCGAGCCGCGCTCGTTGGGCTTTTTTGGCTTTATTTTCCGCTTCGCTGGACCCTGCGGGGAGGGTGGAGCTTACCGATGTGCCGCCAGGAAACTATGGGGCCATGCTGACAACCCTGCCGGAGCGGGTGCTGCGCAAAACAAGCGGCACCCTCCCCGAAGGCCAAGTGAACCGACCAACCCACTACGCTGGGCCCGCATACCTCCCACCGGGAGGGCACCTGTCTTTGGAGCTCAAGCCCACCCGTACCCACCTGGAGGTGGAGGTGGCGGGCCTGTTACCGGAGGCCTGCCAGCGGCTGGTGCCCTGGGTTTTCTTGCGCGAGCGGGAGTTTGGGGCGGAGGGCAAATGGCAGGTGGTGGAGGGGAGCCTCCCGCGTTTTTCCGCCCTTTTGGAGGCGGAGGGCCTTTGGATGGTGGGTTTGACCGCCCAGGGGGAGGGAGGCACCAGGAGCGTTTTGCCCCTGGGCAGCGTCCAGGTGCGGCAAGGGCAAAGGGTGGCTCACCTGTCGGCCACCCTGGCCGTCGCTCCCCTGAGGGGCAATGTGGTTGACGGCCAGGGCCGAGCGGTGAGTTGGGCCGAGGTGTCCCTGGCGGACCGTAAGCCCTGCGCCGCCCAGCACTTTTACTGGCAGGGGCGGACCGATGCCGCAGGCACCTTTACCGTGCCCTACGCTCCGAAAGTTCCCTTGTTTTTGTGGGCTTATCATCCGGCAGCGGGCACGGCCTATGTGGGTTTGGAGGAGCCGGAAGACGTGAGCCTCCGCCTGGCAGCGGGAAAACAGGTGACCCTGGTGCTGCGGGATGAAAAAGGCAACCCCGTCTTCGACGGCGTTCAGGTGGTTTTTCGCCCCCTTTTGGGCGAGGAGCTCACGGTGGGCTATCCCAACGCCGAAGGGGAGCTCACCGTTTCCCACCTTCCCGATGTGGATGGGGAGCTCGTGGTGGTGGACGTCTCAGCTGCAGGACGGGGAAGCCAGCGGGCGGTCCTGCGCCTTTCCCTAGGCAAAGGGGAAAGAGGCTATCGCGGGGTTTTCACCCTGGAGCGGGGCGCCCAAGTTTCTTGGCTTGCGGGAGCCCGTTCGGCCTTCCTGGATGGGGCGGCGGCGGTGCTGCTGGAGCGGGACGGGGAGCTTTACGGGCGGCCTGGGAGCCTTGAAGGTCTGGTCACCGGCTGGCGTAGGCATTGGCAGCGACTTGAACTTCAGCGGCTTCCGCCCGGTCGCTACCGAGCGGTGGCGGTGGACGAAACCTGCAAGCCCCTGCGCTTTGGGCGGCCCTTCTCGGCTTTGGCGGGGGAGGTAGTGCGGCGGCAGGACTGAGGCTTTGGTCCGAGCCCGCTTGAGGCCTGGGCTACCCAGCCGCCCCTTCCGGGAGAGGGCGGGCAGCGGGTGAAACGAAGGCCTTCAGCGGGACCCTCCCTCCCAGCGCGGCCGGTGGCTGGCATGGGGGCCCAGGCGCCTTCCCGCACCGAACAAAAAGGAAAGGCCAGCCCTCCCTTGGCTCTGGGGGTCTTGCCCTGATGGATGAAGGCGGGTGGGCTGGCCTGTTCCTCGCATCCAGCCCTTGCGCCCTGGCCCAAAACCAAAAGCCTTAGCCTGGTTGGTCCCTCAAGAGTGAAACCCGGCTGCTTATCCCTCAAACAGCGTCCCGGTTGGCAAAGTTCCTGGACCCGAACAAGGGCTTGACGAGGACAGAAAGCTGCTCCTCGGGTTGGTCCTGGGTTTACCGATGCCTGCGGCCGGGGAGGAGCAAGCGAGTCTCCGACCGTCCCCGCTTTGCTGGTCGGCCGATTTTGAGTTTGAGGGCTACCAGTGCTTTCGCGCCGACGCCAATTCTGTGTGTCCTTGGTGGTGCTGGGGTGGCCGGGACGAGGCTTGAGACCTAGAGGCGCCTAGAAGCTCGGACTCCCTTCAGGGTTTTTGCGCGAAGAACACCCCTGCCCGCGGGCGACCGGCAAGGCTTTCCAACGCGGCCCAAGGCGCGCTGACGAAGGTGGTCAGTGCTGCCAGGGCGCGCCAGAAAAGGCGAGCCGGCAGCGGCGCGACGCAGGCCCGGGGTGTGCGGGAAGCCGGCAGGAGGGAAAGGGCCAAAGCGGCGGCGTTATCCCAAAGGGGGGCGCTGTTTACATGGCGCAGGGCAAACCCGCAGCGCTGCAGCAGCTGACGCATCCCTTGGGCACTGGGCACGGCCACATGACGGGGAGCCTCCCGCAGGGCTACCCAGCGGCGCCCGAGCAGCTTGGCTTGCCAGCTATCCACCAGCGGCACGGCCACCACCAGCCATCCATCCGGACGCAGCAGCCTGTGCGCTGTCGCCAAGGTGCGCTCCGGTTCCGTCAGGTGCTCCAGGACAAAATAAAGCGTCACCACGTCCAGGCTGCCTTCCGGTAAGTCCGCTTCCGGCAGCGCGCCGCAAAGGGTCGGCAGGCCAAACCGTTCCCGCGCCACGGCCAGGGCACGGGCGTCGGGATCGAGCACGGTGACGGCAAAACCCCGTTGGCGAAAGAGCGCGGCGCGATGCCCGCTTCCGCCGCCCACATCCAAAAGCTTCCCGCCGCGCAAGCCGGTCACCCGCTGGAGCTGACCAACACTGCGGCGGTACAACGGCCGGTAAAAAAGAACCGTTTCCAAAAAATGCAGCAAGCGCCAGGTGTTTTTCTCTCGCGGGGCCTGGTCCAGGTGGAACACCTCCGGGTAGGCAGCCGCCAGCTCCACCGCTGTTGGCAAGGGTCGCAGAATGGCGCTGCCGCACCGCATACAGCGGCAAAAATTCCAAGGTCTCTTGCTCACCCCCAGCTGGTCGGTGACTTGGGCAAAGGGCTTGCTGGCCAGCGCAGCGGTGCAAAATGGGCAGCGTTCCCCCTGCCCGCTCGCCTGCTCGGTTGTGCTACCGTGACCCGTTGGCCCGCTTCTCACCGGTACGTCCGTGGGCTAGGAGCCTGCGGGGCCGTGAGCCGCCCCAAGGTTTTTTTCCAATTGGGGTAACACCTTGGCCCACCGTCTGGTGGAGATGGGTGCAGAAAAGGCAGCGGATTTTCCCGCCGTTTTTTGGCAAAACGCCTGCACGACCCCTGCGAGCCTCGGTGCCGGCCCCGGACCTGGCCGCCCCAGCTGCCGAGTGGCGAAGGCTGGGCCGGGTGAGTTGAGACTTGCTGGGAAGGGACCGAGTGCGCTTGCCATGCTGGTCACCGGCGCGGGTCAGGCTACCCGTTTCACCAAGTGGCTGACGGTGTCTTCCAGACGTTCCAGGCGGTGCAAGACGTCGGCAAATTCAGGGCGGGGGACGAGGTTGGCAAAGAAGGCGTCCAGGCGGGCGTTCATTTGCTGCATCTGCGCGCTCTCCTCGGCGCGCACCAAGTCAATGCGCTGGTTGGTTTGGTCCAGGCGGCGACTTTGATCCAGTAGGTGGTTGTTGAAGGCGCCCAGGCGGGTGTTGGTGACCTCCAGGCCGGTGCGCAGCTCGCGCACAGGAGCGCGGAGCTCGTCGAGCTCGGGTCGCACCAGCTCCTGAATGGCGGCGCGAATAACCTCGCTGATCTCCATGGATGCATGCTACGACGGCGCCTGGAAATGGGTCAAGGGAGTGTAGGTGCTGGACCCGCACACGCTCCTAACACCATAGAAAATTTCCACCAGGCGGACCGGGGACCGAGGAAGCAAAAAACCGAAACGTAAGTTGGCGGTACGTACAGATGAGCGCTCCTTACCTGCGCCCCATTCTGGGCGGCTCTAAGGAAAACGGGGAGTTCCTGGAGTGCCGCTTCCTCCCCCTTTGCGCCGGTGGCTGCATGGACGTGCACGCCCAAATCGGCGGTGGGCCTGCTACCCAACAAGGGCTGCGCCAGCTGGCGCTACTCCCTGCAACGGCGCCTGGCCGCCTCCTCTCGCTGGTGGGGGCAGCAGCTGCTGCTTTACCTCGCCCCCCTCCTGGCGCCAGTGCGCGTGCTTTCCCTGCCGCCGGTGGTTTTGACCTCACAAGGTACCTGGCGCCCTCAGCCCCAAAAGGGGTAGAAGCAGTACCACTGCTCCGGGTATTGGCGGATGCGCGCTTCCAATAAGGCCACCCAGCGCTCCAGAAAGGGGCGCAAGGCGGCTTCGCTGGTGTCCTCCGGCAGGAACATGGGCTCCTCGAACAGCACGAGAAAGCGGCGGTCCGGCTCGAGGAGGAAGAAGGTGGGAACCACCGCCGCCTGAGCCCGCGCGGCCAGGATGAAAGGACCCGGGGGAAACTTGGCCGGCGCGCCGAAGAAGGTAACCGGCCAGCCCTGGTTGTTGAAGTCCCGGTCCCCATGGCAGGCCAAAAGCCCCCCCCAGCGCAACACCCGCAGGGCCGGGACCACCGAGAGAGGGGATGCGTCCACCGGAATGCCGCGCACGTTGCCCAGCTGGCGCATGCGGCTTCGGAACTCCTCCGCTTTGCTGAAGCGGTCACGCCAGTAAAGCACCGACAGCCCCTCCAGGTGCTTGCCCAAGGCAATGGCTCCCACCTCCGGATTGCCCATGTGGGCGGTGAGGAGCAAGGTGCCGCGACCGGAGCGGCGCAGCGCCAGGAACTCATCCCACCCCTCCATACGGGCGATGTTGGCCTCCACTGCCCCCGCCGGCAGCTGGGCGTAGCGGAAAAAGTCCACCCAGTGGTAGGCGTGCTCCCACATCATGCGCAGGGCCATGCGGCGCACCTGAGAACTTTCCGGCGGCTGGCCAAGGATACGGCTCATGTTGCCCCGCACCGCTCGCAGGTACTTGGGACGCACCAGGTTGAAAGGGGCAATGACCAGCCAGCGTGCCATCCAGTACATGAGGCCCAGGGGCCACCAGGTGGCCGCCCAGGCTAAGGCGGGAATCCAAAAGGCAAAGTACGCCTTGTAAAAGGCCTGCAGCCAGCGGGGGGAGCCTGCCATCTTGTACTGCACGAACCCATGCTAGCAGGGGAGGAAGGCCAGCAAAACACCGCCTTCTACCCGCACGCTGATCTCGCCAGCGTCGGCGCGGTTGGACAAGCTGGTGCGGTGGGCGAGGCTCAAAGGCTCGCCTCGCAGGGGCCAGTGAAGGCCTTCGGTCCACACCCTGGGGCACTCGCCCAAGGGCATGAGGGAAACGGTGCTCCCCAGCTCCACCGGGAAGGTGGCCTCCGCTGCCACGGGCACGATGCGGGTGTGGGGTTCCAGGATCTGACAGGCAAGCCGGTGGACGAAGCGGGCCAAAAGCCCCAGGTTCTCCAGCGCATGGTCTAGGCGTCCGCCGGTGGCGGCCAGCAGGATGGCTTGGGTGGCTCCCTGGGCCAGGGCGAACTCGAGGGTCTTGTCCAAGTCGGTGTGGTCCTGGTCCGGGCGTGGGACCAGGCGTTCTTCGCCTACCCAGGCACGCACGGAGGGGCTTATGGAATCCAGGTCGCCCACCACAAAGTGGGGACGAAGGCCTACGCGGGCCAGGTGGTTGGCACCCCCGTCGGCGGCCAACAACAGCGAGGCCTGCGAGGCCAAGGTAAAAGCTTGCGGCCAAAAGGAAAAGGGCGCGTTGGCGACAACCACCGCCAGCACAGCGTTCATCCTCCCGATGAAAAACCTTATCATGCAGCTGTGAGGGGCCTGCTATGGAGGGTGCGCGCTACCAGCTGCGAGAGGCATTAGTGGTTGGCACGGAGGTGGTTTGTCTTTGGGCCGATGGCCACGAGTCCTACTACCCTGGCGAGGAGTTGCGCAAGGCCTGCACCTGTGCCGCCTGCAAAGGTGAGCAGCACCTTTTTGGCCGGAAGAGCTTGCCCACCTTGCGGGCCTTATCACCCAAAGCCTTCCTGCCGGTAGCGGTGCGGCGGGTGGGAAATTACGGCTTGCAGGTCGTCTGGGCCGATGGGCACGATTTTGGCATTTACCACTTGCAGGCGCTGCGCGACAGCTGCCCCTGCCGGCAGTGCCGAGGGGAGGTGGGCGGTGCATCCCTGGCATGATGTGTACGTGGACGACCAGCTGGTAGCCAGCGCTTTTCCCGTGGTCATCGAGGTGCCCATGGGCAGCAAGAACAAGTACGAGCTGGACAAGGAGTCCGGCTTCCTGCGATTGGATCGGGTTCTTTACAGCGCGGTCTATTACCCGGCCAACTACGGCTTCATCCCCCGAACCTACTGCGACGACGGCGACCCGTTGGATGCGTTGGTGCTGATGCAGGAGCCGGTGCACCCGCTGACGGTGGTGCAAGCGCGTGCCATTGGCGCTATGCGCATGCGCGACGAGAAAGGCTTAGACGACAAGATCTTGGCGGTGGCTGTGGACGATCCGGCCTTTGCCGAGTACGAGCACCACCGCCAGCTACCCGGCCACACCTTGAAGGAAATTCGCCGCTTCTTCCAGGACTATAAGGCGCTGGAAAACAAAGAAGTGGTGGTGGAAGACTTCATGGGCCCGGAGGAAGCGCTCAAGATCCTGCGGGAATCCCTGGACCTTTATCGAAAGTTGCGCCGCGGCGAGCTTCGCCGCTAAGGAGCGAAAAAAGGTTCTTTCAGTACGCGTGCCGGTGGCGCCAAAGGCGCAGCAGGGTGAGCCCCAGAATCTTGAAGTCCAAGCCCAAGGACCAGTTGTCGATGTAGTACAGGTCGTAGGCGATGCGCTTGCGGATGGAGCTTTGCCCGCGCAGGTCGTGCACCTGAGCCCAGCCGGTGATGCCCGCCTTGACGCGGTGGCGAGCCATGTACTCGGGGTAACGGGCGCGGAACCGAGCCACGAACTCGGGCCGCTCGGGCCGCGGTCCCACCAGGGACATGTCGCCTTTGAGGACGTTCCACAGCTGCGGCAGCTCGTCCAGGGAAGTGCGACGCAGAAACGCGCCCACCTTGGTCACGCGCGGATCGCCAGGATGGGCAAAGCGAGGTCCCGTCTCCTTTTCCGCATCCACCACCATGGTGCGGAACTTGAGGATCCAGAAGGGACGCCCATCCAAACCCATACGCAGCTGCCGGTAAAACACCGGCCCCCGGTCCTGCAGGTAGACGGCCAAAGCAATGAGCGCCAAAAGGGGTGAGAGCAGGGTCAGTCCCAGGAGGGAGAAAACCACATCCACGGTGCGCTTGACCAACGAGTTCCAGCCCTCCAAAGGGATGGCCGTCAGGTTAATCACCGGAATGCCGTCCAGGTCCTCCACCCCGGCGCGCAGGGCGTAGTACTGCAAAAGGTCCGGCACCACACGTACGTCCAAAAAGAGCTGCTCGGCCCGCTTGAGAATGCGAACCACCTTGTGTTGGCTGCGCAACGGCAAGGCCACGTAAATGGTTTCCACGCGGTGCTGGCGGCATACCTCTTCCAGCTGGGCAAGCCCCCCCAGAACCGGCCAGGAACCCACTCGGCCTCCTTGACCGCCGTTGTCGTCCAGAAAGCCCACCACTTCCAAGCCCATCTCGTGGTGCTGCGCGAGCTTCTCCGCCACCGCTTTGGCCAGCTGGCCGGTGCCTACCACCAAAGCTCGCTGCCGCCGGTGGGGAGCGGCCCACACCTTACCCATCACGTGCCAGAAGAGCAGGCGGCCGGCTGCCAACAGTACCAGGTCGAATCCGGCAAAAAAGGCTAAGGCCAGACGGGAATAGGAAAACTCGCGGTAAAAGGCCAAGCCGGCGTTGAGCACCACCATGGCCAAAGCCACGCCAGTGGCGAGGGCAAAAGCCTCTTCAACCCGCGAACGCCGTGGCCGACCGGTCAAAAGGCCACGGAAGTAAAACACCACCGGCCAAATGAGGGTAATGATGGGAATGAGAGCCAGGTACGGTTCGAAGGGCGGCACGCCCTTGGTGACGGGTACCACCTCCCACGTGAAGCGGGCATGGTAGGCCAGCACGAGGGCCAGGTAGGTAAGGCCCAAATCCAGCAGCAACAGCAACGCCCGGTGGATGCGTAGCTTGCTGGCAATCATGGCCAGACGCCAATGCGCTCCAGCAGGTAGCGGAAACGGCGGCGGAAACGCGTGCGGGAAAAATTCTCCGCCCGCTGGTGCAGCGCCTCTGGTGGGAAGCGTCGGCTGAGCACATGTGCCGTCGCGTCCGCCAAGGCGTCAACCGATCCCTCTTTGACCAAAAGGCCATGCTCGCCGTGCACCACAATGTCGGCGGTGCCTGAGCCGGTCAGGCCCACCACCGGCGTACCGCAGGCCAAGGCCTCCACCGTGGCCATGCCAAAGTCCTCCACGTTGGGCACCACCAGGGCGGCCGCCTGGCGATACTCGTCGCGCAGGCGCTCGTCGCTTACAAACCCCAAAAACTTCACCTCCGGAGAGGCCAGGCTCCGCAAGCGGCGCCCCAGGTGGCCTTCACCCACAATGCGCAGCTCCCGCTTCAGGCGCTTGGCCACGGCAATGCCTACCTCCACCCGCTTGTACGGAACCAACGCCGCCACCATCAAAAGGTGTTGCCCTTTGGTCGTGCCTGGGGTGAAAAACTCCGTGTCCACCGGGGGCGGGATGACCTCTGCTTCCCGCCGGTAGTAGTGCTGGATGCGACGCGCCACCAGCTGTGAGTTGGCAACAAAGTGATCCACGCGCGCCGCCGAAACCACGTCCCACAGGCGCAGGTGCGCCAACCGTCGTCGCACCCAGCCCCGCAGGAAAAAGGGGAGGCGCGCCAGGTAGGCGTCCCGCTGGTCCCAGGCGTAGCGCATGGGCGTGTGGCAGTAGCAAACGTGCAGGGCCCCTGGCGGCGGGATGACCCCTTTGGCTACGCAGTGGCTGGAGGAGATCACCACATCGAAACCGCTCAAATCCAGCTCCTCGACCGCGCGCGGCATGAGGGGCAGAAGCGGGCGGTAGAAGCGACCGCCCCAGCTCACCCTCTGCAGCCAAGAGGTGCGGATGGGGTGGCGCGCCAGCTCTTCGCTGATACGTCCGCGGCGGTAAACCAGGGTGAAGATGGGGGCCTGAGGGAAGAAGGTGGCTATCTCCGCCAGCACCTTTTCTCCCCCTCGCATGCCGGTGAGCCAGTCGTGGACCAGGGCTACGTTCATGCTCGCTCCCCCAACACCGCACGGTAAACCTGGACCGTGGCTTCGGCGGTTCTTTCCCAGCGAAAGGCCTGCGCTCGCTGCTGTCCCTCATGGGAAAGACGCCGGCGCAGCGCTGGGTCCTCCACCAGGCGCCGCAAGGCTCGGGCTTGTTCCACCACATCCTTGGGGTTGACTTGCACCACCGCCTCGCCAAGGACCTCGCTGACGGCGGGAATCTGAGAGGTCAACACCGGCACGCCGCAGGCGGCTGCCTCCAACACAGGCAACCCGAAGCCCTCGTAAAGCGTAGGGTAAACGAAAACCAGGGCACCACGGTAGATAGCGCGCAGCCGCTCGCGGCTCACGTAGCCTAGGATGCGGACCTTGTGGGCCAAGCCCATGGCTTGGCTACGCGCAGCCACCGGACCATCGGGGCTGAAGCCCCCCACCAGCGCCAGAGGGGGAGCGCCCTCACCCACCTCGTGTACGAACAGCTGATACGCTTTCAACAGCCCTTCCACGTTCTTGTGGGGCTTGTGGTTGCCCACGTAAAGCAAGTAAGGCTGGGAAAGCCCCAACTCTTGACGCAACTGACTTTCTGCTGGTTCGCTTGCCGGGAGAAAAAACTCCCCTTCCACGCCGTTGGGTACCACCACCAGTTTTTCCCCCTTGGCAGCAAAGATGCGCTGCAAATCGGATGCGGTAGCCTGGGAGACAGCAATCACCTTGGTGGCCCGGGCCAAGGCCGTGCGGATCATGTGGTTGGCATAGGCAAAGCCCAACGGCGAGGGTAAGAACTCGGGAAAGAGCACGTGAATGATGTCGTGGATGGTGACCACCAGCTTTCCCGGGTAAAGCCAGGGAATCACGTAGTGCGGTACGTGGAGCAGGCGGGGGCGGAGAGCCAACAGCCTACTGGGCAGCACCAGCTGCTCGGCGAGGGAGTAGCCGCGGGCTTCTGTAAGGACTGCCCTTACCCCGGCAGGCAACGGGGGTAGAAGCTCTCGTCCCCGTTCGGTCACCAGCACCGCCACGGACCAGGAAGGGAGCAACGGTGGCACATGGCGCACCAGCGCGGCCACGTAGCTGCCGATTCCAAAGTCCGGCAACTTGCGGGCATCCAGCACTAGGTCCACCATGCGGCCGCATTCTAGCCTTCGACCACCTGGGTGAGCAGTTGGAGCCAGGAAGGCAGCACCTTATCCCAGCGTAGCTCAGCAGCTCTCGCCAAGGCCCTTTCTCGCAGCTGGCGGTTGGTGTCCGGGTGCAGGGCCGCCTCCAGCGCCGCCGCTAGCGCCTGCGGGTCCTGTCGGCGCGCGTGCAGGGCCGCTCCCGCGGCTACCTCCACCAAAGCCTCCGCATCGGAGGCAACGCAGGCGGCACCACAGGCCAGCCCTTCGGCCAGGGGAAGACCGAAGCCTTCTTCTTCAGAGGCCATAACCACCACTTCCGCGCAGCGAAAGAGGGAGCGGGCATCCCGGCGACTCACGTACCCCACTGGGTGCACCCGCTGCGGCCAACGGTGCCGACTCAAGGCCTTCTCCAGCACGGGTCCTCCCCATCCCCGCCCGCCGGCCAGCACCAAGTCGGGAGCCTGCGGGTTGCGGGCGAGGAGCAGGTTGTGGGCGGCTACCAGGGTGGCGATGCCCTTGCGAGGTTCCAGCGTACCCAGCTGCAGGATGTAGGGCCGGCCTCCGGCGAAGCGCTGCCGCACCTCCCCTGCGTCCTCCTCCCCGGGGGCGAAGAAGTCACTCACCGCGGCCGGGATCACCTGAACCCACCGAGCACGCCCCGGCAGCAGGGAGGCCAGGCGGCGGGCAGTGGCCTGGCTGTCACATACCACCACCGTGGCGGCTGCCAGTGACTCTTCCAGAAAGGCGTTGAAGCAAAAGCGGTTGACCAGGCGGTGGTGGTGGGGATGGGTACGGGGGGTCAGGTCGTGCAGCACGAGCACCGAGGGCAGGGTGAGCCGACGCGGAAGCAGGCCCAGGGTGCCAACGAAAAGTTGGCAGTGCTTTGCCTGAGCTGCCGCAAGGGTGGCCAACCAAAGCGTGCCGGGGAGGGCCGGGCGAGCGGCCACCACCTGGGGCGGGCGGGGCCAGCTCTCCACGGCCAGGGGCGCTGGCCGCGGTAGGTGGAGCTCCAGCTCCCAGGAGGTGCTGGCCAAGAGGCAGCTGGCAAGCCCCTCCAGCCACACGCCCACGCCCGTGAGGGGTGGTATCAGGGGCCGAGCGTCAAACGCAATACGCATCAGGCAGATCCCCGCCGAGTCCAGCCACCCGCCGAAACACCCCGGCGGTGGCCAGGGCGGCCCGGTCCCAGCGGAACAGGGCGGCGCGCTCTCGGCCCTTGCGTGCCAACTCCTCCCGCAGCTTGGCGTTGGTGGCCAGCCGGAGGATGGCTTGGGCCAGCTCCCCAGGCTCCCCTGGGTCCACCGTCAGGCCAGCATTGCCTGCTACCTCGGGCAGGGAGGAGGTGCGGGAAACCACCACCGGCACGCCGCAGGCCATGGCCTCCACCACCGGCAAGCCAAAGCCTTCCAGCCAGGAGGGCATGAGCAGCATCTCTGCGTGCTGCAGCACGGCCGTGAGGCTTGCTCGCGGCAGGTAGTCCAAATGGAGGATGCGCTCGCGCACCGGCGAGCGGGCCAGCTCCTCCTGAGCTGCCTCCGTGCGCCAACCCCAACGCCCCACCAATACCAGATGTCCCGGGTAGCCTTGCGCCACCGCCCGAGCAAAGCCACGGAAAAGGCCAGTGAGGTTCTTGCGCGGCTCCAGGGTGGAAACGAACAGGCAATAGCGGGCCGGCAAACCAGGCGGGGGGGGCGCGGAAACCGCAAGAAACAGCGGGTCCACGCCCTCGTGGATCACGTGGATACGGTGGGGGCTCACGCCGCAAAGCTCTGCCAGGTCGTCGGCGGTGGCCCTTGAAACAGCAATCAGGGCATCCGCCTGGGCCAGGGTGGCTGGCAGCCGACGCTGCAGGTTTTCCAGGGTTTCTTTTTGCACCGTTTCGGGCAAGCGCAAAAAGCCCAAATCGTGCACCGTGGCCACCAGACGGCGAATGGCGGCTTGGTGGCGCCGCGGGGGGAAAAAGTTGGGTGCAAAGAAGAGGTCGTTACCATCCAAGAAGAAGAACAGCGGCTCGATAACGGCGCGCAAGAAAGAAACGGTGGGTTTGATGGGGAGGAGAAAGCCCTCCGGGATATGGTGAAAGCGGAAACGCGTGCGCGGTGAGCTGGGAAGCTGGGGAGGGGGAGGCTCGTCGGGGGCGGCAAAGGTGTGCGCGTAGAGGTTGAGGTGCAGGTGGGGGTCCACCTGCGGCAAGCCGGAAAGCAGGTTCCACGCGTACCACCCCACGCCGGTCATGCGCTCGAAAAAAGGGAAGATGTCCACGCCCACCACCAGCGAGGGCTCGCCCCGCACCACCTGCCGGTAGAATCTGGCCCAGCGGGCGAGGAAGGTACCAGCCAGGTCGCGGAGGAGATGCCAGAAAAACCGGAAGGTGGCGTGCCACCGCCCCATGGGTGCGAATGCTACCGCAAGCACCGCGTGCTAGCATGAGCTTGTGCCGATGGTGCAGCTAACGATAGACGGTCCCTTGGCTTTTGTGCAGCTGGTGGCCCCTCAGGTGCGCAATGCACTGAGTCAGCAGACGGTGGACGAGCTGACCTCGCACCTGTCCCGCTTGCGCAGCGAGCCGGTGAGGGCCCTGATCCTCTCCGGTGCGGGCGGGCACTTCTGCGCTGGGGCGCACCTTGGGGAGTTGGCGGCCAGCTTGCAGGAGCCAGCGGTGGGGCAAAAGGAGGCTACGCGCCTGGCGGCCCTTTACGCGGCACTGCTGCACTTTCCCCACCTCACGGTGGCGGCCGTGGAGGGCTCAGCCTTCGGCGGCGGCGCGGGTTTGGCCTGCGCCTGCGATTTCGTGGTGGCCGCGCCTACCGCTGTGCTGCAGTTTTCCGAGCTGCGCTTGGGCTTTGTGCCCGCCTTGATTGCCGTGTTCCTCACTCGGCGCCTCCCCCCAGCTCGCCTGGCCCAGCTGTTTTTGAACCCCCAGCCGCTGACGGCGGCGGAAGCTTTGGCTTTGGGTTTGGTGGATGAGGTGGCGGAAAACCCCCAGGGGCGGGCCCGTCAGCTGGCTTTAGAGGTCCTGCAAAAGACCGCGCCCTCAGCAGTGACGGGCTGCAAGCGGCTTCTGTTGGAGCTGGCCCTGCCGCAGTTGGACCAGCAGCTGGCCAGGGCGGCCCAAGTCAACGCGGCCCAAAGGCAGCAACAGGACGTTCGCGAGGGGGTGGCGTACTTTTTGCAAGAGAAGCGCTTCCGCTCCTGGCTCTAACCAGCGAGGTTGGCGCTGTCTTCCAGCAGGTACAAGGAGGCCGCCTTCAGGCAAATGCGAACCTCCTGGCCTGGGCTCAGCCCGCGGTCCAGGACGGCACACAGGGGCAGACGCAGAACCACCGGCAGCCCTTCCCGCGTGCACACGGCCAGCTGCGCTTGGCCGTCCAACACCAGCAGTTCCTCCACGCGGGCGGTGAACAGGTTGTCCTGTACCTGGGGCCGCAGGGGGCGCTGGGGGTCGATGAGGGCCACTTCTTCTGGCCGAATGCCCAGGTAGCAGCCATTACCCGCCTGCCCCACCCGCAGTCGAACCGCTGGTTGCACCAGCTCTGCCCAGGTGCTTCCCTGCTGGCGAATAAGGCGAGCCAGGGGCCAAAGGTTTTCAGGGGCAAGGAAACGGGCCACCGCCAGGTTGGCCGGCTGGCGGTAGGCTTGGGCCGGGGTAGCCAGCTGCTGCAGCCGGCCGTCCAAGACCACGGCCAGCTGGTCAGCGAGGACGTAAGCCTCCTGGCGGTCATGAGTCACGTGCACCACGGTCAAGGCCAGCTCACGATGCAGCTGGCGAAGCAGCTTCCACAGCTCGGGCTTGCGGTGAGGATCGAGGGCGGTGGTGGGCTCATCCAACAGCAACAGCTGCGGGCGGGTCAAAAGGGCCTGCGCCAGGGCAAGCCGCTGCTGTTCCCCGCGGGAGAGGGTGCGCACGTCGCGGCGGGAAAGATGGCTGCCCAAGTCCAGCACCTCCACCAGGTGGTCGAGCAGCTCCTGGTCGGGCTTTGCCCCACGGCAGGCCACGCCAAAGGTGAGGTTTTCCATCACCGTGAGGTGGGGTAGGAGAGGCAGCCTCTGGGGAAGGTAGGCGACGCGCTGCGTGGCCGGATTGATGTGGGCAAAGGCCTCCCCGCACCACAGGCGTCGACCGGCCTCGGCTGGGTACCAGCCCAAGATGCTTTCCAGCAACACGGTTTTGCCCGCGCCAGAGGGTCCCACCACCACGAGGTACTGACCCGCCGGCACGGCCAAAGAAACGGGCCCCAGGGTGAACGTACCGCGGCGCACCACCAGCCCTTCGAGCTGCACCAGCGCCCTCACCGTCCCTCCCACCGGCGCAGCAGCAGAAGCACCGCACCCGCGGTGGCCACGAGCAAGAGGGAAAGCTGCGCCGCCAGCCGTAGCTCCCCGCTGGCTAAGGCCATGGCCACGCCGGTGGCCAAGGTTTCGGTGCGGCCGGGAATGGTCCCTGCTACCGTCACCGTTGCCCCAAACTCGCCTAGGGCGCGGCCAAAGGCCAGGACCAAGGCGGCCTGCAACCCCGGCCGCGCGGCCGGCAAGGTCACGCGGGTGAGGATGAAAAAGCGGGAGGCACCGTAAAGACTCGCCTGTCGCTCCCACAGGGGATCCACGTGGGCAAAGGCGGCGGAGGCGGTGCGTACCACCAGGGCCAGCACCACGGTGAACTGGGCCAATACCACCCCGGGGAAACGGAAGGTGAAGCCCACCAAGGACTCCATCCAGGAGCCAGGAGCTCGCTGCAAAAAGAGCAGGAGCGCGGTACCTACCGCGATGGGCGAAAGCACCAGGGGCAAGTCCAAAAGCCAGCCGGCGGCCGCCACCCAACCCGCGCGCCGGCGAGCCAAAACGTAGGCCGCTGGAACTCCCAGGGCAAAGGCTAAAAAAGTTGCCAGGGCCGCCGCTGCCAGGCTCAGGAACAGGGGCAGAAGAGCCGCCATGGCTGGTTGGCGCCCCGGACCCGTGGCCGCCAGCAGGCCCAGGTTGGCCAGCAGCAAAGCCACAAACAGGGCCAGAACCACAGCGGAGCTGGCGCCGGCTAAGCCAAAGGGGGAAGGCTGGTTGGTCACGGCTCCGTGCGGTACCCGGCCTGGCGCCAGAGGGTTTGGCCCTGAGGCCCAGCCAGCCAAGCAAGCACACGGGCAGCCTCGGCCTTGTGCTGGGAAAACACCGCCACCGCACCGGAAATGGTGGCTTGATCGGGGGCGAGCTCCGCGGGCAGGGGAACGGTTTCCACTTGGCTTGGGTACCAGGCGGTGAAAACGTCCCACCCCAGCACCGCATCCACCGTTTGGGTGGCCAG
The DNA here is from genome assembly GCA_964488355.1 of uncultured Thermoanaerobaculia bacterium. Lineage (GTDB taxonomy): Bacteria > Acidobacteriota > Thermoanaerobaculia > Thermoanaerobaculales > Thermoanaerobaculaceae > Thermoanaerobaculum. The sequence continues at coordinate 32,869 of CAZAUJ010000012.1, read as the reverse complement.
CAGGTTGCCGACCGCTTCGCAGGAGGCAGCCCGAGCCAGGCGTGGGAGCAACAGGCTCTCCAAGCCGGCGCGGCGCAAAACCCCCACGGCGTACTCACCCACGCACACGCTGCGCGGCTCGGCCATGGCCGCCTTCACGTCCGCCCGCCCGAGGTCAGCCAAGGTCTTGATGCCTTTGGGGTTGCCCCTAAGGACGAGGAGGGCCGGGCGAAGGTAGGCGAAATCCGTCCGCGTCGCGGGATCCACCACTCCTCGAGCGGTGGCTCGCTCCAGCCAGTCGTGGCTTCCCGGGATGTAGAGGTCGCCGCGGCGGGCCAACTGCATTTGCGACAGCACCGTACCCGAGCCGCCGTAGGAGAACACCAACCGCAGGTTTTCCTGGGAGCGGAGCTGCACGGCTGCCTGGTCCAGGACCGGTTTGTTGGCTGCGCCGGCAAAGACCAAAAGCTCCACCGGTGGGGAGGCCAAGGCCAGCACCAACAGCACGATCATGAGGCCACCCGCTGGCGCTCGCGCTCCGTCTCTTGGTGGGCCGTTTCCCCTCGGAGGAGGGCCAGAGCATGGGGCAACAATGGCAGGATCACGTGGAGGTTTTCGCAGGCAGCTTTGCGGCTGCCCGGCAGGTTGATTACGAGGGTACGGCCGAGGGTGCCGGCCACGCCCCGCTGTAACCAGGCGCGAGGTGTATGGGCGGCGGAAGCGGCACGCATGGCCTCGGCCAGTCCGGGTACCTCCCGCTGGATCACAGCGCGCGTGGCCTCGGGGGTTACGTCGCGCGGTCCCAGTCCGGTCCCGCCCACGGTCAGCAGAAGGTCGAAGCCGCGGCTGGCCAACTGGCGAATGCCGTGTTGAATGGCCGCCACTTCATCCGCGACCACCAGGCTTTCCGCCACGTGAGCCCGAAGCTGTTCGGTCAGCAACTGGGCAACCGCTGGCCCGGCGGTATCGGCAGCCGTTCCAGCAGCGGCGGAATCGGACACGGTAATCACCCCCGCCACCGGCACCGACCGCGGCACCCAATGGGTCACTGTCAGCGTGTCGCCCGGCCTGACCGCCCCTCCCTGCCGCACCCGTGCAAACAGCCCCGCCCGAGGCATGATGCAGTCACCGGTCTTGTAAAAAATGGCGCAGCGGGTGTGGCACTCCTTGCCCACCTGGGTGATCTCTAGCTCAGCTGTGCCGACCGCGATCCGCGAGCCAATGCCCAACTGGTCCAAGTTCAAGCCCTCCACCACCAGGTTTTCCCCGAAGGCCCCCGGCCGCAGCTTCAGACCCTTTGAGCGCATGAACTCGATGTCCTGGGCGTTCAAGAGGCTTACCTGCCGGTGCCAGGGCCCGGCGTGGGCGTCCCCGGCCAAACCGTGATTGGCCAGCAACTGGCCCTCGGGGATAGCCCGCTTGGGTGTGCCCTTTTTCTCCGAAACGCACACAAACGCCACCTTACCTTGCATGTTCCTCCTCCCGGAGCCAAAGGCCCGACTTGCCCCCTTCCTTGCGGAGCAGGCAAAGGCTTTCCACCACCATGCCCTTGCCCAAGGCTTTGAGCATGTCGTAGAGGGTAAGCGCGGCAACGGCAGCTGCCGTGAGCGCCTCCATTTCCACGCCCGTCTTGGCCGTGGCTCGCGCCTGGGCGGTGACGTGGATTCGGTCCGCCTCCAGCTGGAAGTCCACGCTCACGTGCTCCAGCGGGAGCTGGTGGCAAAGGGGGATGAGGTCGGAGGTGCGTTTGGCTGCCTGAATGCCAGCAATCCGCGCCACCTGAAAGATGTCGCCTTTGGGTGTTTTGCCCTCCCGCACCGCCTGGGCAATCGTTTCACCCACTACCAGGGTGGCGGCAGCCACTGCCCGGCGGAGGGTGGCCGGTTTTTCCCCCACATCCACCATGCGTGCCCGCCCTTGCTCATCCACATGCGTCAGCTCGCTCATCTCAACCTCCAACCGCCACCATCGGCAGGGACGAAGCCATCTCGGCTGGCGGCTTTTTGCCCGCCAGGTAGGGCTTGATGGCGGCCAAAGCCGCCTCTTCTCCCTGACGCAGGTAATCCGCCAGCGGCAAGGTGAACGGGTCCATGAGGCACCGGCGCAAGTGACCCCGAGCATCCAGCCGCAAGCGGGTGCAGGCCTGGCAAAAGCTGTGGGACACGGGCGTGATGAACCCCAAAACCACCTGGCCGCCCTGCCATACAAAGCGCATGCGGCGAGCCGGGCCAGCAGCCGGAGACGGCAGGGGGGTGAGTTCTCCCCAGCTGGTGAGAAACTGTCGCACTGTCTCGGCACTCACGTACTCCTGGTTACACCACCAGGCCTCAGTGCCCGTACGCATGAGCTCAATGAAGCGCAGTTCCAAGCCTTGGCGGGTGGCGTAGGCCACCAGCTCGGGCACGTCTTCGGCGAAGCTGGAGGCGCGCAGGACGGTGTTGAGCTTGATGGGAGCCAAACCTGCCGCTTGCGCCGCCTGGATTCCCGCCAGCACCGCCTGCACCTCACCCCCGCGGGTGAGCTGGCGAAAACGGTCCGGGTTAAGCGTGTCCAACGACACGTTGACCCGCGCCAAGCCCGCTGCTTTGAGGGCGGCGGCGAGGCTGCACAGCAAGGTGCCGTTGGTGGTCATCGAAACCTCCTGCACCCCCGATAGCGCAGCCACACGCCGCACGAACTCCGCTGCCCCCCGCCGCACCAGCGGTTCGCCGCCGGTGAGCTTGACGCGCCTGACGTTCAAATGGCGCACGGTGAAAGCGACGGCTTCCGCCAGCTCTTCCAAGCTGGGTAGCTGCCCCGGCGGGACGACCTGGACTCCCTGGGCAGGCATGCAGTAACGGCAGCGCAGGTTGCAGCGGTCGGTGAGGGACACCCGGAGAACTTGGCTTGGTCCTGGGGGTTCGGTGGCTGGGCGCATGCTGCCTCCTTTCCAATTTCGGGAGGTCGTCCCGTTTCCAGGACGGCCCTCGGGGTCGCCAGCCGCCGCTGGCAACCCGCCGCCCGCCCGCCATGGGCAACCCTTTAGGCGGGTCGGGTCGGAGACAGTTACAGTATCGACCACTCGTCAAAAAAAGGCAAGGACCTCGTGAAGTGAGACGCAATCTAAGCCAAGGGCAAAACCGGCACCAGGGCGCCTGGCGGCTCCTGGACGCCTGGTTCCAGCTGGGCCAGGTGCGTGGCGAAGGCGGCTGCCCGCAGGTCGTGTGAGCCCTTCCAAGGCAGGACCTCCACTGCCACGCCGTTGGACGTCAGACAAAGGCGCGCGGGTCGAAACTGCGTTCGCTGGCCTGGGTTTCTGGCTGCCTTGGCCAGTGGCAGGGGGATCCAAGGCCCGGAAAAAGCCTGGCGGTCGCCAGCGAGGGCGCGCAGCAGTGGGCGGGCGAAAAGCCGGAAGCCAACCAGGGCGGAAACCGAATTGCCGGGCAACCCCACCAGCCAGCTGGCACCGTGGCGCGCCACCAGGATGGGCTTTCCCGGCTGCATGGCCACCTTGTGGAACAGCACCTCTGTCCCCAGCTCCGCCAGGGCTTGGGGTAGCAGGTCCAGCTCGCCCACCGACACCCCGCCAGTGGTGATGACAACCTGCGCCTCCTGCAGCGCCTGGCTCAGTGCCTGCCGAAGCCGGGGCAGCTCGTCCGGTACCCGCTGCGGGCGGACACGCCGTACCGGCTCGCCAGCCAAAAGGTTTTGCAGCATGGGAGTGTTGCTGTCCACGATTTGCCCGGGCCTGGGCTTGGCAGTGGTGAGCTCGCTGCCAGTAACCAGCAGGCCCACCCTCGGCTCGGCCACCACCGGAACCCGCCGCAGCCCGGCGGCAGCCAAAAGGGCCAGGGGCACGGCCGTAAGGCGGGTTCCTGGCGGCAGCAGCTCGCCACCCTCGGCAAAAACTTCCCCTCGGTGGCGGATGTTGGCCCCTTTCGGGATGGCAGCGGGAAAGCGCACCTGCCCAGCTGCCAGCTCCACCACCTCCTGGGCCACCACCGCGTCTGCACCTTCTGGCACTAAGGCACCAGTGAAGATGCGGGCACAGGTGGCGGGAGGAAGCACCTGGGGCGGGTCGCCAGCTTTAACGGTGAGCGCCACCGGCAGGCCGCGCCCGGCCGCCTCGCTGCAGCGCACAGCGTAGCCGTCCATGGCTGCCACCGGGGCGGGGGGGAAGGAGAGCTCAGCCCTAACGGCTGCTGCCAGGTACCGGCCGGCTGCTTGAGCGAGCGGCCTTATCTCTGTTGGCCCAGGTGAAACCACCGAGGCCAGCAGCTCCCAGGCCTGCTGAGGCGTTTTCATGGCCGCGAGGGGGCGGCCAGGGCCGCCAGCGCGTGCGCCCGAGCCGGAGCAAACTCGTCGTTGGGCAACCAGCTGGGCATCTCCGGTGCTTGAGCCACTGCCAGCAGGCAGGCCAGGCCCAGCTCTGCATCCTCCACCATGCCGGCAAAATCCCAGTCCGACCTCAGCTCGTCGGAAGGGCGGTGGTAGTGCTGCGCTTCCCAAGCCTCTGCCTGGGTCTTTCCCCAGCCGGCAGGTTTGCCGATGACGTCGATCCCCGATTTAAAGTACAAGCCGGGCACACCGACCCGCGCCAAGCTGAAGTGGTCGGACCGGTAAAAGGAGCCGCGGTCGGGGAACGGGTCGGGCACCACCACCCGTCCCTGCTTGCCAGCTGCCGCATCCAAGATGCCATCCAGGGTGCTTTTTCCTCTCCCTACCTGCGCTACGTCACGGGTGCGGCCGAAAATGTTGCCCCCGTCGTAGTTCACCACCGCCGCCAAGCGAGCGGGTGGGACGGGTGGGTTGGCAGCCAAAAAGGCGGAACCCAAAAGGCCCGACTCCTCTCCGTCCACGAAGGCCACCAGCACCGAGCGAGCGGGTCTGGGCAAGCTCGCCAGGGCGCGGGCAATGGCCAGCACCTGGGCGCAGCCGGCGGCGTTGTCGCGCGCACCGTTGTAGATGCTGTCGCCCCGCTCGTCGGGCAGACCCACCCCCAGGTGGTCGTGGTGGGCGGTAAGCACGACCATCTCCTGCGCCTTCTGCGGGTCCGAACCGGGCAACAGCCCCAAGACGTTGGCCCCCTCGATGTGCGACAGGCGGTTGGTGAGCCCCAAAGACGTGGTAAGACCCAAGGGGACGGGCCGGAAGTTGGGGCTTCGGGCTTGCTGGATTGCCTGTTCCAGGGACAGACCAGCCAGGGCAAAAAGTCGCTTGGCGGCTTCCTCTGTGATCCAACCCTTGACGGCAACCCGTGCTTCGTCTTCGGCAGGCAGCTCAAACTGCGTGCCCGTCCAAGAATTCACCACCACCGCCCAGGGGTAGCCGGCAGAAGGCGTGGTGTGAATGATCAGCGCACCGGCTGCCCCCAGTTCCGCGGCCTTTTCGTACTTGTAGCTCCAGCGGCCGTAGTAAAGGCGGGTGGGGCCAGCGAAGAGGTTGGGGTCCCAGTCTGGGTCGTTATTGAGAAACACCAGCACCTTGCCCCGCACGTCCTCGCCTTTGAAATCGTCCCATTGATGCTCCTTGGCTTGGATGCCGTAACCCACGAATACCAGGGCAGCGTTGGTCAGCTCGGCCTTGGGGGCCTGCAGCCCGGAGACGGCAATGAAATCCCGTAGGAACTCCAGTTCCAGCTGGCCGTGTTTGCCGGTGAAAACCCATTTTGCCGGCACCTGCGTTTCGATTCCCACCATGGGCACCTTTTGCTCGTAGCTGCCCCCTTCTCCCGCGGGTTGGTAGCCCCAAGCGGCCAGCTGGCTGGCCAGGTAAAGGCGCGCCAGCTGGGAGCCACGGGTTCCGGGAGTGCGGCCCTCCAGCAGGTCCGAGGCGAGAAAGCTCACGTAGGCGCGCAGCTCCTCCTGAGTAATCGTCGCCTGTGTCGTCTGCGCCAAAAGCGGAAACGGCAACAGCAAAAGCACGAGCACGCGGGCCAGCATAGCCACCCTCCCAGGCAAGTTTACGTCACGCGACGGGTAGCTGGCGGCGGTGGGGTGCTCATGGCCAGCCCGCGCGTTGCAGGTTTTGTGGCATGTGGCGCAGGGTGGCGGTGCAGCGCCGCTGGGCCCATTCCACCCGTAGAAGGTGGCCTGGGTGGAGGGGCCAGCGAACCTGACGGAAGGGGTGCCGAGGGGCGGCCACCGCGTGCAGGCGAGCAAAGCGCTCGGCAAACTCGGGCAGCGGGAGGGCGGTGGGCGCCAGCGGGTGCATGCAGTCGTACGCGGAAAATGGATCGGCGACCCAAAAGCGCTCCTTTTGCCGTTGCCAGTCGGGGGTTCCGGGGGAGGGACAGCAGACGGTAAAACTGCATTCGGCCGGGGGCATGGAGCGCAGGTAGGCTTCCAACTGGTCGAGGTCTTCGTGGGTGAAGCAAGTCAAGGCCATGAAGGCACCGTGCACGGCGATTCCCAGCTGTCGCAGCGTGTCGTGGGCCAAAAGGTTGTGGTGGACGGTGGCGCCTTTCCTTACGGCTTTAAGCTGTTCGTCGCTGGCGAACTCAAAGCCGACAAAAACGCAGTCCGGGCCAACGCCGCGGAAGGCAGCGAGCACGTCGGGGTTTTTCAGCACGGTAGTTTAGCGTACCCAAGCGAAGGAGCGTTTCTTCACCCCTCGTTGCCGTAAGGCCTCAGCCAGCCGGAGGGAAAACTCGCGGTCGAGGAGGTTCTCGTCATCGGAAAAGTACACGTGCCCCACGGGCAGCTGGGCAATTTCCTCGGCCACATCTTCCGGGTCCCGCGGCCAATGCTTGCCGCCGAACAGCACCAGCACCGGGCAAAAGGTGCAGTGCATGCGACAGCCAAAGGAGGTGCGCACCATGGCCACGGAACGCCAGAGGGGAGCGAAAGGCTGAGCACGGTCGTGGGTCCAAACGATGCGGTAGCGCCGCATGTCCCAGAGATCGTGCCGGGGGCGCGGGAGCTCTCTAGCGGAAGCAAAGGCGGGGGGTGGCGCGGTGACCCAGGTGGCAAACTGAGGCCCGGTGGGCACCAGCTCCGCGTGCGGCTGTGGCTCTTCGCCCCGGCTCAAGGCCTCTCCCAGCTCAGCAAAGGGCCGGCAGCCTTCCCCCCGCACTACCCAATCCACCCCCGGCACGCGGACGCTTTCCGGGCAAGCGGTGGCATGATGGCCGCCGACCACCACCTTTGCCTTTGGCTGGAGCTTCTTGGTCAAGCTGGCCAGTTGGCATGCCTGTTGGGCCTCGTGGGAAAAAGCGGTCAAACCCACCAGATCGGGCTGGAAGCTTTTGAGCACGCGAGCAAAGTGGGCCTGGGGAAAGGCGGAAAAGCGCAAATCGAGGGCCAGCACCTGATGGTGCCGGGGCAAAGCTCCGGCCAGATACCCCAGCTCCAGGGCCTCGAGCGCCTAAAAGCGGGCCAAAGCGCGAATGGTGGGTAAGCTGGCTGGGGGTTTAACCAGCAAAACCCTCAGCGAGCTTTTTCGCGAACGCACCAGAGGCATGGCTGGAGCGATTTTAGGGCGGCAAGGGGCTGGAGGCCAGGGCGGGGAACGGAGCCTGGCGCTAGCAGGCGTAGGCGAATGCCTTGGCAAGGAAAAGTCGATAGGAACGAGGCCGCAAATAGTGGCGGAGAGGGGGGGATTCGAACCCCCGGTCCCAGGATTACCCGGGACAACTGCTTAGCAGGCAGCCCTGTTCGACCACTCCAGCACCTCTCCGCTGCCCAATCTCAAGGTAGCAGCTTTTAGGAGTTGCCGCAAGGCAGACCAACTCAGGCAGAGCCCTCATCCCACCAACAGGTGCTCCTCCCAGTTGGCGTGAGGTGGGCAGTTGCGCACGAACCAGTCGTACAGCAAGGACCGGTAGGTGCGCGCCTTCAAACCCCGGCTGGCAAAAAAGCCCTCCAAGGCTCGGCGCAGCGCCGGCAGGTTGTAGGCTGGTACCCCGGGGAAGTAGTGGTGCTCCAGGTGGTAGTTGGAGAAGAGAAACAGCAGATCCCAAAGGTAGGGCGACCGCGCCATGAGCGTGCCCCACTTGGCAGGGTCGTTGGGGTCAATGGCGAAGTGCTGACCCAGGCGGTTGAGGGCAAACCATACGGGAAAGGCGAAAAACAGCGGCAGGACATGCAGCCGCAGCCAAAGCTGCCAGCCGCTCTGTGCAACCAGCACCACCGCCAGGAAGAGGTGCAGCAGGGTGAATGCCAGCCGCTCGCCAAGGATGCGCCGGCGCAGGGCCGGTTCGTAGCTGGCTGCCTCACGACGCGCGGCACGGAAGTAAATGAAGAACAGTGCTGGCGTCCAGTAGAGGAGTTTGACCCAGCGGCTGTTGCGCCTGGGGGAGAGGTGGTGCCGTTTGGGGTCCGCGTGCGGATCCCCCAGCTGCGCATGGTGGTCCAGGTGCCAGCGGGTGAACTGGCTTGGTGAGATGCCGCAGGGGGCGGAGTAGAGCCAGGCTAGAGCACGTTCCCAGGGAGGGCGCCGCCGAGCAAAAACTAGCCCATGCAAGACCTCGTGCAACAGCACCGTGCCGTTGAAGGCGAAAAGCCCCAACAGCGCTATCCCGAAAGGCCAAAGCCACGGCCAGGAGGGAGCCCAGGCACAACCCGCGCCCAAGGCCCCCGAGATTAGCCAGCCACCCGCCAGCAGCCCATGCTTTTTTGGGCGTTTCCTTTGCAAGCGAGCCAGCTCCTGCCTACCCACCTCGTGGGTGAGCTGGCGGATAAGAGCGGCCGCCGCCTTCTGCCAATAACCCTTGTCGCCCATCCCTCGGTTTGCAACACCGCTGGCGGCCGGCCTCTTCCCTAGGTGTTATCGGCGCTGAAGATCTGGTTACGGAGGAACGTGTGCACATCCCAGGGAGGCGGGTCTCCCCCCAGGTAGCGGTGGAACCAGTCGGCGTGCAGGAGGTAGTAGAAAGCCATCTCGCACCAGGAGGGCCAGTGGCCCGCCTTGGGAAACACCGCCAAGCGAGCGGGCACGCCTTGGTGCCGCAAAGCGGTGAAGAACTCCAGCGACTGGGTGTAGGGCACGCGGAAATCCTGTTGGCCAGTGATGACAAGGGTCGGCGTGCGGAAGGATGCAGCAAAGCGGGACGGCGACCAGCGCTGGTAGTCCGGGGAAGCCCAGGGAGGGCCGCCCAGGTCGTGTTCGGGAAACCACAGCTCCTCGGTGGAGCCCCAGAAAGCTTCCAGGTTGTAAACGCCCATCATCGCAGCCAGCGCGGCAAAACGCTGGGTGTGGCCGGCGAACCACATGACCATGTACCCGCCGTAAGACCAGCCCATGGCTCCCAAGCGCTTGGGGTCCACATAGGGCAGCTGCGCCAGCGCATCGGTCACCTTCATGAGATCGTCGAAGACTCGGCCGCCCCAGTCTCGGCTAATCGCGTCCACGAAGGCTTGCCCGTACCCGGTGGAGCCGGTGGGGTTGGCAAAGGCAACGATGTACCCAAGGCCTGGGTAAACCTGCCAATCGCCGCGGTAGGCATCGCTCCACTGAGACTGTGGTCCCCCGTGCACGTTAAGGATCAGGGGGTAGCGTTTTTTCGCATCAAAGCCGTGCGGTTTCACCAAAAACACGTGGACCGTGTAACCCCGGCCCGAATCCACCCACAGCTCCTCTGCGGGGCGAAAGTCCACCTCCCGCGTGAGGGCCTGGTTGTGGTGGGTGAGCTTGTTTTTGGAGCCCGCGTGAAAAAGGTAAAGCTCCGGCGGCTCACCCACTGCCCGCCGGCTGTATACCAGGCTCTGACCATCGGGACTGAGCGCGTAGGCATCGATGGTGGCATCCGTAAGCAGCTTGCTTACGCGGCCCGAAGCTAACTCCAGGCGGTAGAGGGGTGTTCGTCCCGCCTCTTCGGCTTTAAACACCACGGCTTGCCCGTCGGGGACAAAACGGTGGTCCACGATCCAATTGTCAAAGCTGCCGGAAACGACATGGCTTTTCCCGCTGGCCAGGTCGAGGACGGCCAGGCGAAAAAGGTCGGACTCATAGCCAGGGGTCCGTTGGGTTCGGTAAGCCAGCAATCGCCCGTCGGGAGAAAAGACCGGATGGCCGTCCCAGCCCGTGTTGGCCGCGGTGAGGTTGCGTGGCAGGCCTTGCGGCGTGCCATCGGGGCCCAGGTTCACCAGCCACAGGTCGGCGTTGGTAGAAAGCGCTGGGTCAGGGTCGTGGTTGGAGACGAAGGCCAGCTGCTGGCTGTCGGGCGAGAAGGCATACCCGGGATCGCCGGCCAAAGAAAAGGTGGGGACATCGAAGGGACCGGGGCTCAGATCGGTGAGCCTGCCCTCGGGAACGCTCACCAGCAGCACGTGGCTCACCAGCCCGTCCCGCCATTGGTCCCAGTGGCGGAAGAGCAAGTCATCGGCCAGGTGAACCGAGAGGGGGCTTCTTTCCAGGCGCTCGAGGATGCGTTGGTGACAGGCGGCGTCGGCCCCGCATTCCGGGTACACCTGGGCGCTCACGGCGAGAAATCTTCCGTTGGGCGCCCAAACCGGTCCCGCCACGCCAGAAGGGAAGCGGGTGAGCTGGTCTGGCTCTCCGCCCTCCAGGGGTAGGAGGAAAACTTGCGGCTTACCCTCGGCCCGGTCGGAGAGGAAGGCGAGCTGCTTGCCGTTGGGAGAAAAGCGCGGCTGCCAGTTGTTGGCTTCTCCCTGGGTGAGCTGCCGCGCCTGACCGTCGGCGAGCGAAAGCAACCAAAGGTGGCTCCACTTCTTTCCCCGTTCCAGGTCGGTGTGGGTGGTGACGTAGGCGACGAAGCGGCCGTCGGGGGAATACTGCGGGTCGCTCACGCCCACCACGCGAAAGTGGTCAGCAATGGTGAACGCCCGCGGCGACTGCTCGGCGGCAGCGTGCCAACTACCCAAAAGCGTGAGGCCCAAAGCGAGGAGGCGGTTCATCGTGTCCTCCCTATGCTTTCGCGTACACCTGAAAGTGGGCGGGGTGCGGGTCGCTGGACTCCTTGAGCTCCACCTGCACACCGTGGCTTTGGCTTAGGGTTTGCACCAAGGCCGCCCAGGGGCCCGCCAAAAGCTCCAGGACCTCCCGGTGGGCCCTAACAAGGAAGGCTTTTGCTCCCAGTTGCCCCGCCTGTTCCAGCACGGCACGGTAAAGGTCCAAGGCTACCGTCTCGGCCGACTTGATGCGACCCAAACCTTGACAAAAAGGACAGGGGGTGGTCAGGGCTTTCCACAAGGAGGCGGAGGTTCGTTTGCGTGTCAGCTGCACCAGCCCGAAGGGCCCCATCGCGCCCACAAGGGTGCGCGCCCGGTCCTTGGCGAGCTCCTTGCGGAAGGTCTCCAACAGTGTTTCCCGGTGGTCCGGGTCTTCCATGTCGATGAAGTCCACCACCACGATGCCGCCCAAATTACGCAGGCGCAGCTGACGGGGGATTTCCCGCGCTGCCTCCAGGTTGATGTGAAAAACCGTCGCCTCCAGGTCCTGCCCGCGGGCGTAGCGGCCGGTGTTGACGTCAATCACCACCAGCGCCTCCGTTTGTTCGATCACCAGCGAGCCCCCGGAGGGCAGGTCCACCACCGACTCCAGGGCCTTGGCGATTTCTTCTTCCACGCCAAAAGCTAAGAACATGGGGGTGGTACGGCCGTACAAGCGCAGGGTGTTAACCAACTCGGGCTGCACGCGAGCGAAAAACTCGGTGAGCCGGCGAAAGGCATCCGGGTCGTCCACCCAAAACTCCGCCACCGAATCCCGTGCCAGGTCGCGAGCTACACGCAGCAACAAATCGGGTTCGGCGTACAGCAGGGCAGGAGCGGCCACCGCCTGAAAGCGGCGCCGAATGTGCTCCCATGTGCCTTGGAGATACGCCAAATCCTGCTGGAAGTCGGCCAGGTTTCGTCCTTCCCCGGCTGTGCGTACGATCAGGCCCCCTTCCTTTGGCAAGGAGCTCAAAAGCGAGCGCAGCCTTTCCCGCTCCTTTTGGTCGGTGATGCGCCGGGACACGCCCACGTGGCTGGGGCCGGGAAGGAAGACGAGAAAGCGGCCGGGCAGCGTGACGTGGGAAGAGGCCCGGGGCCCCTTGCTGGGGCTCAGCTCACGGGTGATCTGGACTAGGATTTCTTGTCCCACGCGCAAGAGGTCTTGGATGGGGGTCTGGGTCCGCACCTCCTGCAGATCCACGCCCTCCTCCTCCAGGGCCTCGGCCACGTCGTCCACAAACAGAAAAGCGTCCCGCTCCAGCCCCACATCCACGAAGGCTGCCTGCATCCCCGGAAGCACCCGGGACACGCGCCCCTTGTAAAGATTGCCGACGATGGACCGTTCCCGACTGCGTTCCACGTAGATTTCCGCCAGCCGGTCGTCCTCCCGCACCGCCACGCGGGTTTCGAAGGGGGTCACGTTGGCATAGATGACCGTGGTCACCGTCTCACCCGAAGGCAGTGTACCAGGGGGCGCCTAGAGATTGGCAAAGCGTAGTCGCCACACGCTTTGTACCAAACCAAGGGCCAAACCCGTAGCCAATATGGACGAGCCGCCGTAGGACAGCAAGGGCAGGGTAATGCCCACGGTGGGGGCCAACCCCAGGGCCATGCCCACGTTGATGAGCACCTGGGCCGCCAAAGCCGCGCCCACGCATCCAGCCAAAAGCCCACCCAGCCGGTCGCGGGCAGTCAGGCCAGCAACGAACACGCGGGCAAGGAGCAGGGCGTACGCACCCAAGAGCACCAGGCTGCCGATCAAGCCGGTTTCCTCCGCCCACACGGCGAAAATGAAGTCCGTGCTTTGAGCGGGTAAGAAGCGCAACTGTGACTGGCTGCCGGATTTCAAACCCTTGCCTGCAAGGCCGCCCGAGCCCACCGCAATCTTGGCTTGCCGCTGCTGGTAGCCGGTTGCGTAGGGCGCCCGCTCGGGGTAGAGGAAGGTGAGGATGCGCTCCTTCTGGTAGGGCTTGAGAAGAAAGAGGAAGGCCAGCACCACGGTGCCAAAAAACAGCACCGCCAGAGCTACCCAGGCCACCGGCCGGAGCCCTCCGAGCCACCAGGTGGCCAGCAGCACGGGCAGGAAGGTCAGGGCTACCCCTAGGTCGGGCTGGAGAAGCACCAGCGCCATGGGCAGCCCCACCAAGCCCGCCAGCTCCGCCGCCTTTCGCCAGGAAAGCCAGCTTTCCTGGTGTTTGGCTGCCACCGCAGCTACTGCCAGCATGGTGACCAGCCGAGCAAACTCGGAGGGCTGCACGGTAAAGGATCCCAGCACCAACCAGGCCCGGGTGCCGGCGCGCTCCGGCGCCACCAGGGGGAGGGCCGCCAGGACGCCCACCGAGGCCAGGTAAAAAAGCGGCCAGAGGCGGGCGAGTACGCGGTAGTCCAGGTAACCGACCACAACCATCAGCCCCATGCTCACCGCAAGCCACAGCAGCTGGCGCAGGGCAAAGCCAGGCCGGGCGAGGGCTTGGGCGGTGGAGGATTGGGCCAAAAAGGAGGCAACGGCGATGGCCAGCACCGAGAGCAACAGCCACGGATCCAACCGCTTCATGGGCTGCCTCCCACCCCGGTGGGTTCTGGCAAGGAGACCTCGGCCACTACCTTGGCCAGCTCCTCCTCCTTCACACCCAAGGCCCGAGCCAACACCCGACCAGCCACGGGCGCCGCCACCGCCGCCGCATCGCCGCCGTGTTCCACCACCACCGCCACCACCAGTTGGGGGTCCTCAGCTGGGGCGTAGCCCACGAACAGCGCGTGATGGCGTTGCTCCCAGGGCAGCTCGCGCCAGGTAACGCCTTCCTTCTTGCGCATCACTTGGGCCGTGCCGGTCTTCCCCGCCAGGCTGGCGCCGAGGGCCGCCAACCGGCGCGCGGTGCCCCGGCTGCCCCAAACTACCCGTTCCATGCCCTTCCGCACCTCAGCCAGCGCCTCAGGCGGCAGGCCCACAGGCCGGGGGGGCTTGCCTTGCCCGGGCACCAGGTGGGGAGTCACTAAAAAGCCACCGTTGACCAGGGCAGCGTAGGCCACCGCCAGCTGCAAAGGGGTCACCAGGATGGGCCCCTGGCCGATCCCCACGGAAACGGTTTCCCCGGCGTACCAGGCATGGCCGCGCACGCGTTGGCTCCAGGCCTCGTCAGGAACCAGGCCACCGGCTTCGCCGGGGAGCTCAATGCCGGTGGGGCTACCTAAGCCAAACAGCCTTGCCCAGCGTGCCAGCCGCTCGATACCCGCGTCGCGGGCCAGGTAGTAAAAGTAGGTATCGCAGGAGGCCTCGATGGCCTCCTGCAAAGCCACGCGCCCGTGCCCGCCTTTAAGCCAGCAGCGGTAGGGGTGCCCGTAGATGGTGACCGCGCCCGAACAGCTGACAGCTTGCTGTGGGTTTCTTTCCCCTTCGGCCAAGGCGGCGGCAGCAAACAGCGGTTTGATGGTGGAGCCGGGTGGGTAAACGGCCTGCAAGGCGCGGTTGTGCAAGGGATTGAGGGGGTCCTGGACCAGCTCCCGCCAACGCTGGGGTTCCAGGTGACCAGCGAAGAGGTTCGGGTCAAAGGCGGGCTGGGAAAGCAGCACCCGAACCTCTCCGGAACGGGGGTCCAGGGCCACCACCGCCCCCACCTGCGTCCCCAGCGCAGCCGCTGCCTCCCGCTGCAGCTCCGAGTCCACTGTGACGGTGAGGGGCTTGCCCGGAACGGGTTTTTCTTCCTCCAACGTGGAAACCTGCCGGCCCAGGGCATCCACCACCACTATGACGTTACCCGGTTCGCCCCCCAGCACATCCTGGTAGGAACGTTCCAAACCGGAGCGGCCGACCAGCTGTCCTGGTCGCAGCCTGGGGTTTTCCGCCAGCTGCTGGGGAGAAACCTCCCCTAGCTGCCCCACCAGGTGCGCCACTATTGGCCCGGCAGGCACGCTCCGACGGGACGCGGGATGAACCTCCAGCTCTTTGAACTCGGCGCGGTGAGCGGCGATGGCTGCTACTTGGGAGAAGGTGAGGTTGTCGGCGATCACCGAGGGGAGGTGCGAGGTCTTGCGCGCCTTCTGTACGCGGGCCTCCGCTTCCGGCAAAGGGGCCACACCAATGCGGGCCAAAAAGGAAGCCGTGGCCGCGGGGTCCTTCATTTCCTCGGGAAAGATGAGCATTTGAAACGCGGGCCGGTTGTCCAGGAGTACCTCCCCGCGGCGATCGGTGACGGTGCCCCGTGGCGCCTCCAGCGGCACCTTGCGCAACCGGTTGTTTTCCGCCAATGTTCGCCAGTAGCTGCCCTGTACCGCCTGAAGCACCCACAAGCGAACCACCAAAGCCAGAAAACCGGCGAGGGAAAGCAGCAAGAGCCACGCCAGCCGACGCTGGAGCGGCCGCAGGTCGTCGCGAACGTAGGTCATCGCCGGCGCAAGGCTCGCCGCCGGCGAGCCTGGGGGGAGAAGGTCCTCTGGTACCACCACTCGGCCAGGGCGGTAGCCAAGCCAACGGCCGAGGTGCCGGCCAAGGCGGCAGCGCTACCCACCAGCCCGTGGGGTGCCGGGTGTCCCAGGCTGGCATAGACCAACAAGGTGGTTGCTTCCACCACCGCGGAAGCCACCAGCGTGCCCACCACCCAAAAGAGTGGCCCGGAGAGGTCAAACAGGGCAGTGGCCTTGGCCACCACCGCCCCGGCCAGGGCGCCGGCCAGGCCCGTGGGCCCCAGGGCTTGGCCCCGCAGGCCGTCAGCAGCCAGACCAGCCAACAGGCCAAACCAGCCAGCGTTGGCTGCGGGCTGGCCCTTAGCGCGCCCCACCACCACCACCAGCCAAAGGTGGACCGCCGAAAGCAACCAGGGCGCCTGCGGTGCGGTGAGAGCCGCTTGGGCCGCCAAGGCTGCCAAGAGGAAGAGAAGGTGGCTCACGGTGATTCTCGGCGCAGCACCAACACCACTTGAGCTTTTTCCGGCCGTGCCGCGAGCGTGACCGGTACCAGGGTGAACACCCTCCCCAGCTGCGGTTCGCCGGTCACTGCCAGGTGTAGGCCAGGGGGGTAAATGCCTTCCGATCCGGTAGTTACCACTGGGCTGCCGACGGGCACCTGGGTGTACGGGGGGAAACCCTCCAGCCGCGGGCTTTCGCCGCCCAAAAGCAGCACCTCGCCTTCCACACCCACAACCTGTGCCGCTGCCGCCGCCGCCGGGTGGGACAAAAGCTGCACTCGAGCGGTCTCGTCCCACACATGCTCCACCCGCCCCAGCACGCCATCGGCGGCCAGTACTGGGCAGTCGGTGGTTAACCCATGCATACGTCCCCGATCCAAAAGCAGGCTGTGCGAACCCAACCGGTCGCGGGCCACCACGCGCGCCAGCACCCCGCGATCGCGCAAAGATGGCAGCGTCTGGAGCAAGGCGTGGCCTTGGCGCAAGGTGAGGAGCTCGCTCACCAGCACGTGATTTTCGCGCTGCAGGTCGTCTACCTGCTGGCGCAGCTGTTGCAGTTCTCCAAGGGTCCGTTGCCAATCCTGGCGGCCTGCTCGCCAATCGCCGAGCGTTTGCAAGGCGTAGCTGGTGGCGGCGACCAACGGTTGGGAAAGGCTGTGGACCGCAAGACTCAATGCGGTCCCTTGGCTGGAGCGCACCTGCGCCGCCGTGGCCACGTACAGGCCCAGGCAGGCGAGGGCGAGGCTTAGCTGGGGACTGAGCAGAGGGCGGGCCACGTCATTCGAGGGCGATCTTCTTGAGCAAGTTCATGTCGGTGAGCATCATGCCCGTGCCCCGCACCACCGCCGACACCGGCTCGTCGCAATGGGACACGGGTATCCCCGTTTCCTCCCGCAGGCGCTGGTCCAGGCCCCGCAACAGCGACCCACCACCTGCCAACACGATGCCCTTGTCAATGATGTCGGCGGAAAGCTCTGGGGGGGTGCGCTCCAAAGCGGTGCGCACGGTGTCGACGATCACGTTGACCGTTTCCGCCAGCGCCTCCCTAATTTCCTCGCAGGAAACCGTTAGCGTTTTGGGGATTCCCTCCACCAGATCGCGGCCTTTGACCTCCATGGTGCGGTTTGTGCCGTCGGGGTAGGCATTGCCCAACTCGATCTTAATGACTTCCGCCGTGCGCTCGCCAATCAGCAGGTTGTACTTGCGCTTGATGTAGCTGATGATGGCCTCGTCCATCTCGTTGCCAGCCACCCGCACCGACTTGGAGTAGACGATGCCCGCTAAGGAAATCACGGCCACATCGGTGGTACCGCCACCGATATCCACAATCATGTTGCCCGAGGGCTCGGTAATGGGGAGGCCCGCACCGATGGCGGCAGCCATCGCTTGCTCCACCAGGTAGACCTCGCTGGCTCCCGCGCGCAAGGCCGAGTCCCTCACCGCGCGCTTTTCCACCGGCGTGATTTCCGACGGCACCGAGATGATGATGCGCGGGCGCACGAGGAAGGAGCGGCCGTGCGCCTTGCGGATGAAGTACTCGAGCATTTTCTCCGTCACTTCGAAATCGGCAATCACGCCGTCTTTCATGGGGCGAATGGCTACGATGTTGCCTGGTGTCTTGCCCAGCATTTCTTTAGCCGCTTGCCCGACCGCTTCTACCTTGTTGGTTATGCGGTTCACGGCCACGATGGAGGGTTCGAACACCACAATGCCTCGAGCCCTGGTGTAGACCAGCGTGGTGGCTGTACCCAAGTCCACGGCCAAATCGGAAGAAAAGATCGAGAGAAAGGAAGAGAACCCCATGATTTTCAGTCCACCTCCACAAACACGGTCTCGCGGTGCTCGGTGCTGTTGCCAGCTGGGTCCACCGCCCGAATGACGATCACATTCCTACCCTCGCGAGTGACGGCCACCGCCTTCTTGAAGCTCCCATCGCCGGCCACAGCCACCGCCTCGCCGTTGATTGTCACGGTGGCACCGGGCTCGGTCACGCCCTGAATGAGGAAGAAATTGCCCATTTGCTGTGGCCTCTGCACCGACAAGGGTGGTGGCGTGGTATCGGCCAGCTCCTCCACCCGCGCACCGGAATAGCCCCTGAAAGACCGCGGTGGGCTCCACTCGGAGGGCGTTTGCTGGGGTCCCACAGAGGCTACCCGCCAGTAGTAGGTCCCGGGCAACCGCAGTCGCAAGGTGACCGTGGGCTCCTTGAGGGTGGCCTCCACCTCGATGTTGGCGGGGGCGAACAAATGGGAGCGGCTCACCTGCACTTTGTAACCCGCCACGCCCGGCACGGGCCGCCACCTCAGGACTACGCGGTCCGACTGGTCCATGTTGATGAGAGCATTCGCCTGGGGAGCCTCCAGTTGGGGCGGTTCGGGAATCGCTCGGCGGGGGGAGAGCCCGGCCTCGCGCTGGGCGGTGACCGCCTGCCTCTCCGTCAGCTCCACCGTGCCACCGGCGGCAGCGGCCACCTGCGCCCGGCCAGCGTAAGCTGCCACCACCGTGGTGGCATTTTCAGCCACCTCCACACCCACGCGGGATTCTTGGGCGATTCGCACGCCGGCGCTTTCCGTGACCACGCTGGAACTGTTGAGCGCGGTGGACACGTTGACCTGGCCTACCCGGACCTTCACCTCGCCCGGTTCGGGACGCGGGCCGGTGCGCGCTTCCCGGTGAATTTCCAGCAAGCTGTCGGGGCCCACGCGGTAGACCGTGCCATCGGCGAACAGCAGCTCAGCGGTGGCATCGGCCGCGGTCTTGATAAAATCCCCGTTGTAAAGGGCTTGTTTTTCCCGAGCCCGTTCCCAATTGGTCTGGTTGGCGCGTTGCACCTCGACCCGACCCGAAACGGCAATCACTTGAGCCGCCCCCACGAATTCGCGGTTGACGAGGCGTAAAAGCAGCTCGAAGCGGTGAAGGGCACCTTCCGCGCGCGCTGCCGCCGCCGGGAAATCGCCATGGCTGAAATCCTCGTTCGCTTGGGCCAACAGCCTGGTGGCTTGCTCGAACTCCCCCGAAAGACCCTCGGAAATGCCGGCTCGGCGCACGTCCTCAGCGGTGGCAGTGGCTTGCTGAATCAGCCGCGCTGCCTTCTTGTTAGCTGGCTCGTGCAGAAGCAGCCAGCCGGCCGCCGCAAGGGCCGTGAGCAAAAGCCCCAGGAGAATGGCCAGGCCCCACTTGCGGAGGCCCGCAACGGGGACTACCACCCAATCCACTTCCAGTCGTGGGCGGGACGGCGAGGGCATACGTCAACCGCTGCACACCTTACCACCGCCCGCAAAAAGGCGCAACGCGCCTTGCGGGTCCCCGGGCGCTGGCGTTACAATCCCACGCCTTCGGGCAACGGGAGGTCCTTTTGTCATGCTCAAACTGATGCGCGAAAACCTAAAGAACCTCAAGTGGGTCCTGTGGTTCGTGGTGTTTGTGTTCGTCTTGCTGATCTTTGTGGACTGGGGCGCCGGGCGGCTGCGCGGCGGCGGCATGCAAGGGCTGGCGGCACGGGTGGCGGGCATCGAGATCTCGGAAGCCGCTTTTCTCAAGGAGGTGCGGCTCACCGACGATCGCCTGCGCAGCCTTTACGGACAGCAGTACGAGGTCATCCGCCCAAGCCTGGACCTGGGACAGCTGGCGCTGCGCAACCTCATTGACCGCAAGCTGCTGGCTCGGGAGGCGGAAAAGTTAAAGTTAAAGGTGAGCGACCAGGAGCTGGCCGAGCGCATCGCCAGCTTCAAGGTGTTCCAGAAGGAGGATAGCACCTTCGTTGGTCAGGAGCTCTATGCTCGCATCTTAGCTGCCAATCAAACCACCCCGGAAGAGTTCGAGGCCAACCTGCGGGAGGAGATGCTCCTCGAGAAGCTAGGCAAGGTGCTGCGGGAGGGCATCGTTATACCCGACAGCGAGGTGGAGCGCGAGTACCGCCGGCGCAACGAGTCGGCCACCTTCGACGTGGTGTTCGTTCCCAGCAGTTACGCCTTTCCCACCACTCGCGCTAGCGAGGAGGAGGCCAAGGCATACTACGACAGCCACATCGACCAGTTCACCCATGGACAGCAGGTGAAGCTGCGCTACCTACTGGTGGATCCCACGCGCCTGCGTCAGACCTTACCTGTGGACGAGGGGCGCATTGCCGAGTACTACCGCACGCACCAGGACGAGTTTCGCTCGCCCGAGGAGGTCAAGGCGCGGCACATCCTGATTCGCCCGGAAGGGGAGGGGGAAGAGGCTTGGGCCAAAGCTCGTACGCGGGCTGAAGCCCTCCTCGCCAAGGCCAAAGCTAAGGGGTCGGACTTTGGCGCCCTCGCCCGCGAGTACTCGGAGGATCCTGGCAGCAAGGAAAGCGGCGGTGATTTGGGTTGGTTTGGCCGAGGGCGCATGGTCAAGGAGTTCGAGGACGCGGTGTTTGCCCTCAAGCCTGGGGAGGTGTCAGAGCTGGTTCGTTCCCAATTTGGCTACCACATCATCCTGCTGGAGGACAAAAAACCCGCCCATTTGCGGCCTTTGGAAGAGGTGCGGGAGCTCATCCGCTTTAAGCTGACGGAAAACCTGGCGGATGCGCAAGCGTCCACACGGGCCACTGCCCTCAAGGAAAAAATCACCGCCGAAAAGCTGACGCGCGAGCAAGACTGGCAGGCGCTGGCGGATACGGTGGTCAGCTCCAACGTCACCCCCTTCTTTTCCCTGGAGGATGGGGTGATCCCGGGACTGGGTCGCGACCCTGCGTTCCTGGAGGAGCTGAAAAAAGCCAAGGAAGGCTTCGTGGGCGGGCCGCGCCGCACGCCCCGCGGTTGGGTGGTTTACCGGCTGGAGAAGGTGCGCAAGCCCGGCCAGACTCCCTTTGAGGAAGCCAAAGAGGAGGCGATGGAAGGGGCTCGGCGGCTCAAAGCCCTCCAGCAGGTCAAAACGGAGCTGGCAGCCAAGCGCGGATTGCCCTTGAGCGATGTAGCCCGAGCCTTTGCCGTGCAGGTAACTCCCGTGCAGGAGTTCCACCGGGGGACCGCCATCCCCGGCGTGGGTATGGCGCAAGCTCTGGAGGAAGCGGTGTTTGCCGCTCCGGTGGGTGGCGTGACCGAGCCCATCGTGGTGGGCGAGCGTGGGGTGGCGCTGGCCCAGGTTCGCGAGAAGAAGGTTGCCACCGCCCAGGAGGTGGCAGCTGCTCGGGAAAACCTGCGCCGCAGCATGGTGGAGGACCAGCTGCAGAAGCTCTTGGACACGCTTTTGGCGGAGGCCAAGCGCAACCAGCCCATGACCGTCAACCAAGAGCTTCTGGCGCGGTTCGCGCCGCGGCAGGAATGATTGCTTTCCTGCGTGGGCGCCTTTTGGCTCTCACTCCGGGCCAGGCGGTGGTCGAAGTGGGCGGGGTGGGTTACGAGGTAAGCCTGCCCCTTTCCGCCTACGCCAAGCTGCAAGGAAGGGAGGACGTGAGCCTTTTTGTGCACACCCATGTGCGCCAGGACCAGCTGGCCCTCTTCGGCTTCCCCAGCTCAGCGGAGCGAGACGTCTTTCGCCAGTTGTTGGCCGTGGCGGGGGTGGGCCCGCGCATGGCGTTGGCCCTTCTTTCCAGCCTCACGCCGGAGGAGCTGGTGGCGGCGGTAGAGAACGCCGACTGGCAGGTCTTGGCCCAAGCCCCTGGGGTGGGCCGGCGCACCGCCGAGCGCGTGGTGGTGGAGCTCAAAGGCAAGCTGGCCAAAATGGTCCAACCGCCGATGGCCTCTCTGCGCGAGGACGCGGTTTCCGCCCTGGTGAACTTGGGTTACAGCCACAAACAAGCGGCGGAGTTGGTGGGCTCGCTCTTGCGCCAGCGGGCGGACTGGGAGCTGCCTGAGCTGTTGCGCGAGGCCCTGCGCCAGCTGGTGAGGGTGAGTTCCTAGGCGGCGCACGTTCCCCTTGGACGGTGGAACCTGATCAGGCTGTTATCCGGGACGGCATCCGTAGGCTAAGATGAGGCCGTGGCAGAAGCGCTGCTGCGAGCGCAGAGGGACCCCACCGAGGTCAAGTTCGAGGAGACCTTACGTCCCCGGCGTCTGGCCGACTACATCGGCCAGGAGAAGGTCACGGCTAACTTGGAGGTTTTCATCCAGGCGGCCAAAAGCCGCGGGGAAAGCCTGGATCACGTGCTGCTTTTTGGCCCTCCCGGGTTGGGCAAGACCACCCTTGCCCACATCGTGGCTTACGAGCTGGGCGTGCCCATTCAGGTGAGCTCCGGTCCGGTGCTGGAGCGCACCGGTGACTTGGCCGCCATCCTCACCAACTTACAACCCGGCTCGGTGCTGTTCGTCGATGAGGTGCACCGCATTCCAGCCCACGTGGCGGAGCTCCTCTACCCGGCGATGGAAGATTTTTCCCTCGACTTGGTGGTGGGCTCGGGTCCGGGCGCACGCACCATGCGGTTGAAGCTGCCGTCCTTCACCCTGGTGGGGGCTACCACCCGTCCGGGTTTGCTACCCCCGCCTCTGCGGGATCGTTTTGGCATTGTCCATCGCCTGGACTTTTACCAGCCCCAGGCCCTTGCGCGAATCGTTACCCGCTCGGCCAGCATTCTGGGTGTGGCCATTGATGCGGAGGCAGCGGAAGAGATTGCCCGCAGGAGCCGGGGTACCCCGCGCATTGCCAACCGACTCTTGCGGCGGGTGCGCGACTTCGCCCAAGCGGAAGGTTCGCAGCGCATCACCGTGGAGGTGGCGCGCTTCGGCTTGGAACGGCTTGAGGTGGACACCTACGGCTTAGACGAGTTGGACCGTCGTCTGCTCTTGGCCATCTTGGAGCAGTACCGCGGTGGCCCGGTGGGCTTGCGTAGCTTGGCGGCCACCTTGGGCGAAGACCAGGGCACCTTGGAGGACATTTACGAGCCCTACCTGCTGCAGGCAGGCTTCCTGCAACGCACACCGCGCGGTCGGGTGGCCACCGACCTGGCCCGCCGGCACCTGGGTTTTCCTCCGGTGAACGCCCCTCTTTTTGCCGAGGAGGCGGGATGAGGCGCTTGCCGCTCATTTACAACCCGACAGCCCGCGGGGGAAGGGGTCGTGTGCCACACCAGGCCTTGGCCGCCACCGCGGCACGGTACGGGTACGCCATGGAGCTTTGGCCTACCCAGGCACCGGGGCACGCCACCCACTTGGCGCAACAGGCACGGGAGGCGGGTTGCGACGCGGTGGCCGTCTGGGGCGGCGACGGCACCTACAACGAGGTGGCGCGCGGCCTTCTGGGCAGCCCCACCGCCATGCTGCTGCTGCCGGGTGGCACCACCTCGGTGCTGGTCTACGAGCTGGGACTGCCGCGGCGACCGGCTGAGGCGTTGGCGGCTCAACTGACCGGGCAGGAGCGCCGGCTGTTCGTGGGCCGCACGGATCGGGGACAGATCTTCCTTTTTGTTCTCTCGGCGGGGCCCGATGCCTTGATCCTCTATCACTTGCCCGCCCCTCTCAAGCGCTACGGCGGCAAGGCGGGCATTGCCCTGCAAGCAGTTGCCGAGTTCTTCCGTGCCGAGCTACCTTTTTTCCATGTGGAGGTGGACGGGCAGCAGCTCCCCGCTGGGTGGTGCATTTTGGGCAAAGGTCGCTGCTACGCTGGGCCCTTTCTGGCGACCCCGGACGCCGACCCCTTTTCGCCCGGTTTTGAAGCGGTGGTGCAGACCCGGGTGGGACGCAGGGTGGCCATCCCTTTTTTCTTTGGCATCCCCTTCGGTAGGCATCTGAGACAAAAGGGTGTGGTGCGCCTGCGGGGCGAGCGCGTTTGTCTCACCGGCGATGGCCGCATCCCTTACCAGCTGGACGGTGACCCGGCGGGTTTCCTGCCGGTGACGGCGCAGGCCACACAGGAGTTTGTCACCGTGCGCGTACCTGTTCCTCAATTCACAAGCTAGCCCGCCTTTGTTAGCATGGCCGCGGAGGTGGCGCATGCGCGCTGAGCTGGCCCGCTTGTTCTCGCCGCGCTCGCTGGCTTTGGTGGGTGTTTCGTCCCGCAAAGAATCCCTTTCGGGTCGCCTGCTGGCCAACCTGAGACGAGGTGGTTTTGTGGGGCGTGTGTACCCCGTGAACCCGAAAGCCGAGCGGATTGGCGAGCTGCCCTGTTATCCCTCGATGGCGGCGCTGCCAGAAGCACCCGATGCGGCCATCGTCATGGTGCCGCGGGAGGCGGCGCTGGCGGCGGTGGAAGAGGTGCTGGCGCGGGGGGTGAAGGCGGTGGTGCTAATCACTGCCGGCTTTCGCGAGGGCGGGGCGGAGGGAGCGGCGCTGGAGGCGGCCATTGTTTCGCGGGTGCGGCAGGCTGGGGCGGTGATGTTGGGCCCCAACTGCATGGGGCTGGTGAACACTGACCCACAGGTGCGCCTGGACGCCACCTTTTCCCCGGTGCCCGCGCGCGCCGGCGGTGTGGCCTTCGCTTCCCATTCCGGGGCCTTGGGTGTGGCCATGTTCGAACAGGCGGAGGAGGTTGGTCTGGGCATCTCGCTGTTTGTTTCCTTGGGCAATTCGGCCGTGGTAAACGTCTGCGATTGCCTGGAGGTGTTTGCCGAGGACGAGCGGACGCGGGCGGTGATGCTTTATCTGGAAGCCATCGAGGAACCCCAGCGGTTCCTGCGCGTGGCGCGCGGGCTCACCCGGCAAAAGCCGGTGGTGGTTTTGAAGGCAGGTCGCACGCAGGCGGCACAGCGAGCCGCCAGCTCGCACACGGGTGCCTTGGCGGTGGAAGACCGAGCCGTAGACGCGCTCTTGCACCAGGCGGGCTGCCTGCGCGCCAACAGCTTGTCGGAGCTGCTGCACTGGGCGCGCACCTGCGAGCGCGTGTCCGCTCCCAGGGGCCGACGGGTGGCGGTGCTTTCCAACGCTGGTGGCCCGGCCATTGCGGCCTGCGATGCCCTGGCGCGGGAGGGGCTTGAGCTGGCACCTCTTACACACAGCACGCAGCAGGCCTTGCGAAGCTTTCTACCCGCCGAGGCCTCGGTCGCCAACCCGGTGGACATGCTGCCCTCCGCTCGGCCGGACGACTTTTCCCGTGCCTTGGAGGTGGTAGGCCAGGATCCGAACGTGGACGCGGTCATGGCCATTGCCGTGACCCCGCCTTTGGCGCCTCCTTTTCAGGTCGCCACAGCCCTGGCCGAGACGGTCACACAGGTCCCCTACGTGCCGGTGTTCATGACGGCCCCTGACTTTTACCGTTACGCGCTGGCGATCCCCGGCCTGCCCCCGGTTTTTCGCTTTCCCGAAGAAGCGGTGCAGGCTCTGGCCGCCTGCCAGCGCTCAGGCGAGGTGCGCCGGCGCCCGCCAGGCGTGCCGGTGGCCCCCTGGCAGCCGGCCCGCCGGCCCCAACCTACCGGCGTGTTGCCACCGAATGAGACCTTTGCCCTCCTGAGCGACGTGGGTATCCCGGTGGTCCCCTGGGCGGTGGTGCAGCGGGTGGAGGAGCTGCCGCAAAGGGCGCAGGAGCTGGGCTATCCCGTGGTGCTGAAGGCTTTCGGCCAGGCTCTCGTGCATAAGAGCGAGCTGTCTGCCGTTGCCCTCGATCTACGAGACGAACAGCAGCTGCTCCAAGCGGCGAGCCGGATGTTGGCCCGCCTGCGAGAGGCGGGGGTGGCCTCCGAGGGGTTCGTGCTGCAGCGCTTCCTACCTGGTGGGCGGGAGCTCATTCTCGGCGTAAGCCGGGATCCCGCTATGGGGCCGCTGGTGGCTTTGGGCTTGGGGGGCGTGGCGGTGGAGGTCTGGCAAGATGTGAGCTTCCGGCTGGCGCCGCTGGCCGAGGATGACGCCTGGGCTATGCTGGAGGGGCTGAAGGGCAAGGCGCTGTTGGAGAGCTTCCGCGGGATGCACGCGGTGGATAAGAAGGCTATCGTGGCCGCCCTGCTGCGGTTGTCAGCCTTGGCCACGGGGCTGCCGCAGCTGGTCGAGTGCGACATCAACCCCCTGCTGGCCTTCCCCGACGGGGTGGTGGCCGTGGATGCCCGTCTGCGGCTGGCTGAGACCGTCTAGAAAGCAGGGAAAGGGCCTACCCGCGCGCAGGTTTGACCCTCGGACGGCATCCCCTCTGCCAGCTGGGCCAACGCCTTGCCCAGGCGGGGGTGCACCATGTGCGGGGCCACTTCCGCGGCGGGCAAGAGGGCAAAGCGGCGCAGGGCCAAGCGGGGGTGCGGCAGCTCCAGCCGCGGGTGGAGAAGGACCAACCCGGGTGCCAGCAGCAGGTCCAGGTCCAGGGGGCGCGGGCCCCAACGCTGTTCCCGTTCTCGGTCCCGACCCGCGCGGCGCTCCAGGTCCTGACAGAGGGCCAGCAGCTGAAGGGGGTGGGTTGTCACCTCCAGCAGCAGGGCGGCGTTGTAAAACGGGGGTTGGGGTGGGCCCTGGGGTTCGGTAAGGTAAAGGGACGAGCGGGCGAGGAGGGCAAACTGCCGGCGCAGCTGGCTGCCAACCCAGGCGAAGGTGGCGGGCACATCCCCCAGGTTTCCCCCCAGGGCCAGGACCAGCTCCATGCCTACGGGGCCAGCCTTTCCTCTTCAGGGAAGAGGGGAGGAATGGGGGCGAGCCAGGTCTCCAAAGCGGCCATGACCTGGTCACCCCAGGTGGCGCGGGCATTTTCTTCCAAGCGCAACACCTGCAGTGGGCGTCGGCCAAGCTGCTCCTCCAGCAGCTCATCGATGGCGCGCTGGAAGGCTAGGTCGGTGTCGCGTACCCCGTCCCAGCGAGGGGGTGTCCACAGGGGCACCTTGACCAACAGCTGGTAGGTGGCGAGCCAGCGGGTGAGCAGCGGCTCCCAGTGGGGTTGGGGGCCCTGCGCGTAGAGCAGGTAGCAGTAGTTGTCCAGCACCGAACGGTCGCAGAGGACCACCGCGTGCCCAGCCTGGGCCTCCAGTTCCCAGGCCATTTGGGTGTGCAGGATCCAGGATTGGGCTGCCTCGTTGGTTTGCCGGTTGATGGGCAGGGGGCAGTGGCGGGCCACCTCGCGCACCAGCTCCACGTCCACATCTCGCCGCTTCAGGCGCGCGGCCAGCTCGAAGCACAGGGTGGTTTTGCCCACACCGTGGGTGCCAATGAGCGCCACCTTCACCGGCTGCGCTCCTCCACCAGCAAACGGATCTCTTTCGCCAGGGCGTTTCCGTCCCGGGGCCTTTTGGCTGGGTCCTTTTCCAGGCAACGGAGGATCAGGTGGCAGAGGGCGGGTTCCAGCCCAGGGCTAAGGGCCTGCGGGTCCGGGGGGGCCTGTTCCAGGTGGGCCTTAATGACGTTGCCGCTGGGGAAGGGCAAGGTGCCAGTGGCCAGCTGAAAGAACGTAACACCCAGGGAGTAGACATCCGAGCGCTCGTCCGGTTGCTCGTTGAGGATCTGTTCGGGGGCCATGTAGTAAGGGGTACCGGTAACCCCCGACTGGCTTAGGTCCAGCTCGTCCAACCGTCGGGCGATGCCGAAGTCCAAAATTTTTAGTTGCTTACGCTCGGCCAGGATAAAGTTGGCCGGTTTCAGGTCGCGATGAACCACGTGGTGCGTGTGGGCGTAGCCCACCGCTTCCGCAGCCTGCAGCATCAGGGCGAGCAAGTTGGCGCGGACAAAAGCCGGTTCCTCCTTAAGTAGCTGGTGGAGCGTGGGCCCAGCCACGTACTCCATCACCAGGAAGGAGGAGCCAAACCCTTGCCCGAAGTCGTAAATATGCACGATGCCCGGGTGGGAAAGGGCAGCCGCTGCCCGCGCTTCGCGCTCGAAGCGGCGCAGCGCCTCGGGCGAGTGCTGACGGGGGTGCAGGATCTTGATGGCCACCGTGCGACCTAACCTGGTGTCGCGCGCGCGGTAAACGATGCCCATGCCGCCGCGGCCCAGCTCCTGCTCCAGCACGTAGCGCTGGGAGGCGTCCGGCGGCGGCGTGGGGGGACCGGAGGGTGTGGCCAACGCCCTGCTTTCCTGGCGAGCTCGCCGCACGCGCTGCAGGGCCTCGTGGGCGTCGTGGTAGTTGTAATCGATGACCACGACCCGGCCCAAAACCTCCTCCGCAGCCCGCAAATCTCCCAGCTCTTCCAGCAGTTGGGCTTGCAGATAAAGGGCAGGCAGTAAGTCGCGGGAGTCGGGGACACCGGCGGTGGCTCGTTGCAGGGCAGCCACCGCCGCTTTCGTGTCGTGCTTACGCAAAAAGTTGGCCACGTCCACCAGCTCGGTGACCAGGCTGGGGTAGACGCCGCCGAAGCGGGACAGCAGCTCCCAGGCGCCGGCCAGATCCCCGGCGCGGTGGAGCACGAGGAAGGCTTCTTCGATTTGGCCCAGCTCCACCAGGATACGTGCCTGCTCACCCACGAGCCCCAGGGCACCGTAAAGGCCCACCACCCGCTGCAGCTCACCGGCCCGCTCAAAGCAGCGCGCGGCGGCGCGCAAGTCACCGGCCTTCTCCCAAGCCGCCCCAGCCGCCTCCCACTCCTCCAGCTCCTCGAGTAGACGCGCACCCTCCATTGGGTCCAAATGGGTGACAATGACCTCAGCTGCTTCGCGTCTCAGCCCGGCTACCAGAAGACGGTCGCAGGCCTCGCGGTAGCATCCCAAGCGGACCAGCACGTGCGCGGCTTCCTGGTGGAGCCCGGCAGCGGAAAGCTCCTCCGCTGCTTTTTCCAGAAAGCCACTCTGGACCAGAGACGAGGCCTTCAAGCGGGCTGCCCGTTGCGGCTCGCCGGCCAAGCGCCAGGCCTCGGCGGCGCGGGCCACCTCGCCGGCCTGTTCAAAGGCGGAAGCCGCTTCTGCCGGTCGGTCGGCAGCCAGGTAGAGCTCCCCAGCTTCCGAGTGGCGGCCTAGGAACGAGGCCACCTGGGCAGCCAGGGGTAGCTGCTGGGCGCGTCGGCACGCCTCTAGGGCCACTTCCGCCACCGCGGGGCTGAGTTTCTGGCGCTCCAGCGCCAGCTGGCAGGCGGCGCTGGCGCGCTTGAGGTCGCCCGCCTTGACAAAGGGCTCGATTGCTGCCTGGGGCTCCCCCCGCTGCACCATTTCTTGCCCCAGGCGCAGCCAGAGGGCGGCAGCCTTTGCTTGGGCCCCAGCGCGAGCGTAAAGCTGGGCGGCAGAGGCCAGGGAAGCACCCCCCTGCCGCTCGTAAAGCTTGGCTGCCTTGCTCAGCTTTCCCAGGTTGCGAGCAATATCCGCGGCCCGTGCCCAAGCGCGAGCACGAACGAAGGCGCGGATGGCCTTGCGCGGCTTTCCCGCCTGCAGGTAAAACTCACCGGCAGCGAGGAAATCACCCCGGCGCCGCGCCCGCAAGGCCAGTTCCGCCGGTGATCCAGGGCGCGGCGAGAACAAGCCCAAGGCCGTCAAAAGCAAAACCAAAACCAGAAGGTGCCCGGGAATTTGCACCCAGGGGTTGCTAGGGGCTGGCGGCAGCGGCAGCGCAGCCAGCTTCAAAAGCGGGCCCAGCCAAGGAAGGTGGAGCCAAAGGGCCAAACTGGCGGCGGCGAGCCCAGCGGCGTGCCGCTTGCCAGTAACCAGCATCACGAGGGGCAGGCCCAGATGCACAGCCTCATTCTAGCCGAGGGTTCACCGGCAGGGCAGGAGGGCTGAAGACTTGAAATTTGACAAAAACACGCTGATATTTTGTGCGGGGGTAGACCTCGAGGGGGTGCGATGAGAGATCTCTACGCGGTGCTGGGTGTTAGTCGCGACGCCAGCCAGGAAGAAATCAAGAAAGCGTACCGAAAGCTGGCACGTAAGTACCATCCGGATGTAAACCCGGGAAACCCGGAAGCGGAGCGGCGCTTCAAGGAGATCCAGGAGTCCTATCAGGTCCTTTCCGACCCAGCCAAGCGTGCCCAGTACGACCGCTTCGGCACGGTGGACGAGGCGGAAATGGCAGCCCGCGCCCAGCAGGCGCGAGCCCGAGCCAGCGGCAGCCCCTTTTCTGGTTTCCGCGTTTCTTTTGGTGGCTTTGAGGACTTGGGCGAGCTCTTTGGGGACCTCTTTGGCCGCGTGCGCGCCACCGCCGCCCGGCCGGCGGAAGCGGTGGAAACGGCGGTAGAGCTGACCTTCGAGCAAGCGGTCAAGGGGGCGGTGGTGGTGGTACCCGTTCGGCGGGAGGTGGGTTGCCCGCAGTGCGGTGGCCGTGGGGTTTCGGGAGGCGTGGTGTGCTTCCGCTGCCGCGGCAGCGGCGTGCTGGTGCACACGGACCGCATTCGGGTGCGGGTCCCTCAGGGCATCAACGACGGCGACCGGTTGCGAACGCGTACCCCCGACGGGCGGGAAGTGGCTGTGGTGGTGCACGTGCACCCTCATCCCTACTTCGAGCGCAAGGGCGACGACATCTACACCACCGTACCGGTAACCTTCAGCGAGGCCTACCTGGGTGCGGAAATCGAGATCGGCACCATTCATGGCCCGGTGCGCACCCGCATACCCCATGGGACCTCCTCCGGACAGCGCTTTCGCTTGCGGGGCAAGGGTGTGCGCAACGTCCGCACCGGCGCCTTTGGTGACCATTACTACACCGTGCAGGTGGTGGTGCCAAAGGTGGTTTCGCCCGCCGGGCGCGAACTGGCACAGCGTGTGGCCGAGCTTTACAGCGAAAACCCACGGGCCGGCTTGCCCCTGAGGCTGGAGTGAGCCCTGGGTGGCCTGGCAATCAAGGCTGCCACCGGTAGCGTACGACCTGCCTACTGGCGCTGCTCGGTGGGCGCGGGTGGCGTAGGCTGGCTGTCTAAAAGCAGCCAAACGCAGCTCCTTTGGCAGAGCGCGGACACGCCAGCAGTGGCGGACTCGCCAGCCACCACCGGCCAAACTGGCCCTTGCAGTGCCCGTTGACACAGGCTCGCGCGCAGCAGCGCCTGCGCCACGTCCTTGGCATCCACCACCGACAAAGCTTCCACAACAAGCGTGACCTGATGGCCGTGGCTGTGTTCCCCGCGGACAACCACCTCCGCCCACAGAGCCTCGGCACGCTCTTCCGGGAAATACGGCCCTCCCTCACCGCCAGGTCCAGCGTACGGGCCAAGGTTTTGGTGTCCCAAACCTCCACCGCAGACAGCCAGCGGCCCACGTAGGCGGCCGCACGGTTGCGGTAACGACGCTCCGCCGCCCGACCCCGAAGCTGACCCACCCGGTCCTCCAGCGGACTCACGCGCCGGTTCAGGTGGTCTACGGGCTGGGTGAGCTTGCCCACCCATTTGGCCAAGGCTTGGCTTTGCTGGCGAAGCTGGTCCAAGCCGGCAGCCAGTTGGTCTACGGGGCGGGCAAGAGCGGCCAACTCTTCCTGTGTGCGCCGCAGGGCCTCTGCCGGCTGGCTCACCTCCAGGTGGCCACGCTTTCGGGCAGGGCGAGCAGTTCCTCGGTGAGCAGCACGCAGCGAAGGTCGGCGCGCCACTCGGGGTGCTCTTCCGAGAGGCGTAAAAAAAGTTGGCTCGTCGTTTGCGACCGCACTCGCATCACTGTGCGGTAAGGAGATGTCGCAGGGTAGGCAACGACTCGGTTGGCAGCGCGGAAAGAGGTAGAAGGAGACGAGTCACGGCTGTCGAGGACGGCGATGGGCTATCCTTGCCACGACGGAGCGGGGTGGGGACATGCTGGCAGAGGTTTGGCGTCATCGGCACTTGGTGCTGGCCATGGCCGGCAGGGCCGTTAAGGCGCGCTACGCTGGCTCGCTCTTGGGCACCGCCTGGGCCTTGGTGGAGCCCCTGTTGCAGTTTGCTCTTTACCTGGTGGTGTTTGGCGTTTTCCTCGGGTTGCGCGGGTTTTCGGGGGGAGGGGGCGGCTTTGCCCTTTGGCTCTTGGCCGGTTTGGTGCCCTTTCTGCTGCTGCAGGAGGGTTGGGTTCGGGCGGCCAGCTGTTTCCGAGCCCAGGCCAACCTGGTTAAGCACGTGCCGGTGCCGTTGTCGGCGCTCTTGGCCTCGGAGCTGGTGGCGGTGCTGGCGCGACATGGGGTTCTGTTGGCGCTGCTGCTGGGTTTTGCCCTGACCCTGGGTAACCAGGGGCCACCCCTGCTGCCCTCCCTGGTGGGGGCCGTCTTGGCGGCCCTGCTCCTGTTGGTGGGGGGAGCACTGTGGCTTTCCGTGGCCGGCGCGTACTTACCGGACGTAGGACCCGTCACTTCCAGCCTTATGGGCTTCGCCCTTTACCTCACACCCATCCTCTATCCGGAAACGCTGCTGCCGGAAAAGCTGCGCCCGTGGGTAGCCATCAACCCCCTTTGGACGCCTGTGGCACTCATGCGCACGGGCCTGGGGCTGCCGGTGGTGGTGGGCTGGGCAGGCATTGGGCTGGTGCTGGGAGTCGTTTTGCTGCTGGCCGGGGTGTGGTTTTTCCGCCGGCGGGAGGCGGCGGTACGGGATCTGGTATGAGCTTTGGATAGCGCGAGCGGCGCGGGATGCTGGGGGTGCCTCCCGGGTGGGTAGTGGTGGAACAGGGCGACAGCAGTGGCAGCGCCGAGTTCGATGACCCGGCCCGACTGCGCCGGTATCACTGCGACCGGTGCCCGTGAGCCCGTGGCAGGGGTACGCGGGGCTGGCCCGGGAAGGAAACGAGGCTCTGGGGAGGCATGTGGTGCGGGGAGGCTGGCGCACGGGTTCATTGACACTGCGGCGAGACGCGCACCGATGTGCTGCCCTTCGTGCCGGAAGGGGCGCGGGAAGTACTGGAAATCGGGTGCGCGCGCGGGTTGACCGGGGCGCGGCTGCAGCAAAAGCTGGGTTGCCGCGTTATTGGTGCTGTGTTACACTCACCGGCGCTTTTTCACCACCAAGAACCTGTTGGACCTCCTGCGGATGGGGGGATGAGGAGGTTCGCCTGGTCCCGCAGCGGCTGCCCATGCCCAATGGGGTGGCCAAGCGCCTCGCAAAGTTCAAGCCTCTGGACAGGGAAAGCTTGGAAACGCAAGGGTTTTGGGTGATCGCGCGCAAGCCGCGTCAAAAGTAGGGCGGCAGGGCGGGCTTAAGGCGGGCGCTAGCGAGCGAGCTCCTGTACCAAGGCCAGGGCGCGGTCCAAGGTGAGCCCTTGGTCCAGCTTCAGCAGGCGCTTGGGCGTCCAGCCGCTGGGGCTAGCCAGGGTGTACTCGATGCCCTCGGGCGTCACCCGGTAAAGCACAGGCTGCAGGTCGGAACCCAACTCGACCCGGGTGCCCTCCGCTGCCAGCTCGCGGGTTACCGGCAAGACCTTGCGCACGCCAAAAATGGGCGTGTGACGACGGCGCAGG
>CAZAUJ010000011.1:18175-92794 GCA_964488355.1 uncultured Thermoanaerobaculia bacterium | reverse complement strand
GCGGCATCCAGCGTGCGGCCCACGGGCAAGCCCTCCACCACCTTGCCCTCGATCTTGCCCGTGGGGATTTGCGCCCCCACCGGCAGCACACCCGCGAAAAACAGCACCACACAGGAGACAAACCAACGCCTCATTCTCTCTCCTCCTTTCCGCTGGGGACCCAGCACGTCAGTCGCTTGGGCAAGCCTCCTCTCCCGCCCCTTTTCCGCGAGCAAAGGCTATGCCAAAAACAAAAGGCGCCCGAGGGCGCCTTGCGCTCTTTCTGTACGGATTTTCGGATAGTACCACCCGAAAGAATCGAACAGACACGTCGGTTACGGCTTGGCCACCAGCTCCACGTCCAGCGCAACGCTCACCTCGTCGCCCACGACCAGCTCTCCCGTGTCCAAGGTCCGGCTCCAGGTGATACCAAAATCCTTGCGGTTGATGGTGGTTGTGGCGTGCGCCCCCACCCGCAGGTTGCCCCAAGGGTCCTTGACCACCGGGGCTAAATCCGCCTCCAGCACCACCTCCCGGGTGACGCCGTGCAGGGTCAAGTCCCCCACGATGTGCGCCTTGTTGCCAACCGCAAGCTCCACCTTTTTGGACCTGAAGGTGATGGTTGGGTACTTGTCCACGTCGAGAAAATCGGCCGACCGCAGGTGCTTGTCCCGGTCGGCGTTGCGCGTGTCGATGGAAGCCGCTTGGATGACCACCTCCACCTGGGCCGTTTCCGGCTTCTGCCCCATAGTGGTTACCGTGCCGCTAAACTCGCCGAACTGACCCCGCACGTTGGACACCATCATGTGCTTGACGGCAAAGCTCACGGCCGAATGGGCGGGGTCAATGTTCCAAACACGCGTACCCTCCTGTGCCCAAAGGACCGGCGATACCAACAAGACGCAAAACGCGAGCAACCTTCGCATGCTGCCTCCTTTCGCCGCCTTTTTTTGCGCCGGCGGCCCACACGTTACCGCAACCCCCTCGGTTCTTGGGGTATTTCCGCAACGTACCGCTGTCTGGCCACCTCCGCCAACACCACCGCCACGGCGGTGGAGAGGTTGAGGGAACGTACCGGTCCCGGCACCTGGGGGATGCGCACCAGGCGGTGGGCATACGCTTGCCGCAGCTTGGCCGGCAGGCCCTCGCTTTCCCGCCCAAAGACCAACACCGGCGAGGGGGGAAACGGCAGCTCCCATAAGGCCAGCTCGCCCTCCGCCGAGAAGAAGAAGGCCTCGCCCAGACTGGCCAGCTCGCGCGCGAACGCCTCCCAGCTAACCCACACGCGCGGGGCCACGTGGGGCCAGTAGTCCAAGCCTGCTCGACGCAGGGCGGAGTCCGCCAAGGAAAAGCCCAGCGGCCGCACCAGGTGCAGCTGCGCCCCGAAGGCCAGGCACGTGCGACCGACGTTGCCCGTGTTCCAAGGAATCTCCGGGCTCAAAAGCACCACCTGGGCAAGCTTTCCCATGCGTCCCCGGTTTCAGCGCTCGTCCGAAAGGTTGGGGTTCGCAGCCTTTTTGTCCAAAATCTCCCGCACTTTACGCGCCAGCGTATCCAAGCCGTAGGGCTTGGTTATTAGGTAAACGCCCTCCTTCTTGACGAAGTTGGTGTGCACCGCGTTCTCCGAGTAGCCGGTAGAGAAAAGAAACAGCACATGGGGCGCGGCCCGGTGGGCCCGCTCGTACAGCTCCCAGCCACCCATTCGCGGCATAACCACGTCGGTGACCACCAAATCCACGGCAAACCCTTTCTCCTGCAACAGCTCCCAGGCCGCTTGGCCATCCTCGGCGGTACACACCCGGTAGCCCAAATCGCCCAGGGAGGTGGCCAGGGCTTCCCGTACTACCTTCTCGTCTTCCACCAACAGGATGGTTTCCTTGCCACCGCGCACTGGGCCCCCCACCTTGGTGCCCACGTCCACGGCACGCCGTTCCACGATGGGCCAGTAAATCTTCACCGTGGTGCCCTTCCCCAACTCCGAGTACAGCTGAACCATGCCGTCGTGCTGCTTGACGATGCCGTAGACGGTGGCCAAGCCCAAGCCGGTGCCCTTTCCTGGCTCCTTGGTGGTGAAGAAGGGCTCGAAGGCCCGCTGGCGAGTGGCCTCGTCCATGCCCACGCCCGTGTCGCTGATAGACAAGAGCACGTAGCGTCCTTCCTTGGCCCAGGGATGGCGAGCGACGTAATCCCCGTTGATGAGCACGTTTTCCGTCTCGATGGTCAGCACCCCACCCTGCGGCATGGCGTCGCTGGCATTGAGCGCCACGTTGAAGATCACTTGGTCCAGCTGGGTGGGATCGGCCAGGATGGTCCCCAGCTGCCGGCCGGGAATGAAATCTAACCGGATGGTTTCCGGCAATACCCGCCGCAGCACGTCCATCATCCTCTGGAGGTGCCCGTTCAGGTCCAGCGGCTGGGGCTCAATCACTTGCCGACGGGCAAAGGCCAGCATCTTGCTCACCAAGTCGGCGGCGCGCTGCGAGCTGGCACGCACCGCCTCCAAATCCGCCCGCACCGGATGCGGCGCCTCCAGCTTCCGCTCCGCCAGGTCCAGGGTGCTCATGATGGCCGTGAGCAAGTTGTTGAAATCGTGTGCCATACCTCCCGCCAGCTGCCCCAACGCCTCCAGCCGCTGGGACAGCGCCAGCTGCTCTTCCAGCCTCTTGCGCTCCGAAAGGTCAGCCATGGCGCCCACCATGCGCACCGGCTGGCCTTGGGCGTTGCGCTGCACCATGCCCCGGTCCAGCACAAAGGCGTAGGAGCCGTTGGCGCGGCGGAAGCGATACGCCGCCTCAAAGGGCTCGCCGGTGGCCAAGCTGGAGCGCAAGGCCTGATCCACCCGTGGCCGATCCTCGGGGTGGATACGTTCTTCCCACGCTCCGATGCCACCCATCTCCTCTGGCGAGTAACCAAAGGCCTTGAGCACGTTGCGGTTCCATTGAATCTCACCCGTGGTCACATCCCAGTCGTAAGTCACCTCCCCTGTAGCCTCCAAGGCGGCGGCGTAGCGCGCCCGTTGCTCTTCCAACGTTCTCGCCGCTTCCAGAGCTTCGGTCACATCCAGGAGGTAGCCGTCGAAGGCCACCACCTGGCCCTGCGCGTCCCGCACCACCACCGTGCGATCGAGAACCCAGCGTAGCTTGCCGTCGGGACACACCAGGCGGTAGGACTGGGACCAGCTATCGGCTCCACCGGCGAAATGACCCTGAGCCTCTTCCTGGACGCGCTGCCGGTCCTCGGGGTGCGCCCACTTGGAGAAGGGGTCGGGATCGGCCATCAAGGCCTGGGGGTCGAAACCCCAGGCCCGTATGTTGTCGGACACGAAGGCCACCGAACGCGAGGGAGCCGGCTGCCAGCGAATCAGCACCACCGGCCCCTGGGAAAACAACGCCTCGGTGGCCGCCTTCTCCGCTTCGCGCTGCCTTTGCTCGCTCACATCGGCAAACACCCAAAAGACAGCCGGTTCGCCTTTCCAAACGCCCCGATGCTGCCGGGCAGACACCCAAAGGAAGCTCCCGTCGGCGTGCCGTAAACGCAGTTCACTCCGGGCAAACCCGTTACTGGTCCCCTTTCCCAGCTGGTTTAACTGCTGCAGATCCTCCTCGGCCACCAGCTCCGCCAGCGGCCGCCTCAGCAAGGCGCCCTCCCCCTTGCGCAGCATTTGGCAAAGGGTCGAGTTGGCGAAGACCACGCCCCCGGCCGTTTCCACTACCACTCCCACCGGCAAACGCTGCAAGAGCTCAAAAAGGCGCTGCCGCTCTTCGCTCAGGAGCGCCTGGCCTGCCGCCAGCAGCTGACGTTCTTCCCACAGCTGAGTGAACAGGCGACCGGTGAACGCCACCGCCAGCAGGAGCAAGAGGGAAACGGCCACCCAAAAAACCGCCTCGACAGCGTAATGGCTGCTGCCCGCCGCCTCTGGAGGCAATCGCAACCAGCTCACCAAAAAGGAAATCCGCCGGGCAGCTATCGCCAGTAAAGCCAGGCAAAAAAAGAGCCACCCCCGATGGTGGCCAGTCCTTCGCACCAACACCAGCGCCCAAATAGCCGCTGCCAGCTGCAAGGCCAGGCTAAAAAGAAAAAACACCAGCATGCCGACCCTCTCTTCTCCCCCCTCAAAGCCGCCGGAAACGGGCAGTGAAATGTGGCAACACCTGGTTGCGATACGCGAATTCCAACCCTCGGATGGTATCGCGCTGTTGGTAGAGCTCGCCGATAGCCTCCACCACGTAGTCCATGTGGGATTGGGTGTACACCCGCCGGGGAATGGCCAAGCGCACCAGGTCTAAAGCCGGCCACTGCCAGCTGCCGTCCTCCCGCTTTTTGCCGAACATAACGTTGCCGATCTCGCAGGCGCGGATGCCCGCATGCTCGTACAAGGCCACGGAAAGCGCCCACCCTGGCAGCTGCTCGTTGGCAAGGTGCGGGCAGAAGCGTCGGCCATCAAGGTAAATGGCATGCCCGCCGAAAGGCTTAAGCAAAGGTACCCCTTGCTCGGCCAAGTGGTTGCCCACATACGCGGTGGACGCGATGCGGTAGCGCAAGTAGTCTTCCTCCAGCACCTCTTCCAAGCCGATGGCCAACGCCTCCAAATCGCGGCCGGCCAAGCCGCCGTAGGTGACGAACCCCTCGGTGAGGATGAGCAGCGTACGGATGCGCTCGGCCCAGCTATCCGAATTGAGTGAAATGACGCCGCCAATGTTGCCGAAGGCATCCTTTTTCATGCTCATGAGCGCGCCGTCGCTGTAGGAAAACATTTCCCGCGCAATTTCTCGCGGGGTCTTGTCCTGGTACCCCGGCTCGCGCAGCTTGATGAAGTAGGCGTTTTCCGCAAAGCGCGCTGCATCCAGGAGGAGAGGAATGCCGTAGCGGTCGCAAAGTTTCTTCGTTTCGCGGATGTTTTCCATGGACGCCGGCTGCCCACCACCGGAGTTGTTGGTCACCGTCAGCAGCACAAAGGGGACACGGTGGTGCTCCCGGGCCAGCAGATCGGCCAGCCGCTGAAGGTCAATGTTGCCCTTGAAGGGGTGGAGGCTTTCCAGGTCCCGTGCCTCGGGGATGGGCAGGTCGCACGCCTCCGCCTGGGAAGCCTCGATGTTGGCGCGGGTGGTGTCGAAGTGGGTGTTGCCGGGAACCAGCTGCCCCGGCTTGACCACCGCCGCGCACAAGAGCCTTTCCGAGGCCCTCCCCTGATGGGTGGGGATGACGTGTTTGTGGCCGAAAACCGCCCGCACCGAGGCCTCGAAGCGGAAAAAGCTCTTGGCCCCAGCGTAGGACTCGTCCCCCTCCATGATGCCCGCCCACTGGCGGGTGGACATGGCCCCGGTACCCGAGTCGGTGAGCAGGTCGATGAGCACGTCTTCGGCCTTCAAAAGGAAAGGATTAAAGAAAGCCTCGGCGATTTTTCTTTCCCGCTCCTGCCTGGTGGTCATGCGGATGGGTTCCACCACCTTGATGCGGAAGGGCTCGATGATGGTTTTCACGGTGCGTGCGCCTCCGTGGTCATGGTAGCGCAACAACCCGGCCAAAGGCGCCCATTGGCGAGGCGTTCCCGTCAGCAGGTTCCACCGCCACGGGTGACGGATGGCGGCGGCCCGAAACTTGCGGTCGCTTGAGCCAGCCCCCGTCTTCGTGTAAGCTCTTGCAGCTTGGAGGTGGGCTATGCGCCGAACCCGGCACCTTTTGCTGTTGTTGCCCGCACTGTGGCTGGCAGCCTGCAGCCGGCCCAAACCCGTGGTGGCGCCCGAGGTCACCCGTCCCACCTCCGCGCCGGCTCCCACCCCCGCGCCGCCACCGGCCCGCGAAGTGGTTCCCGAGCCGGGGGTTCAGCCTGCCTCCCGCCCCGAGGGTGACGTGGCTGCGGCCGAATTGCCGGCGGACGTGGAAGCCATCAATCGCGCCGGTTACCTCAAAGACGTGTTCTTCGACACGGACAGGGCGGACCTGCGCGAGGATGCGCGGCAAACCTTGGCGCAAAACGCGACCTGGCTCACCCAGCATGCCAGCGTGCGCACTCTCATAGAAGGGCATTGCGACGAGCGCAACACCAACGAGTACAACTTGGCCTTGGGCTGGCGCCGGGCCAATGCGGTCAAGGACTACCTGGTGTCCCTGGGCGTGGCGGCGGACCGTATCAGCACCATTTCCTACGGCGAGGAGCGGCCCTTCGCCACCTGCCACGATGAACGCTGCTGGTGGCAGAACCGGCGTGCGCACTTCGTGGTCACCGCTCGGTGAGGTGGATGATGAGGCGCCTTTTGGCCATGGCGGGTCTGCTGGTGAGTTGGGGCTGCGTTTCCAGCGGTGACATTGAGCTGTTGCACCGGGAAATTACTGACGTGGGCAAGCGCGTGGACGATTTGGCCCGAGCCTCCAGCGGGAAAGAAGACGTGGCGGCGCTCTCCCGCACCGTCAGCCAGCAAACCAGCTCTCTATTGAAGTCCAACGCCGATATCCAGCAGGAAATCCGCGCCTTGCGCGAGCAAATGGAAACGCTGCAGGCGGCCCTGGAAACCACCACCCAGCGCCTATCGCAGCTGTCGCAGGAGCTGGCCGCTGCGCGGGAAAAGCTCCAAGCCGTGAGCCCTGCGGCTTCGGCACCGGCCACCGGTCCCGTGGCTGCGCCCTCGGAGCCGGCCCAGCTTTACAACAGCGCGTACGAAGACTACATGCGCGGCAACTACGACCTGGCCATCCAGGGCTTTAGCGAGTACCTGCGGCGCTATCCGGACACGGAGCTGGCCGACAACGCCCTCTACTGGGTGGGCGAGGGCCACTACTCCAAGAAGGAGTACGACAAGGCCATTGAAAGCTTCACCCAGCTTTTGAACACCTACAAGACCTCCGACAAAGCCGCAGCGGCACTGCTAAAAAAGGGCTACGCCTACCTCGAAAAGGGGGACAAGTCCCAAGCGGTGATCAATTTGCAGTACGTGGTGTTTGAGTATCCAGCCAGCCCCGAGGCGAGCCTGGCCAAGGAGCGGCTCGCCAAGTTGGGCGTGAAAATTAAGTGAGGGAGCGAGCATGGCGAAGCGAATCAAATCGGGTTTGAAGAGAATGCGACAAAACGAGGTACGGCGCGCACGTAACCGCGCCGTGCGCACACGTGTGCGTAGCGCGGTCAAGGCCCTGCGTCAGGCCCTGGCCAGCGGTGAGGCGCAGCACGTGAAAGGCCTTCTGCCCAAGACCGTTTCGGTGATCGACGTGGGTGTGCGGAAGGGCGTGCTGCATAAGAACACCGCTGCCCGACTCAAGTCGCGGCTGTCCGCTCAGGTGGTTGCCTTCCTGCGGGGCCAAGCAGGGCATGGTGCCTAAAGCCTACCAGGCTCCACCTGACCTGAACCCCCTGCTCCTGCGCCGGGGAAAGGTGCGGGACCTGTACCGGAACGGCCGGGCCGAGCTGGTGATGGTGGCCACCGACCGTATCAGTGCCTTTGATGTGGTGTTGGAGCCGGGCATCCCCAACAAGGGTGTGATCCTCACCCAGCTTTCCAACTTCTGGTTCCAGCACTTTTCTGGCCTGGTACCCAACCACCTCCTGGCCACCGACCTGGCGGGCCTGGGCGAGCCTTTTTCCCGGTTCCCCCAGCTGGCTGGCCGGGCCGTTCGCGTGCAGGCTGTGCAGATGGTGCCGGTTGAGTGCGTGGTGCGGGGCTTTTTGGTGGGCAGCGGCTGGAAGGAGTACCAGCAAACGGGCCAGGTGTGTGGCATGGCCTTGCCTGCCGGCCTGCGGCTGGCGGAGGAGTTGCCCGAGCCTATCTTCACACCGGCAACCAAAGAAACCGATGGCCACGACCAAAACATCTCCTTTGACCGCATGGTCGCCCTGGTGGGTGGGGCTTTGGCCGAGGAGCTGCGCAGCCTGTCACTGCGCATCTACCAGCAGGCAGCGGCGTACGCCCGCCAGCGGGGTCTGATTCTGGCCGATACCAAGTTTGAGTTCGGTGTGGACCAGCAGGGAAGGGTGGTGTGGGCGGACGAGGCGTTGACGCCCGATTCCTCCCGCTTTTGGCCGGCGGAGGAGTACCGCGTGGGCAGCAACCCCCCGTCCTTTGACAAGCAGTTCGTTCGCGACTTCTTGGAAAGCTCGCCTTGGGATAAGAACCCGCCGGCTCCACTCCTGCCGGAAAGGGTGGTGGAGGGCACACGGCAGCGGTACCTGAAAGCCTACGAGCTTTTGACGGGCAAGCCCTTGCCCTTGTAAACGCAGGTTGCGCCGCCAGGCGCACCAAATGAGGAGGGATCTTCATGGCGGAAAAGCCTTTTTCTCCTGACAAGATTCACAACGTGGCGGTCGTTGGGCATTCGTCCACCGGCAAGACCTCTCTTATTGCCGCCATGCTGTTCTGCGCCAAGGAAACCCCCAAGCTGGGCAAGGTGGACAAGGGCACGGCGGTCACCGACTTCGACGACGAGGCGATCGAGCGGAAAATCACCATTGCCACCGCTGCTGCCTTTGCCCGCCACAAAGGCCACAAGCTCAACCTGCTGGACACCCCGGGCTATGGCATCTTCCTCACCGAGGCCCTGCAAGGCCTGGCGGTGAGCGAGGCCGCCCTGCTCACCGTTTCCGCGGTGGCCGGGGTGGAGGTGCA
This sequence comes from uncultured Thermoanaerobaculia bacterium, assembly GCA_964488355.1. Classification (GTDB taxonomy): domain Bacteria; phylum Acidobacteriota; class Thermoanaerobaculia; order Thermoanaerobaculales; family Thermoanaerobaculaceae; genus Thermoanaerobaculum. The sequence continues at coordinate 84,224 of CAZAUJ010000011.1, read as the reverse complement.
GACGGAAAAGATGTGGAAGGTTTGCACCCAAGCGGGCAAGCCGGTGCTGCTTGCCGTCAACCTCATGGACCGGGAACGGGCTTCCGCTGAGCGCACCGTCGCGCAGTTGCAGAAGCGCTTCGGCCGGGAGGTGGTGCAGGTGCAGCTACCCATCGGTGAAGAGGCGGGCTTTGCCGGGGTGGTGGACCTGTTGGCCATGAAGGCCCTAACCTTCCCCGCCGACGAGTCGGGCACCATGCAGGTGGGCGAAATCCCCAGCGCCCTGACTTCGGCCGCCGAGACCGCTCGCTCGCAGCTTTTGGAAATGGTGGCGGAGCAGGATGAGGCCCTACTGGAGAAGTTTTTCGCCGAGGGAACCCTCTCGCCCGAGGAGCTAGCCGCCGGTTTGCGCAAAGCCTTCCGCGAGCGCAAGCTGTTCCCCGTCGTGTTCGTCAGCGCCGCCCGCAACCAAGCGGTCCAGCCGTTGATGGACGCGCTGGTGGAGCTAGTGCCTTCGCCCGCAGAGGTACCCGCCAAGCTGGCGCGGGACGATGGGCAGGAGGTGGCTCAGGCCGCCTCGGCCGACGAGCCAGCGGCGGCCTACGTGTTCAAGACCATTTCCGACCCTTACGCCGGCCGCATTTCCCTGCTACGGGTGTACCAGGGGGCCTTCCTGCCCGACGGCACCTATCAGAACAAAACGCGAAACCTGGCCGAGCGCTTCGGCGCGGTCAACTGGGTACAGGGCAAGGAGCTCATCACGGTGGAAAGGCTTGTGGCGGGCGACATCGGCGCGGTGGCCAAGCTCAAGGAAACCAAGACCGGCGACACCCTGGCGGCCAAGGAATCGGCCTTGCGCGTGCCGCCCGTGCGCATCCCCGAACCCGCCATTTCCTTTGCCGTTACTCCCAAATCCAAAAGCGACGAGGACAAAATTGCTGGCGCTTTGGCCAAGATTCAGGACGAGGACCCCTCCCTGTTTGTCTCGCGCGATGCGCAAACCAAGGAGCTGTTGCTTTCCGGCTCGGCCCAGCTGCACGTAGAAATTGCCGTGGCCCGGTTGGCCAAGCGCTACAAGGTGGAGGTGACCCTGCAGCCGCCCAAAGTGCCCTACCGCGAGACCATCACCAAAGCGGCCGAGGTGACCACGCGCCACAAGAAACAAACCGGCGGCCACGGACAGTTTGCCGAAGCCAAGATCCGCTTGGAGCCCCTATCCCGCGGCGGCGGCTACGAGTTCGTGGACAAGATTTTCGGCGGCGCCATCTCGCAAAACTACCGCCCGTCGGTGGACAAGGGCATCCAACACGCAGCGCAAACCGGTCCTTTGGCCGGCCACCCGGTGGTGGATTTCCGTGTGGTGCTGCTGGATGGCAAGGAGCACCCGGTGGACTCCTCCGACATGGCCTTTCAAATTTGCGGGCGCAAGGCCTTCCGCGAAGCGGTGAAGCTGGCCGGGCCCACGCTTTTGGAGCCGGTCATGCAGGTCGAAATCACCACCCCCGACGAGTTTCTCGGCGACGTGATGGGCGACCTGAACTCCCGCCGGGGGCGGGTGCAGGGCATGGAGCCTTCCGACGGGCAAACCGTGGTGCGGGCGCAGGTGCCCTTGGCGGAAATGCTCACCTACTCCCAGGCTCTGCGCTCCATCACCGGCGGTCGTGGTGACTTCCACATGGAGTTTTCTCACTACGACGAGGTACCCAAGCAGCTGCAGGAAAAGATCATTGCCGCTGCCGGGGCGCGCGCGGCCGAGGAAGAAGAGGAAGAGTAAGCCCTTGCGGCTCGTGACTCTGCCTTTTCACCAGCCCGCGAGTGCGGTGGGCGGATTCTTTTCCTGTGGCAGCTGGAGAGCGCAGGCATGAGCTTTTTGCGGGAGTTCTTGGATTTGCTGCTGCATCTGGACCTGCACCTGGATGCCCTCATCCAGACCCACGGCAACTGGGTTCATGGCATCCTTTTCTTCATCGTCTTTTGCGAGACCGGCTTTGTCGTCACGCCCTTTTTACCTGGCGACTCGCTGCTTTTTGCCGTGGGCGCCTTTGCCGCCCGTGGCAGCCTGGACCTGGCAACCTCCCTGTGCCTGCTCTCCGCCGCCGCCATCCTGGGGGATACGGCCAACTACTGGATTGGCCATTTCGTGGGCCCGCGGGTGTTTCGCCGGGAAGACGTGCGCTGGCTCAACCGCAAGCACCTGGACCGCACCCATGCGTTTTTCGAAAAATACGGCGCCAAAACCATCATCCTTGCCCGCTTCGTGCCCATCGTACGCACCTTTGCTCCCTTTGTTGCCGGCATCGGCGCCATGACTTACAGCAAATTTCTGCTCTACAACGTGGTTGGTGGCCTCCTGTGGGTGGTGAGCTTGACGCTGGCAGGCTTTTACTTCGGCAACATCCCGGTGGTGCGGGAAAACTTTAGCCTCGTGATTGTGGGCATTATTGTCGTATCCGTGCTGCCTGGCGTCTGGGAAGCCCTTCGCCACCGGCGCGCCTAATACCCACGGCCGGGAAACCCCGCACCACAAAACGCAGAGGCCACAAGGCTGCCTCCCCCGCATAGGCCACGCCCACTCGCGGCAGCGCCAGCACCTCCTCCCCACCCACGCAAAACCCGTCATTGGCCAAGAACACCCCTTCACCCACCGTCACGTCCAAGCCGTTTGCCCGGCGGTCCAAGCCCAAAGCCTGGCAGAGCTTGGCCGGGCCGTTAAGGTCGGCACGGCCGCCCCGGCGCTGCCGCAGCAGGGCCCCACCCAAAACCGGCACGGCCCCGCGCAAAAGCACCGCCTGCGGGTCGCCCGGAGAACAGGTGACGATGTTGGCGCAAAAGTGCATGCCATAGGTGAAGTACACGTACAGGTGCCCAGCCTCGCCCCACATGACCTCGTTTCGCGGCGTGCGGCGCCCCCGGGCGGAGTGGGCAGCGGGGTCATCCACCCCCAGGTAGGCTTCCACCTCCATCAACCGCACCGCCACCCAACCCTCGGGCAGCTCCCGTACAAAAAGCTTGCCAAGCAGCTCACGTGCCACCTGCACCGTATCCCGTTGGTAGAATCCCCGGGGCAAGAGGCAGCTGCGCCATTGCTGGAGGAGGCTTTCCGTGGCGTTGACCAAAGCGTGTGTAACCGGCGGTGCGGGGTTCATTGGCTCTCACGTGGCCGAGGCTCTTTTAGCCCGCGGCTTCGAAGTGCTGATTCTGGACGATCTCTCCTCCGGGCGCAAGGAAAACCTCCCCCCAGGCGCCCACTTTTACCCACTGGATATCCGCTCGCCTGAGGCGGCTCAGCTTCTGGCCGATGAAAAGGTGGAGCTTTTAGTCCACCACGCGGCGCAAATGGACGTGCGCCGCAGCGTAGCTGACCCCCGTTTTGATGCCGACGTGAACATCCTCGGCACCTTGAACCTGCTGGAGGCTGGACGCCGTTCCACCCTCACGCAGGTGATCTTTGCCTCCACCGGCGGGGCCATTTACGGCGAGCAGGACAGCTTTCCCGCCGACGAGGACCACCCCACCCGACCCCTTTCGCCCTACGGCGTCTCCAAGTTGGCGGTGGAACGCTACCTTTACTTTTACTGCCAGCAGTACGGCGTGCACGCCACGTGCTTGCGCTACGCCAACGTCTACGGGCCGCGGCAAAACCCCCACGGGGAAGCAGGGGTAGTGGCGATTTTCCTCCACCGGCTCCTTTCCGGGGAGCCTTGCGTCATCAACGGCGACGGCTATCAAACCCGCGATTACGTGTACGTGGGTGACGTGGTGGCCGCCAACCTGGCGGCCATTGGCCTGGAAGGTTTTCGGGTGTACAACGTGGGTACGGCTCGGGAAACCAGCGTGCTGGAGCTGTACCGCCTCCTGGCTTCCGCCGTGGGCGTGGACAGACCCCCCATGCACGGCCCGGAGAAACCAGGGGAGCAGCGCCGCTCCTGCATTTCTTCCGCCCGGCTGCGGGCAGAGCTGGGGGTAGCACCACAGGTGAGCTTGGAAGACGGCCTTAAGCTCACAGCTCAGGCTTTTGCCCGGGTGTTCGCCGGCCGCGAGCCTGTGCAATAATTGCTCATGGTTCTTGCCAGCTGGCTCGTGGTGCTGCTTTTTGCCGCCGCCATGCTGGCGTTGGGCTTTGCCGCGCGCCGGGCCGAGAGCCGTTGCGGGGCGGACGGGGAAGGCTTCTGGACCGCCCACCGCTCCCTCACCGGCTGGAGCTTGGGCATGAGCCTTTCCGCCTCCATGCTCTCCGTTTCCTGGTCGCTGGTTTACGGCGTGGAGCTTTTCTACCGCTACGGCTGGGGTGGCCTGTGGCTCTTGAGCATTCCGTGGCTTCTGGTGCTGCTGCTTTTTGCCACCCTTGCCCCACGTTTCCGCGCCTTTGCTGCCTTCTCTCAGGGTGAGCTTTTCGGCAAGGTTTACGGCCGGGGCTCGCAACTGCTCGCCGTGTTGGTCATCTCCCTCGTTTTCCTCACGTGGTGTGGCGCGGAAATTGCCGCCACGGGTCAGGCCCTGGCCCCGGCGCTGGCCATCAGCCCCGCCTGGACCATGGCAGGGCTCGCGTTGCTGGTGGCCAGTTACACCTGGACTGGGGGTTTTCGCGCCGTGGTGCTCACCGACGTGGCGCAGTTTTTCCTCATTGCCGCCTTTTTCCTGCTCACCGCCAGCCGCCTGCCCTCTCCCAGCTTCACACCGTTGGCGAAGGTTTCCGGCCCCAGCTGGCAGCTGGTGCTCACCACGCTGGTGGTGTACGTGAGCGGCTGGCTGGCGGAGGCGGACATTTGGCTGCGCCTCACCGCTGCCAGGGACAACCGCCACGCCCGCTTGGCCATGGTTTTCACCATGGGTGTTTCTGTTCCGCTGGTGGTGTTGTTCCCTGCCCTGCTGGCGGCTGCTGCCCGCTCGTACTTTCCCAACCCGCAGGAGCTCTCCCGGCCGGTGCTTTCGGCCCTGTTGGCCAGGGTCTTGTCACCTCAGCAGCAGGTGCTGGTACTGGGAGGTCTCTTGGCCGTGGGCGCTTCCACCGTCTCAACCACTGCCAACGTGGTGGCGGTGAGCTGGGCCAGGGATTGGCCGAAAGCGCGGTGGCCGGGAGCAGGGCTTTCTTGGGCCCGCCTTTCCTCGGCAGCGGCGGTCTTTGCTGCCCTGGGGGTGGCCCTGGCCTCACGCAGCCTGGCTGAGCTCTTTTACCTCTCCGGCGGGCTCTTATCCGCCGCCTTACTCTGGCCCACCATCGGCTTGCTCCGGCCGGGCTGGCAGCGAGCTGCGCCTTTCGCCGGCTGGGTCGGGCTAGCCGCTATTTTTGCCGCTTTTGCTTTGGAACGTTCTGGCTTGCTTAGCTTTTCTAACGACGCGGGTATGCGGGAGCTGGGGGTGGGTTATGTGCTCCCAGCCCTGGGCGTGAGCGCCCTTGCTTTTGTCTTGCGGCTGCCCTGGGTGCGCAACCGAAGGAAAGGCAGTGCGCCCTAGCCCGCTGAGGCCTTGTCCGTCGCTTCCCCCTCCCCATTGGTGCCGCTGCTCTTGCGCCGACGGCGCCGCCGCTTGGCTGCCGGTTTGGGCGGTTCCTCACTGGTGGTTGCCTCCGCCGGTGAGCCAATGTCGAAACCGGTGACCACATACGTGCCGGAGCGCTCGTCCTTGCGCAGCTTGACGATGTGATGCGTTTCCGCATCCTTCAGCAGGGCGGTAAAGGTGGGGTAGCCGTAGTACTCCTCGTTAAACTCGGGCTTCTTACGCTGCATGGTTTGCTTAATCATCGACCCCCACAGCACCTCTTTGCCATCTCGCATCAGGGCACGAATGGCATCAATGAGTAAGCCGAAGCATTCCTGCTTCTTCTCCGGCAAGCCGGCGAGGGAAGGGGCCTTTTCCACCAGCGAACGGATGAGATCCTCGTAGAAAATGAACTCGTCGCAGTTGGAAATCAAAAGCTCCGAGGTGGAATTTTTAACGCCAACGCCCATAACGTACTTGTCGTTTTCGCGGAGCTTTGAAACCAGGGGAGAAAAATCTGAATCGCCGGAACAAAGGGCAAACGTGGTCACGAAGCCCTTGGCGTAGCAGAGATCTAGCGCATCCACCACCATACGAATATCAGCGGAGTTTTTTCCCGAATACGCCTTGAGGGGGATATCAATGAGCTCAATCGCCGCCTCGTGAAAGGCGCGCTTGTACTGGGCGTAACGTTCCCAGTCGGCGTAGGCGCGGCGCACCACCACCTTGCCCCGTTCCAAAAGCCGCGCCAGTACCAAATTGATATCGAACTGCTTGTAACCAGACTCCCGCAAGCCCAAGGCAATGTTCTCGAAATCGATAAAAAGGGCAATCTTGTGTTCCTCGATTGGCATACACCCACCCGCGTGCATCCTACCTTGACGCCCCCCGCCAGGCAAGCGGCTGCTTGGGTCGACCATCCCCGCCCCGAGTGCTTCGGCAGCTACGGCAGCTGGCAAGGCCTCGCGGGCCCTTCGAGCTCTCGCGGTGCTACGGGGTGCGCTTGGGCCGGGGTTACGCGGGGTGACCTGTCATGGCGAGGCCCCGAAGGAGCCGAAGCCATCTGAGGCCGTGCAGCCGAATCGGTGTTCGAGGCTCTCGTTGCCCTCACCCAGCCGGATGGCTTTCCTGGACCAGCCGGCCGTGCTCAGGTTTCGGCCAGCAGGCTGTCGACCTTGGCAGCGCAAATGAAGTCGTTTTCTGACAGGCCACCAATGGCATGGGTCCAGTAGGCCAAGCGCACGGTGTTGTAGCCCAACTCCACCACAGGGTGATGGTCCTGGGTGTGGGAGATCCAAGCCACCGCGTTGACAAACGCTACTGCTTGGCAATGGTCGCGAAAGTGGAAGGTTTTCACTAGCTTTCCCTCTTCCAGCTGCCAACCAGTCAGCTGCGAAAGCAACTGGGCGACTTGCGCATCGGGCAGCAGCGCTGTGCCCCCCTCACAGGGCCGACACCTTTGCTTGGCTAGAGTGTTCATGCATGCCTCCCACTTGGTGAAGAGAAGCCCAGAAAGCAAAATTCCCCATCCCTTTCGCCGACCCAAGCCGTGAGCTATGCTGGCCCCGTGAGCGAAAAGGACCGACGCCTGGTGCCGACTGCCAGTTCCTCGCCCGAACCCAGCTGGGCTTCGGCCCTCAACGAGGAGCAACGGGCGGTGGTGATGCACCCCGGTGGGCCCATGTTGGTGCTGGCGGGGGCAGGCTCGGGGAAGACGCGCACGGTGGTGTACCGCGTGGCTCGGTTGTTGCACGAAGGCGTGCCGGCTTCCGCCATCTTGATGCTCACCTTCACCAACCGAGCGGCACGGGAGATGTTGCGCCGGGTGGAAGTGCTGCTCGGGCGCGATGCCTCCGGGGTGATGGGCGGTACCTTCCATTCCGTGGGCAACCGTATCCTGCGCCGCTATGGCCAGCGCCTGGGATATCCGCCCACGTACGGCATTTTGGACCGGGAAGACGCGCAGGAGCTGATGGCGCAAGCAGTTGCGGAGGTGGCGCCGTCCATCCCTGCCACCCGACTGCCAGGTGCGGCCGTGCTGGCAGAGGTTTACTCCTTCGTGGTTAACACCGGCCAGAACCTGGAGGCAGTGCTGGAAGGCAAGTACCCCCAGTTTGCGGCCGATGCCGAGTTCGTGCAGCAGGTTTTTCGCCGCTACCTGGAACGCAAGCGCCAGGCCCAGCTGATGGATTACGACGATTTGCTGCTCAATTGGCTGTTGCTGCTCCGCCAGTTTCCCGAGGTGCGGCACGCCTTGGCCAGCCGGTTTCAGCACATTTTGGTGGACGAGTACCAAGACACCAACCGCCTGCAGGCGGAAATCGTGGATACGATGGTGGGCAGCAGCCGCAACCTCATGGTGGTGGGCGACGATGCCCAGTCCATCTACGCCTTCCGGGGTGCCTGCTACGAGAACATCCTCAGCTTTCCCCAACGGCATCCCGACTGCGCCGTGTTCCACCTCAACCTGAACTACCGTTCCCTGCCCCCCATCCTGGCCTTGGCCAACGCCTCAATTGCGCACAACCAGCGCCAGTTTCCCAAGGAGCTGACGGCGGTGCGGCAGGGCGGAGAAAAGCCCTGGGTGGTGGCGGCTCCCTCGTCAGAAGCCCAGGCGGATTACGTCGCCCAGCGCATCGTGCAGCTGGCTGATGAGGGGGTGGCCTTGGGGGACATAGGCGTGCTGTACCGTAACCACTCGCACTCGCTGGAGCTGGAGGTGGCGCTCACCCGCCGCCGCATTCCCTACGAGGTGCGGTCGGGCTTAAGGTTTTTCGAGCAACGGCATATTAAGGACGTGCTTGCCCACTTGCGATTTGTGGTCAACCCGCGGGACGAGGTGGCCTTTGCTCGCATGGCCAAGCTGCGCCCCAGCTTAGGCCAACGGTTGGTGGCGCGGCTGTGGCAGGCGGTGAGCGCCAGCGGACAGCCCCTGGAGGCGTTTCTGCGCGTGGAGGGTGTGGCCTTGGGATTGCCCAAAGCGGCGGCCCACTCCTTGGCCGAGCTGCAGGGGTTGGTGGCGCGGCTGGCCAGGCTGGAGCAGCGGCCGGGGGAAGCCATTCGCGAGGTGCTAGCCGCGGGCTACCGGGACTACGTGCGCGCCCAACTGGACAACGCCCCTTCGAGGTTGGATGACCTGGAACAGCTGGCGCTTTTTGCCGACGGCTATCACTCCCTGGCTGGCTTTTTAGACGAGGTGACGCTAATGAACGAGCTTTCGGGCGAGGACCTGGCCGCCTGGGAAGGGGAAAGGGAGCGGGTGACCCTCTCCACCGTCCACCAGGCCAAAGGTCTGGAGTGGCGCGTGGTGGTCGTGGTGTGGCTAGCGGAAGGTCGCTTCCCCTCAGCTCGTGCTGAGGATGTGGAGGAGGAGCGACGCTTGTTTTACGTGGCCTGCACCAGGGCTAAAGACGAGCTGTACCTTTGTTACCCCATGGTGGTGCGGGACCGCTACCGCGTGGACATCATCGCCGAGCCCTCGCGTTTTCTCACCGAGCTGCCCTCCCAGCTGTACCAGCGGGTGGTGGTGGAACCCCCCGCAGCGCCCGCATTGGAGGAAAAGGAAAGCGCCTACCAGCTTCCCTCGTTCCTCAATGATGAGAAGGCTAACTAGCCTTGGGGCTTTGGCGGAAGGACAACTCCTCCCGGATAGCTTCCAGCTCGGCCACCGCTTCCCAGTCCTTCGGCCTTCCCGCCGCGCGCTTGGCACGGATGAGGGCCTCCAAGCCCAGCACCCAGCACGTGCTTCCGAAAAGCTCCACCGCCACGCTTTGGAGCCGGCAGGCCTGGTAGTCGCCCACCCCCGGCAACTCGCCAAACAGGTCCAAGGCACCCAAGTCGGTGGACAAGGTGAAGTTGAGGCCCGCACGCAGGGTTGCCACATCCCAAAGGAAAGGCAGGCCTGGAGGGGCGCCTCGTGGGTACGGATGGTAAGGAGCGAGAGCCTGGGCGAGCCGCCGGAGGTTTTCTTCTCCCCTCCCGTAAACCAGGTCCAGGTCTAGGGTGAGCTGGCTGGCGCCGTGGACCACCGCCGCCACCCCTCCCACGATGATGAACTCCACCTGGGCGCCCGTTAACGCGCGCAGCAACCCCTCAGTGTCCGCCATGGCCTTGCCGGCGCAGGCGCTGACCCGCTAACCGCAGCTCCCGGTAGGTGCGCTCCAGTTCCATCAGCGCACGCAGCCGCTCCTCCGGGCGTTTGCGCAGATTGTCACGGAGCAAGCTGCGGTCCACGTTGGCTTTGTACGCTTCAATGAGGGGCCGCAAGCCGTCTTCTTCCCGGTCCATAGGGCCAGTATAGCGAGAGTTACCTCGCTTTGCCTATACTGGCGGCGGGAGGAGGCGGTGTGCTGGCTAGCGTTGCCTTTGTGGTTTGCCGCAAGCGTGCTGGCCTCGCCACCGGAGGCGGTGGAAGGCCTCTGGTACGCGCCTGCCAACCCCGAGGATGGGGACGGCATCGTGGAAATCCGGCGACAGGGAGAAAGCCTTGTTGGCCGGCTGGTGTGGCTGGAAAAACCCACCTATCCCCCGGGAAGCCCGGCCGCTGGGCTACCTAAGATTGACCGAAGGAACCCAGATCCGAAGCTGCGGCAGCGGCCGGTTTTGGGCTTGGAGATCCTCCGGGGCTTTCGCTGGGATGGGGCCAGATGGGTGGGAGGTGAGGTTTACGATCCGGTTTCCGGCAAGACCTACAAAGCCCAGCTCACGCTGGAAGGTGCCGACCGCCTGCGCCTTCGCGGCTACGTGGGGATTCCCCTCTTGGGCCGCACCGAGGTGTGGACGCGAGTGAACACGTTGCCAGAAAACCGAGGCCAAGCTCTGCCCGGCTTTCAACCTTAAACCAACCCTTCCCGGTTCCTCCGCGTGCCTGCGCTCGGTTACCCTACCCCCATGCGGGTGGAGCCCTCGGTGGCGGTGGTGGGAGCCGGTCTGACCGGCCTGGTGGCAGCGCTACGCCTTTCGCAGGCAGGCGTAAAGGTGGAGGTGTTCGAGCGTTACCCGGCGGCCGGGGGCTTGGTGGCCACCTTCCGCGTGGGTGGGGAGGAGCTGGAGTGCTTTTACCACCATCTCTTCACCACCGATCGGGACTACGTGGCCTTGGCTGAGGAGCTGGGGCTGGCCTCGGCCATCCGGTGGCTTCCCTCGACCATGGGCATCTTCACCGCTGGCCAACTCTACCCCTTCGGCACGCCCGCAGCGCTGCTGCGCTTTCGGCCCTTTTCCCTGCTGGACAAGCTGCGCTTTGCCGCCACCGTGCTCTACCTGACGCATGTGCGCAGCGTGTTGCGTTTTTCCGCCATACCGGCACGGGAGTGGATCCGCCGGGTAGCCGGCCCGCGAGTACTGCAGGTGGTGTGGGAGCCCCTTTTGCAGCAGAAGTTTGCCGAGCGGGCTGGCGAGGTTTCCATGGCCTGGCTGGCCATGAAGGTGCACCTGCGCGGAAGGTCGCGCCAGGCGGGTGGCCTGCGCGAGGGGCTTGGCTACATGGATGGCTCCTTCGGTCGGCTGGTGCGCCGCCTGGAGGAGGTGCTGCGCCAGCGAGGGGTGAGCTTTCACTACGGGCAGCCGGTTTTGGGCTTGCAGGCGGCAGAAGGGGGGGTCTCGCTGCGCACCCGCCGAGGCGTGCGCCTGTTTCCCCAGGTCCTGTTCACCGCCTCCCCCCGGGAGCTTCTGCGCGTGGACGAGGGGTGCTTTCCCCAAGCCTACCGCCAGCAGCTGGCAGCCCTGGAAGGCACCAACGCCCTGTGCCTGGTGCTGGAGCTGTCCCGGCCCCTTTTGCCCTACTACTGGACCAACGTGGCGGACGCCTCCTTCCCCTTCGGCGGGGTCATCGAGCACACAAACTTGGTGGAAGCCGAGCGGTACGGCTGTCACGTGGTGTACCTTTCCAAATACGTGTTTGCCAGCCACCCTCTGTGGCAGGCCTCGCCGCGGGAGGTCTACCAGTGCTTCTTACCCGCCGTGGCCCGCCTCAATTCCGCCTTTGAAGAGAGCTGGGTCCGGAACTGGCACCTGTTCAAGGCGGCGGATGCGCAGCCTCTCGTGGGCTGCGGCTACGAAAAGCGCCTGCCTCCCATGGTCACGCCCGTACCTGGGCTCTTCCACTGCTCCATGGCACACATTTACCCCGAAGACCGTGGGCAGAACTACGCCGTGCGCGAGGCCAACCGGGTGGCGGCCCTGATCGTGCAAGGCAAACAAAATTAGCTGGCCTCCCCCTGGGCCCTCGGGGCCAGGCGCTCCCGCAGGTAGGCGACGATGTGGGCCGTGGGGGTGCCCGGCAAGAACAGGCGGTCAATGCCCGCCGCCAACAGCTGGGGAATGTCCTCTGGGGGGATGATACCGCCGCCGAACACCAGGATGTCGCGGGCGTCCCGCTTGGCCAGCTCCTGCACCACCGCCGGGAAGAGCGTGAGATGGGCTCCGGAAAGGGAGGAGAGCCCCACCGCATCCACGTCTTCCTGCACAGCCGCGTCGGCCACCATCGCTGGTGTCTGCCGCAGGCCGGTGTAAATCACCTCGAAACCCGCATCGCGCAGGGCTCGGGCAACGACCTTCACCCCTCGGTCGTGCCCATCCAGCCCCACCTTGGCCAAAAGTACCCGCAGCGGACGCGCCATCAGCTTCCTAGTATGGGCAATTTCGTCCGGGCTTTCAAACCCCAAGCGGTTAAAGGCTAGGGGCCGGGGCCCAAAGGATGACCTGGCCGGGGAAGGCCGCCGCTAAGCGAGCCAGCAGCGCCGGTTCGGGCAGCTGCTCCGGCAGGTGGGCGAGCACCAGGGTTTCGGCGGGAATGAGCGGGGCCAGCTCCAGCCAGTCCAAGATGTGAGCGTGCTGCGCCAGCCGCGCTGCCAGCCGCCGGTTGGTTTCCACGTAGGTGCACTCCACCACCGCCACCCGCGCGCGCAAAAGCTGTGGCTTGTCGGCAAAAAACCGCGGATCGCCATCGGCCGCAAACACCATCAGAGGCTCGTGTTCCCCAGGCAGCGTCAGAGCCCAGCCAAGCGTGGGCACCCCGTGGGCCACGGCGAAGGCGCGAGCCGTCACGCGGCCCAGCGGGACGCCCTGCCCATCCTCGGCCGGCAAAATGGTCTCCGCCAAGGGCAACCGCTTAGCCACGGAAGCCATGCCAGGAAAGAGCGTCAAGGAGCGCAAAAGCTCCCCATGCACTGGCGCCGGTACCCACACTCTGGTGGGTTGGTGGTGGTAAAGCCGCGCGCGCAAATTCAGATAGGCCAAGAGCCCAGCAGTGTGGTCCAGATGCGCGTGGGTGAGTAGCAGGTTGGGCTGCTGGGCTACGATGGGCGTGAGCCGGCCCACGTCCACCGACACCTCCAGCTCGGGCAAGGCAAAGGCGGTGGCGCGAGCAGCCAGCGAGGTACCCACTAGCTGAACGCCACCGAGCCGTAGGGATAGCTCCGGCGGCGTGCCCGACGGCCGCGCCTGGGCAAACAGTACCTTCCCCACCGGTCCATTCTAAAGGGCCGCTTGTTCCTTCCCGGTACAATAGCGCCGGGAGGTGGGGGATGTGCGGCATCTTCGGCATCGTGTTCGCCAATGATCGGCCGTTGGGCGAGTTGCTCACCGGGGCGGCCAGGAGGCTTTCTTACCGCGGCTACGACTCGGTGGGGGCCGCTGCCATGAGCACCGATGGCCGCATAGACCTGCGCAAGGCCCCGGGTAAGGTGGAGGAAGTGGCGGAAAAACTGGGCTTTGCCGAGCTTACGGGAAGCCGCGGCATCTGCCAGCTGCGGTGGGCCACCTTCGGAGCCCCCTCTTACGAGAACGCCCAGCCTCATTTGGACTCGGACGGCGACCTGGTTGGGGCGCACAACGGCAACGTGGTGAACAACGCCGAGCTGCGCCGGCAGTTTTTGGCCGAAGGGATGGTGGTGCGGGGCACCAATGACGGCGAGTCCTGCGTCCATGCGGTGGAGCGCTACGTCAACCGGGGTCTTTCGCTTCCGGAGGCGGTGCGGGCCGCCTACAATGACCTTTTAGGCGACTTCGCCTTTGTGATTGGCAACAACCGGGAAAACTTTTTGGTGGCGGTGAAAAAGGGTTCGGGACTGGTGGTGGGCCTCGGCCCCGACTTCACCTGCTGCTCCTCCGACTTGCCTTCCATCCTGCCCCTCACCCGGCGGGTGTTGCCGGTGGAAGACGGGGAGATGGTTGTCCTGCGGCCCGACGGGGTGGAGCTGCGCCGGGTTGACGACGGGACCCTCATCGAAAGGCCAGCCAAGGAAGTGGGCGACGACATGGGGGTGCCGGAGAAGGGCGGCTTTGCGCACTTCATGCTCAAAGAAATCCACGAACAAGCAGCGGCCGCCCGGGAGCTGGTCCATCTGCTGCAGCACTCGGAGCATTTGCCGGCCATGGCTGAAGAGCTGGCCAAGGCTCGGCGCGTGTTTCTGGTAGGGTCGGGATCCTCGTACCACGCCTGCCTGGTAGGCTCGGCTTTTTTTGCCCGGTTGGCGAACATTTTGGCAATTCCCGCCTTACCCCAACAGCTGGTGGAGCAGTACGGCCCGGCCCTGGCTGCTGACGATGTGGCGCTGTTTGTTTCCCAGTCGGGGGAAACCAAGGACGTGCTTAACGCCGTGGGTTTTGGCATCACCAAAGGCATTAAGGCTCTTGGCTTGGTTAACGTGCTGGGTTCTACCCTCACCCGCAAGGTGGCTCGCTACCTGCCGTTGGCTTGCGGGTGGGAAATTTCCGTGCCCGCCACCAAAACCTACACCAACCAGGTCATTGCCCTCCTGGCTTTGGCAGCCCAAGCGGGTGGGCATGGGCTCGATCCTTTGCTGGCCGCCCCTTCTTGGCTGGAGCGAGCGGTGAAGGAACTGGATGGGACAGCCCGCGCCCTGGCTCGGCAGCTGGCCAAAACCCAGAAGCTCTTCATCCTGGGTTACGGGCTAGGGCACGGGGCAGCGCTGGAGGGGGCGCTCAAAATCAAGGAGGTGACCGGGTTGCCATGCGAAGGGATGTTCTCCTCTGAATTCAAGCACGGCCCGTTGGCCATGGTGGAGCAGGGCACACCGGTGCTGTTTACCACCTCCCCTGCCGGCTGTCTCATGCTCACCAACCACGTCACCGAAGTCACTTGCCGCGGGGGATACGCCATCGTTATCGCTCCCGAAAGCGAGCCCCTGCGCGCCGAGGCCAGCCAGTTTATTCCCCTGCCCGTGGGATCAGAGGTGGAGTACGCGGTGGTGGGCGCCGTGCCCTTCCAGCTTTTCGCCTACCACCTGGCCGTCACCCTCGGCTTCGACCCCGACTACCCCCGCAACCTCTCCAAAACCCTCACGGTGGATTGAGCAGCCGGCCTTCCCTGCCTTGCGCCCACTTCTATCAAGACCCTTCGTAAGGTTGTTTCTTACCGCCTGCCCGCTGACACAAGCTTACCCAAACTCCGGGTTGAGTCAGCAGGAGTTATCGGGCTCCCGAATAAGCCTTGCACCGGCTCAGTCCTGCGCGTGGGGGCGATCGGGTTTGGGCTGGGAGGTGACGTCCACCCGCTGGGCGATGGCCCTATCCCCCCGCACCTCGTAAACCACCGTCACCTGCTGGCCCACCCGCAGCTCTTCCCGCCGGCCCTTGCGGCCCCCAATGCGGATGTCCGTGCGGTCACCCAGGACAAACTCCTTGCTGCCACCGTCACGCTCCACGGCAAAGGTACGAGTGGCCACCTTGGTGATGTGCCCGGAAAAAACCGCCGCTTCCAGCGCTCCAGCCACCAACAAAACTACCAGCGCTAAAACCTGCCGCTTCATGGCTTCCTCCTACCTCATTTTACCGAGCCAGTTGCCAAAGGGATCCCTTACCGGCTTCGGGCTTTCTGCCTTCGCCTAACCTCTCGCCGCAACGGCGCAGCAGCAGGTAAGGGGAGGACCCCAGCTGTCCCACCCAGCTCTGTTCGCGGGGCGCAACCGTATCCCCCCTAGCCAGCCAGGCACAGCCCACCAGCAGCAGATCCGGGTGAGCTGGCGCCAGCGTACGCGCCTTCTGCCAAACCTGCCAGGCCTGACGCTGCCACCGGCGACCCTCCCCGCCGCTGCGGCAGCGCCCGGCCTCCCACAGCACCAGGGACCACCAGACCTGCGCCTCGGCAGCCTGCTCCCAATCCACCACCCGCTGCCGCCAGGCTTCCCCCTGCCGCAGCAACGTTCCCGCCTCTGCTGCCCCCGCGGGGAGCTGCTGTAGCCGCAGCGCTACCCAACGCAAGCGGTTTTCCGGCAGCACCGGGTCGGAGGGGTCCAGCGCCTCCACCCGCGAAAGCCAACGATCCGCCTGGGCCAAAAGGGCTTGGGCATCCTCGCCCCTCTGCACGGCATCTTGCACCCGCTCCAAAAACACTACCGCCTGGTTGTTGCAGGCGGCCGTATCCGCCGGGTTGGTCCCTAGTGCTTGGCTCACCGCGTCCTCGGCTGCCTGCCACAGGGACTGAGGATCCTGCTCCGCCAGCAGGGCCGCGTGGGCGCGGGTAAGGGCCACCGCGGCCCCGTTCACCAGCACCGTGTTGGTGGCGAAGGTATCGGCCAAGCGCTGGAACAGGGCCTGCGCGTGCTGCAGAGAATCCTCTGGCCAGCCGCCTCGGACGTAGGTCTCCATCCCCTGTTGCCACAGGAGCAAGCCCAGGTTGTTGGCGGCCAGCACGTCGTTTTCATCCCGGCGCAACGCTTCGGTCAAGGCCTCGTGCGCCTGCTGCCGGAAGCGTTCCTGCTCGGTGGCATCTTCCGCCAACGCCGCGCGCAAGCGAAAGGCAATGCCGGCCAAGGTGGGACCCCAGGAGCGCTGCGGCTGCGCCCGTCCCAGCTCGGCGGCAGCTACCCAGGTGGCCTCCAATTGCTGGCGAGCTTCCTCCCCCCTGCCCCGGCGCAGCAGGTAGTCCGCCTGCCGCAGGTGGGCCATGGCCTGCAGGTAGCGGGCTTCGGCCGCTTGAGAATCCACCGCCAACGCGTCCCGCGCCAGCTCCACCGCCTGCTGCCAAGAAGGCAAGGGGTCGGCACCGCGCTCGCTGCGGCTGTTGGCCTGCTCGAAAAGGGCCTGGGCCAAACCCAGGTAGGCCTGGGGGTGAGAAGGCGCCAAGGTGGCAGCTTTTTGGAAGCTCTCCTGGGCTTGCCTGGCTAGCTCCTCCGCGTGCTCATACTGGCCTTGGCGGAAGCGCTCCCGCGCCGCGGCCAAATGCGCTCGCCCGCGGAAAAGCTCCAGCTCGTAAAGCCAAGGGGTCTCGCCGCGGCTTGCCGCCGCCAAAGCTGCCGCTTCCTCGAACCGGTGCTCCAGGTAGGCCAGCCTGGCTTTGGCGAGCGTTCCCTGCTTTCCTCCCGAAGGCACACCCAAGAGAGAGCGGGCTTGTTCCTCCAAGGCTTGCAGTTGCTTTTCCCGCGCGGTGCGGGTTTCGCCTTTGGGCAGCTGGGCCACACGTGCGCTCTCTCCCTCCCACCGGGCCAAAAGCGCCGCACCCAAAAGGGGAGCCGCCGCCGGCGGTGCGCGCCGGCCAGCAACCGCCTTCTGCAAGAACGCCACCGCCTGCTCACTCTCGCCCAGGGCCAGGTAGGCTCGCCCCAACACCACCAGCAGGCTTTCCTGTGCCAGACCCGCCCGCGCGGCTGCCGCTGCCTTTTCCTCCACCTCTCGCCGAAGGGCGGCGCGCTCAGCGCTGATATCGTGCCGCGAAGTGGCCAAAACCGAGCGCAAGCGCTCCTCCACCGACAGGAGCTCCACCTGCAAGCGGCTCGCCAGTTCCCCCTGGCGACGGGCCTGCCACACGGCCCGTCCCGCCACCACCGTCACGGTGGCCAACAAGGACGCCGCCGTCCCCAGCACCACCAAACGGCGATGGGAATACCAAAAGCGCCGCAGGGCATAGGTGGGGGTGAGAGGGTGGGCGACCACCGGCTCACCCCGCAGGAAGCGCTCCAGGTCGCAAGCCATGTCCAAGGCTGAGGGGTAGCGGGCGGCTGGGTCCGGCGCCAGGGCCTTGCGTAGGACCCAAGCCAGGTCCTCGGGGAAAGGCGGGTCCTGCATGGGGGGTGGCTGCCAGCTACCTTCCCTCAAAGTCTGCACCAGCTCCAGGAGGGAATTTCCCTTTTGCGGGGGTTCCCCGGCCAACAGGTAGTAAAGGGTAGCCCCCAGGCCAAACACATCCGCCCGCTCGTCAGCCCGACCCCCCTGGGCCACTTCCGGCGCCAAGTATCCCGGCGTGCCGGCCACCACGTCCTCCTGCTCGCTACTCAAGCCAAAGTCCACTACCGTGGTGCGCAGCTCCTGCCCCACCTCCTCCACCAGAACGTTGGCCGGCTTCACATCCCGATGCACCAGCCCCCGCTGGTGGGCTGCATGGAGGGCCTGGGCCACCTGCAGGCCCACCGCCGCCACCTGCTGGGGCGAAAACCGTCCAGCGTAGGCGTGCAGGCTTCTCCCCGGCACGTAGCGCATGACCACGAAGCCCCGGTCCTGGCCTTCCACCACGTCGTAAATGGGGCACACGTGTTCGTGTTCTACCCGCGCCTGCGCCCGGGCCTCCGCCAACAGGGCGGAAAGCCCAGCTCGGGGGGAAGCCAGCACCTTGATGGCCACCGGGCGCTGCAGCAGGGTATCGAAAGCCTGGAACACCTGTCCCATGCCACCCGAGCCCAGGGGCTTGGGGTCGCGGAAGCGCTCACCCAGGAACGCCTGGTCGCTCAAGACGGTTTCCCGTTTCGGCCCGAGGCGAGCTGTGGCCACCGTCTCCAGCTCCGAGACCGCAGCCAGGTCCAAGCGGCCGGTAGCCAAGAGCTCTTCAAGGAGACGAGAGGAGCCCACCGGCTCACCCCTTTGGCGCAGGGTTTGACTTGCCTGCCGGAGTTCCTGCTGGCTGAGCCGGCCACTGGCGACCAGCTGCCGTAGTAGCTGCGCCGCCGCACGCTCTCCCATGCCCTTAGCTTAGCCTGCCTGGAACGGCTCGTGCACTCCTGCCCGTCTGCTTCAAGGGAGGCTAGGGCTGCGGGCGTGCGGCGCGATGGATTCCCACCACCGAACGGCCGGAGGGGTCCGCGTGGGCAGCAAAAGCCGCATCCCACGCAAGGGCTGCCGGCGTGCTGCAGGCAATGCTGGCCCCGCCAGGCACGCAGGCTGCCGCTGCCTCCCCCGGAAAGTGGCGCTCGAAGATTTCCCGGTAAAGGTAGGCCTCTCTGGTGGTGGGCGGGTTATAGGGAAAGCGGAAGCGGGCGTTTTCCAGCTGCCTTTGCGAGACTTTTTCCTCGGCCAAGGCCTTCAAGGTGTCGATCCAGCTGTAACCCACCCCGTCGGAAAACTGCTCCTTTTGCCGCCACAGGATGGCATCCGGCAACACGCCTTCGAAGGCCTTGCGCAGGGGGTACTTTTCAATGCCCCGCTGGCCCACCATTTTTTCCGCCGGATCGAAGGCCATGGCCACATCCAGGAACTCACGGTCGAGGAAAGGCACGCGTGCCTCCACCCCCCAGGCAGCCATGGCCTTGTTGGCGCGCAGGCAGTCGTACTTGTGCAAAAGGTCTAGCTTGCGCACCGTTTCCTCGTGGAACTCCCTGGGGTTTGGGGCTTTGTGGAAGTAAAGGTAGCCCCCGAAAACCTCGTCCGAGCCCTCCCCCGAGAGCACCATCTTGATGCCCATGGCCTTGATGCGCCGGGCCATGAGGTACATGGGGGTAGACGCGCGCACGGTGGTCACATCGTAGGACTCGATGTGGTAAATCACGTCTTCCAGGGCATCCAATCCCTCCTCAAGGGTGAAGTGGAACTCATGGTGGACACTGCCTATGGCTTGCGCCACGATGCGAGCCGCCTCCAGGTCAGGAGCCCCAGAAAGGCCAATGGAAAAGGTGTGCAGCCGGGGCCACCAGGCTGGCACGCGGTCGTCCTCCTCCACCCGCTTCGGCGCGAAGCGCTGGGTGACGGCCGCCACCAGGGAGGAATCCAACCCGCCGGAAAGCAGCACACCGTAAGGCACGTCACACATGAGCTGGCGGTGCACCGCCTCCTCAAAGGCCTGACGCAGGCGGCCGAGATTCAAAGGCTTGCCCGCCACCGCTTCGTACTCCCGCCAAGGTGGGTTGTAGTAGCGCACCGGCTTTTCCTGCCCCTTAGTGAGAAAGTGGCCGGGGGGAAAGTCTTCAATCACCCGGCAGTAAGGCACCAACGCTTTCAGCTCCGAGGCTACGTACAGGTTGCCTTCCTCGTCGCGGCCCGTGTAAAGGGGGATCACGCCGATAGGGTCGCGGGCAATGAGGTAGTCCCGCTGCCGCGCATCGTAAAGCACGAAGGCAAAGATACCGGAGAGGCGATTGAGAAACCCGGTGCCGTAACGCTGGTACAGAGGGATGATGACCTCGCAATCGGAACCGGTGGCGAAGGGATAGTCGGCCAGCTCGGCTCTCAGCTGCCTGTGGTTGTAAATCTCGCCGTTGACCGAGAGCACCAGGTTTCGCTCCGGGTCAGTGAGGGGCTGCGCCCCGTGCTCCACGTCCACGATGGCCAAGCGCTCGTGGGCTAGCACCGCCCAGGAGTCAGCGAACACGCCGCTCCAATCAGGCCCGCGATGCCGCAGCTTGCGCGCCATGGCCAACGCCCGCTGGCGCAGCGGCCGCGGGTCGGAACGGATATCTAAGATGCAGGCTATGCCGCACATAACTCCCCCTGGCTCACCGACATACAGGGTCAGTGTAGCACAGGGCCGCTGCTAGCAGGCCACCAGGTCTTTCATCGCCTGGTAAATATCCTCCACCTGCGGCAGGACCGCATCTTCCAGCTCGGGAGCGTAGGGCACAAAGCTGTCCTTGGCTGCCATGCGGCGCACAGGTGCATCCAGCTCGAAGAAGAGCTCGTCGGCAATGCGGGCGGCAATTTCCGCACCGTAGCCGAAGGAGAGGCAGTCCTCATGCACCACCAACGCCCGGTTGGTCTTGCGCACCGAGGCGGCAATGGCTTCCCAATCGTAAGGCGCCAGGCTGCGCAGGTCCAGGATCTCCGCCTCCACCCCCTCCTCCACCAGCAACTTGGCCGCCTGCATGCTACGCACTACCGTGGCGCCGTAGGTGATGACCGTGAGGTCCTTCCCCTCCCGCACCACAGCTGCCTTGCCAAACGGCACCATGAAGTCGGGCCCGGGGTAGGGCGCCTTGTTGTGGGTTTGCCGGTAGAGGTGCTTATGCTCCAGGAAAATCACCGGGTCATCGCAACGGATCGCCGTGCGCAGCAATCCGTTGGCATCCAAGGCGTTGGATGGCATGACGACACGCAGGCCTGGACTGTGGGTGAAAAGCACCTCCCCTGATTGCGAGTGGTATGGGCCTCCGCCTTTCAAGTAGCCGCCGACAGGGACGCGTACCACCACCGGTGCCCACCACTGGCCGCCAGAGCGCCAGCGCATAGGGGCCAGCTCGTTGCGCAGCTGCATGAACGCCGGCCAAATGTAATCGAAAAACTGGATTTCCACCACCGGCTTGAGTCCCCGCAAGGCCATACCGATGGCACGACCGATGATGTTAGCCTCGGCCAAGGGACTGTTGAAGACCCGCTGGGAACCGTAAAGGCGCTGGAGGCCATAGGTCACCTTGAACACCCCGCCCTTGCCTTTGACCTCGGACAAAACCTCCTCGTGGGAAGCATCGGCCACGTCCTCCCCGAAGACCACAATGCGCTCGTTCACCGCCATCTCGTCCCGCAGGCAGGCATTCAAAAGGTCCACCATCGTCTTTGGCGCGTCATCGGCAAAGCGCGGCTCGCAGGCAAAAGCCTCGGAGGTGGGGTCCACTTCGGGCGAATAGATCCAGGCGGCCCAGCTCTCTTTCGGCGGCTGCGACCCCCGCAGAGCCTCCTCCGCAGCGCGGTTGACCTCTTCCTGCACCTGCGCTTCCAGCTGCAGAAGCTCCTCCTCGCTCACGCCGTAGGCCTGCCGCAGAAGCTCCGCCGTGCGCACCAAGGGGTCCCGGCGGACTTGTTCCTCCCGCTCCCGTTCGGGACGGTAGAGGCGCTCGTCGTCGGAGAGGGAGTGAGAGTAGGGGCGCACCACGTGCGCGTGCACCAAGGCCGGCCCCTCGCCGGCTCGCACCCGTGCCACCGCCTCGCCCAAAACGCCGTAGGAGGCCAGGAAGTCGCAGCCATCTACCTCGTACACCAAAAGGGATGGGAAGCAGCGCACCAGCTTGGAGATGGAGCCACCTGCGGTTTGCACATCCACGGTCACGGAGATGGCGTAGCCGTTGTCCTGAATGAGGTACAGGAGGGGCAAGCGCTTGTTGCAGGCGGTGTTGAGGGACTCCCAAAACTCCCCTTCCGAGGTGGTGCCGTCGCCCAAGGCAACGTAGACCACCTCGTCCTGCGCCACCTCGGCACAGCGAATTCCTCGCTCCAGAGCCAGAAAGTAACGGCCCGCCTCGGCAAAGCCCACCGCTTGCAGGCATTGGGTCCCCGTAGGCGAGGAGGAAGACGGCACGTGCAGCTCCCGCATGCCCCAATGGGAGGGCATTTGCCGCCCCTTGGAATCGGGACCCGCTTCGGCACCGATGCTGCCCAAAAACATCTGGTACGGGGTCATGCCTAGAGTCAGCATTAGCGCCCGGTCCCGGTAGTAGGGGAAAAACCAGTCTTTTTTGGGTGAAAGGTGCAGGCCGGCGGCCACCTGAACCGCTTCGTGGCCGGCCCCGGAAATTTGAAAGAAGACGAGGTTTTGCTGTTTCAGCTGAATCTCCTTGTCATCCACCCGCCGGGAAGTGAGCATCAAGCGGTAGGCGCTTAGCACCTCCTCTTTCGTGAGGACGGCAACCAGCTCAGCAGCGTTTTCCCCCATCCAGGCCTCCGTTTTGCAACCAAGACGCATTTTAGCGCACCTTGCCGGGGGCCCTCGTGGGCTTCACATTGTTAGTGAGGGCTGGGTCCTTTGGCAAATGAGCGCGGTCGGCCATCAAAGCCGGCAAGCGCGGGGAGGTGCCTATGCTGAAGCACCTTGTTTGTGGCCTGGATGGCTCCGTTTACGGCGCAGATGCCGAGCGCCTGGCCCTGGATTTGGCCAGCCGGCTCGGCTCCTGCGTGCGCGGTGTGCACGTGGTGGACGCCACTTACGTGGCCGGCGCCTTCATCAGTGACGTTTCCGGCGCTATGGGGTTCGAGCCCTTTCTGCGCTTGCAGGCGCAGGTGGAGCAGTCCCTTTTGGAGTTCGCCCAGCTTCTCAAGGATCGCTTCGAGGCACAGGCAGAGGAAAAGGGAGTGCTGCACCGCTTCGTCCTCCACCATGGCGGCGTGGTGGAAAAGCTGTGTGAAGAGGCCACCACCGCCGATCTCGTGATCCTGGGCCAAAGGGGGGTGAACGCCAGCCAACACCCGCAGTTCTTGGGCTCCAATGCCGCCCGGCTCTTGCGGCGATGCCCCGTACCGGTGCTCTTGGTGCCGGAAAATCCCCGGGTGCCGCAAAGACCGCTGGTGGCCTTCGATGCCAGCCCCAAGGCGGTACGAGCGCTGAATCTGGCCGGGGAAGTGGCCTCCAGCCTGGGAGTGTCCCTTACCGTTGTCACGTTGGGCAACGATGAGGCTGTCGCCCGCGCCCGCCTGGAGCAGGCCAGTGAGCTCTTGCAGCCCTTCGGCGTAGCGAGCGAGGGAGTGTGGGAAAAGGGGGAAGCGGTGGAGCAGGTGCTGCTGGCCATGCTGGACCCGGCTGAGCACGATTTCCTGTTCATGGGGGCGCACGGTCATAGCCGCATTGTGGAAGCGGTGTTGGGCTCCACCAGCGAGTACGTGACCCGGCGGTCACCGGTGCCGGTACTGTGCGCCACCCGCAGCTAGGGCGCGGTGGCCAAACCGAACTCCCGCAAGTCCTTAAGCACTTCCTGAGCGTGCTCGGCAGGGGAAACCTTGGGGTAGACCTTGAGCACCCGCCCGTCAGCACCTACCAGGTAGGAGATGCGCTTGGCGAACCAGGCCTTGGGACTGTCTGCTGCGCCCACCTGCACCGCCAGGGAGCGGTCTTGGTCCGAGAGCAACGGAAAGGGAAAGCGATGTTCGGTGGCAAAGCGAGCGTTGGCCTCCGGGCCGTCGAAGGAAACGCCGATTACTGCCACCCCTAGGCGTGCGAACGCCTCGAAGTTGTCCCGCAGCTGGCAGGCTTCCTTGGTACACCCAGGCGTGTTGGCCTTAGGGTAGAACCACAAGAGAAAGGGCTTACCAGCCAGCTGTGCGGAAGAGAAAGGCTTGCCGTCTTGGTCCAGCAACTGGAAAGCAGGAAAAGCTTGGCCGGGCTTAAGCAATTCCTGGCCTACTGCTGCCGCGGCAAAAAGCAAAGACAATATCCAAAAGCGCATGTTACTCACCTCCTGTCTCCCCAACCCTTCCGCAACCCAGGGCATTCCCCAGCCCGATCAGAGGGCGAGGACACCTTTCAAGCAGATAGGGGGTGGCCTGGCCACCCCCTGGCCATTGCCCTCTTGTGACTCACTACTCCAGTAGTCGCCCGTCGCTGTCTAACAACCGCACCGGCCCCAGCTGCAGCTCCCGTATACCGGCTTCGATCTTGGCCCTATCCCCTACTACCACATACACCGCCTTCGCCGGCTGCACCACCGCTGCGGCCACCTGCTGCACAACCGGAAGCTCCTGGGCCCTCACCTCCCGCGCCGACGCCACTGGGTAGTCCCAGGGCAGCCCAAACTGAACCACCTCGAACAGGGTGCGCAGCACCGCGCCGTTGGTTTCCCATTCTCCCGGCAGCGTAAGCGTGAGCTGGTCCTTGGCCTTAGCCAACTCATCGGCCGTAATGGGGCGAGAGGTCACCACGTCGGCAATTTCCCGCGCCACTTCCGCCAGCGCTTCCTTGGTCTTGTCCGCCTGCACCGGTGCCAGGGCGAAGAAGGGACGCTGCCCGCGGGCATCGGGAAAGATAACCCGGGCGCCGTAGGACCAGTGCTTGTCCTCCCGCAGGTTCATGTTCAGCCGCGAGGTGAAGGAACCCCCCAGTACCTCGTGCACCAGGCGAAATGACGGCTCGCGGCGGTCGTTCTTTGGCGGGAACAGCAACCCAGCCACGATCACCGACTGCTGCGAACCCGGCCGATCCAGGATGTATACCTCCCGCCCTTGGGGTCCGGCCGCCTGGGTGAGCGTCTTCCTAGGCACCTCCCCCGGCTTCCAGCTGGCGAACAGCTTGGTCACCAAGGGCTTCAGCTCTTCGGCGGTCACGTCGCCCACGAAGATGAGGGTGGCGTTGTTGGGCTTAAACAAGTCGTGATGGAAGGCAACCAGATCCTCACGCGTGAGCTTGGCCACCGTCGCCTCCGTGCCGCTGCCGGTAAACGGCACGGCATAGGCATGCTCGCGGCCGTAAAGCAAGGTGGGAAGCACACGCAAACCCATGGCCACGGGCGTGACCTTCTCGCGTGCAATAGCAGCCAGTTGTTGTTTCTTGAGACGCTCAAAGTCCGCCTGTGGGAAGGTGGGGTTCAGCACCACATCGGCAAAAAGCGCCAGCGACTCAGCAAGCTTTTCCTTCAACACCGACATGGACACGAAGGACGCATCCAAGGTAGAACCGGTGGAAAGCTCCGCCCCCAGCTTTTGCAGCTCATCGGAAATTTGCAGCGCGTTGCGCGTGGTTGTCCCTTCGTCCAGCATGGCCATGGCCAAGCTCGCGCGTCCCAGCTTGTCCTTACTGTCAGAGGCAAAGCCTGCATCCAGCACCAACTCCATTTCCACCAATGGCACCGCCGGCCGATGGGCCACCACCAGCTGCAAGCCATTGTCCAACTTGAGGGTAGCCACCTCCGGGAAACGGGGCTCGGGCAGCTGCCCCACCTCCGGCAGCTTGCTGCGGTCCACACCGGGGCCTTTTGCCTCCAGCTTGGGATAGGGATGCACCTCCAGGACAAAAAGCCCATCGGAAAGCCACTTCTGTGCCACCTCCTGCAGGTTCGTGGGCGTGGCTGCCGCCACCGTCGCCCACTGGCGCGTGTAAGCTTCGGGTGTACCCCAGAAAACCTCGCCCGAAGCCAGCACGTCCGACTTGCCGCCGAAGCCACCCACACGCTCAATGCCCCGGAGAAAATCAGCCCGATACGTGAGTTGCGCCCGCGCCACCTCATCCGTCGTGGGACCCTTTTGCAACAGGCGCTGCAGCTCCTCGCGAATGCCACGCTCCACCCGTTCCAAGTTCTCTCCCGGCTTGGCGGTGGCCACGATCATGAACTGGCTGCCCAGCTCCTTGCCCCACACATAGGCGTTCACATCGGTGGCAATTTGTTCGTCGTACACCAAGCGCTTGTAAAGACGGGAGGTCTTGCCGTTGGAAAGCACGGAAGCTACCAAGTCCAGTAGATCCGCCTCAGGATCGGTGAGCGGCGGCACGTTCCACACCATGTACACTCGTGCCTGCGGCACCCGATCTTGGGCCCAGGCCCGCCGCTCACCGGTCATCTTGGCAATCCAAGCGGTTTGCTTGGCAATGGGAGGGCCGGGCGGGATCTCCCCGAAGTACTTCTCCACTTTGGCCTTGACCTCCGCCGGGTTCACGTCCCCTGCCACCACCAGCACCGCGTTGTTGGGCCCATAGTAGGTGCGGAACCACTCCTTCACGTCATCCAAAGAAGCCGCGTTCAGGTCCTCCATGGAACCGATGGTGGTCCAAGAGTAGGGGTGACCCGCTGGGTAGGTGTACTCGGCCAGTAACTGGCGCACGAGCCCGTACGGCTGGTTCTCCCCTTGCCTCTTCTCGTTTTGCACCACTCCGCGCTGCTCATCCAGCTTGGCCTGGTCGATGGCGCCCAAGAGGTGGCCCATGCGATCCGATTCCAAGAACAACACGTAATCCAACGCGGAGCTGGGGACGTTTTGAAAGTAGTTGGTACGGTCCACGTTGGTCGTGCCGTTAAGGTCGGTGGCACCCACCTTTTCCAGGGCCTTGAAGTAATCGTCGTTGAAGTTTTCCGAGCCGTTGAACATCAGATGCTCGAACAAATGGGCAAAACCGGTTTTGCCCTTTTTTTCGTTCTTCGAGCCCACGTGGTACCACACGTTGACGGCAACGATGGGCGCCTTGTGGTCCTCGTGCATGATTAAGGTCAACCCGTTAGGCAAAACGTGCTTTTCGTAGGGAATTTCGGGAACTCCTTGCGCTACCGCTATTGCACTCATAAGCACCATCCCTCCCGCAAAATAACGCCAACTCATAAGGACTCCTTTCCGGGGCCTCCTTGCTTTAAATCATGGACCCCCAAACTGCTTTTACGCTTCTGCCGCGGAAGAAGTTCGCCCCCGCAGATAGACCAAACTCGGGCCCACTCATGCGCCGTACTTTGCCAGCTTGCCTGCGCAGGCGAGGGCCTCCGCCAGCAGAAAGCGCAAGGGCAAGCGTCCAAGCCCCCCTTCCAAACAGGAGGCCTCGTTGAAGGTCTTTACGCTGTCCACGAACACGCGACCTGGAGCCCAAAGGAGCGCCGGCACCGGGTGCCAGGAGTGGCTGCGCATGCCCACTGGCGTGCAATGGTCCGCTGTCACCACCACCACCTCAAACTCAAAAGCCAAAAGCGAGGGCAGCAGGCCATCCACCTCCTCGATGACCGCTTGTTTGCGGGCAAAATCCCCGTCTTCCCCTGCTTTGTCGGTGTACTTTACGTGCACGAAGACAAAATCGTGCTCTCGGAGATGCTCGGCCAGGACCGCGGGAATGGCCGCCACGCTTTCCGGCGGCGGTGCCAGCTCCATGCCCACTAGCCGGGCAAGCCCGCGATACATGGGGTAGGTGGCCACGCATAGGGGTCGCAAGCGAAAGCGCTCGGCCAAAGAAGGGATCCGCGGCAGGGAGTCGAAACCACGCAGCAGCAGGCCGTTGGCCTGCGGTTCGGCGGCTAAAAGCTGCTGGGCGCGGTTGACGAACTCCGCCACCACACCGGCCGTTGCTTCTGCTTCCGGCCGCAGAGCCCTTACGGGCAAAGGAGGCAAGCCAGCCTGTTGCGGGTCGGTATCGGCAAGGTGAGGCGAAAGTCCTGGCCCCCGAAGGATCAGCACTCCGCGGTGTTCCGATTCCGTTTCCACAAACAGCTCTGCGCCCGGTAGGCGAATCCCCCGCAGCTTGGCCACCAGGCGGCGGTTTTCCTCGGTGCTAATGCGTCCAGCTCGGCGATCCAAGATCCGCCCTTGCGCATCCAAGGTGCAGAAGTTAAAGCGCGCCGCTACATCCCCGGGCTGCAGGGGAAAGTCGATGCCCACAGCCGACAGCACTCCACGGCCGATCTCGTAGTCGGGAGGGTCGTAGCCAAAAAGGGCCAAATGACCCGGGCCGGAGCCGGGGGTTATTCCCGGTCCTACCGGGTCAAAGCGTCCACAGCAGCCTTCCCGCGCCAGCCGGTCTAGGTGGGGCTTGCGAGCGGCAGAGAGGGGCGTTTGCCCCTGGGCGTTGGCCAGGTCGCCCAAGCCGTCCAGCACCAAGAACAGGATGCGGCTGTCGCTTTGCTGCGCCTGCCGTTCCACCACCGCCATTGGGTCCATAGCTGCCTCCCCGCCCGCCATTTTACCGGCCGGCGGCCCATGCCGGTCCCTTGGCTTGCGCCAAGCCTGGCCCTAGCACGGGGTTACGAGCGCAACCGGCGCCAAGAGCCTGGAAAGCCGGGTAGCCAAATTGGAGGGCTATGTTGCTGCCCAGCAGCAGATTATCGAGTTTCTTCGTCAGGCTGTGAGCGACATCGTGGCTTGCCTCACCCTTTTGGAAGAGAGGCTGACGCGCTTCGGGGACCGCATGGAGCAGCGCCTTGACAGCATGGAGCGACGCTGGGACGAGCGTTTTTCCCGTGTCGGCCTCCAGCTCAACGGCATGGAGCAGCAGTGGCCAGTGCGCTTCGAAACGGCCGAGCAGCGTTGGCAAGCCCGTTTTGATGCCCTGCAGTCGCAATGGGACCAGCGTTTTGCCGAGCTGCGGCGACAGTCTCTCTGGCTTCTGGGCTTTAAGTTCACCATCCCGCTAGCCATCGTGGCTGGGCTTTTGGCCAAGTAAGCCCGACGCCGAAGGGCCAACAAACGGAAGCTTGTCGTCACCATCCGAGCGTTTGGCTCTGAGGGTGCCGATGGCCGGCCTGGCCCTTTCGCACCACGCGCTCCTGTTGGGCGCGTTGACCCTGGCCGCGCGGGGTGCTAGATTCAAGCCGATGGAGCCAACGAGCCTCACGCTGGACGACTTGCTGCGGTTCATGACCAAGAAGGGCGCTTCTGACCTGCACCTCAAGCCCATGCGCCCCCCGATGGTACGCCTCCAAGGCAAGCTCATGCCCATCAAGTCCCCGCCCCTAAAGCCGGCCGAGGTGGAAGCCATGGTGCTGCCCTTGCTCACCCCGGCGCAGAAGGAAAAGTTTGAGAAAAACCAATCGGTGGACCTGGGTTACGGTGTGCCGGGTGTGGCTCGCTTCCGGTGCAACATCTTCCAGCAGCGGGGCTCGGTGGCTGCTGTCTTCAGGCGTATCCCCTTCGAGATCAAGAACTATGAGGATCTGAACTTGCCCAAGGTGGTGGCCTCCTTTGCCCAGTACCCGGCGGGGCTGGTGTTGATCACCGGGCCCACCGGCTCGGGAAAATCCACCACCCTGGCAGCCATCATTCAGGACATCATTAGGACGCGTCCCTGCCACGTGGTCACCATCGAGGACCCCATCGAGTTCCTCTTTTCCGACCACCTGGCTACTGTTTCGCAACGGGAAGTTGGCACGGACACCCCTTCCTTCAAGGAAGCCTTGAAAAACGCCATGCGTCAGGATCCGGATGTGATCATGGTGGGGGAGATGCGCGATTTGGAGACCATTGCCACCGTGATCACAGCCGCCGAAACGGGGCACCTGGTCTTCTCCACCCTGCACACCAACTCGGCGAGCCAAACGGTGGACCGCATCATTGACGCCTTCCCCCCGGAACAGCAGGACCAGGTGCGTTCCCAGCTGGCGCAGGTGTTGCGGGCCGTGATGTCCATGCAGCTGGTGCCTCGCAAGGACGGCCAGGGCCTGCTTCCGGCGGTCGAGGTGCTCATCAACTCACCCAAGGTTGGCAAGCACATTGAAGCGGGAGAAATCAAGGAGATTCACGAGGAGCTGGAATCCTCGGTGGCCTACTACCGCATGCAGTCCATGAACCAGAGCCTCTTGGCCCTTCTGGTGAACAACGTCATTGACTACCGCGTAGCCATGGAGAAGTCCTTGGACCCCGAGGACCTCTCTCTCAAGCTGCGCAAGATGTTTCCTCACATTGAGGAAAAGTATCGGGAGGAAGGTATGGCACCGTCCCCATCGGACTTTGCCGAGATTATGGAGCTGGTGGAAATTAAAAGGCTCTACGAGGAGCAGGAAATCCGTTGGAAGGAGCGCCTGCAGGAGAAGGACGAGATCATTGCCGATTTGCAAACCCAGTTGGCCCAACTGCGCCAAGAAATGAGCTCGGCCACCACCGTGGCGGCAGAAATGCGCAACCAGCTGGAAGCCATGCGTGCGGAAAAGGCTCGGGTAGAAGCGGAAAACAAGGAAACCATCGTGCGCTTACAGGAGCGCATTAAGGAGCTCAACCAGCAGCTGGCCGCCTCAGGAGGCGCCAAACCCGCCGCGGAAAAACCCACCACCGGCTTCTTCAAGCGCTGACAAGCCACCTCAGCCGCGCGTGCCGGCCATCCCCTTCCCAGGCCAGAGCCACGTGCAAAACCCGCGGCGCCAGGCCGCGCTCGGGCAGCTTTTCCGCCCATTCCACCGCCATCACCGCTCCCGGCTCCTCCAGCAGCTCCACCAACCCCAGCTCGGCAAAAGCCGTCCAGTCTCGGCCGCGTAGCCGGTACAGGTCTAGGTGGTGCAACACTTGGATGCCGCGTCCACCCGAGAGGCGGTAGCTTTCCTGCAGGACAAACGTGGGTGAGCAAACCTCGGCGGGGTTTCCGCCCAGGTGCCGCACCAGGCCACGCACCAGGGTGGTCTTGCCAGCCCCCAGTGGGCCCGAAAGCAACACGAGGTCGCCGGGGAGCAGCTCGTCCGCCACCTGCTCCCCCAGCTGCTCCGTGGCGGTCTCATCGGGCAGGTAAAGCTCCCACTCCATTAGAGGCCCATCCCTCGCAGCTCCGCTTCGGCTCGCGGCAGAAACCTGGCCACCACCGAGGCGGGTATGGCTGCCGGGAAGCGCTTGCCCGCCAGCTCCGCTGCCCGACCGTGGAGAAAGGCTCCCAGGGCCGCCGCCTGCCGGCCCGGGAGGCCCTGCGCTAGGTATGCACCCACGATACCGGTGAGCACGTCCCCTGCTCCGCCGCTGGCCAAGCCTGGGCAGCCGGTGGGGTTGACCCAAACTGCCCCAGACCCCTCGGCGATAAGGGTGTGAAAGCCCTTGAGGAGCACGGCAGCGCCAGATGCTTCCGCCGCCCGACGTGCGGCCTGGGGGCGGTCGGCTTGCACCTGCTGGGAGCTGATCCCCAACAACCGACCCAGCTCACCCGGATGCGGCGTGAGCACCGTGGGGCCCTGCCGTCCGTGCAGCAGCTCCAACCTTCCCGCCAGCAAGCTCAAAGCGTCGGCGTCCAACACTAACGGGCCTTGCCACCGCTCCAAAATGCGCGCGAGCAAGCTCCGCGGGCCTTCGCCCAAACCCAAACCCGGCCCCACCGCCACGGCTGTGGCCTTGGCCAAGCTGGCCTCGATGCCTTCGCCTTTGGCGCTGCCGTCCTCGCATGCTGGCAACGCATCCACCATCGCCTCGGGCACCAACGCCTGAATGGCTGAGACAGCTGGTTGCGGCGTGGCTACTGTGACCAAACCCGCACCGGAGCGCACTGCCGCCGAGGCGGCAAGGGCCGCCGCCCCTGCCCGTCCCAACCGACCGGCCACCAGCACCAGGTGCCCAAAGTGCCCCTTGTGCGCATCGGCCGGCCGCAGAGGCAGCCACCGGGCCACGTCCTCCGCTTCCAGGAGGAAGCCGCTAGCCACCCGCTCCAGTACCCAGCGTGGCATACCAATGTCCGCCACCGCCACCTGGCCGCAGTAGCCGGCCGCCGGCGGGAGCAGGTGCACCCATTTCAGCGCCCCGAAGGTGACGGTGGTGTGGGCCTGCACTGCCGGCCCTAGGAGCTGACCGCTAGAGCCCGAGAGACCCGAGGGGAGGTCAACAGCAATCACGGGCAAATTCGACCCGTTGACCACCTCCACCACCGCCGCCGCAAGGCCCCCCAAGGGCCGGGAGAGGCCGGTACCGTAAAGCGCATCCACCACCCCTGCGGCGTGTGTCAGACTTTTCTGCAGCTCAGGGAGCTGGCCCTCCTCGGCCAGCTGCCGGCGAGGCACTCCGAAAGCCCCCGCCAGCTGCCACTGTACCGCCGCGTCCGCCGACAGCCGTCCCTCCTCGCCCACAAGCCAGACCTCCACCGCTCCCCCGCGCGCGTGGCGCTGGCGGGCTAAAGCCAGTCCATCACCGCCATTGTTACCCACGCCGCAAAGCACCAGGACCAGCTCCTGGGGGGAAAAATGCTTCTCCACTACCTCCAGCACTGCCGCCGCTGCCCGCTCCATCAGCACCACGCTGGGCAGTCCCAGCTGGGTGATGGTGTGCTGGTCTGCCGCCTGCATGCTTTGGCTTTCCACCACCGGAACCATGGCACCCTCCCCTCTCATCCTCGCCCAAAGCTCTTCCGCAGGCAAGCTATGCTAGCCTGCCGCGGGTGTGCCCTATGCGGGCATGCGAGGAGGTGGGCATGAGGCAGCTCTGGCGTTGGGCGCTTCTGGGGGCCGCTTGGCTGGCCGTGCCAGGGCTTAGCGAGGCCAACCAGGGGAGCTTGGACCTTGGTACGCAGCTCCCCGCCTGGAGCGCTGTTCCCTTTGCCGGGATTCTGCTTTCCATTGCGTTCTTCCCCTTGCTGGCACCGCACTTTTGGCATCGCCGTTATCCCAGGGTGGCCGCCGCCTGGGCCTTGGTGCTGCTGGTGCCGTTTCTCGCCACCTACGGCTCGCCAGCGCTCCACGAGGTGCTGCACATGGCCATCGTGGACTACATCCCCTTCATCATTCTGATTGGCACGCTTTTCACCATTGGTGGCGGCATTTACCTCCGCGGCGCGCTGCGGGCCAGCCCGGGAGCCAACGCCGCCCTGTTGGCGGTGGGTACCCTGCTCGCTTCCTGGATCGGAACGACCGGCGCAGCCATGGTAACGATTAGGCCGCTGCTGCGCGCCAACAAGCACAGGCGCTACCGCGCACACACGGTGGTGTTCTTCATTTTTCTCGTGGCCAACATCGGCGGCTCGCTCACGCCCTTGGGTGACCCGCCGCTGTTTCTAGGCTTTTTGCACGGCGTGCCGTTCTTTTGGACGCTGACCATTTGGAAGGAAATGCTTTTGGTGGTGGGGATTGTGCTCGCCATCTACCTTGGGCTTGACATGGTTCTCTGGCGGAGGGAAAGCCCTGAGGTGCGAATACCGCAGCCAAGGGGTGAAAAGCTGCGCGTCGAGGGCTGGCATAACTTCTTTTTCCTGGGTGGCGTGCTGCTAGCGGTCATTGCCTCGGGCGTCCTGCACCTGGGCGAGATCAACATTTTCGGCGTGCACCAGCACGTGCAAAACCTCCTGCGGGACGCTTTCCTGCTTTTGATGTTTGCCCTTTCGTGGCTTACGACCCCCAAAAGGGTTCGTGAGGAAAACGAGTTCTCCTGGGAGCCGATCCGGGAGGTGGCCATCCTTTTCGCTGGCATCTTTGCCACCATCATCCCACCGCTGGCCATGCTGCGCGCCGGTGAGGCGGGAGCTTTGGCCTTTCTCATCAAGGCCGTGCAAAGCCCAGCGCATTTTTTCTGGGCCACCGGCGCGCTTTCCTCGTTTCTCGATAACGCCCCCACGTACCTAACGTTTCTTTCCACCGCCCTAGGACGCCTTCACCCAGCGATACCCGAACGGCAGGCCGTTCTTCAGCTCATCAGCGAAAACCACGCCTACCTCCAGGCCATTGCCACGGGCGCGGTGTTCATGGGTGCCAACACCTACATTGGCAACGCGCCCAACTTTATGGTGAAGTCCATCGCGGAAGAGCAGGGCGTGCCCATGCCATCCTTTTTTGGCTACATTTTCAAGTACACGCTGCCCGTGCTTATCCCCACATTTATCGTGGTCACATGGGTGTTTTTCTCGTGAGGTGCCTATGAATTGGGAGCTTTTCTTGGTCAAAGGTGACAAGGAAAAAGTTCGCGGCTTCGTGCATGGCTTCGTTTGGGGTGCGGGTGACCCCACAGGCGTGCTGTGCGAGCAGGAGCTTTCCCTGGAAAAGGAATCCATTGCTAGCTGGCTTTTTTCCGGCCCGCACCAGCGGCTCTTGGTACGGGCCTCCCTGGCCGATTCCCTGGCGCAGGCCCTTGCCCAGGCCAGTGCCCATCTGGACCTGAGCCTTCAGAGCCGCAAGCCGGTTAAATGCTTGCGCTTTTCCGGGCAGGCGGAAGCTTTCTCGCCCGAGGTAGCTGAAGGGCTCCAGCGTGCCCTCTTTCACCACGTGCCCGCCGGGGTGGCAGTGGAGGAAAAGAAGGAGGAGGTGGAGCGTGACCCCGGTGCCAGCGGCACGGAGCTTTACGCCCCGGTGCACCATTACCGATACCGCGCCCAGGTCACCTACGCGGGTGAGGTGACAGGGATGCTGGAGCTGCACCAGCGGCTGGCAGCCACCGATTTCGTCCAGGTGGAACCCATTCATGTGGAGGCGGCAGGACAGGGTTAGCGCTGGCGGCGGCCCCCCGCACGGCGCAGGTAGGGGTCTTTTTCTTCCAGCTCCCGCACGAGGTTGACCGTCTCACGAATACGGCGCTGGTGTTCTCGCTGCAGCCTCTCCTCCTGCCGGCGCCGGGCGGCCACCACCAGGCCCGCAAAGAACAGCACCAGCCGCCAAAACCAAGCGGACGGCGGCAGCTTCGTTCCCCCCACGCGGGCCCCCCAAAGGTTGGCTCCGCTCATCACCGCTTTGGAAAAGTCCGCATGGCGCAAATCTGCCCACTGCAGCTGGAGGTGGCGGCAATCCGCACCAATCAGGCGGGAAAAGCGCAGATCCGCACGCCGCAGCTGCGCCCCGGTGAGATCGGCCAGGACCAAGTCGCAGCCGGAAAGGTCCGCATCCTCTCCCTGCACGCGAGCCAGGCGCGCTTGCCGCAGCTTGCAGGCCCGCAGGTTGGCACCCGCCAGGTTGGCTTCCTCCAGGTTGGCCTGTTCCAAATCGGCCTCGCGCAGGTCCGCCCCTTCCAGCTTGGCGTGCTCCAAGCGCGCCTTGGCCAAAGCAAGGCCGCACAGGATGGCACCGGTGAGGTTGGCCCGCACCAACGACACCCCTTCCAGCCGCGGTTGGCGCAGGTCCTGACCCGCCAGCTGGGCGGCGGCCAGCTGCACCGCTTGAAAAGTGGCCTCCGCCAAAAGGGCCCCGCGCAGGTCGCAGGCCTGGAGGTCACAGGCGGTAAAGCGGGCCTTGGTCAAGTTGGCGCCCTCCAGCGAGCTCTTGCCCAAGTCGCAGCGCTCGAAGCAGGCACCGCCCAGCTCCGCGTTCAGGAAGCTGGCTTCCCGCAAGGTGGCCTCGTGGAACAGGGCGCCAGCCAGCTGGGCCTTGTTGAAGTTAGCCCGCACGCCGTAGAACGAACGAAAGTTGGCCCCCTCCAAAGACACGGCGGAAAAATCCACGCCCTCGGCCATGGCTTGGTCCAAGGTGGCTTGGGAAAGGTCCGCACCCTCCAACACGGCCCCGCGCAGACCGGCACCGGTGAGGTCGGCCCCCACCAGCTTGGCGTGCCGCAGCACCGCCCCCTCCAAGTTGGCCTGGGGCAGACGCGCACCTGAAAGGTCGGCACCGGTAAAGTCCGTGCCGCGGAAGCTGGCCTGGGCAAAGGACGCTCGGCGAAGGTTGGTGGCCCGCAGGCTCAAAAGGTCCAAGCGCACCCCGGCAAAGTTGACGCCTTCCAGGTTGGCCCCTTCCAGCTCCGCGCCTTGCACCACCGCCAAGCTCAGGTCTGCCCCTGCCAGGTTGGCCCCGCGCAAGTCCGCTTGCCGCAGCACCGCCCGCGACAGGTCCTTGCCCGACAGGTCTTGCCCGCGCAAATCGGCGCCTGTGAGATCGGGGGAAATGCGCGGGTTTGTTTGCCGGAAAACCGGCCATTGGGGAGACAACAGCAAGCGTAGGTGTTCCGCGTTCGCCACGACGCCCATTGTAAACAAGGCTAGCCGGGCGGTACCTCGTCCCCGAGGGCAGATGGGACCACCAGGCCGGCTTCCAGCTCCTCGCCTTTGCCCTCGGCCAACAGGTGGCGCACCAGGGTGCGTGCGAGCTCCAGCTCGGCCTGATGCACCAAGAGGCTTGCGGCGCGAAATTCCGACTTGCCCCATTGCCGCAACCCGGTAAGCTCCCCAGGCCCCCGTGCGCGGAAGTCCTCTTCGGCCAAGGCGAAGCCGTCGCTGGTTTGGGCAAAAAACTCAAGCCGACGGCGCGCCTCTTCCCCAAGCCCTTCGTCCACGAGCAGCACGCAAAAAGACCGGCGCCCGCCCCGTCCCACCCGACCCCGCAGCTGGTGCAG
Source organism: uncultured Thermoanaerobaculia bacterium (assembly GCA_964488355.1). Lineage (GTDB taxonomy): Bacteria > Acidobacteriota > Thermoanaerobaculia > Thermoanaerobaculales > Thermoanaerobaculaceae > Thermoanaerobaculum. The sequence continues at coordinate 48,242 of CAZAUJ010000011.1, read as the reverse complement.
CTGCGCCAGCCCGAAGCGCTCGGGGTTTTCGATGACCATCGCCGTGGCCGCCGGCACATCCACGCCCACCTCGATGACGGTGGTAGCGAGCAGTACCTTGACCTCGCCAGCGGCGAAGGTACGCATGACTTTTTCTCGATCCTCGGGCCGCATGCGCCCGTGGAGGGTGGCCACCAGGATCCCAGAAAGCTGGCGGCGCAGCAAGGCTTCATGGGCGGTGAGCGCCTTCGCTTCCAGGCTTTCCGATTCCTCGATGATGGGGAAAACCCAGTACGCTTGCGCCCCGGAAGCAATCTCTTGCCGCAGAAAATCCAACAGCTTGGGAAGGGCATCTCGCGATCGGATGACCGTGCGCACTGGCTGACGGCCCGGTGGCAGCTCGTCCAGCACCGAAAGGTGCAAATCTCCGTATATGGTTAAAGCCAAGGAGCGGGGAATGGGGGTGGCGGTCATGACCAGCAGGTGCGGTGCCTCGCCCTTTTCCACCAGCTGCTGCCGATGACGGGCGCCGAAGCGGTGCTGTTCGTCCACGATGGCCAAGCCCAAGCGGGCAAAGCTCACCCCCTCTTCCAGCAAGGCATGGGTGCCAACCACCAGGCAGGGCTCGCCCGCCGCCAAGCGGCGACGTATGGCTTCCCGCTCCCCTGCTGGCGTGGAACCGGTGAGCAAGAGCGGCACGAAGCCGGTAGGGGCGAACAGCCGTCCCAGGTTGAGGAAATGCTGCTGGGCCAGGATCTCCGTCGGCGCCAACAAGGCCACCTGATAGCCTGAGGCCAGCACCACCAGCGTGGCCAGGGCAGCCACGATGGTTTTCCCCGAGCCCACATCCCCTTGCAGCAGCCGAGCCATGGGGGTGGGGCGTTGCAGATCGGCGACGATTTCCGCCAGCACGCGCTTTTGCGCCCGCGTCAGGGAAAAGGGCAGCATGGCGCGGGCCAGCTCTCGCTCCCGTGCCCCCACCTGACAGGCGGGTGCCCTTTGCTCCTCACGCAGCTTCCGGCTTCTCTCAAGCACCAGTGCCAAGCCGGCAAACTCCTCCAGCGCCAAGCGCCGGTGCCAAGGGGAGATGCGGTGGGCGAGCTGCGGGAGCTGTGCCGCCTCGTGAGGAAAATGCACTTCCCGCAGAGCAACGTCCAAGGGGGGAAGCTCAGGGGGAAGGTAGCGGTCCAGCAGCGTGGGGGCAAGCACCACCGTTTCCAGCACCCGCGCCACCAGGCTGCGCAACCGCCGACCGCTTAGGGTACCGAGACGTCGGTAAACGGGCACGATACGCCCCAGGTGGAGGGGCTCCTGATCCTCTTCCACTTCCCACTCAGGCGAAACCATCTGCAGGCCCCAGCCACCCCGCGCCAGACGCACCGGGCCGTACAGCCAAACGCGCACGCCCCGGCGCAGAGCTTTGGCCACATAGGGCTGGTTGAACCACACCACCGGTAAGGCACCGGTGGCATCCTGGACCAGCGCCTCCACCAGCTCCAGCCGTCTGCGGGCAGCTCGTCGCTGCCTGATGTCGGTCACCTCCCCCACCACCGTCACCGTCACGTCGGGGGTGGTCAGGCTACCAATGGGCGCGGGGTTGGAGCGGTCCTCGTAGCGGTGAGGGAGGTACCATAACAGGTCCCCCACCGTGAGCAAGCCATATTCTTGCAGCAACTTGCTCCGCCGCCCGCCCACACCTGGGAGAGCGACTAGGGGCGACGCAAGGGAAAGGCTCATGCCGCCGCGGGTGCGGCTGCCAACACGCGAAGTTGCAGGAGCACGTTACCCAGCTGCACCCAGTCCGCATCCATCAGCTGGTAGGGCTTGTGGGTCACCAGCCGCACGGTGTTGACAAAGGTCCCGTTGGTCTGCTCGTTGACCTCCACCAGGTAAAGGCCGTCCTCCTGGGCGCGAATGATCGCGTGCCGGCGGGAAACGGAGTGCTCCGGGTCCAGGCTGGAAAGATCCACCTCCGGAGTGATTCCCGTCGTGGGATCGTGGCGCCCCAACCTAGTTTCCCCCACCGGCCGCAAAGGAAACAACCGGCCACTGGGGGCGTGCACCAGCACCGCCCACGCCTCGATCCCCTGGGAGGCGGGCCCTGGCGGCAGCAATGTCTCGCGGATGTGGCTCTGGGTGAGCTTGGCCAGCCGCTCGGTGGTTTCCCGCAGCCGGGCAGACAGCCGCTCCAGCAGGCTTAAAGCCGCCTTGGAATTGGCCAGGAAGGCTTCCAAATCGGACTTGCCCAAACGCAGCAGCTCCACATCCGTGATCGCCTCGGCGGTGGCGGAGCGCTCCGGGAAGTCCTCCAACACCGCCATCTCGCCGAAGAAATCGCCCTTGCGCAAAACCGCCAGCTCTTCTCCCACTCCCCCCACCGTGCGCAGGATGCGCACCTTGCCGGAAAAGATGATGAACATCTCGTAACCCGGCTCGCCTTCGCGGAAGATCGTGGTGCCAGCGGAAAAGCGTTCCAGCTTCTGCTTGAGGGCTTCAGAAAGCTGCGATGATTTAACCTTAATCACCCTCTTCCTCCAAGCGCACCGTTCCCGTATCTGTGTCCAAGACCACCGCCGCGCCCACAGGAAACGCCAGGTTGCGCCGCAGGTGGCCGAAAGGCAAACCCATCACCACCGGGCCATGGGACGGGGTAAGCTCCAACAGCCTCTCGGCAAAGGCCTTCCGGAACCCAGCTTCCCCCCGTCCGCACCGGCTCAGCCCTCCTACCAGCACCCCGGCCAGGCGCTCCAGCTTGCCAGCCAAGGCCAGCTGGGTAAGCAGCCGGTCCAAGCGGTACCCGGGCTCGCCCACGTCCTCCAACGCCAGCACCGCTCCCTCCCAGGGCGGCTCATACGGCGTGCCCACCAGGGAAGCCAAAAGAGACAAATTCCCGCCCAAGAGTACCCCTGAGGCGCGCCCGCCCCGCAGCACTGCTCGGGAGGAAAAGCGGAACAGCACCTGGGGCCGCTCCCCCTGGACCATGGCCAACACGCGAGCGGTCGCTTGCGGCGAACGGCCCAAGGCCGTCACCATGGGACCGTGGATCGTCACCCGCGGAAAGCGGGAGCAGGCGGCGCAGTGCAACGCGGTGAGGTCTGAGTAACCCACCAGCCACCCACCCCAGCTGGCCAGTTGGTCCCAAGGGATCCGCGGCAGCAGGCGCATGACCCCGTAGCCACCGCGCACCGCCCAAAGAGCCTTCACCCCCGCCTGCAAAAGCTCCTGCAGGCCGGCCAGGCGGGCCTCGTCGCTGCCCGCCAGGTAAAGCTTTGTGGCTCGCAGGTTGCTGGCCAGAGAAACCCGCAGGCCCGCCGCTTCCAACACTTGCAGGCCTCTCGCCACCTCCTCCTCGCGCGGGGGACTCGCCGGCGCCCAAACCCCCACCAGGTCACCGTGGCGCAGGGGGGCTGGCCAAGGCTTCGAGCGCATCACCTACGCATTGTAGCGAAAGGGGCAAAAAAGCGGGTTGAACTAGCCGTGGCAGCCAGCACAGAGCTCGTTTTCCATGCCGCCCCGATGACATTTTTCGCAGGAGCCCACGCCCCTTTGGCGAGCCACCTCCGGGTGCACCTCCGCCCAATCCCTGGGGTGGGGCATTCCTATCCCTCCGTGGCAGGCGATGCACTGGGTCTTGGTGACCGTGGTTTTGCCGTGCTCAGCCAGCGAGCTGTGACATGCGGGGCAACGGATCTTCTCATGGGACAAGTGCTTGGCGTGGCTGAAGGTCACACCATCCACCGCTCGGTCGGCTGGAGTCCGGTGGCAAGGCTGGCAAGCTTCGGCCCGCTCCCCCTGGTGGCAGTTGGTACAGGTGGCCAAGCCCACCCGTTGCAGCACCGCTTTCGCCTGGGCACGGAAACCGGGAGGGTGGGGCATTTCGATGCCCCCGTGGCAGCTGCTGCAGTCCTCAGGCTTGAGGATGGTCTTGCCGTGATCGGAGCGAGGCGTGTGGCAGGTGGTGCAGGGGTCCACCTTAGCTGCGTGCGCACCGTGGGGAAAAGGCTTGCCGGCAAAGGTCAAGGTTTCGCTGGGTGGGCTAAGGTGGCAGAGACGGCACTCGTTGGCTCGCATCCACTGCGCCTCCGGTACACCGGAAACGGCGAGGTTGCCCCTCACCTGCCGCGCCGCCTCCGCCGCTGCCTGCTGGGCTTCCGCCAACAGCGCCATGGCGAAGCCAATGTTGTGCACGCCGTGGCCCGACTTGACCTCCTCCAGCTTGGCGGTGGCCAGCCGCAGCTGCTCCTGCGCCGGAGCACGGCGCCCTGCCAGCTTCCTTGCCTGGGACACGGCCTCCTCGGTTTCGGGAAGCCGCCTGGCCAGAAGCTGGCGCCAATCCTGCAAGATTCTGCCGTAGCCAGGGCTATGGCAGGTATCGCAGGACTCGGGCGTGGTGGCGCGCACCGTGCCCCCATCCATGAGGGCCTGCTCGTTGGTGTGGCAACCCACACAGTGCACGTTCACCTGGTACATGGGGCTGGGTTCAGGCGGCCGGTGCGGCTCGGCCGCTGAAGCGCCAACGAAGAGGCGCAGCTGGTTCTGGTGGGTTCCTGAGTGGCAGTCCCTGCAGTTGAGCCCCTCAGCCGATGACACTTTGCGCGTCCGGTGGGTGATCTCGATGTGGCACTCCGAGCACTCCACCTTGTGCCTGGTCACGTGCGTGCTGTGGATGAGCTCCAGGTTGTCGTACTGAGCCAGCCGATCAGCCTCGTTGTGGCAGGAAAGGCAATGCTGGCGGGGGACCTCGCCGGTGCCGCGGGTGATGTCGCCGTGGCACCGCTGGCAGTCAACCTTGTTGGCCAAAACGTGTTTGTGATCGAAGCGCGTGGCCGGAATCTTGCTCACGTCATGGCAGGTTTGGCAGCGCGAAAGATTCTGCCCCCACTCCACCTGCTTGAAATGGCAAAGGAAGCAGGTCGAAGGGGTAACGGTGAGATGTTGGCCCTGGACAATCTGCGCGTGGCACGAGGTGCAACGAAGCTGCTTGCCACGCTTGAGGTCCTTCAGGTGATGAGCGTGGTCAAAGCGAATGGTGCCGTCCGGACCAAAGGGCACCGTGCCTGCCAACAGGCGCGTGTCGTGGCAGCCGGAGCGCAGGCAGGCGGCGTCCTCTACCTCCGCCCAAGGCTTGGTGCCGTAGGTTTTGGTCACGTACTGCACCACCTGCGAGATGGCCACGATCTTGGCGCGCACAACCGACTTGAACCCTGGAGGGTAGTGGCACTTGAGGCAGTTCACCTGGTTGTGCGAGGACTCTTCCCAGGACTTGTAGTAGGGCCCCATGTAGTGACAGGTGACGCAAAATTGTGGCCTCTGCGTGTACTCCAAAAAGCCAAAAAACAGGGCGGCGATGACCGCCACCACCACCGCCGCCAGCTGCAGGCGCCGTCCCCAGCTCATCCGTTGTTTGGTTTTTTGTGCCACCGTGGCCCCTCCGGCAACGCTTTTTCTTTTCCTTTTCCTTCCTTGCAATCCCAGCCCGCCGCTTACTTCTTGTGGGCGTGCACCAAGCTGCGGTCAAAGGTCACCTTCTTGTGGTGGTCCTTCCCATCGTGACAGCGGTCGCAGGTGGCTTGGGTGGGGATTACCAAGCCGTTGGCCACCGCCTTTTCCCGGTCCTTCATGATGGACATCGCCTTGTAATCGGAGCCCGGACCATGACAGGCCTCGCACTGAACCCCCGCCAGATCCTCGTCGTTGTTGGTGGCATGACAGGCCAGACAGCTATCGTCCAATGCCCATTTGCTGGAGGTGCGGGCCGTTTCCAAAGCCTTGGCGTGCTTGGTGGCCAACCACGAGTCGTACTGCAGCTTGTGGCACATCTTACACTTGTCGGCTCCTACGTAAGCGTGCTGCGCCCAGCTAGCAGAGGCCAGAAGCACGGCGAGGGCTAGCGAGCTGGATGTGGCCATCGGGTTCATCGTACCTCCTCAGGTCCCCCCCAGCGCCAATATACACCCTTGTGAAAACTAGTGCAAGAATGCCAGGAAATTCTCATAGCTGTGCCGGCACCATCCACCGAAGCCAGGCCAGCAGCAACAAGCTTCCCCCCACCAGCCCCGCCGCTAGGAGCAAGAACAGCAGGAAGCGCAGCGGCTGCACCGGCGCGGGCTCAGGCAGCTGGCCGCGGCGCAGGCGCTCCAGCTCCAGGGGGTGCTCCTCGGCGTAAACTTCCTCCTCCAAGTAGCCCGTGAGCATGGAACGGTTGAAGTGGCGAAAATGAACAAAGTAGCTATGCCAGGTGAGAACGGACAAGACGGCCAAGATCGCCTCGCCACCGTGGGCCACCTTGGCAGCAATGATCCACTCGCCCGTGAGCAGGTTGCTCCAGCGCACCGGGTACAGGAGGATCAAACCGGTGCCCACCATCAGCACGGCCCCCCAAATGAGGGCCAGGTACTCGACCTTCTCGGCAAAGGTGTAGCGATCCATACGCGGGGGTGCCTGCTCCAGCCCCAGGTTGTAGCGCACCTGGTGGAAAAAGTGCTGCAGGTCGACCAAACGCGGCAGCATGGTCAACGGGTAGCGACGCACCAGGTGCAGCCACAACAGCTCCAGGCTGTGCCCCAGCAGCTGCACCGCCATGATCGTTCCCAAAAGTTGATGCACCCAGCGCGCCCGCTCCACCCCGCCAAAGAGCAGAATCAAGCCCTTGGCCCAGGTGGCCTCAGGGAACTTCTGCGGCAAGCCGGTGAGGGCCAAGCCGGTAAAGCATACGACCAGAATGCCGTGCTGGATTACTTGCCACGCAGAAAAGCGACGGATGCCCTTCTGGCCGCCCATGGCTCACCCCCGCCGTCGTTTTTGGCCCCACACATCCAGGCCGATATAAAGCAGGAAAAACCCCACGGTGGTGGGGATGAGCACTCGATAGAACAGGCGCACATAGTAGATCACCGGATAGTGCTGGCGATCTGGCCGGTAATGGGCGGTCCAGGCGGAAAGAAAGCGCTCGGTAGCCTGCGGGTGGCAGACCTGACACCGCACCAACAAGCGCTTCTGTACCTGTGCCGTACCCGCCTGCCGCACCGACTCCACATCGTGGTAACCGTGGCAGTCGTAACAAACAGCTTTGTTCATGGGCTGGTCGGGTGAAAGAGAACGGAAAAGCTCGGCCGTGGTGCCGTGGAAGTCGGCCACGTAGCTGTCAAACACCTCAGCCCGCAGCCCGTATTTGCGTGCCAGCTCACGATCCGCGTGGCAACGGGCACACAGCTCGGGGCTTTGGCTGCGAAAACGCGGCAGCCGGGGGTCCACGGTGCCGTGAGCTGCGTGGCAGTCCACACAGGTGGGCACGTCTTGATTTTCCGGAAGGCGAGCGCCGTGGACCGACGTGAGGTAAACCTCACTGACGCGACGGTGGCACTGACCACAGGTGGCTGGCACGTTGGCCCGAGCCACCGGCGAGCGTGGGTCGCTGGCAGGCAAGATGCGGTGCCCGCCATGGCACGACACACAGGTAGCCGCCAGATCCAGCCCCGCCAATTGCACGCCGTGGCCGTGCACGCCCACCAGGTACTCCTGCTTGTTGTGGCAGGCCAAGCACTGCCGAGCCACGTTGGCCGGTGCCAAGCTGGAGGCTGGATCGGCCGGCGGTCGCACCTCATGAGCGGTATGGCAGGCCCAGCAGGGGGCACGAAAGCTGCCCTCCTTCAAGGGGTCGCGATGAACCGAAGCCTGCACCTCCTCACCCGCATTTTGATGGCAGCTCAGGCATGGGTTTTCCTTTCCCATTTCGGGTGGGTGGGGTACGTCCACCGCTCGCGGGTGACAGTCGGTGCACGACAGCCCATCGTGCACCGTTCCCTTCCCCGCCTGCACCACCAGCTTGGCCAGCTGGATGGGTCGAAGCTGGACACCCAAGGCGTGCGCTGCGGCTGCCAGCACCTCGGCGGTGCCGTGGCAGGAAAGACAAGGCTCACTCGCCAGGGCAGCAGCTGCCAGCGACGGTAAAAGTGTCAGGCTTAGGATTGGCCCAGGGCGCATGGGGCCCTCCCCTCAAGGGGAATTTAAGAAAGAGAACACGAAGTGTCAATTTATGACAGAATTGTTACTCGTCTTCCTCCGTTTCGCCCGTCCAATAGGCCTCGGTCAGCAGGCGCTGGAGGGTCTGCCGCACCCGGGGATTGATGGAGGGATCCTCCAGCTCTTTGGCCAAGCGCTCATACTCCGCCAACACCGCCTGCTCCAGCTGCCGGCGAGCCTCGGTGGTGAGAGGGTGGAGCACATCCTTGAAGGAGCCGTTGCGCAGGCGCCGCGAGGGCAGGGCAACGTACAGCGTCCCTTCCTTGCCCTCCATCACACGAATGTCGCTGACCATCCACGTGTTGTCGAACACCACCTGGGCAAAGGCCCGCACCCGTCCCTGCCGGTTGAGGTTGACGCGCACTTCCGTGATTTCCATAGTTGCCTCCTAACGTGGGCGCAGCAGCGCCGAGCGCCGCCGCCCCAGCACCGGCACCGCCAATGCCCCCCGCTCCCGCAGGGCCTCGGCGGCCTGCCGGGCTTCGTGCTCGCTGGGGAAAAGACCGAACACCGTGCCCCCGCTGCCCGAAACCATGGCCAACAGCGGCCCAAAGGCCCGTAACCTGGTAAGCTCCTCACCCACCCAGGGGTACCCGCTCACCACCGCCGCCTGCAAATCGTTGGCGAAGACAGCGAAGGGCCACTGGCCTCCCCGCAGGAGCCAATGATAAATGGTCGCCTGGCGGAAAGGGCGACAGGGCCCTGCAGCTAGGGATTGGTACACCGTCGCGGTGGACACCGCTTCGCGCCCTGGCACCAGCACCACCCACCAGGGTGGCGGGTCCGGCAAAGGGTAGACCTCTTCGCCCCGTCCCACGCCCCAGCACAACCCGCCCAAAAGGAAATAGGGCACATCGGCGCCCAAGGCCGCCGCCAAGGGAAAAAGGGCCTCCCAGGACAGCGGCAGGCCCCACAGGCGCGAAAGCACCACCAGTGCGGCCGCCCCGTTTGACGAGCCGCCCCCCAGACCGGCGGCCACCGGGATGCGCTTGCGCAAAAAAAGGCGCGCCCCGAAGCTTGCGCCGCTGGTTTGCTGCAGCAGCTCGGCCGCCCGCAGGATGATGTTGTCCGCCACCGGCGCTGGTCCTTCCACTTCCAGCTGCACCACACCAGGCGGGGCCTCTTCCGCCACCAGCTCGTCGAACAGACCGACGGCCATCAGCAGCGTACGCACCTCGTGGTAGCCATCGCTGCGCCGCCCCAGCACTTCCAGGTGTACGTTCACCTTGGCCGGGCACCGGCAGCGCAGCCGCCTCATCCTTCCTCCTGGCAGCGCGGCCAGCTCACCCAAGGCGGCGGCGCCACCTGGGCCTGGGGGCGAAACTCCAAGAGCTCCACCTGTAACCGCTCGCCCGGTCCTTCCATCTCGATTCGCCCCGGAAGGCGACCGTGGTGTCGGGTGGCTCGGAGATGCCAGCGGTTTTCCCCCTCCTCCCACCAGGCCTCCACCCAGCGCGGCGGGTTGGCCACCAGCCGCACGCGCCACCGACCCCCACCCTGTGCCAGCAGCCACCACCCAGGTTCGGGTGCCTGTCCACCCGCCGGCAACCTCCCTGACAGCAACGCCAGGATCATTTCCGGTTGCAGGGGAACGGACACCTGGCCCGTCAAAGGCAACCCGTGGGTGGCCAGGCGGACTGTGCACCCATGGGGACCTCTTTGCAGAAGCTGGCCTTGCCCCAGCCAGAGCGTCAGGCCTACCCCCGCTGGACCGCCAGCCACCTGCAGCTCCGTCCCCTCCTGGCCAGCAGCCACCACCAAAGAAAGGCGCGAGGTGCCGCAGCATTCCAAGCGGTACAGGGCGCGGAAACTCACCGCCGGCAGCTGGAGCTCGCTGGCCACCGGCGGCGGGACCACCCCGACGCAACCGACGGCCGCCGCCAAGGCCGGCGCCTCAACGAGCGCCAGCCAACTGCGCCAGCTTGCCACGGATGCGCTCCTCTTGCCCTTCCTCTTCGGGCTTGAAGCTCAGGGCCTTCTCGTAAGCTTGCCGGGCCTTCTCCCACTCACCCTTTGCCTGGTGCAGATCCCCCAAATGCTCGTGCACGGTGGGGTCGAAGGGCTCCAGGGCCAGGGCCTGGGTGAGGTACTTTTCCGCCCGGTCCCAATCGCCCAAGCGGAAATACACCCAGCCCAGGGAGTCCAAGTACGCCCCGGACAGGGGATCTAGAGCCACCGCCTTTTCGACCAGTTCCTTGGCCTGCTGCAGGTTTTCCCCCCGGTCGGCCAACATGTAGCCCAAGTAGTTGAGGGCAGCAGCGTTGTTCGGCTCACGAGCGAGAAGCTGCCGGAAGGTGGTCACCGCTTGCTGAACCTGGCCGGAGCGCTCCAACGCTGCTGCCAGCAGAAAGGTCAGCTCGCCGTCTTCGGGGAAGCGCTGAAGCCCTTCGCGCGCCCAGGTTACCGCTTGCGGGTAAAGCCTCTGCCGGTTGGCGGCGCTCACCGCCAGCCGTACCGCTTCCACATCCTCACGGCTGAGGCTGGCCAGCTCCTCCAGACCCGCCTCTCGCTCGCCGGCGGCCACGAGGAACTCGGCCGCCAGCGCGCGCTGCAAGCGCCGGGCTTGGCTGTCCTCCTCCACCTTGGCTGAGCGCAGGAAGGTCACACCCTGCCGGAACTGTTCCTGGCCACGGAAGTACTCGGCCCAAAGGGCCAAGCCTCTACGGCTGAGGGGCTGAGCTGCCAGTTCCTGAAGGAAAGGCAAGGCGCGCGCGTACTCCCGCCCCAACAGCTCACAGGCGGCTTGTTCCTCCACCACCTCCCGTTTGGCCTCGAGCAAGGCGTCCTGGTGTCGGCCCACCGCTTGGGAAGCCTTGGCCAGCAGGGACCTGGCCTCCCCCAGCCGTCGAATTTCCATGTACACCCGGGCAAGGCCCACAAGGGCGTCCAGATCCTCCGGCGCGTTGGCCAGCACGCGGCGGTAGAAGTGCTCCGCTTCCTCCGCCTGCCCCTTGCGAAAGGCCACCGCCGCGCGCAAGACCAGGGCATCGGCAAAATTGGGATCCCGCTGCAGCGCCTCGTCCAGCACCTTGCTCGCCTGGTCCACCTCCTGCGCCCGCAAGAGCAAGGTGGCCCAGCGAACCAGCCCGGGAAGCGTGGGTGCACCGCCCCTTTTTACCGCTTCCCCCAGCAGCTCGGCCGCCTCCTTGTACTTGCCCTGCTGAGCCAGCACCTCCACCAACTCGCCGGTGGCCTGGTTGGCCAGCCCCTGCGCGCCCCGCGCCTGGCGCAGGTGCCCCTCCGCTTCGGCCAAACGCCCCTGCATGCGCAGGGCCTGGCCGGCCCAAAGGCGCAGCTGGGGGTTTTCCGGCTCCTCAGCCAAAAGCGGTTCCAAAAGCGTCCAGGCCTGGTCACCCTGTCCCATCCGCAGATAGCTCTGCACCAGCACCTGGCGTACCCGCTCGGCATAGGGCGGGTAGCTCAAGCCCTTTTCCAGGTGCGTCACGGCGTGCTGCAGCTCTTCCTTGGAAGAGGCCGCTTGCGCTGCGAGCAGGCCGAACACCGCCTCACCCTCGGGCGAAAGCTCCTTGGCCACCCGAAGCTCCGCCAGCGCCCGATCCGATAAGCCCAAGCTCGCCAAGGCCAGGCCGTACTCTTCCCGCAACTCCGCCGAAGCCGGATCCAAGGCTACGGCCTGAGAAAAAAGCTGCAGGGCTTTCTCCACCGCCCCATCGGCCAAGGCCAGCTGGGCCTGGGCCACCAACGCCAGCGCCTGCTCGGGTTGGGCGGCGGGCGGCGGCGCCACCGTCCGGCAAGCCAGCACCGCTGCCAACATCAAGAGCCACGCTCGGGGCAACGCGCACCTCCGGCCCCCATTCTACAGGGAGGTGTTGACAGCGGCTGGTGGTCGTGCTTTACGCTTTTAGCGAGACACATCAGGGGGTCCCCTATGAGTGCACGCCGCCTCGTCGCCTGCCTCGTTGCCCTCGGCCTTAGCACCGTGCCGCTACCCGGTGCCCAGGTGACACCCCAACGCCTCCGCGCCGGTGGGCTGGCCCGCGCCAGCTTGAAGGTGGGCAGCTTCGGCCGGGTGAGCCTGGCTACCCGCTCACCTGCGGGGGCTCGCCTGCGGGTGGTGGACCGCATGCTGGGCGCCCTGGGCGAGACGGGGAGGGCCGGTGAGGAAGACGGCCGGTTGGACCTGTTCCTGGAGCAAGGGGAGTACCGCCTGGAGGTGGAAACACCTCCAGGCACCAGCGGGCAGGTGGAGCTGGTGGTGAGGGAGTTCCAGGAGCTTTCCCCCAGCCCCTGGCCCACGCTGGCGGAAAACCAGCTGGTGGAAACCACCTTGGAGGACTTCCAGCAGCGCTCCTACTGGCTCTACGTTCCGCCCGGAGCCCCGCCCGTGCCCATCCAGGTGGCGGGGCGGGCCGCTTCGCATGTGCACCTTTGGCGGGCCGGGGAGGCTTCGGCCGCAGCCACCGAGGAGGCCGAGGCCACCGAGCTGGCCAGCGGTCAGCCCCTGCGGGTGATGCGCTTGGCACCGGCCCTGCAAAGCGGCTGGTACCAGCTGACGGTTTACGGCGGCACGCCCCTCAGCTGGTCCAGCGAGCAGCAAAGCTTCCCGCTGTTCATTCAGGTGGGCGTGCCCTACCTCACACCCTACCTCCGCCACCAACTGCCCGCTTCACCTTTCGGTTGCAGCTTCTTCCGCACCAGCGGCGACCAGACGCTCTTCCGCCTGGAGCTGCCCACCGCCGCAACCGCCTCCCTGCAGGTGGGGCGCTACAGGCCGGAAGCTCCCCTTTCGCCGGGGCAGCACCGCGTCAGCTTGGACAAAACCGCCCGCGTGCCCGCGGTGGAGCTGGTCACCCTTGGGGAGGAGGAGGGACAAAGCATCGCCGTGTGCACCGAGCACCCCACCCCTTTCGTCCTGCAAACCGGTCGCCACCAGCTGGCGATGACCGCGACGAGCTCTTCCTATTGGCTCTTCCTCGCCCCCCTGGGGGACCCCCGCGACGTGCCGCCGGTGACCGCCTTGGTCACCTCCGCCAAGGATGACGCGCTGGTGGCTGCCCAGGCGGTTAGCTTGGATCAGCAAACCAGCTGGCACCGCACCTTCAACCTGCTCCAGCCGGTTTCCCTGTTTCTTCAAGTGCGCGAGCGCCTGAGCCTGCGCGTGGAAGTGGAGGGAGTGGAGGGCACGGCAACGGTTGCTCCCTGGACGACCGCCAGCCCCCTGAGGAGCAAGAGCGCCCATTGGCCTGCCAGCTTTTCCCTCGAAGCCGGCCTGTACCGCCTTACGCTTTCCCCACGCACCCCAGGCCGGGCCCAGGTCACGCTCAAGGGAGGCAGCCTGTTGGAAGGCTTAGCCGCCAGCCTGAAGCTGGCGCCGGTGTTGCCCGAGGGAGGTACGGTGTTGGTGGCTAGCGCGCCCTGGGCGCAGCTGACCCTTACCGACCTGCGCTGGGGCTCCACCTACGCCCTGAAGGAGCCGGAGCTGGGTGAGGCGCGCCTGATTGCCAGCTGGCAGTCCCTTCCTTGGACGACGCGACAACCCCTACCCCTGATCCTGGCGCCAGGAGAAAGCCGCCGGTTCCCGGTGGCGGTGATCGAATCGGTAACCTTGCAGGCACGCACCAGCAGCGGCCAGCTCTTGCCTCTCAACGCGGAGCAGGGCCCACCACAGGAAAAGCTTGCCCTCCCCATGAGGGATGGCGTCAGCTGGGTGACGGTGACCAACACCACCACCCAGCATGCTTGGGTGGTGATTGAGCGGGAGCCGGCGCCCCTGCTGGCAACCTCGGTCTCGGTCCCCAGCGCGGACGAGATGGCCCGGTCGCGGCCACCCACCCTGCCGCTGGCTCAAACGGTGGTCGCACCTGCTCGCCAGCTGTACCGGCTGGAGATTTCCCGGCCCGGCCTGTACCGTATCGAAAGCCTGGGGCCTTGGGCGGCAGCCGCGGTGCTGCGCACCCGCTCGGGGGAGCTGGCGCGCAGCGAAGCGGACGGTCTGGGAGACAACTTCCTCATTCAGCGCTACCTGCGCGAGGGTCTGTACGAGCTCGCGGTGGAAAACCGCTCCAGCTACTCCGGGCTTCCCGTGCTGCTCCAGCGGGCCACCCTGGTGGAGGGCGGGCAGCTGTGGGAGGGTATTTGGCGCCGCCTCACCCTGCCCGCCGACCAAGCGGTGAGGTTGGCCTTGCCGGTGAAAAAACCTGGGACCTACGGGGTAACCGCCCGGCGGTTGGGGGGGCTGGTTCGCTGTCGTTTGGAGGACGAGCAAGGCTTCCCCGTGGGCCAACCCGATGCCCCGTGCAACTTCCAGGCAAACCTCACCCCAGGCCGCTACCGCTTGCTGCTCCTCCCCGAGGGCCAGGAGCGCAGGGTGAAGGTGGCGGTGCGGGAACGGGAAACCGAGCGCGCTTTGGTGGGCCACGGGCCCCACCCGCTGGAGCTGGGCACCGCCGTGCGGCACGTGTGGCACGAGCCGCAGGACGGCGAGCCGCGCGTGCCCGATCTCTTCCGCTTTTCCTTGCCCGCGCCCGCGCGGGTGCACATCCGCCTGAGCGAGGGGATGGAAGGCAGCCTGCGCCTTTTGCAGGACCCCTCCCGGCCGCCGATTCGCGTTAGCGCCGACCAATGCACCTGTGACCAACTACCCGCCGGGACCTGGGAGCTGGCACTGACCAGCAGCACGGTGAACAACCAGCTCCCCTACACGCTGCGGGTAGAAACGGAAGAGCTGGTGGCGGGCAGCTCCCGCACGCTCACCTCCGGTCGGCTGACCCTGTCCGTGGGGGAAAGTCCCATCACCGAGCTGTACTCCGACGGCGAGGTGGACGTGCGGGCCCTGGTGTTTGACGCTTCCGGCAAGCTTTTGGCCAGCAACGACGACGGGCCCGATTCCTGGGATTTCTACTTGGCCCTGCCCTTGCCTCCCGGCCGCTACACCCTGCAGGTGGAGCGGGTGGGGGAGCAGTGGGGCGAGACCCGGGTGGTGATGGCCTCTCGGCAGGAAGAGCGGCTTCCGCCCTGGGTACCGCAGGGCCCGCACGAGCTGGCCCTGTCCAGCCAGCTGGTGCGCATCCCCTTGGATGTACCTGCCGGTGCGGATTTCCTCTTTCTCCAAGGGGAAAGCACCCACGCCCTCGGCCTGGCGCTGGTGGGCAGCGAAGGGCAAATCCTGGCCTTTTCCCAGGGCCGGCAACCCATGCTGGCGGGGCGCGTGGCTGCGGGCGCACCTCTCGCCCTGCTGGTGTTTTCCCTAAACCAGGAGCCTGCCCACGCCAAGCTCACGGCCTTTGCCGGCCCCTTACCGCCCACCACCCTCGCCCCCATGTCCCCCTGGGCCCTGACTTCCTTGGCTGGGACCGGCTGGTTTGCGGGGCGCCTGGCCTTGCCGGGGGGAGCTTTGGTGAGCCTGCGCGGGCACAGGCTGTTCAGCGTCACTGGCACCGCCGGAGCGCCCAAGCCGGTGGGCGAAGAGCTGTTGGCGGCCAGCGGGCAGGAGCTGCTACTCCTTTCCCAGGAGCCCGCGGTAAGTGTGGAGCCGGCCGTACTTACGCCCAAAAACCCCCTACGTTTCAGCTTGCGCGAGGGCGGGCCCGTGCCGGTGCAGGTCACGGGAGCAGGCGGTCCGGCTTTGGTGTTGGCCCGCGCCTTCCCGGAGCCGGTGGGGGTGAGCTTGGGCGAAAAGCCCAGGGAAAACCCCTGGACGGTGGATGGCCTCACCAGCGCCGGCTTTGCCGCCACCGCCCAGCGCGCCTGGTGCTGGCGAGCGCGGGGCGAGCAGGAGGTGAGCGTGGAGCTTTCCCTGGTGCCCCTGCCACCACCGCGGGAGGCGCCGCTGATGGCCGGCCAGCTGTCCTACGTTTTGCCACCGGGCGAGGGGGTGCGCGTCAGCTTGCCACCCGCGCCGCAGCTTTTGCGGCTGCTCTTGGGCCAGCACACCGTGGCGCTGGTGGAGGGTTCCAAAGGCAGCATCCTTTCCGTGGCGGCCGAGCAGCCCCGTGCGGAGGAGCAGACGGCCGTTGGTTCGCATGTGACCTTCTGGAGCCTGGGCGACGGCGGTCCGGTGGGGTTACGGGTCGCCACGCAAAAGGAAAGCGGCTGGCTGACCCAGCTTTTGGGCCTGTTGTTCCCCGGGGCCAGCGGCGAAAGGCCAGCTCTGACCGAGGGCTTCTGGCACCTGCCCGCTACCGGCGGCGGCTGGCTGCGTTGGGCCCTGGCACCCTTCCCCACGGCGCGCCGCCTTTCTGTCTGGCAGGCAGCCGCCCCACCCCTGCTGCTGTTGCCCACCGGGGAGGTGCGGGAAGGTCCGGTACTGGAGGTCCCGCCCAGCGGCGGAGAGCTTCTGCTGCTCCAGGGAGAGGAGCCCCTGGCGCTGTGGCTTTCGACTGGTGTCGCGGGCAAGAAGCCCGAAGCGCGCGAAACCCTGACGCTGCCGGCGCAGATCCCGCTGGCCGGCGAGCGGGCGGTGCGGCTGGCGGCGGGCGAGTGGCGAGCTCTCAATGTTACCGCCCGCTCGCCAGTGTCGGTGCGCCTGTGGTCGGAAGGACAGGCGAGCGTGGAGCAGGTCTTGCCCTTCGGTGGCAGCTGGGTGGCACCGCTGGGGCCGGGGGAGGCGGTCTTGGCTTTGCGCTGCCTGGTCGCCTCCTGTCAGCCGGTGGAGCTGTGGAGCACCCCGGCTCCGCTGTTAAAAGAGGGGGTAAACCCACCCCTGCTGGTGGCCCCTGGCGAGACTCGCTTTTTCCAGCTGCGCCTGGCCGCTCGACGGGAGCTAGGGATCGGCGTGCGCTGCCAACCGGACCTCTGTCAGGTGCTGCTGCGCAGCCCTTCCGGCGAGACGCTGGGCCAGGGGCCGGTGCTCATGCGCGAGCTTTTGGAGGGCTCACACCTGCTTTCCGTCACCGCGCCCGCAGAAGGTGAGCCCATGTGGGCGGCGGTGGTGGTTCTTGGCCTCACCAACCCACCCACCTCGCCACCGGAAGAGCTGGTGCGCTGCTACCCGCAGCTGGCGCTGGGCTTGGTGCCCAGCTGCCCGCCCCCGCCCGCGCCGCCGCAAGCTTTGCCCCGCTTGCCTTGGGAGCAAGAGGAAAGCCAACAGGAGCCATCCTGGTCTGAAGGCGATGAAGATGAATCGGTAGAAGAAGACGAGGAGGGGGAGCCATGAGCGTCCGCGCCCTTTGTCTCGGCCTTGCGGTGACGGTCAATGCGTGGGCCGCCGACCTGCCGTCTTCGGGACAGGTCATGCCCGAAGGCTTTCTTCACCTGTGGGACCCGGTGACTATCTTTTTCAACCAGGACCTGGGGCCGGCGGGCGGGGTGGCGCTGGACGGTGAGCGCTTCCTGCGCGTGAGCCCGCCCACACCTGGGGCCTACCTTTGGCTCAACCCGCGCACCCTGCAGTTCCGCCCCTCCCTCCCCTGGCGTGCCTTTGCTCAATACCAGCTCACCACCCCCTGGGGTAGCCAGACCCTGGTGGCCGTTCCCGACCCGCCCGAGAGGGTGGAGCCCGGCGCGGGCGCGGAGGTGGAGGAGGTGGCCGAGTTCTCCCTCTCCTTTAGCCAGCCGGTGAACCCGCAAGGCCTGGCGGAGGCGGTGCGGGTGACCATCACCCCACAGGGGGAAAAGGCTCGCGCGCGGCGCTTTTCCGGTCGCGAGCTGGAGCAAAAAACCTTAGAAAGCGGGCCGGGTAGGAGGTCCACCTACCTTTTCCGCTTTCCAAACCCCCTGCCCCCCGCCAGCCAGGTGACGGTAGAGCTGGTGCTGCCCGCCGGCGGCCAAGACGTGGTCTGGCATTCTTGGCGCTTTGCCACCGCCGAGGCCTTTCTGCTCACCGGTGTGCGCTGCGGGGACCGCCAGCTTACCATCCCGCCTTCCGGCCTCCGTACCCGCCCCAGCGATGCCCTGCCCTGTGCCTTGGGCGACAGCTTGGCCCTGATCTTTTCCCGCGATTTGCAGCCACCGTCCCTGCTGGATGTGCGCAACCTGGTGCGCCTCACACCCGCGGTGCCCGACTGGACCTTTGAGGATTTCGGGCGGGAGCTCATCATCCGCGGCAGCTTCGCTCCCGAAACCACCTACCGCCTGGACCTCACCCCCGCACCCTTGCGCTCTCGTCAGGGCAAGCCCCTGGCGATGGAAAAGCCCAGCGTGGTCTACCTGGCCTTCCCCGAAGCTCCCAAACGCTTGAGCCTGGCCCAGGGTTTTGGCTTTGCCGAGCGCTTTGGCCCGCGGATGGTCCCGGTGGCCGGTCAAGGGGAGGAGGTGGTGGAGGTTACCTTGCTGCCCGTGGACGGGCGAAAGGGCCCCTTCTGGGCCTTCCCCTCCAGTCCCTTGAGCGTGGAGGAGGGGGACAAACCAGCGCCGCCGGGAGGGCAGGCCTCTCTCAGCGAGCAACCCATGGCCAGCCACGAGCTGCGGGAAGTGCTGCGCAGCCTGCCCGCGGTGGCCCCGCGCCACATGGTTTCCTTGCCCCTTTCCGGCACCAAGAAAGCCCGTTTCGGCTTGGACTTGGCCCCGCTCCTGCGGCGGGCCACCGGGCAGGACAACCCTTCGGGCATGTTCTTGGTGGGCTTGCGCCGCCCGCAGACCACCACCCGCCAGTGGATGCAGGTGCAGGTGAGCGACCTGAGCCTGACCACCGCCGAGCGGGACGGGGAGCTTTTGTTTGCCATCAGCTCCCTCGCCTCGGGCGAGCCCCTTGCCCAAGTGCAGGTGGAGGTGGAGGGCGAGCTATGTGGGCGTTGGCAGACGCTGATGGCAGGTAAGACCGGCAACGACGGCCTTTTTGTCCCCCAGTTTTCCCTGGCTGCTCGTTGCCCTTCCGGCAGCGTCGCGGTGGCCCAGCCTCGCCGCATCCTTTTGCGCAAGGAAACCGACCAGCTGGTGCTGGACTGCCAGCGCCCGCCGCAGCTGTACTTCGCCGGTCGCTGGACCGATTCCTCTGAAACCTGGCTGCAGTGGAGCCTCAGTCGTGCCTTGAGCACCGGGGCGCCGCCTGCCACCCTGGCGCACCTGTTCCCCGAGCGGCCAGTGTACCGCCCGGAGGAGGAGGTGCACCTTAAAGGCTACGTGCGCCTGTGGAACAAAGGCCGGCTGGCGCTGACTTCCGAGCCGGTAACGCTGGTGGTGGCTGCCCCTGGGGGGCGGCGCCTCCGCTTCCCCCTCACCCTCACGCCCTACGGCAGCTTCTACCACCAAATCCGCGAGGAAAACCTGCCGACCGGTGCCTTTGATGCTTGGGTGGAGGATGCCAAGGGCAACCGGTTGGCCAGCACCAGCTTTCGCATCGAGGCGTACCGCGTCCCGGATTTTGAGGTGGAGCTCACCGCTCCCGAGGCGGTGCCCCTGGACCGCCCGTTTGAGGTCAAGCTGGTGGCCACCTACTACGCCGGTGGCAAGGCGGCGGGCCAGCCGGTGCGCTTTCGTGTCAGTCAGTTCCCCGAGCACTGGCAAGCCCCCGCGTGGGAAGGCTTCGCCTTTTCCTCCGATGCCCGCTACGGCGAGGGGGTGCGCTTCCGCACCCAACCGGCGCAGGTGGTAGAAACAGTCACCGACGACCAGGGGGCTGCTTCCCTCACCCTTAACCCCGCGGCGGAGGAAAGCTTGCAGCCCCGGCTGTACCTGGTGGAGGCCACGGTGGTGGGGACGGATGACCAAACGGTAACCACCACCCGGCGGGTGCGGGCCCTGCCTCCCTTCGTCCTAGGCCTGAAGGTGCCCCGCTACCTGCCGGCGGGCAAGGAGGTGGAAGCGCAGGTGCTGGCGGTGGACGGGCAAGGCCAGGCACTAGCTGGGCAGAGCCTCACCGTGCGCCTCAAAAAGCGCAGCTGGCATTCGGTGCTGCAGGCTTCCGACTTCACCCTGGACGCGCCCAAGTACCTGACCAGCGTGGTGGACGAGCTGGTGGAAGAGCGCGCGCTGGTGAGCGAAGACAAGCCCGTGACCCTGCGCTTTTCCCTGCGGGAAGCGGGAGTGTACCTGGTGGAGGTGGAAAGCCGCGACCGCTTGGGGCGCAGCCAGCGGGTGGGGGTGGACTTCTTCGCTGATGGCGAGGCGGCGGTTTCCTGGCCACGCAAGGAGAGCAAGACCTTCCGCTTGGTAGCGACCAAACCCAAGTTTGCCCCCGGGGAGATGGCCGAGTTCCTGCTGGAAAGCCCCTACCAGAAAGCCTGGGGCCTGGTGGTGGTGGAGGCACCCACGGGCAACCGCTACCAGTGGGTGCGGGTGGAGGGGGGCAAGGGCAGCTTCCAGGTGCCAGTGGAGGGCAGTTTTGCCCCGTCAATACCGGTGCACTGCCTGCTGATGCGTGGCCGCGTGTCGGGGGTGGAGCCCTTACCCGGCTCGGCGGTGGATTTGGGCAAACCGGCCACGGCAGCCGCTAGCGCCTCGCTGGTGGTGGAGCCGCTGGACAAGCGCGTGTTCGTCACCTTGGAACATGCCAGCAAGGCTCAGCCCGGGGACAAGCTCAAGCTCACCGTGCGTCTGCGCGACGAAAAACAGCAACCCTTGGCCGGCGAAGTGACCCTCTGGCTGGTGGACTTGGCGGTTTTGTCCCTGGGCAAGGAACAACCCCTGGATCCCCTGCCCAGCTTCCTCCAGGAGCATCGCCCGCGCACGGTCTTGCGCGATACCCGCAACCTGCTGTTTGGCTTGCTGCCCCTGGTGGAGCTGCCGGGGGGCGAGCAGGGCCCGGGAGAAGAGGAGCTGGTGGAGCGCAACACCGTCCGCCGACGCTTCCAGTCCGTGCCCTACTACAACCCCTCGCTGGAGGTGGGGCCCTCGGGGGTGGCGGAGGTGGAGATACCCCTGCCGGACAACCTCACCGTCTTTGCCGTGCGCGCCAAGGCGGTCTCCGGGCCCGAACGCTTCGGCTACGCCACCTCCCGGGTGGAGGTGCGTCGCCCGCTGGTGGCCCAGCTGGTGTTGCCCCGCTTCTTGCGGTTCGGGGACCGCTTGGAGCTGGGGCTTTTGGCTCGGGTGGTGGAGGGCAGTGGGGGCCCCGCCAAGGCCAAGCTCACCTCGCCACTGTTGGGCGTGACCAGCGAGCAGAACCTGACCCTGGCCACCACGCGTCCGGCCTCGCTAAAGGTGGCGGCGCAGGTACCGGAGCTTTCCCCCGATGCCACCGGTAGCGTGCCCTCCCAGGTGACCGTGCGCGGCCAGGTGGAGCGGCTGGCGGACGGTGCGCGCGACGCTCTGGAGGTCTCCCTGCCCCTGCGGCTGCCTTACCAGACCCACTTCCGCCGCGAGGTCCTCACCCTCTCGCCCGAGGCACCCTTGGAGCTGCCACCGGTTCCGCCCGAGGCCAAGCCGGGCACCATTCGCCGGCAGGTGGTGCTGGCGGCGCACCCGGCGGTGGCCAAGGTGGTGGCTGCCCTCAGCTTCCTGCACGAGTACCCCTACGGCTGCACCGAGCAGCGCCTCGCCCGAGCCCGCAGCTTCCTCGCCCACAAGACCCTGCTGGATACCCTGCAGTTGGGAGGCCGTCGCGGCCTGGAGGCAGCGGTAGAGGACACCCTGGCCTGGCTGCCACGGGTATTGGACCAGGATCACCTGGTGGCCTTCTGGCCGCAAAGCCAAGGCAACGTGTTCCTCACCGCTTGGAGCTTACAGTTCCTGCTGCAAGCGGAAAAGGCTGGCTTTGCCGTGTCGGGTCAGCTCAAACAACAGCTGGTGGAAGCCCTGCAGCGGGTGCTGCGCGGGCAACTGCGCCCGGAACGGGCGCGGGAACACTGGGACCGCTCCTGGGCCCTTATTGCCCTGGCTCAGGCCGGGCAGCTGGATTTGGGCTCCACCGTGGAGCTGGCCCGCCGCTCCCAGTTTCTCGACCTGGAAAGCAAGAGCCAGGTGGTGCTGGCCTTTGCCCGCGGCGGCTTGCTGGACCAGGCTCTGGCCAAGCAGCTGGCGGGGGAGCTGGCGGACGCGGTCCTCGTGCGCAGCTATCAAGGGCAGTTGGTGTACGGCGGCTTGCAAGGCGTGGCCCACCCCACCTCGCCCATGATCTTCCCCACGGAAACGCGCGTCATGGCCTCCCTGCTGCAGGCCTTGAACGCCGCCAAACCCAAGGAAAGCAAGCTGCCGCTGCTGCTGGAGGCGCTGGTGCGGCTGGGGCAAGGGGATGGCTGGGGCAACACCAACGCCAACGCCGCCGCCTGCCTGGCGCTGGCCGAGGTGCTGCGGGAGCCACCCAACGAGGCGGTGCGCCAGGTGCGGGTGGAACAGGCAGGTGGGGCCACGGTCCTCACCTTGGACCGGGAACATCCCTTGCCCCGCTGGCTCACCACCCGAGGTGAGGCGGCAAAGCTGCTCCTGACCTTCGGCGAGCCCCTCCCGGTGATCGTGGAGACCAGCTACCTGCCGGCTGTTCCCACGCCCGCCGGCAGCGCTGGCTTCGTGCTCCAGCGCCAGTGGCTGGTGATGGACAAGGAGGGGAACGTGCGCCAGCGCCTTACGGTGGAGCCGCAAACGCCCCTCGCCCTTTCGGTGGGTGACGTGGTGGAGGAGCACCTGGAGCTGGTCAACCCTGAAGACCGGGCCTACGTGGCGGTGGTGGCGCCTTTGGCGGCGGGCCTGGAGCCCCTCAACCCCGCGCTGGCCACCGCCCCACCTGAGGCTCAGCCCAAGGGGCAAAACACCTTGGTGCCCACTTTCACGGACTTTCGCGACGACCAGGCCAGCTTCTTTTACGACTGGCTACCCAAAGGCACCTACCACCTTTACTTCCGCACGCGCGCACAGGTTAGCGGCCGCTTCTACCTGCCTGCAGCCACGGTGGAACTCATGTACCAACAGGGTGTGCGGGGATGGTCGGCAGCCTCGGTGGTGGAAATCGCGGAAAAGCCGTGAGGTTTTTTCGCCAGCTTTTTGGTTTCAGCCTCGGTGCCCTCCTGGGCAGCGGCCTCACCGCCGGTTTGCTCTTGTTTCTGCAAGCCGCGTTGCACGCCACCTTGGTCAAGCCCCGCCCCTCCGTGCTGTACCAGGACCGCTACGGCCGCTTCCTGGCCCTGGTGGGCGAGGGCCCCCTGGGGGAACAGGGCTACTGGCCGCTGGGGGCCTTGCCCCAGCGGGTGGTGCAGGCCACCGTTGCCTTGGAAGACCGCCGTTTTTGGTACCACCCCGGGGTGGACCCCTGGGCGGTGCTGCGGGCCCTGGGGCAGAACCTGAGCCACGGCCAGCGGGTTTCCGGCGCCTCCACCTTGGCCATGCAAATTGCCCGCATGCAAAGGCCTGCCCCGCGGACCCTTTGGGCCAAAGCGCGGGAAGCCCTCACCGCATGGCTGCTCACCGCCCGCTACGGGCGACGGGCCTTGCTGGCTCACTACCTCACCTGGGCCCCTTACGGCAACCGCATCCGCGGCATCGGTCTTGCTTCCCAGCTCTACCTGGGAAAACCGGTGGAGCAGCTCAGCTGGGCAGAAATTGCCTACCTCGTGGCCATCCCCAAGGCCCCCACCACCTTCAACCCCTACCGCCCGGAAGGGCACCAGCGGTTGCTGCAACGGGCGGTTTTTCTGCTGGAGCGTCTGGCCCGTCAGGGCTTGTTGAGCCAGGCGGAGCTGCAGCTGGCTAAGCTGCAGCTGCGCCAGCTGCGCCTGCCGCGCAAGCCGCACCGCCCCCTGGCCACACTGCAGCTGGCTTGGCAATGGCAGCAGAGGTGGCGGAAGGGCGACGAGGGGCCATTCCTGCGCACCACCACCCTGGATTTGGAGCTCACCGAGGAGCTGCAAGACCTGCTGGCCGCCCATCTGGGAGGAGTGGACCCGCTGGGGGTAGCCAACGGTGCCTTGCTGGTGGTCGCCCTCCCGTCGCGCGAGGTGCTGGCGGTGGTGGGCTCCACCGGCTTTTTTGACCACCAGCGCGCCGGCGCCTACGATTTCAGCCAGCTGCCGCGCTTGCCTGGCAGCACCCTCAAGCCCTTCCTTTACGCTGCCGCCTTGGATGAGGGGCTCATCACCCCCGCTACCATCCTGGACGACCTGCAACCCGCCTACGGCATCACCAACGCTGACGGCCGTTTCCTCGGGCCCCTGCTACCCGCCCAGGCCCTGGCCTGCTCCCGCAACGTGCCGGCAGCCCTGCTGCTCCAGCGGCTGGGTAAGGCCACGTTCCTGGACACCCTGCACCGCCTGCAGGTGCTCCAAACCCCGCCCCCTTCGCCCACCGGCTTGGGCTTGGCGGTGGGCGGGCTGGCGGTCACCTTGCGCGACCTGGTGACCGGCTACACCGCCCTGGCTCTGGACGGAAACGCCGCCCCCCTGGTGTGGTTTCGCGGCCAGCGGGTGCAGGGCACCCCCGTGCTCAGCCCGGCCAGTACCCGGCTGGTGAGCCTGTTCCTCTCCGACCCCATGGCCCGGTTGCCCGTCTTCCCACGCCTGGGCCCCACCGAGTTCCCCTTTCCGGTAGCGGTGAAAACCGGCACCTCCCCGGGCGGCCGGGACGGTTGGACGGTGGCCTATTCCCGGCGCTTTGTGGTGGGCGCCTGGGTGGGCCGGGCCGACTGGCGCCGGCAGGAGGAGCTCACCGGTTACAGCTTTGCTGCCGCCCTGGTCAAAAAGGTGCTCCTGCGCCTTTCCCCTCAGGAGCGTCAGGGCTTGGCCGATTGGTCCTTCCCCCCACCCGAAGGCTATCGGCCGGTTCGCCTTTGCGCCTTCACTGGCCAACCGGCGGGAAAGCTTTGCAGCCGCAGCTTCACCACCTACCTACCAGCCGAAACTACCTTGGGTGGCCCCTGCCGTGCCCACGGGGTGGCGGACGTGGACCACCGCACCGGTACGCTGGCGACTCGCCACACGCCCCGCGCCTTCCGGGATAAGCGGCCCTTTCTGCTGCTTCCTGCGCGCTACGCCCGCTGGCTCGCGGAAGCGGGTCTGGCTCCCCCCTTGCCAGCAAAAGGAGAAGCCGCGCCGGTGGAGCTGGCCAGCGTCCTGGCCCCGCCCGTGCGCCTCTCTGTTTTGTACCCGGCGCCAGGTACCCGCTTTCTGCGCGACCCCGAGGCGCCGCCTCAGGCTTCCACCGTGGAGCTGGTGGCCAGCGTGGAGCCGCCCGTGCCGCAGCTGCTGTGGTTGGTAGACGGTCGCCCTTGGCAGCTGGCTTCCTACCCCTACGCCGTCCGTTTTCCCCTCAAACCGGGGACCTACCAGCTGCAGGTAGCCATCCCCGCCACGCCCCTGCGCTCCGCCCCCGTCACCGTTTACGTGCGCTAGCCACCTACCAGGCTTAGGGCGCCTGGTCGCTCCAAGGCACCCCACCGAAGGTGGGGCGCTCCGGCAGCGCGGCCAGCAGCCGGCCGCCTTCCAGCTTTGCCCGCCCCAGGAGCTTGCCGCGCAAGCTCACCAGGCTCACCCCCTCGCTGTCCAGCACCACCAGGCCCGCCGCGCTGGTGGCCAGGGCCTGCGGCTGACCTGATCCCTGCCAAAGGTGGTCAAGGGAGGGCTGCTTGCCCATTCGCTTGGGCGGCTTGAGGCGCAACAGCTGGCTGCCGGTGGCTTCCACCAAAACGTAAAGGAAACGCCCCTCCGCCCCCCAAACCAGCCCGCGCAGCTCGCCAGCCAAAGGCACGGTCACGCCCTGGCGTTCGCCCAATGGCGCCAGCCACAGCGTTTGCCCGCTGCCGGCGGCGAGAAAGCCGGGCGAAAGGGCCACCCAACCTGGGCCGGTGGGCAGGGGCGGCTCCAGCAACAGCACCCGCCCTTCCTGGAAGGGGAAAACCACCGCTACCTGCACGCGGCCCCCCCCCGCGAAGAAAGCCACCGCTTGGCCATCCTCCAGGCAGGCGGCGTGGGTGGCCTGGAGCGCCTGCGGAAAGGGCCAGGAAGCCACCCTTACACGTTCGGGGTACGACAGCACCTCCAGGCTTTGGGGCAAAAGGGCGTAAAAGCGATCCGGCTCGCGGAAAAAAAGCGGCGCCAGGCGCCCCGCCAGTTGCACGAGCGTGCCCTGGGGCAGCACCACCGCCGTGGCGTCCTGCTGTGCCAAGGGCGCGAAAACCGCCCCATCGGGGGCGGCCATCAGCGCAAGAGGCGGCGCCGGCAAGCTCACCGAACCCAAGGAGCGCCCGGTGGGAAGCTCCAGGCGCCAGAGCGTCGCCCCCTGCGCCACCACCACTACCAGCCCTAAGAGAGTAACCATGGCCTTATCCTAAAGGGTTGCGGGGGAAAATGGAGCTGGCGCAAAAACTCAAGGACTACGCCCTCCACCAGCTGGGCTTCGACCTGGTGGGCATCACCACCGCCGATCCCCTGGAGGGCCAGCGCCACCTGGCAGCGTGGGTTGCCCTTGGCTGTCATGGGGAAATGGCCTACATGGCACACACCGCTGCCCTGCGGGGGCAGCCGCAGAGCCTGCTGCCCGGGGCTCGGTCGGTGGTGTGTGTGGCGGTGGCTGTCCACGACCCCCCTGACCCGCCCGTGCCCAAAGGCCATGGGCGGGTGGCTCGCTACGCCCGCCGCCGCGACTACCACCGCCTGCTGCGCAAAAAACTCTTGCAACTGGGCCGTTACCTGGTGAGCCTGACCCCCGAGGCGCGCTTCCGCGTGGTGGTGGACTCGGCCCCCCTTTTGGAAAAGGAGTTGGCCCAGCGGGCGGGGCTCGGTTGGATCGGCAAGAACACCTGCCTTATCAACCGCTACTTGGGCTCCGAGCTGCTTTTGGGCGAGCTGCTCACCACCCTCGAGCTGCCGCCCGACCAACCGGAAACGGACCACTGCGGCCGCTGCACTGCGTGTCTTGCTGCCTGCCCCACCCAAGCCTTCCGCGGCCCGTACCAGCTGGATGCCCGCCGGTGCATTTCCTACCTCACCATCGAGCACAAAAGCGAGTTTCCCGGGGACAAGCCCCCGGCTCTTGCCTCGTACCTTTTCGGCTGCGATCTTTGCCAAACCTGCTGCCCTTGGAACCGCCACGCGCCTCCCCGCGTGAACCCCCTCTTGTCCACCCGCGGGCAGTTGGCCAGCTTTCCCTTGGCGCAGCTGGCGCAACTGAAATCGGAAGATTGGCAGCGGCTGACCGAAGGCACGCCCCTTCGGCGGCTTACCTTTGCGCGCCTGCAGCGCAACTTGCGCGCACTGCGCGCCAGCCCGCCGGCGCGTTCGCCAGCGGGTGTTGACCCAACACCCTGACCCAACAGGCGCCTCAAAGCCCGCGAAGCAATGGGGGTGGGGATGTGTGGGTTTTCCCCAGGCGAGACTGCTTTGGGGACCAGGGCCCCTCGTCCTGACCTCGGCGCCTTCGCTCGTCCGCTTGGAGAGCACAGCCCCGAACCCCTTGCAAAGAACAGGGAGAGGGTTTAAACTTTGCCCCCGGCACCAGGACACGGTGCGCGCCCTCCCACAAGGGGGTGGAAAGGAGAGGAGAAGATGCGTAAGAACACGATGGTTGGGTTGTTGGTGTTGGTGGTGGCGTTTTTGGCCGTTGGGTGCGCCAAGCCGCCGCAGCAGGAGCTGGACGGCATGAAGGCGGCCATGCAGGCTGCGGAGCAGGCGGAAGCGCCCAAGTACGCCCCGGCCGATTGGGACAAGGCGCAGCAGGCAGTGAACGCGGCCAATGCGGAGGTGGAAGCGCAGAACGCTAAGTTCGCTCTGTTCCGCTCCTACACCAAGGCCAAGCAGCTCATTGCCGATGCCACCGCCGCCGCCAATGCAGCCAAGGAAGCGGGAATTGCCGGCAAGGAGAAGGCCAAGAACGAGGCCCGTGCTGCCATTGACGCGGCCAAGGCTTCCTTGACCGCCGCTCAAGAGGCGCTGGCTGCGCTGGAGAAGTGCCGCCGCAAGCCCAAGGACCTGAAGAAGGACTTGGAAGCGCAAAAGGGCAACTTGGACGGCTTGGCGACCCAGGTGAACGGCCTGGAAGATGCCTTCAACCGCGAGGACTTCTTTGGCGCCAAGGCGCAGGCCGAGAGCCTCAAGGGCCAAATCGATACCATTGCCACCGAGTTGGCCAACGCCAAGACCAAGATCAAGTGCTGAAGGCTGTAGCAGGGTGTTTGCGGGAGCCGGCGGCCAAATCAAGCCGCCGGCTTCTTGCTTTGCTGCTCTTTGTGGCCGTGGGATGTGGGACCCGGCCCCTCCCGCCGGCGGTGAGCCCGGCTCGGGAAGCGGCTCAGCGCGCCATCGGCGAGCTGCGCAGGCACGACCCCAAGACCGCCCGGCTCTTGGAACGCATGGTGGCCGATGCGGAAGCGGCTACCGCCTTCGAGGCAAACGCGCCTTTCTGGGATTACACACCGGGCCGTACCGAGGCCCTCTGGCTGCGGCTGCTGCGGTTCGCCAGCGAAAACCTTCGGCGCCAGCGAGCGCGGGAAGCGGCATCCCAACAGCAGGTCCGGCAGCTCCTGGTTCGGGCGCAAAACGAGCTCTCCCGTGCGCGGCAGGAGCTGGAGGAGACGGGCATGGGCAGGAGGGAGGCGGCGGCCTTCCGGCGCGCCAGCGGTGCCATTGTCCGAGCCCAGGCCCTGGCCAAGCTTGGCCAATGGCCCCAGGCGGCCGAGCTCTTGCGCGCCGCCCTCACCGATACGGGGGTGGTTCATGCGGGCTTTACCAGTCTCCATTCCCGCTTTGGCGACCCCACCCTGCGACGCCAGTGGCGCCTTTGGGTGGAGCAGACCCTGCAGCAGTCGCGGGAAGAGGGCATCGTGGTCATCATCGTGGACAAGCTGCGCCGCCGTCTGACCGTTTATCGCGGCGGGGAGCCTTTAGCCAGCTTTCCTGCCGAGCTGGGGGCCAACGGCCTGCGCCCCAAACAGCACGCCGGGGACCGGGCTACCCCCGAAGGTCGCTACCACGTGGTGCAAAAAAAACAAGGGTCAGCCACCAAGTACTACAAGGCCCTGCTCATCAACTACCCCAACGAGGAGGACCGCCTGCGGTTTTTCCAAGCCAAAAGGCAGGGTAAGATTCCCTGGCGAGCTGGCATCGGCAGCCTCATCGAGATCCATGGCGACGGCGGGGAGGGGCGCGATTGGACCGACGGCTGCGTGGCCTTGCGCAACAGCGATATGAACAAGGTCTATACTTGGGCGCAGGTAGGGACGCCTGTGACCATCGTGGGTACCTATGAATGGGAACGCTGAGCTGTTCCCCAGTCCACCCTCCAAACCTAGCGCGTGGAAGCAAGCTGGGGTAGGGCTGGCTGTGGCCCTAGTGGTAGCCACCGGCAGCCTGGTGGTGCTGGCTCGCCTGGGCAACCCCTTGACCCTCATGCCGTTGGTGGCAGTGAGCCACGCTGAGCTGGCCCAGCTTCCCGCTACCAAGCTGGAGGCCCGCGCCGCCAGGGCCAAAGCCGCGCTGGAGCGGGCCAAGCCCGAAGGGCTTTTCATCGTGGTGGACACCTACCGCAACCGCCTGCGGGTGGTGCAGGATGGCAAAGTCCTGCGCGAGGCCCTCTGCTCCACCGGCACCGGCATCGTCCTCATTGACCCGCGCAACAAGAAAAAATGGGTGTTCGACACGCCCCTGGGTGAGCGGGTGATCGAGCGCAAACAAAAAAACCCGGTGTGGATCAAGCCCGACTGGGCCTTTATCGAGGAAGGCGAGGAACCCCCCAAGGACCCGGCGGAGCGGGTAGATCCCTACTCCCTGGGCGATTACGGGTTGTACATGGGCGACGGCTACATCATTCACGGGACCCTGTTCAAAACCCTCTTGGGCCGCCGCGTCACCCATGGCTGCATACGGTTAGGAGACGAGGACCTTGAGTTCCTGTACCGCAACGTGCCTTTGGGCACTCGCGTCTATCTTTACTAGCCTAGCGCTGGCCGGCGAGCCGCCCCTCACCCCGACCAGGGTGGCCGGCTTGGAGCTGGAAGCGTCGCTGGCGAAAAAGCCGGACGTTTACCTCAAGCTGGATTTGGACCACCGCCAGCTGGAAATCAAAGCCCGAGGAATGGTGCTGGACCAGGTGCCCGTGCAGGCCATCGAGAGTGCGGCACGCCAAGCCTTCTACCTGCGTCCCCACCCCCTACCGCTGCCAGTACCCAGCCTTTGGCTGGTGGCCATGGGCCCGGGGGACACCGATCGGGAGGTGATTGCCCCTAAAAGCCTGCGGCCTGCCCACCGCGCTGATGAGAGGAGTTGGCCCAGCGGGCGGGGCTCGGTTGGATCGGCAAGAACACCTGCCTTAT
>CAZAUJ010000011.1:0-18075 GCA_964488355.1 uncultured Thermoanaerobaculia bacterium | reverse complement strand
CGATCGGGAGGTGATTGCCCCTAAAAGCCTGCGGCCTGCCCACCGCGCTGATGAGGAGGAGCCGGAACCCACGCCCACGCCCACTCCCCGCGCCGGCCAACCCAGCCCCACCCCACCTCCGCAAACCCCCAGCCGCTACCGCGTGGAGCTGGAGGGGGGGCTGCTGCTGTGGGTCACTGACAACCCCCCAGCTCGCAGCCTCGTCGCTCGCTTTGCCGAAGCGGTGCGCGAGGGCTGGGCCTTTCTCTTCCACCGCCAGGAGCCGCCCCGCGAGCCGCCGGGCCTGGTGCTGGTGCTGGCCACGGAAGACGCTCGCCGCGTGCATCACCTCTTTCGCCAGGGCATGCAGCTGCTGGTGGTGGCGGAGGGCAGCTAAAATACCCCGAGGAGGTGGGTTATGGCGAAGACGCGAGCGGGCGTACTGCTTTCCGGCTGCGGCGTCTACGACGGCGCAGAAATCCACGAGGCGGTCATCACCTTGCTCGCTTTAGACCGCGCCGGCGCGGAAATCCTCTGCATGGCGCCCAACGCGGACCAGCTGCACGTCATCAACCACCTCACCGGCGAGGTGGTAGCTGGCGAGCGGCGCAACGTGCTGGTGGAAGCGGCGCGCATTGCCCGCGGCAAGATCCGTGACCTGGCGACGGTGCAGGCCGAGGAGGTGGATGCCCTCATCCTCCCCGGCGGCTTTGGTGCCGCCAAGAACCTCTGCGACTTCGCTTTGAAGGGGGCCGACTGCAGCGTCCACCCCGAGGTGGCGCGGCTGCTGCGGGCGGTGCATGCGGCCGGCAAGCCCATCGGCGCCATTTGCATTGCCCCGGCATTGGTGGCCAAGCTTCTGGGGCAAGAGCATCCCAGGCTCACCATTGGCACCGACCGGGACACCGCTGCCGCGCTGGAAAAAATGGGCGCCTGCCACGAGAATTGCGGCGTGGAGGGGGTGGTGGTGGACCGGGAGCACAAGCTGGTCACCACCCCGGCGTACATGCTCGCCCAATCCATCGCCCAAGCGGCTGCCGGCATCGAAAAGCTCGTGGCCGAGGTCCTCGCCCTCGCTCAGGGTCGCTGACCAGCGCCAAAGCTACCTCCAGCGGTGGCCGGCGGGCTGCCCAGCGCGGGCGGCGTTGCGCAGAGCGCACAAGGCAGCCAAACCTGAGGGCTTTCCCAAGACCGGCCGGGCAGCGAACGGCCCGCGGAGGCTGAGCAGGGTGGGCACGGGCCCCTGGCCTTGCCGAAAACCTCCGGATAAGCCTCCACTTGGTCTGCAAGGGGCTGGTCCCAACGGATCACGATCACCCGGTAGCCCTGGACCAGCAGCGCGCCGCGCTGACGCGAGTCCAAGCTTTCTTGTCGGGCCTGATTATGCACCGGCCCGTCGCAAAAAATGAGGCCGTTGGGGGCGTAAAAGAAATCGGCAATGCACCGAGGTTCCGAGATGGATTTTTGCGCCTCATCGGGCAGGCGCAAGCCCTGTTCTGCCAAAAAATTCAAGAACTGCTGCTCGAAGGGCGACCGGGTGCGCGAAAGCAAATGCGCCAGCTGTTCCTGGTAGCTGCGCCATTGGCTACGCGGCCGCACCAGGCATTGGCTGAGCTGCAGCAGCAGCTGGCGAATGACCCGGAGGTCCAGGAAGTTGCTTCTAGCTGGTTTGTGTAGCTCAAAAGGCACTGGTAGCAGGCCTGCACGCAGCCATCCGCCTGGTCGCTGCCGTCGGGGGCGTAGTGGCAGATGGCGAGCGCCGTCTGGGCCACCTGGGCCAAGGCCCCCGGCTTCTCCACGAGGCCCAGGCCACAGCAATGAGTCCTGCTCCGTTGCTGAATAGCTCGTCCAATTCGTCGACGCGGGCCTGGGCAGAGGGCTCACCGCTTGGGCCCCGGCTCCACCGGCCAGCTACCAGGCAGAGCCCAGTCCGCAACCAGGAAACGGACGGACATCTTGCCAGGTATTCGCGCGCCGATGGGGGTCACTGCCGGCCCACTTCGGCAATACGGGCATTGGCGGGGAAGGGGGCCAGCGGGTAACTTGCTAGTTGGTGGCGGTGCGCAGGCGGGTAATGCGGTTTACCACGTCGCGGTAGGCGGGGTTGACGGCCAGCACCTCGGCGTAATGGGCCAAGGCTGCTTGCACGTTGCCGGCGGCTTCCCAAGCCCGCGCCAGCTCGTAGCGCAAGCCCAGGTCCGCTTCCGGCGGCAAGTTGGAGGTGGCCAGGGCTTTTTCGAACCAGGAGGCCGCTTCTTCTGGCAAACCTTTGTCCAGGTAGCAGTTGCCAATGAGGGTGGCTGCGTCCAAGAAGTGCTCCGGCGATTTGAGGGCGTACTGAAACTCGCCAATGGCCTCATCCAAGAGGCCCATTTCCCGGTAAGCCAGGCCCAGGTCGAAGTGAGTGGTGTAGTCCTCCTCGCCCAGCTGTTCCGCCACGCCCTTTTGGAACTGGCGGAACAGCTCTTCGAAGGACTCTTCCCCGCCGGTTTCGCCCCGGGCGGCAGCCACCATTTGTTTTTCCTCTTCCTCCTCCAGCTCCTTTTCCAGCTCCGCGGCCAGGTCGAAAAAGCCCTGCTCTTCGGCAAAAAGCTCTTCCGCCTCTTCTTCCGCTGCCGCCACCGGTGCGGCGGAAAGCTCGGCCAGGCGCTGCGCTCGCTCGGCCAGGGCGGCGCTTTGGGGTAAGGTGGCCGCCAGTCGCTGGTAGGTTTCCTTGGCTTGCTCCAAAAGCCCCTGGTCGAGGAGCAGGTCCAGCTCCGCCAGCTGCTCGGCAGTGGGCTCCAACACCTCCTGGGGAAGCTCCACCAGCTCCACCGGCTCGGCCAGGGTTTCCACCGCCTCGGGGGCCAGAGGCGCAGGCTCCGGCGCAGGTTCTAGCAGCGTTGCCGGCTCAGGTACCACCGGCTGAGGCAGCTCGAACTGGGGAATGGGCACCCCGGGGACCGCCGGCAGATCGGGTGGCGGGACGGCTACGGCAGGTGTGGGTGGTTCCACCGGCGGCTGGGCAGCAGCAGGCTCCGGCGCAGGTGCAGGCTTGAGGGTAAGCGGCTTTTTTGGCGTCAAGCCCAGGAACGTTTCCAGCTCGTCCAGAGGGGAAGGCGCAGCGGGCTTGCGTGAGCCGGGCTTGGCAGGCGCCGCCGGCTCGGGCTGACGGCCGGGTGATCGGGGCGGTGGGGGTGTGGGTTCCAGGGCTGCTGCCTCGGCCTGCCATTGGGGCTGAGCCGCTGGTGCTTGCCAGCTGGGTTCAGGCGCGCTGGAACCCATCGCTGGCACCGGAGGCGCAGGTTCTGGGGCAGAGGTGGGCAGCTCCCACAGCTGGCGGACCGGTGCTGCCGGCGCCGGAGAAGCCGCCGGCAGCTCCTCCATTTCCTCCAGCTTGCCACCCAGGGAAGCCAGCAGCTCCCTGCCCTTGGCGTGGCCCGGGTCCAAGGCCAGCAGCTGCTGCAGGTGCTCCAAGGCCTTGTCCACCAAGCCGTACTTGGCTAGCACGGAGGCTTCGGTGTACAGCTCCTCCAGGCCAGCCTGAGGGCCGGTGGGCATGGTCGGTTCGCTGGGCGGTACAACTTCGCCTGCGGGTTCGGGTGCAGGTGGTGCCTCCCCGCCGGCCAACGCTTCTTCTAGGGGAATTTCCACCTCTACCAGCTCCTCGACCGGCGGGGCGGGGGCAGCCGCAGGCGCAACCGGAGCGGTATCCGCCTTGGGGCGGTGCACAACTTCCACCCGCGCCGGCGGCACACCCAGCTCCTGCAGGCGGGTTTGGTAAAGGCTATTGCCCGGTTCCCGTTCGACCAGCTCCATGTAGAGCTCCGCCGCCTCCTGGCGGCGACCCGCTTGGTAGTAGGCGTCCGCCAGCGCCGCCTCCAGCACGGAGAAGAACTCGCCGTCATGTCGGCGGTCAAAGACCTTGAGGCCGCGTTCCAACACGTCCACGTCGCGCGGGTTGGACTTCAAAAGCCGCTTGAGCAGTTGCCCCGCCCGCTCCTTGTCGTTGGCGGCCAGAAGCCGGTCAATGGTGGGCAAGAGCTTTTCCTTGGCTGCCTCGCCCTCGCCCACGCGCAACAGGATGTCGCCGTAAAGCTGCACCACCTCGGTGCGCTCGCCCACCTCCGGCAGCGCCGCCTCCACCAGCTCCCGCGCCCGACCCAGCTCCCCCACTTCGGCTAAAACCCGCGCCATAGCTAGGGCCACTTCCGCCGTGCGCACCGCCCCTTCCAAACGATGCACCAGCTCCAAAGCGGTGGGCAGTCGCCCGGTGGTCACCAAGGCTTCCAGCAAGGCCGGCGCCAGCTTGCCCAAGGGCAGGTTGGTTTCCAAGCCCCGCTGTGCCAGCTTCACCGCCTCGTCCAGGTGGCCGCGCTGCACCAGCCCCAGGCCCAGCTGCTCCAGCTCCTTGCCTGCTTCCTGCTGGTCACCGCTGGTGGCCAACAGGTCCACCACCTTGGCTCGCAGAGGAAAGTTGGCGGGCTCGCGCTCCGCCAAGTTGCGGTAAATGCGAATGACTTCAGGCAGCTGCTTGTTGCGCTGATACCAGTCAGCGAGGGTGAGCAGCTGCTGCCGGCCCTCTACCGGCATCCCCTGCTTGTAGTAAAAATCGGCCAAGCGCTCGTAGCAGTCGGTCTTTTGCGGGTTGGCGCGGTTAGCCTTCTTTTCCGCGGCAATGGCTTTCATAAGAAAGCCTTCTTTGGCGTACACATCAGCGGCTTGCTGGTAGGCGGCC
This sequence comes from uncultured Thermoanaerobaculia bacterium, assembly GCA_964488355.1. Classification (GTDB taxonomy): domain Bacteria; phylum Acidobacteriota; class Thermoanaerobaculia; order Thermoanaerobaculales; family Thermoanaerobaculaceae; genus Thermoanaerobaculum. The sequence continues at coordinate 13,379 of CAZAUJ010000011.1, read as the reverse complement.
ACCGCCTCGCCCACCCGATTGGCCTTCAGCAGCAAATCGCCCAAGCGGTTGAGGAGCACGCCATCCGGCGGACCTTGCTTGAGGGCCTTTTGAAACTGCTCCACCGCCGCATCCAGCTTGCCCTTGGCGGCGAGCTTTTCCGCCTCCTGGATGAGCTGATCGCGCTTGGCCGTCGCCATCACCGCGCTCCTCCCGTTATGCTAGCACGCGCACCGGCCCAAAGCTCCGACGATGCCAAGGGCTGGGCCCGTGCCGCCTGAGGGCTTCCAGGTGAGAGGCAGTGGGGTAGCCCTTGTTGCGCTCCCAGCCATACTGGGGAAACTGCGCCGCCAGCTCAGTCATGATCCGGTCCCGCGCCACCTTGGCCAACACCGACGCAGCAGCCACGCACAGGTAGCGGCCATCGGCCTTGGGTTCGGCCACCACCGGCAGGGAAAGGCCGGGAAGGGGCACCGCGTCGCTGACCACGCAACCTGGAGCGGTGCTCAAGTCGTTGACAGCTTCCAGCATCGCCTTCACAGTCGCCTGGAGCACATTGAGCCGGTCCACGTCTTTCGGTTCCACCCGCACCAGGGAGAACGCCACCGCCTGCTGCCGAATTGCCTCCGCCAGCCGCAGGCGACTGCGCGGGGTGAGCCTCTTAGAATCATTCAGCCCGGGCAAACGCACCGATGGTGACAGAATCACCGCCGCTGCCAGCAGGGGGCCGGCCAGCGCCCCACGACCCACCTCATCCACGCCGGCAACCAGCCCGTAGCGGCGGTAAAGCTGCAGGTCTTGCTGACCTGTGGGGGGCGTGGGCTACCTCCGGTTGAGGTCCTCGGTCAGGCGTGCCGCCTTGCCCTTGAGGTTACGCAGGAAATAAAGCTTGGCCCGACGCACCTTGGCATGGCGCACCACCTCGATCTTGTCAATGTTGGGCGAGTGTACAGGAAAGACACGCTCCACCCCGATGCCGTAAGATACCTTGCGCACGGTGAAGGTCTCGCGAATGCCACCGCCCCGCCGGCCGAGCACCACGCCCTCAAACACCTGAATCCTCTCCTTGTCCCCTTCCCGCACCTTTACGTGCACCCGCACCGTGTCTCCGGGTGCAAAATCGGGAATGTCCTTGCGCAGCCAATTTTCTTCCAGCTTGCGGATATCCATAACCGCCTCCTGCTCAGCACGCTTCCGCCCTTGCGGGGCGAAAACGAATTTTACGCGAGCTTTTCCTTTTTGCCAAGATCCATTGCGTTTGCCTACGACAGAGGTCCGGCTCGCTCAGGACTCGCCTGGCAAGGGGATGCCCAGCTCTTGGGCCACCTCGTCCGCCAGCGCTCGCACCTCCGGAGATAGGCGGGCCCAATGGGCCCGCAGCAGCTCCGGCCGACGGAGCAAAGTGAGGCGCAGCTGTTCCCGTAGGCGAAAGCGACGTATGGCCTCGTGGTTTCCCGAAAGCAGCACCTCCGGTACGGAAAGCCCCCTGAACTCCCGTGGCCGGGTGTAAACGGGAAAATCCAAAAGCCCATCGGTGAAGGAATCCTGCACCACCGACTGGGGATCCCCCACCACACCCCGCACCTGACGGGCTACCGCATCCAAGACCACGAGGGCCGGCAGCTCGCCCCCGGAAACCACGTAGTCGCCAATGGAGATCTCGTCGGCGTGCAACAGCTGAGCCACCCGTGCATCAAAGCCCTCGTAGCGGCCACAGAGGAAAACCAGACGGGGCTTTCCCGCCAGCTCCTGCGCCACCTCCTGGCTGAACAGGCGTCCGCGCGGATCGGGAAGGATCACGTGGACTGCCTCGCTGCCCGCCACCTCCTCCACCGCTCGCACTGCCACCGGCGCCAGGATCGCCATACCCGGCCCGCCGCCGTAAACCTCATCATCCACCTGCCCGTAGCGGTTGATGGCCCAGCGGCGCAGGTCGTGGACCCGCACCTCCAACAGCCCGGATGCCACAGCCTTGCCCAAAACCCCCACCGCCAGGTAGGCCTCCACCGCGGCGGGGAAAAGGGTCAGAATGTCACAACGCCTCACCAAAAAGCAGGCCCTCCGGGGGGTCCAGGACCACCACGCCGGCCTCCAGGTCCACCCGCACGACGATGGGCGAGCGGAAGGGCACCATGGCCTCCCGCTGCTGGTGCTCCACCACCAACCAGGCTCCCGCCACGCCCGCCTCCAGCCGCAACACCGTGCCCGCCGGCGTGCCATCGGGGAGTTGGCAGCGCAGGCCCACCAGCTCGTGCTCGTAGTAGTAGCTAGCCGGCAGGAGGGAGCGCTCCTGCTCGGGCAAAAAGAGGAAAAGCTGGCGGAGGGCCTCCGCCTGCTCTCGCCGGGTGCACTCGGCCAGCTTCACCAGCCAAGCGCCCTTGTGGGTGCGCACGTTCTTGACGGTGAAGAACTGCTCCGGCTCTGCCTGGCCCACACCTACCGACACACCCGGCACCAGGCGCTCGGGAAAATCGGTGAGCACCTCCACCAGCAACTCGCCGTGAACCCCGTGGGGTTTGCGAACCCGCCCCACGGCCAAAAAGCTGGGGCGGGTCACGGCTTACTCGAGAATTTCCAGCATGTAGCGCTTGCGCATCTTCATGCCGGCCGCAGCCAAGATGGTGCGGATGGCGCGGGCGGTCTTGCCCTGCTTACCAATGACCTTGCCCAGGTCTTCCGGGGCCACTCGCAGCTCCAACACCGTCGTCTGCTCGCCGGTGACCTCGCGCACCTGCACCTTGTCGGGGTTGTCAACCAAAGACCTTGCGATTTGCTCCACCAGTTGCTTCATAAGGCCTCCCGTCTCACGAGAATCGAGCGTGCTCACGAACGAGCGCGTTTGTACAAGCTCGCCACGGTTTCAGACATTTGCGCCCCGCGCGCCAGCCAAAAATCCACCCGCTCCCGGTTTAAACGGATTTCCGGTGGGTTCACCCGGGGGTTGTACAAGCCCACGTCTTCCAAGAACCCCGCCTGCGGCGTCCGGCGGTCGTCGGACACCACGATGCGGTACACCGGCCTTCTGTTGGAACCCATTCGCCGCAACCGAATCTTCACCATAGAAAACTCGCCTCCGCTCCTTGTCGCGCGCCATGCGCGCCAGCGCATTGTAGCAAACTTTACAACCCCAGCCCGCGAAACAACCGACGTGGGTCCTTTCCCTGCATGCTCTTCATGAGTTTGCGCGTCTGCGCCCACTGCCGCAGCAGCCGGTTCACTTCCTCCACGCTGCAACCGGCACCGCGGGCGATGCGACGCCGCCGGGAGCCGTTGATGATATCCGGCCGGCGCCGCTCTTCGCGCGTCATGGAGCAAATGATGGCTTCCATGCGCTTCAGCTGCCGCTCGTCGGGCGAGCCAGCGGCCGCCAGCTTTTGTCCCCCGGGAAGCAACTCGGCCAGCTTGGTCAACAACCCCCCCTGACGCAGTTGGCGGATTTGCTGCAAGAAATCCTCCAGGTCGAAGCCTTCCTTGCGCAGCTTGCGTTCCAGCTCGGCCGCCTTTTGTGCGTCAATGGCCTGTTGCGCCTTTTCCACCAAGGTGAGCACGTCACCCATGCCCAAGATGCGCGAGGCCATGCGCTCGGGATAGAAGGGCTCCAAATCCGCAAGCTTTTCCCCCACGCCGGCGAAGCGCACCTTGACACCGGTCATGCTGGCCACGGAGAGGGCCGCGCCGCCCCGGGCGTCGCCGTCCAGCTTGGTGAGGATCAGGCCCGTCAAGGGCAGGCGGGAGCCAAAAGCTTCTGCCTGCTTGACCGCGTCTTGCCCGGTCATGGCATCGGCCACCAGCAACAGCTCGCTGGGCTGCAGGATCTCAACCAGGCGCTGCAGCTGGGCCATGAGCGCCTCGTCCACGTGGAGCCGCCCGGCGGTATCCACCACCACCACCTCAAAGCCGCGGCGGCGTGCATCCACCAACGCTTTTTTAATAATGCCCTCGGGCTCCTGCTCGCCGTCGGTGTCCAGCACCGGGATGCCCGCCTGCTTGCCCAGCTGCTGCAACTGCTCCCGTGCCGCTGGCCTCTGGGTATCCGCCGGCACCAACAGCACATGCTTGCCCAGCTGGTCGCGTAGGTAGACAGCCAGCTTGGCGGCGGTGGTGGTCTTGCCGGTGCCTTGGAGCCCCACGAGCATCACGGGTGCGGGAAAGCCCTTCAAACGCAACGGCTTGTTTTCCCCGCCGAGCAGCGCGGCCAACTCCTGGTGCACGATCTTGGTGATCACATGCCCAGGTCGCAGGGAGCCCAAAACCTCTTGACCCAAGGCTTGTTCCCGCACCCGACTGGTGAAGTCCTTGACCACCGGCAAGGCCACGTCTGCCGAAAGCAGCGCCCGGCGAATCTCACCCATAGCCTCGTCCAGATGCCGTTCGGTGATGTGCCCTTCCCCGCGCAGGTTTTTCAACACCGTTTGCAACCGAGAAGATACAGCCTCCAGCACGCGTGCACCCTCCGCCGGAAGTGTAGCAACACCGCAAGGTGCCAAAGGCGAGGAAAAGGCTTACACTGTTGCCATGACCGAGGGTTTCCCCCCGCCAGAGCCCGTTTGGCCCCTGCGGATGCGTTCGCCGCAGGAGGTGGTTTGGCAGCGGGCCGGGCAGGAAGGCGTGGTCCTTCGCTGCCACCCCCCTTTACCGCAGCCGCTCCCCCCCGGCTTTCGCACGGAGCTGCACTGGGACGGTGGCTCCGACGTGGCACGCCTTTGGCCCGCGGAGGAGGAAGGCCAGCTGTGGGCCCTCTCCAAGGGGGCAGTGGCGGGCCTTCAAAGCGAGATGCTAGAAGCGCTGGTCAACCACATCGCCCACGACCTGCGCAATCTGTTTTTCACCGTTTCCCTGCAGGCGGAGCTGGCAGCGCGGGTGAGCGGGGAGGCCAAGCCCCACGTGGAGGTGATCCTCCATCAGCTGGGAAGGGTGCAGGAGTACCTGGAGCGGCTGCTCCTTTACGGCCGCGAGCCCATCTTGTCACTAACCACCCTCAACGTGGAGACCTTCCTGCGGGAGCGCCTGCGCAGCCTGCGTCAACAGTGGCCGGCAGACCAACCCCCGGTGAGTGTGCGCCTCCAGGTAGATGGCGATGCGGGCCTGGCCAGCTGGGATCCTCACCTTCTCGGCCATGCTGTGGACGCGGTGCTCGACAACGCTGCCCGCGCCACACCACCGGGCCGCGAGGTCACGGTGACGGTACGGGCCACAGCTACGCATGTCGTGTTGGAAATACGCGACCAAGGGCCCGGCATCCCGCCGTCGGACTTGCCCCGCGTTTTCGTGCCCATGGCCACCCGCCGTCCCACAGGTTTGGGCTTGGGACTGCCCATTGCGCGAAAGATGGTGGAAGCCCACGGTGGCAGCCTCACCTTGAGCAGCGGTGGCCAGGGCACCACGGTAACCCTGAGACTGCCGCGGGAGGCCAAGCTTGGCTAGGCCAGGGCTCTGGCGCTACCTGGTGGGCCCGGACGTGGCGGGCAAGCGCTTGGACCAGGGGAGCGCCCAGCTCTTCGGCCTTTCCCGCAGGCAGACGCGCGCGCTGGTGGAGGAAAGTTTGGTTTGGCTCAACGGCCGCTGCTGCCGGGTGGCCTCCCGGGTCCTGATGGTGGGCGATGTGGTGGACCTGCTACCTCCAGCCCAACCCACCCACCCGGCCACACCCCCACCTCCACCCCTGCCCATCCTGCATGAGGATGGGTTCCTGGTCGCGGTCGACAAGCCGGCGGGCATGCTCACCCAGCCGGGGCGGGAGCGGCTCGTCGGAGAGCTGGCTGCCATCGAGCACCTGTCCCTGCAGCTGGCCTATCGCGAGGGCCACCGGCTGGAGCTTTTGCCCGTGCACCGCTTGGACCGCGTGGCCAGCGGTGTTGTGCTGTTCGCCAAGCAGCACGACGCGGCTGCCGCCCTTTCCCAGGCTTTCGCCCAGCAGCAGGTGGAAAAGGTCTACCTGGCGGTGGTGACGGGCAACCCTAAGGACCAGGGCACGGTGGCGGCTCCTGTGGCTCCTGACCCCCTGCTGCCCGGTCGCTTTCGCGTGGCTACCTCAGGGAAAAAGGCCCTTACCCTTTTTCGCGTGCTGGCCCGACAGGACCGCTTCGCCTTGGCGGAGCTGAGGCCCGCTACTGGTCGCAGCCACCAGCTGCGCGTGCACTTGGCAGCTATCGGCTGCCCCATTGTGGGCGATAGCCTTTACGGCTCCCACTTCCCCGCTCCCCGTCCCCTGCTGCACGCGTGGCGCCTACGGCTGCCCCATCCCAAGGACGGGCACCCTTTGCTCCTGGAGGCACCCCTGCCCGCCGACCTCATCGCCTTCTGCCACGAGTACGAGCTGGCGTTGCCGGAAGGAGCGATGGCAGAAGCTACTGCATCTCCTCTTTGAGCTGGCGCGTCATCAGGGCGGTGACCGCTTCCCGCGGCCCGAGCCTTTCTTCCAGGATGGCTTCCACCGCGAAGGTAATGGGCATGTCCACCTGGAGGCGCCGTGCCAGCTCGGCGGCAGCCCGAGCCGTGGGCACGCCCTCGGCCACCTCTCGCCCCGCCAACACCTGCGAAAGGGGCTCGCCCCGACCCAGGCGCTCGCCTACGGCCCGGTTGCGGGAAAGCTCACCCGTGCAGGTGAGCACTAAATCCCCCATGCCGGCCAAGCCGCGAAAGGTCTCCGGTTGCCCTCCCAGCTTGACCCCCAGCCGGGCAATTTCGTGCAGCCCGCGCGTGAGCAAGGCCGCCAGGGCGTTGTGACCCAAGCCCAGGCCGGTGGCCATGCCCGCCGCAATGGCGATGACGTTTTTCAGCGCTCCGGCCAACTCCACCCCCACCACGTCCTGGGTGCGGTACAGGCGCAGGCTGGGCGTGGAAAGGGCCTGTTGAAGGTCCCGCAACACCGCTCCGCTGCGGCCCGCCAGCACCGCTGCCGCTGGTAGACCGGCCGCCACCTCCTTGGCGAAGGTGGGGCCCGAGAGCGCCACGAACCGTTCCGCCGACAACCCCAGCTCCTCCGCCACCACCTGGTCCATGCGCCGGAGACTGCCCATCTCGATGCCCTTGCTGGCGGAAACCAAAACCGCCTCCGGCCGAAGGGCGCCGGCCAGCCCCCGCAGGACCTGGCGTGCAAACTGCACCGGCACGACAAACAGCACCACCTCTGCCCTAGCAGCCGCTTCGGCCAGGGAGCTGGTGGCCACGAGCTCAGATGGAAGCGCCAGCTGGGTCAAAAAAAGAGGGTTTTGATGGTTCTGGTTGATGCCCTCCACCACCTCCGGCTCTCGCGCCCACAGCAGCACCTGGTGGCCGGCACGGCAGGCATGCGCCGCCAAAGCCGTGCCCCAGGAACCCGCGCCAATCACGCTTACCCTCATCGCCTGCCCACCCGGGGTTCCTCTCCTCTGACCCAGCGCTGAAGGTTGCGGCGGTGGCTGACCAACACGACCAGGCTCCAGCACACCACGCAGGCCTGAGCCGGCAACGAGGGCTGGCGCACCAGCCAAAAGATCACCGGCAAGGAGGCGGCCGCTAGCGCGCTGGCCACTGCCAGCACGCGGGTGGCGGCCAAGACCCCCAACCAAACCAAGGCGCTGGCGGCCAGGGTCCAAGGCGAAAGCACGAGCAGGGCTCCAGCGGAGGTGGCCAGCCCCTTGCCCCCTCGGAAGGAAAGCCAAAGGGGAAAGCAATGGCCCACCACCGCCGCACAGGCGGCGGCCAGATGCCACGCGGAATGGCCGGTGGCCAGGCGAGACAGCCACACGGCAGCTACCCCCTTGCCCACATCCAGCAGCATGACCAAAAGCCCCCAAGCCTTGCCCAGCACCCGGGCGGCGTTGGTTGCACCTACCGTGCCTGAACCCAGCTGCCGCACGTCCCCACCAGCGCGCCACCGCACCGCTAGGTACGCAAAGGGCAGCGACCCCACAAGGTAAGCCAGCGGCAGGACCAGCACCTTCACCTTCCCCCCACCACCACCCGCCACCGTTCCGAGTAGCGCGCCCCTTGCGGGCTGAGCTGGCTTTCGTAGAGCACCACCTCCCGGGCCTGGAAGGGAGGAAACGACCAGCGGCTCAGCTCCTGCAGAAACCGCTGGCAGGCAGCGGGCGGCCAGGGCCGCTCCAGCCGAGCCAGGGTGACATGCAGGGAGAAGGGGCGGCCTTCGGGCCTCACCCCCACCTGCTCGGCCGCCAACTCCGCCGCCTGCGCCCACCGCTCCAGGCCGGGAGCCTGGCCACCCAGCCAGGCGACCCGCGCCCGCTGCGGATGAGGGAAAAAGCCACCGCCGCCCAGCTGCACGGCCAGCGGCGCCGGCAGGGGTGCCAAGAGCTCGGACAAGCTGGGCAACAGCGTGCCTATTGAGCTTTCTGCCACCTCTCCCAAGAACTTCAGGGTGATGTGGAGCCCATCGGCACGCACCCAACGGGCCGAGGGCAGTTCCCGCTTCAGGCGCTCTAGGCCGGCAGCCAACTGCCTTTTGTGCTCCTCCGGTAAGCCCACGGCTAGGAAGCAACGCACGGCGCCTCCTGCAGCACTCGGCGGAGCAAATCCAAGGCGAAATTGGCTGCCAGCTCCCGTACGGTGTGGCGGCTGCCACCGAAGTGCATGTGCCGATGCACCAGCTGCCGAGGTGTAGCCACCGCCATGTGCACCGTGCCCACCGGCTTGCTGGGAGTACCACCACTGGGGCCGGCAATGCCCGTAATGGCCAGGCCACAATGAGCCCCCAGCCGGCTAGCGCCCAGGGCCATGGCCTCGGCCACCTCCCGACTGACGGCTCCCACCTGGGCCAGCAGCGTCTCGGGTACGCCTAGAAGCTTGGTCTTCACGCTGTTGGCGTAGGCCACCACCCCACCCAGGTAGACCTCGCTGGCCCCAGGTATCTGGGTAAGCCAGGCTCCCACCAAGCCACCGGTGCAGGATTCGGCGGTGGCTAACAGCCAGCCGCGCCGGCGACAGGTGCCAAGCACCACCTCGGGCAAGCTGACCTCGTCCCGGCCGAAAAGGTCCTCCCCCAGCAGGGTGGCAAACTCCCGATCCATGCGCTCCAACTCCTCGGGGCTTTCGGCCAGCAACACCAGCTCCACCACGCCCCTGCCCGCCAGGATGGTGACCCGCTCCCGCCCAAACCGCGCGTACAAGGGAGCCACACGCTGCTCCACCTCCGACTCGAACCGCCCACCCACCTTAAGCGTGCGCACCAGCAGGGGCCGCCCCGAAAGTCGCGGGCGCACGTGCAAGGCAAAAATGGTCTCCAGCTCCTCCGGTACCCCGGGTAACAACACCACCACCTTGCTGGCCGCTTCCACCCACAAGCCGGGGGCGGTACCGCGGGGGTTGGGCAGCACCTGGCTCCCCTCAATCCGATCGGCCATACGCGCGGCAATGGTGGGCATGGGACGGCCCAAGCGGCGGTAGCGCTCCTCCAAACCCGCCAGAAGCTCCCTGTCCCGCGTCAGCCGGCGGTCCAAGGCCTGCGCCACCCCTTCCCGGGTGACGTCGTCCGCGGTGGGGCCCAACCCGCCGGAAACCAACAACAGGTCCACCCGCGCCAGCAGGTCCCGCACCGCACGGGCAATGGCCTCCGCGTCGTCCGGCACGCAGCGCTTTTCCACCAGCTCCACACCCACCTCCTGCAGCTGCCGGGTGGCGAACAGGGAGTTGGTATCAAGCCGCTGCGTGCGCAACAGCTCCGAGCCCACCGCCAAAAACGCCGCCCGGGAGAAGGCGCTCATGGGGCCGATTGTAAATCACCTGATCTTGTGCCGCCTTCAGTGTGCGGGCAAAATAGCGCCATGGACCGCGACGAGCTGGTGGCCTACCTGGACGAGTTCCTCGGGTGCGAGGCCTGCCCCGATGCCGGCCTCAACGGCCTGCAGGTGGAAGGGCGCAAGGAAATCAGCCGCATAGCCTGCGGCGTTTCCGCCAGCCTCCGGCTTTTTCGCCAAGCGGTCGCCTGGCAGGCGGATGCGGTGCTGGTACACCACGGTTTGCTGTGGAAGGGTCAGCTGGAGCCCCTGCGCGGCAGCCTGCGTCAGCGTCTGGCGGTGCTTTTGGCCGAGGAGCTCAACCTGCTGGCCTACCACCTGCCCTTGGATCGTCACCCGGAGGTGGGTAACGCCGCGGTGCTGGCCCGGCAGTTGGGCCTGGAGGGGCTGGAGCCCTTCGGTCACTTCGACGGCCTTTCCATAGGATGGGCGGGGGTTTTCTCCCGCCCGCAGTCCCTGGAGGAGCTAGCGCGGCGGCTCAAGCTTCTCACGGGCCAGGAGCCGCTGTCCTTCCCCGGCCCTGGCCAGTGGGTGAGCTCGGTGGGGATCGTCACCGGCAGCGGCGCTGGAGCTTTTGGCGAAGCGGTAGACACCGGCTTGGACGCCCTAGTGGTGGGCGAAGCCAAAGAGTGGGTCCTGCACCGCGCGGAAGAAGAAGGCCTGCACGTCATCGCCTGCGGGCACTACGCCAGTGAGCGCTTTGGTGTGCAGGCCCTGGGAGAGCACCTGGAGCAGCGTTTCGGCTTGGAGGTGCAGTTTTTCGACTTTCCCAACCCCGTCTGAGGGTTTGCTATCATGGCAGCGAGGAGGTGGGGCTCATGAGCTGGTGGACCCGAAAGCGATCCGTGGTGGGCGGCCTCGTCGCAGCCGCCATGCTCCTGCGTCTGGTACCCCATCCCCCCAACTTCTCACCCGCGGTGGCGGTGGCTTTGCTCTCCGGGGCGAGCCTCGGGACGAGCTGGTGGGCCTTCGCCCTGCCTCTTGCGGCCATGCTGGCCACCGATAGCCTGCTGGAGCTTTTCACCGGCCAGGGCTTTCACCCTCACATGCCCGTGGTGTACGCCACCTTGGCGGCGGTGGTGGTGTTGGGTCGGGTCTTGGCCCGCAGCCGGCGCACCTGGTCAGTGGCAGTGGCCAGCGTCACCAGCTCGCTGCTTTTTTACCTGGTGACCAACTTTGCCGTGTGGGCCTGGGGCACCCTCTACCCCCACGACGCGGCCGGTCTGGCCGTGTGTTATCTGGCGGCCCTGCCCTTCTTGGGCCTCAGCGTTCTGGGCGATCTCACCTTCTCCGCACTGCTCTTCGGCACCTACGCCCTGGCAGCCAAGAAACTCCCCGAGCTGGCTGGCGCCTAAGGCGGGAGGAGCGGTGGCCCGTGTGGTGGTCTCCTGGAGCGGTGGCAAAGACGCCTGTCTGGCCCTCAGCGAGGCCCTGCGCGCCGGTCACCAGGTGGTGGGTTTGCTAGCCACCGTTTCCGAGCCTCCAGGTCGGGTGACCATGCACGGGGTACGTCGAGAGCTGGTGTACGCCCAAGCCCAGGCGTTGGGTCTGCCCCTGTGGGAAGCCCTTCTGCCCGCCGGAGAGGCGGCCAGCCAGACGTGTCCTGTCTGCCCGCTGGATGCGCCCCAGCCAGGCCTGGTACCCAACACCACCTACGAGCGGGTCATGCTCGCGGCCTTGGAACCCTTGGCGGCTTCCGGCGTAGAAGGGGTCGTGTTTGGCGACATCTACTTGGAGGACCTCCGCCGCTTCCGTCAGCAGCTTCTCGCTCACCTGGGCCTTGACGCACATTTTCCCCTTTGGGGACGCGCGCCCGAGGAGGTACTGGCGGGCTTTACCGCCAGGCGGGGCAAGGCACTGGTCGTTTGTGCTCGCGCGGACCTGGCTCAGCTTTTAGGTTGCCACACCCACAACGGCTTTCGCGAAAAACTGCCAGCTGATATAGACCCCTGCGGCGAGAAAGGCGAGTTCCATACGTTTGCCTACGATTTTGAGCTTTTTGCCCAGCCCCTGACTATCCGAACCGGCGAAACCGTGGAAAGCAATGGCTTCCGTTTCCTCGACCTGGTCTTGGTTTAGGCCGCCGAGGGTGGCCTTTGACCCGGCGCCAGCCGGGAGGAGCCAGGCGTTTTACCAAAAACAAACCCACCGCCGGCGGCCGCTGGCAGAAAGGATGGACCATGGACATAGCTGATTACTCGGTGGTCCGGCCTCCAGAAAGCCCCCTGGATCCCAGCAACCTGCCTTTCGGGCGGATGTTTTCTCCCAACATGTTCCTGATGGACTACGACGACGAGCGCGGCTGGCACAACCCGCGCATCGTGCCCTTCGGGCCCCTTTCCCTCTCCCCGGCAACCATGGTTTTCCATTACGGTCAGGAGATCTTCGAGGGCCTGAAGGCCTTTCGCCATCCGGACGGTTCGGTCCACCTTTTCCGCCCTGACCGCAACGCTGCCCGCTTCAACCGCTCTGCCCGGCGCATGTCCATGCCGGAAATCCCCGAAGCGGTCCAGCTGGAAGCCATGCGCGCCCTGGTGGCGGTTGACCGAGAGTGGGTGCCCCCCGCACCGGGGGCCTTGTACATCCGCCCCACCATGATCGCCACCCAGGAAGGCTTGGGCGTCAGCCCGTCAACCCAGTACCTCTACTTCATCATCACCGGTCCCACCGGTCCCTACTTTCGCACTGCGGGTAAAACGCTGCGCATCCTCATCGCTCGTGATTGGGTGCGCGCGGCCCCCGGGGGCACAGGAGCAGCCAAGACGGGGGGCAACTACGCGGCCTCGCTCCTCACGCGCCGCATAGCCCGCGATCATGGCTGCGCCGAAGCCCTTTGGCTGGACGCGGTGGAGCGCCGCCACGTGGAAGAGGTGGGAGCCATGAACATCATGTTCGTGCTGGATGGGGTGGTGACCACTCCGCCCACCTCGGGCACCATCCTGGAAGGCGTCACCCGCGAGAGCCTGGGTGTTCTCTGCAACGAACTGGGGATCCCCTTTGTACAGCGCGCCATCCACATCGAGGAGGTACTGGAAGGCATTGCCAACGGCGACTGCACGGAGGTTTTCGGCTGCGGCACGGCTGCGGTGGTGGCGCCGGTGGGCGAGCTGGTGGACATCTTGCCCGACGGCTCGGAAAAGGTTTACCGCGTGGGCGACGGCAACGAGGGGCCGATCGCCCGTAAGCTCAAGGAGCTGCTCACCGGCATCCAGTTCGGCACCCGCCCTGACACCCACGGCTGGCTGGTGCGCGTCTAGCGCGGCAAAATAGGCCCGCATCCCCTGCTCTGCGGCCGGCTGAGGCCTGCTTCCTTGCATCCTCGCTACCGCCACACGCGCTTGGCGTCAGATCCCTACCTCAGCTGGCGGCTGAAGGCGCACCTGCAAGGCCGTCAGAAGGGCACAGGGGTCATCGTCGGGGAAGGCCACCGCCGTCCGCAACGGCAAAACCACGGCACACAAACCTCCCCGCATCAGGCCATGCTCCCACGTGGCGGCCAGGGCCAGGCAGGGTGCCGGCGGCAATTCCCGCGGCGAGGCCCGCAAGGGTCAAAGTGCGCGGCATCGCCACGCGCCGATGGCAGGCTTCGTCATGGCGAGGACGCAAAGCGCCCGAAGCCATCTCATCGTTCTCGCGGTGAACCCCCCAGCCCGACCGAGACTGCTT
>CAZAUJ010000010.1:0-95406 GCA_964488355.1 uncultured Thermoanaerobaculia bacterium | reverse complement strand
CTATCGTCCCTACGTTCACATGCGGCTTCGTCCGATCAAACTTCTGCTTGGCCATCGTCCTTGCCTCCTTTTCGTTCCTTTCCTTACCCTCACCGGCGGCCTTCTTAGGCAGCCCGATACAAAATTGCCCTCATGGAGCCCACGACCAGACTTGAACTGGTGACCCCGTCCTTACCAAGGACGTGCTCTACCGCCTGAGCTACGTGGGCTCGACCTGTCTGCTCCCCAACTTTGGAGCGGGAGACGGGATTCGAACCCGCGACCAACAGCTTGGAAGGCTGTGACTCTACCCCTGAGTTACTCCCGCGACACAATGGTGCAGGCGGATGGATTCGAACCACCGTAGGGCTTAGCCCGGCAGATTTACAGTCTGCTGCCATTGACCGCTCGGCCACGCCTGCACCTTTCTTTCCTTCACACCTTCCATGCAGGCCGCAAGCGCCTCCGCTGGAGCTGGCGAGGGGACTCGAACCCGTAACCTGCGGATTACAAATCCGCTGCTCTACCAGTTGAGCTACGCCAGCGTCTGCGCTCACGCCTCCGCCTCCTCACGCTTCCAAAGAACTCCCGCGGTGCACACTAACACCGACAGGGACGAAAACCTTATCACGTTCCGACGAAAAAATCAAGGGGATGGTGCGGGGACTCCTCCTCCTACCCAAGGCCAGCAACGGCGCCACTCCCAGGCGAGAATACCGCAAGCCACCGCCAGGTTGAGGGAGTCCACCTGGGGATGCATGGGGATGGCCACCAGGCCGTCCACAAAACGTTTGGTCTTGGCTCGCAAGCCCTTCTCGCCGCCCAAACAAAGAAGCAAACGCGCCGGCCAATCAACCTCCCCTAGGGGCCGGCCGTGGGCATCAGCTGCCAACACGGTGAAGCCCTCCTCTCGAGCCTGGCGAGCCGCATCTCCCAGCGAGCCCACTCGTGCAACAGGTACGAGGGGCAAACTCCCCGCCGCCACCTTGGCGGTAGCGCCGCCCAAAGGCGGCGGGTGGGGCCCGGCAACGATCACCCCACCCAAGGCGAAGGCAGCAGCCACCCGGACCACGGCTCCAAGGTTGTGACCGTCCTGCACGCCGTCCAGGCCCACCAGGCAGACGGGTACGGGCAGCGAGAGCAGCTCCCCCACCTCCCGAAAGGGCGCGGGGGAAAGCCGGGCGGCAAAACCGTTGTGGGCCACCCCACCGGCCACGCGCTCTAGCTCCCGACGCGGCACCACCGCAAAGCGAATGCCTTGGTTACGGCAGAGGGAAAGCACCGCGTTGGCTCGCCCACCACCTACCCCCTCACCCAACCACACCACCTCCACCCGCTGAGGCTCGTGCTCCAGCGCCGCCACCACGGCATGAAACCCCACGATCCAGTCAGCTCCCGGCAAGCAACACCACCGCCAAAGCCACCACCCCCTCCCCCCGGCCCACAAACCCAAGGGTTTCGGTGGTCGTGGCTTTCAAGTTGACCGCCTCCAGCGGCAGGTCCATAAGCTCCGCCAGGTGCCGGCGCATCGTCGAGCGGTAAGGGGCCAGCTTAGGCTTTTCCGCCAGCACGGTCACGTCGCAGCTAACAGGCTTAAGCCCGTGCATCCGCGCCTTCTCTAGGGCAAACCGCAAGAACACGTACGACGCGGCGCCCGCCCAGCGCGGGTCGCTGGGCGGGAAATGCTCGCCAATGTCCCCTTCGCCGCAGGCACCGAGGACCGCATCGGTGACGGCATGCAACACCACATCCGCATCCGAATGGCCCGCCAACCCCAGCTCGAAGGGGATGGCCACACCGGCCAAGACCAAGGGCCTGCCGGCGACAAAGGGGTGCACGTCCACCCCTTGGCCCACACGTAAATGCGGGGGAAAAAGACCGCGCAACAGGCTCAAATCCTCCGGGCAGGTGAGCTTAAGGTTGCGCGCGTCGCCAGGCACCACCTGCACGGGAATCCCCAGGGTTTCCAGCAGGGCCGCCTCATCCGTCCAATGACCTGCCCCGGCATCAGCCCAAGCTCGCCGCAACAGCCCCACCCGGAAGGCTTGCGGGGTAAGCGAGCGCACCAACTGGGCGCGAGGCAGGGTCCGAGCCACCCCACCCTGCGCATCCACCTCCTTAATGGTATCCACCACCGGCGCTGCCAACACTGCCGCCCCAGAAGCCGCCGCCACCTCGACCACACGCTGCACATCGGCGGGCGGCACGAAGGGGCGGGCGCCGTCATGCACCACCACCACCGCCGTGTCCGGAAGGTCAAGGGCGGCTATGCCCGCCTTGACCGAATCTTGTCGCTCTCGGCCACCGGCCACCACGGCGGTGAGGTCGAATCGGGCCAACTCCTGCCGGCGAGCTGCTTCCGCACCCGGTGGCACGACCACCGCCAATGGGGCTTGAGGGAAGGCTTGGCGCAGACACGCCACCGCCCGGTGCAACACGGTCATGCCCGCCAAAACCACATTCAGCTTGTCAGAACCAAAACGGCGGGAGCTGCCCGCCGCCACCACTACTAAGCCCACCGTGGGGCTCGCCTCCGCCCCCGTATCCACCGTCACACTTCCATGATCTCCTGTTCTTTGGCTTCCAGGATGGCGTTGATGGCCTCAATGTGCTGGTCGGTGAGCTTTTGCACCTCCTCCAGCCCGTGGTGCATCTCGTCTTCGGAAATCTTCTTTTCTTTTTCCAGTGTTTTGATGGCTTCGTTGGTGTCGCGGCGCACATTGCGCACCGCCAGACGCGCCCGCTCCGCCATCTCATGAGCCAGCTTTACCAGTTCCTTGCGCCGCTCTTGGGTTGGTGGGGGTACGGGCACCCGGATCACGCGCCCGTCATCCACCGGGTTCAGTCCCAGGTTGGACTTTTGGATGGCGTGCACAATTGCAGACAGGACCGAGGGATCCCAAGGCTGGATGAGGATCAGGGTGGGCTCCGGCACCGACAGGCTGGCCAACTCGTTGAGAGGGGTTGGCGTGCCGTAGTACTCCACGCGGATATGATCAAAAATGGCGATGTTAGCCCTTCCGGTGCGCAGCGTCTTCAACTCGTCTCTGAAAACCTCCACTGCCTTGTCCATGTGCGCCTTTGCTTCCTTCATAACCTCTTTCATAGCCGCCTCCTCTCGCCCTCACACCCAGCCCGCTATTTTAGCCAGCTAGCGTGCTCAGCCCTCCTGGCTCACCAGCGAACCCACATCCTCCCCCAACACCACACGCTTGATGTTGCCGGGCACGCGAATGTTGAAGATGCGGATGGGGATGCGTGCGTTTTGGCACAGGGACACTGCGGCCGCATCCATGATCGAAAGGCCGCGCTCAAGCAGGTACTGATAGTTGGCCTGCTTCACCAGGCAGGCCCCCAGGTCGCGAGCCGGGTCCGCCGTGTACAAGCCATCCACCTTCGTGCCCTTGAGCAAGGCATCCGCATGAATCTCGCTGGCGCGCAGAGCCGCAGCGGAGTCGGTTGTGAAGAAGGGGTTACCCGTGCCCGCGGCAAAGATCACGATGCGCCCCTTTTCTAGGTGCCGCAGGGCCCGGCGACGGATGAACGGCTCGGCCACTTGCCGCATCTCGATGGCGGTGAGCACGCGGGTTTGGCAGCCGCGCTTTTCCAGCGCGTCCTGTAGGGCCAACGCGTTAATCACGGTGGCCAGCATGCCCATGTAATCGCCCGTGACCCGTTCCAACCCTTGCTGCGTGGCGGCGATGCCGCGGATGATGTTCCCGCCACCGATGACGATCGCCACATCCACCCCCAAAGCCTGCACCTCAGCGAGCTCCTGCGCCAGCTGCGGCAGCACCTCCGCGGCAATGCCGAAGGGCTGGCTGCCCATGAGCACCTCACCCGAGAGCTTGAGGAGGATGCGGCGGTAAACAGGCGAAGGCGCCATCATTCCTCCTGGCCTACTGCCTCCCCCAAGCGAAAGCGGACAAAACGCCTTACCACCACCTGCCCGCGCTCCGCCAGGATCTCTTTGACCTTGCGGTTCGGGTCCTTGACAAAGGGCTGCTCCAGCAGGCAGACCTGCTCGTAGAACTTGGCCAGCTTACCTTCGGCAATCTTCTCCTGCACCGCCTCCGGCTTTCCCGCCGCCGCTGCTTGTGCCTTGGCAATTTCCTTTTCCTCCTTCACAACCTCGGGCGGCACCGAGGTCGGATCCACGAAGCGCGGCTCGGCCGCCGCCACCTGCATGGCCACATCCTTCACCGTTTCCTCATCTGCGGCAGCGGAAATCTCCACCAACACGCCAATTTTTCCGCCCATGTGCACGTAGGAACCCAGCTTCATGCCCTCGCCGGCCTCCCAGTGCAATGCGCGGGAAAGCACGATGTTCTCACCAATGGTGGCAATGTGCGAGGCGATGGCCTCGGCCACGGTATGCGTGGGATCCGCAGCGAAGGGGCGCGAAGCCAAGTTGGCGGCGTCGGCAATCTCCTCCCGCATAGCCTGCTCCGCCAGCGCACGGACCAGGCTCTGGTACTGCTCGGTGCGAGCCACAAAGTCCGTTTCACAGTTCAGCTCCACCATCCCCGCCCTCGTGCCATCCTCCGAAACCGCCACCGCCACCAAGCCATCTTTGGCCAGACGCCCGGCTTTCTTTGCCGCCGCCGCCAAGCCCTTTTTGCGTAGAATCTTGATGGCCTCCTCCATGTTACCACCCGCTTCCACCAGCGCCCGCTGGCAGTCCATCATCCCCGCGCCCGTCTTTTCCCGCAGCTCCTTTACCGCCTGTGCTGAAACACTCATGGGTTCCTCCTTTTTCTTTCGGCAAAAAGCCCTGCGCAAGGCAGGGCTCGTACGTCGTTACCTTGTCCCGACCTCAGCGCTCGTAAAGCTCGGTCTCGTCGTAATCGTCCAGGGTGTCGTCCAGGGAAGGAAGCATGGCCTCCGCTGCCTCCTCCTCAGTCACCGTCACCGGCCGCGCCGCGAGCTTGCTCCGGACCTCTTCCGCCCGCCCCTCGATCATCGCCAAGCCCTCGAGGATGGAGTCGGCGATGCGGGAGGTAAAGAGCTTGATGGCGCGAATGGCATCGTCGTTCCCAGGGATGGGGTAGTCGACCAAATCGGGGTCGCAGTTGGTATCCACCAGCGCCACCACCGGAATGCCCAGCTTGGCCGCTTCCTTCACCGCGTTGTGCTCCTGGTTGGTGTCGATGACGTACAGTGCGTCCGGCAGGCGCTCCATCTCGCGGATGCCGCCCAGGTTCTTTTTCATCTTGGCCCGCAGGCGTTCCAAGCGAATCCGCTCCTTCTTGGTCATTTGCGCGTCTTCGTTGGCCAGCTGCCGCTCGATTTCCTTGAACTTCTCGATGGAACGGCGAATGGTGGCAAAATTGGTCAGTGTGCCCCCCAACCAGCGATTGGCGACGTAAAACATGCCACACCGGGTGGCCTCCTCGAGCACCACATCCTGAGCCTGCCGCTTGGTACCCACAAACAGCACCGTGCCACCAGAGGCAGCCAAATCGCGAACAAACGCCGAGGCTTCTTCGAAGAGCTGCAGCGTCTTTTGCAAGTCAACAATGTAAATCCCGTTGCGCTTGCCGAAGATGTAGGGACGCATCTTCGGATTCCAGCGCCGGGTCTGGTGACCAAAATGAACGCCAGCCTCGAGCAGCTCCTTCATGGAAACCGATGCCACGTGCCCTCTCCTTTCCTCGCTTACCGCTTGGAGAACTGGAAGCGACGGCGAGCCTTGCGCTGACCGTACTTCTTGCGCTCCACCTCGCGGGCGTCACGCGTAAGGAAGCCCGCCGCCTTCAGCCGCGGCCGCAGCTCAGGGTTGAACTCCACCAGGGCCCGAGAAAGGCCATGACGAATGGCGCCCGCCTGCCCCGATATGCCCCCGCCAGCCACGTTCACATAGACATCGAACTTATCCGCTGTCTCGGTGATCAAGAGCGGCTGCCTGATGATCATCTTCAGCGTCCGGCTGGGAAAATAGTCGTCGAAGCTGCGCTTGTTGACGACGATCTTCCCCGTCCCCGGGCGCAAGTAAACGCGCGCCGTTGCGGTTTTCCTTCGTCCCGTCCCGTAATATTGAATCATGACGCACCCACTCCCTAAGAGCCCTTGACCTTGATAACTTGCGGCTGCTGTGCCCGGTGCGGATGCTCCGGCCCCGCGTACACCTTGAGCTTACCTAGGAGCTTCCGACCCAGGCGGTTTTTCGGCAGCATGCCCCATACCGCGTAACGGATGAGCCGCTCCGGCGTTTTGTCCCGTAGCTCCCGGGCAGTGGCCTCCTTTAAGTGGCCCGGGTCACCGCTGTGGCGGTAGAAGCGCTGGTCATCCCACTTATTGCCCGTAAGCTTGACCCGCGCGGCGTTGACCACGACCACAAAATCGCCCACGTCCAAACCCGGCGTGAATTGCGGCTTGTGCTTCCCGCGCAGGAGCCTCGCTACCAACGTGGAAAGCCGGCCCAACACCAGATCACTGGCATCCACCAGGTACCAGTTTGCCTTCACTTCTCCTGCCTTCGGCACATAGGTCTTCATTCGGTTCTCCTCGAAGCTACAAAGCCCAGCTGTGGCTCACCCACAGGGGGCGTCATATTAAGTCACGCCACCGCGGTTGTCAACAACGCCGGTGCGCCCCACCCCTTAGGCGCGCAGCCACCTCCGCCGCGCCCGCTCCCGCCCCCGGCTGAGCGTGACGTACAGGGCAGGAACCACAAACAGGGTCAGCACCGTGGAAACAACCAGGCCGCCGATGACCGCCACCGCCAGGGGGCTCATGAGCTCTGCCCCCTCTGCCGGGTTCAGCGCCAGGGGCAGCATCCCCACTACCGTGGTTGTCACGGTCATGAGGATGGGGCGAAGGCGCAGAGGTGCCGCGTGCAACACGCTGTCGAGCAGTTCCAGACCTTGCCGACGCCGCAGCTCGATGTACTCCACCAGCAAAATGCCGTTGTTGACCACAATGCCAGCCAGGAGGATCATGCCCAACATCACCGGCGCTGACAACGGCAGACCAGAAAGCCCCAGGGCAGCCACTACACCTACAAGCGCCAAGGGAATGGCGGCCATGATGCCGAGAGGCAGGACAAACGACTCGTACTGCACCGCCATGACGGCAAAGACCAAGAAAACTGCCAGGAAGATCATGGTGGCGAACAGCCGACGGTTTTCCGCGATCGTCTCCTCTTGGCCCCCGAACCGGACCGTGGTGCCCTCAGGCAAGCGATAACCCTCCAAAACCTTCCTCACCGCTTCGGTAGCCTCGCCCGTGGACCAAACCCCAGGCAAAGCCTGCGCCGTGACCCGGACTAACCGGTTCTGATTTTCGCGGTAAATGGTCTGCGGCGACTCGCTCTCGTAAACCCGGGCCACGTCCCGCACGCGCACTGGCAGACCGGCACGAGGAAAGAGAGGAACGGAGCCCAACTCGGAGGCGGAGCGCACCAGCTGGCGGGGAAAGCGCACCCGAATATCAAATTCCCGGTCGCCCTCAGTCAGGCGCGTGGCGACCACCCCGGCCACCGCAGCCCGCACGCTTCGTCCCACCTCACCCACGTCCAGACCCAGTGCTGCCGCACGCACGCGGTCCACCTCCACACGAATTTCCGGCGCGGTTCGCTGATAGGAACTGTCCACATTGACCAGGCCCGGAAGCCGCGAAAGCTGCGTTGCCAAATCGTTGCCAAGGCGTTCCAGGGTGGCCAGGTCCTCGCCGAAGATCTTCACCTCGATGTCCTCTGTGGACGTCCCGGTGCGCAAACCACGGATGCGGGGGGGTGAAACCCGCACCTGAGCGTCCTTGAGGGCCGGCAGCGCCCGTAACTGCTCCTGCGCCTGCGCCACCCAGGCTGCTGCCGAAAGGCTGCGTTTCCGCCGAGGGGTGAGCTCCACCACCATTGACCCCACCGCCGGGTTCACGCTCACCCCCCTTCCCCAAATCCCCCCACCGGCCACGCTAAACACCTGCCTCACTTCCGGTAGCCGGCGCACCAACTCCTCCGCCGCCCGGACGGCACGGTTGGTGGCTTCCACCGAGGCGTCCGGAGGAAAGCGCAAGAACACCCGTACCCGACCGTCGTCCACCGGAGGCAAGAACTCGCTTCCCAGCCTTCCCAGGCCCCAAAGGGCGAGGGCAAAGGCCACAGCGGCTGCGGCCAAGACCCAGCCTCGCCGGCGGAGGACCCTGGCCAGCTGCCGCGCGTAAACCTGCTCCAGGCGCTCCACCAGCCGCGGCACCAGCTGGAGCAACCTCACCTTCTCCAGCCGGCCGCTGCGCTCTTTTAAGCGAAACAGCTGGCCGGAAAGCATGGGCACCAGGGTTAAAGCCACCAAAAGAGAGGTGAGGATGGCGAAGGAAATGGTCAGCAGAAGCTCGCGGAAGATCAGGGCCGCCAGGCCCGAAATGAGGAGAAAGGGCACCACCGCCGCCAAGTTGGTAAGGGTGGAGGCAGTAACCGCGGAGGCCACCTCGGCAGCCCCCTCGTGTGCGGCGCTGAGCGCGTCCTCCCCGCGGCGCTGGTGTCGGTCGATGTTCTCCAGCATGACGATGGCGTTGTCCACCAACATGCCAATTCCTAAGGCCAAACCGCCCAGGGACATGAGGTTCAGCGTCATGCCGGAAACGCCCATTAAGGCGAAACAGCCCAGCACCGCCAAGGGCACCGAAACCCCAATGATCACCGTGCGCCGCCAAGACCGCAGGAACAAGAAGACCACAAAGGTGGCCAAAGCACCGCCCAGGAGCGCGGCTTGGCCCACGCCGCTAACTGCCGCCCGTACGTAGAAGGCCTGGTCCTCCACCACCTTGAACTCCACATCGGGTGGGAAAAAGCCTTCGCGTTGCAGGCGCACCAGCACCGCGTTACACCCATCCACCACGGCCACGGTGTTCGCGTCCGGTTGCTTGCTGATGGCCACCTGCACCGCCGGCTTGCCGTCCAGGCGAACGTGGACCCGGTTGTCGCGGTACGTGTCCAGCACCTGGGCCACGTCGGTGAGGGCCACTTCGCCACCGCCTGGTAAGGGCAACCGCACCCGGCTGATGTCCTCCACCGAGCGGAACTTACCCTTGGTCTTGGTGAGCACCTCGCGAGTGGGCGTCATCACCCGCCCCCCGGAGACGTCCTGGTTCTCCTCCTGAACACGAGCCAAAAGCTGGGCCAAGGTAAGGCCGTAGGAACGCAGCCGCTCCGGGTCCACTACCACTTGAATTTCCCGGTCCAGACCACCGGCCACGTCCACCGAGGCCACCCCTTCCACCGTGAGCAGCTGCTTGGCCAGAGCATCCTCGCACCAGCGCTTCAGCCAGGCCTCGTCGCGGGTGGCAGAGGAGACGGCAAACTGCAGCACCGGGATCTGCGCGGGGTCGAACTTGAAAATCACCGGCGGGTCCACGTCCCGCGGCAGCGCACCTCGGGCCTGATCCAGCTTGGTGGACGCGTCGCGCAAGGCGAAGTCCACGTTCGTGCCGTAGGAGAAGTGCACGTCCACCGAGGAGCGGCCTTCGGAGGACTCGGAAGTGATGAGGATGGCGTTTTCGGTGGTGGCCAGGCGGGTCTCTAAGGGCTTGGTAACGGTTTGCTCCATTACCTCCGGGTCCACACCCGAATACGTGACCGAGGCGCGCACCTGCGGATAAACAATCTTTGGTAGCAAGTCAACCGCCAGGTTGGTACCCAAGGAAAGGCCTACCACGCAGATGGCCAAGGAAATGGTGACCGTGCCCACCGGGTGGGTAATGGCCCAGTGCACCAAGCCGCGTCGTGCCGTACCGCTCATGAGGACTCCACCAGCACCGGCATGCCGTCACGCAGAAGAGAGGCGCCCTCAACCACCACCTGGTCCCCCACCTGGAGGCCTTTCGTCACCTGCACCCGACCTCCCTGGCGCGCGCCCACATCCACCGGCCGAACCCTTGCCACGCCCCCGTCCACCACGTAAACGAAGAAAGGAAACTCCGAGCCCCTGAGCACTACGCCCTCCGGCAACAAAATGGCCTCCGCTATCCGTTCCAGCGTCAGCACCGCCCGAGCCAAGAAGCCCGGCCTCAAACCCGCCGGCGGCCCCTCCAGTACCAGCTCCACCGTTACCTGACGTGAGGCTGGGTCAGCAGCAGGAAAGATCCTTTGAATCCTGGCGCTCACCGATGTGTCGCCCAAAGCATCCACCACTACCCGCGCCGGGTCGCCCACCTTGAGCTTCACCACGTCCAGCTCCGAAACGGGCACCCGCAAAACCAGCTGACCGGCTCCCAGCTCCAGCACTGGGGAGCGCGGCGCCACCAGGCTCCCTAGCTCCACCTGGCGGGTTAAAACCGTACCGGCTACCGGCGCGGTAATGCGGGTAAACGAAAGGCGCGTGCGCAGCGCCTGCACCCGCGCCTGCGCCACCTGGAAGCTGGCGCGGGCAGCGTCGGCTTCCGCGGCGGTGATCAGGCCCTCGGCGACCAGGGTTTGTGCCCGTTTCCACTGCCCCTCCGCCTCCACCAGCCGCGCTTCCGCCTCGGCCAGTTGCGCCGAAAGCTCCCGGTCGTCCAGGCGCGCCAAGAGCTGTCCTTGGGAAACTCGGTCGCCCTCGCGAACCAAAAGCTCGGTGACCACGCCCTCTTCCTGCGCTGCCACCAGCACCCGATGTTCCGGTTCCACCGTACCCACGGCCACCGCCCGCACCTCCAACAGTTCGGGCTGTACCACCTGAAGGCGAACGCGCACCGCTTGGGGCAGCCTCTTCCGGCCCTCCTCTTTCCCTTGGCAGGAAGCCAAAATCGCCAGTACCAGCAGCAGCCACCCGCGTTTCATGCCACCTCCATTGCCAGCGTACGGGTTTTGCCGCCAAAGGTTCAGTTCGCAGCACTTGCGTGCTTTTCCCGAGCCTCCAGCCACATCGCCCCGGTCCGGCGCCGCTTCACGAGGGGAGCAGCTGCAGCGCTTTGGGGATTTGGGAGTGCAGCTGGCCGCGAGCCCAAAGGCCACAGCCCAAGGCAAAGCGGCCGAAGCGCACCAGCACGTAGCCGGGGCTGGCACTTTCCGCATGAAGGTTCTGGCTTTGACCAGAGAGAAAGCGCCGGGCCGCCTCTCGGTCGGGCAGCTCCGCCACGTTGGCACGCACGTAGGGGGCCAGGTACTGCAAGGCATGGGTCTTCGGTTTGACCCCGGTGCCGATTTGCTGCAGCAAGGGGATGCCCACGCCTTCCAGCGGCACCGAAAAGAACGGCCAAGCCTCCGGCCAAGCGAGCCAAACCATGCGTTTGCCCCTCTGCCAGAAGCGGAATCGAGCACGGAGTTCCTCGGGAATGGCAAAGCGCTGCCAAAGCTCCCCAATTGGTTGGGGATCGGCGGGGCAAAACGAGGGGCCCTTGGCCGCCAGCTTGCCAGGTGATTTTGCCGGGGCAAAGGGCTCTTCTGAGCGCCTAATGCGCGCCAAGAAAAAACCACCGGTATCGTTGAGGTGCGGCCAAAAGCGGCAGGCATGGACCAAGTCCTGCCGGAAGCTCCGCCCTTGCCAGCTGGTAAGGCCGGGTGCGGCCGAAAGCCCCAAATCTGGTATCGGCTCCACTGCCCCCCAGTCGCCTAACACCGCATCGAGCACCTCTTCGTTCTCTTCCGGGGCAAAGGTGCACGTGCTGTACACCACCACACCGTTGGGCTTGACCAGCCGGAGTGCTCGTTCGAGAAGCTGCTTCTGCATGGCCACCAACGCCTTGCGGAAAGGTGCTGGCGCCGGTTGGTAACCACCTTTGCTTTTCCTCACCGTCCCCTCGCCGCTACACGGGGCATCCAGCAGCACCCGGTCCCAAACCCCCTCGGGCAGCGGCAAGTAACGCCCGTCGGCCCAGGTGGTAAGCACGTTGGCAAGTCCCAGACGGTCCACGGTGGCTCGCAAAGCGGAAAGGCGACCCATGTGAGCCTCGTTGGCTACCACCAAACCGGACGGGCCCACGCGGAGGGCAGCCTGCGCCGTCTTGCCCCCGGGCGAGGCGCATAAGTCCACTACCCGCTCCCCGGGTTGCGGATCCAGGGCTACCACCGCCGTCATGGCCACCTCCTCTTGCACGTAGTACCAGCCGGCGATGAACGGAAGGGTGGCACCCGGTCGTTCCAAGCCACTCACGCGAAAGGCCACCGGGTACCAGGAAAGCTCTTCCGCCTGAATGCCCTCCTCACAAAAAAAACCCCGCAGGGCAGCCACCGTGGTTTTTACGGGGTTGACCCACAGCGTGAGAGGTAAAGGCCGGGACAAGGCGGCAAAGTAAGCTTCCGCGCCACCCACCAGGGGCGCGTAACGGGACAAATCCTCCGGCCAACTGGGCACCATCGCCGCGGGCCATGATAGCCGGAAGGCCCTGCTACCATGGGAGTGTGCGCGCCTTCGGCGTGTTGTTGCCCATTTTCTCCCTGCCCAAAAGCCCCGTGCTCGGGGACTTGGGACCGTCAGCCTACCGATTTTGCGCATGGCTTAAAGCGGCGGGAGCAAGCTTCTGGCAGGTGTTGCCCGTGGGGCCCCTGGGAGCGGCCAACTCCCCCTACGCCTCGCCCTCTTCCTTTGCCGGCAACCCGCTGTTCGTGAGCCCGGAGGCTCTTGTGCAGGAAGGGCTGCTGCAGCCGGAGGATCTGGCCGACGCACCGGCCGCAAGCCGCCAAGCCGATTACTCACAGCTTGGCTGGCGCTGGCGGCTGTTGCACAAAGCCTTCGCCGCCTTTCGCCGCACTGCCTGGCGCCAGGAGGCCTTTGACCGCTTCTGCCAGCAAAACAGCAGCTGGCTGGAAGACTGGGCTATGTTTTCCGTCGCCAGCGAGCTTTACGGCAGCCCTTTCTGGTGCTGGCCTGAACCTCTAGCGCAAAGGCGGCCGGACGCTTTGCAGGCGTTCGCCCGTGAGCAAGCCGACAAGCTCGAAAAAGCCCGCTTCTTGCAGTTTCTTTTTTACCAGCAGTGGCAGGCCCTGCGCCATGAGGCAGCCCCTGTACGTCTTTTCGGTGATCTTCCCTTTTTCGTTGCCGCCCACTCCGCTGACGTGTGGAGCCATCCGCACCTGTTCAAACTGGACAGCGCGTTTCGGCCTCGGGCGGTGGCGGGTGTGCCCCCCGACTATTTCTCCGCTGACGGCCAGCTTTGGGGCAATCCGGTCTACGCTTGGGACGCCCACGAAGCTCAGAACTTCGCCTGGTGGCACGCCCGCCTCCGCCACGCGCTGCAGCTTTTTGACCTGGTGCGCCTGGACCACTTCCGGGCTTTTGCTGCCGCATGGGAGGTACCTGCGGACCAAACCACGGCCCGCCATGGAACCTGGGTGCCGGCTCCGGGCAAGCAGCTTTTGCGCAGCTTTGGGCCCACCACCAGTTGGGTGGCGGAGGACCTGGGTGTCATCACCCCAGAGGTGGTCGCCTTGCGGGAAGAACTAAGGGTGCCAGGGATGGCGGTGCTGCAGTTCGCCTTTGATCCACGGGAGCGCTCCAGCTTTTTGCCCCACAACCACCGGGAAAACCTGGTGGTCTATACCGGGACCCACGACACCAACACCACTCGCGGCTGGTGGGAGGATGAGGCCAGCCCCGAACAGAAAGCTTTTTTTCGCGCGTACACCGCCTCCCACGAGCCACCGCACCGGGCCATGGTGCGTCTGGCCCTCGCGTCAGTGGCCAAGCTGGCCATCCTTCCCGTGCAGGACCTTTTGGGGCTGCCCGCCCCCTGCCGCTGCAACGTACCCGGGAGGGCGGAGGGCAACTGGCGCTTCCGCATAATGGCGGGTGAGCTGAGCGAAGCGCAGGCACAGGAGGTACGCGAGCTGGCTGGCCTTTACCAACGGCTACCAGCCTAGGTGGGCACGCCACACCCGGCCAGGACCGGCCTTTAGTAAAAGGCAGCTCGTAGGAGGCAAACAGGCGGATGCCAAGAATTTAGGCCTTGCGCTGCACCTCCCCTCGCAGGAGGTAACCCACCAGGATCGGCTGGATCCGGCCGCGCAGCACACCCGTGCCTCGCAGCCGCTCCACGCTTTTCAGCAGGCTCTCCAAGTCCCACATGCGGAGCCTAGCTCTGGTCTCACCTATGACGGTCACCGTTTCACCCTCGGCGGTCGTGCCGTAGCCCAAGAGGTTGACCTCGATTTCCTCGCCCAAGGCATCCTGGAGGAAGTCCCGTTGCAGGCTTCCCCCCAGCTGGATGCCTGCCACCTGGGGCAACACCAAGGGGCGGCTGCGGATGGCCCTGTCTTCCAGGGCATAGCCCACGGCCTCGGACAAGCCGCCAACCGTTTTCCGCGTGGCTTTGAGCTCTCGGGCTCGCATTCGCACCTCGAGGGCAGTCCTTTGCTGCTCGGCGATGAGCTGCCGCATCTGCTCCTGGTGGTGCCGTTGCTCCGCCGCTACTCCCGCCCGAAGCCGGGCCCCCTCTTCCCTATGACCACGTCACTCTTCAAGCGCCGCGCGCCGCCAGGCCATCAGCTCCCGAGATGACTCCTCGTAGGTCCTGAACAAGGCCTCAATCCGCCCCGCCAAGCGCAAGAGCTCCTCGCTCAGCCCCAGCCGGCGAAGCTCAGCTCGCCATTCGGGGTGTTCCTCAAGCAAGGCCACGAGATCGTGGAAGCGAGCTATGGCTATGGGTTTGTCTGTTTGACTCATGCTACCGCACCCATGGGCCGCGGGGGGCGGGCCCCTTGTCCCTGGCGGATTTCGTGATAGATTTCTCAAGCGGCGACCTGCCGCCGGGAGGTGCGTTCATGTCGGATATTCGTCCCTTTCGGGCGCTGCGACCCCGGCCTGAGCTGGCGGCGCAGGTGGCAGCCCCCCCCTACGACGTGGTTTCCTCCGCCGAAGCCCGCCACCTTGCCGAGGGCAAGCCATACTCTTTTCTGCACATCAACAAGCCCGAGATTGACCTCCCGGAGGACCTGAACCCCTACGATGAGCAAGTGTACGCCAAAGGAGCAGCCAACTTGCGCCGGTTTTTGGCCGAAGGCGTTTTTGTCCGCGAAGAGGAGCCGCGCTTTTACCTTTACGAACAGCGCATGGGCGACCATCGACAAACGGGCCTGGTGTGCGCTGCTTCGGTGGCTGAGTACGACCAGGGCCTGATCAAGCGCCACGAGCTCACAAGAAAGGACAAGGAAGACGACCGCACACGCCATATTCACGAGCTCAACGCCAACGACGAGCCCGTATTTCTCACGTACCGCCAGCGGGGCGACATTGACGCCCTGGTGGAAGAGGCGCGGCAGCAGGCCCCCCTTTACGACTTTGTGGCCGACGATGGGGTTGGCCACAGGCTATGGGTCGTGCCCCAGGAGCTCACCCTCGCTCTCCAGCAGGCCTTCCGGCAGGTGCCGGCGCTGTACGTGGCCGACGGGCACCACCGCACCGCCGCCGCCGCGCGCGTGGGCCGGGAGCGCGCCCAGGCGAACCCGCAGCACGGTGGCGACGAGCCACACGCCTACTTTTTGGCCGTACTGTTCCCCCACAACCAGTTGCGCATCTTGGACTACAACCGCGTGGTGAGGGACCTGAATGGCCTCACACCGCAGGAGTTTCTTGCCTGCCTGGAAAAAGGCTTCACCGTGCATGAAGCGGCGGGGGGAAAACCGGAAAAGCCTCACCAGTTCGGCATGTACCTGGCCGGGCGTTGGTACCGCCTGGAAGCGCGACAGGGCAGCTTTCCGGCTGCCGACCCCATTCGCTCCCTGGACGTGTCCATCCTGCAAGAGAACGTGCTAGGGCCCATTCTGGGCATTGCCAACCCCCGTACCGACCCGCGCATTGATTTCATCGGCGGTATCCGCGGCTTGGGTGCCCTGGAGGAGCGCGTACGCCAGGGTTGGGCAGTGGCTTTTGCCCTCTACCCCACCTCGCTGGAACAGGTCATGACGGTGGCCGATGCCGGACTCATCATGCCGCCCAAGTCCACCTGGTTCGAGCCCAAGCTGCGATCGGGGCTGTTTTTGCGGACTCTGGACAGCTGGTAAGCGCCGGGTCCCCGGCGAGAAAGGAGTGGAAATCATGCTCATCCTGATTTGCGATGCCTTCGACCCGTCCTTGCCGGAGAAGCTGCGCGCCTTGGGCGAGGTCACGGAGGACGTGAGCCGCTTGAGCGAGGCGGAGGTGGTACTGGTGCGTTCCAAAACCAAGTGCACCGCCGAGTGGATGGCCCAGGCGCGCAAGCTCAAGCTCATCATCCGCGGCGGCGTGGGCATGGACAACATCGACCTGGAAGCCGCCAAGGCCCGGGGCGTTAAGGCGGTCAACACGCCAAAAGCTTCGGCGGTGGCGGTGGCCGAGCTGACCATGGCCATGATGCTGGCCCTGCCTAACAGGCTCGTGGAAGCACACAACGCCATGAAGGAAGGCAAGTTCCTGAAAAAAGAGCTCAAGCGCACCGAGCTTTTTGGCAAGACCTTGGGGCTTGTGGGCATCGGCAATATCGGGCACGAGGTAGCGGTGCGGGCGCGGGCGTTCGGCATGCGGGTTTTGGCCTACGACCCCTACGTGAAGAAATCCGACTCCGCCATCCTGGTGGCCAGCCTGAAGGAGCTGTTGCCCCAGGCTGACTACGTTTCCCTGCACGTGCCCCTCACCGAAGAAACCAAGGGGCTAATCAACAAGCAAACTTTGGCCATGATGAAAAGCGGCGCCTACCTGATCAACACCGGCCGCGGCAAGTGCGTGGTGGAAGAAGACGTGGCCGAGGCACTGCGCAGCGGCAAGCTGGCCGGCTACGCCACCGACGTCTACTCCAGCGAGCCACCGGAACCCGACAACCCCTTGCTCACCGCCCCCAACACCCTCCTCACACCCCATATGGGCGCCTCGTCCAAGGAAAACCTCCTGCGCATTGGCGAGGAGGTGGTGCGTATCTTGGCGGAGTACACCGGCAAGAGGGCATAAGCCCGGAAATGGAGGCCCCCATGGAACGAGCACGCAACTTCAACCCCGGACCGGCGGCCTTGCCGCTGCCGGTCCTGCAAAAGGTGCAGGTCGAGCTTTTGGATTTTGCCGGCACCGGCATGTCCATCCTAGAAGTCTCCCACCGCTCCAAGGACTACGAGGCGGTGCACAACGCCGCCCAAAACCTCCTGCGGGAGCTGGTGGGCATCCCGGAGGATTACACCATCCTCTTTTTGGGCGGCGGGGCTTCCCTGCAGTTCTCCATGGTGCCCATGAACCTCTTGGGACCGGGAGTGTCGGCCGACTACATCATCACCGGCGCCTGGTCGCAAAAGGCCTTTAAGGAAGCCAAGTTGGTGGGCGAGCCGCGCATTGCTGCCAATACCGAGGTAGAGGGCACGTTCACCCGCATCCCCAAGCAGGAGGAGCTGCAGCTTTCCGATAAGGCCCGCTACGTGCACCTCACCTCCAACAACACCATTTTCGGCACCCAGTGGCACACGTACCCGCAAACCGGCTCGGTGCCACTCGTGGCTGATATGTCTTCCGACTTCCTCTGGCGGCCCTTCGATATCAAGCCCTTCGGCTTGATTTACGGCGGCGCGCAGAAAAACCTGGGCCCAGCAGGGGTTACGGTGGTCATCATCCGCCAAGACCTTTTGGCCTCCTGCCGCGAAGACATCCCCATCATCCTGCGTTACAAGACCCACGCCAAGGACAACTCGTTGTACAACACCCCGCCCGTTTTCGCCATTTACATCCTCAAGCTGGTCCTGGAGTGGATGAAGGAGCGTGGCGGCTTGCAGGTCATGGAGGCGGAAAATCGCGCCAAAGCGGAGAGAATCTACGGCGTGATCGACCGGTTTTCGGGCTTTTACCGAGCACCGGTGGAGAAAGACTCCCGCTCGTTCATGAACGCCGTCTTCCGCCTGCCCAGCGAGGAGCTGGAAGGCAGGTTCTTGGAAGAGGCGAAGGCGCACCGCTTTGTCGGCCTCAAAGGCCACCGCTCGGTAGGCGGGATTCGCGTGTCCATGTACAACTTCGTGGATCGCACCTGGATCGAAGAGCTGGCCACCTTCATGGAGGAGTTTGCCGCGCGCCACGGTTAGGGGCGGTGCGTTGTCTGGAACTGAGGGCCCTTGGGTGTGGCCCTTGCTGGTGTGTCGACGAAAAGGACCAAGTATCTTGGGTGCCCGAGCGTGCCCTGGGGCAGGGTGCTCCGAGGTGAGGGGGTACAGGCACGAAGCAACCCCACGCGGTGGTGTGAGTACCGATGCGGCGGGCAAGGGCGAAACCCTGCCGGGGTTTGCTCCCTGGTGGCTGTGAGCTCCCGTGTGGCAGTCTGAGGATCGGCAAAAAAACTTAAGAGCCGCCGGGCCTTAAGTTCGCGCACGTAAACTGGGGCGCAAGCCCTCGCTGGCGCGGCAGCTGGTCTCCTTACTCCCAGCGCAGCTCCGAGCCCCAAAGGGAATGGGGCAGGGCAAAGGCCAGGAGCGTGAGCACGCTGGCGACCAACACCGGCCAGCGCCGACCGCCGCGGCTGCGCAGCGCCGCCCAAAGCCAGCCCACGACTACCGCCAAGGTTTTCGTGTCGGTCACGTCGTGCCCAAGGGGAAAGCCGGTCCACCAAGCCCCGAAAGCGGCCTTTTGCACCAGCGGGCCAAGTACTAACCCGCCCAGAAGAAAAAAGGCGATGATTGGCCAAAGGAAGCGCTGCGGCCGGGCTTCGCCGAAAAGCACACCCAGGCCCGCGCGGTTGGCCAGCAGCATTCCGAAAAACATGGCCAGCACATGGGGCAGCAGCAGGGCCAAGCCCACATGCCCTTTGAAGCGCACCACCACCGGCTCAGGGGGAATAGCCAGCTCCTCACCCACCTCGGAGACGAGGAGGAACTGGTAGGCCAGCTTGCCCGCCGGCGGTTGGGCCGGTAGGAAGGCGGAAAGCCGGTAGCCGGCAGGACCGCTCTCGCGCGAGACAACTAGGAGCTGCCATTCTTCCTTGCTGGGAACGCGACGACAGCGCACCAGACCCGCCAAGGGGGTGCCCTGCACCTCCAGGCTCACAGGCAGGTCGCGTCCCACCTCCGCCGAGCGCGGCAAGTGCCAACGCACGCTGTGACCGCTGGGAAGCTGCGCGCTACCCGTTACTGGCCAGGTGGGACCGGAAAGGCGTTGCCAAACCGCTGCCGCCCCCGTCAAGAGGAACGCTGCAAGCCAGGGAACAAGCCGCCTCATAGGCAGCGATTGTGCCACGAGTTACGGCCGTCGGTACAATGGCGCGGGAGGTCCCATGGAGCAGGCACTGCAGGACCGCTACGCGCCCCACACCCGCTGCTTCGGCTGCGGGCCCGCCAACCCGCAAGGACTGCAGATCAAAAGCTTTCCCGAAGGGGATGAGCTGATCTGCCGCTTTCGCCCCCAGCCCCACCACGAGGGCTTCCCCGGCTTTCTCAACGGTGGCATCGTGGGCACGCTGTTTGATTGCCACATGAACTGGACCGCGGCGTACTTCCTGATGCAGCGCGACCAGCTGCCGGCCCCGGCCAATACCGTGACCGCCGAGTTTTGCGTGTGGTTGGAAAAGCCCACGCCCTCCAACCAGGAGCTCCTCCTCCGGGCGCGAGTGGTGGATGCAGGGCGGCGACGGGTCACGGTGGAAGGCGAGCTGTTTGCCGCTGGCATGCGTACCGCTCGTGCCCGCGGCGTGTTTGTGGCGGTAAAGGAAGAGCATCCGGGCTGGGGGCGCTGGTCAGGCGAAAGCCAGGGCCAGGCTGAATAAGAACTCCTGCCCACAGGCCTGCTCACGGTCAGGCGTCGGCGCCAGGCACCTCAGCCCAAAAGCGCAGCAGCTGCTCAGCCAGCGCTTCCGGTTGCTCCAAAGGCACCAAGTGGCCCGAGACCGGCACCACCACCAGCTGCGCTTGCGGCATACGAGCGGCAAGGAAGGAGGCCATCTGGCAAAAGTCCAGCACGTCCCTTTCGCCGCGTAGCACCAAGGTGGGCACGCGTAAGCGCGCCAGCCGCTCCGTCACTGTCCAGTCCCGGTCGGGCTCGTCCCGAGCTTGAGCTAGATATTCCCCAGCAGGAAAGCGCAGCACCATGGCTTCCAGGTGATTCCGACAACGAGGGTTGTTCCACGCGGAGGCCAACAGGGGATGGGGTAACCACAGGCGGCGCACCGCCGTCTCCACGCCCTCCTGACGGATGGCGCGGGCAAAGGCCTTGAAAAAAGCCCAAAACTCGGGCGACAAGGGGTAGTCGGGCACCAGCGGGCCAATGAGGGCCAGGGAACGGGCCAGCCCGGGGGAGCGCAGGGTCGCCTCCAGGGCAATGCCTCCGCCCTTGGACAAGCCCACCAGGTGACAGGGGCCCAAACCCAGGTGCTCCACTACCGCCTTCAGATCGGCGGCGTGGTCCCCAAAGCGGTAGCCCTGCGGAGGCGAGCCGGAGCGGCCGTGACCCCGCTGGTCGTAGCGCACCACTCGGTACCCGGCGGCCAAGAGGCGGGGCACCAGGGCATCGAAAACGGTGCGGTCCAGGCTGTGGCCGTGGAGCAGCACCACCGGTTCGCCCTCGCCCGCATCCTCCACCCAAAGCCGCACCTGGGGCGAAAGGGAGAGCTCCATCATCGCACCAGAAAGCTGAAGCTGATGGGCTCAGCCAGCTCGTTGCCCGCCAGGTCCTCCACCGCCCCGGCGTCCAAGGTCACGTGGAGGCGCTGCGCCGGCACGCTCTCGCGGCTTTCCCATTGCACCCACCAACGCCGCGGGTCGTAGCTGGCCACGCCCGCAAGCATGCCCGAGCGCTCACCCAGCACGCGGACTTTTCCCGGATCCAGGGCGGTGGGCGCAAGCGGCTCGGAAAAAACCCACACCACCCGCACCGGCCCGGAAGGCACAGTCGCCTCACGAGCGGGGAAGTGCGAGGTGAGCACCGGCGCTGCTCGATCCGCTGGTGAGGGCCAGGGGCCGGCGGCCCAGTCGAGGGTGAGGTGAAAGGCCACCTCGAAAAGCTCCGGTGGCGGGAGCGGCGGCTCTGGCAGGTCCGCTTCCTTTAACCACTTGGACAGGGCGACGGCCACCACCGCCACCACCACCACACCCACCACCACCAGCCCCACCGGCAGGTGCTCCAGCACCGCCTCCACCTGCACCGCCTGCCCCGGCTCCACCACCAGTTTCTTGCTCTTAGCGGAGAGAGGCACCACCCGGCCGTCCTCTAGCAGCCGGGCGGGAAAGCGCAGGCGGTAGGTGCCCGCCGGCAGCCGCACCGCCCAGCGGGAAGCCAGGGAGCGAAATACCGGCTGCCAACGTCCCCGCTCCCGCCGCTCCAGCTCCCCCAGCACCCCTTCCGGCCCCGGGCGGCCGGCCTTGCGTGCCGCGTCGTCGGCGTAGACCACCACCGCCACACCCGCCTCCTCTTCCCCCACCTGGCGCGTCTGTGTGCGCAGGGAAAAGCAGCCGGTAAGCTCCAGCGTCAAGAAGACAGCCAGCGACCGTGCCCACCAGCTTCTCAAACGGCCTCCCGGCTCACCTCCACCTCGCCGGGCAGCACCAGCACCTCCCCTTCCTGCCATACCCGGCGGCTGCCCACCTCCAGGGGCAGACCGCCCAGGCGCAAGCCGGCGGTGGTGGCCTCCACTACCCAGCCCTCGGGGGTGGGGTCGCAAAAGCCGCAATCCCCAGCCGGGGGATGCACCAGCTCCAAAGGAAGGCGCTGCAGCACCCAGATGGCCCGTTTGCCCTGAGCCACGCCCTCGAAAAACTCCACCACCAGCGCCCATGCCTCACCCTCGGGCGAGAGCACCACCCGATACACCCCCTTGGTGGCACCTCGCGCCACCACCAAGCTGCCCTCCGCCTTGAGGGGCAGTTCCTCCCCCCGGGCCAAGGTGACACCGTCCAGGGTGAGCCCGTGGGTACCCAGGCAGAACACCTCCAGTCCCTGAGCCCCGATGCGAAACTCCACGTGCCCGGCGCGAGAAATGCTTTGCGCCAGAAGCAGCAAGGCCGAATCCTCGGCGGCCTTTTCCAGCGGCGGAGCCAAGTCCACGTGGTTGCCGAATTGGCCGAAACTGCCCCGGCCCAGGCGCATGACCGGCCCCAGCACCACCGTGACCTGCTGCTCGCCCACGCGGAAGCTCTCCACCACCTTCAGCTTGCCCTGGGGCTTGCGGAAGCTGATGGCCACCGGCACCACCACGCCTCCCACCAGCTGCTCCAGCGCTTCCACCACCGAAAGCCGCGCCGCGTAGGAAAGCTCCGGCCGCCGCAGAAAGGCCAGCAGGGCCTTCATGGCCTCCCCCGCTTTGCCCGGAGCCGCTTTCACCCGCTCCCTTTCCAAGCGTACGTAGTGCTCAACCACTTCCTCTCCCGGCAGCTCCTCCGCCACCCGATCCAAGAAGGCCTGAGCAGCCGCGTAGTCCCGGTCCTCCAGAAGGTGCTGGAATACCGCCCCCAGCCGCTGCCGCAGGCCCGCCCGCGCCTGGTCAGCGAGCTCGGCGAGCTCCCGCGCCATGCTGGACGTGAGGCCCAGAAGGCCGCGCTGGCTCTTACCCTTGGCGGTCAATGCCAGCACCAGCTCGTAGGGAGGGTAGGTGTGCTGCAACAACCCTTCCGCGCGCTCTTTCAACTGCTTGGCCGAGGTCTTGCCCCGCACCTTGCGCTCGTGCAGGTTCTGCTCGTAGGCTGCTTCCACGTCGCGCAGCTGGGCGAGAAACTCCAGGGCGCTGGGCGGCCGCTGGGCCGCATCCCCCAAACAGGCGCACAACAGCTCGTCCATGGATGTGGGCATGAACCCCACCAAATCGGAAAGCAAATCGGGAGCCGTCCAGCGCGGGTAGGGGATGCCAGCAAAGGCTTCGTACATGAGCAAGGCCAACTGGTACACATCGGAGTTGGGCTCCACCGTTTCCCCATCGGAGGCCAACCGCTCGGGTGGAGCCCAGGGGGCCACGCTCCAGGGGCCGAAGCCCAAAAGCTCCGCACGCCGCCGCAGGCGCGGGGGCACCCCCAAGCCCAATACCGTGGCGTTGTAGCGCTTGTCCAGCAACACCAGCCCCGGCCGCAGCTCGCCATGCACCACTCCCACGCCGTGCACCGATGCCAGCGCCGCCGCCACCTGCCCCACCACGTGGAAGGCTTGCTCGGCTGGCAAGCCCTGCGCCCGCCCCTGCACCAGCTGCTTGAGGGTGCTGCCGCCCACCCAGGAGCTTGCAAGGAAGGCCAGCTCCACCCCATCCGGGGTGGTGATCAGCCCCGCCTCCTGCACCACGGCCAGCCGGCTGTGCCGCGCCCCTTGGCAGGCCCGGGCCCAGGCGAGGAACAGCTCCCGGTCCGCCTCCTCCTGCACCAGCTCCGGCCGGAGAAGGCGCAAACCCAGCTCGCCATCCTGTCCCTCCCGCACCCGCACCACCCAACCGGTGCGGGTGGTATGCACCGGGCCCAAGAAAAGGAAACGCCCCCCTTCGTCCAGGGGAAGCTCCGGCGAAAGCTGTTGCAACCACTGCGCCACCGCCGCGCTGGACGCGTGTAACCCTGTGCTCATACCGCCCTCCGCGAGCCTCGCACCATTTTAGCAGCGGCCAGGGGCAACCTGCTAGCGGCGGGAGGTGGCGGCGCGCAAACCGCGCACGAACTGCTCCACCTCCCAGGCCAGGTCGCGGCTTTCTCCCAGCTGGGCAATGCGCGCCACGATGGCCGAGCCAACCACTACGCCATCGGCGAAGCGCGCCACCTTGGCCACCTGCTCCGCGTCGGACAAAC
Organism: uncultured Thermoanaerobaculia bacterium; assembly: GCA_964488355.1. Classification (GTDB taxonomy): domain Bacteria; phylum Acidobacteriota; class Thermoanaerobaculia; order Thermoanaerobaculales; family Thermoanaerobaculaceae; genus Thermoanaerobaculum. The sequence continues at coordinate 71,831 of CAZAUJ010000010.1, read as the reverse complement.
CGAAGCCCACCGCCACCCGCACGCCCGTGAGCTTGCGCACCAGCTTGACCTCCTCAGCGAGCTCCGGCGGCAGCTGCTTTTGCGGTCCGGTGACGCCGGTGCGGGACACGAAGTAAATGAAGCTCTTCGCCAGCTCCTTGGCTTGCTTGACGCGAGCGCGGGTGGAGGTGGGGGCCAGCATGGGCACCACCTCTAGGCCGACGCGGACCAAGGTCTGGGCAAAGGGACCCGCCTCCTCGGCTGGCACGTCGGTGAGCAGCAGGCCGTCCACGCCAGCGCTGGCCGCATCGGTGGCAAAACGGGAAAGGCCATAGGCGAGGATGGGGTTGGCGTAGGAAAAGAGCACCAAAGGCAGGGAGGAGCTGTAGCGCAGCTCCCGCACCGTCTGCAGCACTCCCGGCAGGGAGGTGCCCGCTGCCAGCGCCCGCTCGGCGGCCGCGCAGTTGATCGGCCCGTCGGCAATAGGGTCGGAAAAGGGCACCCCCAACTCCACGATGTCCGCCCCACCCCGTTCCAAAGCGCGCAAAAGCTCCAGGGTGCGCGCCGGGCTGGGGTCCCCGGCGGTGATGTAAGTAATCAACGCGGCGCGCTTTTCCTTTGCTGCCCGGCGGAAGGCTGCCTCCAAGCGCTCGCTCATAGCCGCACCCCCGAAAGCCGCGCCACCTCGGCCACGTCCTTGTCCCCGCGGCCGGAAAGGTTTACCAGAATAGCCTCCGCCGGGGAAAAGCTGCGGGCCACCTTGGTGACGTAAGCCAGGGCGTGGGCGGTCTCCAAAGCGGGCATGATGCCTTCCAGCTCGGAAAGCAGCTGAAAGGCGGACAAAGCCTCGTCGTCGGAAACCTGCACGTACTCCACCCGGCGCGTGTCTTTCCAAAAGGCGTGCTCCGGACCCACCGCCGGGTAATCCAAGCCGGCAGAAACGGAGTGCGTAGCCGCAGTGTTGCCGTGACCGTCCTGCAGCACGTAAGTGTAGGTGCCGTGCAGCACGCCCGGGGCACCGCCGGCAAAGCGCGCCGCATGGTGACCCAAAAGGGGCCCGCGCCCGCCCGCTTCCACGCCCACCAGCTTGACCTTCTGGTAGGGTACAAAGGCGGAGAAGATACCGGCGGCATTGGATCCGCCGCCCACACAGGCCACCACCAACCGGGGCAGGGTACCGTGGGCCTTGCGAATTTGCAGCCAAGCCTCGCTGCCAATCACTGACTGGAACTCCCGCACCATCAGCGGGTAAGGGTGCGGGCCGAGCACCGACCCCATGACGTAGTGGGTAGTGCTCACGTTGGTCACCCAATCGCGCAGCGCCTCGTTGATGGCGTCTTTGAGGGTGCGCGAGCCCGCATCCACCCCCACCACCTCGGCACCCAGCAGCTTCATGCGGTAGACGTTGAGCGCCTGACGCCGCTCGTCTTCGCTTCCCATATAGATGCGGCAGGAAAGCCCTAAGAGGGCGGCAGCGGTGGCTACCGCTACCCCGTGTTGACCCGCCCCCGTTTCCGCGATCACCCGCACCTTGCCCATGCGCCGCGCCAACAGGCACTGCCCCAAGGCGTTGTTGATCTTGTGCGCGCCGGTGTGGCAAAGGTCCTCGCGCTTGAGAAAGATCCTGGCCCCGTTCAGGTGCGCCGACAGACGGGCGGCAAAGGTGAGGGGCGTGGGCCGTCCGCAGTAGTCCCGCAACAGCGCGTCCAGCTCCCGGCGGAAGCTCTTGTCCCGCATGGCCTCGCGAAAGGCCTTTTCCAGCTCCTCCAGTGGGGCCATGAGCGTTTCCGGCACGAAACGCCCTCCGTAAGGCCCAAAGTAACCTCGCTCGTCAGGAAGCCTCCTCACGTGCCCTCCTTACCGCAGCCACAAAAGCCCGCAACTTCACTGGGTCCTTGCGCCCCGGGGCCGATTCTACCCCGGAGGCCACATCCACCCCTTTGGGTCGGCAGGCAGCAAGGGCCCGCGCCACGTTGCCGGGCCTCAGCCCACCGGCTAACCAAAAATCCAACCCGTCCGGAGCCTGCCGCAGAATTTCCCAGGGAAAGGGCTGTCCCGTACCCGCGCCCGCATCGAACAGAATGCGGGCCACGCTGGCGTAAGCCCGCACCTGGCCCCAGTCCACCCGGCCGTGCACGGTAAAGGCCTTGATCACCTTCTCCCGCCCGCCCAGCCGCTCGCACAGCTCGGGAGGTTCCTGCCCGTGCAGCTGCACCAGCTCCAGACCCGCCCGCTCCCGCACCTCGGCAATCAAGGGCTCTCCTTGGTTGCGGAACACCCCCACCTTCCCCGTCACGGGCAAGGCCCGAATCCAAACACAGGCCCCCAGGGCCAGCTGCCGCGGGGAGCCGGGAACGAAAACGAAGCCCAAGTAATCCGCCCCCGCTTCCGCCGCCAACATGGCATCGCCTGCATCCGTCAGCCCGCAAATCTTTACCGTGACCATGGCCCCTCCAAAAGCTCCCGCAGGGCCTGCTCCGGGTCCGACTGCCGCAGCAGGTACTCGCCTATGAGGAAGCATCGAGCCCCTTGCCTCACCAGCTGGCCGAACTGCCCCGGGCTTTTTACTCCCGACTCCAGTACCCCCACCGTCGGTGGGGGCACCAGCTGGACCAGCTGGCAGGCACGCGGCACGTCCACCTGAAAGGTGCGCAGATCTCGGCTGTTGACCCCCACCAGGGAAGCCCCAGCTTCCAAGGCACGCTCGACTTCTGCTCGCTCATGGGTTTCGACCAGCGCCTCCACTCCCACCTCGCGGCACGCGGCCAGCATCTCTGACAGCAAAGCCCCGGGAAGAATTCGGGCAATGAGGAGGATGGCGTCGGCACCGCAGGCTTGGCCATAGGCCACCTGTTCCGGGCGGGAGAAAAAGTCCTTCTGGAGCACCGGCAGCTCACAGGCTGCCTTAACTTCCGCCACCCAACGCGCATCCCCGCCAAAGTAGGCCGGCTCGGTAACCACCGAAACGGCGGCCGCACCGCCCCGCTGGTAGCTGGCAGCGAGAAACCCCGGCAACAGCGGCTGGCGCAGCAACCCTGCGGAGGGCGACCGGCGCTTGACCTCAGCAATCACCCGCAAACCGGGAGGTCCTAAGCTCTGGATCAAACTGCGGCGACCCGGGGGCGGGATCGGCTTTGGCGGTGGCACGGCCAAGCGTGGCGCCGCTTCAGCCACGATGGCGGACAAGAGGTCAGCGGGCACCGCCCAGCTCCCGTGCTCTCGCCAGCACTTTTCGGAAGTAAGCGGCGCTCGCACCCGAGGCCAGGGCCTGGCGGGCCAGAGCCAAACCCTCGGACAGGCGGCTCACCTTCCCGCCCACGAGCAGGGCCGCCGCCGCCGACAAGGCCACCGCCTCGGCTACCGGTCCTCCCTCTTTTCCCTCCAGCACCGCCCACAAGCGCTGGGCGTTTTCCTCCGCCGAGCCCCCAGCCAGCGCCGACAGCGGCGCGCGGGCAAGCCCCAGCTCTTCCGGCTCTAGCGTGAAGCGGTTCGCCACGCGCCCCTGGCGCACCTCCACCACCACCGCTGGGGCGGTGACGGACAGCTCGTCCAAACCATCCTGGCTGCATACCACCCAGGCGTGTTCCGCCCCTAGCTCCGCCAGCGCCGCGGCGACCAGCTCCTGCGCCCAGGAGGAAAAAACCCCCAACACTTGCCTCTTCACCCCCGCCGGGTTGGCCAGCGGGCCCAAAAGGTTGAACACCGTGCGCACCCCCAGGGCCCGCCGCACCGAGGCCACCGCCTTCATGGCCGGATGGAAGGTGGGGGCAAAGAGGAAGGCAAAGCCCTCCTCCGCCAACAGCCTTTGACATCCCTCGGGCTGCAGGTCCACCGGCCAGCCCATGGCTTCCAGCACGTCCGCTGAGCCGCAACGGGAGGATACCGAGCGGTTGCCGTGTTTGGCTACGGGCACGCCTAAACTGGCGGCCAGGATAGCCGCGCCGGTGGACAGGTTGACCGTGCCCGCGCCGTCACCCCCGGTCCCGCAGGTGTCCACCGCACCTGCAGGCGCCTCCAGGCGGCGAGCGTAGGAGGCCAGCACCCGCGCCGCTTCGGCCACCTCCTCGGGCTCCTCCCCTTTGGCCCGCAAGGCCACGAGAAAGGCCGCCTGCTGCGCTTCCGACCAGCGCCCTTCCATCAGCGATTGAAAGCTGGCCCTCATCTCCGCGGCGGTGAGGGTCTTTCCTGCTAACACCTTCTCCAGCACTTCCCGCATGGCTTACCTCGCCAATTCCAAGAAGTTGGCCAGGAGCTTCTTGCCCTGGGAGGTGAGGTAGGACTCGGGGTGGAACTGCACGCCGAAGTGCGGGCGGTGACGGTGCTCCAAACCCATGATTAGGCCGTCATCTGTCCAAGCGGTGACCCGCAGGGCCTCAGGCAGGTTTTCCCGCGCCACCACCAGCGAGTGGTAACGGGTGGCGAGGAACGGTTCCGGCAGGTGACGGAAAAGCCCCTCGCCCCGGTGGTGAATCTCCGAGGTCTTGCCGTGCCGGGGCACGGGGGCCCGCACCACCTGTCCGCCGTAAGCGACCCCCAGCGCTTGATGACCCAGACACACACCCAAGATGGGAACCCTCGGCGCCTTCTGAAACAGCTCCACGCACACCCCGGCCGCCTCTGGGCGACCCGGGCCAGGCGAAACCACAATGGCCCGGGGTTGCATGGCCAACAGCTCGGCCACGCTGCGCTCATCGTTGCGCACCACCAGCACCTCCTCCCCCTCTGCCAACTCCCACAGGTACTGCACCACGTTGAAGGTGAAGGAGTCGTAGTTGTCCACCATTAGGATCATGGCCGCAACCCCTCCGCCAGCCGCACCGCCAAGCCCAAAGCCCGCACCTTGTGGCTGCACTCGGCCAGCTCCCGCTCCGGTAACGAATCAAACACCACACCCGCTCCTGCTTGCAGGTGAACCTGCCCGCCACAGGCCACCGCCGTGCGGATGGCAATGCACGCGTCCATATCGCCGCCCAGGTCAAAGTAGCCCACGGCCCCGCCGTAGACCCCGCGGCGCACCGCCTCCAACTCCTCAATCAGCTCCATGGCGCGCACCTTGGGGGCACCGGTCAAGGTCCCGGCGGGGAAGCAGGCCAAAAGCACGTCCAAGGCGTTTCGCTCGGGCCGCAGGCGGCCCTGTACCTCGCTGACCAAGTGCATCACGTGGGAATAGCGCTCAACGACCATAAAGCGCACCACCTGCACGCTGGCAGCCAGGCACACACGCCCCAGGTCGTTGCGACCCAGATCCACCAGCATGAGGTGCTCCGCTCGCTCCTTTTCGTCAGCTGCCAGCTCGTGCTCCAGCCGGCGATCCTCCTCGGGAGTGCGGCCGCGCCGGCGCGTGCCGGCGATGGGGCAGGTGGTGGCGAGCCCTTGCCGCAGCCGCGCCAGCGTTTCCGGAGAAGAGCCCAGCACCTGCGCCTGGCCGGTGTCGAGGAAGAACATGTAGGGCGAGGGATTGGTCAGGCGCAAAGCACGATAGAGGGTGAGGGGCGAGACCCTCAAAGGCGCAGACCAGCGACGGGAAAGAACAATTTGAAACGCCTCGCCAGCGGCAATGGCCTGGCGCGCCAGCTCCACCGCCCGCAGGAATGCCTCCTCCTCCGGCAGGGCGATGGCCTCGCCCTGCTCCCAAGCCTGCGAGAGAGCCGGGATGTCTACGGGCGCTGCCTCCTCCAGCGGCGCTGAAAGCACCTCCTCCAGTTGAGCCAGCTCTTCCAGCCCTTGGTGGTAGGCCGCTTTCACCCCCAGCTGGCGAATATCGGGGGTGACCATAAGCAGCAGGCGTTGACGCACGCGGTCAAGGGCGGCTACCGCTCGGTAGTCGCCGAACCAAGCTTCGGGCAATCCTAGGGGGTCGGGCAAACGGGCCGGCAGGCGCTCCAGGTAGCGTACCACGTCGTAGGCCAGGTACCCCACGGCCCCACCCACAAAGGGCGGCAAATCGGGAAAGCTGGCGCGTCCCCGACCCAAAAGTTCCTGTGCCAAAAGGCTTAAAGGATCACCCAGAAGGAGCTGCCCGTTTACCCGTACCTGCCCGGCGCTCAGGGTAAGCACGCGGCGAGGATTGGCGCCCGCAAAGGACCAGCGCGCCACACGTTCCCCGCCTTCCACCGATTCCAGCAGAAAGGGATGTTGGCCCCAGCGGGCTAGCCGCAACAGCATGCCAGTGGGCGTGACGGTGTCGGCGGTGAGCTCGCGTACGATCGGCACCACCGCATGCTCTTGCGCCAACTGCTCGTAAGTAGCCAAGTCCGGATAAGTCATAGAGCTTGCCCCAAGCCCCGACGCTCCAGCTCGGCGTTGATTGCCGCCGGTGACACCCCTTGCGAAACCACCACCACAGCCAGGTGATAGATCAGGTCAGCCAGCTCGGCCACCAGCTTTTCCTCCCCCTGTCCTTTGGCGGCCAGCACCACCTCCGCCGCTTCTTCCACTAGCTTTTTCAAGGCCTCATCGGGCTCGCGCAGCAAACGAGCCGTATATGAGCCTTCGGGCGCTTGCGCCTTTCGCCCTTCCACCAGCTGCACAAGGCCCGCTAGAGCAACCGGCTCCCGCCAAACCCGCCCGCAAAGCTGCTGGAAAAAGCAGCTGGCACTCCCGGTGTGGCAGGTGGGACCCTCGGGCACGGCCTGCACCAACAGGGCATCCCCGTCACAGTCAACCTGAATCCCTACTAGCCTCAGGCCGTGGCCGGAGCTCTCCCCTTTGCGCCAAAGTTTTTGCCGCGAGCGGGAGAAAAAGTGAACCCACCCGCTTTCCCGGGTTGCCTGCAGGGCCTGCTGGTCCATATAGCCAAGCATCAACACGTGCCCCGTGCGAGCGTCTTGCACCACCGCGGGAATCAACCCCTGCGCGTCAAAACGTACGCCTGCCTCACCGCTCATGCACCTTCCTCCCAGCACACCGGCACACCAGCGGCCATCAGGGCTTTCTTCAGTTGGGGAATGGGCACCTCCTGCTGGTGAAAGATGGTCGCGGCCAGGGCCGCATCGGCTCCGGCTCGGTAGGCCGCCAGGAAGTCCTCCAGCCTTTTGCCCCCGCCGGAAGCCACAATTGGCACGTCCACGGCGCCTCTGACGGCAGCAATCAAGGCCTGGTCGTAACCCTCGCCCGTGCCATCGCGGTCTATGGAGGTGAGCAGGACCTCGCCTGCGCCCAAACTCGCCCCCTCTTCCGCCCAAGCCACCGCATCTTTACCCGTGGGCCGGCCGCCACCGTGGGTGACCACTTCAAAGCCCCAAGAGGTGCGGCGCGCGTCAATGGCCAGCACCACGCTTTGCCTACCCCACTGCTCGGCCATGGCACGCAGGAGGGTGGGTGAGGCCACCGCCGCCGAGTTCACAGCCACCTTGTCTGCCCCTGCCGCTATCAAAGCCATGGCATCTTCCAGTGAGCGCACCCCACCCCCCACACAAAAGGGGATATCCAGCACCTCCGCCACCTGCCGCACTACCTTAAGCAAGGCTTGCCTCCCCTCCACGCTCGCCGAGATGTCAAGGAACACCAGCTCGTCCGCCCCCTCCTGGCGAAAGCGCTGAGCCAGCGCCACCGGCTCACCCATGGGCCGCAAGTGCTGAAAACGAACGCCCTTAACCACCTGGCCATGATGCACGTCCAAACAAGGGATCAGGCGAAAGGCACCCATTATCCCTCCCCATCAGAGCGGAGATCCGCCACCGCCACCTCCCCTCGCGCCAAAGCCGCACCCACCACCGCGCCCTCCAGCCCCGCTCCGGCCAAGCTCCGCAGCCGCTGCACATGGGCACGGGAGCCCACCCCGCCCGACGCCAGCACCCCAGGACCGAAAGCCCCCAACGCCTCCTCCAACAAGGCCCAGTCCGGCCCCTCGCCCGTCCCATCCCGCGCCACCGCCGTCACCAACAGGTGACGCACACCCACCTGACGCACCGCTCGAGCAAAGCTCGAAAGCGACCAGGGGCTCTTTTCTTGCCAGCCTGAAAGGGTCACCACGCCGGCTTGCACGTCTGCCGCCACCACCAAACCCTCCGGATCCTCTTGGGCCAGGGCAGCAACCACCTCGGGTTGCCGCACCGCTAAGGAACCCACCACCACCCGAGCCTCGCAAGCGTCGGAAATCGGCCACGCTTTGCACCCCACCCCCCACCTGCACCGGCACCGACAGCTTCTGACACAGCTCCTCCACCACCGGCGCGTTGCTACCTCGCCGCAGGGCCGCATCCAAATCCACCACGTGGAAGCCCGGGACCCCTTGCTCCTGCCACGAAAGCGCCAGGGCCAAGGGGTCCGAGCTCACCAGCCAGCGGCTTTCGGGCACGCCCCCCCGCAAGCGCACCACCTGCCCATCCATGAGGTCCAAAGCTGCCCAGAAACGAAACCCGCCAGGCATTAGGCCGCCCTGTGCAAGAACTCGCGAAGAAAAGCCTGACCGCTGGGACCGCTCTTTTCCGGGTGAAATTGCACACCAACCACCCGCCCACGCTGCACGGCAGCGCAAAAGCAGTGCCCCTGATGCTCGGCCACCGCAAGGAGGTCCTCCTCCTGGGGACACGCCGCGTAGGAGTGCACGAAGTAAAACCAGCGGCCGTCCAAGGAAGCAAACGTGCCGCTCCGAGCTTCCACCCTCGCCCAACCCATGTGGGGCACGCGCACCGAGGCTGGCAGCGCCACGACCGAGCCGGGGAGCAAACCCAAGCCCTGGTGTCTGCCGAACTCGTGCAGCTCCTGAAAAAGCAGCTGGTGGCCCAGGCAAATGCCCAGAAGCCAGGCATCGGAGGCTACCGCTTCCTGCAGCGCCGGTCCTAGGCCTCTTTCCCGTAAGCCCCGCAGGGCTGCCGGGGCAGACCCAACCCCCGGAAGCACCAAGCAAGAAGCTTCTCGCACCTGGGCAGCCTCGCCCGTAACCTGCACCTGGGCTCCCGCCCGCACCAGCGCGCGCACCACGTTGGGCAGGTTGCCCACCCCCAGGTCCACCACCGTCACCCTCATGCCCGCAAGGTCCCCTTGGTGGAGGCCACGGTCTCCGAGACCAGGCTAATCGCCTGCCGCAGGGCCAAGGCAAAGGCCTTGAAAGCCGCTTCCGCCGCGTGGTGCGGGTCCCGACCTCGCTCCACATCCAGGTGGAGGGTGAGCAGGGCACGGCTTGCCAGGGCGCGGAAGAACTCACCTACCAAGGTCATAGGAAAGGACTGGGAAACCCAAGCCAGCTCGAGGGGCTCCGGAAAGCTCACGGCGGCGTAAGGCCGGCCCGATAGGTCCACCACCGCCCGCGCCAGAGCCTCGTCCAACGGCGCGTAGGCAAAGCCAAAGCGAGCCACGCCCCGCCTTTCACCCAAGGCTTGGTCCAGCGCGTGTCCCAGCGCCAAACCCACGTCTTCCACCGTATGGTGGGCGTCCACTACCAAATCGCCCTCCGCCCGCACCACCAGGGCAAAGCCCGCATGGTGTGCCAAGGTGGCCAGCATGTGGTCGAAAAAACCCAAGCCGGTGGTGATGGCGTAGCCCCCGCCGGCCAGGTCCACCTCCACCAGCACCGAGGTTTCTCCCGTTTGCCGCTCAACACGACCCACACGCGCGACCATCGGTCACCTCCTTCAGTGCCTGCCAAAGGCGAGCTCCCTCCTCAGGCGTCCCCACCGTCACCCGCACGTAGCCTTCGGCTGAAAGGTCCTCCACCTCCCGCACGGCCACACCCCGCTGGCCCAGGAGGGCGACCAGCTCCTGCCCATGGCAACCTACCACCCGAAGCAGGAAGAAGTTCCCGCAGGACGGTACCACCTCCACCCCGGGAAGGCGGGCCAGCATGTCTCGCTGGGCTTCCCTTTCCGCCACCACCCGCGCCGCCCGGCCGGCCCCCAGCTCCGGCGCCGAGGCAGCGGCTTCGAAAGCGGCCCAAACTGCCAACCCCGGCGCGAACGGCAACATGCGCCGTCGAATCCTCTCGGCCATGGAGGGGGAAGCCAGGAGGCAACCGGCGCGGAAGGCAGCCAAAGCCCAAACTTTGGACATGGTGCGGGTAATCACCAAATTGGGGTAACGGGCCAACCAGGGCTCCACCGGCCCCCCGCGGCCGAACTCCCAATAGGCTCCGTCCCAAATCGTGGGCTTGCCCAACTCCAGAAGCTGGTGCCAGAGGGCATCGGAGAGTTCCCCCCCGGTGGGGTTGTTGGGTGAGCACAGGAGGAGCACATCCGCCTCTTTGGCTGCCGCCACCAGCGGGGGTCCCTCGATGGCAAAGGTGGGAGGTACGAGGGCGAAGGGCACCAGCTGGCCCCCAGCACGCTTCACCAGCCAGGGATACACAGAAAAGCTGGGCGAAAAGCAAAGCACCTTCTGCCCATTGCCCGCGAAACTCGCCAGCGCAGCTGCCAGTAGCTCGTTAGACCCGTTGCCCACCAGCGTGCCTTCCGGCACCCAACCGTAGAGCCTGGCGGCCGCTTCGCGCGCCGGCCGTGCGTCTACGGAGGGATACCGACGCCACTCCTGCCGCTGAAGAAAGGCCAAGAAGTGCCGGCGAAGCTGCTCCTCCGCCTCCCACGGCGCCTCGTTAAGATCCAACCGCAGCGCCGCGGGAGGCGTGGGCCGGCGTCGGTAGCCCTCCCTCACAGCGTCCCTCGCTCCCCTGCCACCAGGGCCTCAGCGTGGAGCGGCAGGCCCTCCAACGCGGCCAGGGTGGAAGCTGCCCGCGCCAGCTTGGGATAACGGTGGGGAGCTACCCGCACCACCGCCGTGCGCCGCACGAAATCCCACACCCCCAGGGGGGAGGCAAAGCGCGCCGCCCGAGCCGTGGGCAGCACATGGTTGCTGCCCACCACGTAATCGCCCAGCGTCACCGGCGAAAAGGTGCCAAGGAACACGGCGCCCGCGGCCGAAATGCGCTCCAGCCAGCGGTGGGGTTCGCTCACCAAAAGCTCCACGTGCTCCGGGGCAATGCGGTTGACCAGCTCGCAGGCCTCTTCCAAGTCCTCGGTCACCACCATCGCGCCCCACCGCTTCATGGCCCGGCGGGCGTTGGCATCCTCTGGAAGGGTCCGCAGGCGGGAGCGCAGCCTGGCGGCGACCTTCTCAGCTAAGGCGGCGGCCGGCGTGAGCAAAACCGCTAATGCGTCCTCGTCGTGTTCCGCCTGCGCCAGCAAGTCTGCAGCCACCAGGGAGGGGTCCGCATGGCCATCGGCCACCACCACCACTTCCGAGGGTCCGGCAATCAGATCCACGTCCACCACGCCAAAAAGGGCCCGCTTGGCCGCCGTCACCCATCGCCCGCCAGGGCCCACCACCTTGTCCACCGGTGTTACCGACTCGGTACCCAAAGCCAAGGCCGCCAAGGCATGGGCTCCGCCCATCAAGTACACCTCGCGCAAGTTCAGCCGCTTGAGAAGGTAACGAAGATGAGGAGAGCTGAGGTAGGCCCGAGGCGGGCAGGCCACAGCAATCCGCTCCACCCCGGCAATGCGGGCTGGAACCACGCTCATGAGCAAGCTGGAGAGGTACACGGCGTTGCCGCCCGGCACGTACACCCCCACCGCGTCCAGGGGTCGCACGCGAATGGCCAGCTCATCGCCTTGCAGCTCCAGGGTATAACCCTTGGACTTCTGCGGCTCGTGAAATGCCTGCAGGTTAGCCAGCGCCAACTCCACCGCCTCCACGAAGTCGGGCCCCACTTCCTCCTCCGTTGGTGGCTCCGCCGCCAACTTCAGCTGCGAGGCCCCCATCCCCGCCAAGTCGTACTTACGAACAAAGCTGGTAAGCGCCCGGTCACCCTTTTTTGCAATGGCCGCAACAATGCCGCGGACCCTTTCCTCCAGTTTGAGGTCGAGCACCTGCGCCATGCGACCCTCCAGCTGCTGGATGAGCCGCTGCCCTTTGGCTTCGCTGCTACGAACAATCCTCATAGGCCACCTCCCAGGCGGCTTGCCACCGCCTTGACGTCGTCCCTCGCAGTCTCCCATACCCCGCGGCTGGTAACAAAGTAAGGCGCCACTGAGAGCCAGGTGTCCAGGATTTCCAAGCCGTTTTCCCGTAGCGTGCGACCCGTTTCCACCAGGTCGAGCACGTAGTCAGCCAGGCCCAGCGTAGCCGCCAGCTCCACGCTCCCCGCCAACGCCACCACCTCCGCCCAGAGCCCTCGGATCGAAAGGAGCCTCTTGGCCAGCCGTGGGTACTTGGTAGCCAAGTGGAAAGGCTTGGACGGGGAGGGGGCGGCAGCCCCGGCCCTAGCCAAAAGGCAAAGGCGACAGTGCCCGAAGGGTAAGCGCAGCAGGCGCAACACATCGCCACCGTGCTCCAAAAGCTGGTCCAGACCCACGAACCCTGCATCGGCCACGCCTTGCTCCACGTAGGCCGGGACATCGGGGTCCTTGACCAACACCAAGCGGAAATGCTCGTCAGCAAACACCAACCTCCGTGGGTTTTCCTCCAACTGGCATGCGGGGCCCACACCAGCGTGGCGGAGTAGCTCCACCGTGGGTTGAAAAAGCCGTCCTTTGGGCAAGGCCAAGCTCAGCATGTGTTTTCCTCCAAAAGCCGGTTGAGGGATAGGGTGCTCCCCACCGCCGACAGACGCCTTCCTTCGCACTCCACCGAGTACTCACCCCCAGAGGCCAACAGCGCTTTCCCCGCCTTCCCCCAAAGGGCGAAGATGCTTCCGGAGTAGTAGGTACCGGCCACCGATGGTGCCACCTCGAAGTGCGCCTTCACTCCCATTGCCGTCGCCACCTCTCGCAGCTGGCAAAACCGTTCCCAAACGGCCTCCAAGCCGAAAAACCGTACCCAGCCCTCCCCCTCGTCCAACAGTGCCTGACGCAGCATCCGCTCCCCTTCCGTTGCCAGGCCCAGCCGCTCAACCAGGGCAGCCACGTCCTTGGCGGTCATCAGCTCGAAAAGCTCCGCATCTGGACTGTCCTCCAGCAACTGCAAAAGCATCGCTTCCGCCACGCCTGCTTGGCTCACGCCTAAGCTCAGCTGCTCCGCCGGAACCCCAAGGTGGCACACGAGCCGCAAGAGCAGCTCCAAAGCCGCGTCCGCCTCGTCACGGGCCCCAAAGGCCTCAAACCCCAGCTGGTAAAACTCGGCCACCCCCTGCAGCCGCGCAGGCCAACGGCGTGCCACCTCCCCGGCGTAGCACACCCGCACCACCGTGTCCTGAGCGAGCAGCGGCCGGGCGAAAGCCCGCGCTGCCAAGGGCGTGAAATCCGCCCGCACGGCCCAGAGCTCCCCCTCCCCGTCGAGGAAGCGAAAGTCCCCGCTGTACCCGCTTCCTGCCGGGTAAACCAAGGGCAAAACCACGGGCGTGAAGCCGTGCTCCTGCAGCAGGCGCAACCCCCGGTACTGAGCCTCGTAAAGGGCCTCGGCCCCCCAAGCAGCGGAGAGAACGGGGGTCACCCCTGCAGCTCCTCCAAGCCAAGCGCTTGCGCCATGGCGCGCACCGGCGGCGCCACCCCGTTCATTGCCGCAAACTGGGAAACGCCCTGAAAGAGCAGCACTTCCTTGCCGGACACGTAGTCCCAGCCCCGATTGGCACTGAGCTCTTGCAAAAAGGTGGGCCCGGCCCCGTAGGGCATGTCCACCACCACCGCGCCGGGGGGCAAGGGCAAGGCGGCCAAAAGCGGATCCTCCTGCCCATCGGCACCGGCTGGAGAGGCATTGATGAGCACCCGCACCTGTGCCAGCTCATCGGGCCCAGCGGCTTGCGCACCAAACTCCCTAGCTAGGGCCTCCGCCTTAGCCGGCTGTCGGCCCACCACCAGCGCCCGCGCGCCTGCCAGCTGCAGCGCCACCAGCGACGCCCGTGCCGCTCCTCCCGTACCAAAAACCGCCACCCGCGTGCCCGCCAACCGCACCCCCACCTCCAGCAGCACGCGGTTGAGGCCGTCCACGTCGGTCAAATCGCCCACGAGCTTGCCGGGACGAGGCAACACCGTGTTGACCGCCCGGGCTCGTTCCGCCCGCGGTGCCAACAGCTGACAGGCAGCGGCGGCTTTTTCCTTCCAGGGCATGGTGACGGCAAAACCACCCACCGGCAGGCCCAAGGTATCCAAAGGCCCCTCCCCCGCCGGCTGCAGCAGCGTGCGCAGCTCCTCCTCCTGGCGAACCACCAAGGGAACGAAGAGGTAGGGCAAGCCCAAAGCGCGGAAGCCCGCATTGTGCATACGGGGAGAAAGGGAGCGGTGGGCTTCCCCACCAAGCACTGCGTACAGGCGCTTGGGCCGGCTGCTGAGGTGACCCAATAGAGCCTTGAGCTCCGCTGGCGGCCACTGGCCTGCCGCCACCTCCTGGCCCTGTTCCCAGCTGGCGTAGGCCACCGGCGCGGCCAAAAAAGGAGCCAAAAGGCGCGTAGCCACGCCCTGGTCCCCCTGCGCAAAAACGATTCCCCGGCGGTGGCCATTGGCACCTCGGGAGAGGGCGTTGGCGAGCTGCAGCACCGAAAGCACGTCTTCCAGGCACCGAGCGGTGGTCACCAGCTTGGCGTAGCGGCTACCGGTGGCCAAAAGCTTGGCCATGGTTGCCTCCAGCTCGCCGCTTTTGGCCCAGTCCAGGTGGCAGGAAACGATGGCCTTCTCCTTGGGCACCACGGTGCCCAAAAGCTGCAGGTCCCGCTGAACTTCCAGGTCAAAGAACGCCACTGGCCAGGCCTGCGCGTGCCGGTAGAACCGCTCGCGTCCAGCACCGTCTTCGGGACCCTGCCCCCCTTCGGCACGGGAGCGCAGCGTGAGCACCACCGGCAAGGGTGAGGCGGCCACCGCCTGGTCCAGAGGGAAACCCTCAGGAAACAAATCTGCCCGCAGTTCCACTAGGGTAGCGCCGCGGGGCGGCTTGGCCAGCGCCTTCAGGGGGTCGGCACTGGTCATCGGGTTAAAACTGGCCACGATCTCCATAAAGCAACCTCCCCGCCGCTGCCGGCGGGGAGGTGCAATCCAAATGGCCTTGTCATCCCCGCTCGGCCACGCGGCGCGAGCGGGGTTCACCGCTCTAACGCCGCTTTGGCGCCCAATGCCAATACCCATGCGTGCGCTGAGCGGTTCCCATCATCACCGCAGATAACCTACCCGGATCTTTTCTGGCTGTCAAGCCTCTCGAGGGGTCCTACCCACCAGGCCCAACCGTCAGCGCAAGAAGCCGCAAGAAGCCGACGCGACCATAAAATGCCCAGCGATGAACGAGAGTGCTCCCCCACCTGGCTGGCCCGCTTTTCGCGCGGGTGTATCATCACGTTCACTGGGGAGGAACGGCAATGGCCCAATCCCTTGTGCAGCTACTTCAGCTCTTTCAACACGAGGCGGCCATCACCCTTCGCCTGTTCCACCAGCTCACCGATGCCTCGTTGGCGCAAAAGGTAAGCCCTCAGGATCGAAGCCTGGGAGAAATCGCCTGGCACATCGTCACCTCGATTCCTGGAATGCTAGCTCACGTGGGTTTGGCGGTGCCGGGGCCCAGCCATCGCGACCCCATGCCAGCCAGCGCTCATCCGCTGGCCCAAGCCTATCAAGAGGTGGCCGAAAGGGCGGCTTCAGCCATCAGCTCCCAGTGGTCGGATGCCTCGCTGGACGAGGTTCACGAGGTTTACGGTTTCCGCTGGACCAAGGCGCAAACCGTCATGGCCTTGCTGTTTCACCAGACCCATCATCGCGGGGCCATGACCGTGCTCATGCGGCAAGCGGGCCTCACCTTGCCGGAAGTTTACGGCCCCACCCGCGATACAAGCTCACAAAGCTCGTAGCGGCTCTTCCCAGCGAGCGTTTCAAGGCCGGTGGCGTCGCCCCTAGGAGGGAACCCGCCACCGCATAATTCGGTTACCCTTTCAGGTTGGCCCGCGCTCCTTTTTGCACGCCGCCCCTCCCGCACGCCCCTTGGCTGGCATGCAACCCCCAAGCCCCACACCCGCGTTCCCCCCTCACCGGGGCACATAATCCGTCGGCACGAGTGGCTTGGCGCTAGGTGACGGTGGTCGAGTCGGCCGGGACATATGTTCCAGAAGCAAAGGCGCCTTCTCCTTGAAAGGCCACAGCGATCTGCCTCTGGTGACTGGGGGGTCGAATGACCCCAAGCCCTTTCCCTCCCCATGCTCATGAACAGGCGGACGAGAAGCCGGCCGTCGAGTTGCCCAGCCACAACCCGCCGGCTCCGGTTAGGGCGAAGCGCCTGGAGCAGCGGGGGGCGAAGGAAGCGCTCCGGAGGGACGGAGGGGAGGCCTGGCTGGGCGCGCAGAGGACCTCGCCCGGGCAACGCGCTCCGCAGCGGAGCCCCCACCACCCTCGCTATCGGCCGAAGCGTATAAGCAGCCGTAATCCGCGGCTCCAGCGACGGGTGACTGGGCAACGCCGCCGGGTTTCTACCCGCTGCCCTCAGCCCGACTCCTTCAGGACTCGCGTTCTTTGCCCCTAGCCGGAATGGTGCCCAGGGGTTTTTTCGCCGGCCGGTCGAGGCGCTGGCAACGGCTGGAAACGCCTCGTTCCCTATGCCCCCGACACCCTGAAGGCATTCCGTCTCATAAGCCCCCGGGGAAACCCCACGGGCCGAAACAGGCCTCGTCCGCGGAAGACAATGCGGCTGGAGTGAACCTCGAGCCGGCCCACGCGGAGCAGACCCAGCTCCAGCGGCAGGCAGCGATTCGCGTGGCTCAGGCAGCCCAAAAACGCTAGGGCTCGGAGCGACCAAGCACGACGCGCCCAAGGTAAAAACTCCATTGCTTAAAGGGGGCTTCCAAGTCGCCGGGGCCGGGCCAGAGGGTCACGCTTACCATCACGGGCACGGCATGCCGGCCCTTTCTTTCACTTGCGCCTGGTTGCTGCAGCACCCGGGCAAGCAGCGGGTGAGTTTTGGCCGGCAAGACCAGCTGCGTGCGGCCTCCCGCCGGCAAGGGGTCCAAGCGGGACTCGCTTAGGAGCAGGCCATTCACCGACCAGCGCAGGGGCAGCGGTAGGCTTGGGGCGGGACCGGCGTTGGCCAGCAAAAGCTGGAGCCCGTCTGGGCCCCAGGAAAAGTCAGCCAGCTGCAGGAAGAAAAAACAGCTGCTGGGCAGGGAAAGCACGTCCCGCACCACACCTTGTGCTCCCGCCACCATCAGCCCCAGCCGGTGACCTGGCCTTTTCGGCACCAACTGCAAAGCCACCCGCTGCGGTGCAAAGGCCTCCAGCCCCACCTGGTCGCTGGCTACCGGCCGGCCATCCACCTGCCACGCCACGGTCGCCTTCCCCGCCGTGTCAGCGAAGACTTCAGCAGTGACCGTCACCGGGACGGCGGGGCACGCGGGCTCAGCTGGCAAGGGGCAAAGGCTGGCGAAGATTTCCGCCACCAGGCGGGCGAGCAAAGCCATGACCTACTATCGCCACGTGCTAAGCTTGCCGTCAAGGGGCGCGGATGAGGCTTTCAGCCATTTTTGATGCCCAAGCCCAGGAGCGGATAGCCCAGGCAGTGCGTGCGGTGGAGCGAGAAAGCGCCGCCGAGGTGGTGCCGGTGGTGGTGGCGGCGGCTGGCGAGTACCCCCAGGCCCCCTGGCGGGCCGCCACCCTGGGAGCTTTGGCTGGGCCGGTTACGGTGGCGTTGCTCTTGCGCTTTGTCGAGATTTGGGGGCTTCCCTGGGAGTTCTGGTTGTTGGCCCCGGCCGTAGCTGGGACGGCTATTGGCTTTTCCTTGGCCCGGTGGGTGCCGCCGGTGGCGCGGTTGTTTCTCACCCAGGAGGAGATGGCAAAGCAAGCGCGGGAGCGGGCGGAGCATGCCTTTCTTACCGAGGAGGTGTTCGCCACCTCCCAGCGCACAGGCATGCTGGTTTTTCTCGCCCTTTTCGAGCGCCAGGTGGTCGTGCTGGGCGATAAGGGCATTGCCGCCCGCATTCCCCAGGAACGCTGGGGCACGGTGGCGACCACCATTGCCCGAGGCATCCGCCAAGGCGAGCCGGTGGATGCGTTGGTCTGGGGCATCGGGGAGTGCGGCAAGCTGCTGGTGGACGCGGGCATCCTGGTCCAACCCGGTGACCGCAACGAGCTTCCCGACCAGCTGCGCCTCTCGGAGAAGCAGCCATGAGCCGGCCTCGCCGTGCTTGGTTTTCGGCACTGCTGTGGCTGGCGAGTCCCGCTTGGGCCTTGGAGGTTCCCTTCTTGGCCGGCCGCGTGAACGATCTGGCCGGTTTGCTCCCTGAGCAGCGCCGCGAACAGCTGGAGGTCAAGCTGCGCGAGCTGGAGCGAGCCACAGGGGCGCAGGCGGTGGTGCTCACCATCCTCTCGCTGGAAGGCGAAAGCCTGGAGGATTTTTCCCACCGCGTGGCGTCCACCTGGCAGCTGGGCCAAAAAGGCAAGGACAACGGCGTTCTTTTTCTCATTGCCAAGAACGACCGCAAAATGCGTCTGGAGGTTGGCTACGGCCTGGAAGAGGTGCTGCCCGACGCCGTCTGCCGCCGCATCCTGGACGATTTGGTACGGCCGCGTTTCCGCGCCGGCGATTTCCCAGGGGGCATCGAAGCGGGGGTGGAGGCGGTGAGCAAGGTGATTTCCGGGCAGGCACTGCCAGAGGCGGGAGAACAGGGTCAAGGGAGTGAGTCGCCGAAGTCCATCACCTGGGCGCACAAGCTGTTGTTCCTGGCCATTTTCCTCCTGGTGGTGGGCTTGTTTTCCCTAGTGGCCCTTTTCTCCAGCGGGTGCCAAAGCTGGTTTTTCTACCTCTTCCTGTTCCCCTTTTGGATCGTTTTCCCCATGGTGCTTCACCCCGGGGTGGGCTTGACCACCGGCCTGGGTTGGCTGGTGTTGTTCCCCCTCCTAAAGCTGCTCCTTTTCAAGACCACCTGGGGAAAGCAGCTTCGCGCGGCCCACCCGCACCTAGTGCGTAGCTTTGCAGGCGGGGTCCGTTCCCGCGGGGGTGGGTTCTTTGGCGGCGTGTCTGGCGGCGGGTTTTCCAGCGGTGGATTTTCCGGTGGGGGTGGCTCCTTCGGCGGCGGCGGCGCCTCCTCGGGCTGGTGAGCCCAGGTCGTTCCAAGGAAACGATGGGCGGTGAAACTAGAGCTTCCGGCAAAGCCTTGGCAGCAACGGGAGGCATGGCCTTTCTTTTCGGGACCTCCTTCGTAGCCTCCAAGGTGGCCCTTGCCGGCTTTGCCCCGACCCAGCTTGTTTTCGTGCGTTTTGCCGTGGCGGGACTTTGGTTTTTGTTGCTGACATGCCGCCAGCGTCAGGTCCCCTTGACACCAGCTCAAAAGCGCAGCATTTTGCTTTTGGCCCTGTTGGAACCGGGACTGTACTTCTTTTTGGAATCCTACGGTCTCAAGCTGACCTTGGCCTCCACCGCGGCGGTGCTCATCGCCACCATTCCTCTGTTCGTCATGCTGTTGGAGGCAGTGGTGTTGCGTATGCCAGTGACCGCCTTCGAAGTGGGCTTGGGGTTGGTGTCCCTTTTGGGCGTGGGCCTGCTGCTTTCCGCCGGCGGACCTGCACAGGCCTTCGGCGGTACGCTGGTGGGCAACCTGCTGATTCTCGGGGCGGCCCTCGCCGCCAGTGTGTACACGCTGGTGGCGCGCTATTTAATGGCTGGACTGGACGCCCTCACCGTCACCCGCTGGCAAGCCTGGTTTGCCGTGGCCCTTTACGCCCCCTTCGCCCTAGGGGAGTACCTGCGCGGACACGCCTTGCCGCAGAAGCCGGAGCAGTGGCTAGCGGCCATCTATTTGGGCTTGGGCTGCTCCTTTGCCGCTTACTTCCTACTCAACTACGCCCTCTCGCGCTTGCGTGCCAGCCTGGTGGCGGCCTTTTCCAACCTGATCCCCGTGGTTGCCAGCGGGCTTTCGCTGCTGCTCTTGGGTGAGACGCTGCAGTTCCAGCAGCTTTTGGGAGCGGCGCTGACGGTGGGCGCCATTACCGTGCTTACGCTGCGGCACCGGGAACGGGAGGCAGCGGCACCGCCCAGCGGCTAAGCCATGTTTTTCCTGCAGCTCACGCCTCCGCCGCCGCCCTTCACCGAACGGGTGGAGGTGCGGCAGGTGGTCCTGCAGGTGCGGGTGCTGGCGCGGGACGGCAGCCCCATTTTGGGCCTGGGAAAGGAAAACTTCCGCGTGCTGGTGGACGAACAGGAGGTGCAGCCGGCCAGCGCCGAATGGGTCAGCACCGGCCTAGGGGACGCGGCTGTAGAGCACCCGTTGCCTCGGCCCCGCTTGCTGGCCATCCTGGTGCAGCGCGATTTGCAACCCGCCCGTGCCCGCGGGCTTATGGCGTTCAAGAACTACGCTGCCCAGCTGGTGGAGGCCTTGCCCGCCAGCGACTGGGTGGCTTTGATGCTGCAGGACTCGCGCCTGCATCTGGTGCAGGACTTTACCCGCCAGCACGGGAAGGTGGCCCAGCTTCTGCGCCATGAGCTTTTTCGCGCACCCCCCGCGGAAGGCGCAGACCCCGACGCACCGCGCCTGCAGCCCTTCTTGCCCGAGGATCAGCTGCGGCTGGTCGCCACCCGGGAACAAGGCCTGCTGCTGGTCGCGCAAGCTCTTTCGCGCCTTGGCGGGGACAAAACCTTGTTGCTGCTGGGCTGGGGACTGGGGCGGCTTTCCTACCCTAGCGTGTACTTGCCTGCCGAGTATGGCCTCGCCACTCGGCTTTTGGCCGGCGCCCAGGTGCAGGTGCTGGCGCTGGACATCACCCAAGCCGACTGGCACACCTTGGAGTTGGGGCTGGTGCAGGCCGCGGAGGATACTGGCGGTATCTACGCCAAGACCCACCTGTTCCCCCAGCAGGCGGTGCGACGGGTGCTGGGCGCTTTGGCCGGCTACTACGAGCTGTCCTTCCCGCGCCCGCCCTTGCCCGAGGGGGTGCACCGGGTAGAGGTGCGGTTGGTGGGGGCCCGTGGCCTGGTGCTGTGCCGGCCCACCTTTGCTGACGAGACCAACCCTGCGCTACCCTAGCCCCATGCGCGCGTACCTTTCACGCTTCGTTTGCAGTTCGGTGGCGGAAAACCTCCGGCGGCTAGAGTGGGAATGCCAGCGCGCCGCCAGCCTCAATGCCGAGCTGGTGGTCTTTCCCGAGCTTTTCCTTACCGGCTACCGCCAAGAGCTGCCACCACAGCGGGCGCGGGAATACTTCGCTCGCCTTTCGCGCACCTGGCCGGAGCCGGTTTTCGTTTTTGGCACTCTCAGCGAGGAGGGCTTCAACCGCTTGACCGTTTGGCGGGCCGGGGAGCAGCTGGCCTTTTACGACAAGGTGCACCTGTTTCGCCCCAACGGGGAACACGAGCTCTGGCAGGAGGGTACGCGCTACCTGGCCGTGGCCCTCCCCTTTGCCCGCTTGGGGCTTTTGACCTGCAACGACGTGCGTTTTCCTGAGCAGGCGCGGGCGCTTGTTCTGCAGGCAGGGGCGACGGTGCTGCTCGTGGTGGCCTGGTGGCCCTGGCGTCGGGATCACCTTTGGCGCACGTTGTTGCAGGCGCGGGCAATCGAAAACGCCAGCTGGGTCCTGGGCTGCTGTATTGGCAGCTGCATCAACCCGGAGGAGCCCTTTGTCGGCGCTGGCAACTACGCCTTCGACCCCCTGGGCAATCCTATCTTGCCAGCAGAAGATGTGCTGTTTGAGCTTTCCCTGGACAGCCCGCCCCCGGTGCTGGTGGACCCTCGGCAAACCTACCGGGAAGTTTCGGCCGTCCACCTGGTGCGGGCGGAGTAGCGGAGCTCCTGCTCCCCGCCTCGCCTTAAGCGTCCCCTACGCTCAAGGGGGGAAGACCACGCGGCGCCCTTCCAGGCGCCAGGGACGGGTGAGCAACAGGCGCAGCGCCTCCGGGTACGCCACGTGTTCCAGTTCCAAAATGCGCGCCGCCAGAGTGTCGGGTGTGTCATCCTCGCGCACGAGCAGGGCCTTTTGCACCACGATGGGGCCGCTGTCGCAGCCCGCGTCCACCAGGTGCACGGTGCAGCCGGTTACCTTTACGCCGTACTCCCAAGCCTGCCGCTGGGCCTCCAAGCCCGGAAAGGCCGGCAGCAATGCGGGATGGATGTTGAGGATGCGGTTGGGAAAGCGAGCGATGAAACGCGGCGACAAGAGCCGCATGTAGCCTGCCAGGCACACCCACTCCACCTGTGCCTGTGCCAGCGCCTGCAGGAGCTGGTCCTCGTGCTCTTCCCGTGATAGCCCTCGGGAGGGAATGGCCAAGGCGGGAATGCCCAGCTGCCGGGCATGGGCCAAGCCCGGCGCCTGCGGGCGGTTGGAAAGTACCAGGACAATGCGAGCCGGTACCTCGCCGCGGGCACAGGCTTGCGCCAGGGCCAAGAAATTCGACCCTCGCCCGGAAAGCAGCACCCCCACCCGCGCTTCAGTCACCCGTGCTCCCCACAAAGCGCACCCCAGCTCCCTCGACCACTCGCCCCAGCAGCCAACCAGGGCCGTGGGGCACCAACCGGGTCAGGACCTCACCCAGGTGCCCCTCCGCCACCACCAGCACCATCCCCACCCCCAAGTTGAAGGCGCGGCGCATGTCCTCCCAGGGTACGCGGCCTGCTTGCTGGATGAGGCGGAACACCCGCGGCACATCCCAGCTGCGCAGGTCAATTTCCGCCCCCAGACCGGCTGGCAAGGCGCGGGGGAGGTTGTCGGGCAGCCCCCCGCCGGTAATGTGCGCGGCCGATTTGACCAGGCCTTCCTCCACCAGCGGCCAAACCGCCTCAAAGTAGGAGCGGTGCACTTCCAACAGCTCCTCCCCTACTGTGCGGCCCAGCTCCTCCAGGTAGCTGTCCACCTCCAAGTCCAGCACGTCGAAAAACACCTTGCGAGCTAGGGAATAGCCGTTCGTGTGCAGGCCTGAGGAGGGCAAGGCCACCAGCGCGTCGCCGGCAACCACCTCCTGCGGCCCCAGCAAACGGTCGCGCTGGGCCAAGCCCACGATGAAACCGGCCAGGTCGTACTCCCCAGGCTGGTAAAAACCCGGCATTTCCGCCGTTTCCCCGCCAAGCAGGGCGCAGCGGTGAGCCTGGCAAGCCCGTGCCATGCCCTCCACCAACGCCACCACCACCTCCGGCGCCAGCCGGCCACAGGCCACGTAGTCCAAAAAGAACAACGGGCGTGCCCCCTGCACCAGGATGTCGTTGACGCAGTGATGCACCAGGTCCTGGCCAACGGTGTGGTGGATGCCCGCCCTCTGCGCCACTTTTAGCTTGGTGCCCACGCCGTCAGCCGAAGCCACCAGCACCGGCGAGCGGGGATCCTGAGGGTTGAGGCAAAACACCCCACCGAAGCTGCCGATCTCGGTGAGCACGCCCTCGGTAAAGGTGGCCCTGGCCAGCTCCTTAATGCGCGCCAAGGCCGCATCTTGAGCATCGATATCCACGCCAGCCTGCTTATAGGTCAGCGAGCGCTCCTGGTCCACGGGCGGATGATAGCGCAGCGGCTGGGCACGCCTGCTGGCAGCCCCGCGGCGGAAGCGGCAGCCGGCCCCAGGCCCACACCGCTTTTCCACTCCCTCCAGCGATAAGGCCCGTCGCTGGGCTCGGCTTTTCCACCCCAGCGCGTGTCATGGGCAGGTTGACAGGCCTCCGCGAAGGCCGCACATTAGCGACGGGTAAGGAGGCAGCGATGCATAAAAAGAGTCTCATCTTTTCCTTGGCTATTCTGGTACCCAGTTTGGCTCTGGCGCAGCAGGTGGCCAGGGACCACCTCATCCCGGTGGTGGCCAAAATCAAGGGGCAGGCCGGTACCGATTGGGTTTCGGACGTTTCGCTTACCAACCTGGAGCATGGCGATGTAACGGTTACCTTTTTCTTTTTCCCAGAAAACCGCGACAACACCTTTCCCCCACCCTTTGTCGCTTCCAGAGCTTTGGGCTCTTTCGAAACGTTGACGCTAACCGATATAGTGGGCACCTTGTTCCCCACCGCGGGGAACAACACCAAAGGAGCAGTGGTGCTGATGGCTAACGACCCCACTGCGCAGTATCCCGAGCCGCCGCTGGCGGTCACCTCTCGCACCTACAACAACGCCGACCCCAACCGCACCTACGGACAGACGGTGCCGTCGGCCGGCGGTGCGCTGGTGTGGGGTTCGGGTAAAGCCATCCTCACCGGCCTGCGGCAGGACAGTCGCTTTCGCACCAACATCGGCGTGCTCAACGTGTCTTCGGCCAACGCGCCCCAACCGCCGAGGTTGTCGGTGGCGATCCGCATTTACGGGCCCCATGCGGAGCCCATCCGCGAGATCGTCAAGGAAATCAAAAGCCTTTCCCTGAGCCAGTGGGGCCTACCCGAGCTGGGGGTCAACGGCTTGGCCGGCGGTTTTGCCGAGGTGGCCATCCACCCCGCCGATCCCAACTACGACCGCTGCCAGGTGCGTCCCGGAGGCGATCTCGGTGCCGACGGCCCGCTGTTCCTCGCGTACTTTTCCCAGGTGGACCAGGCCACCGGCGACGCTGTGTTTGGGCTTGGGCAAGTGGATTGGCGGGGGTACGAGGGCTGTCCGCAGCCACCTGACGGCGACCCCTGCCGCTGAACCACGCTCGCCACCGCGCGGAGAAAAAAACGCGGCGGCCGAAGCCGCCGCGCGCCTTTATTTGCCTCGCCCTCTTAACGCTTAGGCGGGATGGTCATGGCGTCGTTGGTCACCGCATCCACCACTGAGGCGGAAACGTGCACGTTGCTGCCGCTGTTGACCTTGACCACGGCAAAGCCCCAGCCCACGTTGGGCATGTTGGCCCGGTTGGCGAAGGGCTGCAGGTCCTGCACCACCCGGCCTGCGGGAATGGTGAGCGTGAAGTTGCCCACCGCCTGTCCCGCATTGTCGTAAAGGGTGACCGCCACCTCCGCCGCAGTGGTCCCACCGTTGGCCAACTGCAAGTTGGTACGGAATTTACCTGCCTCCTGGCGCAAGCCAATGAGCTCAGCGCTCATTCCGGCCGCCAAGCCGAAATCGGCCACGTGCCCGTCCAGGTACTGACCGAAGGTGCCATTGGCGCTCTGGTTGTAGGTGCGGCTGACTACGAACAACGGCTCGTCGGAGCAGATCTCCAAGGCTCCCTTGGCCTCCACGTTCATTTGCCCCACGATATCCTCGAAAGGCCTCTGGCCTCCCACCGGCACGGTACCGCTGGCTTCCACCAGGCCGGTTTCCGTGTGCAGCACGAAGCGCAGGTTGGCCTCGCTGCCGGCCAAGTTCCGGGCCACCACGTCCGTGCGCCACTGGCTTTGGTTTTCGCCCGCGTTGTGAGCCGCCACCTCGACCCAATAGACAAAGGGTGTGGTGCAGGTAACGGCGCCGGCACCGTTCCCAGGCCCGCCGCCCACTGCGCCTGCCGGCAGCGAACCCGCCCCCGGCGGCAGCGACCTGAGCGCCTGGATAGACAGGTCCAAGGCCCGCATCACCCAGGAGGGGTTGTGTACCCCGTAGCTGCGATCCAATTCCACCATAAAGTAGTTCCACCCGGCCTTGGCCAGCGCGGGATCGGCCAGGCGCAGGATGTCCACCGCCGAACCGCTGCCGGCAACCGCCCGCACGCTGTTGAGGGCCACCGGGTCCAAAACGTGATCGTCGGCCAGGGTCACCTGAATGGCTTGCCGGCCGTGGCTTTCGGTCAGCTCCAAGTGCTTGATTTGGCTCACGCTGGTAATGGTAGCCAGGCCGCCGATGTCGATTTTCTTACCCAGCGCCAGCTGCCCAGCCATCGCCTCCAGCAGCTTTTCCTCGATGAGCGCTTTGAGCTGCTCCATCTTGGCTTTCACGGGTTCCTGAACCCGCTCTGCCGTCACAGCTGTATGGCACTTGGAGCAAATGGTCCTGGACGCGTAGAACGTGTGGTTAGTGCCGCCGCGGTTGTAAGAAATGATGTCGGGCGGCGGAGTTTCCTCCATGTGACAGGCTACGCAGGTGTCCTCAACGGCAGCGTGGTAGCTGGGTGTTCCCACCTCCACGAAGTACATGTTCTGGCCCATGAGCACGTCCGCTTGTGGGCCCTGGTGGGGTGCCCTGGACGCATCGGCCGGGTTGTACGTGCTGTCGTTGCGCAGGCCGCGACGGCCGTTGTGGCAGGTCATGCACAGGGCGCCGGTCCCTACGCCGGTGGCGCGGAAACCAGCCTGGAGCATAGGGGTGTCGCCCATGATGCGTACCCGGCCGTTTGTCTGCGGCCCACCGGAGGTGGTGCCAATGTCGTGAGGATCATGGCAGGTTTGGCAGGTTTGGGGATGGACCTCTTGGGCCGTCCAGGTCACGTGCACCGAGGAGGCAGCAAAGCCACTCGCTTGCCAGGCCAAAAAGCCGTTGCCGGTATGGCAAGGCGCGCAGGAGCCGCTCATCCCTTCCTCGCCCGCCAGCTCGTAGTTGGCGTGCCCCGAAAGCTGCCACTGCTGGAACCGACCGTGTCGGGGTGGCTCGCCGTGACAGATAGCACAAACATCCGAGGACAAGCTGGTGCGGGCCCCCGTCCCCCGAGCATGGGCCTCGCTGTTTTGCGGCCCGTGGCAGTTTTCGCACTGGATGTTGGCGCGCTTGGCCACCTCGGGGTACTGGGCGAGGATTTGCGTCCAGTTTTCCGGTCCGGTGTGGGTGAGCAAGCCCGAAGCCAAGAAATCCTGCCATTTGTCCGCGTCATCGATGCCATCGTTGGCCACCGAGGGGTCGTAGCCCACGGTATGGCAGGACAAGCAGGTGGTGCCGTAATGGTCGTTGGTTTTCACGTTCTCACTAAAGATGTGCGCGTGTCCCGTTTGCCTCCAGGGCGTGAACGCGTCCAGCGGCGTGTTGGGGGCATGGCAGCCGGTGCATGCGGTGTCGGCCACCGGCAAACCGTTGGCGTCCTGGCCGGTAATTATGCCGCGCCAAAGCCCGGCTGTGACGGTGAGGGTGACTGGGGTGTTGGTAGCCAGATCAGTCACCGTGATCTGGTAGCTGCCCGGCACATCCGGAATGAACTCGGTGCTCTGATGGTCCGGGTCCAAAAGGGTGGCGTTGGAGCCGCTGGGTTTGGCCACCAGGCTCCAGTTGTACGAGGCTTGCTGCGGGGCATAGAGCAGCACCGGCACGCCCACCGGCACGTTGCGGACGCCGGTGGTCCACTTCCAAGGCACGTTGGCCGTTACCGCGCAGGTAAGGTTGTACGTGCCGGAGGTGGTGGTCACCGTCAGCTTGAGGGTAATAGCGGCCGCCTCAGCCAGAGCATGGGGGTTGACGCCTACAACCTGGAAACGCTCCGGCATGCCACCGGGAAAGTGCTCGGGCGGCACCGGTACGTTGGGCGGCAGCTGGGCGGCGGTGAGGGCCGGTTCCTTCAACACCTCGATGAGGTGGACACGAAATTCCGCGCGCGTGGGAAGGGTAAAGCTCACGGTATCCGTGGTGGTGCCAGAAAGCGTGACCGGGACCCCGCCTACCTGCGCCCAGGAGAGACCCTGGAGGGTCGAGCCGTCATTGATGGTCACGGTAGCGTGCACCGAGACGTTCGTCCCCGGGTCGGGGTTGCCCGTGACGGAAAAGCTTACGGTCACCGGGCTTTGAGCCAGCGCCAAGGAGGGCCAAAAGCCCAACGCGACAACCAAACACAGGAACTTATAACGGTTCCACATTGACCTCCCCCTTTCTCGCCCCGGTTCCGTGACATTAACCTCAGGGCTACCATTTAATGTAATTAGAACGTCATGTTCTTGTCAATAGCAAGAGCTAGTGCCGAACTTCGAGGGCATGAGGGTCGCAGAGGAGCCCGTCGGCCAGAGCCGGCAAGCTGAACGGCACGCGGTACCTTGTCAGCGCTCGCTCTTGGCCAGGACGTCCTGCTCGCTCGCCAGCACCGGGTAGCGCCCGGAAAAGCAGGCGGTGCAGAAGTTCTCTGGCGGCGAGTTGAGACACGCGAGCATCCCGGCTTCGGAGAGGTACCCTAAGCTGTCGGCCTCGACGAAGGCACGAATGGCTTCCAGCGACGCGCTGGCAGCGATGAGTTCTTGTCGCTCCGGGGTGTCAATGCCGTAGTAACAAGGCCCGATGGTGGGCGGCGAGGCAATGCGGAGGTGCACCTCCCGCGCACCCGCCTGTCGCAGCATGGCCACGATCTTGCGCGAGGTGGTCCCCCGCACGATGGAATCATCCACCAACACCAGCCGCTTGCCCTCCACCAGCGCCCGTACGGGGTTGAGCTTCACCTTGACGCCAAAGTGGCGGATGCTCTGTTTGGGCTCGATGAAGGTGCGACCCACGTAGTGGTTGCGCACGAGTCCTAAGACAAACGGCAAGCCGGAAAAGCGCGCGTAGCCAAGGGCAGCAGGAATGCCCGAGTCGGGCACACCCACCACCACGTCCGCTTCCGCCGGCTGCTCCAAAGCCAAGCGCTCCCCCATGCGCTGGCGCACCACACCCACGTCCTCGCCAAACACGCGCGAATCCGGGCGGGCAAAGTAAACATGCTCGAACACGCAGTGGGCATAGGGCGGCGGACTGGGGGGCTGCAGCTGGTGCAGGTGCTGGGGCAACAAAAGCAAGATTTCCCCCGCTGCCACTTCTCGCACAAACTGCGCCCCCAGCAGGTCGAAGGCGCAGGTTTCTGATGCCACCACCCAGGCGCCCTCCAGCCGGCCCAAAACCAGCGGGCGAAAGCCGAAGGGGTCCCGGGCCGCAAGTACCCGCCCACGGGTGAGCGCTACCAAGGAGTACGCGCCCTTCACCTGCTCCAAGGCCTGAGCGACCGCCTCTTCGGCGCTGGTGTGCCTCAGACGAGCCGCCAGGTGCAGGACCACCTCGGTGTCGGAAGTTGATTGGAAAATGGCCCCCGCTTCTTCCAGCTGGCGGCGCAGCTGGCGAGCGTTGACCAGGTTGCCGTTGTGGGCCACCGCCAGCGGCCCCAAATGGGTCGTGACCACCAGGGGTTGGGCATTGGCAAGGCCGGAATCTCCCGCCGTGGAGTAGCGCACGTGCCCAATCGCCACCTCCCCAGGCAGGGAGGCCAGAGCTTCGCGGTGGAAGATGTCGGCCACGTAGCCCATGCCGCGGTGCACGCGCACCTTGGTCCCATCCCACGAGGCAATTCCCGCCGACTCCTGCCCTCGGTGCTGCAGGGCGTACAGGCCCAAGTAAACAAGATTGGCCGCATCCGCATGGCCAACCACCGCGCAGACGCCGCACTCCTCGCGAAAAGCGTCGCCGGAAAGCTTCATGCCTCTTCCAAAAAAGCCAAAGGCTGTTCGCGCAGAGCCCGTATCTGTGCAAGCTCCACGCGTACCAGCGTGCTGTCGCCGTCCCTCACCACCAGCGCATCACCCCCCGCCTGCCCCAAGTAGGTGAGCACTAAGCCCGCCGCTGCTG
Organism: uncultured Thermoanaerobaculia bacterium; assembly: GCA_964488355.1. Taxonomy (GTDB): domain Bacteria; phylum Acidobacteriota; class Thermoanaerobaculia; order Thermoanaerobaculales; family Thermoanaerobaculaceae; genus Thermoanaerobaculum. The sequence goes on along the minus strand of CAZAUJ010000010.1, from coordinate 42,648 downwards.
CCTCCACCGAGCCCCGCACTGACTCCCGGCAGGCCAAAAGGTAACGGGGTCCCCACTCGCCGAAGAGAAAGCCCACGGGTGAAGCTCCTTGCGGTAGCTGAACAGTGGCCCCCACCAGCTCGCACATATCCGCCAGGGCCAGGGCCAGCCCCCCTTCCGACACGTCCCGCGCGGCTACCAAACCCAGGCGCACCAGCTCCCGCACCAGCGCGGCGTGGGTTTTCTCCGCGGCAAAGTCCGGCCAGGGAACCACGCCCGCAGCCAGGCCGCAGGCAATGTGCATGTAACGGGAAGCTCCCAGCTCCCCGTGAACCGGGCCCAGGAGGTAAATGGCCTCTCCGGGCTCCAGCAAAAAGCGCGGTCGGTGAAGTACCTGGGGAACCACGCCTACCATCCCCACCGTGGGCGTGGGCAAGATGGGTTTGCCGGAGGTTTCGTTGTAAAAGGAGACGTTACCGGAAACCACCGGCACATCCAGCGCCTCGCACGCCAAAGCCAGCCCCTCCACCGCCGCCACAAATTGACCCATCACCTTGGGGTTTTCCGGCGAGCCAAAGTTCAGGCAGTCGGTCACGCCCAGCGGCTCGGCTCCCACGCAGGCCAGGTTGCGCATGGCCTCCACCACCGCCTGAGCCGCACCAGCTCTGGGGTCCAGGGAGCACGCCAGGGCATTGCAGTCCGTGGTGGCCGCCAGACCGATACGGGTACCCGGCACCAGCACCAGCGCTGCCTCTCCTCCCGGCCCTACCACCGTGGCCGCGCCCACCGTTTGGTCGTACTGCTGGTAAACGGCCCGCTTGGACCCCAGCTCGGGCGAAGCCAACATGGCACGGAAGTCGGCGGACAAATCCCGCCCGGAAAAGCTGGGCAGGGTGAGGGGCTCGGGCGGCTCGGGAAGCTGAAAAGGCCGCTGGTAGCGTGGCGCCTCGTCCACCAAAGGAGCCACCGGCAAGCGGAAGGCCAGGCGCCCCTGCCAGTAGGCCGTCACCTCGTTTCCGGCCACCACCCGACCCATCTCGCAGGCGTCCAAGCCCCAGGAGTGACACACGGCAAAGATCTCCTGCAGGTCCTCCTGACGCGCCACCAGCAGCATGCGCTCCTGAGATTCCGAGAGCATAAGCTCGTAGGGGGTCATGCCCGCTTCCCGTGTGGGCACCAGGGAAAGGTCCAGCTCCAAGCCGCAGCCTCCCCTGCTGGCCATCTCAAAGGCGGAGGAGGTCAACCCCGCCGCCCCCATGTCTTGAATGGCCACCACCAAGCCCTTGCCCATGAGCTCCAGGCACGCCTCAATGAGCAGCTTTTCGGTGAAGGGATCGCCCACCTGCACTGTTGGCCGCGGGCCCTCCTGCCCCTCCTCGAAGGTGTCGGAAGCCATGGTGGCGCCATGAATGCCGTCCCTGCCGGTCTTGGAGCCCAGGTACACCAGGCGGTTATTCACCCCTTGAGCGCGGGCAAAGAACAGCTCGCCGCGGCGTGCCAAGCCCACACACATGGCGTTGACCAGGATGTTGCCGCTATAGGCGGGATGGAAATCCACCTCCCCGCCCAGCGTGGGCACCCCCACGCAGTTGCCGTAGTCACCGATGCCCCGCACCACCCCATCCACCAGGTAGCGCATGCGTGGGGCATCTAGCGGGCCAAAACGCAAGGAGTCCAGCAGCATCACTGGCCGCGCACCCATGGTGAACACGTCCCGAAGGATCCCGCCCACACCGGTGGCTGCCCCCTGGTAGGGCTCAATGAAGGAGGGGTGGTTGTGGGACTCCATCTTGAACACGGCCACCCAGCCGTCCCCCAGCTCCACCGCCCCGGCGTTTTCCCCCGGTCCCTGGACTACCCGCGCGCCGCAGCTGGTGAACCGGTTCAGGTGCACCTTAGAGGACTTGTACGAACAGTGCTCCGACCAGAGGGCGGCAAAGATGCCCAGCTCGGTGAGGTTGGGCCTGCGCCCCAGCACCTGCTGGATCCGGTTCCACTCCTCCTCCGTCAAGCCATGCTGGAGGGCGTCGGCCAGCTCCGCTTCCTGATCCCAGAGCTTCATGATGCCTCCACCAGGGCCGCAATGAAAGCCCGGCCTGTGGGTTCGCCCAGCAAGGGGTCCACCCGGCACTCGGGGTGGGGCATCATACCCAGCACGTTGCCCTCCGGATTGGTGAGCCCTGCCACCGCCGCTAAAGCGCCATTGGGGTTGAAGGCCTCTTCCACCTCGCCGTTGGGTCCGCAGTAACGCAAGGCCACCAACCCGCGTCGCTCTGCTTCCGCCAGCTCTTCAGCTGGCGCAAACCAGTTTCCCTCCTTGTGGGCGATGGGAAGCTGAAGCACGTGCCCGCGCCGCAGCTTAGCAAGAAGCGGGGTGTCGTCCCGCTCCACCCGCAGCCAAACCTCGCGGTGGATGAAGCGCAGAGTGCGATTGGGCAACATGGCTCCGGGCAAAAGCCCTGCCTCCAGCAGGATTTGAAAGCCGTTGCACACGCCCAGCACTGGCCCCCCTTGCTGTGCGTGCCGGCGCACCGCTCGCATCACCGGCGAGTGGGCGGCCATCGCGCCGGCACGCAGGTAGTCGCCGTAGGAAAACCCACCGGGGATGAACAAACCGGTGGCGCCCAAAAGGTCCTCGCTTTCGTGCCAGATGGGCACCGCCTCGCCCCCACAGGCCTCCACTGCCCGCAAGGCGTCCTGGTCGCGATTGGAGCCGGGAAAACGAACCACACCAATTCTCGGTCGCCGAAAGCTCATGAAAGCCGCACCTCGAAATCTTCGATTACCGGGTTGGCCAGCAGCTCCCGGCAAGCCTCTTCCACCCGGGCCCGCACCGCCTTCGGGTCATCGCCCTCCACTTCCAAGAAGATGAGCTTGCCCACGCGCGCGGATTGCACCTCCTGATACCCCAAGCGCAACAAGACCCGTCGGATGGCCTCGCCTTGGGGGTCCAACACCCCGTCCTTCAGTTTGACACGCACTTCAACCCGCATCAGTCTGCCTCCGCAAAGGAAAATGAAAGGGGCTCCCGCGGCGAGGCCACGGCCAAGCCCACGTTGCTTCCCGCAAGCACCTTGCCCAGCTCGTGCCGCACCAGCTGGGGCGAGTTGTTCTCCTGCGACAGGTGCATGGCTACCACCAGCTGGAGGTGGGGATGGACGAGCCGTTCCAGCGCCGCCCGAGCTTGCTCGTTGGCCAAGTGCCCATGGCGCGAAGCGATGCGTTGCTTGAGATGGGGCGGGTAGGGGCCGAAGCGAAGCATGTCCACATCATGGTTGGTCTCCAACAGCAGCGCATGACAGCCGGCCAGCCGCTCAAACAGCAGCTCGGTAACCATCCCGGTATCGGTGAGGATGCCTAAACGGAAGCGGCCGCTTTCCACCACCAATCCCACAGGTTCCAGGGCATCATGGGAGGTGGGAACTGGCCAGAAGCGCAGTCCCGCCACGCGTACCGGCTTGCCCGCGCGCACGAGCTCCCCCTGTTCGGGCATCCCGCCCAGCGCCTGCCAGGTACCCGCGGTGGCCAAAACCGGCACGCAAAAGCGTTTGCCAAAGGAAGACAAGCCCTTGCTGTGATCCGTGTGCTCGTGAGTGAGGATCAAGGCCTGTACCCGTTCCGCCGCCAAACCCACCTGCTGCAAGCGCGCCGCCAACACCCGCGGGCCTAAGCCGCAGTCCACCAGCACCGCCCCCTCGCGGCTTTCTACCACCAGGGCGTTGCCGGAGGAGCCGGAAGCTAGGACAAAAAGACGCACTCACACCCCCGTGGAGCCAAAGCCGCCCTCACCCCGCGGGGTAGGCGGGAGGGCCGGCACCGACTGGAACTGGGCGCGACAGACCGGAGCAAGCACCAGCTGGGCGATGCGGTCCCCCCGGCGCACGGTGTAAGGCTTTTCGCCCAGGTTCACCAGCACCACCTTGACCTCGCCGCGGTAGTCGCTGTCCACCGTGCCCGGCGCGTTGGCCACGGTCACGCCCCAGGACAAAGCCAAGCCCGAACGGGGCCGCACCTGCAACTCGAAACCTGCCGGCACCGCCACGCGCAAACCGGTGGGTACCGCCACGCGGCCTCCTGGGGGAATCACCAGCTCGCCCTCCACCGCCGCACACAGGTCGGCACCCGCCGCCCCTGCTGTGGCGTAGGTGGGCAGAGGCAGCCCTTCCCCGTTTGGTAGGACTTCCACCGCCACGGTAACGGTCACGCCACCCTCCGCAGCAGCTCGCTGGGTACCACCACCTGCCCAGGCGGGCCGCAGACCGCTCCCGCCAAGAGCTCAAAGTTCAAAACCCGGGCCGCCAAGGCCCGTACCTGGTCGGTTTCTACCCGACGGATTTCCGCCTCCACCTCCTCTGGGGAAAACCGGCGCCGACGGCTCAAATACTCCCCCGCGTGCGCTTCCATGAGGCTGTCGGGGGCCGCCGCACCCAGGACGATGCCGGCAGTCAAGGCCTGCTGAGCCAAGGCCACCTCCCGCTCGCTGATCCGCCCCGAGGCCAGGTCCGTGAGCACGGAAAAAAGCGCATCCCAGGCTTGCCCGGCCCTGGCCGCCGGGGCCGAGAAGCCCACCTCCAAAAGCCCAGCGGTCTTGGCCACCAACAGGGAGCTGCCCACCTCGTACACCAACCCCAGCTGGTCGCGCAGCAGGCGAAACAGGCGGCTGGCTGTTCCAGCGCCTAGCACTTGGCTTAAAACCTCCAACACAGGTAGCTCCGGGCTATCAGCGGGCAAGCCGGGGAACACCAGGTGCACGTAGACCTGCTCCAAGCTAGGCCGCTCTTCCACCGAAAGCCTCCCGTGCCAAGACACCGGCGGCAGGCAGTCCACCCCGTCCACCGCCAGAGGCTGAGCGGCTAACCGTTGGCGCAGCGCCTCCTCATCCCACGGCCCTACTGCCGCCACCAGCGCCCGTTGCTGGCCGAAGCGGGCACGGTGGAAGGCCAGGAGCTGCTCGCAGGTGAGGGAGGCCACCACCTCTGGTTGGCCCAAGATCGGTCGCGCCAGCGGGTGGTCACCCCAGCAGGCCGCCAGCGCCTTTTCCGCCACCGTCTCGGCGGGCGAGTCGTGGTAGAGGTCGAACTCCGCAGCCACTACGCGCTTTTCCAGCTCCACGTCCTCCTGGTTAAAGCTGGGATGGAAAACGGCATCCAGCACCAAGTCCAAGGCTTCCGCGCGCCGGCTGGCGGGCACATGGGCCACCACCGCGCAAGCTTCCCGGGTGGTGTAGGCGTTCACGTCGCCGCCGAGGGAATCAATGAGCTCAGCTATGCTTTCCGGGCTGCGCTGGCCGCATCTACGCAGAAGCAAGTGCTCCAGGAGGTGGGTGGCCCCCGCTCGCTCCTTGCTCTCGTGGCAAGAGCCGGTCTCGATCCATACCCCTACGGCCGCCGTGGGCCCCGGGCGTTGCTCCACGATCAGCTGCCCCTGCTCCTGCCCCATGGAGGGGAAAGTTTACCCGCTCCCGCCACGGGCGACAACCACCCCCAACGGACCCCTGTGAGTTCCTGGGCGGAAAAGCTGCAGGCAAAACAAAAGGGGCGGGTCTCCCCGCCCCCTTTCTCCGCAGAAGCTCACGGCTACTGCCCATCCTCCGGGGGTTGGTAGCTCAGGTTGTCAGGTGCCTGGGAGGGGGTGAGTGCCTTCTGCCACCACACGCCGTTGGGGCCGTAGTAATACATCAGCTTGGTGGCCAAATTCTTGTCAAAGTCGGCGTTCCAGGTGCTGAGGGAGGGATCCAGCCCCAAGCCAAAGCTGTTCACCTTGGTGGCATGACAGGAAACAGCGCAGGCGTTGGGCATGCCGCCCTGCTCCTGATACTTGAGGGTCTTTTCCGGCGGCACCACCTCGAAGGTGTGAGAGTGGATGTCGTAGGCAATGGCCGAAGTGGCGGTCAACGGCATGTGGCATTTGCTGCATCGCGAAAGCCCCATGCTGCGCTCAGGCCCGTAAGGATGGTGGGTGTGCGCGGAGACCACGTTTTCAATGTGATCCAGGTTCTCCTCCAGGTTAGCCACCTGCTCCATGGTGATATCGGCAAAGGGACCGTGGGTGGCGTGGCAGGCCAAGCACAAGGTGTTGTTGTCGTTGGAGGTGGAAATGACCAGGCTGCCTTGGGTAATGTGGTCCACGATCTGGTGCTTGTTGGTCGTGTTGCGATGCGGGTCGTGGCACTCGGTGCAGCGCACGGGATGGAACTGGAAGGTGGGCTTGCTGGAACGGTACAGGTCCGGGACCTGCTGGTGGTGCTGGCGGGAAGTCATGCCATCGGGCCAGTAGCCCCCCATGTCACGGTAGTAGTTAGCCAACGGCTCGCCGCTGCCGGGGACCCAGCTCTTCTTAGCGGCATCGTTGTAGGGCCATTCATGAGTGCCGTTGGGAACTGACTCCACGCGAATGTGGCACTGGCCGCAGATCTCGTTGGCTTCCTGGGTGCTGAGTTTTTCCGGGTTGACGATCTTGCTGGGACTACCCCCGGCCAACACGTGCTGCAGACCAGGCCCGTGGCAGGACTCGCAGCCGATGTTCACCAAATCGGCGTTGCCGTCGCCGTCATAGTCGAACACGCCCGGGTCAGCCGGGTCGTAAACGGTGGCAATCCAGCCGCGGTAGAGCCACTCACCGGTGGCCGTCTGTCCCAGCTCGCGGATGCCGGTGGCGTGGCAACCGATGCAGCTTTTCGAATACGTCCCGCCGTGGGAAGCCAACTGCGCCGAGGTGACCCCCGCATTCCATTTGGGCTGGTTGGTGGTTTGGTCGTACCAGTTCTTGTCGTTGTAAAGCACGTACTGCCGTTTGGCCTCGTTGTACTGAATGGGGGACATGTAAATTTCCGCCGAAAGGCCTCCGGGCAGATCGCTCACCGGAATGCGCACGCCAAAGCGCTGCTTCCAGGAACCCGTACCCCCTTGGGTGAAAACCACAGGCATCTTCAAGCTGCCAATGGTGATGTAATAGGTACCGTTTTCCAAGGAGAGCTTGGGGGCATTGGGCTTGTACTTATCGAACACTGAGCTGATCTGGTTGAAGTCCAGACCCTGGGCAAAGTCGTCCACGCCGTTGTTGTCGTAGTCGGCCACTACGCCCTTGCCGGGAATCAACGCATACTCCGGCCGCGGCTGGCGCAGGGCCTGGTTGTGCTTGGTTTCCTTCCAGGTGGCATGCTCCTGGTGACAGGCCAAGCACACGTAGGAGCCCACGTACCAGTTTTGCTCGGCATTGAGGGTGCCGTAGACGGCGGTGAGCTTGCCCACCAGCTCGGAGGCCACCACGGAAGGTGCTAGTCGCAAGGACCGACGAGGGTGCGAAACGGCCAGCTCAGGGCCCGCGGTGGCGGTGGTGGCCAGCACGCTCACCATCCAAATCAACCAGGTTCGACGCATAACTATCCTCCTTTCTTTCGTTCATGGAAAACACAGGGCAACCATCCCCCCGCCGGCGGGTGGCGGGAGTGGGTTTCCGGTGCCAAAAAAGCTCTCACCTTCATGGAAGCCTCCTACTCCTGGAAAAGGCGCGGGCTGCGCTGGGACCCGTGCACGGCTCGGTGGCAGGCGGTGCATTGGCGGTATTGAGGCTGGGAGAGGTCGTGGAAACCAGGCGTGTCTGCGTGGCACTCCAGGCACAGCCAGCTTGTCTCGGCGCGGGTCAGCGCCTGCGGGTTGGGAGAGCCGTGGGGCTGGTGGCAATGCCCGCACCCACGCACCTCCTCAGGCGGGTGAGGAAAAACGTATGGGCCGCGCTTTTCGCTGTGACAGCTCACGCATGCGCTCTGTGCCTTGCCCAGCCAGGGCGCCTGTGGGCGAGCTTGGTGCAGCTGGTGACAGCCGGTGCAGGGCATGGGTGAGCTGCCCTGGCGATGGGCGAAGGGCAGGGAGAACCTCGCCCGCTGCTGGGGATGACAGGAGCCGCAAAGGCCCAAGGGCTCTTGCCGCAGCTTCTCCGGTTCTGCCTCCGGCGCGTGGCCACTATCGTGGCAGCTCAAGCAGCCCACACCCCCGCGCACGTGCCCCGGCGTGGCGCGCTCCAGCCCGGCCAAGGCCGCTGCATGGCAGGAGGTACAGGCCGCGGTGGCGGTCTCACCCGCAAGCCGGGGCGGACGAACAGCCTCCGGGTCCTCGGCGTGAGCCGCCGCCGCACCGTGGCACTGCTCGCAGAGAGCCTCACGCCAGGTGCCGCCGGTGAGCATGGCCCTCCCGTGTGCGCCAGTCAGATAGGCATTCACCTGCTCTTGGTGGCAGCCCTCGCAGGTGCTTAAACCGGCCCACCCTTGGGGGAGTTGGCTAGCCGGTTCAACAGCGTGGGCAACCGCGGCGAGAACAAAGGCGCTGAGCATCATCAGAACCTCCAGCTCATGACCAGGCCAAACCGCCTCACCCGCACATCCCGCTCGTTAATGCGCTTTTCGTCGTAGCGGTACTGCCAGCCTTCCAGGCGCAGGGCAAGCTGCTGGCTGGCTTGAAAGCTCAAGGCGGCAGAAAGGTTGTGCGCGCGGAAGGGCGCCGTTCGCCCGTGGTCGGAAAGCCAACTGGCCGACGTCTCTACCTGCCACTGCGGCGTGAGCGGCAGGAAAAGCTGGGCGCTGGCCAGCTCCATGCGCCGGTGGTAGCTGGAAAGGCCTACGCGGGGTTGGGGGGCAAAAAAGCTCAGCCCCACCTCGCTGTTCACGTAGAGCTGGGACCAGGAGAGCCCGGCGCGCACGCCGCTGGAGGGGAGGTAGGCGCAGGCCAGGGACAGCTCCCTCGTGCGGTAGGAAAGGTCCGCCTGCTCAGGCTTGTTCTCCTCTTTCTCGCCGCTGGCTGAGGCTTCCAGCTGCCACGAGGGCGCGAGGCGCCAGCGCAGCTTGCCCGAGGCCCGCGTGACCACGCGCGGGTCCACGCGGAAGATGGCGCGGGAAAAATTGCCGTGTTCGAAGCTCAGCGAGCTGCTCACGGCCCCAGCTCCGTTCCACGCCGCGCTGAAGCCCCACCGATCGGTGGTGCGATCTCCTCCTTGCCGTGGCTGGCCCTGATCCTGGCGCCAGCTCGCCTCCTCCCGCTGGTGGCGCCAAAAACCGGTAAGACTCACGCCCTGCTGCTGCCAAGCCAATTCCAAGCCGCCGGCGCTATCGCTCACGTGCAAAACACCACGCTGGTCAACGGAAAGGGGCAGGCGAAGCTGTCCACCGGGGCCAACGAGCTCCAGAACCCGCTCCCCCGACACGCGCGTGTCGTAGCTGCGAGCCATCCGCTCACCCACCAGGCGAAGAGCAAGCTGCGGCGAAAAGGCAAAGCCCACCCGGCTGCGCCAGGCTCCAGTGGTGGTTTCCGCTCGCCCCAGGAGCCGGTCTTCAAACGCCAGGGTGCCTTGCCGACCCCCATCTAGCCCATACATCTCCCGGTCCAGGCGGTTGCTTTCCCCGTTGTCTTTCTGGTAGAGCCCTTGCAGATCCACCTTCCAAGGCCCCTGCTCATAGCGCAACGCCAGGCGGGTGATGGGTGTGGTGCGCTCGTCCTGCTGGGGCTTACCCATTGCCCGAAGCCCATCCGGGTCGGAACCTTCGGCTGGTTGTCCCTGGTTTGCCACCAGCGGGCGAGACTGCCAGCGCTGGCGCTGGAAACCTTGCTCTACCACCAGCTCCAAAGGCCACCCCCTGGTGGAAAGCACCACGCTGGCCTCGCTGAGACTTTCATCCACGGCCTCCCGGCTCACATAGGCGCGCCCCAAGCCGTAAAATGGAGCCGCCAGCATGCCTGTGCGCCGTTGGTGGGCCAACAGCCCTTCGACCCGCAGGGAGGAGAACCCCTCGTACGCCACCCTGGCGTTCCACCGGCGCCAGCGCCACCGTTCCTGGCGTTGGCCCCAGTCCCAGGAGGGCCAAGAAAAAAACCGCTCCCGCTGCTGGTAGCCCAGCTCCCACCGCCAACTTCCCTTCCCTTCCCCCAGCACACGCAGCTGCCCATAGGGAAGGGCGCCGAAGCCCTCGGCTTGCAGCTGAAGCCGCCTTTCACCCTGCCCCCCGGGTTGCAGTTGGAGCCGCAACCCTTGCAGGAAGAGACCCTCCTTGAGGTTGAACTGGCTGCGGAAGCTGTCCGTAGACCCTCGCTGCCAAAGCCAGTAACCTCCCAGGGCCACCTCGCCCTGTCCCTGTCCCCAGGCGAAGGGCGCGGCGGCCAAGACTGTCAAGACCCACAGCCCGGTCTTCTTTCTCTCCATGGGGCCTTAGTCCTCCCCAGGGCTCAAGGTAACGCCGGTTTCTTACAATTCAATTACTTTTTTGTGACGTTTTGTACACGTGTTCGCAGCCTCGGAAAGGACAACGTCACCGAGGTGCCGCGCCCCGGCTGGCTCGTTATTTCCAGCTCGCCCCCGTGGGCCCGCACAATGGCCCGCACCACCGCGAGGCCCAACCCGTGACCCTGGGCTGCGGTCGGCTCCACGGGAGCCCGCTTCCAGCAAAGGCGGCAGCCAGCTGCGGGTCCATGCCGCACCCGTTGTCGCTCACGGTAATGCGAGCAACCGCTGAATCCTCCGCCAGCACAACCCGCACCACCCCTTCTGGGGCGGCCCTGAGGGCGTTGGCCAGCAGGTTGGCCACCGCTTGCTGCACCAGCTGAGGGTCCACCCAGGCCCGCGCGCTGCCCTCCATGACCAAGGTCACACCTTGGGACTCGGCCAAAGCACGGTAGAGCTCGACCACCTTGCCCACCTCTTCCGCCAGCGAGCATTCTCGGCAAGCCAAAGCCAGCTCGCTGCGGTCGGCGCGCCTTAGCAACAACAGCTTGTCCGCCAGACGAGCACATTCCTGCAGCCCTTCCAAGGCCGACTGCAGCACCTGCCTGTACTCCTCGGCCGAGCGGGGAGCGAGCAAAGCCACCTCCACCGCGCCTTGCAGCCTGGCCAGCGGGGTGCGCAGCTGGTGCGCCAGTTGGCCGAGGAGGTGGCTACGTCCAGGAAAGCCTTCTCAAGCCTAGCCAGAAGCTGGTTGAACGCTTCTATCAAGGGCATCAGCTCCTGCGGAAGGCTTTCGGGCTCAAGCCTTTCCTTCAGCTCTGCTGCCCCCAAGTCGGCAACCCTTTGCGCCAGCTGAGTCAAGGGACGCAGGCTTTGACGGACCAACCAGAAACCGGAAGCGCTGGCTGCAGCCAACGCTGCCACGCTAGCCAGCCAAAGGCCTCGGCGCAGCTGGGCCAGCAGCGCCTCGTCTTCGGTGATATCCAGGACCACCACCAGCTGGCCTTCGGGGTGCGGCTGCTGGAGGAGGAGCACCATCCGGCCTTCCGGCAAAGAGGCTTTCAGCAACGGGGTCGCCGCCAGCGACGACCGAGGGAGCTCGGGGGCTAGGGCCGCCAGAGAGGGCGTCTGCGCCCGCACAGCCCCTGCCGATCGGACCAGCGAAAGCCGTAACGGCTTAGAGCTACGAGGTGGCCCTCTTCCTTCCAGCTGCCCTCACCTTGCGCCCGTGCTGCCAGCTCATCGGCGGTAAACCCCGCCAACCACAGGCCCACCACCTCCAGGAGGTGGCGATGCTCCGCATCCAAGTGGGCGTTGAGGCGAGCGTAAAAAAACCCGCTGAGTGCAGCCAGCAACAAGGCCACCGCCAGAACAAATAGAAACAGGAGCCGCAGCGTGAGCGAAAGCGGGGTAAGGCCCTTGCTTTCAGCTCTGTGGGGCCTTGAGGACATAGCCCACCCCCCGGACGGTGTGGATGAGGGGCGTGGCAAAAGGCTTGTCCACCTTTTCCCGCAACCTGTGAATGGCCACATCCACCACGTTGGCATCCACCTCCCCCGTCGTGTCCCAAACCTTGGCGGCAATCATGCGCCGGGTGAACACCTGCTCCGGCCTACGGGCGAGCAAGGCCAGCAGGGCGAACTCCTTAGGCGTGAGGGCAAGCTCCTGGCCGGCGCGCCGGGCTCGGCAGGCGCGCACATCCACCTCCAGGTCGCCTACCCGATAAACTTCCGGGAACAGCTCAGGCCCCCGGCGCAACACCGCCCGCACCCGGGCCAAAAGCTCGGCAAAAGCAAAGGGCTTGGCCACGCAGTCGTCAGCGCCCAGCTCCAACCCACGCACCCGGTCGGAGACTGCATCGCGCGCTGTCAGGCAGATAACCGGCACCTTCGCCCCCGACCGGCGCAGCTCTTCCAGCACCCACCACCCTTCCCGATCAGGCAGCATCACGTCCAAAAGCAGCAGGTCGTACCCGCCCTCCAAGGCGTACGCCAGGCCCTCCTGCGCGCTAACCACCACATCCACGAGAAAGCCCGCCTCCCGCAGCCCTCGGCTTAGGGACCGGGCTGTCTTGGCATCGTCCTCCACCACCAAAACCCGCATCGGCGGTAGTCTAGCGCCCACCCGGCTGGAGTTCACCCGCTTCCAGCACGCGCACCACCCCCGCGGACAGAAAGCGACGGCGCGCCAGCTGCCCCAGCTTGGGCTCGGACCAGGCAGCCAAAAACAGCCGCTGCCCGTTGCTCGCAGCGGGGCTCAAAACCCAAAGGCCCGGGCGGCTCAGGGGCCGGTCCAGCACCCTCACCTGGAAGCCCGCTGGTGCCACCAGCGCCTGTGCGTGGTGGGCCACGCCGGGCGTCACCCACACCACCTGGGGTTCCTGCTGCTGTCGCACCCAGGTAAGAGCCGCCCACAGGGGGTTGGGCTCCGCAGCGCGCAGCGTGAGCGCCGGCAAGACCCAAGAAAAAGCCCCTATGGCGTACGACCCCAACAGGCCCGCGCCCAGCAGGCGGCCCCGGCCCAGGACCAGACCGGCCAGCAAAGCGCTCAGGAGGGCGTAGGCTGGCAAGGCGTAGCGCACGACGGCTTCCGCCGACATGCTCCAGGGCGCCAGCAGCAGGTAGCCCAGGCCACCACTGGCCACCAAGGCCACCAAACGCCCCCTGCCCGCGCGCACGAGCCGCACTCCCCCCAGAGCCACCAGCAGCCAAAAGGCGCAAGCCAGCGACCGGCTGCCCAAAGGCCGCAGCAGCCAATCCTCCAGGTAGCGGGAAAGCTCCATAGCCGGGAAGCGGCTCAGGTATTCGTAGGTGTTCATCCAGCGTGCCAGACTGGCACTGACCCGCAGGTAGGCGCCGAAGCCTGTGGCGAGCACCAACGGCAACCACAACAGGGCGCTGGCCAGCACCGCCGTGGGCAGAGACCAAAGCCAGCTCCACTGCCGGCGACGGCTGAGGGCCAAGGTCACAAGTCCCCCCGGCAGCAGGAACAACACCAAGACTTGTGGCCTGGCGGCCAGGGCCAGGGCGGTGCCGAGTCCGGCCACCACTGCCGGAATGGGCCTGGGCGCCTCGTCCAGGTGGAACCAGGCGGCCAGCGCCCAAAGGGCCAGGCCGGTGGCCAGCATGTCCGAAAGCCCCAAATTGGCAGCAAAGGCAAAAGTCGGCAGCGAGGCCACCGCCACTCCTACCGAGGCGCAGGCCAAAGCCGGGGCGCCCGCCCGTCGCACGAGCGCCCCCAAGCCCAAGAGGGCCAGGAGCGCCCCCAGCACCGAAGCTAAGGCCGCAGCCCTATGGGCCGGCACGCCTACCAGAGCAATCAGCTTGGCCAACGCCAGGTAAGCCGGGTAGCCAGGGGGATGGGGGGCGTGGTGCACCACATCCAGCCGCTGCACGCCCAAATAAAAGTTCACCTCATCGATTTCCATGGGCGAAGCGGGCAGGCTGACCACCAGCCACAGAGCGTAACCAGCCAGCAGGAGAAGAAAGACCGGGCGGGGGGCAACCGGACGCGAGGCCCACCGGCCAAGGAAACGGCCCAAGGGTTCCAGCCGGGACCACCCGCAGAGCCAGCGCGCCGCCAGCTGCCGTCTACGGCCCACCCCCCAGGCCAGGGCCATGGCCAACCACGCCAACAAAGGCGGCGCGAGCCAAATCAGCCAGAGGGTCTCGGCGGGATACTCTAACCGCGCCCCGCGCAGCCAGCCGACCACCGTGGCCGCCAGCAGAAGGCCAGCGGAGGCTGCGGGAAACCAACTCACGCGCTGGCGCCCGCCGGCCAACACGCTGGCCACCAGAGCCAGCAGGGCGGGCAAGGCCACCGAAAACCAGGGGGCTTTCGGTGGTGGGGGCATAAGGCGTGAGACCCAGTACGCTTGCCCCCATCCCCGGCCGGTAGTGGCCAGAAAGCCCTGCCTTTTCACGCGGGAGAAGTGAAAGGTGCAGGAGGGCTTCAGCCGCCGCAAAACAAGCCTTCGCCCTTCGCGCGGGATGAGCAGGCGATGCTCGCGGAAGCGATCAGCGGGAAAGGCCAGCTGGGCCAGTTCCAGCCCGTCCAGCTCCACCCCAAGGGAACAGGGTTGACCCTCGGCCGCCAGCTTGAGCTTGACCAGGTCCCCGGCCCGCAGCTGGGAAAACAGTAGCTGTAGCCGCTCGCCTCCGCTCCAGGCGAAGTAGCCGAGCGAGGACGGTCCCAGCAGCTCCCTAGGGGCTACCGCCGGGGAAGGCCCGCGGAGCGTGAGAGGCTCGCTCACCCAGCTCCCGGCAGGCCGCAGCTGGGACCGGCTGAGCCCCACCGCTGCCAGGCAAAGCACCACCAGCCCCAGACCTTGGAGCCAGCGACGGTGCCGGGCAAGGCGCTTGAGCGGCACGCTCACGGTGACTTGGGCGGTGGCTGACCCGGCTGACCTGGCATTCCCGGGTGCTGCAGCTTGCGCGGGTCGAACACGAACTTCCAGTCGCAGTACCGACTGCGCCCCTCATACAGCTTGATGGCTTCGCGGCAGGAGCGGGAGCGCACCCCCACGATGGGCCCCCGCGCCTCGCTGCCTCGCTCGCCTTCAGGCCCGGGGGTAGGGACGGCAATGCCGACGCCCAGTCCCGGTGCCCCCGTTCCTTCTTCCCCGAGGAATACCGGCACCCAATCGTTTTGCCCTGTAAAGGGGTCGGTCCACACCTTTCGCAGCACCCGGGGTTTGGCTTCTGCCAACTCCTTGAGGGTGAGAGGGAAGCGGCCTTGGCGGGCACGGAATAAGCGGATGGCCTCCACGTACTGCTGCCCCCGGAAGATCAGCTCTTCTTCTTTTTCACGCTGGCGCTGGAAGGTGACGGTTTGCACCGCCACCCCCATCAGGATGGCCATGACCGCCATGGCCACGACCACCACCACCAGGGTGAAACCCCGTTGGCCCCTCATCACCACTCGGCGTAACGGCTGCCGTCCAAGGCCACCCCCTCCGCGCCCGAATGGACATCAATGATGCCCTGTCCTGCCTCCTGCTCCCGCTCCGTCTCCTCCCCGGTGGCCTCGGCGTACACCACCACCCAGGTGTCCGCCGAGCCGGTGATGGGGTCCACGGGGATCCGGCGCAGGTAGCCCATGCTCACCAGCTCATCCAAGGAGCTGGGCCAGCGCCCGCGGTCCCCATGGAACTGGTCAATGCAGGAGCGCAAGGTGTACAGGTCGGCTTTCAGCGCCGCCTCCTTGGCGCGGATGGGCGCCGTGCGCATGGCAGGCACGGCAATGGTAGCCAGGATGCCGATGATGGTCACCACGATGATCAGCTCGATGAGGGTAAAGCCCCGTTGCCGCTCCATGGCTACCAGTCCTTGTACTTGGTCCCGTCCAAGGCGGTAGCCTCGGACAGGGAGTAAACGTCGTATACGTTTTGCCCACCCCAGGTGGTGGAGTCGGGCTCGTCCTGGTAGGAACGCAGCCCCCACTCCACCTTGCCGGTCATTGGGTCCACGGGAATGCGACGGAGAAACTTGCGCTTGGTTTTTTGCCCCACGATTTCCACCCCCTCCACCAGCTCTTCCAAGCTCTTGGGGTAGCCCTCCGTGCCCAGGTCTACCTGGATCATGCCCTGGTCGGCTAAGCGCTTGTACTCGTCAATGGCGTTGCGCATGAGCCGCAGGGCCAAGCGCAGCTCCGCCTCCTGCTCCCGGCGGGTCATAAAGCGCGCGGTGGGTACGGCAATCGCCGCCAGGATGGAAAGCAGGGCTGCCACCATGACCAGCTCCGCCAGGGTGAAGCCGCGCGCTTTCATTCCCTGTCTCCTAAGGAGTCAAGCGGGTGGCGGCCAGCGGCACGGCCACCACCGTGGCTGGCTGACCCACCACCGCCCCCAGCGGCCCGGCAAAGAGCAGGGGCAACTCGCCTGCCACCTTGGGTTGGACCACCAACTTGCACACGGTGGCGGTACCGGTAGCGGTGCCCTTGAAGGAGGCAGTGAGCCAGCCCAACACCGGCGTATGGGTGACCTGCACCCTTTGCCAGCCCTCGCTGGTCTTCACCTGCCCCTCCTCCACCTGCACCACCTCCAGGCGCGCCGGATCGTAGGCAAAGTGCAGGGGCGCATCCGCGCCCACCGCCCCTGCCTCCAGCACCACCATCACCGTCCCCTGCTGACCCAACACCACCGGCTGCCGCTGAGGATAAAAACGCACCTGGGGCAGCTCCAACTCGCTGGTGGCCGCCGCAGCCGCCGACGCGTCCACCAACCCCGGGTGTTGCTCTTTTTCCCGTTGCCATGTGCTGGTGTTGTCCGGCTTTTCTTCGCGCTCTTTGAAGCGCAGGGGCATGGGGGGCGGCGCCTCCTCCTCACCCTCCTGCTCGGCAGGCTCACTGGGCTGCGCCAGGCGCTGGCGGAAGATATCCAGCTCGCTAGGGCCCTGTACCCGCGGTGCCGCGCCAAAGATGGAAATGCGGGTTTCCGTGCCCACCCACAGCGGCGCTAGGTCCTCTTCGGTGATGTCGGGGTTGCGGATGATATGAGGCGTGAGGGTGAGGATGAGGTCGGTTTTCTTGAAGTCATGCTGGGTGGAGCGGAACAGGCCTCCCACCACCGGCAGGTCCGAAAGCCAGGGCAAACCCGAGCGGCTTTCGCGCTTGGTGTAACGCAAAAGCCCGGCCAAGAGCGAGGTCTCCCCGTCCTTCAGGCGAATGACCGACTTGATGGTGCGGGTGCCGATCTTGGGCTGGCGCTGGCCCTGGGCCACCTCCACCGACTCCCCCAGCTCGGAAACCTCCACCTCCAGCTTGAGGGTGATTTCGTTGTTGTGGTGCACCCGCGGCTCCACGGAAATCTTGATGCCCACGTCCTGGTACTGAAAGGCGGTAATGGGCACGATGTTGCCACCCACCGTTTGGGCGGTGTTGAAGGTGGTGGTGGGGATAGGCACGCGGTCGCCGATGACCACGCTGCCCTTTTCCCCCTCGGTGATGCGCAGCTCCGGCTGGGCCAGGGTTTCCGCTTGGCCCGCGGACTTGATGAGGTTGAGGGTCACGTTGGGCACCACCACACCCCACATGGAGCGGGTGATCTCGTCCAAGCGAGGCAGGGGGATGCGCGTCTTGTCGGCACTGCCGGTAATGCGGGTGGGGTCCAGGGTGATGGGAAAGCTGTAGGTGGAGAGGCTGGTGCCGATATCCCGTAGCTTGGAGGAGTCCACCTGCAACAGCTCCACGCTCACCAGCACCTCCGCCTTGGCCTTGTCGTTGGCGGCAATCAAGCGCTCGGCAATGGCCACCTTGTCGGCGGTGTCGCGAATCACCAGGGCGTTGAGCTGCTCGTTGGTGGCCACCCGGCGAGCGTCAATCAGAGTGCGGATCATGTTGTTCACGTCCTTCACGTCCGCGTTGGAGAGGAAAAAGGTCTTCACCACCAAATCTTCGTAATCCCGGCGGTTTTGCGGCGTGTCCTCGGCCACAATGATGGTGCGCTCGTCCAGCACCTTGTAGAAATGCTGCGCCGCTTGCACCACGTTGTCCAAGGCCTGCCGGGCGGTAACGTTTTTCAGCTCGATGGCGATCCTGGTGTCCTTCAAGCGCGGATCGAACAGCACGTTGAAGCCAAAGGCCTTGCCAATGGCGTTGTAGATGTCCTTGACGTTGACCGGGTTGGGGAAGGACAAGCTCATGGGCTCGGCCGTTTCCGGCCGCAGCACCGGCGGCTTGACCTTCATTTCCTGTGCCGCCTTCTTGGCTTGCTCCAGCCTGGCCGCCCCTCCCTCCTGGGCCAGGATGTCCAGATCCTTGCGCACCTTACCCAGCTCCGCCTCCGCGTACTGATGGGTGGGGTCCAGCTGCACCGCCAGCTCCAGCTCCGTGCGCGCGCGCGCCAGCTCCCCCGCTTGTTTGAAGCCCATGCCCCGGCGGAAGTGCTCCTCGGCGGCGCGCGTGCGTGCCCGCTGCAGGTCCATCTTCAGCCTAATGTTTCCCGGATCGGCGGCCACCGCCTCCAGCAGGTAGTAAACCGCCGCGTCCCAGTTCTCCGCCTTTAGCGCCTCCTCCGCCTGCCGCGAGTAGCGGTAGCTGGCACAGGAAGTCAACAGCACGCACATGGTTGCCAAGCCCACGTAAAGCCTGCGCATCGTCACCTCGCCAAGGGAACCTGCGTGGTCACCTCTTCCGGGTAACCCACGTAGCCAATGGTTACCGTGGTGGGACCCACCTCCCGCACCACGAATTTTTCCTTTACCACCGAACCCACCGGCACCACCAACACCTCGCCGCCGTCGCGAAAGACCGCCACCGGCATGTGGCGAGGCCCCAGCCAGCCCAAGTAGGGAAGGGGGAAAGGTGGCGGGGGCGGCAGCCGCCGCCCATCGGGCAGGGGAACGCCCGCAGGCGTAGGCGTGGGCCTTGGTGCCGGTGTGGGCATAGGGATGGGGGTGGGCGTGGGGCGCGGGTCCGGTGTGGGGGTAGGGGGCGCCCCAAAGGTGAAAAGGTTGCGCTGCGCCGATTCCCTTGCTTCCCTCGCCCGAGCAGGAGGCACCGGCAGCTGGGGCACCTGGTAGCGACCCACCGTCACCCGGCTTGCCCCGCCAAAAACTCCGGTCACCAGGGAAGGGCGCAGGCGCCAGACGGCTACCACCGCTAAGGCCAAAAGCAGCACCACCGCCACCGCCACCTTGCGGGGGGAGTCAGAAAGCTGCACGGGCCTCCTCCGTCGCGCCCAGCTGCTGCAGAAGCTGTCGGTCCAGGTCGGAAAAGTACGTGCCAACCACCATTTGCATGGCAATGTTGGTGCTGCGAGCCGTATCCTCGCCCTGCAAACCCAACCGCTCGATCACCAGGAACTGGGGCACGTGCTCCAACCCGGCAATGCACTGCCGCAGTTGCTCGTAGGAGCCGGCCAGCTCGAAGGTGGCAGCAAAGTGAACCAAGCCGGATTTCTTCTCCTCCCGCGCTACGTAGCTGATGCGTTCGGGAAACAGCCCCGCCTGCCGCGTGCGCTCTCCCACCGCCTGGAGGAACGGCAGCAACTGCTCGCGCATGGGTCCCATTTCCTCCAAGCGCAGGCGGGCCAGCTGCTGCTGGAGCTGCTTAAGGGCTTG
Organism: uncultured Thermoanaerobaculia bacterium; assembly: GCA_964488355.1. Taxonomy (GTDB): domain Bacteria; phylum Acidobacteriota; class Thermoanaerobaculia; order Thermoanaerobaculales; family Thermoanaerobaculaceae; genus Thermoanaerobaculum. The sequence goes on along the minus strand of CAZAUJ010000010.1, from coordinate 23,404 downwards.
GTGCGTGGCTTCCAGTTCCCGCAGGCTGCGCTCCAACTCGCGTACCTGCTGTTCCTTGGCCCGAACCTGGTCCACCACGCTGGCTCCCTTGCCCAGTACTAGGCCGCGCAGGCTGAAAAGCCACGCGGCGTTGACCGCTGCCAGCAGCGTGGGGGCCAACCACAGCCACAGGTAGCGTAGCCAGGCAGAGCGGGTCATGGGCGCCCCTCCGGATGGTAGGTGACGGTGAGGGCAAACCGGTAGCCCAGGGGACTGCCGGCCCCGGGTGCCTCCTCCTGCCGCGGCACGGGTCGAGAAAAATGCTCGTCCTCAAGCAGCTTCTGCAAGAAGCGCATCCACGCCTCCCTGGCGGTGGCCAAGCCTTCCAAGTTAACGGTGATTCGGCCGTCGTTGCCCACGGTGGGCGCGATGCTCACAAGCCGCACATCCCAGGGCACCACTGCTTCCAGGTCGGAGAGCAAATGGCTCCAGCGCAGCTGCCGCTGGGCGGCCACCTGCGCCAGCGAGTCCACCTCCGTCCGTAGCTTCTTCCAGTTCACCTGTGCCAGCTGCCGATTAAGCTCGGAAAGCCGGCTTTCCAGCTCCTGCGCCCGGTGCGACAGCTGCGCCAACTTGCCGGAAGCCTGTTTCTGCTCCTTGCGCACGGCCACAAAGTCAGCGACCGAATAGGCAGCAAAGCCTAAGGCCACTAGCCACAAGAGCCCGCTGGCAAGCCAAACTGGCCGGGTATCGAGGAACGGCTGGCGGGAGAGGTTCGGCCGCTTCATCCCACCTCCCCCGGCTGCGCGGCAGCCAAAAGTCCCCACCCCAGCAAGCGGTTGACCGCACCCGTTGGCAGACCCGGTGGGTCGCCCAAGCGCCGCACGTCCACCCCCTTTTGCTCCAGGGCCCAAAGCTGCACCGCCTTGGCCAAGCTCTCCTCCCCCTCGGCTACCACCACGCCGAAACCACCGTCTGCCCATCCCTTCTCCTGCAGGAACTGGGCGGTGCGGGAAAGCTCGCGCACGGCCAGGGCCTGAGCGCGGCCCTCGCCCACCGGCAGCAGCTTCAGCCGCGAGAGCTGCACCCTGCCACCCATAATCACCACCATGGCCATAGCACGCCCGGCGCTGGAAACCACCACCAGCGGCCGGGGGCCCACCGGCAGCACCGCAGCCAGGGCCACGGACACCGACTCTAGGCTCCCCAAGAGGCAACCGCAGGCGGAGAACGCTTCCTCCAAAACCGCCAAAGGCTTGTCCAGGCCCAGAAGCACCAGCACCCGGCCGTTTCCCCCGCAGCGGGCAAAATCCAGGCGAACCTCATCAGGCCGGCAGGGCAGCAGCTTCTTCAGGCGCCAACGGATGACCTCCTCTGCCTCTTGCCGCCGGCTGGGGAGCGCTTCCAGCTCCAGCACTAACGCCCGTAGCCAGGCGTCGGGCACCACCAAGCTAGCGCGCTTGGGAACGTAGGGCAGGCTGGCCAACAAAGCCTGCAGGTGCTGGCGCAGGGGCTCGGGCCTCACCTGCAACAAACCCACCGGCCCCAGTTGGAAGGTACCAGGGGGTAACGGGCGCTGCTCCAGGCGCTCCAGGCGGCTGCGTTTGCGGTCCAGGTAGGCGTAGTAAACCGCCTCCTCCGTCACGGCAAAGGCGTGACGCGGGCGGGGCGTGCGAAGAGCAGACCACCAGCTCATTCGACGAAGGTCACCTTGTTCACTTCGCGCAGCGTGGTCACGCCGGCAAAGACCTTTTCCAGCGCCGATTCGCGCAAGAACTTCATCCCTTCCGCCTTGGCCGCTTTTTTGATTTCGGCCGCTGGGCGGCGGTCGAGAATGAGGGCACGGATATTGTCGGAGAGGTCCAACAGCTCGGAAATGGCCGTGCGGCCGAGGAAGCCCGTGCCGTTGCATTCCAAGCAACCGGCTCCTTCGTAAAACGTCACCCCCCGTACCATTTCCGGCGTCAAGCCCGATTCCTCCAGCAGCTCCAAGCTTACCTCGGCCGGTCGCTTGCAGTGGGGGCAAATCTTGCGCACCAGACGCTGCGCCAACACGCAGTTGAGGGCGGAAACGAAGTTGTAAAGGTCCACGTTCATGTTCAAGAAGCGGCCCAACACGTCCACCACGTTGTTGGCGTGCACGGTGGTGAATACTAGGTGGCCGGTGAGGGCCGATTGAACGGCAATTTGCGCCGTCTCCTCGTCGCGGATCTCGCCCACCATGATCTTGTCCGGGTCGTGCCGCAGGATGGAGCGCAATCCGCGGGCGAAGGTGAGGCCCTTTTTTTCGTTCACGGGAATCTGGGTGACTCCGGGAAGGATGTACTCCACCGGATCCTCAATGGTGATGATCTTGTCCTCGGTGGAAACGATTTCCGAAAGGCAGGCGTAAAGCGTAGTGGTCTTTCCCGAACCGGTGGGACCGGTCACCAACACCATGCCGTAGGGCTCGCGGATGAACTTACGCAGCTTGCGCTTGGTTTCCGCATCGAAACCCAGCACATCCAGGTTGAGGTTGCGAAATTCCTGGTTGGCCGATTCCTTGTCCAGAATGCGGATGACCGCATCCTCGCCAAACACCGTGGGCATGATGGAAACACGAAAGTCCACCGTCCGGCCTTTGATGCGCAGCTTGAAGCGCCCGTCCTGGGGCACCCGCTTTTCGGCGATGTCCAGCTCGGACATAACCTTAATGCGCGAGATGATGGTGGCGTGGTGACGCCGGTCAATGGGCTCCAGAGCCTCGTAAAGCACGCCGTCGATGCGGTACTTGACCATCACCCCGTGATCGCGAGTTTCAATGTGGATGTCCGAGGCCCGGCGCTGGATAGCGTTGAAAATAATGGTGTCCACCAACTTGATGATGGGGGAGGTGTCGGCGGCAATACGGTCAATGGAGAGCGCCTCCTCCCCCTCTTCCGTCTCCTGCACCAGCTGAATGCGAAAGTCCTCGGTGGCTTCGTCCAACACCCGCTGTGTGGACTCGGACTTCTCCAAGATCTCAGCGATGCGGTTGCGCGGCGCCACCCTCAAATCCACCGGCGCACCCAGAGCTAGCTCCACCTCGTCCACCATGAGCACGTCGGAGGGATCAGCCATGGCGATCACCACCACCTCCCCCTCCCGCGCCAGGGGTACGAACTGATAGCGCAGCATCACCTCGAAGGGAATATGGCGCAAAAGCTCCGGGTCGACGCGGAAGTTTTCCAAGTCCTCGAAAGGCAAGCCCAACCGCTGCGCCAACGCTTGGGCTCGCGCCACGTCCCCCTCCGGAGGCACCCAACCAGCCAAGGTTTGCGACAGTTTCTTGAGGTCCGTGCTCATTGCTGTCTCCTCAACGGATGCGCTGCAGCAGGGTAAACATGGGCAGGTAAACGGACAAGAGCAAGGTGACGATCACTCCGCCCATGATGACCAGCACCGCCGGCTCGATGAGCGTGACCACCCGCGCCAGCTGGGTTTCGATGCTCTCGTCGTAAAACTGGCCCACACCGGTGAGCATCTCTTCCAAAGCACCGGTGGCTTCCCCCACCTGCACCATGGCCAAGGAAAGCTCGGGAAAAAGCCCGGTGGTCTCCAGCGAAGACCAGAGGGCTTGACCTTCACGCACCAGGGGAATGACCCGGGAAAGGGGCTCCGACACGGCTCGGTTGGTCACGGTGCCGACCGCCACCTCCAGGGCAGGCACCAGCGGGGTGCCGCCACCCAATAGGGTTGCCAGGGCCCGCACGAACTGGGAAAGGGCAAAAAGGTGGAAGGTCTCTCCTACAAAGGGCAAGCGCAGGCGTAAGCGGTCCATCGCGAGCCGACCGGCCTCGCTGCGCAACCAGCGGCGAGCCACCAGCCAGCCCAGCAAAAGAGCCGCCGCCCACAGCCGCCACTGCTGCTGCAGGAAGCTGGCCACCTCCAGGATCAGGGTGGTGAGGATGGGAAGATCGGCGTCAAAGTCCTTGTACAACCCGGCAAAGCGCGGGATGACGTAGGTCACCAGAATGACGATGAGCACGAAGGAGAGGCTGAGGAGCACCGCCGGATAGGTGAGCGCCGAGCTCACCCGCCGTCGCACGGCCTCAACCATCTGCTGGTAGCCAATATAGCGCCGCAGCACCCCCACCAAATCCCCGGAGCGCTCGCCCGCAAAAAGGCTGGCACAGTACAAGGGGGGAAAGAGCTCGCCCTGAGTGGCAAAGGCCTCGGAAAGGGCCACCCCGGAGCGCACGTCCTCCACCACCCGCCCCAGCACCTCGCGGAAAAAGGGGTTGGCTTGGGCCTTCTGCAGCAGCTCCAGGGACTGCAGCACCGGCATGCCGGCTGCCAAAAGGGTAGCCAGCTGCTGGTTGAAAACCAAGAATTCCAGCGGCTTGATGCGCTCCCGCCGTCCCAAAGGCAAGGCCAGGCGCAAGCCAGCGGCCGGTTTGACGGCAAAAACGTATAAGCCCCGGCCCTCCAGCTCGCGGCGCAGCGCTTCCGCCGAAGCTGCCCTGTGCCGCTGCTCCGTCACCCGCCCATCGGGTAAGCCCAAACGCACCACAAACTCAGGCATCAGGGCTCCTCCCTTTCCGCCCAAAAAACCAGCACCAGCGCCTGGCTGGTGGCTTCCGAGCGTGCAGCCCCGAGGATGGCCATTTGCTGCAAGCGCAGCGAAAGCGTGGTCCTTAGCATCAAACGTAAGCCCTCGCTGCCGTCCGGGTTGGGCATCCTGCGGTAAAGCTCGAAGTTAGCCAGCTGCACGCGGGTGCGCTCGCTGCTGCCCCGCACAGCAAAGCGCACCAAGTACTTGCCTGCCGCTTGCGCTTCCACGTGCGCGCCGTCACTGGCAGCCAACAGCAAGGTGTCCAGCTCCTGGTAGGAGGTGAAGCGGAACATTTCGGACAGCTCCTTGCCCACCCCTTCGATAAGCGGGCTGGCAGGGCCCGATGTGGGCGGGGCGGTAGAAGCCAAGAGGAAGCGCAGCCGAATGCGGTAGGCCTCAGGGGGTACGTCGAAGCTCGCCAATGCTTCGGCCACCTTCCGCTGCACCGCCGCCGTGTCCCGCACGGTGAGGGTGTTGGTGCGGGGTTGGATGAGCAACGACCCTTCCGGCGACAAGAGAGGCTCTATCAGCGCGGCCGCTTCCCGCGCCGGCTTGAACCGCAGCTGAAACACCCGCACCTCCTGCGCTACCTGAGCCCAGGCAAAGCCCGAAAGCGCCAGCAACAAGGGAAAAGTTTTGGGCCAGCGCACGCCCTACAGCTCCAAAGTCGGGCTCACGATGAAGGCCACCTGTGCCTGGGCATTGGCTGCCAGCTGGTACACGCGCACGCCTTCCCCCTCCACCTCCACGAACGGCTCGGCGGACTGAGCCTCTGCCACCTGCCCTGCAGGGCCGGAAGCGGGCCCCGAGCGGTGGCTCACGGCAACCAGCGCCAAACCAAGCACAAGGGCAGCCGCCAGCATGCGCCAGCTTGGGCCTCGACGGCTCGCCAACTGGCTTTCTAGGCGCCGCTGCCGCACGCCGGCCAACACCTGAGCCACGAAAGCCGCGTCGGTAAAACCCTCCCTCGGCAAGGCCAAGGCCAGGGCGACGGCAGGGTCTTCTTGCCAAAGGAGGGCGCGGCAGGCGGTGCATTGGCGAAGGTGCACCCGCAGGGCTAGCTCCTCCTCAAGCAGCAGGGAATCCGCCTGCAGGGCAGCCAGCTTCCGCTTCGCCTCGCCGCAGGTCATGCCTCACCTCCCGGCGGCAGGTACTCGGGGTAGCGCCGAGCCAGCTCATGCCGCAGCCGGGCGCGGGCGCAGAAAACGTGGTTGCGCACGGTGGTCTCGCTGCAGCCCATGATCTTGGCCACTTCGGCGGTGGGGATGCCCTCCACCTCGCGCAAGAGAAAGGCTTGCCGTTGTGCTGGCGGCAGGCTGGCGGAAAGCTCTTGGAAAATGCGTTCCACCTCCTTTTCCTGCAGGAGCGCGGGAGCCACCGAGCCTACCTCCTCGCGCACCAATTGCAGCTGCGCCTGGTGGGTGCGCTCGCGGCTGCCCCGGGCGCGCAGCGCATCGATGGCCAGGTTTGCGGCGATGCGGTACAGCCACGTGGAAAAACACCACGAGGGATCGTAGCGCGGCAAGTTTTCCCAGGCACGAATGAAAGCCAGCTGGGCAATATCCCGCGCTTCCTCCTCGTCGAACAGCATGCGCGCGGCAAACCGCCGGAGCCCGGCTTGATGGCGGCGAACCAGCTCGGCAAAGGCCCCTTCATCGCCCTCGCGGGCAGCGGCCGCGAGCTCCCGATCCTCCCGTTGGCTTTCCACCTGCTCTCTCGTGAACAAACGCAAAATCCCCACGGCCAAGCCTCCCCACGTCCCCGTATACGCGACCCACCCGCCCACCGTTGGGGCCAGTATAGAGCCAACCGACTGGGCTAGACTGACCAGGTGCGCCGAGCAAGCCTCTGGCTTTACCGCGCCGCTTTCCACCTTCTGTTGCCGGTGGCTGCCCCTGTGCTCCTTTGGCAAGCCGCCCGTAAGGGCAAGAGACGGCCCTCCTTGAGGCACCGCCTGGCCTGGGGCCTGCCCCCGGTGCCGCCGGGAGGGGTAGTCCTCCACGCCGTTTCCGTAGGGGAAGTGACGGTGGCCCGCACGCTGGCCGCCGAGTTGCGACGGCGGCACCCAGCTCTGCCCCTGGTTTTCACCGCCACCACCGCCACCGGCCTGGCCCTGGCCTCGGGAGCCCAGCTGGCCGACGCCACCCTCCCCTTTCCCCTGGACTTACCCGGCCCCCCGCGGCGTTTTCTCCAGTTGGTGCGTCCCCGGTTGCTGCTCTTGGTGGAAACCGAGCTGTGGCCCGAAATGCTTGCCGCCTGCGGTGAGGTGGGAGTGCCGGTGGTGGTGGTGAACGCCCGCATTTCCGACCGGTCCTTCCCGCGCTACCGCCGTCTGCGCCGGCTTTTGCGCACGCTGCTGGAGCCGGTGACGTTAGCCCTCGCGCAAACGCCCCAGGATGCGCAGCGCTTGCAGGAACTGGGAATTCCGGAGGAAAAGGTCCGGGTCACGGGCAACATCAAATTTGACGTTGGCAGCGCCCAGGAGGTCCCGGAGGCCTTGCGCCAGGCGGTGGCGGGCTTGGCTGGGGGTCGAGCGGTGGTGGTGGCCGGTTCCACCATGGCTGGGGAAGAGGAAAAGGTGCTGGAGGCCTTCACTCCCCTGCGGGAAAAGGCTTTTCTGCTTCTGGCTCCACGCCACCCGGAGAGGGCGGGCGAGGTGCTCGAGCTTTGTAAGAAGGCAGGGCTTAATGCCCTTCGCCGCTCGCCCCTGCCCCCTGCCGGGTCCCGCGCAGACGTGTTGGTGCTGGACACGGTGGGCGAGCTGGCAGCTCTTTACCAGCTAGCCAGCGTCGCCTTCGTCGGCGGCTCGCTAGTGCCCACCGGTGGCCACAACCCTATCGAGCCGGCCCGCTTTGCCGTGCCCATCCTCTCCGGCCCGCGGGTGCACAACTTCGCGGCTGTGTACCAGGAGCTGTGCGCCCAGGGCGGGGCCCTGCTGGTGGCCAACCCCTCGCAGCTGCGACAAAAGCTTGCCTACTTCCTGGAATACCCCGACGCCGCCCGCCAAGTGGGACTTGCAGCCCAGGCGGTGTTGCAGCGGCATCGCGGTGCCACGGCACGAACCTTGGCGGCGCTGGAGCCTTTCTTGCCATGAAGGTGCGGCGCGCGGCCAACCTTCCCTTGGAGCTGGCCAATGCCGTTCGGCGTTGGCTTTTTGCCCGCGGGTGGCTGCCCTCCTTCCCCGCCAGCCGGCCCGTAATTTCCGTCGGCAACATTGTCATGGGCGGTACCGGGAAAACTCCCTTGGTTAAAGCCCTGGCGCGGGAGCTGTTGGCGCGCGGCGCCAAGCCGGCGGTGCTCACCCGCGGCTACCGCCGCACGAGCCGCGCGCCGCTGGTGCTGTGGGGCGCACCGACCCAGGGCTGGGCGGCGGCAGGGGACGAGCCCACCCTGCTGGCGCGGGAGCTGCCGGAAGCCCCGGTAGTGGTGGACGCGGACCGGGTACGGGGTGCCCGCACGGCCACCCAACTGGGGGCCACCCACCTGGTGCTGGACGATGGCTTCCAGCACCTGCGCCTGCGGCGGCAGCTGGACCTGGTGGTGGTGCAGGCTTCCGACCCCCTGGGGCGGCGCAGCTGGCGTCGGGAGGGGCCCAAGGCTTTGCGCAGGGCTAGCCGCATCGTTGCCGTCGGACCAGCTCAGGAGCAGGAGCACGCCGCCCGCCAGCTGCAGCCCTTCCATCCCCTGCCGCCCTTTCCAGCCCAGGTGCAATCGGTGGCCTGGGTTTGGGAGGGAAGTCCCAAGCCCCTTAAGCAATTGGTGGGCCAACGGGTGGTGGCCTTTGCCGGCATTGGCCACCCCGAGCGTTTCTTCCGCGCTTTGGAAGCGCTCGGGGTGGTTCTAGTGGCCTGCCATGCCTTTGCCGACCACCACCCCTTTCGCCAGAAAGAACTGGAGCAGCTGGCCACCCAAGCGGAGAAGGCTCACGCCGTGCTGGTGACTACAGCCAAGGACCATGTGCGCCTCCCACCCCCCTGGGCCGGCACGGTAGCCTTCCTCCAGGTGGAGCTGGTTCCGTTGGCCGGGGGCTTCGGCGAGCTTCTGGCCCAGCTCGGCTAGAATCGGCCCGTGGACGAGCGAAAAGCGCTCCATCAGCTGATTGAACGCTTCCCCAGTTGCAGGGTCTTGCTTTACGGCGACCTGGTCCTGGACCGCTTTATCTTGGGCAGCCCCAAGCGCATTTCCCGCGAAGCGCCAGTGTTGATTCTGCGCTTCGAGGAGCAGAAGGATGTGCCGGGCGGTGGCGCCAACGCCCTGGCCAACATCCTGAGCCTGGGCGGCCAGGGCGTGGCGGTGGGGGTGGTGGGCGACGACGAGCAGGGGAAGGTTTTGTGCCGCGAGCTTCAAGGCCGGGGTGGCGACGTTTCCCACGTGGTCGTAGCCCCCTCCTTTCGCACGGTCACCAAGGTGCGCATCCTTGCGGGCGGTCCGGCTGCCCTAAAGCATCAGGTGGCCCGCTACGACATGGAGGACGCGGTGGAGGATGCGGGCATACGCGAGGAGCTGCTCCAGCGGCTGGAGCGGCTGGCCCCGCAGGTGCAGGCGGCTGCCATATCCGACTACGGCTACGGCACGGCCTTCCGCGAAGGCGTGCAGAAGCTGCGCCAGTCTCTTCCGCCCGGAGCGTTGGCGGTAGCCGATTCCCGCTTTGCCTTGGCTTCCCTGGCACCGGTGGACGGGGCCACCCCCAACTTGGAAGAGCTTTCCGCGCATGCGGGCCACTTTCCCCGCAGCGACCGCGAGGTAGCCCAGGCGGCTGAGACCTTGCGACGCAAGCTGCGGGCCCAGTTCGTGGTGGCTACTCGCGGCTCCCAGGGCCTCACCCTAGTGGAACGGGGTCGCCCGCCGCTGCACGTACCGGTTTACGGCACGGACCAGGTGGCGGATGTGACCGGCGCTGGGGACACGGTCCTGGCCACACTTACGCTTGCACTGGCCGCTGGCGGCAGCCCGCGACACGCGGCTTTGCTGGCCAACCTGGCAGGTGGCATTGTGGTCATGAAAGCCGGCACGGCCACGGTAACAGCGGACGAACTTCACGCGGCCGTGGAGGCGGCCCCCTTCATCCATGCGCGAGCCTAAGGACAAAGTGCTCACCCGCCAACAGGCGCGGCAGCTGGCGTACCAGCTGCGCGCCGAGGGCAAGAAGCTGGTGCTGGCCAACGGCGCCTTTGACCTGCTGCACGTGGGCCACGCGCGCTACCTTTGGGCCGCCAAGCAGCTGGGCGACGTGCTTTTCGTTGCCGTCAACAGCGACAGCTCGGTCCGAGTGTTGAAGGGACCCGGACGGCCCATCGTTCCCGAAGGGGAGCGAGCGGAGCTTTTGGCCCATCTGAGCTGCGTGGACTACGTGGTGGTTTTCCCCGAGCCCACGGTCGCCGAGCTCCTCCGCGAGTTGAGACCCCACCTGCACGCCAAGGGGACGGACTACCGCGAGGCCACCGTCCCCGAAAGGGAGGTCATTAAGGAGTGGGGGGGAGCCACCGTCATTTGCGGCGATCCCAAGGAGCATGCCACCACCGACCTGATCCGACGCATCCGCCAGGGGGAAGAGGATAGGTGACGACCGAGCAGACGCTGCTGCTTACGCGCTTGTCTGCTTTGGGGGATATCGTCCACACCTGGCCCCTGGCCGAGGCACTGGCTGCCAGTGGTCGCTTCCGCCTTCTGTGGTTGGTAGAAACCCCCTTTCTGCCGCTGGTAGCCAACCACCCGGCGGTCTTCGAAGCCATTCCCGTGGCTACACGCCGTTGGCGGAAGCCGCGCCAATGGAGGCCCGCGGTGGCGGAGGTACGGGCGTTAGTGGCCCACCTGCGGCGCGCGCAACCGGTGCTCGCCTTAGACCCCCAGGGCCTTTTCAAATCAGCCATTTGGCCTGCGCTGGCGGGCGTGGAGCGCCGCATCGGCTGGGCGGCAAGCCATCGACGCGAGCAGGTCGCGGGCTTGTTTTACACCGAGACGGTTCAGCTGCCCACCAACCTGCACCACGTGGTTGACTGCAACGTGTTCCTAGCCAGTTACCTGGGCGCGGAAGTGACCTTTGGCCTCGACCCTGATGCCAGCTTCCTGCGCCCTCAGTTACCGCCGGCACCGCAGGCAGCCGAGGGCGTGCTGCTGCTGCCGGCAAGCGGCGATCGGCGCAAGAACTGGCCGCTGGAAGCCTATGCCAGGCTGGCTTCCGCCCTTGCGGCGAGGGGCTACCCGGTCACCGTGCTTTGGGGGCCGGGGGAAAAGCCTCTGGCGGAGGTCATCGTATCGCGGGCCGGCAAAGCTCAATTGGCGCCTCCCACGGATCTCCTGCAGCTGGCCAGCTTCCTCGCCCGGGGAAGGCTTGTGGTGGGAGGGGACACGGGCCCGGTACACCTGGCCGCCGCTTTCGGCACGCCCACCGTAGCCCTGCACCTGATGACCGACCCGCAGCGCAACGGCCCACGAGGCCGGCGGGTGGTGGTGATCTCGGCAGCGGATGGCATAGCCAAACGGGGCAGGGCCCGAATTGCTGCCACGCGGCCCATCTCGGTAGAAGAGGTGCTGGACGCCTGCCTTCGCCTGCTGGGAGATGGCGTGTAGCATAGGCCCATGGTCTGCCTGCCCCTTCTCGCCCTGATGCTGGGGGCCGCTTCCCACTCGCCCCAGGAACCATGCCTGCTGGGCCAGCCCGAAACGCTGCGCTACGCCTTGAGCTACTTTCACGTTGTGGCGGGCAGCTTGGAGCTGTCTGTCCAGCCCATGGCCGAGGGGCTGAAGCTTTCCATGGTGGCCACCTCCACCCCCGCCTTCTCCCGCATCTTCACCGTCGACAACCACCTGGAAACCGTGCTACAGCGCAACCCCTTGAGCTTGCTACGTGCTCAGGCGCGCATCCATGAGGGCAAGCGGCGTTACCAGGAGGAGGTGGTGGTGGACTTGGCTTCTGGTAAAGCGCAGCGCGGCCGGAATGGGCAGGCGCGAGAGCCGGTGGACGTGCCTTTCCCGGTGCTGGACACCTTGGGCGCCATCTTTGCCCTGCGCACCTTTCCGCTGGCCCCTAGCCGGGCTTTCTCGCTGGACGTGCTCTCCGGCAAGGGCGTTTACCCGCTGTTGGTGGTGGTCACAGGCCGGCAAAGCCTCAAGCTGCCTTCCGGGAAGGTGGAGGCCTTGGTAGTGGAGCCGCGCTTCCGCCAGGGAGGGCTTTACAAAGCGGAAAGCAAGCTTACCTTGCTGGTGAGCACCGACTGGCGCCGTGTGCCTCTGCGCATCGTTTCGCAGCTACCCTTCGGGTCAATAACCGCCACCTTGGTGGAGGCAGCCCCTCCCTGGCCACCACCGGTGGTAGAATGAGCACGCGAGATACAGGAGAGTGCGTGCATGGCCTTGAAACTTGGTGAGCTGCTTTTGAAAGCTGGGCTCATTACCCAGCCACAGCTGGACAAAGCGCTGGAGGAGCAAAGAGCACACGGGGGCAAGATCGGCGAGATCCTCCAGCGCCTGGGCTACGTGAGCGAAGAGGACATCATCGAGTGCCTCTCTCACCAGTTCGGCGTGCCCTCCATCAACTTGCGTCACTTCGAAATTGACGCCTCGGTGGCCAGGCTCATCACCGAGGAAATGGCGCGCAAGTACAACGTGGTTCCCATCGTCAAGACGGGGCAAACGCTCACGGTGGCCATGGCTGACCCCACCAACATCTTTGCCATCGACGAAATCACCTTTTCCACCGGCTTCAAGGTGGATCCGGTGGTGGCTTCCGAACAAGCCATCAGCGAAGCCATCGAGAAGCTCTACGGCACCAGTCGCGAGTTGGAGATTAAGAAGGTCATAGAAGACCTGGCGCAGGTGGAGGAGGAGGCGCTGGAGCTCTTAGAGGAAGAGGAGGAGCTGGATGTTTCCGAGCTGGCGAAGGAGTCCTCTGAGGCGCCGGTGGTGCGGTTGGTGAACATCATTCTCACCGATGCCATCAAGCGCGGGGCCTCAGACATTCACATCGAGCCTTACGAGAAGACCTTCCGCGTGCGTTACCGCATTGACGGCGTGCTGCAGGAGGTGATGAGCCCGCCTCTGCGCTTGAAGGATGCCATCACCTCCCGCGTCAAGATCCTGGCCAAGCTGGATATCGCGGAAAAGCGCCTGCCCCAGGATGGGCGCATCAAGCTGAAGGCCAAAGTGGAAGGACGCACGCGAGAGCTGGACTACCGCGTGTCCACCGTGCCCACCCTGTTCGGCGAAAAGGTGGTCTTGCGCCTTTTGGATAAGGAAAACCTGCGCCTGGACATGACCAAGCTGGGCTTCGAGAAGGGCTCCCTCAAAAAGTTCGAGGATGCCATCTTGAAGCCTTACGGCATGGTACTGGTCACCGGACCCACCGGCTCCGGCAAGACCAACACCCTCTACTCCGCCATCTCCCGCATCAACACCCCCGAGGTCAACATCATGACCGCCGAGGACCCGGTGGAGTTCCAGCTGCCCGGCGTCAACCAGGTGCAAATGAAGGAAAGCATCGGCTTGAACTTTGCCGCTGCCCTGCGCGCCTTCCTGCGGCAAGACCCCAACATCATTCTGGTGGGGGAAATCCGCGACTTTGAAACGGCAGAAATTGCCATCAAAGCCGCCCTCACCGGCCACCTGGTGCTTTCCACACTGCACACCAACGACGCCCCCTCCACCATCTCGCGCCTGATGAACATGGGCATTGAGCCCTTCCTGGTCGCCACCTCCGTCAACGTCATTGCCGCCCAGCGCTTGGTGCGTCGCATCTGCACCAACTGCAAAGAACAAGTGGAGGTGCCCATCCAGGCCCTGCTGTCCGTAGGCTTTTCCGAAGCGGAGGCCCACTCCCTGAAGATCTTCCACGGCAGGGGCTGCGACCGCTGCGGCGGCACCGGCTACAAGGGACGGGTGGGGCTGTTCGAAGTGATGGAAATCAGCGAGGATATCCGCGAGCTCATCCTCTCCGGCGCCACGGTGGTGGAGCTGCGACGAAAGGCCATCGAGGAGGGAATGATCACCTTGCGACAGTCGGGCCTGCACAAGATTCGCGAGGGCATCACCACCATCGAAGAGGTAGTGCGCGAAACAGTGCTTTAAGGAGAGCGCCCATGCCAGTGACACTGCGCAGGCTTTTCAAGGCAGCGGTGCAACGCCATGACTTCACCCTCGCCACCACAGCAGGGTTAGGGGCTTTCGCTTCGGCGCCGGTGTTAGAATGGAAAGTCGAGATGTAGAGGGGCCCACGTATGGCGCTAAAACTTGGTGAGCTGCTTTTGAAAGCTGGGCTCATTACCCAGCCACAGCTGGACAAAGCGCTGGAGGAGCAAAGAGCACACGGGGGCAAGATCGGCGAGATCCTCCAGCGCCTGGGCTACGTGAGCGAAGAGGACATCATCGAGTGCCTCTCTCACCAGTTCGGCGTGCCCTCCATCAACTTGCGTCACTTCGAAATTGACGCCTCGGTGGCCAGGCTCATCACCGAGGAAATGGCGCGCAAGTACAACGTGGTTCCCATCGTCAAGACGGGGCAAACGCTCACGGTGGCCATGGCTGACCCCACCAACATCTTTGCCATCGACGAAATCACCTTTTCCACCGGCTTCAAGGTGGATCCGGTGGTGGCTTCCGAACAAGCCATCAGCGAAGCCATCGAGAAGCTCTACGGCACCAGTCGCGAGTTGGAGATTAAGAAGGTCATAGAAGACCTGGCGCAGGTGGAGGAGGAGGCGCTGGAGCTCTTAGAGGAAGAGGAGGAGCTGGATGTTTCCGAGCTGGCGAAGGAGTCCTCTGAGGCGCCGGTGGTGCGGTTGGTGAACATCATTCTCACCGATGCCATCAAGCGCGGGGCCTCAGACATTCACATCGAGCCTTACGAGAAGACCTTCCGCGTGCGTTACCGCATTGACGGCGTGCTGCAGGAGGTGATGAGCCCGCCTCTGCGCTTGAAGGATGCCATCACCTCCCGCGTCAAGATCCTGGCCAAGCTGGATATCGCGGAAAAGCGCCTGCCCCAGGATGGGCGCATCAAGCTGAAGGCCAAAGTGGAAGGACGCACGCGAGAGCTGGACTACCGCGTGTCCACCGTGCCCACCCTGTTCGGCGAAAAGGTGGTCTTGCGCCTTTTGGATAAGGAAAACCTGCGCCTGGACATGACCAAGCTGGGCTTCGAGAAGGGCTCCCTCAAAAAGTTCGAGGATGCCATCTTGAAGCCTTACGGCATGGTACTGGTCACCGGACCCACCGGCTCCGGCAAGACCAACACCCTCTACTCCGCCATCTCCCGCATCAACACCCCCGAGGTCAACATCATGACCGCCGAGGACCCGGTGGAGTTCCAGCTGCCCGGCGTCAACCAGGTGCAAATGAAGGAAAGCATCGGCTTGAACTTTGCCGCTGCCCTGCGCGCCTTCCTGCGGCAAGACCCCAACATCATTCTGGTGGGGGAAATCCGCGACTTTGAAACGGCAGAAATTGCCATCAAAGCCGCCCTCACCGGCCACCTGGTGCTTTCCACACTGCACACCAACGACGCCCCCTCCACCATCTCGCGCCTGATGAACATGGGCATTGAGCCCTTCCTGGTCGCCACCTCCGTCAACGTCATTGCCGCCCAGCGCTTGGTGCGTCGCATCTGCACCAACTGCAAAGAACAAGTGGAGGTGCCCATCCAGGCCCTGCTGTCCGTAGGCTTTTCCGAAGCGGAGGCCCACTCCCTGAAGATCTTCCACGGCAGGGGCTGCGACCGCTGCGGCGGCACCGGCTACAAGGGACGGGTGGGGCTGTTCGAAGTGATGGAAATCAGCGAGGATATCCGCGAGCTCATCCTCTCCGGCGCCACGGTGGTGGAGCTGCGACGAAAGGCCATCGAGGAGGGAATGATCACCTTGCGACAGTCGGGCCTGCACAAGATTCGCGAGGGCATCACCACCATCGAAGAGGTAGTGCGCGAAACAGTGCTTTAAGGAGAGCGCCCATGCCAGTGACACTCCATGAGTTGCTGAAAGTAGCGGTAGAACGGGGAGCCACCGATTTACACATCACCACCGGTGCGCCGCCCATTATTCGGGTGGACGGGGACCTGCAACGGCTGCCCAACTACCCCATTCTCACCGCGCCGGAAACCAAACGCTTGGCCTACTCGGTGCTCACCGATGCGCAAAAGCACCGCTTCGAGGAAAACCTTGAGCTCGACTTTTCTTTCGGCATCAAGAACTTGGCGCGCTTTCGGGCCAACGTGTACATGCAGCGAGGGGCAGTGGCAGCTGCCTTTCGGCGTATCCCATACGAAATCCTCGGCTTCCGTGACCTGGGCTTGCCGCCGGTGGTGGAAACCCTGTGCACCAAGCCTCGCGGGTTGGTGCTGGTGACCGGCCCCACCGGCTCAGGCAAGTCCACCACCCTGGCCGCCATGATTGACAAGATCAACAAGGAGCGGCCAGTGCACATCATTACCATTGAGGACCCCATCGAGTATCTGCACTCGCACCAAAAGGCAATGGTGAACCAGCGGGAGCTGCACGCCGACACCCTCTCCTACGCCAACGCCCTGCGCTCCGTGTTGCGCGAGGACCCGGACGTGGTACTCATCGGCGAGATGCGCGATTTGGAGACCATCGAGGCGGCGCTGCAAATTGCCGAAACGGGTCACCTCACCTTCGCCACCCTGCATACCAACAGCGCTCCGCAAACCATCAACCGCATCATCGACGTTTTTCCCGAGCACCAGCAGCCGCAGGTGCGGGCACAGCTTTCCTTCGTTTTGGAAGGCATTATCTGTCAGTCGCTGCTGCCCAAGGCCTCGGGGAAGGGCCGGGTGCTGGCCTGCGAGGTGCTCATTCCCAACGCGGCGGTGCGTAACCTCATCCGCGAGGACAAGATCCACCAGATCTACTCGGTGATGCAAACCGGCCAGCTCACCCACGGCATGCAAACCTTCAACCAGTCGCTGGCCACCCTTTACCAGCGACGCCTCATTAAGCTAGAAACTGCCTTGTCCTACAGCTCCAACCCCGACGAGCTGCAGGATCTCATCAACCGGGGGGTGGGCGTGGTGCAGCCCGCCGTAGCCCCTCGGGTAGGGGGGAGGACGTAAGCCATGCCCAGCTACGAATGGCGAGGTCGTGACCGTACCGGGGCGGTGCGCTCCGGGGTTTTGGTGGCCGACAGCAAAGAAGCGGTGTTTGCGCTGCTGCGCCGCCAGCAAATCATCCCCACCACCGTCAAGGAGAAAGGCAAGGAGGTGGCGGTGCCGCGGCTGCGGGGCCGGGTGGATGACAAGACCCTGGCCATCTTCACACGTCAGTTTTCCGTGATGATTGATGCCGGCCTGCCGCTGGTGCAGTGCCTGCAGATCTTGGGCGAACAACAGGAGGACAAGCGTTTTGCCCAAATCATCATGGCCGTGCGCCAGGACGTAGAAGCGGGTTCCTCGCTGGCCGCAGCCCTGCGCAAGCACCCGCAGGCCTTCAACGACCTGTACGTGAACATGGTGGCGGCCGGCGAGGCGGGCGGCATCTTGGACACTATCCTCCAGCGCCTGGCCACCTACATTGAGAAGGCGGCTCGCCTCAAAGCCCAGGTCAAGTCGGCGATGATTTATCCGGCGGTGGTGATCACCATTGCCATCCTGGTGGTGTACGTCATCCTGTGGAAGGTCATCCCGGTTTTTGCCGCCTTGTTCACCTCCCTGGGCGCCAGCTTGCCGCTGCCCACGCAAATCGTGGTGGCTTTGTCCAATTTCGTTGGGCAGTTCTGGTGGTTGATTATTCTTTTGGCGGCGGCGGCCTTCTTTTCCGTGCGCATGTACTACCAAACGGAGCAGGGCAAGCTGGTGATTGACCGGTTGCTGTTGAAAGCACCGGTATTGGGTATCGTGCTGCGGAAGATTGCTGTGGCGCGCTTTTGCCGTACCCTAGCCACCCTGCTGGCGGCAGGCGTTCCCCTCCTGGAGGCGCTGGAAATCACCGCCCGCACCTCGGGCAACGCCGTCATTGAGCAGGCGATTTTGGAAGTGCGCAAGCGGGTGGAGGAAGGGAAGACCATTGCCGAGCCCCTTGGCGCCACGGGACAGTTCCCACCCATGGTGGTGCAGATGATTTCCGTGGGCGAAACCACCGGCAACCTGGACACCATGCTTTCCAAAATTGCTGATTTCTACGAAGAGGAGGTGGATTTGGCGGTGGCGGGTATGATGAAGCTCATCGAGCCCGTGCTCATCGCCTTCCTGGGCGTCGTCATCGGCGGCATTGTCATTTCCATGTACCTGCCCATGTTCGATCTCATTTCCAAGATCGGATGAGGGCCCAGCCTGATGAGCTCCAGGCGCAGGAGGTCAGTGGCCGCTTAGACGTCAGGCGCTTGGCGCGCTGGCTTTTGGGCTTTCGCTTGGTTGGCCTGGGGGCCGTGGTGATCACGGCCCTCATTTTGCAAAGCCTTTCCGAAGAGCTGTTGCCCTTACAGCCGCTGCTAGTGGTGGCTGGTTGGGGTTTTGGCTTTTCCCTCTTGTGGATTCTCCTTTGGACCTTGGGCGTGCCCCCAGCCGTGCACGGCCTGCTGCAGCTTTTGGGTGACGTGGTGCTCGTGACCACCGTGGTTTACTTCACCGGCGGAGCCTGGTCGCCCTTTGCTTTCTTGCTGCTGGCGCCGGTCATGCTGGCTGCACTCATGTTCGGCCTGCCGGGGGCCCTGGCGCTGGCAGCCGCTTCCTTTTTCGCCTATCTGGCCATGGTGCAGCTGGTGGTTTTCCACGTGCTCCCACCACCGGCCACCATCTCGGCCCTGGCGTCACCCCGGCCGCCCTCGCTGACCTTGCAGCTGGTGCTCACCGGTGTGGGTTTTGCTGCTGTTGCCCTCCTGGCCTCCTACCTGGCGCACTCACTCCAGGTGGCGGAAGAGCGTCTCCGCCGTGAGCGGGCCATCGTCGCCCGGGCCCTCGCCCTCACCCAGGACGTCGTGCGCTCGGTGGAATCGGGCGTGGTGGCCACTGACGGGGAAGGACGGGTGCTGTTGGCCAACCCCGCAGCGGCCCACATAATTGCCACCCAGGAACTCCTTGAAGGCAAACGTATTGAGCAAGTGCTGCCCCTCTTTGGGGTGGATTGGGTCCAACTCCTGCGTCGATGTCTGGAAGGCCAAGCCCAGAAGCTGGAAGCCACGCTGACCAGCGACGGCAGGCCCCTGGGGTGTACCGTTACACCCCTGGCCTCGCAGCAGGGGCAGGTGCTGGGCGCCGTCATCCACTTCCGGGACCTAACTGAAGCGCAGGAGAAAGCTAAGCGGGAAAAGCTGCGGGAGCGCATGGTAGCCGTGGGTGAGATGGCTGCCTCCATTGCCCACGAAATCCGCAACCCATTGGCCGCCATTTCCGGCGCGGCGCAGGTGCTGGCTAGTCGTTCCGGCTTGGCTGAAGAAGAGCAACGGCTCTTCCGCATCGTGGTTAACGAGTCCAAGCGTCTTTCCGGCATCATCGAGTCCTTCCTCACCTACGCGCGGCCGCCGGAGCCCCACTGGGGGCCCTGCGACCTGGCAGCCACCTTGGAAGAAACCTTGGAGCTTTTTTCCCACTCGCCGGAACTGAACCCGAAGCATCGCCTTGAGCGTCGCATTGCCCGCCATCAGGAGCCGGTGGTGGCTGACGAGCAGCTCCTGCGCCAGGCTTTTTTCAACCTGGCGCGCAACGCTATCCAAGCCATGCCCCAGGGCGGTACCCTCACGGTCGAAGCCTTTGCCAATGGGCCCTTTTATGTGGTACGTTTTTCCGACGAAGGAGAAGGGGTGGAAGAACAAAAGCTACAGGAGATCTTTCAGCCCTTCAAAGCCTTCCGGCGGGGTGGGACTGGCTTGGGTTTGGCAGTGGTTTACGCCGTGGTCAACGAGCACGGGGGCAAGATCGAGGTGTCTTCTCGCCCCGGTGAGGGTTCGACCTTTACCCTTTTTATCCCCCTGCGGCGGCCCGAAGCTGCGGGCGAAAGCGAGGTCAAAGGGTCATGAGGCCAAAAGGGAGGCAGGGGCAAGCCGCAGCCCGCTCAGGCCCGCGGCGCTGCCGCACGCAGGCAGGTTAGGCCATGGCCTGGCGCATCTTGGTGGTGGAAGACGAAGCCTCCATGCGCGAGGTGCTGCGTATCGTGCTGCAGGCTGAAGGTTACAGCGTGGCGGAGGCGGCTAGCTTGGCGCAAGCCCAGGACCGCTTTTTCCGCGAAGGCGCGGACTTGGTGATTTGCGACCTGTTGCTGCCCGACGGCAACGGCCTGGAGCTGGTGCGACAGGCTCGCCTCTTGGGCAAGGACACGCCCTTTGTGGTCATTACCGCTCACACAACTCCCGCACAGGCGGTGACGGCCTTGCGGGAAGGTGCTTCCGATTACCTTTCCAAGCCCTTCGACGTGGAGGTGCTCAAGACTGTGGTGGCCAAGCACTTGGCTGTGCAGCCGCCTTCCATTGCGGGGTACTTCGATTTCATTGGCCAATCGCTCAGCCTCTGGCCTATCCTCCAACGGCTGCCGCAGGTGGCTCGCAGCGACGCCACCGTGTTCATCACCGGCGAGTCAGGCACCGGCAAGGAGCTCCTGGCGCGGGCCATCCATGCGGCTTCCCCCCGCGCCGCTGGGCCGTTCGTGGCGGTCAATTGCGGGGCCCTCCCCGAGCCCCTGCTGGAGTCGGAGCTCTTTGGCCACGCCCGAGGTGCCTTTACCGGTGCGGTACGGGAAAAGCGTGGGCTTTTCTTGGAAGCTCACGGCGGCACCCTTTTCCTCGACGAGGTGGGCGAGCTCCCTCCGGCCATGCAAGTGAAGCTCCTGCGTGCTTTGCAGGAGCGTCGGATTCGGCCGGTGGGGGATAACCGCGAGTTCGACGTGGATGTGCGGGTCATGGCCGCGACCAACCGCGACCTGGACAAGCTTCTACAAAGCGGCCAGTTTCGCGAGGACCTGTACTACCGCCTCAACGTGCTGCACCTGCACCTTCCCCCCTTGCGCGAGCGGCGGGAAGATGTTCCGGAGCTGGCCCGCCATTTTGTCCAACGGGCTTGCACTCGCCTCAAGATCCCTCCCAAACAAATCCACCGCGACGTGATGGCAGTCCTAGAGACCTACCACTGGCCAGGCAACGTGCGCGAGCTGGAGAACCTGATGGAACGGGCCGTGGCGCTGGAGCCCTCCAACATCATCACCCTGAGCGCGCTGCCCAACTCCCTGCTGGAACAAGGGCAGGCGGCCCGTGCAGGCAGCCGGGAGCATTTGCCGGAAGGGGGCATGGATGTGGAGGCTTTCCTCCACCAGCTGCGACGGGAGTTCATGCGCCAGGCGCTAGAGCGCACAGGAGGCGTACAAAAAGAAGCGGCCAAGCTCCTGCGCATGTCCTACCGAGCCTTTCGCTACCACGTGGCAAAATACCAGCTGCTGGAGGAAAAGGACTAATGCTTGGCTTTCTGGTTGCCGCCCTGCTTGCCTCACCGAACCCACCCACCTGTAAGCTACCCGACGGAACAACCATCCAGGTGGAGCTGGCCCAGACGGACCAGGAGCGGGCCTTGGGCCTGATGTTTCGCGACGTGTTGCCGCCCAACTACGGCATGCTTTTCCTTTTTGACCGGGACGACTATCTGCCCTTTTGGATGAAAAACACCTTTATCCCCCTTGACCTGGTGTGGCTCGACAAGACCGGTCAAGTGGTGGACCTGCGGGAAGCGGCCCCTCCTTGCACGTTGGACCCATGCCCATCTTACAAACCCAGCAAGCCAGCCCGCTTCGTGCTGGAGCTGGCCGCCGGTAAGGCTCGTGCCCACGGTCTGGTGCCGGGAGCCGCGCTCAGCTGCAAGGCCGTTCCCGCCTTCCCCGCCCAGCACCCGGAGCAACGCTAGTGCTCACCCGCGCCGTCTTCCCCGTGGCCGGCTTTGGTACGCGATTCCTCCCTGCCTCCAAAGCCATTCCCAAGGAGCTCATTCCCTTGGTGGATAAGCCGGCGTTGCAGTATGTGGTGGAAGAGGCGGTGGCAGCCGGCTTCCGCACGGCCATCTTCGTCACCGCCGAGGGGAAATCGGCCATCGAGGACCATTTCGACCGCAACTTGCGCTTGGAAGCCTTCCTGGCCGAGCGTGAGAAAACCGACCTGCTGGCTACCGTCCAGGCGGTAGGCGAGCTGGTGGAGGTGGTGGCGGTGCGCCAGAAACAAGCCCTTGGCCTGGGGCATGCGGTGCTGCAGGCAGGCTCGGTGCTGGGAAACGAGCCCTTCGCCGTGCTCTTGGGTGACGACGTGATCGTGGGTGAACCCCCCGCCATTGAACGGCTGGTGGAGGTGCATCGGCAAACCAGCGCCTCGGTGGTGGCGGTGATGGAGGTGCCTGCGGAAGAAATCTCTCGTTACGGCTGCGTCGCGGCGGAACCGGTAGGGGACGGCGTGTTTCGCGTGCACGAGTTGGTGGAAAAGCCGTCGCCGGAGAAGGCTCCCTCCCGCATGGCCATCATTGGCCGCTACATCCTCACGCCCACCGTGCTTCGCCAGCTCCGCCAGACCCCGCCTGACGGGTCGGGGGAGATCCAGCTCACCGAGGGGTTACGACGCACGCTGGCCGAGGAGCCTGTCTACGCCTGCACCTTTCCCGGCCGACGCTACGACGCGGGCAATAAGAGCGAGTTTCTCCGGGCAACGGTCGAGCTGGCCCTCACCCACCCGGAACTGGGGCCAAATTTCCGCGCCTTCCTCCAGGAACTGGCTTCGCGCGGCTGGGTCACCCCGCGAGCTTAAGAGGCTTTGCTATCGGAAGAAGCGCTTTTCGCTTCCGTAGTCTTACCCGTTTCGCTTTTGGCCTCGCTGCCACCGTTGGCACCGCTGCCGCGCCGGGCGTAATCGGTTATGTACCAGCCGGAGCCCTTGAACCGCAAGGCTGGCGGCGCCAGCACCTTCTGTACCGGGCCGCCGCACTGCGGACAGGCTGCCAGCGGCGGCGCACCAACCCTTTGCATCACCTCGGTATGCGAGCCGCAACTGTCACAGGCGTACTCGTACAAAGGCATGGTCCCCTCCCGCTGGGCCTTGCGGGGCCCCGGCTCATATTTTAGCTCATCCCCCAGCCGAAACCTGCACCTTGATGGCGCCGATGGGTTCGCCGCGCTTTTGGATCAGGCCCAAGCAGGCAAAAGCGTAGAGCACACGGGCGTTAAGACCGGCGGAGTAAGGCCCTTGCTCGCACAGCTCGTAAAGCGTTTTACGCCCATCCACTAGGGCTAAGAGCTGTTCTTCTTGCGGCTCTACCTCCAAGCCCTTAAGGTGGTCGGGTGTGGGCACGCGAGCAAAAACCGTGCTCTTGTTCCCCAGGCGAGCTACCAGCCTTCGGGCATCGGGCACGGTCTTGCACCCGTGAAGCACCGCCCGGGGAGTGGGAATGCGCAGCTTGTAGGTTTCGTCCGTGCGGTATTCGCCCAAGGTAAAGGTCACCCGGCCCTCCGGCACGCCGAAAAGCCCCCAAACGATGCGCTGAACTTGCTCCAGCACCACTACCCGCAGCTCCGCCTCGCTGAGGATGCCCATTTCCACCAAAATCTGCCCGTGCCGCTTGTGAGGATTTTCCAGCAACAACAAGCTCGAGGCCCTGTACTGCTCGTGAGTAATGCGTCCCGAAGCCAACAGCATGTCCCCCAAGGACTCAGCGCGGTTGGTAGACGTGGCGAAGATAATGTCCCCATCGTAGATGAATACCCGTTTGAGGGCGTCACCCACCTCCGCCTCCAGCACACCTGGAACGCGATAGCGGTGGATAGTGGCCAGCATCTCGGGCAGCGGCGTTTCCGCCAGCTCCCCCACATAAATGTGCTGCGCCGAAGTCTCGCCCACGGCACCCATGCTAACACTCCGGGAGAAAAACGGAAGCGCATGGGAATCGAACCCACCCCC
>CAZAUJ010000009.1:0-113845 GCA_964488355.1 uncultured Thermoanaerobaculia bacterium | reverse complement strand
TTTTTTCTTTCTCGCCACCAACGACCCCCTTTTTCTGTCCCACCCCGCAGCAACCGCCCCCGCTTGCGGAAATCAGTGGCCGAGCACGATCCTGTTCTCGCAGACAGACGCGTGCCCTCGTTGCCCTTGTCAAGGTGGCGAACTGGGCCTATACTGAACATGTGAAGGATGTCACGTGGCGTGAGTGGAACTGTGACACTACCGACCGAACGTTAAGCCTCCCCGACGGGGCACCCGCGGGCTTACAGGCGTTGGTCCTCCCCCCAAGACCTCCTGAAAGCCTCTCAGCCCTCCCCGTCGGGGTTTTTCTCTTCCCACCGGGCGGCTGACGCCGTTCTGAAATGCGAGATAATTGCCCGCACGGCCAGGTACGGCCAGGAGGTGGCACCATGCGGCGGATTCTCTCAGGCAACGAAGCGCTCGCCCGCGGGGCCTGGGAAGCGGGGGTGCAGGTGGCGGCGGCCTACCCAGGCACCCCCTCCACCGAGTTGTTGGAGGAGCTGGCTCGCTTTCCCGGCGTTTACGCCGAGTGGTCCACCAACGAGAAAGTCGCCCTGGACGTGGCCGTGGGCGCCGCGTTGGCTGGCCGGCGGTCGCTGGCTGCCATGAAGCATGTGGGCGTGAACGTGGCCATGGATTCGCTCATGTACGCCTCCTACACCGGCTTGGAAGCGGGCTTGGTGTTGGTTTCCGCCGACGACCCGGCCATGCACTCCTCGCAAAACGAGCAAGATAACCGCCGCCTGGCTACCTTCGCCCGCATCCCCTGCTTGGAGCCCAGCTCCAGCCAAGAGTGCAAAGACTTCATGCGCTTGGCCCTTGACCTGTCCGAGCGTTTCGACACGCCAGTACTGGTGCGAACCACCACCCGCATCAACCACTCCTCCGGGGTGGTGGAGCTGGCGGATCGGGTGGAGCTGGCGCCCCGGCGAGAGAAGTTTCCGCGTAACGCGGAAAAGTACGTCATGGTCCCGGCCAACGCTCGGCAGCGGCATCCGGTGGTGGAGCAGCGCCTTTTGGACCTCAAGGCTTGGGCTGACACGCCGCAAGCTCCTAACCACATCATCTGGCGCGGTAAGGAGGTGGGGGTTGTGACTGCGGGCGTGGCCTTCCAGTACGCCCGCGAGGTGCTGCCTGAGGCTTCAGTGCTCAAGCTGGGGATGAGCTTTCCCCTTCCCGAGCAGCTGGTACGGCAGTTCGCCGCCCAGGTCAAGCGGTTGGTGGTGTTGGAAGAGTTGGACCCGGTGATCGAAGAGCAAATCAAACTCTTGGGTGTGGCCTGCGAGGGCAAGAGCATCTTCCCCCTCTGCGGTGAGCTAGATCCCACGGTGGTGCGTGAGCGCGCCCACGCGGCGGGCTTGCCAGTGGATCGCCCTCCGGTGGAGGTGCCCCTCCTGCCCAAGCCGGTCCTTCCAGGTCGCCCCCCGGTGCTCTGCCCCGGCTGCCCCCACCGCAGCGTTTTTGCTTTACTGGCGAAGAAAAAGGTCCCCGTTTCGGGCGACATTGGCTGCTACACCTTGGGCTACCAGCCGCCCCTTTCCGCCTTGCACTTTTGTGGGTGCATGGGAGCGTCCATTGGCGTGGCCCACGGGGCCGCCAAGGCGGGGGTGAAGGAGCGCATGGTGGCGGTCTTGGGCGACTCCACCTTTTTCCACACCGGCTTGGCCGCCTTGGCCAACGTAGCCTATAACCGCTCCAACGTCCTCACCATCATCCTCGATAACCGCACCACCGGCATGACCGGTCACCAACCCAACCCCGCTACCGGGCTGACCCTGCAGGGACAAGAGGTGCCGGTGCTGGATTTCGAGGCGGTGGCTCGCGCCTTTGGCATCCAGCAGGTGGCGACGGTGGAGGCCTACGACACGGAGGCGCTGGAGCGTGCCTTCATGCAGCTGATGGCTATCAACGAGCCGGCGGTGCTGGTGGCGAGGCACGCCTGCGCCCTCTTGCCCGAGGAGCGCAAGCGCTGGGTGCCGCTTTCGGTGGTGGAGGAAAAGTGCACTGGCTGCGGCGTTTGTTTCCGGATCGGCTGCCCTGCCCTAATGAAGAGCGACGAGCTGGACCCAAATACCCACAAGCCCCTCGCCCTCATTGACCCGGACCTGTGCACTGGCTGCGAGGTGTGCGCGCAGCTGTGCCCGCACGAGGCCATCATCACACGGGAACAAGCCCTGGCGGAGAGCCTGACATGAACAGCCCTGAAGCTTTTAACTGTGTGCTGGTTGGGGTGGGTGGGCAAGGTACCATTCTTGCCTCTCAAATCCTGGCGGAAGTGGGCCTGGAGGCTGGGTACGACGTCAAGAAGTCGGAAGTCCACGGCATGTCACAAAGGGGAGGGAGCGTCATATCCCACGTGCGCTGGCACCGACAGGAGGTTTTCTCGCCCCTGGTCGGTCTGGGCGAAGCGGACGTGCTGGTGGCGTTCGAAAAGCTGGAAGCCTTGCGGTTTGTCGAGTACCTCGCTCGCGGCGGCGCCGCCTTGGTAAACGACATGAACATCCTGCCCATTACGGTTACCGTTGGCGGCACG
This sequence comes from uncultured Thermoanaerobaculia bacterium, assembly GCA_964488355.1. GTDB lineage: Bacteria > Acidobacteriota > Thermoanaerobaculia > Thermoanaerobaculales > Thermoanaerobaculaceae > Thermoanaerobaculum. The sequence continues at coordinate 111,312 of CAZAUJ010000009.1, read as the reverse complement.
CCGTACCCGGAAGACAGCCATCTGCAGCAGGCCATCGCCGCCCTCGGAGGGAAGCTCGTGCTCATCCCCGGAGAAGACCTTGCCAAACAGGCGGGCAACGTCAAGGCCGCCAACGTGGTGCTCCTGGGTGCCATCTCGCGCCTGTTGCCCCTGCCGGAGGAGGTTTGGTGGTCTTGCCTGGAGCGGCGCATCCCCGCACGCTTTTTGGAGCTCAACCGCAAGGCCTTCGCCCTGGGGCGAGGGGTTTTCTCCCCTAGCGCCTAGAGCCAGGCCGCCGCCCCGGCGGTGGCCAGGGCCATGACCCCGAGGGTTACCAGGGCTGCCCGCCCCATCGGCCTGCCACCCAAAATCAACGCGTACGCGCCCTTGGCGAGCTGGTTGCCGGCCAGAGCCAGCAACACGGCCTTCCCGGCCAGAGGCAACAGCCCGCTCTCGGCCTGTTGTGCTACGCTCATCACATAGGGATCCACATCCACCACACCAGCCAACACAGAAAACACATAAACCCCAGCCTCACCCCACCATCGGTTCACCAGCTGACTACCCACGGTGAGAAGCAGGAACACGGCGGCAAAGGCCAAGGCAGTGGTCAACTCCAACGGGTTTAACGGGGCGTTGGTGGCTCCTTCACCCCGCCTCCGCACCAAGCTCGCCGCCAGCCAAGGTCCCGCTACCACCGCGCCCAAAAAAAACAGCAGGAAAAGACTCAGGCTCAGCTGACGCGCCAAGGCCGGGGCAAAGAGCGCCAACAGCAACCAAACCCGAAGGTACATGACGGATGAAGCGAGAAGCGCCGCGGCGGCGTAGAGGCTCCCCCCCTGCGTCTCGCGTGAGCGACGAGCCAGGACCAAGGTAGCCATGGTGGAGGAGTACAGCCCGCCCAAAACCGCCGCAAGCGGCACACTCGCCCGTTCCCCCAACCGCTGCTGCACCAGGTACGAAACGTAGGAAAGGCCGCTCACCGCCACTACCACCAACCAGAGGCGGAAGGGGTTAATAGCAAAGGGTCCGAAGGCTCGGTTGGGTAACAGGGGCAGCACCACCGCCGACACCAGCAGAAACTGCGTAAGTGTCAGCACCTCCCGAGGGGGGATCCGTTCGGCCAATCCTTCCAAAGCCACCTTGAGCTCCAAGAGCAGCAGCGCCACCACCACCAGCGCGGTGGCAATCCAATAGGCGCCGCTGGCCACCAGAGCGCCTACCAGGTAGGTGTACAAGCCGGTCACTTCGGTGGTGACCCCAGCTTCCCCTGCGCTCGCTACCTTGTGGGCGTAGGAAACCACCAGCAAGGCGGCCACAGCCCACAGACCCAGCATCACCGCGAGCCAGGAACCCGGGTTCAAGAGGGCCACCCCGTAACCCAAAAGGCCAATCAGAGGAAAGGTGCGCACGCCGCCAAACACGTAGTGGCCTGCCGTGGCCTTGCGCCCCTCCCGCTCCAAACCCAAAAGGAACGCGAGCACCAAAACCAGCAACAGCTGCAGCGCCCGCGCATCCACCCATGGTAAAAGCTCGAAACCTTGACCCATACCTCAAAGCTTAGCGCAAGGGAAGAGAAAAAATGTGGACGCCGGCCCAGCGGAAGATCGGCAGCACGCTCCCTCCAAGGCAAACAATTCTCGACCAATCGCGGGGGCTAAGGGGCGACGATGCCGGTCTGCTCCCGAACGTGCCGCACCAGATTGGGCAGCACCGCTGCCACCACTGGCGAAAGGCTGGTACAAGGGCTCACCGCCGCCGGCTCCACACCCACCAAGCAAACGTGAGCCTTCGCCAGCTCCGGACGTGCGAGCAACACCCAGGCCAGACAGGAGGGCAGGGAAAGGGCATGGGCGTGTTGGGGAGTCTGGCGCAGGGCCAGCAGCTCCTTCAGAGAAAGGCAATGCACGGTCCCGGGAGCTGCTCCCAGCCGGGCCGCCTCGACCAAGATCACCGTTTCCTCGCCGTGCCAAAGCCGCAGCAGGCAGGTGGCATCCGTTCCCCCTTCCTCCAGCCGCACCCAGGGTGGCACGGGCCCTTGCCGCAGCTGTTCCAGCACCGCGGGGCCCACGCCGTCGTCACCCATCATTGGGTTGCCAAAGGCCACCACTAAGACCCGAGGCTTCACTCCCGCACCAGGTGGACCGAGCAGGAGATGCACGGGTCGTAGGCGCGGGCCACCATCTCCAACCGCAACTTGAGCTCTGCGTCGGCAACTCCTTCCGCCTGCGACAACAGCCCCTGGGCGGCCACGCGCAGCTCCCGTTCCAGGTTGGCGAGGTTTTGTGCCGTCGGCGTGACGACGTTGGCCGACACCACCCGACCCTCGTCATCCAGCTCGTACTCGTGAAAGAGGGTACCGCGAGGCACCTCGATGGCCCCTATTCCGTGACCCGCACGCACTCCATAATCCACCAGGTCACTCGCCACCTCCGGTTGACCCAGGAGCTCCTGGCAAAGCTCCAAAGACCGCTCCACCGCGTGCACCAGCTCCACCAACTGGGCCCAATTGTTCAGCAAGGGGTTGTTGTCCTTGGGGTCCGGCAGCAGCCTTTCCATCGCCGCACGGGCACGGCCAGTCAGGTAGTGGCCCCAAAGCTTCAGGCGCGCCAAAGAACCCACCATGTACGTCGTCCCCTCCTCTAGAGCGGCATGCTTAGCATGGGAGTGCTCCACCGTGAACTCTCGAATCACCTGGCGGTAAGCCTCCAAGGGGAACTCTTCCCCTCGCGAAGTGCACAGGGAGACCCCGCGGAAGCGGAAGGCCTCGGCATAAGGGCGCAGCGCCACGTAAACCGTGGGGCCAGGCTCTATCCGGGGCAAGGCTATGGAAGAGGCCAGCTCCACGAACCGGTCCAAAACCGGCAAGGCCTCTTCCAGCTCGCGGGCCAGAGCCTCCAGCTCGCGGTGGCGCGGCAGCTTGCCAAAGCCGCCGACCAAGGTGTTGACCGGATGCACCGCTCGAGGTAGTCCTGAATGTCCCGGCGCGTGGCGGCGCGAAAGAGCTCCGGCGCGGCACGCACCACATCGTCACCCTTGGCCGAACCCACTGTCACCAAGTACCTGCCCGACAACGGTGTGAGAAAAAGATCAAACCCCGTGTCGGCAGTGGCGCACCCCATGGACTGGCAAAAGCACTTTTCGTCCGGAAAGCACCCGTAGCCCACTACCATCAGGTTGCGGCGATTGGACTCGTAGTATGGATCAGGGTACCCTCCCAGAAACAACGTGTCCAGAATGCGCAGGGCGTGCACGTCGCAGGCGTGTGCCCCGAAGTACACCATGGGCCCAAAGGTGTTGTCATCGCTGGTTAAGCCGTTGGCAAAGCTGCCTCGCAACATCACGAACTTTGGCCGCAAAAGGAACTTCTTGATGGGCAAGATGGTGCGCAAGACATCGGGCCGCACCCGCAAGAGGTCCTCGACGAACTCCAGGGCGAACACCCCTGGCGCCTTCTCTACCGGGGCAATCAGCCGCCCGAACCGCTGGAGGACTTGAAGAAGTTGCGACAGTGCCGTTTGGTCCATTTGCAGTGTCTGCATCGGCCCACCCCCGATCTAGTGAAACATTTCACTAGCTCAAAAGCAATCTAAAGCCACCCCCGCCACGTGTCAAGTTACTGTGTGTGTCGCCTCGCTTTTGCGCCTGAAGGGCCGTGAGAACGGCAAAGCTCACGGGGGTTCTTGCTCAGCGTCGCGGTTCGTGTGCACCCAGCTCCTGAACAACGACCTCGCCTCTCCCCGCAGTGGAGCCTCGCCGTGCCCCGAAAGCCCTCGGCCCCCTCGCCTCAAATCATTTCCCCGTTATGGCCAACCGAGGAAAAAAGTTTGGTTTTCCAGTAGTCGGCAAGCCACCCACGGCTAATGGACCCCTGTGCCACCCGAAGCGCGAACGTTTTTCATCAACAGCACCACCGCCATGGCCACCAACCCCCAAAGAGCTAAGTGCCGCCAGGTAGCCTGGAACGCCTCTCCTGAGGCCAGGGCCTGCAACAGCGTGCCTGCGGCTGCTTTCGCCCTCACCATCACATCTTCAGGCACCTGTCCGCTGCTCGCGGGGACGGCTCCCAGCCGCATGAGCAGCTCGTAGCCCCAGGAAGAACCCAACTCAATGCGACTGGCCAGGGCGTCGTAGAAGGTTACCGAGCGATTGGTGAAGGTGTTGGTTGCCAAGGCGGTGCCTACCGAGCCCATGATCAACCGCACCACGTTCATCACCATGGATGCATCGGAAAACTCTTCCTTGGGCACGGAAGCCAAGAGCAGCAGGAAAAGAGGCGTGAACACCCCGCCCATAGCCAGTCCCCACCAAAAGTTGTCCCAAACGGTCGCACTCCGGGGGACAAAAAACCCGGTGCGAAACTGCCAGGTGGCCACGAACATGCAGAGAAGGAAGAAAGCCGCCACCCACTTGGGCCTCAGCTTGTCCGAAAGCAAACCCGAAAGCATGGTCGTCAGCGCGGCCGCCAGGGAACCGGGCAGCATGATTAAACCCGCCTGCAACGTGGTGAAGCCTTTTAGCTTCTGCAAATAAACCGGCAGCATGAGAAACACCCCGTAGGCGGCCATGGAAACAAAAGCCATGGCCAGCAGGGAAAGGACCACACCGGAATTGACGAATAGTTGGCGCGGCAGTAGGGGTTCAGGGGCGAGAAGGTCCCACACCACAAAACCCAAGAAGGTGACGCAGAAAATCAGAAAGCTATAAAGAATGAAATCCGACTCGAGCCAACCCTTTTCCTGTCCTTTGGAAATGAACACGATAAAGCTCCCAAGAGACACGGACAGCAAAGTCAACCCGACCAAATCCAGCTTGCGAACCTTTTCCGAGCGCACGTTGGCCAATAAGAGATAGGCCAGAAGGGCATCGGCCATGCCAATGGGCACATTTACCCAAAAAACCCATCGCCAGGTAAGGTGCTCGGTGATAAAGCCGCCCAGGGAAGGCCCAATCGCCGGGGCAAAGGAGGCGCCCAAGCCGTATACCCCCAAGGCCAAACCGCGCTGCTCCGGAGGAAAGGCATCCGTGAGGATGAGCGCGCCCACCGGAAGCATCATGCCCTCCGCGACGCCTTGGACGAAGCGAGCCGCCAGCATGAGCTCTAGGTTGGCTGCCAGGCCGCAGAGGGCCGAGGTGAAGGCAAAGAGGGCCACACCCAAGGCGTAGGTGTTGCGATGGCCGAAAGCCTCCGCCAACCAGCCTACTACTGTCATGGACACCGCTGCCCCGAGAAAATAGGCGATAATCACCCATTGCACCCCGTAAAGGTCAGCCTCCAGCTCGCTCATCATCTTGGGTAGGACGATGTCCACAATGGTGGTGTCCAGAAGGGCGATGAAAATACCCGCCGACACTAGGGCGGCTACCAGCCACTTGTTGACCTCGTGGGCATTCGCTGCCATGGAGTTATCTGTCCTTTTTGACCGCTATTTCAACCGACAGCCCGGGAACAATTTGCGGGTACTTTTCCATGTGCTCGATGACCAGCTCAACCGGCACCCTCTGCGTCACCTTGGTGAACTCACCTGCGGTCACGTCGCGAGGAATGAGGGCGAACTCTTGGGCCGCTGCCGGCGTTATGCGACGGATAGTGGCGGAAAGCTCGAGCCCGGGCAACGCATCCACCCTCACCCTAGCCTTCTGGCCCACGGCCAAGTGCTCCACCTTAGTTTCCTCGAAACGAGCTTCCACGTAACGGGTAGCCGGGTCGTACGTGGCCACGACGGGCCGTCCCGGTGCGGCAAAATCGCCAGGCCTGACGAATACCCGCGCCACCACCCCTGTTATTGGTGCGCGAATTTCGCTCTTGCCTTCAGCCCATTGGGCTTGCCTTAGACCGGCTTCCGCTTGCGCCAACCCGGCCCGGGCCTCCTCCAGGCCCGCCTCCGCCTCGCGGAGCGTAAGCCACTGAACGCGCACCTCCGCCAGCTTGGCTTTGGCGGCTACCACGGCCTGTTGGGCGGCTTCCACGTCCGCCTGCGCCGCTTTGGCAGCCGCCTCCACCTCCTCGTAGCGCGAGCGCGGAACCGCTTTTTCCGCCAGCAGCGAGGCAAGGCGGGCTTCCTGGGCCGATAGGTAATCCCGCTGCGCCTGTGCCTTAACGAGCTGCGATTCCGCCGCCTTCACAGCTGCTTCAGCCGCCTCCTCGGCGGTGGCCAAGAGCTTGCGGGTTTTCTCCACCTGTGTCCCCTGACGACGGACCATGTCAGCAAGCTGCTTCACTCGCCCCTCGGCTTGCTCCCGCGCGTGCCGCAGACTGGCCCCTTCTAAGCGGACAAGAACCGTCCCAGCCTCCACCCTTTCCCCTTCTTGCACCAGCACCTCCACCACCTGGCCAGGCACTTCCGGCGCCACCTCCGCCATATCAGCCTTCACGTAGGCCGCTTCGGTGGAAACATGGGTAAAGCGGAAGTACAACCACCGGCCAGACAGGACACCACCCAGAACTAGGATCACGATTCCTAAAAGGACTCCAACGTTTCTTTTTTGCGTGCTCATTGCCCACCTCCAAAAAACGCCAGCACGTCCTGACCTGCGGCCGCTACCAGCTCCCCAGCCGCAACGAGAAAGCCTGCACGCGCCCCGGCAAGAGCCGCCCGCGCCCGGGCCACGTGTTCCTGCGCTGCCAACAGGTCGCGGGTAGTGGCGAAGCCCTGGCCGTGGCGCAACTGCTCCACGCGCAGCTCCTCCTGGGCAGCAGCCACAGCACTTTCCGCCGCCCGTTGCTGTTCCCAAAAGGCCCGAACCTGAGCACGGGCCACCGCCACCTCCCGGTCCACGGCTCGCTGCCGAGACTCCTTCTGCGCCTCCGCGGCCTTCGCCAAGGCCCGATAACGAGCGGCTACGGCTCGAGACTTCCCGCCGTCAAAGAGGTTAGCCCGCAGCCCCACCACACCGTACGAATTGCTTTGATGCAGGAGGAAGTGATCGCGGACATTCTCTGCTCCCGCAGCCAGCCAAACCACCGGCCAGGCTTCGCGCTGAAAAACGCGCGCCAGTGCCTCCGCTGCCTGCGCCTGAGCGGCTGCTTGCCGCACCTCCTCCCGTTCCCCTTCCCCTGCCTCCGGCAGGCTAGCCAAAGGCGGAAGCCTTGCCGCTTCCACCCCCGAGCAGCTTTGCCCCGTCAGCTCCCTCAGCATCGCCAAAGCAGCAGCGTGGTGAGCCTTGGCCTGGGCCAGCTCCGCCTGGCGTTGCGCCAGGAAAAACTCCGCAGCCAAACGGTCCGAGTCCGGCAGCAGCTGCTGCTTGACCATCGCCGTAACCACCCGCAAGGTTTCCTGAGCGGTGGCCACCGCCGCCTCCAGAGCCTCCAGCTCCCCCTGCGCCTGTTGCGCCGCGGCAAAGGCCCGCAGGGCGGCAAGCAAGAGCGAGCGGCGGAGCGTCCCCTCCTGCGCGGCAGCCGCTTCCTCCTCTTTTCGCGCCGCCTTCACCGCCCAGTCCCTGCGGCCCCAATCCCAAAGCACGTAGGAGGCTTGCAACCGACCCTCCTGCACATCCCGCTCGCCCGTGACCAGGGCAAGAGCCACCGGGTTACCGAAAGCCCCCCGGGGAACCAGGAAACCTGGGTCCTTGTTGAGGCTTCTCGCCTGGCCTGCCACCTCCAGCTGCGGCAGCTTGGTGGCTTTGACCTCTTCAACGGCAAACCCAGCGGCTAACGTGGCAAAGTGAGCTGCCTGTAAAGCCGGAGCCTGCATGGCCAGCTGTAACGCCTCAGAAACGGAAAGCACCCGTTCCTCGGCCACAGCCCCGCGTGCCAGCAGAAGAGCAACCAGCCCAGCTAGGATTCGTCGCACGACCCACCTCCTATGCCAGAAAAGAGCACGTCCACCATCAGCTCGGTAAGTCGATCCACGTCCACCCCATGCTGACGGAGCACGTGCTCGCTCACCTCCAAGAGCGCAGCCTGCAAGCCCGCGGCCAGCAGGGGGAGGTTCACGTCCCTTACCTCCCCGCGGGCCACGCCTTCTTGCAACACCTCCAACAGCAGCTGCCTCTCTCTAACTGAAAAACCCATCTGCCGACGGCGGCAAAACTCCGCTACCTCGTTGATGACGCCCTCTGGGACCAGGTAAAGCTGACGGAGAACCGAGATTGCTTTGAGCTTGGCTTGCACCAAGCGTTTTAGGCGCTGCCGACAGCTGCCGGCAGCTTGCGCGGCCTCTTCCATGGAGCTAAGAACCCGATTTTCTTCCCGTTCGAAAAGTGCTTGCAGCAACTGGTGCTTTCCCCCCGGAAAATGGTGGTAGAGGGCGCTTTTTACCACCCCCAGGCGCTCGGCTAGCTCACTCACGCGGAAACGTCGTATGCCGTGACACGCCAACAGGCGCAAAGCTTCGTCCAAGATCGCGTCTTTGGTCATGGCTTACATGCGTGCCTGGCCTGAACGCCAGAACACAGGGTTCAGTGTATTTAAGATTCCAGTTCTGTCAAGGCCTGGGTTATAAACCCAGCCGCCCTCAAAGAATGCTCCTGCCTTCCAGCACTCCGAAGATCATCATGAGTAACGCTGCATCAACCACGGGGGACTAAGCCATCCATCGAGCACGCTGCGCGGTCGCCAGACCGCCTTGAACCTCTGGACAGCTCGTCAGCAAAGCGTATACTCCAAGCATGGGTGGGAAGCTTGCCCGGCGCCCGTTTGCCTTTTGGGACCCTTTCATTTTGCGCTTGGATATCGCCCTTCTGCGCACCTTCCTCCTGCGTTTGGGCTCGGCAAAGATGCCGGCGCTTCAGGACCTGCACGTGGGAGGCCAGGGAGACCGGCTGCGCGTGCGCCTGTCGCTGCGTCTTGCCGGTCTGCCCCTTGCCGTCGAGATGGAGGTGGAAGAGCTTCAAATGCGTGGTGGGCTGCTCGGCTTCCGGCTCCTGAGCCTCCGAGGCCCGCTGGGGCTGCCCACACCTTCGATTCTCATGTCGCAACTCTTCCGCCGGCTCCCAGTAGATGTGCGTTGGGACACCACAGACCGGATCGTGCTGGTGGATCTCAGGTCCACGCTGCCTGCTGGCTTGGAGCTCACCATCAAAAACGTAACCGTAGAGGGCAATTCCCTCGCCATCCACTTGGCCGCCGGCAGCCTCCACCCCCCCCTCCCTGCACCCGAGCCGGAGGCAGATGAGCCGCCAGCCGGGGTGTAACGCTCGACCAAACACTCCTGTTGCGCATACGGAGCCTGGCACCTCGACGCCGCATTGTCGGCGAAAAATCGGGCCTCTGCCGCCGGGTCCCTCACAGCAGGTAGGCGAGGGCGAAGCCCACCTGTGCCGTCATCATCATCAGGTACATGTGTGTCCAAGAGGGGTGATTTTCCGTACGGGAAAGAGCCTCCGGATCACGCAGCAGCAACCGGCAGGTGTAAAGCCCCCAGAAAACCAAGACGCCCGCCAGCACGTGGAGCAGGACCGGGTTGCCGGAAAGCAGGGGCACAGGACCCCTTTGCCAGTGCACGCCCACGGGAATCAGCAGCCAGGGCAAAACGAAGGACGGAGCAATCATCCAGGCCGCGCGCTTTTCTCCATACTTCACCGGCAAGGTGAACACGCCGCTAGCCCGGTCGCCAGCCATGTCGGAAAAGTCCTTTGTGCTGGCCGCTCCCAGAAGAAAGAGCCCAAAAATCAAGCCAATCCACCAGGCCTCCAGCTCCCAAACGGGAGCCACGGTCCCCCACCCAGCCACTTTGAGCCAAACCCCGCGGGGCACCGCGATGGTCACGTTGGCCCAAATACCGAAGCGTTTGGTCCGCCCTAGCTGGGGCAAGGAGTAGACGCCAGTGGCCATCGCCGCGCCCAGGTAAAGAAAAAAGACCCCGTGCTCCGACAAGGGTGCGGAAGCCTTTTCTGCCCAGGTGTGATACGGTTCAGGTACCAAAAGCCAACTGGGCGCCACCCCAAGGAAGTAAAGGGCCAGGGCCAGCCGCCAAGCTTGGGCCACGCTCACCCGACCCGCTGGAAGAGGCCGGTCGGGCTTGTTGATGCGATCGGCAGCCAAATCGGCAATTTGGTTTAGCACGTTGGATGCGGCGTTGAGCACGGCCGCACAAAGGGCACCCAGGAGCATGGTGGCCATCATCATCCACGACCATTGTCGGCTGGGGTCCGGGTTGTGTGCCGACCCAAAGGCACACAGACCTCCGGAGAGAATGCCCACGGCCGGCGGGAACAGCGTGAAGGGACGTGCCAAGTCGCGAACGTCGCGCCAGGTCACAACCGGCCTCCAGTCAACGCCACCAACAGCACCAGGGGGAGGACCGTGACCAGCAGGTTTCGCCCCCCGTGGGTGGCTCGCGGCACGCGCGCCACCAGGCTTTCCACGAGAGTGGCGGAAAAGCCAGCGGCAACCACCAACCAGCCCGCCGGCTCAGAGCCAAGCAGGCCCAAAGCCCTGCCCAAGGCGACGGCGAAAACCGCCCCGGCCAGCGAGGCCACCAAACCGGGCAGGGAAACCCCACCGGCTGTACCCGCTGGCACCGGCCTGAAATCCGGCAAGCGCCAAACCCGCCGACCCCAAAGCCCTCCCAGCTCGCTCCCCCAGGTGTCCGCCCACGCGGCCGCCAGGCAAGCCACCACTGCCCAACCGACGAGCCCGCCTTCCGTAAAGCCTGCTCCCCATCCCTCCAAAACCACTGCGAGGAGGACACCGCTTTTGGCCAGCACCTCCCCCGCGCCTCGGCGGCCTTGTTGGGCCTCCGCCACGCCTCGCTGGCGCTTGCGGCCGTAGCCCAGGAAGGTAGCGGCCAAGCCGGCCAAGAGAAAGCCCAGCAGCAGCACGAAAGCCTGCCAGCCGCCCGCGGCCCAGGTGGCCACTCCCAAAATCCAGGCAGCCGCTACCCCGCTGGGCCGCAGCGCTTTGCCCGCCAGCGCCAGGAAAGCGCAAGTGGTGTTCGCCAGTACCGCCAGGCCCAGATCCGTCACCCCCAAGACCTCGGCGCCCTCACTCCCCAAAAGCCCCACCAGCGGAACGGCCAAAGGTGGTATGACGTTGTCGTCCAAACCGCAGGGAACGCTTTCCAGCACCGCTCCCAGAATCGAGGGCACCAACCCCCATGCCACCCAAAGGCTCAGGCCCAGGGCCAGAGCTGGCCATGCCCGGGCCTCCGGCTCGCGCACCGCCAGGTACCAGATAGCCAGGAGCGATCCTCCCAAGGTGCTGCCGACCACGAAGGCCCAAAAGCCCTCCCAGGTCTTCTCGCGGTTCCAGGGCAACGGGCGACACCCCCATTTCTGCCCCACCAGGCCTGCCAGCGCATCGCCAAAGGCCAGCACCCCCCAGCCGAAGGCGGCTAGCTCCAAGCGATGCCGAAAGACAAAGATCAGCGCCAGGACCACCAAGGGGTACAGCAGCACCCCCGCATCCGATGCGCCCACACGTTCGGTCTTGAACCGGTGACCAAAGAGCCGGGGGAGCACCAGCCAGTTGAACAGGAACGCCAGCACCGCACAGCTCGCTGCCTGGGGCCAGGAAAGAAAGGGAAGGAGCAGGGCGAACAGCCCCATAGCGGCGTGCACCAACTTGCGCGCGGCCTCCCCCGCTGGCAGGCTCCGTGTTTGTCTGCCTGGTCGGTTACCGCTGATAGCCCTAACCATGGCCCTAATGCTACCAGCCGGAAAAAGCGGTATGACGTGCTGTACCTTGCGAGCGATGAGTGCGGTCATCAAGCAAGGGCCAAATTTTTTTCGATCGTTGGCGGAGCATCCCGAGAGGCGGGAGGCGCTGCGGCTCGTGGTGCTGAGCGAGGAGCTGTTGGCCTTGCCCAAAACCCTGCGCCGCACCGCCCAGGTGGTGGAGCGCATCGGCAACTGGTTGGAAGAAGGAGTCGAGGAGCAAAAAATCATCGCGCAGCTCCAGAAACATCCTCAGGAGGCGCTAGACCGCCTCAGCCTAAGGCTTGACCCGCTGGCGGGGCAGATCCACCAGCACGACCTGCAAATTCAGCGCCTGACCGAGCAGATGCAGCAGCTCACCCAGCAGGTTCAGCTCCAGGGCCAACAGGTCCACCAGCTTACCCAGCGCATGGAGGAGCTGGCGCTCGCCCAGCGCCGCACGGCGGACCAGGTGGCTGGGCTTACCGAGGCGGTAAAGACGAAGGTGCACAGCATCATCCGTGGTCAGCTCACCGCGCCTGAGGACCATCGGCCCGTGAGGGTGCGCGAAGAGTTCTAGCAGGTCACGCTGAGGCCAGTGGGAGGTACGGGCGGAGGTGGAAGCCGCTGACCCAGCTCCACCTTGGCCCGCAGCCGCTGCCACTCCCAGGCGATGCTCTGGCGAATAAAGGCCACCTGCTCGTCGGTCAGATGGCGGAAGCGCCCCTGCAACTTCAGGTATTCCTCCACATCCACGAAGCTGGGCTCATGGTTGATGGTGTAGCGGGTACCGCCCTCCACTTCGTAGAGGGGGAACACGCCCGTTTCCACCGCCAGTCGCGCGATGCGAACGGACAGCCTCTCTTCCGATTTGTGGCCCGCCGGGCAGGAGATCCACAGGTGAATGAACGTGCTACCACGAATGCTGCGGGCCTTTTGCAGCTTGCGCACGAAATCCTCGGGGAAGGCGATGGAAGCAGTAGCGGCGTACGGGATGCGGTGCTCGGCCAGGATCTCCACCATGTTCTTCTTCGGCTCCGGCTTGGTGTTGGGTTCGGGCGTGGTGGTGGTCCAGGCTCCGAAGGGGGTGGCAGAAGAGCGCTGGATACCCGTGTTCATGTAGGCTTCGTTGTCGTAGCAAACGTAAATGATGTCCTCGTTGCGCTCCACCGCGCCGGAGAGCGCTTGGAAGCCGATGTCGAAGGTACCCCCGTCGCCAGCCCAAGCCAGCACCGCCACGTCGTCTTTACCCTGCATGTGCAAGGCGGCGCGGATGCCCGCTGCCGAAACAGCGGCGGTTTCGAAGGCCACCTGCAGCACCGGCACCCCCAGGGCGTGAAAGGGGTAAGGGCCGTTGATCACCGCCCAGCAACAGGCGGGAATCACCACCACCGTCTTTGGCCCCAAGGCCTTGAGGGCCAGGCGCATGCCCAAAGCCGCACCGCACCCCGGGCACGCCAAGTGACCGGAGCGCAGGTAATCTTCCTCTGGCAGGTGGAGGTTTTTTGCATCGTAAGGCGGAAGGCTCGTGCTCATAGGCACCTCACTGGGCCACGCTGGCGGCCGCCGCGTCCTCTTCCGGCTGCAACACGTTCCACCAGGTGACCGGGTCCGAAAGCTGCCCGCGGCACGCTTGCTCAAGCATGCCCCGCACGTCGGCCACGGTAATGTCGCGGCCACCCAGACCCGCCACCACCCCCAGCACCTGCGGGCGTCGCCGCTCGGGGAGGTCGTACAAGGCAGACTTGACCTCCTGGTGGAAGATGCCGTGGTGCCCGTAGGAGCAGTTGCGGTCCAGCACCACCACCCGCCGTCGGCCGGCCAACAGCCGCTTGAGCTCCTCCTGCGGGAAAGGCCGGAAAACTCGCAGGCGCAGCACCCCCACCGGCAACCCATCCGCCCGCAGGCTGTCCACAGCCACCCTGGCGGTGGAGGCCGGGGTACCGGCCGTGAGCAGCACCGTATCTGCATCTTCCAGCTGGTAACTCTCCACCAGCCCGTAGCTTCGACCCGTAAGACGCGCCCACTCGCGGTCCACCTCCCGCCAGACTTCCAACGCTTCCCGTTGCGCCAACTCCATCTTGTAGCGAAACTCCATGTAGCGATCGGGGAAGACCAAGTTGCCGAAGGCGCCCGGGCGCTCCGGATCCAGCTTCAAGGGAAGGTCTAGGGGCGGGAGGAACTCATCCACCAGCTTTTGCTCCGGCACGTCCACCACCTCGTGCGTGTGCGAGAGGAAGAAGGCGTCCAGCACCATCATTGCCGGCAGGAGCACCTGTTCCGCCACCTTGTAGGCCTGAATGACCGAATCCACCACCTCCTGCGAGGAAGCGCAGTAGAGCTGCATCCAGCCCGTATCTCGCTGGGACAAGGAATCGTTCTGATCGGTCCAGATGGACCATCCTGGCGCCATGGCGCGGTTCACGTCGGCCAGGACAACGGGAAGGCGGGCCCCAGCCGCCCAATGGATGAGCTCGTGCATCAAGGCCAGGCCCTGGGCCGACGTGGCGGTGAAGACGCGCGCCCCAGCCGAGGAGGCACCGATGCAGGCAGCCAAGGCCGAATGCTCCGACTCCACCTTGACGAAGGTGGCTGCCAGCTCGCCTCGGGCCACAAAAGCTGCCAGGTCCTCAATGATGGATGTCTGCGGGGTGATGGGATACGCAGCGATGACCTGCGCCCGTGAAAGCCTGACACCGTGAGCTACCGCGCTGTTCCCTTTCAGGACCATCTTCATCGCGCCACCTCCCGCAAAACTAAGGCGCCGCGCGGACACTCCTCCACGCATACCCCGCAGCCCTTGCAATGCTCGCGGTCCACGAGGAAACCGCCATCCGCTCGGCGAATGGCCACGTCCGGGCAGAAAAGCAGGCAGTTGGAGCATTCGTTGCAGGTACCACAGGCGAGGCACCGCCGTGCTTCTCTCACGGCCTCTGCCAACTCCCAACCTTCCACCACCTCGGCAAAACTGCGCACCCGCGCCTGCGGGTCCAGGTGGGAAATACTCGGGCGAGGGGTCGGCCGCAGATACGCCCGGTTGAGCCGGGACACGTCCACCACCCGATCGAGGGCCACCGGCCGGGACCAAAGGGAAGGCACCCGCGGGGCGGTGGGGGGCAGCTCCTCGCCTTTCAGGTACCAATCCACCAGGTGAGCCACGCGGATTCCCGAACCCACGGCGGCGGTGACTGTGCCGGCGCCGTCCACCACGTCCCCGGCAAAAAAGACAGCAGGCACGGGCGCGGCTTGGCGCTGGTCTATATTTCTGAGCTCGGCGGGTAAGCCCTCCCAGTCGGTGGTCTCACCCAGGGCCGTCACCACCCCGTCACAAGGGACAAGGAACTCACTACCAGGAATGGGCACCGGTTGCCGCCGCCCTGAGGCATCGGCCTCCCCCAAGCGCATACGCTGGCACTCCAAGGCAGTGATGCGATCCTGCTCGATTACCACCCGCACCGGCGCCGCAAGAAACTCGAAGGGAATGCCTTCGGCCAAAGCGTCTTCCACCTCGGAGACAATGGCCGGCATTTCGGCCGGCGTGCGGCGGTACACCACGATCGGCTGGACCCCCACCCGCAGGAGGCTCCGGGCCACATCCATGGCGGTATTGCCACCCCCCACCACGGCCATCCGCTGGGGTAACTCCGCCCTTTCACCTGCCAGCAGCTGGTCCAGAAGTTTGACGCCGTTGACGACGTGTGGGTGATCCTCCCCAGGGATACCCAAGCGGCGACTGGCATGAAAGCCTATGGCCACCACCACCGCGTCAAAGCCGCGGCGCAGCTCTTCGAAGGAAAGGTCCCTTCCCACCCGCGCTCCTTGGTGGAGCCTCACTCCCAGGTCGCGGATGAAACCCACTTCCCGGTCCAGCACCGCCCGAGGCAAGCGGTACTCGGGGATGCCCGTACGCAGGTAGCCCCCGGGCGCCCTTTTCTCGTCAAACACCTCCACTCGGTGCCCGGCAAGCCGCAAGTTGTACGCGGCCGCCAGGCCCGCGGGTCCAGACCCAACAATGGCCACGCTTTTTCCCGTATCAGCAGCCGGTTGGGGCACCACCTCGCCCTCCACGTCCCCGAGGAAACGCTCCACCATGTGCACAGCTATGGCCCCGCCCAGCGCCTCCCGGTTGCAGGGTGCCTCACAGGGATGCGGGCATACCCGTCCCAAGGTGGCGGGAATGGGATTGCGCTGCCGCAGCCAGCGGGCCGCCTGGAGTACCTCGCCTTTGGCGAGGAGAAGCAAAAAATACGAAATGTCGTTTCCCGCCGGACAGTTAGCGGCGCAGGGGGGCATGGCGTTTTCGTAAACCGGCTCCACGTACTTCCAGGTACCCGTTTTGATGCCAGTGGTGGGTTGCTCGGAGAACGGCACGTGAGGCAAATCGTTTAGCCGCAAGCTGGCAGCCATGTCACCTCCCCTGGAGAGCAGCTTCCACAACCCGCAAAGCGCCATGCGCCTGGCGGGCGGCCTCCACGTTGGCCTCGGCTTTCACCGGCACGTGTGCGCGGATAGCTTGCTCCAAATGGGGCATACTCACCCAACCCGTGAGCGCCACCAGCGCCCCCAAAATAGCTGTGTTGACGATCGGGGCGGTCAACGTTCCCAGCCGGAGGGCCGCGGCAATGCGCGAGGCGTCCACCGTGGCCAAGGTAAAGGGGCCCAGATGAGCAAACTCCTCGGGCGGTCGGGGCGAGTTGACCAGCACGAAGCCGCCTTCCTTGAGCCCCTGGGTCACATTGGCCAATCCTAGGGTCACCAGGCTCTCGTCCAGTACCACCACCCCGTCCGGTTGGTAAACCTCGGTGCGCACGAGGATGGGCTTGTCATCCAACCGGACGAAAGCCGCCACCGGCGCTCCTCGGCGTTCCGACCCGAAGGAGGGAAAAGCCTGAACGTAAAGCCCTTCGCGAAAGCCTGCTTCCGCCAAAATTTCCGAAGCGATCACCGCCCCCTGCCCGCCACGACCATGGATTCGGAGCTCCTGCATGCGCCCTCCCCTGACACACAATAAGTGAGAAATTTCACTTTGGCAACAACTGTGTGTACACGAGACTCAGATGCAGCCGCGAAAGACCTTTAGGCCCCTTGGCCGCCTCACCACCTGCCACCCCGTGACAGGTGAGCGACTGGGCATTATCTTAACCGCATGGTTTAACCGAATGGTTAAACCATGAGGTTAAGACCATGCAGAACCAGACGAATCGACCCACAGAACACCAGATCCTCCAGGCAGCGCTGGAGGTTTTTGCGGAAAAGGGATTTGTGGCCACCACCATGGATGAGGTTGCCAAGAGGGCGGGTGTCAACAAGGCCATGCTCTACTACTACGTGGGCGACAAAGAAACGCTCCTCGCTCAGGCCCTGCTCACCGTGCTGGTACCGCTGCGCGACAGAGTGCAGCAACTGCCCAAGCTGCCCCTCCCGATTCCGCAGCGCCTGGCACAGCTCCAATCCACCTTCGCTCACACCTTCGCCCAAAGGCCTCACCTGCCCCGCCTTATGCTTCGGCTCCTGGTCACCGAGCTGGAGTACCTGCCGCGAGAGGTTCTGGCGGTTATGGCCGACGTTTTTGCCGTAACTCGCGCTTTAGTGGCGGAGGGCGTGCGCGGAGGAGCCTTCCGAGATACCAACCCGGCCCTGGTACACCTGCTGCTGGTGGGCAGCCTCGGTTTAGCAGCGGCGGCTCCCCCGCTGCTGGCCAGGCTGGCCGAGGTGGGCGTTCCCGCCCAAGCCACGGCTCTGCCTGCCCTTCAGCAGCTGCCCGAAGCTTTGACGACGTTGCTTTTCTACGGTTTGCTGCGAACCAAGGAGTGAACCATGCTCGAGAAAAGGTGCTTGGCCCTTGTCTGCCTCGGCGTGCTCGCCAGCTGTCAGCCTCGCGGCCGTGGAGGCCCTCTTCATGCCAGCGGACACATCGAAGCCACCGAGGTGCGCCTGGCGGCGCCCATGGCGGGAATCGTGGGTGAGCTCCCCTTTCAGGAAGGCGAAAAGGTGGAAGCCGGTCAGGTGGTTGCCCGTATGGACACCTCCACTTTGGAGCGGGAACTGGAAAAGGCACGAGCGGAACGGGATGCGGCCCAGGCCGCACTAGCTTTGCTTTTGGCTGGCGCCCGGCAAGAGGAGCTGGCCGAAGCGCAGGCGCGGCTGGCCGCGGCGGAAGTGGAGCTGGCGGCGGCGCAAGCCGATTTGGCCAGGTACGCCCCTCTGGCCGAGCGGGGCAGTGCCAGCCGTAAGTTGCGGGACGATGCCGCTACTCGCGCGGCCGTGGCGCAGGAACAGTGCAACGCCCTTCGGGCACGCCTGGCGCAGCTGCTCGCCGGGCCCCGAGCGGAGGAGGTTGCGCTGGCTCGCGCACAACTGCGCGCAGCAGAAGCCGCCGTGGGAATCCTCACCCAACGCCTGGCCGACGCCCAAGTGCGCAGCCCCATTACTGGCTACGTCACCGCTCGCGTGGCGGAGCCGGGCGAGTTCCTGCCAGCAGGGGCACCGCTCCTGGTCGTCGCCGATTTGGCTCACCCTTGGCTAGCGGTCTTTTTGGACGAGCCGAGCTTGAGCCGCGTGCGCCTCGGTCAGCCGGTTCGCGTCCGCCTGGACGGCCACCAGGAAAGCATCACCGGCAAGGTACGCTTCATTGCCCAGCAGGCGGAGTTCACACCGAAGAACGTGCAAACGCCTGAGGAGCGCGCCAAGCTGGTCTTCCGGGTAGAGATTTCCCTGCCGAACCCTGAGCTGGTGTTGAAACCTGGCATGCCGGCGGACGCCTACTTCGACCAGGAACGCGAGCATGAGCGCGCTCCCCTCCCCTGACCCCGTCCTCGTGGACGTACAGGAGCTCACCGTCCAATACCACAAGGCGGTGGCGGTGACGCGGGTTTCCCTGCAGGTGCGGGAGGGTGAGGTGCTGGCCCTGATCGGGCCCGACGGCGCCGGCAAGACCAGCCTCCTGCGCACCATAGCTGGCCTAGTGTGTCCCACGGGCGGCCAGGTCACCTTGGCTGGCCAGGACGCCTGGCGCCATCGTCGCCAGCTTCGCCAGCTTTTGGGCTACCTGCCGCAAAACTTCGCCCTCTACGGCGACCTCTCCGTGGAAGAAAACCTGGCCTTTTTTGGCCACCTCTGGGGTTTGCCCCACTGGCGCCAGCGAGGCGACTACCTCCTGGAACGCCTCGGCCTCGCTCCCTTTCGCCAGCGCCGGGCGGAAGCCCTCTCCGGCGGGATGAAACAGAAGCTGGCGCTCGCGGTGAGCTTGCTCCACCAGCCCCGCGTGCTCCTGCTGGATGAGCCCACCACCGGCGTGGACCCCATGACCCGCCGGGAGTTTTGGCGGTTGTTAAGCCCGATGGTGGCCGAAGGGCTCACGCTGGTCTGGGCCACCCCCTACCTGGACGAGGCCCAGCGAGCAACCAGGGTGATGCTGATGCATGGGGGACGTATCCTGGCTCAAGGCGAACCGGAGGCTTTGACCCGCGCCTTGGCCTTGAGGGTGCTTGTGGTCGAGGGCGACCCTCGCCCAGCTTTGGTTGCGTCCCTGAGAGCAACTTTTCCCCACCTATCCCTGCAGCCCTTCGGTGCCGGGTTTCACGTGATACTGCCTGAAGGTGCGGAGGTCCCCGATCCCCGAAGCCTGTCCACAGCCGGGGTGACACTCACTCGCTGGGAGCCGACCGAGCCTTCGCTGGAGGATCTCTTCCTTTACCTCATGCATGGGCAGTTGGGAGGTAGCCAATGAAAGGAACCCTCTTTGTTTGGCTGGCCCCTTTCGGCGTCGCCGCTCTTGCCGCCGAAGCTCCCATGCTGCTTGAGGAGGAGCAGGCGGTACAGCTGGCCCTGGCTGCCTCCCAAGCACTGGTGGCGCAACGAGCACAGACCGAGGCGGCAGAAAGCCTGTTGGAGGCGGTGGAGGCCAGGCGCGCCTGGCAGGCGAGCCTAGCCGCCAGTGGCAGCTATCGCAGCTCCGTCCCGGCCTTTACCCTATTCAAAAACGACGGGTCCAGCCTGGTCCTCAACCCCGATATCCGCACGGTCAGCTCCTTTTCCTTGGCCCTGGTCAAGCCCCTGGACCTGGCTGGAGCCTTGGAGGCCGCGGTGCAGGCAGCTCACCGTCGCCTGGAGGCCGCCCAAGCACAACAGCAAGCAGCCGCTTCGGAGATCGCCTTCGCGGCACGGGCATCCTTTTGGGAACTAGCGGCGGCGGAAGGACGTTTTTGCGCCGCCCAAAAGCGCCTGGAGCGGGCTCAACAGGCTTTGGCTGACAGCGAGAACCTGGAAGCCGCAGGCTTGGCCACGCCGGCCGACGTGTTGGCGGCGCGAGCGCAAAAAGCATCGGCCGAAATGGCCCTGGTCAAGGCTGCCAGTGCCGTGGAGCTAGCCCGCTCCCAGCTGCGCTCGCTGCTGGCCCTGCCTGCTGAGCAGGAGCTGCGCGTGCGCAGCGAGCTACCCTTGCCTTTGCTGCCCGCCTCTCTTCCCCAACTGCAAGGGCAGGCGGTGGAACGACGTGCCGAGCTGGTGGCCCACGCGCGCGAAGCGGAAGCGTGGCGGTGGCAAAAGAAGGAAGCCCTAGCCAGTCGTGCTCCCACGCTGCAGCTGGTGGCCCAGCTGGACTGGGCACGTCCCAACCAACGGTTCTTTCCTCTTCAGGACCGTTGGCAGGACAGCTGGGCTTTTGGCCTGGTGGGTTCGTGGCTGCTGGCGGACGGCGGGCAGCGACGCGCCCAAGCCCGGCAGGCGGAAGCCCTGGCCCGTGCAAGCCAGGCTTCCGCTTCCGAGCTGGCCCGCCAAATTGCCCTCGAGGTGGAGCACGCGTACCGCAAGCTGGCCTCCGCCCTCTCCCTCGTCCAGGCGGCAGAGGCTAACCTGGCCGCGGCTCGCGCCAGCGAGGAAACTACTGAGGACCGCTATAACGCCGGTTTGGCCAGCTTTTCCGAGCTGGTACAAGCGCAATGGGTCCTGGCCATGGCCGAGGAGGACCTGGTCAACGCGCGCACCGAAGCCTTCTTGGCCTGGGCGCAGCTGCGGAGGGCCGTAGGCGAATGAACGAGCTGGTCGTCCAAGTGGAGGGGCTTACCAAGGTCTTCGGCTCCTTCGTCGCCGTTGACCGGGTGAGCTTTTCCATCCACCGGGGCGAGATCTTCGCCCTGCTGGGGTCTAACGGGGCTGGCAAAACCACCACCATCCGCATGCTCTGCGGCCTCATCCCCCCCACGGCGGGACACGCCTGGGTTCTTGGGCTGGATGCCAGCCAGCAAGCCCGCGCCTTGAGGCAGCACATCGGCTACATGTCGCAAAGGTTTTCCCTTTACACCGACCTGACGGTGGAAGAAAACCTGCGCTTTTGGGGGCGGGCCTACGGCCTTGCCGGCGGCCCACTGCGACAGCGGGCAGGCTGGGGCCTGAAGCTGGCGGGGATGGAGGCGTACCGAAGCGCGTTGGTGCGGAACTTGCCCTTGGGCTTTCGTCAAAGGCTCGCGCTCGCTGTGACCCTGCTGCACCAGCCAGAGCTGGTATTCCTGGACGAGCCCACCTCCGGCGTGGATCCGGAAGCGCGGCGGCAGTTTTGGCAAACCATCGACGGTCTGGCCCAATCGGGCACCACGGTGCTGGTCACCACCCATGCCCTCGACGAGGCAGAGCGCTGCCATCGGGTGGCGTTCATGCACCGAGGCAAGCTGTTGGCGGTAGATACGGTCGCCGGTTTGAAGGGGCGGGTCCCTAAGGACCGACTGTTTCGCCTCACCGTCGCCGACCCCTCCCGTGCACTGGAGTTTTTGGTAAGGCAAGAGGAGGTGGAGGAGGTGGCCCTCTTCGGCCAGGCCCTCCACGTGCTGCTCGCGGGGCCCCAATCGGTCCCCTCGGTGGCTCAACGGATGGAGCACGCAGGTCTCGGTGGCGGTAGCTGGCAGCCGCAGCCGGCCAGCTTGGAGGATGCGTTCATCGTGCTCATGCGTCAGGCGGACCGGCAGGGGGTGGCCTGATGCTGCGCCGAACGATGGCCCTGGCCTTCAAAGAGGTGCGTCACCTACTCCGAGACACCCGCACCTTGGTGGCGCTTCTGCTCATGCCGGCGGTGCTGCTTCTGCTTTATGGCTTTGCCCTTTCGTTCGATGTGGAAAACGTACCCCTCGCGGTGATCGATGAGGACCATACCCCAGCTTCCCGCCAGCTGGTTGACGCCCTGGCCGCCGCTGCCACCTTCCAGCTTCGAGACACGGGAGGCGACGCGCGCTCGCTGGACGCCCTTTTCGACCGGGGCGCAGTCCAGGTGGCCGTGGTGATCCCCAAGGGCTACGCCGCCAGCCTGGTTCGCCGGCAGCCCATCCCCCTTCAGCTCTTGGTGGATGGCAGCGACGCGCGCACCGCCACCGCCGTGCTTGCTCAAGCCGAGGAGCTCATTGCCCGCGTGACCCTTGCCGCTCTTACCGGCCAAAGCCACGTGGTTGCGGCACGTCCGCTGGTTTGGTTCAACCCCGATTTGCGCTCATCCATCTTCCTCGTCCCCGGCCTGCTGGCCTTCATTCTCATGATCACCACCGCGCTGGCCACCGCCTTGTCGGTAGTGCGCGAGGCGGAACGTCACACCTTGGAGAGCTTGCGAGTAACGCCGCTCACCGCTTTCGAGCTCGTGTTGGGCAAGACCTTGCCCTACCTTTTGCTGGCCAGCTTGGCAGCTGCCGGCACGCTCACTCTAGCTCGCGTTCTCTTCCACGTGCCCCTGCGGGGCTCCCTGGCCAGCCTGGTGGCCGTGACGGTGGTGTTCATCCTCGGTGGCCTGGGCTGGGGGCTTTTCATTTCCAGCGTGGCCGAAAGCCAGCAGGTGGCCTTTCAAATGGCCCTGATGACCACCATGCTGCCGACCCTGTTGCTCTCCGGCTTCATTTTTCCCATCAGCTCCATGCCACCGGCCATCCAGGCCGTGACCCACCTCATACCTGCCCGTTACTTTCTCGTTTGCCTTCGCGGTATTGCCCTTAAGGGCACCGGCTTCACGCAGTGGTGGCCGGATTTTTTGGCCATGCTGGTTTTTGCCTTGGCTATTCTCGCCCTAGCCATCGCCCGGCAGCTGCGGAGGCTGTGACATGAGTCAGATCCTCGGGATTGCTTGGAAGGAGCTGCTGCAGCTGCGGCGAGACCCCAAGGTGCTTCCCATACTCTTGGTGGCGCCCATCTTCCAGCTGATGATTCTGGGTTACGCGGCCACCACCGACATTCAGCACCTGGAACTGGCGGTGTGCGACCTTTCCCGCAGCCCCGCCTCCCGCGCTCTGGTTGAAAGCTTCGTAGCCTCCAAGTATTTCCGCCTGGTGGCGCAGGTGGACGATCAAAGACAGCTGGACGAGCTGCTCGCCCGGAGCAGCGCCCGCGTGGTGCTAACTATTCCCGCCGATTTCGCCTCGAGCATGGCCACAGGGTGGCAAAGTTCGGTCCAGGTGGTGGTTGACGGCAGCGATCCCACCGCCGGAACCTTGGGCCTAGCCTACGCCCAGGCTGTGCTCGCCCGACATGGCCTGCGTAGGTTGTCCGCAGGAGGCCAGGTGCGCTCGCGCGTATGGTTCAACCCCCAGCTGGTCTCGCGTCACTTCATGGTTCCGGCGGTGCTGGCCATGATCATCATGGTCACCACCATGATGCTGGGGGCTATGGCGCTGGTGCGGGAACGGGAGCTAGGGAGCTGGGAGCAGCTGCTCATTACCCCCCTCCTTCCCTGGCAAATCGTCCTGGGCAAGCTGCTGCCCTACGCCGCGGTTGCCTTGGTGGAAATCGCCCTGGCGCTGCCGCTGGCCCTGCTTCACTTTCAGGTTCCTCTGCGTGGGAGCGTGGCTTTGCTTTTCCTTCTATGTCTGCCCTTTGTGCTTGCCACCTTGGGTTTGGGGCTTCTGGTGTCCACCCTTTCGCGCACTCAGCAACAGGCCATGATGCTGGCAGCCTTTGTCTTCATGTTGCCGCAAATTTACCTTTCCGGCTTTGTCTTCCCCATTGAGACTATGCCCAAGCTCTTTCGGCTCGTTACCTACGCCGTGCCCTTGCGCTACTTCATGGCCATCCTGCGCGGCATTTTTCTCCGCGGGGTGGGCCTGGAGGTGCTATGGCCGCAGGTCTTGGGTTTGGTGGTTCTGGACGCCGCCATCTTGCTGGCAGCCCGCTGGCGCTGGCGCTCTACCCCGGATTGAGCGCCCACACCCGGGCCCGCAGGGCCAGGGCCTGGGTCCGACTACCTGCGCGGCTGGCCTTCCCGCTCGGGCAGAGGCTTGCGTGGCAAGGGTGCGTCGCGCATGGCCGCGTGGTAAAGGAAGGTCGCCACGATGATGGCGTTTTTTACCAGGTCCTCCCGTTGCAGGCGATCGTAAACGTCCAGGTGGGTGTGGTGCGTGCGGGTCATGTAGTCCAGCCCGTCCTGAATGAACTGAAAGCCCGGCAAGCCTACGCGGTCGAAGGACAGGTGGTCGGTGCCGCCCACCGCCCGCGCCGACACGGTCTTGGCCCCCAGATCCTCCACCGCAGCCAGCCAAGCGGTAAAAATGGGTTTGACCGCCAGGTTCTCCTGGGTGTAAATGCCACGAATAGCACCCGCGCCGAAGTCCAAGTTGAAGTAAGCAGCTAGCTTGTCGAAGTCCGGCTGTCGCACCAATTCCCGCTCCCCTTCCTGAAGATACTCCGGCAGGCCTTCCTGGCTCTTGTCCTTGGGCACCCAGCAGGCGAAGTGCTGACACACGTAGGCCCGAGAGCCGTTGAGCCCCTGCTCCTCGCTGCTCCACAGAGCCAGGCGAATGGTGCGCCGGGGCTTCACCCCAACCGCCTTGAGAACCCTCATGGCCTCCATTAGCACCGCACAGGAGGCGCCGTTGTCGGTGGCGCCGGTGCCTGTATGCCAGGAGTCGAAGTGAGCGCCGGCCATGACCACCTGGGCCTTCAAGTCGCTCCCTGGAATCTCGGCAATCACGTTGTACGCCTGGTTGTCTTCCTCCACAAAGGAGGCTTCCACCTCCACCGCTAACGTCACCTTGTCCCCAGCCTCCAACAGCCGCACGAGCCGGTTGTAGTGTTCGGCCGCCATAACCAGGGCCGGCACACCCTCGGGAAAATCGGGCCGATAGGCGGGCGTGCCCATAACCCGCACAGGCCCGCCATCCCGCGAGCTCACCTCCACCGTGGCCAGCGCCTTCTCCTCCATGAGAAACTTGGCCCGCTTCTGCCCGAATTGCAGCTCTTTCCGCGCCCGCTGTCGCCACCCCTCGGCCCGCGGCGGGCGAATGGGAAACTGCTCCAGCTCCTCCAGG
Organism: uncultured Thermoanaerobaculia bacterium; assembly: GCA_964488355.1. Lineage (GTDB taxonomy): Bacteria > Acidobacteriota > Thermoanaerobaculia > Thermoanaerobaculales > Thermoanaerobaculaceae > Thermoanaerobaculum. Next base: position 86,485 of record CAZAUJ010000009.1, on the reverse strand, counting down.
CCTTTCTCCTGGTACCGCTCAAAAAGCGGCTCAAGCGGGGGTTTGACTTCCGCCGCCTTATCCAAGAGCAACACCTTGCCAGCCACTTTTCCCCGGAGCTTTTCCAGGTCCTCCTCGCTTTCCAAGCTCACCCGCATAGCTTCGCCCGCTTGCCGCCCTGCGGTTCCCGGGGTCCATGCTTTGGGGTAGGCCAGCAGGACAGCCGGTGTGGGTGCCGTCATTTCCACCGCGCAGCGGCTGAACTGCCACCCTCGGCCGAAGGAAAAGCCCTCCAGATGCACGTTGGCCAGGCCCCAGCTTTCAAGGGTTTCCTTGGCCCAGCGCTCCGCCCGGCGCATGTTGGGCGAGTTCGTCAGCCGCGGGCCTAACACATCGGTGATGGTGCGAGCCAGCTCCATCACCTGCGAGTTCCTGGTGGCCTCCAAGCGGATCTTGCCCACCGTTTCCCAGTCCACCCGCTCCTGGGACCAGCCGGGAACCGAAACCGCCAAAACCAGCGCGAGCCAAGATGGTGCCTTCATCGGTCCTCCCCGTGCCCTCTGGCACTGGCTAGCGTACGCAGAAGGGGTCCCCTGGGTTACAGGGGCGTGGCGATGGGTACCTCCGTGCCCAGGTAACAGGCCAAGGCTTCCTGCCAGGGCGGCAGCGGACCCACAATCGCTTCGAGGCGCGAGGTGTCCAACACGGAAAAGGTAGGCCGCGGGGCCGGCCGCCCCACTGCGGCGGTGGTGATGGGAACAACCGGGGTTTGGTAGCCCAGAAGCCTCACGATTTCGGCAGCAAAATCGGCCCAGGTAGCCGAGCCATGGTTGGCCACGTGGGTCACACCCCTCGCGCCCTTTTCCACCAACTTAAGCATGGCCCAAGCCAAATGCTCCGCATAGGTGGGCCGGCCGCGTTGATCGGCCACCACCCGCAGCTCGTCAGCACCCGCGTGCAGCTGCTTGCGAATGGCCTCCACAAAGTTCCAACCCGAGCCGAAAAGCCACGAGGTGCGGATGATGAGATGGTCCCGGGCAGCCTTAGCCGCTTCTTCCCCTGCCAACTTGCTTTTGCCGTACACGGACAAGGGATTGGTAGGGTCCTCCTCCCGGTAGGGTTTGCGGCTGGTCCCATCGAAAACGTAATCACTGGAAACGTGAACCAACAACGCCCTCACCTCGTTGGCGGCGCCCGCCAGGGTGGCGACCGCTTCCGCATTTACCGCAAAGGCCCGATCCGGTTCCTCCTCTGCCTTGTCCACCGCGGTATAGGCGGCGGCATTGATAATCACCTCCGGCCGCACACGACGAGCGATTTCGCGCACCAGCTCGGGCCGGGTGATGTCCAGCTGCTGCCTGCTGAAAGCCTCAAGCTGCAGCCTCTCAGCCTGCGCCAACCGACGCCATGCCTTTCCCAGCTGGCCCTCTGCGCCGGTAAGCAGAAACTTCATTGCAGGCGGGCCCCGTATTGCATCTGGTAGTAGCGGCGAAACTCACCATCGTGGTCCTTAATAGGTTGCCACCACCAGGTGTTGTCCACGTACCAGCGCACCGTTCGCTCCAACCCCTCTTCAAAGCTCACCCGCGGCTGCCATCCCAGACGGCGCAGCTTGCCGGCAGCCAACGAGTAACGCCGATCGTGGCCTGGACGGTCGGTAACGAAACGGATCAGCGATTCCGGCTTTCCCAGGAGACGCAGCACGGCGCGGGTGACCTCAATATTCTCTCGCTCGTTACCGCCAGCAATGTTGTAGACCTCGCCCGGCTCGCCGTGCTCCAACAGGAACAGCAGCGCACGGCTGTGGTCCTCCACGTACAGCCAGTCCCGCACGTTTCGCCCGTCACCGTACAGGGGCAGGGGTTCGTCCCTGAGGGCGTTGGTGACGAACAAGGGGATGAGCTTTTCTGGGTATTGGTACGGGCCGTAATTGTTGGAAGCACGCGTAATGGTGACGGGCACACCGAAGCTCGCCCAGTAGGCGTAAGCCATGCGGTCCCCACCGGCTTTGGAAGCGGCGTACGGGTTGCGCGGGTTGAGGGGGCTTTCCTCGGTGAACGAGCCCAACTCGATGGAGCCGTAAACCTCATCGGTGGACACCTGGATGAAGCGCTCGAGCCCTACCCGGCGAGCTTCCTCCAACAGCACCATCACGCCCTTCACGTCGGTATCGATGAAATGCGCAGGCCCCAACAGCGATCGGTCCACGTGGGTTTCGGCAGCGAAGTTGATGGCCAACTGGCACGAGGCCATGGCTTGCCTTACCGCTTCCGGATCGCAGATGTCGCCCTGAACGAAGCGGTAACGAGGATCATCCGCCACGTCCTGCAGGTTTTCCAAGCGGCCAGCGTAGGTGAGTTTGTCCAAGTTAACCACTTGCCAATCGGGCCGCTCGGCTAGCAGCAGGCGGATGAAGTTGCTGCCAATGAAGCCGCAACCGCCTGTGACCAAAATCTTTTTCTTCACGGCAGCTCCACCCGCGAATGGTCACCCACCACCAACCGCAAGGCCTGCGGCCTACCGTTCCCTCGCCCCACTGTGACCTCCTTGCCGATCAAACAGCCCTCCAACCGGTGGGGGAGCTGCACCAACTGGGATCCCTCCAGCACAATGGAGTTTTCCACCTCGCAGGAAACAATGCGGCAGCGGGGACCCACAGCGGTGTAGGGCCCCACGTAGGAGTCCTCCACCACGGCCCCCGCGCCCACGATGCAGGGACCACGAACCACCGAGCGGCGGATTACAGCTCCCGCCTCGATCACCGCCTTGCCTTCCACGCGGCTTGCCCCATCCACCTCTCCGGCCACCTGCTGTTCCTTGGTGTCCAGGACCATGCGGTTAGCCTCCAGCATGTCCTCCACCTTGCCCGTATCTTTCCACCAGCCGCTGATGATGTGGGGCCGCACCACGTACCCAGCGTCCACCAGGTACTGGATGGCATCGGTGATTTCCAGCTCGCCCCGCCTGGAAGGCCTGATAGCCTTTACGGCCTCGAACACGTGAAGATCGAAGAGGTAAACCCCAACCAAGGCCAAGTTGCTCCGGGGCTGCGCCGGCTTTTCTTCCAGTCGCACCACGTGCCCGTTCTCCCCCAGCTCGGCCACGCCAAACTGCGAGGGGTTGGGGACGCGGGCCAGCAAAATTTGGGCGTTGCACCCCCCCTGGGAAAACTCCCGTACGAAAGGCACGATGCCGTCCTTTACCAGGTTGTCTCCCAGGTACATGACGAAGGGCTCGCCGGCCATGAACTCCTCGGCAATGAGCACGGCATGAGCCAGGCCTTGGGGGGCGTCCTGGGGGATGTAGGTCACCGTCACACCCCAAGCCGACCCATCGCCCACCGCCTCCATGATCTCGCGGGCGGTGTGCCCTACCACGATGCCAACCTGGTGAATGCCCGCTTCGGCGAGCGCTTCAAGGCCGTAAAACAGCACCGGCTTGTTCGCCACCGGTACCAGCTGCTTGGCCGAGGTGTATGTAAGGGGGCGCAGACGCGTACCCTGTCCACCGGCTAAGATCAGGCCCTTCATGGCACCTCCCCGGCTATTGTACCTGCTCGCCAAAAAGGGAATACACTAGCTTTCGGCACCGTTTGGGTGCCGGGAGGTGCTATGCGACCCAAGCTGGCGGGAGCAGAGGAAGACCGAGGCGTTGCCAAGCTGGCCGACGATGAGCTGGTGTCGTTGATTGCGCCCCATGTGGAGGCCATTCTCGACATGTTGGGGGTGGACCGCACCGACCCGAACCTGCACGAAACCCCCAAGCGGGTGGCTGCTAGTTTTCTGGAAATGTTCCACGGACTCAAGGAGGGGGCCGAGCCCGCCGTGACCACCTTCCCCAACCAAGAGGGCTACTCCGCCATGGTCATGGAGCGAGACATTCCCTTCTACTCCATGTGCGCCCATCACCTGGTGCCGTTTTACGGCCATGCCCACATTGCCTATATTCCAGGGAAACGGATCGTTGGCCTCTCCAAGATTCCGAGGATCTTGGAGTTTTACGCCAAAAGGCCGCAAATTCAGGAACGACTGACGGAGCAGGTGGCCGATTACCTCTGGCACAAGCTGGAGCCTTTGGGGGTGATGGTGGTGATCGAAGCACGCCACCTTTGCGTGGAAATGCGGGGGGTCAAAAAACCCGGGGCCCTCACGGTCACCTCCGCCATCCGCGGGGCTTTTGAAAACGCCAAGGTGCGCGAGGAGTTTCTCAGTTTTCTCAACCGCGGGCAAAAATGGTGAGCGCCTTAGCTTCTAGATAACCTCCAAGTAAATCCACACCTTGGCCGCAGCGGAGAGGCTGTCCCCGCTGACACTCACCGTCTCACGGTACTCGAAAGGCCTCTCACCCCGAACCTTAAAACGAGGCAGGGTTATGCGCTCCAAACTCTTACCGGTGCTGTCTTCCAACAGCAGAATGGGCACCACCTCCGCCTTGCCCGAAACGGGGCGCGAGCCGGTAAGCAGCACCTGGCACTTCACGTTCTTGCCCGCCTCTACCTCCCCCTGCGGCGTCAGCGTCAGCTCGGCAAAGCGCGTGCCTTGCACTTCCACGTAAAGCTTGATTGGTTGGCCCACGGTGAGGACGGCCTCGTCCTGGTAAGGGTTGTCCCCCTGCTTGTACGCGGGCTCCTCTTGGGCCAAAACCACCGAAGCGACCACGCAAGCTACGAGCAACAGGGCAGGAACTCGCGCCATATCGACTCCCCCGCGACCGGCTACACCGGCAACTCTATTTCACCACATTTCCTACGGCAAAGCCCTGCCCGCTGACGATCACGCACTCCGAGTATTTGGCACCCTTGACCGCCACCACCCGGATGGTGCCGATTTTTTCCTCCTCGGCGCCCAAGACCTCGCCCGAATCGGGGTCCGTAATCACCGCACCGGTCTTGTACACGTCGAAGGTATCGCCCTCCTTCACACCGTGCTCCGAGCCCAAGTTGATAAACACCTTGTTTCCGTCGATGCGGGCAATTTTACCGGAAACGCGTCCCACCACCGTTGCAGTGGTTGACAGCTCGGTGGAGATGAGCTTTTTAGCCAGCTCCTCCACGCAGGGCAGCAGCACCTTGTCGAACATCCGCCGGTCGCTCACGCCGCCCCCAGAGCCCATGACAAACACCTTGACGTTGGACTCCTCCTTGCGCGCCTTGTCCGCCCAAACGATCTCGCCCGTGGTGGTGCTCACCAGCCGCGCGTCCAAAGCGGCAACGAACTTTTTGCGCTTCACGTCCACGCCTATGCCCCAACCCACCTGCGCACCGGCCGTTTCCTCGCCAAACTCGGTCACGTGCCCAAAGAGGATGTACTCCACCCCCAGCAGCTTCCCCGCCTGAACCGCTGTGCGAGGGTCAATGTCGCCGGCAAGGGAAAGGTTCTTTTCGCGCATGACGGCGTCCAGCCGCTCGCGGTCGATCACGGTGAACTTGCCCGACTTCACCAGCTCGGTAATGAACATGTCTTGCGCCGCCTCACCCGCGTTGGTCCAGCGAGACTCCAGCGCCTTGTTGCCAAACTCCAGCACGGCCACGCGCGGCTTTCCGTCGGCCCCCCAGGCGGTGGCCGCCGCCAAAACCAAAACAAACGCTGCGCCTTTGGATTTCATGGCTTGTCCCCCTTCCGTCCGCCGAGCCAAATGATACCCGGGTTGACTTCGCCCTGCAAGCCCGGGGATGAGTTCACCACCTTAGGAGGTTGGGGGGTTCGGTGGGCGCAGGAAAGCTGCGAAAGCAAAAGCGGCTGGCCCCGCTCCCTGCTCAAGGGACAACAACGACCAGCCGCCGCGAGTCTTGGGGGCGCGCTTGCAGGCTCAGTGCTCCTGCAAGCGTTGGGCCTTAAGGACACACATGGCCGCCATGTGGACGATGTCTCCCACGTCCACGCCCCGCTGCAGCACGTGCACCGCCGCGTTCACGCCAGTGAGGATGGGACCGATAGCCTCCACCTTGCCTAAGCGCCAAAGGAGCTTATATGCAATGTTGGCGGCCTCCAAGTCGGGGCACACAAGCACGTTGGCATCCCCCTGAATGGCGGAAAAGGGGAAAATCTCTTCGGCCACCGAGGGCTCAACCGCCACGTCCGCTTGCATCTCGCCGTCGATCACCAGCTCCGGCCAACGCTGGCGGGCAATCTCCACCGCCCGCCGCACCTTCAGCGACCGCTCGTCGGCGTTCGAGCCGAAGTTGGAGTAGGAGAGCATGGCCACCTTGGGTTCCAGACCGAAGTAGTTGCGGGCCACACGCGCGGCCATAAATGCGATTTCCGCCAGCTCCTCAGCCGTGGGGTCCTGGTTAACGGTGGTGTCGGCAATGAAAACCATCCGGTCCTCGAAGAGCAACAGGTACACCCCAGCGGCACGGGAAACCCCCGGTTGGGTGTGGTGGATCTGCAGTGCTGGGCGGATGGTGTCGGGGTAGTGCATGGTGAGCCCAGAGATCAGGCCGTCCGCCTCGCCCTTGTGGACCATCATGTTGCCGAAGTAAACGGGCTCGCGCATGAGCTTGCGTGCGTCGTCGTAGGCCACCCCGCGACGCCAACGCATCCTATGAAACTCCCGCAGGTACTCCTCGAAGCGGGGGTGCTTTTCCGGTTCCACCACCTCCACCTTGTCCAGGGGCACCTCGTGCTCCTGCAACAGGCGAGCAATCTTTCCCGCGTTGCCCAGGAGCACCGGGCGACAAATGCCCTCTTCTACCAGGATCTTGGCTGCTCTCACGATCTTAGGATGCTCCCCCTCGGCAAAAACAATGCGCTTGGGATCTTGCTTGGCCCGGTCAAAGACAACGTGCATCACCTGGCGCGTACGGGACAGGCGGGCCTCCAGCTCGCGCACGTAATCCTCTTTGCTGCTGAAGGGTTTGCGCGCCACCCCGGTGCGAATGGCCGCCTCCGCCACAGCGGGTGCCTCCCACAGCAACACTCGGTAATCGAAGGGCTTGGGAATTAGGTACTCACGCCCAAACTTGAGGGGCTTGCCGCCATAGGCGCGGATGACCGAGTCGGGCACATCTTCCTTGGCCAGGTCAGCCAGCGCCCGAACTGCCGCCATCTTCATTTCCTCGTTGATTTCCCGTGCCGCCACGTCCAGCGCGCCCCGGAAAATGAACGGAAAGCCCAACACGTTGTTCACCTGGTTGGGATAGTCGGACCGACCAGTGGCCATGATCACATCGGGCCTGGTGGCCACCGCCACCTCGTAGGGAATCTCCGGATCCGGGTTGGCCATGGCAAAGACAATGGGCTCTTCCGCCATGGACAGGAGCATTTCCGGTGTGACCAGGTTGGGACCGGAAACACCGATGAAGGCATCGGCCCCACGCATGGCGTCGGCCAGCGTGCGCGCATCGGTTTCGACGGCAAACTGCTCTTTGTAAGGGTTCATCCCCTCAGTGCGGCCCTTGTAGACCACGCCTTTGGTATCCACCAGGATGAGGTTTTCTTTTTTGACCCCCAGGGCCAAATAAAGCTTGGCACAGGCAATCCCAGCGGCACCGGCCCCGCAGAAGACCACCTTGACTTCGTCGATGTGTTTGCCCACGAGCTCCAACGCGTTGAGAAAAGCCGCGCCGGAAATAATGGCAGTGCCGTGCTGATCGTCGTGAAAAACAGGAATGGACAGGGTGTTCTTGAGTGTTTCCTCAATGTAAAAACACTCGGGAGCCTTGATGTCCTCCAAGTTGATGCCACCCAGGGTGGGCTCGATCAGCTGGCAAAAGCGGATGACCTCGTCGGGGTCTCCGCTTGCTAGCTCAATGTCGAACACGTCAATATCGGCAAAGCGCTTGAAAAGAACGCCCTTGCCCTCCATCACCGGCTTGCCAGCTAACGGCCCGATGTTGCCCAGGCCCAACACGGCCGTGCCGTTGGAGATGACCGCCACCAGGTTTCCCTTGTTGGTGTACTCGTAAACCAGCTCCGGGTTCTTGGCGATTTCCCGGCAGGGTTCGGCCACCCCAGGGGTATAGGCCATGGAGAGATCCCGCTGGGTGAGGCATGGTTTGGTAGGAACCACAGAAAGCTTGCCCTTGCGCTTGCCCGTATGGTACGCAAGGGCCTCCTCCCTCGTCACTTTGCCGTTGCTCATGGGAGCCTCCCGACGCTTGAGAAAAAGCGCACAAGTACATACTAGCCCCTCGAACCAGGGGCGTCAAGGGAACTGGCCCGCTCCGCCAATGGCCGCAGAGAAGCCAAAGCGTACTGGCAACGTCGCCGATGGCGCTCGCGGGCAAGCTCGATGAGGCGATCCAGTAGCTCCCGATAGCCCACACCGCTCAGTTGGAGCAAGCGGGGATACATGGAGATGGGGGTAAAACCTGGAATGCTGTTCAGCTCGTTAACGTAGAAGGCCCCTGTGTGACGGTCCAAAAGGAAGTCCACGCGCGCCATGGCGTCGCAACCGCACGCACGAAAAGCAGCCAGTGCCAGCTCCTGTACGTTTGTCACCGCCTCCGGTTCCAAGGGCGCCGGCGCCAACAGCTGGCAGCGGTTGTCCAGGTACTTGTCGGCGTAATCGTAAAACTCGTGACCCGGCACCACCTCGCCGGGTACCGAGACCACCGGCGGGTCGCCCTCGAGCACCGCCACCTCGATTTCCCTTGCCTCCACCCCCTGCTCCACCAGCACCGTGTCGTCATAGGCAAAAGCCAGCTCCAATGCCCGCGGCACGTCCTCCCAGCCCTTCACCTTAGAGATCCCCACGGAGGAGCCAAGCCGCGCCGGCTTGACAAACACCGGCAGCGAAAGGGTTACCCTCAGCGTCTGGGCAATGGCCGGGTTGGTCTCGCGCCATTGCCTTTCGGTCAGCGGGACATAAGGAACTACAGGCAGCCCCGCCTCTCGCAAAAGCCTCTTGGTCAAGACCTTGTCCATGGTCACGGCGCTAGCAGCCACACCGCAGCCCACATAGGGCAGGTCCAGCATCTCGCACAGCCCTTGGATGGTCCCGTCCTCTCCGTAGGGACCGTGGAGGATGGGCACGACCACGTCCACCTCCCCAGCCAACACGCGCGGGTCTAAAGCCCAAGCGCCCTCGAAAGCCAGCACAAGGTCAGCCCGATCACCCGACTGGTACAGCACCCGGGAAGCCACCTCGGGAGCCGCCCAGCGCCCGGCTCGGTCAATGGCCATGGGCAACACCTCGTACTTGGCTGGGTCCAGCGCCTTGGCCACCGAGCGCGCCGAGACCACCGAGACCTCGTGCTCGCCCGACCGGCCACCGAAAACCAAAGCCACCCGCAGCTTGCCTTCCATGCTCAGTCGCCAAAGAGCCTGCGCAGAGCGCGAAGCGCTTCTGTCACTGGCCCCCGCTTGCTGTCCAGCACCTTGTCCAGCTCACCGGCATCCAAGTAAACGCCGCCGCACGCCGGACATACTTCCACCTCCACCCCCTCCAAGTGGGAAACTTCCATTTTTTGGCCGCACTTGGGGCAATGCAGCCAGTGGAGCTCCTTGAGCTTTTGCCGCTCTTCCTCCTGCAGCTGCCTCCGGTACTGCTCCCGCAGCTCCCGCAGCCGCTGCAGCTCCTGCTGAAGGAAGTACTCTTGCTCCTTGTCCGATGGTTTTTGCAGCATGGTCCCCCCGTTTCCTAGTCTTCGTCCCAGCCCCAGCCCTCCCTTTGGAGGAGCTCGGGCAGCTGGCGCAAATCCTCAATGACGAAAAAAGCCCCCACAGCCCACAGCTCCGTGGCTGAACGCGACGGTCCCGCCAGACCCACCACCGGCACCTCGGCCGCCCGGCCCGCCTCCACATCCACCTCCATGTCCCCCACGTAAAGCGCATCCTCCGGCAGCACGTGCAGTTGTTCCAAAGCCACTTTCAGGAACGCTCCATCCGGCTTGCGCGTTCCGGCCGTGTCTGGCCCCACTACCACCGCCACCCAAGGCAAAAGCCGCCAATGCTCCAGCCAGCGCTGTGACAGGCTGGCGTACTTGTTGGAAGCCACGCCCACCTTTCCACCGGTTTTTTGCCAAACAAAGCGCAAGACCTCTTCCGCCCCAGCCAGCGGGGGCGTAGCCTCCAGGTAGGTCGCTTGGTAGTGTTCGCCAAAAGTGCGGCCCACCTTCTCCACCAGCTCAGGGGCAGCGGCGTCCCCGAGAGCGGCGCGCACGAGCCGGCCGGCGCCGTAACCCACGTTGGCCTTCACCCAAGCCAGATCTTTGGTCGGCAAGGAAAAGGCAGCGAGGGCGTGGTTCAGGCTGGCCATGATGGCGCCAAAGGAATCGGCTAACGTGCCATCCATGTCAAAGATAACCGCTGCCGGGCGCAGCTTTCGCTCCACTGGCTCCTCCTGCCGGCCCAACCGGCGCTGCGGCCACTTTACCCTATCCCGGCTCGCTGCTGGCAAGAGCTTGCGCCGGCCTCGGGCACCACCCTACGCCAGCAGAAAGGCCCTACGGTAGTCGGCAAACCAGTTGAGGTACGGCTCCCATTGCGCCACAACCTCCTCCGGTGCCAGCCGACCCTCCACTACCTGCCGGGCCAGGCTCGAGCCGGTGAGCACGTCCATGGCGGGCATGTGGTCCACAAACTCGTAGGGCTCCTGCCGCCAGGCAAAGGCCTCGGGAGCGAGCTGCCGTGCTTCGCGCAGCACCACCAGACCCGTACACAGCGGGCAAAACGCTTTTCGGTCGGTCACGTGCCACTCCACACCCCCGCACACCTGGCCCGCATGCTTGTGAAACTCAGGCCGGAAAAAAGTAGCCCTAAATCGCACCCCTGGCAGCTCCAAGCGGTTGCAAATGGCCGCCAGCCGATCGCCATCGAGCCAGGGGGCGCCGGTAAGCAAGAAGGGTCGCGTCGTCCCCCGACCTTCGGAGAGGTTGGTGGCTTCCACCAGGCAGGCCCCGGGGTAAACCGTGGCGGTGGCCAAGGTGGGCATGTTGGGCGAGGGCGCCACCCACGGCAAGCCCGTTTCGTCCCACCATTGGCTTCGCTGCCAGCCCTGGCACGTGAGAACCGTCAGAGAAAGCTGCGGGCAGCGCTCGGCGTGCAGGAGCAGGGCCAGCTCACCCAAGGTAAGACCGTGCCGCACGGGCACGGGCAGCTCGGAGACAAAGGAGCGGCAACCTTCTTCCACCGGCCCCCCTTCCAGCATCTCGCCACCCAACGGGTTGGGCCGGTCGCAAACGAGAGCCTCCACACCCGCTTGCTGACAGGCCTCCAGACAGTAGGCCATGGTGGCAGCAAAGGTGTAGTAGCGGCAGCCGATGTCCGGAAGGTCAATGAGCAGCACGTCCAGGTCGGCAAAAAGCTTGGGGTCCGGGCGCAAGCTGGCCGCGTCCGAACCGTAAAGCGAGACCACCGGCACTCCGCGCCAGAGCCCGCCGGCCACGCGTTCCATGTCCTGGGCAATGCCAAACAAACCATGCTCGGGAGCAAAAAGCCGCACCAGCCGCCCTCCCAAGCGCTCAACCACTGACCAGGCCGCCTCCAGCTCAGCGGTGACAGCCGCTTGATTGGCCAGAAGCCCAACCCGTCGCCCCCGCACCCAAAAGGGCTCTTCCGCCAGGCGATCCAAACCGGTGCGAACTTTCGGCTGCGGCACCAGCCTCACTCCCCGTCCAATCGTACGGTCACCGAAACTGCTCCGCGCAAATTGCCCGCCTTGTAGCCCACTGCCCGGTCTTGGGGATATTTTTCCTGCAAAAGGCGTAGAAGCTCCGGATCAAGCTTATCCCTTGGTCCGTGGCAGCGAAGACACAAATCGGCCACCTTAATTGGGCGGAGGTAGCGCAAGACCCTTTGCTCGCCTTCCGTCACCACCTCCCAGGTTTCGGAAATCGCGTGGCCGGAGGCCAGGTGTCGCGCCCAGGTGTCCAAGTGACGCTCCTCGAACGCATCGGGCCGGTGGGCAGGGTTACGCACCGCCGGGCTTACGCGCCGCACCTGCAGCCCGGCTCGGGAGTGACGCCGTGCCAGTTTCGGGGCTTTCTCGGCACAGACCGCCAGGGCGTGAAGGGTGCCCCTCGATTGCAGCTCGCGCTGGAGCGTGGCCATGAGCTCCTGAACAAAGGCAGAGGGCGCATGCCGTGCCGTCGCCAATGCCTGTTCCGCAGCAACAAGGGAGCGGGGGTTTGCTGGCTGTTCTTGTGCCAGCAGGCAGCTGCCCAATGACCAAGCTAAAAACCCGAAGATTGCCTTCATGCTGGCGCCCTCCTTGCCCATTTCCAGGTAAGTATCATCGCACGGCTTCCGCGCATATCCGCGCCTCGTGCTGCTGCTAACCTAGAGCTGTGGGCAAGGACCACAGGGCAGAGCGGGCTTCTGGGGAGCCCACCCGCCCCCTCAAGCAGGCGCTCCTTCTCTGCCTGGGCTACCTGCTAGCGGAGGTGGTGGGTGGCGTGGCGGCCGGCTCCCTGGCGCTGTTGGCCGATGCGGGCCACATGCTTTCCGACGCCGCTAGCCTCAGCGTGGCCCTGCTGGCTCAGCGCTTGGCGCGCCGGCCACCCGACGGCCGGCTCACCTACGGCTGGCAACGCGCCGAGATTCTGGGGGCCACACTCAACGCCGCCACCCTCTTGGCTGTGGGCCTTTTGGTGGTGGTGGAGGCGGCCCGCCGCCTGGCTTGGCCCCAGCCGGTGCGGGGCACACTCGTGCTGGCCGTGGCCATCCCCGGCTTGGCCGTCAACCTGGCGATGGCCTGGATACTGCATCGCGGTCCCAGCCACAACCTCAACCTGCGAGCAGCCTTTCTCCACGTGCTGGTGGACACTCTCGGCTCCGTCCAGGTCATCGCGGCCGGTCTGCTGGCGAGCCTGTTCGGTTGGTTTTGGGCCGATGGCGTGGCGTCCCTGCTTATCGCCCTGTTGCTGGTGATCTCTGCCTGGAGGGTGCTGAAGGAAGCCACGCTCATTCTCATGGAAGCCAGTCCTGCCGGCGTGGACCTGGCTGCCATTGGCCGACGCCTTCTGCAGGAAGAGGGTGTGCTGGGAGTTCACGACCTGCACGTGTGGCTGCTCACCCCCAGCTTCGTCGCCGCCTCTCTGCATTTGGAGGTGTCCCCCAGCGCTCCCGATCACGTCCTATGGCGCGTGCGGCGCATCCTGGCGGAAGATTTCGGCATCCACCACACCACCATCCAGGTGGAAAAAACGGTGGCGTCCGAGGGTGAGCCGTTGCCCCGCTACCCCGGGGCGGGTCCCGCCCCCTCGCTCCGGCGGTAGTGGTCACGCCACTGGCGCAAGCCCTGCCCTGCCGCCACCGCCCGCAAGCTTTCCCGCCGCAAGACCTGCTCGCCTGGCCGATCGTCCGCTGCGTTCTGGTTGCCCAGCAGGGTAAAACAAACCCCTGCGGCCCCTGCACCAGCTCGTTGAGGAGCCCGTTCGGCTCCGCTAACCCCGCCCCCGCTGCATCAAGCACGCTATGCCGACGTCAACTTTTTCCTGCCAGCGGTTTGGATAAACATGGGTCCGCCAGTTCAACCCGGGGTCGGGCGGACAACTACCACCTAGGCGGGAGACGCGAGGACGTCTACCCCTAGCTTGGCCAGCGCATCCGCAAGCTGCCCAAGGGCCAAGGCCTGTGCCAGCGAGAGCTGGCCGCGCGCGCAGACCTTAGCCCCCGCCAAGTGAGCACGCTGGAACGGTGGAAAGCAAACTCCAGGCTCGCAATCCCTGGGGCGGTGGCAAAAGCTCTTTCGGTGCCGCGCAGCGCGCCTGTTTCTCTCGAGCCCTGGCCCTCCTGCGCCTGCGGCCTGGCCGAGCGGGAAGCTCTGGTGGTGCGCGAGGCGGTGGCCATCCAAGCCACTACGCTGCCACCCAAGAGCGGAAACGCCTAACATGCTCATCCGCGTGTGATGGTGAAGCTTTGTTCCTGCAGCACCTGGCCTTCGGGCGTGCGAACCTCCACCCGCCAGCTCCCCGTCCAACTTGGTGGGATGCGCTTTTTGGACTAGGTGCGGTAGCGGGGGCCCTTGGTGGTCAGGGAGACGCGCGCCACCTCCTTGTCTGCGTAGAACCAAACGTGGACGTTGCTCCCCTGGCCGTGGCGCACCTCGGAAAAGCACTAAAGCTCGCCCACACTGGCCGGGAAGGTGTCGGCCGCCCCGTGCGGCGTGCGGTTTCCCACGCCTGTGCAGACGACCGCCGTGGCTTGGGTTGCCACCTGTGCCAGGGCAATTCCGGGTAGCAAGCTCACCGAAACGGAGAAGGGCAGCGCCTTGCTCATAGGCACCGCCGAGTTACTGGCAGGTTACGCGCCCACCGGAGCCGCTGTCAATGCATCCAAGGCCTGAAGGAAACGCAGGTTTTCCTGCCTCGTGCCTACGGAGACGCGGGCACAGTTCACCAAGCCTGGCCCGCCCACCGGCCGAATGATCACGCCGCGCTTCTGAAACTCGGCAAAAAGCTCTTGCACGTCCCGATCAAACTCGATGAGCAGGAAGTTGGTCACGGATGGTGTGAACCGCACTCCCCGCCGGCGCAGCTCGCCCTCCAGGAAGGCCAGCTCCTTCAGGTTGTGAGAGCGCGAGGCAAAAGCCCAATCCTCGTCGTCCAAGGCGGCCAGGGCCGCCGCCTGTGCCAATGAGGAGGTGTTGAAGGGGGAGCGCACGCGGTTGAGGGTAGCAATCACCTCGCGAGTCGACACGCCGTAGCCAATGCGGAGGCCAGCCAAACCGTAGATCTTGGAAAAAGTGCGCAAAACAATGACGTTGCGGCCGCGGCGCAAATCCTCCAGGCCATCCGGGTAGTCCGGGCGGTCCACGTACTCCTGGTAGGCTTGGTCCAACACCGTGAGCACGCGCTCGCCCACGATGCGGAAATACTCCTCCAGCTCGTCCCTAGTTACGTAGGTGCCGGTGGGGTTGCAGGGGTTGGCGATGTAAACCAGCTTGGTTCGGTCGCCCACGGCCCGCGCCATGCCCACCAGGTCGTGCCGCCTACCCGGCAAACACGGCACGGCAATGGCGCGCCCATTCACCTGGTTGACCGCCAGCTCGTACATGACAAAGGACTGCTGCGAGATGACTGCCTCGTCCCCGTCGGCCAGGTAGGCGCGCGCCAGCATCTCGATGAGCTCGCAGGAGCCATTGCCCAGAACAATTTGGTCCATGTGTACAGAGAGCCGCCCGGCTAACGCTTTCCGCAGTCTATACCCGCTTCCGTCGGGGTAGCGATTGAGGCTTGGCAGCGCTTCGCGAATGGCCGCCAGTGCCTTTGGAGAGGTGCCCAGCGGGTTCTCGTTGGAAGCGAGCTTGACGATGTCCCTCACCCCCAGCTCGCGTTGCACCTCCTCGATGGGTTTCCCCGGCACGTAAACGGCCAGCCTCCTGATGTAGTCCGGTACTTGCGGTCCGCCCATGCCTTTCCTCCCCGTGGGCGCCAAGGCCCACCGCGTGAAAGAGTGCCGCTACCTCCTCCGGACTGAGGTCCCGGAAAAATCCTGCCTTGAGCTTCTCGTCACGCAGCGGCCCTATCGCCACGCGAATCAGACGCTGCACCGGGTGTTCCACCCGGGAGAACAGCTCCCGCACTTCGTGCGTCTTTCCCTCTCCAACCACCACCCGCCACCACGAGTTCACTGCCTTGGGGGTGGTGCGCGCCAGGGACACCTCGCGGGGCACTATCCTCTTGCCTTCGATGACAATTCCTTTCTTCAGCTTGGCCACTGCTTTTTCGTCCGGGACGCCTTTCACCTTCACCAAGTACTCGCGTGCGACCCCGAAGCGCGGATGAGCCAACCGGTAGGCCAGTTCGCCGTCGTTGGTGAGCAGGAGCAGTCCCTCGGAATGGTAATCCAGCCGACCCACGGGAAAAACCCGTTCGCGCACCTTCCCCTTCACCAGGTCCACCACCGTCAGCCGACCCTCCGGATCCTCCGCAGTGGTCACCACCCCAACCGGCTTGTAGAGCAGGACATACCGCAGCCGCTGCGGCAACTTGACCCGCTTGCCGTCTACCTTGATGGCATCCTTCTCCGGATCGGCTTTGGCTCCCAGAGCCACCACCTGCCCGTTAACGGTCACCCTTCCCTCGCGGATCCACTCCTCTGCCTCCCGGCGGGAGGCTAGGCCAGCGCGGGCCAGGACCTTCTGCACCCGCTCAAGCGCCACCGCTCGCCTCCCCTCCCCCCAACTCCTGCAGGGATGGCAGCTCGGCTAAGCTTTGCAGTCCTAAGAGCACGAGAAACTCCTTGGTGGTGCGGTAAAGGAGTGGTGTCCCCACCACCTGCTTGCGCCCCGCCACGCGGATAAGTTTCCGCTCCAAAAGCGTGCGCACCACCCCGGCAGAGTTTACACCCCGCAGAAAATTAATCTCGGGCAAGGTGACGGGTTGTCGGTAGGCAATGATCGCCAGCGTCTCCAGGGCTGCTTGGGAAAGCCGTGTGGTTTGGCGCAAGCCGAGGAACTCACTCACCACCCCACCCAGCTCGGGCCGCGAGGTGAGACGGAAGCCCCCAGCCACTTTTTCCAGCCGGAGACCTGACCCAGGCGATTCGTGGCGCTGCCGAATCAGCTCGAGAGCCTCAGCCAGGGCCTGGCGCGTGACCCCTTCCCCCAAGGCGCGCAGCAAGGCCTGCTCGCTCACCGGCTCCCCAGCCACCGCCAGGATGGCCTCGCACGCCGCCGCCAGCTTGGCCACCTCATCCATGGCCCAACTCCTCCACCCGCAAGGGCTCTCCCGTGGGTGTGAGGTAGATTTCGGCGAAGGGCACGCGCTGGTGAGCGCGAGCCACCTTGAGCCAAACCAGCTCCAAGCCGGCCAAAAACCACGTCACCCCCTCCAAGCGGTTGGGGCGCGTGAGCATGTGCGAAAGCAGAGGGAAGCTCCGACTGCTTTGCACCATCTGCGCCAGCCGAAGCACGGTTTCTTGCACCGTGAAGGGCAGTGGGGCCAAAACCAAGCTGGGAGGGTGCTCCTGCTGAAAGCGGCGCAAAACCTCCCGTAGCGCTTTGCCCAGCAGGGTGACATCCACCTCTTCCAGCTCCACGCTGGCCTCCTCCAGTCCCTCGGCAGAAGGCACCTTCACCGGCCAAATCCCTTCCCGCAGGGCCAGCAAGCCGGCTAGCTCAGCCGCCTGAGCTTTGACCTTCTCATAAGCCAGCAGGCGCTCAACCAGCTCCTGGCGAGGGTCCTGCTCCCCTTTCTCTCGCCTGGGCAGCAAAAGCCGTGACTTGATAGCCAAAAGCCAGGCAGCGTAAACCAGGTACTCCCCGGCAATGGCCAGATCCAGCTCCTCCATGGTCCGCAGCCAAGCCTGGTACTGATCACAAATGGTGGCCATGGGTATGTCCCAAATGGACACACGGTTTTCCCGCACCAGGTGAAGCAGCAGGTCCAAAGGCCCGCTGAACGCGGGCAGCGTAACCGCCGGCCCTTTGACCTCCTCTACGCCAACAAGACCCACAGCAATGCCTTGATGAAGGGGCGCAACACCACGTCGAAAAGGCCCGTCCACAGAAGGGCGAACAGCAGGATCATGCCGTATTGCCGCAGCTGGGCAAACTGCCACGCCCATCGGGACGGCAGGAGGTATTCCAGAAGGTGCGAACCGTCCAAAGGCGGGATGGGGATGAGATTAAAAACCGCCAGCACGGTGTTCACCATGGCCAAGGCAAAGAGCAGGTACACGAGGGGTGCCAGCACACCTGAGGCGCCCAAAGCCCCTTGGCCTAGCACAGCCACCAACAGCCGACGAAAGTCGGGTACCAGCCCTTTGGCCAGCAGCAACAGGGCCACGGCCGAAAGGCCCAAGGCCACGTTGGAGGCCGGACCCGCCAGGGCCACTAACACCGGGTCGCGGCGTGGGTTGCGCAGGTTGCGGGGTACGTAAGGTACCGGCTTGGCCCAACCCAAGACCGGCGCCCCCATGAGGGCCAACAGCAGCGGGAATATCACCGTGCCAATGGTGTCCACGTGCCGCAGAGGGTTCAGGGATACCCGTCCCAACCACCGGCCGGTGGGATCGCCCAAGCGGTCGGCTGTCCAGGCGTGGGCTGACTCATGCACGGCAATAGCCAAACCCAACGCGAGCAACTGAATGATAATTTCCGGCAAGCGCAGGAGAAAGCTCTCCATAGGCGGTCATGCTAACAGATCGGCAAGCCCGGAGGGCGGATCGTCCCCCCGCCAGTGCTCCACGCGCACGCGCTCCCCCTGCCGGCACACGCGAAAAAACTCGCCCCCCGCAACCACCAGCCAGCGGTCCTCCGCGGCCTGGGTGGGGTCCATACCTCCCAAGCGGGCCCGCAACAGCACCTTTGCGCGCATGTGGCGCCCGGCCAAGAGCAGGTGGCGAGGTTCGGTAGCTGCCTCGTGGCCATGGTAAAAGCTCACACGAGCCAAGGTGGCCAGCCAGCGGGTCACAACCCAGATTAAACCCAGCGGGACAACAGGTAAAATCCTCGGGGAGGCGGCCTTGGATCAGGTTTTCATTCGGCAACTGGAAGCCTACTGCATCGTCGGCGTAAACCCTTGGGAACGCGAGGTGCTGCAAAAGGTGCGGCTGGACATCGTCATGGACTTTGACTGCAGGCCAGCTGGCCTGGCCGACGACATGGCTCAAGCGGTGGACTACCGCGAGGTAGCCAAGGAAGTGCTGCAGCTCGTGGAAAACTCGCAGTTTCATCTGGTGGAGGCGTTGGCGGAAGCGGTGGCTGCAAGGATTCTCCAACTGCAGCCAAGGGTGTCAGCGGTGACGGTTGAGGTGAGCAAGCCGGGGGCCGTCCGCTATGCGGAGGAAGTGGGCGTGCGCATCGTACGTTGGAAGGACCAAAGCCCGTGACGCCCGTGCTGCTGCTTTTGGGCTCCAACATCGAACCGGAGCGCCACATCCCCCAGGCCCGCGGGCAACTGGCGCGGCTTTTGCACCGCTGCCGTTTTTCCTCCACCTACCTCACCGAGCCGGTGGGCGACGCCGACCAAGCCCCTTTCTGGAACCAGGCGGCCACCGGCTTGACCCAGTTGCCCCTGGATGCCCTGCAGCAGGCGCTGGCAGATTTGGAAGCCGCCCACCAACGGCAACGAGACCCCTCCCGGCCCTGCGGTCCGCGCACCTTGGATGTGGACATGCTCCTTTACGGTGAGCTGGTGGGGCGGTTTGGTTCCCTGGTCCTGCCGGCGCCGCTGCTGCAGCGGGAGGCTTTTGTGCTGGTGCCGGCAGCAGAAGTTGCCCCCCATTGGCGGCATCCTCTGTTGGGCCAAACCCTGGCCCAGCTGGCTGAACTTGTCCCCCGCCAGGGAATTCGGTTGCTTGAGGAAAAGAGCAATGGCTGAGCTGGCCACCGTCTTGGTCACCGGTGGTGCCCGTCGGCTGGGACGGGCCATCGTGCAGGAGCTGGTGCGTTTCGGCGCGCAGGTGGTGTTCACCTACGGGCACTCGCAGGCTGAGGCGCAGCGCTTGGCCGAGGCCACGGAAGGCCGAGCCGTTCCGGTTCGCTGCCAGCTGGAGGACCCGGCAAGCAGGCAGGAGTTGGTAGCCTGGCTTCGGGACCAGTTTCCGCGCCTGGCCGGCTTGGTGCACAACGCGGCGGTTTTCTACCCCACGCCCCTGGCCCAGCTCACCCTGGAAAGCTTCAGGCAGGTGCTGGCGGTGAACTTGGAAGCGCCGCTGTTCCTTTCGCGCGACTTGGCTCCTTTGCTTGCGGAAGCTTCTGGCGCCATCGTGCACATGGCCGACATTTACGCCCAGCTGCCGCTGCCCGGCTACACCGCGTACGCGCTTTCCAAAGCAGGGTTGCTGGCCCTTACCCGCCAACTGGCAGCCGAGCTGGCCCCCTCCGTGCGGGTGAACGCGGTCTCACCGGGCATCGCCGCCTTTCCCGAGGACTACGACCAGGCAACCCGAGAACGCCTCATCCAGCGCACCTTGCTGAAGAGGCCGGGAAGCCCTGAAGAAATCGCCCGCGCCGTGCGCTTCTTGCTGTTTGAAGCCCCCACCGTCACCGGCCAGGTGCTGGCGGTGGATGCGGGCCGGCTGCTCAGTCTCGGCTGACCTTGGGGCTGCCCTTCCCTTGTTGCTTGGGCATCAGAGGCACCACCAGCAATTTCGCCTCCTGCCGGGAGGGCAGTGCGCGGCGGGCAAATCCCAGAGGCTACGCCCCGATAGGCGGCGCCCACCCACGCACCCCAAACTGCAGGGCGTCGGCGGGGTCGAGTGGGCGGGCCACCCTTTTGCCCCACGAGACCTTGACAACCCAGCCGAGAGGTCACAAAATAAGCGATAATAAAAGCAGGGCGCGGACGCATGCTTTTATCCGTTATCCGTTACGCTATTCTCCTGCCTCAGCCTGAGCCTTTTAGCCCACCCGCTACCCCCTGCCCCCCACGACCCGGTTACTGTGCACCCAACCAGCGACCACCGCGCTGGGGAGGTTGGTTTCCCTTGAGCACGTATCCGAGCCGGGCCGGGGCGTCCGTCGGCGTGGCTGGAAATTGCCCCCGCTCGTACACCAACTGCGGCGATGGCCGTTTGGTCGTCGATCCCCAACATACCGCCGCTGATCGCTGGATGAGCGGCTGCTTTTTGGCCGGCACGGGAAAACCCTTCGACTGCAGCATCTGCTTTACCACCTGGGTAGACGCGGGAGATTCGCTGCTCACCGGCCACTCTCACGACCTGAGCCGGGAGGAGTTTCCCGACCGCATGCTCATCACCCGCGGGGTGGTCTGGTCGGAATTAGACTACCAGCGGCGCCCGTTTCGCACCTCCACCGGTTTTCACGGCCGTACCTCTTCGCGAGGCTATGCCACGATTGCCACTGCCCCGGAGGTGGGTACCATTGTGCGCTTCTCAATTTGGGCGCGCGCTCACGATGGCCCGGCCCGTAACTTTTGGTTCCTCTGCCACCCGGCTAACTGGGCCACCACGTACCTGTGCGTTCCCCCCCATCCCCCCGACTTGCGCTTTTATATGCCTAAGGAGGAGTACCTGGATGGCGTCTGGCATTTTTACGTGCCCGGCCTCGAGCGCCTGGCCGAGGGACCCGACGTACCGTACATCTTGTGCGACTACTTCAGCTGCTGCCGAAAAAATGACGGGTCTTCTTCCGGCCACCCGCCGCATCCCGAGCCCTTTTGGGGGTTTACCCGCGAGCTGCAAGGGGTGATTACCCATGTGGGCCGGGAATTCCAGGCCCGCGCGGGCACGGACGTGAAGCTCCTGGTAGGTGATGCCTCGCTCAAGGACGGCGGGTTGCTGGACATTTGCGGTGGCTGGAACCCGCCCCACGTCCGCCACCGCTTAGGCCGCTCGGCCGATATCACCCTGCAAAGCGTTTATGCCAGGGAGGGTGACACCTGGCACGTGCGTCCCATGGGAATTAAAGAACAGAAATCTCTCACGAAGAAGGCATGCCCGCGCTATGGTGAGACGGAGGTGGCAGGTGTGGGCAAGGTCCACTTCAGCTGCGTAAACGAAAAGGACCACCTGCATGTGGAGCTTTTGCCGCTGATCCCCGCCGATCCTCGACACCCGCCCTGCCCGGAAATTCCGCTTAAGGGAGAAGTTTGCCTGCCGTTTTTCCCTGAGTAAAAGGAGGCCTTATGTGGTGGCTTTTAGCTTTGGCGTTGAACCCCACCCCCACCCCCGAGCCGACCCCCAGCTATCCTCCCCTCGTTTACCACCCGCAGCTCCAAGTCCAGGTGAGCGAGGAAGGAGGGGTGTTCACCTACCGCTACCAGGTCCATAACCCTTCCGACAGCACAATGCACGTAGACTGTACGATACCGTTGTTCTACCACCTGGACACGCCGGGGGAACTGCTCCTCATGGAGGACCGCCTTGCCCTCCATGCGATCCAGGTGGTGGAGCCGGTGGGCCGGGAGGAAGGGGACTGTTTTTCCGGGAGACCCAAGGCAGCGCTGGTTGACCCCAGTGACCCGGACCCTTGGGGTGTCTTTCTTTGCATCGCATTTCCTCGGCAAAACATTGGCACTGACCTGGAACCTTACGTCCTCCGCGGACCTCACCTACCGGTGGTGATCCAGTTTTGGGTGAGTGGCAATGAGAACGAGTTTTACGACCGGTGGTACGACGCGGGCGTCGTGGGCTATGAAGACGAGGACTTCGCCGAGTACCTGGGGCGCGGCGCGGACGTGCGTTTCTTCGTCCTGGGGCCCAACCCCTACCGCCAGGGCTCGGTGAACCATTGGCGTCGCTGGCTTTGGAGCTTGGACAAGGGTCAGGAGCTGGGCTGGTTCCCGGATCAAAGCCTGTGGCAGGACATCCGCCAGCGCGCCCAGCAAGCCTTCCAAGCGGTCAACGCCCTGCAGGCCGATGAGGTCAAGCGCCTTTTGCGGGAAATCGAAGCCCTCGCGCAAAACGCCAGCCCCGACCAGCTGCACCCGCACGGCCGCATGCTCGCCTTGTACAACGCCCGCGGCCTGCAGGAGGACGTCCCCTACCCCTGCGAACCCCATTTGATAGCCGAGCCCAAGCACCAGGTGGTTCCCCCGGGCAAGCCGGCGGAGGTGCGGGCGCGGCTGTACAACAAGGCCAACGGCGTGGGCATCGAGGGGGAGCACGTGCGCTTTCTCATCACCGGCGGCGATGCCGGCGCCGGGTACGAAACACAGGCGGTGACCGATGCCCAGGGTTGGGTGCGCTTCCAGGTCCCGCCCTTGCCTGGGGAGCTGGGCAAGCGAGACCGAACCTACCAGGCCTGGCGCGTTACCGCCGGCCAGGAATGGAACATCGCCCAGCGCCAAAAGCTGCTCAGCCGCCTCAAGGCGGCCTCCACGGTGGGTTGTGCTGCCTGGCGGGAAATGCAGGCGGAAGGCTCGGTGAGCTACCTTTGGCCGGAGGAGTTCACCAACATGCTGGTCAAGGGCGTGCGGCTGCCTTTCGTGCTTTCGGGCCCGGGCAGAACCGTGTACCTGGACGACGTGACGGTCAACGCCTCCACCCGCCCGGTGCCTCCCACGGTCACGCGCTACTACATCTCCGAACACGAGGAGCTGAACCCCGCCACCGCCAAGGTGCTGGGCGAAAGGCCGGTGCCCGCACTCCCACCTTCTAGCGAAAGCGAAAGCGGCGAGCTGGCCTTCACCATCCCCTCGGGCCTGCGGCCAGGAAAGCTTTGGATTTTTGCCTGCGCCGATGCGGAAAACCAGGTGGAGGAACTCTACGAGGATGACAACTGCGGCCGCGCCAGCGGCTTGGTCCCTCCCCTGTTGGCTGCCCCGGCGTTGCAGCTTTCCGCCAACTTGCCGGTGGGGGTGGTGGGGCAAGCCTACACCGCCCAGGTGCGCGCCCAAGGAGGGTCGGCACCCTACCGCTTTACGGTGCGTGACGGGCACCTACCGCCTGGCCTGCAGCTGGCCAGCGATGGCCAGCTCAGCGGCGTGCCCACCCAAGCCGGACGCTACCGGTTTCAGGTGGGCGCCACCGACGAGCTGGGCTTTCCCGGCACGGGTGAGTTCACCGTGACGGTGACGCAAGCGGGCGGGGAGCCTATTCCTTTCCTGGGACGTTGGGGGTTGGTGGTGCTGGCGCTCCTGACCGCAACCGGCGGCACCGTTACCCTGCTCTTCCTTTTGCGCCGCTAACGGCCGTCAAGGCACACCGCAGGGGCAGCCTTTGGTGCTGGCCTTACCTCAGCCGCCGCTGCTGGACTGGGCACTGGCCCGCATACCCTTTCCCTGGCGCCGCCGGCTCGCCCAGCCAGGCTGGCATGTCCCCCAGGTACGAGGAGGTGGTCGCCCGCCAACGGCCCTGGGAAGCAGTAGCAGGTAAAACACCCGCCAAGCTCGCAGGGGGATACCTGGTTCACGCCCAAGCGGCACCTTGCATCCGCTACTTTCGCCAATAGGAAATTTCCATGTGCTTGAACTCCTTGCCGTCTGGGCCGGCGACAAAAGACTCCGAAAACATGTTTCCGTCAGGCAAAATCCGAAGGGTTTCCCGGAAACGGAGCTTTTGGCCGCTCACGGGGTCGTCCATTTCGGCTCGGAACGTGAAGGTCTGGCTTTTCGCGTCGAAGGTGCCTTCGCTCAGCGTAACCCCCGTACCCATACTGTCCATCCACATGCCCACGTACTTCTTTTTCATGCGGTCGAAACCCAAATAGCCCAGCCCCTCGAAGGGCTCACCGGCGAAACTCCCCTTCACCACCTG
Organism: uncultured Thermoanaerobaculia bacterium; assembly: GCA_964488355.1. Classification (GTDB taxonomy): domain Bacteria; phylum Acidobacteriota; class Thermoanaerobaculia; order Thermoanaerobaculales; family Thermoanaerobaculaceae; genus Thermoanaerobaculum. The sequence goes on along the minus strand of CAZAUJ010000009.1, from coordinate 62,456 downwards.
CCGCAAAAACCGGCCTCCCAACACCCACGTCGTTTCCATCGTGGCCGTGGTCTTTTGTGGCTGTGCTTCCGGCCCTTCCCAGGTGGTCACGTCGGCCTCGAAGCTGCCCACCAAGGGGGCCAAGGCCTTGTGCTCCTCGCCCGGCTGCGCCAGTGCCATCCAAGCGGCCAGCCTCTCTTCCGTCGAGGTCTGCGGTTCCCCCTCACCAGAAGCGGCGGCAACGCTCAGCGCAAAGAAGCTCACCAGGCCCATCAGCAAAGCAATACCGTTTTTGTATCTCATGTTGCCTCCCGCCGGCCATCATACCCTTTAGCAGCCTCCCCGTCGAAGACCGCGGCCTTTCTGGTACATTCAGCCCATGCTGTTCATCGTCAACCCGGCGGCGGGGGGCGGGAAGGTGGGCAAGCACTGGCAGCGCCTTCGCCATGCCCTTGAAACGTTCGGCTTGCGTGTTCGATCGGTCTGGACCAACGCCCCGGGCCATGCCACCGAGCTGGCAGTTCAGGCGGTGGCGGCCGGGGCGGAAACGGTGGTGGCGGTGGGTGGGGACGGGACCGTGTGCGAGGTGGTGGAAGGCTTGCACCAAGCCGGGGGTGGGGTCCTGGGAATCCTGCCCGTGGGCACCGGAAACGACGTGGCCAAGGCCTTGGGCCTGCCGCGGCGATGGCGACTGGCAGCTGCAAGCTTGCGCCAGAGGCAGGAACGGCGAGCCGATTTGCTGCTGGTGGGCCAGCGCGTGGCGGTCAACGCCGTGGGCTTCGGCCTGTTGGGCGCCATCAACCAGCGGGCTGCCGCCCTCAAGAAGGTGCGCGGCATGAGCGCCTATCTCCTGGCGACCCTGGCCACGTTGGCCCGCTATGCCCCTCCCAGGATCCGCGTGCTGAGCGAGACCTTCACCTACGAGGGGCCCATGACCATTCTGGCGCTGCAGAACGGGCCCACCACCGGTGGCGGCTTCCCCTTGGCACCCACTGCCCGGCCGGACGATGGGCTGCTCGATGCCTGTTTGGTGGGTGACCTCAGGCCCTGGGCGAGGGTCCTACGGCTGGTATCGGCCCTTCGCGGCACCCTGGCCCGCCAACCAGGCAGTCAGGCCTTTTCCTTTTGCCGGCTGAAGCTTTTGACCGAGCCTCTTCCCGCGCACCTGGATGGCAACCCCTGGATGGTCCCCGCTGGGTCGCTGGAGGTAAGGGTGCTGCCCGCAGCGCTGCGGGTGCGAGCACCTGTCTAGCCCTCCCCTGGCCACCCAGCTTCTTCCAGCCAGCGGGCCATATCCTCCGGGTACGGCGCCGTGACTTCCAGCCAACAGCCGGTGAGCGGGTGGCGGAAGGAAAGGGACCTGGCGTGCAGCAGGGGGCGAGCCACAGCCAGAGAGCCACCGTAAAGGCGGTCACCCACCAGCGGACAGCCGAGGAAAGCCAGGTGGGCCCGCACCTGATGTCGGCGCCCAGTGACCGGCAGGGCCTCCACAAGGGCGGCGTCCTCTGTTAGCTTCACCAGCACGCGAAAAAGCGTGCGCGAGGGCTTGCCCAGCTCCCAGTCCACTAGCGTGCGGTGCGGGCGGCCGCCTTCAGGTCGCAAGGGAGCTTCGGCCGCGGTGGCCTGCCAGGGGGGAACCGGAGCCACCACCGCGTGGTACTTCTTTTCCAGCTGATGATGCGCCAGCTGCGCGCTCAACTGGCGCTGCGCGGCCGCAGTCCGAGCGAACAACACCACGCCGGTGGTGTCCCGGTCCAAGCGATGGACCGGAAACAACGGCCCGAGCTCTTGCCACAGCTGGCGCCACAAGTACGAGCTCTCTTGCCGGTGGCGGTCAAAAACCACGCTGATCCCAGGTGGTTTGTTGACGACCAGGAGGTGCTCGTCCGCATAAAGGCAAAGGGAAATACGCCCCACCCCTTCCTCGGCCACGGGCCCAACGCCACCTGCTGATTTTAGGCCAGCGAGACCCTCAACGCCCCCAAAAGGCTAAAAGGCCAGCTGCAAAGCAGTGAAAATGACTAGCCACACGGCCGTAAGAAAGTGCCAGTAGGCAGCAAAGTAAGCCAACCCATTGGCTGTGAGCGTACCCTTTTGCGCTTTCCGGGTGACCACCCCCAGGCTCACCAAGCCACCCAGCACGTGCAAAGCGTGCAGAACCGTCAGCAGGAAAAAGCTGAAGCCGTAAAGAGCCGTGCCGGCCAGGCGCACGGTGGGGGCCAAGACGAGCCATGCGCGGTATTGATTGGCGAAAAAAGCCAAGGCCAGGAAAAGGGTTAACCACAGGCCAGCCACCAGCTGGCCTTCCTTGCCTTGGGCGTGAGCGCGCTGCGCCCTGAGCAGGGTGGCCGAGCTGGCCACGATGATGCAGGTGGATAACCAAAGCCCCCCAGGCAGCGCAGGTGCGCCTTCCGGCGGCCAGCTGGCCGCTCGAGCGCGCACCAGCAAGATTCCCACCACGCTGGCGGCAAAAAGGATGCTTAAGGACAGAAGAAAAAGCCTGATTCCCAACCAGCCGGTGCTGCGCCGCAACTCGTCGCTCATCGGCCGGTGGCCATTCCCGGAGCGTAGCCGGGGATCAGCTCACTCTGATAGGCCTGGGTATCCATAAGAGCTAGCACAACAAAGAGCATAACGAACAGCAGGGCGGCAAGAAAAACAATGGCGTTGAACGGGGCATCGTAACGCATGTGCATGAAGTACAACACCACCAAGGATGCTTTGAGGGTGGCAATGGCCAAAGCCAACCAAAGGTTGAGGCTTCCCAGGTCAATCCAGGTGGCAGCCACCGTCAGAATCGTGAGGGCCATCAGCGCCAACCACACGCGCACGAGCACGCCCAGGGGGACCACGTGAACAAAGCCAAGCCTGCTGTGCTCCTGCATGCCGTCCTCCTAGTGGATGAGGTAAAGCAAAGGAAAGAGATAAATCCAAATCAAATCCACCAAATGCCAGTACAAACCAGCCAAGTCCACAGGGGTAAAGTACGTTTGGGAAAATTCCCCTTTCCTTGCTCGCAGCAAAATCCAGGCCAGGACCACCATGCCGGCCACCACGTGTAACCCGTGCAGGCCGGTCATGACGAAGTAGACGCTGAAGAAAAGCTGCACGTTCTTGGGTACCACCTCGGCGTGGTTGTCGCGGACCTGGCCACGGGCCAACCCCTGGGGCGGATCAGCAGGAGGCGGCAGCGTGCTGCGTTCCTCTGGGTTCACCCAGGTGAGCGGCTTAGGCGGTGGCACATCGGCAGGCGCGGCTCCCTCACTATGCACTGGCTTGAAGCGCTTGCCCCACAGCAAGCCTTCCTTCCACTTGTGCTCGTACTCCACGTACTTGATGCTTAAAAAGACGAAACCACAAGCTATGGTGGCCGCCAACAACCGCTGCAAGGCCCGCTGTTGACCCAGCTGCGCCGCCCGCACTGCCCAGGCCATTGTAAAGGACGAGAAAATCAGCACTGCGGTGTTGATGCCCCCAAGCACTTTGTCCAGGTAGCGGTGGGCGTACACGAAGATTTCAGGATGGTTGGCGCGGTAAACCGCGTACGAACAAAAAAGCCCGCCAAAGAGCAAGATTTCCGTCGCCAGGAAGATCCACATGCCCAGCTTGCCCGCCTCCACCTGCTCTTTCGCCCCAGGAAAATGGTGTGCCACGTGTGCCTGTTCGCTGGCCACGTCCACCTCCCTAGGCCTGGCCACCGGCCGCGCCGCCGGCAGTGGCGAGAACGTAGCCACCCGCCCCCGGGTCGAAAACCAGGCGGTCCACATCGTAGGGATCTCCAGGTAAAGGTTGCTTCTCGAAGTTCTCCGCAGGAGGCGGCGAGGTGGTTTGCCATTCCAACGTGGCCGAGCCCCAAGGGTTGGCCGGCGCCGGCTCGCCCGCAAACAAGCTGTGAATCAGGGTGGCAGCGGCAATCACGAAACCGACGGCCAAAACGAAAGCACCGATGGTAGAAACCTTATGGTACGGCGCAAACTCGGGAAGGTAGTTGTAGTAACGCCTTGGCATACCGTTAGCCCCAAGGATGAACTGGGCTATGAACGTGACATTGAAGCCAATGAAGAGACACAACGCCGCAAGGCGAGCCAAGCCTTCCCGGTACATTCGCCCGGTAATTTTCGGCCACCAATAGAAGAGCCCGCCAAAAAAGGCAATGGCTGTTCCGCCGAACATGGTGTAGTGGAAATGGGCAACCACGAAGTACGTATCGGACAGGTGCACATCGGTGGCTAGGGCCCCGAGGAACAAACCGGTAAGCCCACCTATGCCGAAGAGGAAAAGGAACGCCAAGGCATAAAGCATGGGTGTGGCCAGCTCCACCTCCCCTTTGTACATGGTGGCGATCCAGTTAAACACCTTAACTGCCGAAGGAATAGCCACCAAAAAGGTCAAAATGGAAAAGATAAGGCTTGCCAAGTTGGATTGACCGGCTACGAACAAGTGGTGTCCCCACACCAAAAAGGAAATAATGGCAATGGCAATGGAGCTCATGGCAATAAATCGGTAGCCGAAGATATGGCGATGCGAAAAGGTCGACACCAGCTCGCTTATTACGCCCATGGCAGGGAGGATCATGATGTAAACCGCCGGGTGTGAGTAGAACCAGAAGAAGTGCTGAAACAGAACCGGGTCACCCCCCAGCGCGGGGTCGAAAATACCTACACCCAACGCCCTCTCGGCAATGAGCAGCAAGAGCGTGATGCCAAGAACAGGTGTGGCAAGGATCTGAATGATGGCGGTACCATAAAGCCCCCAGAGGAATAGGGGCATCTTGAACCACGTCATAGAAGGCGGACGGAGCTTGTGAATACTGACGATGAAGTTAATCCCAGTGAAGATCGAAGAAAAACCCAAAATAAAAGCACCCAACGTCATGGAAATAACGGAGGTGTTGGTGGTTGTCGAGTAGGGTGTATAAAAGGTCCAGCCGGTGTCAACTGCGCCTGTGACAATTGAAACTAACGCCAAAACCGCACCCACAACCCAAAGGTAGTACGACAGCAAATTGAGCCTGGGAAAGGCCACGTCCTGAGCACCCAGCATCAAGGGCAAAACGAAGTTTCCCAGGGCAGCGGGAATGCCCGGGATGATAAAGAGAAAAATCATCGCCGCCCCGTGGAGGGTGAACATTTGGTTGTACGTGTGCGCATCCATGATGGTGCGGCCCGGGGTCCACAGCTCTAAGCGCACCAGCAGGGCGAAAATGCCTCCCAAAAGAAAAGAAGCTAGAATGGACACCAGATACATCACGCCTATGCGCTTGTGGTCCAAGGTGAAAAGCCAAGACCGCCAACCGCGGGCGTGGTTCAAATAGTTATCTCCCACCAAGGCGTTGCCAAGGGGAACAGTCATGGCAGCTTCCCTCCCTCCGCGCTATGAGCCCCTTTTTCCGACAACAACTTCAAATAGGAAATAAGCGCGGTAATTTCTTGATCTTTGAGCCGGCCTTTGTAGGTGGGCATTACGGGTTCGAAGCCCGCCACCACATTGGCCATGGGCTCGAGGATGGACTCTCTTAAATAGTTTTCGTCGGCGATTACGCTGCCACCCCCACGCAGAGCGACGGTATGTCCGAAGAGGTCTTTGAAGCTGGGACCTATGCCACTAGAGCCGTCGACGGAATGACACTGCCCACAGCCACGGCTCTGATAAAGTTTTCGTCCCGCCTCCGCGGGCGGCAGGGTGGCAAGCAGGTTACTCGCTTGCTCCAACCATTTCTCGAAGCCACCCGGCTCGTGGACCACAACCGAGGTGAGCATGTCCGAGTGACCCGTGCCACAATACTCGGCGCAAAAGACATGGTAGCTGCCTGGTTTGGTAGCGCGGAACCATAGCTTGGTGTAACGACCGGGAACCACGTCCCGCTTGATGCGAAAGGCAGGCACAAAAAAGCTATGGATAACGTCTTCCGATGTCATCACCAGCCGGACCGGTTCATCCAAGGGAACGTGAAGGGCTTCATCCACGTAGCCGTTGGGATAGGTGAAAAGCCACTTCCATTTTTGCCCTGTCACCTGAATCTCGTAGGCGTTGGCCGGGGGGGTGTTGATATCCAAAAAGATTTTGAAACCCCACACCCCGATGATGATTACCAAAATCAGGGGTATGCCACTCCAGGTGACTTCCAGAAGCGTGTTATGAGTGGGCGCTTCTTTAGGCTTGACGTATCCGGGGCGTTTGTGGAAGCGGATGACAAACAAAATCATCAGGCCGACAATGAGCAGGAAAAAGAAGGCCGAGATCCAAAAAATAAACTTGAAGAGAGCGTCAACTGCCGGAGCTAGCGTGGAACCCTGAAAGGGTAAAAAAAGGCCCTTTTCCGCCACGAACAACCCCATACTCACGAGCCCCCCCGTTTGCTTCGCCGCCAAGAGACCAACAGCCAGCTACCTAGTGTCACCGCGGTGGCCAGTCCCCCCAGCCGCATAAGCCGGGTAGCCGCCACCACGTAGCGCCCCTGGTTGGCATCGTAATGGAAGCAGTAGAGCAAGATCTCCTCACCAAAGGAAGACCTGCCTTCGCGTGCCTCGGCCAGGGCTAACTTGAGGGCACGTGGTTCGAAAAGGACACCGTAGAGGGTTCGGGCAAGCTTTCCCTCGGGGCTCAGAACGAAGATCGCGGCTCCATGGGCATACTCTCCTCGCTCCTCGTTCCACTTGTAGTGAAAGCCCACGCTGTCAGCCACCGCGCGAATCTGTGGCTCTTTCCCAGTGAGAAAACGCCATCCCGCACCAGCTCCTGGCCGGCCGTACTCCGCCAAATAGGTCTGCTTTTTCAGCTTGGCCAAGGTAGGGGTCTCGAGGGGGTCGATGGAGATGGTCACCACCTGGAATCCATCCCCCACCGTCGCCGGCAGCTCCTTCAAACCCTGCAACAGCCCTTGCAGCACCAGGCCGCAAAGCATGGGGCAGCGGTAGTACACCAGGGCCAAAATGGTAGGCTTGCCGCCCATCACCTCAGCCAGCGTCACCTCGCGGCCATCCTCATCCACGAAACGCGCCTGCAGGGGAACCTGGGCTCCTGGGCGCTCCTCGATGCCCACGCCCTCCAGCTCCTTCGGCAAAGGTTCTGCACGCTGCCCCCAGGCAGCCGCCGCCAGCAGGCTCGCCGCCAAAAAGCCTGTGAAAGCCTTCACTTTCCTGTCCCTCCCTGAGCTGGCTGCTGCGCCTCGCGCAAGACCAGCTCCATGGCCCGCTCGATGGGGATGGCCACGATCCCCTGCTGGGGGTCCACCACGCGGTAGCCTTGCAGCTGCCCCAGCTGCTCTGCGCGAACAGCCTGTGCTTCGCTGGGGACCATCACCGCCTTGGTGAGGTTTTCCTGCTGCTCGGCACGGTAGTAAACGGCTTGCAACACCACGATGGCAGCGACGAGCACCGCCGCGCTCACCACCCCTACTACTGCCAACAACCCGCTTTGCGGCTCGTAGGATTCCATACCCACCCTCACGCGTTTTCGAAGGTCAGGGACTCCACCACCCGGGGATCCTTTTGGCAGGCCAGCGGGTAGCGGCTGGCCAAGTGGGCGAAACCGGCAACCCACACACCCCCCAAACCCAGCAGCACAAGCACATCCACCGGGTGGGGCGTGGCCGAACCCACCTCAGGCATCACCAGCCAGTAAAGGTCGAGGTAGTGCATGGCCAAAAGCCAAACCGCAGGATAAAACAGCACCCCCGGCAACCGCTTGATGCTCCTGGGCAAAAGCAAAAGAAACGGTAGCAGAAAGTGGCCAAAGAGCAAAACCAAGCCGAGGTGGCCGAAGCCGCCCTGCATCCGCCGCATGAGCCATTGAGTCTCCTCGGGAATGTTGCCGTACCAAATCAGCATCAACTGGGAAAAGGCGATGTACGCCCAGAACACCACAAAGGCGAACAGCAGCTTGCCTAGGTCGTGGTAGTGCTCACGGGTAATCGTGCGCCGCAGAAAACCAGCCCGCTGAAGGGTTACTGCCACGACGATGAGCGCAGCCAAAAAGCCCACCACCGAACCGGCGAAGTAGTAAACACCAAAAATGGTGCTATACCAGTGGGGATCCAGGCTCATGAGCCAATCGAAGGCGGCAAAGGTGACGGTCACGGCAAAACCCACCATGAAAGGCGCCGCACGCCCCTGCAAGCGACGAGTTATGTCCACCTCGCCGGTGGCATCCTGCTGCCAGGAGGCCCGAGCAAAAAAACTCGCGGCCCAAACCCAAAAGGTAAAATAAAGGGCGAAGCGAATAAGAAAAAATGGAACGTTGAGGTAGGCATGCTTTGTTCGCAAAATCGGGTCGGCAGCCACCGCCTCGGCATGGCTCCAGTGGTAGAGCTTGCCCAAGCCCGCCAAAAGCGGCAAAGCCATGAGCGCCACCAGCGGCAAGAGAGCAGCAAAGAACTCGGCCAGCCGCCGCACCACCACGCTCCAGCCCGCGTGAACCAAATGCTGCAGGATAACGAAAAACAGCGCGCCCAGGGAGAGGGAAAGCACCCAGGCCAGGGCGGTGAGGTAGGCGGGGAAAAAGCGATCTCCCCAAGAGGGAAGACTCACGCTTCCCACCACCCCCGCCAACAAACAAAAAGCACCCAAGAGGAAGGCGTAACGGGCAAACTTCTCCCCGGCACTTCCCAAGCTGCGCCTTTCCAAGAGGAGCTCAACGACTTCTGGCATGGCTCGTCATCCTCGTTTCTAGTTCTGCCCTAAACTCTTCGGGCACATCCGCTAGCTGCGCATGTTGCGAGCGCTGCAAGGCGCGCACGTACGCCACGATCGCCCAACGGTCCATCACGGGGATTTGGACCCCATAGGGTGGCATGGTGCGCACCCCGTTGGTCATGGCGTTGAAAATGTAGCCGGCTGGCCGTGACCGCGCCGTCTCGGTGTGAAAAGACGCCACCGGGGTCCAGGTGCCCTCCTCCAAGCGCTCGGCGCGGCGGTTGACGATGCCGTCACCGTGCCCAGAAAGTCCATGGCAAGGGGCACAGTAAATGTCGTAGCGCTCCCTCCCGCGCCGCAGCAATTCGGGAGTCAGGGGCACGGGGATTGCCTGCAGCCAGCCACTGGCATCCCGGCCGGTGGCCACCGCCTCGTCCAATAGGCCCCCGCGGGGAACGGTGCCGGCCACCTGAGGCCGCATGGCCCGGCCATCGGCAAAGAGGGGGCTTGCCGCCTGGGCCTTGAACTTGGGCTGGTTATCCATGTCGAGAATCAAGTGAATACGTGGGTAGGGCGAGGTACTTACCCGCGCCCTCGCCACCAGGGCCAACGGCACCAAAGCGAGGGCGGCCAGAATGACCAGCGTGTAAACCACAGAACGCGGCATCAACCCACCTCCACGCGATGTACCCTGGCAGCTCCCAACCGCTTGAAAAGCTCCGCCGTTTTCGCCTCATCAAAGAGCGGGTCCTGCGCCTGCACCACCACAAAAAACCGGTCGTCGCTCCCACGAGCGAAGGCCGGCAGCTCGAACAGCGGGTGGTAGAACTCAGGCTGCCGATTGGCCACCAGCATGCCAAGCACCGCAGCAAACGCGGCCAAAAGCACTGTCAACTCGAAGGTCACGGGGATGGCGGGGGGAAAGGCAAAAAGCGGCTTGCCAGAGATGCGAAAAGGATAATCGATGCCGTTGGTCCACCACTGCAGCAGCAAGCCCGCCAAGCAGCCAATCAACCCGCCCAGGAACACCAGCCGTGGCAAGCGGCTGGGACGAATTTCCATCGCCTCGTCCAGACCGTGGACCGGGATGGGAGCGTGGGCATCGAACCAAACGTAACCTTCCCGCCGGCACGCCTCTACCGCCTGCAGGAAGCGCTCCACGTCAGCGAACTCGCCGGCTAAGCCCCACAGGCGAGAAGAGGCGCTGATGGCTCCCTCATCGCGGCTCACAGTTTTCCCCTCCAGCCGAGATCGCTTCGTGCTGATGCGGGATTTCTCCCCAGTACTGGCCATGGCCGCGATGCGGACCCCGCTCCAAGCCAGCCTGGGGCATCACGCTTTTGAGCTCTGCCATCGCCACGATCGGCAAGAAACGAATGAACAGAAGAAAGAGCGTAAAGAACAACCCAAAGCTTCCCGCTAGGGTCAGCAGGTCCACCCACGTGGGCTTGTAGTAATGCCAACTGGAAGGCAGAAAGTCGCGGGAAAGCGACGTAACGGTAATCACGAAGCGCTCAAACCACATGCCCACGTTCACCAACAACGATGCCACCAGCAGAATCCAAGGCGTCGTGCGGGCCTTCTTGAACCAGAACACTTGTGGCACCACCACGTTGCAGAAAACCATGATCCAATAGGCCCAAGCGTAGGGTCCAAGCGCCCGGTTGTAAAAGGTAAATGCCTCAAATTGGTTGCCCGAGTACCATGCGGTGAAGAACTCAATGCCGTAGGCGTAGGCCACCATCAATCCGGTGGCCAGCAGGATTTTGGCCATCAAATCCAAGTGGCGAACCGTCACAATATTTTCCAAGCCGAAGGCCTTACGAATGGGAATGAGCAGGGTCAATACCATGGCAAAGCCGGAGAAGATAGCCCCGGCCACGAAGTAGGGCGGAAAGATGGTCGCGTGCCAGCCAGGAAGCTGGGAAACGGCAAAATCAAAGCTCACCACCGAGTGCACGGAAAGCACCAACGGCGTAGCCAGCGCCGCCAACACCAGGTACACGCGCTCATAGCGGTGCCAATGCCGGGCCGAGCCTCGCCAGCCCATGGCCAAGAGGCCGTACACGATTTTCCGGGCCTTGCTTTTCGCTCGATCCCGCAAGGTTGCCAAATCGGGGATCATCCCTACGTACCAAAAGAGCAGCGAAACCGTGAAGTAGGTGCCCACCGCAAAAACATCCCACATCAGCGGCGAGCGGAAGTTAGGCCACATCTTCATTTGGTTAGGTAGTGGGAAAAGCCAATAATCAAACCAAGGACGACCCGTGTGAATTGCGGGGAAAAGCCCAGCACAAATAACGGCAAAAATGGTCATGCCCTCGGCAAAGCGGTTAATCGCTGTGCGCCACTTTTGCCTGAAAAGAAACAAGATAGCGGAAATGAGGGTACCCGCGTGGCCAATACCAACCCAAAAGACAAAGTTGACAATAGCAAAGCCCCAAGCCACCGGCATGTTGAGACCCCAAACACCCACGCCGGTAACGAACAGGTAGGCCAGCATGGCCACGAGCACCACGGCAAAGAACAGCGACACGGCAAAGGACACCGTCCACCACAAGGGCGGCCTGGGCCGCTCAGCAATGCGGCAAACCGTTTCCGTGATATCCGAAAAGCTTGGCTGCCCTAGCACCAGCGGCGGGCGTACTTTGGGGTCGTCGTAGCTGCTTTCCAAAGATGCGGGCAGGGACATCAGCTCGCCTCCGGTGGGTTTTCAATTTTTGCCAGGTAAAGAACCCTGGGACGGGTATTTAGTTCGGTGAGGATGCCGTAAGCACGGGAATCCTGCTGGAGCCTGGCCACGCGGCTTTCGGGATCAGCCAGGTTACCGAAGGCGATGGCCTGGGTGGGGCAGGTCTGTGCGCACGCGGGCACCACCTCTCCGTCCAAAAGCGGGCGACCCTCGTTTTTGGTGGCAATTTTGGCTTTTTCGATGCGCTGGACGCAAAAGGTGCACTTCTCCATCACACCGCGCCCGCGTATCGTCACCTCGGGATTAAAGGCCAACTTCTCCAGCTCGCCCACGTGCTTGAAGTAGTTGAAGTAGTTGAACCGGCGAACCTTGTAGGGGCAGTTATTCGAGCAGTAGCGGGTACCAACACACCGGTTATAAACCATTTGGTTGAGGCCTTCCTCGTTGTGCACGGTCGCCGCCACCGGGCATACCTGCTCGCAGGGAGCGTTCTCGCAGTGTTGGCACATGACCGGTTGAAAGGCAAAGGAGGGCTCGTCCGGCTTGCCGGCGAAGTAGCGGTCCACCCGAATCCAATGCATCTGGCGGCCTTTCGCCACCTGCTTTTTCCCCACCACCGGGATGTTGTTCTCTGCTTGGCAGGCGACCACGCAGGCACCGCAGCCGATACAGGCGGCCAGGTCCACCACCATGCCCCACTGGTACCCGCCGGAAAAAGGCCGCTCCTTCCAGGGCATGGGAGGGCGCAGGTGCCCCTTCTCTTGTTCCGGCAGCTGCGGATTCGCCGGCGTCACCGAGCGAACCAGCTCGCGCAAGCGGTGGCCCAAGGCCTCCAGACCCAAACGGTCAATGGCTTGTTGGTCCTGAGTGGATACCAGCTCGGCCCTTCGTCCGGTGCCTCGCAAGCCCTCTACCGGCAGCCAACCGCGCATTGCCCAGGTGGCAGCCACACCCACACCGTTACCAACCCGACCGGCTGCCTGCCGACCGTAGCCGCTCACCAGGCCCACCGTGCCCGCGGCCACCCCTGGAAGCACGAACACCGGCACGCTCACCGCCTCGCCGGCCACCTGCAGCTGGGCCCACTCCCCGTGACGTACCCCGTGGGCGGCGGCGGTTGCCGGTCCCACGAGCAACGCGTTGCCCCAGCACAGCTTGCTGATCGGCTCGGGCAGCTCCTGCAGCCAGGCGTTGTTGGCAAAGCGGCCATCCAACACCTTTATATCCGGCTGCACCCAAGCCACCAGACTGGCCCTTTCCGCCACCGGCTCCAGGGCAGCTACCCAACTCCCATCCACCAGGCGGAGGGGCAAAGGGCTACGCTGGGACCCGGCCAGAAGGCCATCATGCAGGGTTCGGCGCCAGACCTTTTCCCAGTCCCCACCACCCACCCTGGCGGCAAAGGTCTCCCGAACCAGCCCGTGGGCATCTCGTTCGCCACCCAAAAGCAGCGCCAGTAGCTCTTCCGCCGTTCTGCCACCAAAGAGCGGGGCTATTAGGGGCTGCACTACCGAGTACACACCCTGCAGCGTCTCCACATCGCCCCAGGATTCCAAGAAATGAGCTTGAGGCACGTGCCAGCGAACCTGCCGGGCGGTTTCGTCCTCGAACAGACCCAGGTGCACGGAAAACTGGGCCCTGGAAAGCAGCTGCCCCCCCGCCAACGGGCGAGCGGCCGTCACAGCCGGGTTACCACCCAAAATCAAGAGGAACCACGCCTGGTCGTCTTTCAGGGCCTGTGCTAGCTGTTCCAGCTCAGCCGGCGAGCAGCTGGAGTTGACCTCGCCGTAGGCCACCGTACGGCCCACCGCCCCGAGGGCTTGGTTGAGGACGAAGGCGAGTGCGTGGCAGGCAGGGGGCAAGGCGGCCCCCACCGTCAGCAAACCGGCAGCGCCCGCCTCCCTCAGGTCGCGCGCCAGCGCCGTGACAAACTGGCGCTCCCTGTCTGCCAGAGGCTCCCCTTGGGGGAGGGACACCCCCACAGGCACACCCAGCTGCGCCAGCTCCCGCGCCAGCGCCAACAACAACCCGACAAGCCGCTGGGGTGGGCAGGCTAGCCGCGCGTCCGCTGCCGCACCGGTGACCGTGGGCACTGGCTCGGCCACGTAGAGCCGCAAAGGTTTAGCCAAGTTGCGGCGACCAGCCGCGTAACCGCGGGCGTTAGAAACCGCCTGGGGGTGGCGTTGCAGCACGTCATCCCCGAAGCAGGCCACCACCCGTGCCTGCTCCAGGGCGAGCCAAACCGAGGCGCGGCGACCGGTGGCGAGCAAAAGACCCTCCTGCTCGGACCAGCGCACCAACGGGTCCCAGTCCACCCAGCGGCTGCGGGGAAAGGCCTCTTCCAGCTGAGCGCGCAACCGCCGTCGCGTGGGCGAAGGCGTGCCGTCTGCTAATACCCAAAGCCCCTCGCCACCGGAAGCAGCCAGGGTCTGCCGAGCCTTTTCCGTTTCGGCGCGAAAATCCGGCCACTGACTTACCACTCGCTGGCCCGCCTGCCGGAGCGCAACAGTCTGGGAACGGTCCGGATCATACAGCTCCAGCACGCTGGCCTGGGCCCAGAGGTGGGCCGCTCCTTGGCTTTCCGGATGGAGCGGGTTACCTTCCACTTTGATGGGACGCCCATCATAGCTGGTGACGAGTAGGCCAAGAGCGTTTCCGAACAGCGACATGGCCGTGGCATACTGCTGCGGCACGCCTGGCACCCTGCCCTCCGGGCGGCCAGCAAAAGGCAGGATGGTTTCCTTTGGCCAGCGGCAGGAAGCCAGCCCTACCAAACCGAGGGAAGCGGCCATCACCTTGAGAAAGTCCCTTCGCGTGCGGGGGTCGGTGAGCTCTTCTGCCAGACCGGGAAACTCTTGTGCCAACTTGTGTTGGAACTCCGGCGTGCGGCTTAGTTCTTCGAGGCTTCGCCAATAGGCCTTTCCCACACCCTCCTCCTAGCGATGGCACGTCCAGCACTCGGTGGACGGCTTGATACCCCGCTGCTCACGCAGGCGACGCCCGAACCGTGCCGGCTCTTCCGGAGCCACCCAGTCCATGGACGTGACCAACTCCGGGGGCCGCACGTGCGGGTCGGGGTTGCGGTGGCAATCCAAGCACCAGCCCATGGACAGAGGCGCCCCTTGGCGAACCACCTCCATGGTATCCACCCGCCCATGACACGAAACGCAACCTACGCCGCGCCTTACGTGCGCCGAGTGGTTGAAGTAGACGTAATCGGGCAGGTCATGGACTCGCACCCAAGGTATTGGCTTGCCCGTGGCATAGCTTTCCCGCACGGCGACGAGCTTGGGACTGGCCGCTCGAATGCGCGCGTGGCAATTCATGCACGTTTGCGTGGGCGGGACAGCCGCTTTAGCCGCCACCTCCACGGTGTTATGGCAATAGCGGCAATCTAAGCCCAACTGGCCGGCGTGCAAGGCATGGCTGAAGGGCACCGGCTGCACGGGCGCGTACCCCACGTCGGTGGTCTTTGGTGAGGCCCCCGTGCCCACGAGCAGCACCAGGTAAACGGGCACCAGCACCAACAACGCGCCGGCGAGCTTGCGCAGTTGGTTGGTCCAAGGAGGGAAAGCCCAATGTGGCGAGTCGTGCTCCGTCACGGGCAAGGATGCTGCCAAAAAGGAAGGTTCTTGTCAAGGGTCACGAGTCTCAATTTATTATTTCGAACTGTCTCGAAATGCTAGCAGCGGCGTAAAAGCTCACTGCCATTCGGCTACCAAGGAACTGTTTTCGCGGCCAGGAATATTTGGTCTGGAAGCTACACTATACGTTGTGGCCATGGGGCAGGTGTGGCGCAAGGCTCGGATGATAATTTTCGCTGGTCTCTGGCTCGCCTTCCAGCTCGCTAGCCAGCTGCCCCACCTGCACCTTGCTCGCCTTTCCTTTGAGTTCGTCGCCCCGCCAGGGCAAAACCGCAGCGTCGAGTCCTGCTTTCTGTGTACCCTCACTCCCACGTCCGCTGCCGCCCTCCCTGCCCAACCCAGCCAGGCTCCGGCAGTCCCGGGAGCGACCCTGGCAGCGCGCCCTGCGCTGACCCACCGCGAGCCAGCGCCAACTCCAAAGCAGGCGCGCAGCCCTCCCGCTTTCTCCCCCAGCCCCTGTTGAGGTCGTATCAAAACAGCAGAAAAATCCTACACCATACGGGAGAGCTTAAATGAAAAAAGTTCTGCTTAAGCTTTGGCTTTTGTGTCTGCTAGCCAACCCCCTTTCCGCCGAGGGGCCCGAGGGCGCCACGCCCAGCCCCGCCATCCTCGTGGCTAAGGTGACCACCCATGAGGGCCAGCCCGCCGCTGGCGTGCGGGTCAGCCTGGTGGGGCTTCCCTGGAGCGCCGTCACCGACGAGCAAGGGCAAGCTCAATTCCTCTTGCGCCCGGGCCCCTACGTGTTAGAAGCCACCTCGAGCTCGGGCATGCGAGCCACCGCTTCCGTGCTGCTGAGCGAGGGCCAACCCGTCACGGTGGAGTTGCGCCTGGAGACCGCCACCTTCCACGAGGAGGTGGTGGTCTCGGGAGCGCGGCCTCGCCAGCTGCGCGAGGCACCGCAAGCCGCCTCCGCCTTGAGCGATGAGGCCCTGCGCCTGCAGGCAGCTCCCAGCTTGGGCGAGACTCTTCGGCAGCAGCCGGGTGTTCGCAGCACGTTTTACGCTCCAGGCGCCAGCAGACCCCTCATTCGCGGGCTTGGCGGCGACCGCATCCGCCTGCTGCAAAACGGCCTGGACGTGGGCGATGCCTCGGAAACCAGCCCGGACCACGGCGTGGCGCTGGAGAGCTTCACCCTGGAAAGGGTGGAGGTGCTGCGTGGCCCGGCAGCCCTACTCTACAGCACCGGAGGTTTGGGCGGCGTGGTCAATGCCCAAAACGGCACGGTGCCCCAGGAAACCCTGGGTCTGCCCCTGGCCGGTACCTTTCTCGCCTCGGCCGGCAGCAACGACGGCCTCAGGGCCGCGTACGCTAACGTGGCGGGCCAGCAGGGCCAGTGGCTCTGGCAAGCCAGCGGCGGCACGCGACGCAGCGATGACTATCGCACGCCGCTGGGCCAGGTGGCCAACAGCTTCACGCGGGCGGACGATGCCACCCTGGGTTTCAGCCTCCTGAGCAGCTCGGGGTTGCTTGGCGTGGGGCTGGACCAGCACGAAACACGCTACGGCAGCGTAGTGGAGGAAAACGTATGGGTGGGCCTATGGCGCCGTCGGCTGGAGCTGGCGGCGCAGTTATGGCCGAAAAATCCCACCTTTCGCCAGCTACGCCTCTCACTGGCATGGGTGGACTACCACCACACCGAGTTCGAAGGTGAAACTCCCGGCACCCAGGTGCGAAATCGCCTTGTCACCGGTAGGTTGGAGGCACAACACCAGCTCGCCGGCTTTTCCGGCATTGTGGGGCTGGAGTGGCGCCGCCGAGACCTGGCCGTGGCCGGTGAGGAAACCTACCTGCCCCGTACGCTTTCCCAAGTGGCTTCCCTCTTTCTCTGGGAGCACCGCGAGCTCGGCCCCTTCCAGTGGGAGCTAGCCGCCCGCTGGGATACGCACCAGCACCGCCCAGCCGGCTTTGCCCCTGAGCGCCGCTTTGGCTTCGCCAGCGCCGCTGCTTCCCTTGCCACTAGGGGCATAAGCCCTTGGCAGGTCTCGGTGGGCGTGAGTTATTCCGGGAAGGCGCCCAATGCCGAAGAGCTCTATTCCTTCGGTCCCCATGCAGCCACCGGCTTGTTCGAGGTGGGCAACCCAGCCGCCCGCCTCGAACGTACCGCAAGCGGCGAGCTAGGCCTTGCCTATCGGCATTCCTCGGTCCAGCTGCAAGCCAACCTCTTCTTGGCCCGGGTCCAGCACTTCACCTACCAGCAGCTCACCGGCGAGGAACGGGTCGACCTGCCGGTGGCCTTATTCACTCAGGCTGACAGCACCTTTCGGGGCGGCGAGCTGGCTGCTCACCTGGATCTTTTGCACCGGGAGGAAAATCACCTGGAACTCACCCTCGGGGCAGACTGGGTAGAAGCGGAAAAGC
This sequence comes from uncultured Thermoanaerobaculia bacterium, assembly GCA_964488355.1. GTDB lineage: Bacteria > Acidobacteriota > Thermoanaerobaculia > Thermoanaerobaculales > Thermoanaerobaculaceae > Thermoanaerobaculum. The sequence goes on along the minus strand of CAZAUJ010000009.1, from coordinate 45,150 downwards.
GCTCCGGTGAGGCGTTACCCCGCATCCCGCCTCTGCGCCTGCTGGGCGAGCTGGCCTTTACCCAGCCCGGCTGGCGCGCGAGCCTGTTGATAGAACGTGTGTTTCCAGCCACCCGCCTGGCCGTGGGCGAAACCCGCACCCCCGGCTACACCCAAGTGGAAGCCTCCTTTTTCCGCCGCTGGCTGCGCCAGAAGCTGGTGCATTTCCTTGGCCTGCGGGGGCAAAACCTCACGGATATCAAGGCCTACAACCACCTGGCCTTCTTCAAGGGGCGCAACCCCCTGCCCGGTCGCCGGCTAACCCTCGTCTACCAGCTATGGTTCTGAAAACCGACGGGTCGCCTCGAGGTCGGTGCCTGGCGCCAGCCTTATTTTTTCCTCACTCCAAGTTGGCCACCTGCTCGCGCAGCCGCTCCAACGCCGCTTTGGCTTCCACCACCTGTTCGCCAATGCCTTCCTCGCGCAGCTTGGCGGCGGCGGTGTTCACCTCGCGTAGCATTTCTTGCACGAGGAAATCCAGCTTGCGACCCACGGGTCCCCCTTCGGACAGCAGGTGCCGGAAATGGTCAAGGTGCGCTTGCAGACGGCTTACTTCCTCCGCCACATCCGCCCTTTCCGCTGCCAAAGCCGCTTCCTGCAGCAGCCGCTGTTCGTCCACCGCCGAGCCCAAAAGCTCCGCCATCCGCCGCCGCAGCTTTTGCCAATAAATTGCCTGGAGGTTGTCGCTTCGCTCCCTCACGTGGCAGGCAAAGGACGCAAGCCCGACCAGCTCCGCCTCCAGAGCCGCCTGCAGCAGGCTGGCCTCCCGCGCCCGTGCCTGCTGCAAGCGCGCCAAAGCCTCGTCCAGCAGCTTGAGCAGCGCCTCCAGCTCCTCCGGCTCCAGCTGCCACTCGCTTTGGCGCAAAAACCCAGGGACAGCCAAGAGGTCGCTCAGCCGCAGGGGCGCCAGTTCCACCCCAGCCGGCTTGCGCGCCAACTCCTGATGCAGGGCCTCGGCCAGCTCCCAGTCCAGCTGCACCCGTGCCAAGGAGGAGTCAAGCTGCAGCTCGACCACCACCACCACCCGCCCTCGGGCAAGCCTCTCCGCCACCAGCCGCCGCACCGCCAGCTCCAGCTCTGGCCAGTCGCCGCGCGGAAGGATGCGCACGCTCAGGTCCAAGCCGCGGGAGTTGAGGGACCACACCTTCAGGCGAGCGCTCAGCCGGGATGAGAGGTTGCCCTGTGCCTCCGCCAAGGCGGTCATTGAACGGAGCACCCCACTCACAGTGACAGCCCCTGTAGCTCTGCCAGGCGCGCATATAAGCCGCCGGCGACCATCAGCTCCCGATGGGTACCCTCCTCCACCACACGGCCCTGGTCCATAACCGCGATCCAATCAGCATTGCAAACCGTCGCCAGGCGGTGGGCAATGACCAGGGTGGTGCGACCCCGCATGAGGTTTTCCAGTGCCCGCTGGACCACCGCCTCCGCCTCTGCATCCAGGGCCGAGGTGGCCTCATCCAGGATGAGAAGGGGTGGGTCCTTGTATAGGGCACGGGCCACCGCCACGCGCTGGCGCTGTCCACCTGAAAGCTTCACGCCCGCCTCCCCCACCACCGTATCGTACCCATCGGGAAACTGCAGGATGAACTCCTCGGCGTAAGCCGCACGCGCGCACTCGCGCAGGCGCTCCTCGTCTACCACCTCCTGGCCGTAGGCGATGTTGGCGCGGATCGTGGTGTTGAAAAGCACCGTTTCCTGCGTCACCAATCCTAGCGCCTGGCGCCAGGAGGCGAGGGTGAAATTGCGGATGTCCTCACCATCCGCCAGGATCGCCCCCTCCTGGACCTCCCAAAAGCGCGGCAAAAGCTGCGCCACCGTGGACTTGCCCGCACCCGAAGGGCCCACCAACGCCACCACCTTGCCAGCAGGAATAACCAGGTTGAAATCGCGCAAGACCGGCTTTTCCGGCTCGTAGGCGAAGCTCACGTGCTCAAAGCGGATCTCCTTGACGAGACCGGGGAACAGCCGGGCACCGGGACGGTCGGAAATCAGGACCGGCTCGTCCAACACGGCAAAAACCCGCTCGCCTGCGGCAATGGCCATTTGCATGGCCAAGTTGAGCTTGTTGAGCCTCTTGATGGGGTTGTACATGCCGTAAAGAGCGAAGAGGAAGGAGGTGAACAGGCCGATGGTCATCTCCCCGCGAGCGATGAGGTGGGAGGCGTAGCCGATAAGAGCCATGGCTCCTGCCACGCCCAACACCTCCATCACCGGCGCATTAAGGGCTTGCACCTTGCGAGCTTTCAGGTTGGCCTTGAAGTGCTTGCGCGTGGCTTGGCGAAAGCGCTGGGATTCGAAAGACTCCATGCCGAAAGCTTGCACCACCCGGTGGCCCTTGAACACTTCGTCCAGCACGGTATTCATTTCCCCTAAGCGCTGCTGGCTTTGGTGGGAGCGCCGCCGCAGCTTGCGGGAAAAGTGCCACACGGGAGCCACCAGCAGCGGTGCAACCACCAGTGCCGCCAAGGCAAAGCGAAAGTTCAGGGAGAAGGCGTAAACCAAAAGGCCGATGACGGTGAAGGTGTCCTGGAACAAATCGCCGAAGCGGTCGGAAATGGCCGCGGTGATCTGCTCCACGTCGTTGGTCACCCGTGACATCAGCACCGCGGTGGGCTGTCGCTGGAGGTACGCGGGAGGCTGGGCCAGCATGGCGTCCATGAGCTGGTCCCGTAGGTCCTTCACCGTTGCCAGGCCGGTACGGTAAAAGGCGTAATGCCCAAAGTAGGTCAAGGCGTTCTTCACCAAAACCGTCAGCAGCACCAGCACCGCCAGCGCCCAGCGGTCAGAAGGAAGATGGGCAGCCAGCTGGCCGGACAGCCTCTCGAACTGCTGCCGCAGTTGCCGCAACAGGGGGTTCTCGCTTTTCTTAGACGGCTTTTCCACCGCCACGCTCTTGCCCAGGATCTGGTGCGCTGCACCCGCGCCCAGCATGTGATCGAAGAGGGGAACTACCAGGTACATGAGAAAAACGGTAGCCAGCGCCACCCCAACCATGCCCCCCACTGCCAGCGCCGCCCAGCCAGCGTGGGGTTTGGTGTACCGCAACAGGCGCCAGAGCGTTCTCATTGGCCTTGCACCAACTGCCAAATTTCTTCCGCGGCGCGGCGCGAGGCCCCGGGCTCCCCCAACCGCGCTCGCACCGCCGCCAGCTTACGCCGCTGCTCCGTACCCTCCGCACGCAAAAGCTGTGCCCCAGCGGCAAACAAGCTTTCCACCGTTAGCGCATCCTGTATCAGTTCCGGGGCTATCCTCTCGCCGGCCACCAAGTTCACCAGTCCCACGTGGGGCACACGCACCAGCCCCCGGGCCAGCAGGTAGGAAAGAGGGTGCAGGCGGTAGGTAATCACCATGGGCACATCCAGCAGCGCGCACTCCAGGGTGGCGGTGCCCGAGGCCACCAGCGCTCCTCGACAGCCAGCCAGCTCACGATATCGGTGCTCGTGCACGAAACTCAAGCCATAGCATGGCTCGGGCAGAAGGGCGCGGAGGTTTTCTTCCCTGAGGCCCGGCGCCACCATCACCTTTCCCCGAAGCTCAGGGAAGGACGCCCTCAAGGCAGCAAACGCCTCGGCCATAACCGGCAGGAGCTGACGCACCTCCTGGGGTCGGGAGCCAGGCATAAGCGCCAGAGCCACCTCACGCTCCGCCGGCAGGTCCGGTCGCAACGGCACCAACTCGTCCACCAGGGGGTGCCCGACGAAACGGGCATCGACGCCGTGCCGAGCGTAAAAGTCCACCTCGAAAGGCAAGATGCACAGCACCCGGTGCACGGAGCGGCGAATACGCCGTACCCGACCGGCGCGCCAGGCCCAAAGCTGAGGCGAAACGTACAGCACCACCGGAATGCCAGCCCGGGCCAACGCCCCGGCCAGCGGCAAGTGAAAATCCGGCGAGTCGATGAGCACCGCCACCTGGGGACGAAAGGCCAGCGCCTGGTGCTGCACCCGACGCCAAAGACGCAAAAGTCGTGGCAGGTGCGCCAGCACCTCGACAAGGCCCATGAGGGAGAGCTCCTCTGCCTTGGCCACCAACGCTAACCCCTCCCCGCGCAAGCGCGGACCCCCCACACCCATGGCCTCCACCACCCCCAGCTGGCGAAGCTGGCGGAGGAGGTTGGCACCGTGAAGGTCGCCGGATGCTTCCGCTGCCGAAAGGAAAATTCTCACCGCCGTCGAATCCCCAGGCGGGCACCCAGAACGCTGCCTACCAGGTCAGCAAGCACGTCCTTCAGCTCCGCCGTCCGCCCCGGCACCGAACGTTGCAACCATTCCAACAACCCGCCGTGAGCCGTGCTCAAAGCCGTCGCGCCAGCCCAGCCCACCTGCGGCAGGCCCCGGCAGGTGGAGCTGGCCAAAAGGGCGTAGGCCAGGCCGTGGCCAAACCAGTCGGGGACTCGGGTAAGCACACGCGGCACCCGTGGCCGGGTGCCAACCCAGAGGTACAGGACGGCGAGGAATACCGCCAGCAACAGGAAGGGCCACCTCTTGCCCACCGGCCAGCGCCCGCTAGGACGATGAAGGGAAGGGGTACATGAGCCAACCTACCACCACCGCCCCCAAGAGGAGGATGAGAAAAACCTTGATGAGGTAACGGCGGCGCTCCTCCCGGTCCTTTTTCCACAAAAAGGAAAAGAAGATAGCAAGAAAGAGCGCATGGAGGGTCATGAGCAGGAAGTGGTCGGCCATTACCAATCCTTCTTCCCCACGGCAATGTCGTAGGTATCCAGCACCAAAAGGAGGTTCATGATGCCGGCAGTAAGGAGAAAGGTATTGCCGTACTCATAGGTGAACGAGGTCGGCACACCCTCCCCCAAACCCAGGAGCCTGGCCAAAAAGAAGGGCACGCCGTTGCCCACCGTCGCCCAGGTGGCCAGGTAGGAAAGGGGATCGCCTGGCTTGGGGAGGATCAACTCGCCCTGCAGGGCCAGGCCGAGGGCAAAGCTGGCCAGTATTACCCCGGCGAACACCGCTGCCCGCTCCTTTTTCCCTAAAAGCCAGTGCCCCAACCCCGGAACCAACCACGCCAAGCCCACCAGCAGGGGTAAGGGCAATCCCGGACGCGTCCCCTCAGCGCGCACCGTTCACCTCCAAAGCCTGGGTTATCTTGCTCCACGTTTGCTCCAGGTCTTCGGGTACCACTCGCACAGCCGCGTTGGTAGTCATGAAGTTGGTGTCGCCGCGAAAGCGGGGCACGATGTGCAGGTGGAGGTGGTCCACGACGCCCGCGCCCGCCGCCTCGCCCAGGTTGAAGCCCAGGTTGTATCCATGCGGTCGGTACACGCGATCAAGTGCCCGCAGCAGGGTTTGCGCCATCTCCATAAGCTCGGCCAGCGTTTCCCGATCCAAGCTCCCCAGGTCGCCCCCGTGAGCCTTAGGTGCCACCATCAGGTGACCGGCGGTATAGGGGTAGCGATTGAGAAGGGCGAAGACGCGTTCGCCCCGCGCCACCGTCAGCGTCTCCCGGCCGCCGTTGGCGGCCAAACAAAAAATGCACTGGGAGGAATGGGCTGCGCCCGAGACGTAGCTGAATCGCCACGGGGCAAAAAGATAGCCCAGCCCCACAACCTCACCCCAGCCGTTGCCTCAGCTCCTTACCGGGCTTGAAGTAGACGACCTTCTTGGCGGGCACAGCCACTTTCGTACCGGTGCGCGGATTGCGGCCTGTACGAGCGCGCCGCTGACGAAAGCGAAAGCTGCCAAAGCCCCGAAGCTCGATTTCCTCCCCGCGCCGCAGTGCCTGACACATGGCCTCCAGTACTGCCGCCACCGCTTCCGCCGCCTGCTGGTGGGTGAGCTCCAGGTGGTTGGTTAGCCCGGCAACGATTTCTGCGCGGGTCATGCGTCCTCCTTCTTTTGTTCTTTGGCCAGCTCCCCCTCCGCTGTCGCCTCCTCGCTCGTGAGCTCGGCGGTGAGCTCAGGTGCGGCAGCCTCCTCCAGCTCCTCCGCCTGGTGCGTAGGGGCTTCCTCCACGCTGACAGACTCCTGCTCGGGCCCCGGTTGCGGAATGCCCCGCAAGGAAAGGCCAATACGCCGCTCAGCAAAGTCCAAACGAATCAGACGACAACGGACTTCCCGCCCCTTGGGGAACTCCTCCGCCAAGCTCCCGCCAACAAGCCGTTCCACTTCGGATACGTGGCACAGGCCTTCCACCCCGGGGGCCAGCTCGATGAACAAGCCAAAATCGGTGACGTTGGTGACGTAGCCGTCCACCTCGTCCCCCACCTGGTGGGCAGAAGCAAAGGTATCCCATTCGTTGGGCATGAGTTCTTTCATGGACAAGGAAATGCGTTGGTTCACCACGTCCAAAGCGGTGATGACCGCTTCCACCTGTTGACCCTTCTGTACCACCTCGGAAGGATGGGACACACGACGGCTCCAGGTCATGTCGGACATGTGCACCAGCCCGTCCACCCCTGGGGCCAACTCCACGAACGCGCCGAACTCGGTGACGTTGCGCACCTTGCCCGTGACCCGGTCTCCCACCCTGTGGCTGGCGGCGAACTCCTGCCACGGATTGGGTTCCGCCTGGCGGAGGGAAAGGGACAGACGCCGACGCTCCGGGTCCACATCCGTCACCACTACCTCCACCTCCTGCCCGACGTGAAGCATGCCCTTGGGGCTCTTTACTTTCCGCGTCCAGGAGAGCTCGGAAACGTGGACCAGGCCCTCCACGCCTTCTTCCAACTCCACGAAGGCACCGTAGTCCACCAGTGAGGTCACCTTGCCGCGTACCTTTTTGCCCACCGGGTACTTGGCTTCCACGTGGCTCCACGGGTCCTCGAACCGCTGCCTGTAGCCCAAGGACACGCGGCCCTTTTCCTTGTCCACCTTCAGCACCACCACCTTCGCCTCGTCACCCACCTTGAAGTACTCACTGGGGTGCCCCACCCGACCCCAGGAAATGTCGGTCACGTGCAGCAGGCCGTCGATGCCACCGATGTCGATGAACACGCCGTAGTCGGTGACGCTGCGCACTGTGCCGGTGACCAACAGGCCCTCTTCCAGCTTGGCCAAGGTTTCCTGTCGCTGGGCCGCAAGCTGCTCCTCCATGAGCGCCTTGCGGGAAATAACCACGTTGTTGCGGCGCCGATCGAGGTTGATGATGCGCGCTTCGATGGTTTGGCCGACAAAGTCTTCCAGCCGCCGCACCGGCCGCACATCGACCAGGGAGCCCGGCAAGAACGCGCGCACGCCGATATCTACGGAAAGCCCGCCCTTGACCCGTTCTACCACCACGCCACGCACTGGGCTCTTTTCCCTAAACGCCTCTTCCAGCACCTCCCACACGCGGATGCGAGCTGCTCGCTCGCGCGAGAGCTTGATATCGCCGGTGGTGGGGTCAAACTTCTCCACCAGCACGTCCATCTCGTCCCCCACCCTCACCGTGAGGTTGCCCTCGCGGTCGAGAAACTCCGCCCGCGGGATCTCCCCTTCCGTCTTGAAGGAGACGTTCACCACCACCTTATCGTCGGTGATGGCCACCACCACGCCGGTAACAATATCGCCCGCCTGCAAGTGGCCGAAGGACTCGGCCATCAGCTCCTGAAGGGTCTCCCGGTTGAGCTTCTCCGTGCCCTCCTTGGCCAGGGTCCGCCCGGCCTTGGCTTCGTCGTTGCTGATAGGACCCACTCATGCCTCCCTACAAGCAGTGCCTTAGCGGCACCGCATGGATTGCTCCACAGGCGGCAAACTATAGTCTTTGCGTGTTTTTGCTGTCAAGCTTTCGCCTCGGGCCCGGCTTGGGTAACGAGCCTGCCTTGGGCAATAAGCCGAGAACCGGCGGGGCCGATCAGGCCCCGCTCAGTTTCTCGCGCACCAGGCGGTAGAGCAGGTCCACCACCTGCTGAAGGTCCAGGTCGGAGGTGTCAACAACCAGCGCGTCGGTCGCCGGTCGCAAGGGTGAAACCGGCCGCGTGGCGTCCCTCAAGTCCCGTTCGCGAATCTCGTTTACGATTTGCCCCAAGTCAGCAAGCACCCCGCGCCCCGCCAGCTCCGCCTGGCGTCGCTGCGCCCGCACCTCAGGGCGAGCGGTGAGGAAAAACTTCACCGGCGCGTCAGGGAACACCACCGTGCCAATGTCCCGCCCCTCCACCACCGCCCCGCCCTCACCCAGGTGCCGCTGGCGGGCCACCAGCTCCTCCCTTACCTCGGGCACGGCGGACACCTGGGATGCGGCACGGGAAACCTCCTCGCTACGAATAGCCTCGGTGACATCGCGGCCCCCGAGGAGCACCCGGGGCTCCCCCGCCGTGCCAGCAAAGCAAATGGGCAGTTGGCGCGCCAAGGCCACGAGCCGGCTCACCCCGTTCCCATCCGGGGGAAGAGCAATGCTCTCCTCCAGTGCTCGAAGCGCCAGGGCACGGTACATCGCCCCCGTATCCAGGTAGGGAAGACTTAGCCGCCGCGCCAACAGCCGGGCAGCCGCCGACTTCCCCGCTCCTGCCGGCCCGTCAATGGCGATAATGACCCGTCTATCCCTCACGGCCCGGCAGTTTAGCAGCGCGGGTAAACTGGCCCCGTGCGCGTGTATCTGGCTGCGGCCATGACCAGCCCCAACCAGGAGCTAGAGGTGGTGCGGGCGCTGCTCGAGGCTCTCCACCTCCGCGGGGCCCAGGTGCCGTCCGCCCATGTGGCTCAACCCGACGGCAAGGCTGCTGACCACGCGCTCACTGACCGGGAGCTAGCGCAGCGGGACCTGAACTGGTTGGCCCAGTCCCACTGCCTGGTGGCGGAAGTATCTACCCCTTCCCACGGCGTGGGAGTTGAGGTTATGGCGGCCGTCACCCAAAGGATACCGGTGCTGCTCCTGGCCAGGCAAAGGGCGCCGGTTTCCCGCCTGCTTGTGGGCTTGCCCGGCGTGCGCTTTCAGCGTTACACGCATGGGGCGGACGCGGTGGGCAAGCTCCTGGCGTTTCTGCAAGAGGTGGAGGAAACCTCGTGAGCCGAACCCGGGCGGGGAGAAAACCCTTCGGGCCTGCTGACGCCCTGCTCCTGGCCCTTATCCTGGTTTGGGGAGTGAACTACACCGTCATCAAGGTGGCCCTTACTCGCCTGAGCCCCCTAGTGTTCAATGCCGCCCGCTTCGTGCTGGCAACAGCCACCGTGCTTGGGATCTTGACTGCCTCTGGCGCCAATGTTCGACTGCCCGCACGGCTGCGGCGGCAATCGGCGCTGCTGGGCATTTTGAGCAACTCCGTCTACCAGCTTTTGTTCATTGAAGGCCTGGCCCGCACCAGCGTGGCCCACGCGGCCCTGATCCAAGCTTCCATGCCCTCGCAGGTCGCCCTGCTGGCCCACCTCAGTGGTCGTGAGCGGCTTTCTCGCCGGGGGTGGGCAGGCATCGCCCTTACCGCCGCCGGCCTGGCCTTGCTTCTTTCCCTGCGGCCTCAGCGGGGAGCTGCGCCAGCCACGCTTATGGGTGACCTCTTGATGTTTGGCGCCTCGCTCACCTGGGCTTGCTACACCCTCCTGGCCACCAGGGTGTTGGCCCAGGCTCCCGCCAGCTCTGTCACCGCCATTGGTTTCCTGGCGGGGACACCGCTCTTGCTGTTGTTTGCCCTGCCTCAGCTGCCCCGGCAGGATTGGCAAGGCCTGGGCTGGGCTGGGTGGGGTGGGGTAGTTTTCTCCGGCGTCCTGGCCATCGGCTTGGGTTACTTCGCCTGGAACTTGGCCTTGCGGGCGCTGGGCAGCACCCGCACAGCCGTCTATTCCAACCTCACGCCGGTGGTAGCCGCGCTGGTAGCGTGGCTGGCCTTGGGCGAGACCTGGAGCTTCTGGCAGTTGGTCGGTGCCCTGCTGGCGCTGGCGGGGGTCATGCTTACCCGCTTTGCGCCAGCGGTGGGAAGAGAACAGGGCCAGCGAGAGGTTTTAGCTCATCGGAGGGCTTGCCCTCCCCTGGGTAGCACCCAGGCGGGCCGCTTTTCGGGGGGGAAGCGGCCCGGAATTTTTTAGCAACCGGCCACAGGAGGGACCATGCGAAAAGAACCACTGCTCCTTGCAGGGGAGGCGAAAGCGGGGGGCGAGTTTTACCAGGTGCGTTCTCCGTACCACGGCCAGGCGGTGGCCGAGGTGGGGCAGGCCAGCGCAGAGCAGGTGCGAGAAGCGGCGCTGGGTGCCCGAAAGGCCGCCAAGCTCATGGCCGATCTCCCCCCTTACCAACGGGCGGAAATCCTCCAGCGCGCCGCCCACTCTGTTAGCCAACGGCGGGACGAGTTGGCCCAGCTTTTGGTGGAGGAAGCGGGCAAGCCCGTAGCGCTGGCACGAGCGGAGGTTGACCGCTGCGTGGAAACTCTCAGCGAAAGCGCCCGTCAAGCCCGCAGTTGGCGTGACCAGCTTCTGGACCTGGGTATTTTTCCGTCAGGGCAAGGGCGGTGGGGCCTTTTACGCCGCCTACCGGTGGGCCCGGTGGCAGCCATCACGCCCTTTAACTTTCCCTTGAACCTGGTGGCCCATAAGCTGGGTCCGGCGGTAGCGGCCGGTTGCCCGGTGGTGCTCAAGCCTGCTTCCCAAACGCCCTCGCCGGCGCTGCACCTGGCCCGCATCTTGCTGGACGCAGGCTTGCCGGCACGCGCCATTTCCGTGCTTCCCTGCCCTGGCGAGCGAGCCGCCCTTTTAACCGAAGCGTCGGAAATCAAGCTGGTAACCTTTACCGGGTCGGCGGCGGTGGGCTGGGAACTCAAGCGCCGCGCCTGGGACAAGCGCGTGACCCTGGAGTTGGGCGGCAACGCGGCGGTGGTGGTGGAGCCCGATGCCGGGGACTTGGCTGCCGTGGCGCAGCGCGTGGCCCTGGGTGCCTTCGCCTACGCCGGCCAGTCCTGCATCTCCGTCCAGCGCGTTCTGGTGGCGCGGGAGGTTTACCCCGCCTTTCGCGACGCCTTGGTGGCGGCGGCGCAACGCTTTCCCACCGGCGACCCCAGCGACGCGACGGTGCAATGCGGGCCGCTGATTTCAGCCAAAGACGCCGACCGCGTGCAGGAGTGGGTGGAAACCGCGCGCCAACTCGGCGCTCGCCTGCTCACGCCGTTTCGCCGTGAGGGCAACCTGGTTTGGCCGCAGGTGCTGGAAGATGTACCTCACCAGCACCCCCTTTGGGCGGAGGAGGCCTTTGCCCCGGTGGCGGTGCTGGAGCCATACGATGCCTTTGAAAGCGCGCTGCAGCTCGTCAACGATTCGCGCTTCGGCCTGCAGTGCGGCATCTTCAGCCGGGATGCAGGCAAGCTACAGCGGGCGTGGAAGGAGCTGGAGGTGGGGGCGGTAATTGGCGGCGACATTCCCTCCTGGCGCAGCGACCCCATGCCCTACGGCGGGGTGAAGCAATCAGGCTTTGGGCGCGAGGGACCTGCCTGGGCGGTGGAGGAGATGAGCGAGGTGCGGCTTCTGGTCTTGCGCGAGCACCAGGCGTGAGCTTCGTGACGCCTGGTTGACACCAGCAAAAAAATTTCCCATTGTTATCTGGCGGTGCCTCCGGCGCCGCGGGGAAAGCTGGCTCCCCCCAGCGCTGCGACCGGCCCGGTGAGCCACTCCGGAGCCGTCGCAGCGGAGCGGGACTTCGGTCCCGCATTTTTTTGCTCAAAGCTGGCGGGTGTAGAGGCGGTAGATCTTGGTGAGCTGGGCGTCCATCAACCGCACGGTGCGCTTGGCCAACTCGTTGTCCTCCAGGATCCAGGAGTACTCGCACCAGCGGTAGCCGCGGTCCAAAGCCGCCTGAAGGCCGTGGTAAAACATCACGCCTTCAATCCCACGCAGCCGGTATTCCTGCTTCACCCCCATGGTGATCAACCGCAGGCCTTCACGCCGGCGTCCCACCCACCAGGCGCGAAAAAGGCGCCAGGGGTTGGCCAGGGAACCATTGAGCTCCGCCAACGCTGGGTTCACATCGGGCAAAGCCAGGAGAAAACCGGCTGGGTCGCCGTCGAAAAAGGCGATGTACAACAGCTGGGGATCCACCAGCGGCTTCAGCTCGCGCGCCAGCCAAGCAAACTCCGCATCAGAAGTAGGCACAAAGCCCCAGTTTTTTTCCCAAGCCTTGTTGTAGATATCCTGGATGATGCGCACCTCATTGGCGAAGTCCCGCAAATGGACCGAGCGCACCGTCAGCTTGGGTTCGCGCTGCTGTGTGCGTTGGGAAAAGCGCCGCAGCCGCTCCAAAGACCCGGGATGCACTGGCGACCAGTAGGCATAGAGGTCTTTGGCCTTGACCAAACCTGCCCCTTCCAACAAGGAAGCGTAGTAGGGCGGGTTGTAGGTCATCATCACCGTGGGTCGGCTGTCGAAGCCCTGTACCAGCAAACCACACTCGTAGTTGGTGGAGGGGCTCACCGGGCCAACCAAGGTGTCGCAGCCGTGCTGTCGCAGCCAGTTGGCCGCGTCTTCCAGCAGTTGGCTGGCCGCTTCCTGATCCTCCTCGCACTCAAAAAACCCGAAAAACCCCCAGCGGTCATCGTGAAACTGGTTGTGCGCGCGGTTGAGGATGGCCACCACCCGACCCACGGGGCGACCGCCCCGATAGGCTAGAAACACCTCCCGTGCCGCCCGCCCTTGCTGGTAGAAGGGGTGCCCGAGGTCCAAATAGCCGGCCACCTGTTTTTTCAGCGGTGGCACCCAATAGGGATCGCCGCGGTAAAGCCGCCAGGAGAGGGAAAGAAATTGGCGCCACTGATCGGCGCTTTCCACCCTCGTGACCCACAGCGGCCTTTCGCTCATGGGATCAGACCCACTTCCTTCCCCACCTTGGCGAAGGCGTTCAGGGCACGCTCCAAATGCTCTCGCGAATGGGTGGCCATATACGAGGTCCGCAGCAAGGCACGCCCTGGTGGCACAGCCGGGGAAATGACCGGGTTGACAAACACACCTTCCTCTTCCAGGCGCTTGGCCATGAAAAAGCACAAGCGGTCGTCCCCTACCACCACCGGAATCACCGGCGTTTGCGAGTCACCCGTGTCAAAGCCCAAGTGGGAGAGCTCTTTCTTCATAAAAGCGGTGTTTTCCCACAGGCGCTGGCGACGCTCCGGCTCCCGCTCGATGATCTCCACTGCTTTAAGCACCGCCGCCACCGATGCGGGCGGGGGTGCAGCGGAAAAAATCAGCGAGCGAGCGCGGTGCTTGATCCAGTTGATCACCCGCTCCTCGCCGGCAATAAAGCCGCCGACGGAAGCCAGGGACTTGGAGAAGGTCCCCATCACCAGGTCCACCTTGTCTTCCAAGCCAAAATGCTCCGCCGTGCCTCGCCCGTGCTCGCCCAGCACGCCGATGCCGTGGGCGTCGTCCACCATCAGCCGCGCCCCCTGCTCTTGGCACACGGCGACCAGCGCGGGCAGGTCAACGATGTCCCCTTCCATGGAGAAGACTCCGTCCACCACCACCAGCGCGCCGCGCGACGGGTCCCGCAAGGAAAGCCGCCGCCGCAAGTCCTCCACGTTGTTGTGCTCATACTTGACCACCGTGCCGAAGCCCAGGCGTGCACCGTCGATGATGCAGGCGTGATCCAGCTTGTCCAGGTAGACGATGTCGCCGCGCTCCACCAGGCACGAAATGGTACCCAAGTTCACCTGGAAGCCGGTGGAAAAGGTGAGGGCCGCCTCCCTGTGCATGAACTGAGCCAGCTTTTCCTCCAGGCGAACGTGAATATCCAGCGTGCCGTTGAGAAAACGAGAACCGGCGCAGCCGGTCCCGTACTTAGCAATGGCTTCCTGTGCAGCTTTCTTAACCTCAGGGTGGTTGGTTAAGCCAAGGTAATTGTTGGAACCCAGCATCACCACTTCCCGGCCGTCCATCATCACCACTGGGTCCTGAGCCGAGGAAATGGTGCGGAAGTAGCTGTATAGACCTGCTTGCTTGACCTCGTCGGCGTCGTGAAAATCGTAGCACTTTTTGAAGATGTCCACCGCGTTTCCCCTTTCCCCGCGTGCCTTCGTCACAAGCTTACATGCTACCACGGGGCAGCCAACCAGCTTGGCGGTACCAGGCCCAGGTCAGGCGCGCCCCCTGAACAAAGGGTACCGGCTCCGGCAGCCCCAGCGGGCCTAAAGAGGATTGGGTTTCCGCTACCCAGTGGCGCGCCAAGAGCTCTCGCGCTTTGTCGGACGTCATGGCCACGTTTTTCATTCCTAGGAGATGGAACAGGTCTCCCAGCCAACCTGCCAAACGAAAAACCGCCGCCGGCAGCGGCACCAGCCGTGCCCGTACACCCCCTGCCTCGCCCAAGAGCCGCAACAGCTCGGCCAAGGCGTAGGGTCGCGCTTCCCCCAGGTGCAGCACCTGGCCAGCGAGGGGGCTGGCGGCTGCATGCACCACTGCCCGCACCACGTCGCCCACAAAGGCTACCGAGAGCCAGCGCTCCCCCGCCGGATAGGGCAGCCAACCCGCGCCGGCGAGCCGGAAAAAGGTGAACACATCCCGATCCCGCGGACCGTAAATGGCTGGTGGTCGCAGGATGAGCCACTGGCCCTCATAGCCACGCACCGCCTGTTCACCCGCCAGCTTGGAGCGCCCGTACGCCGAGATCGGCTGAGCCGGTTCCTCCGGCCTCTTGCCCTCCGGCCTGGCCGCTGGTCCCGCCGCTGCCAGCGAGGAAACGTAAACTACGCGTGGCCTGCCCTCCTCTTCCGCTGCCTCCACCAGCCGCCGCGTCCCCTCCGCATTGGCAGTGAAGAACAGCCGCTCCTGTCCAGCCCGCACCACCCCTGCCAGGTGCAGCACCACACCGCAACCGCGAACCAGCTTGGCCAGTGCCTGGGCGCTGTCCAGGTCGCCGAAAACCACGTGCACCCTGTCGCGCAGGCGTGGGTTCAGCTTGGAAGGGTCACGGACCAACACCCGCACGCGGGCGCCAGCTTCCACCAGCACATCCAACAGATGGCTGCCCACGAACCCGGTGCCACCTGTGAGGGCCATGGGCTGAGGCAGCTGGGCAATGGCCGGCGCCAGCTCGGGAGCGAGAAAAGCTAGCGGCGCATCACCTCGCTCAGCGCTCATGGGCCGGCCGGTACTCAGCCCAGCTGGTCGGCGTCTCCCAAAGACGCACCGCCACCAGCTCAACCCCTTGGCCGAAGCCGTAGGGGGCAAGTTGGTCGGTGTGGGCGGCAGCCCGCGCCAGCGCCTGCTGGAGGTGGAGGAACAGCTGGCGCGCCAAAACCTCAGCCGTGGGTTCCTCTTCCAGCACCACAAGCCTCTCCCCGTGCTCGCGCAAAACAGCGCAAAGCGGGTCCTGGCGTGCCAGGATCATGGCGTGGTCGTAGACAGCCAGCACGTCCCTCACCAGCCGGCTCAGAGCCTTGTAATCGCACACCATGGCGTTGGCGTCCAGCTCCCGTGCCGCCAGCACCACCTCCAGGCGGTAGGTATGGCCATGGGGGTACCGACACAGCTCCGGGTGGGACAGGAGCCTATGGCCCGCGTCAAAGGTGAACTGTTTGCCTAGGTAGAACACGCTCCGCCTCCGCCAAAAACCCGCCAGGAAGCGGCTGCTTACGTCCCCTCAGGGGGCAGGTAGCGTAACCGAGGCTGCCTGGCAGCGCGGACCTCATCCAGGCGGCGCACGGGCGTGGTGTGCGGGGCGCTTTTGACCAGCTCGGGGTTTTCCTTGGCTTCCTGGGCTATGGTCACCATCGCCTGAACGAAAGCCTCCAGCTCAGCCAGGGGCTCACTCTCGGTGGGCTCGACCATCAGCGCCCCGTGCACCACCAACGGAAATGACACCGTGGGCGCGTGGAAGCCATAGTCCAAAAGGCGCTTGGCAATGTCCATGTTGTTCACACCAAGAGGCTTTTGCCAACTGTCGTCGAAAACCACCTCATGGAGCGTGGGGCTGTCGTAAGGCACGTGGTAATGGGCGGCCAAGGCCTTTCGCAGGTAATTGGCGTTGAGCACCGCCGCTTCCGCCATGCTCTTGAGGCCGTTGCGCCCCAGGGAGAGGATGTATGCGAGAGCCCGCACCAGGATGCCGAAATTGCCGTAGAAGGCGCGCACCCGCCCAATAGTTTTGGGCCGGTCGGAGTCTAAGAAGTACCGCCCATCGCGCTTTTCCACCACCGGCACGGGCAGGTAGGGCTCAAGCCGCGAAGAAACGGCCACCGGCCCGGCTCCGGGGCCACCCCCGCCGTGGGGAGTGGAAAAGGTCTTGTGTAGGTTGATGTGAAGGGCATCGGCGCCCATCTTACCCGGCGAGGCTACGCCGACGAAGGCGTTGAGGTTGGCGCCGTCCATGTAAAGGAACGCGCCCTTTTCGTGCAGCATGGCAGCGGCTCGGGCAATTTCCGGCTCGAAAACGCCCAGGGTGTTGGGGACCGTGACCATGAGCGCCGCCACCTCGCCCGTTTCCAGCTCCCGCTGCAAGGCCGCCAGGTCGAGGGTTCCCGCTGGGGTGGAAGCCAGCTCCTTCACCTGGAATCCGGCAAAAACTGCTGAGGCCGGGTTGGTCCCGTGAGCCGAATCGGGGATGAGCACCACCCGGCGGGCTTCCCCTCTCTCGCGCAGGGCCTTGCGGATCATGAGCATGCCCGTGAGCTCGCCATGGGCCCCGGCCGCCGGCTGCAGGGTGACTCGAGTCATCCCGGTGATGGCAATAAGCGCTTGCTCCAGCTCCCAAAGGAGCTCCAGGGCCCCTTGAACCTGTTCCTTCGGCTGTAGTGGGTGAACGTGGGCAAACCCTGGAAGACGGGCCAGCTCCTCGTTGATCCTGGGGTTGTACTTCATGGTGCAGGAGCCCAAGGGAAACAGACCCTCGTCCACCGAGTAGTTCCACTGGGAAAGGCGGTGGAAGTGGCGCACCACCTCCACTTCCGAGACCTCCGGCAGGGCGGCCACCTCGGTTCGAACCAGTTCCTCCCCCAAGGTGCGGAGGGGATCCACCTCCCCCACGTCCCAGCTGGGGAGCTGATACCCCACCGCCCCTGGCCGGCTGCGCTCAAAGATGAGAGGCTCCCGCTGGCGCAAGCTTCGACTTTTCATAGGCACCTCCCCAGCGCCTCCACCAGGCGATCACACTCCCGACGCGTGTTTTTCTCCGTGACCGCCACCAGAAACCCGCGGGGAAGGTACGAGGCCAGTGCGGAAGTGGCCACACCGGCCAGAATCCCCTCGGCCGCCAGGCGGGAAAGAAGCTCTTCCGGTTCGGGGTGCAACACCAGGAACTCGTTGTACGTAGGGCTTTGCGGGAAGGCTAGGCGCAGTTTGGGTTCCATGGAGGCGAGCCTACTTTTGAGATAGCAAGCTTTAGCGTGGGAAGCCAAACTCAGCTCCCGCACACCCTTCTTGCCCAAAAGGGAAAGGGCTACCGTTACCGCCAGAGCCATCAGGGAGTGGTTGGTACAAATGTTGGAGGTGGCTTTGGCGCGGCGAATGTGCTGCTCGCGGGTGGACAGCGTGAGCACGTAGGCCCGCTGCCCATCCGCATCCACCGTCTCCCCCACCAGCCGGCCGGGCATCTGCCGCAGGTACTCTTGGCGGGTGGCGAAAAAGCCCACGTGCGGCCCCCCGAAGGCAGGAGGCAAGCCGAAAGCCTGCATCTCACCACAGACCACGTCAAAGCCAAAGGCACCCCCAGCGCGCAGCAGACCCAACGAGGTGGCCTCCACCACCACGTGGACGGCCAGTGCCGGCCCGCTCGCCCGTCGTACAGCGGCCAGATCCTCCACCACCCCAAGCACGTTGGGCGACTGCACCACCACCGCTACCGCTTCCTCCCCCTGAACCGAGGCCAGCTCGGTCCGCCCGTGCGCGTTCCACGGCAGCTCCACCAGCTCCAGCTGGGCGGCTTCGGTGTAGGTGCGCAGGGTCTGCAAATAGTGGGGATGCACCAGGCTGGAAACGAAAACTCGCTTCGCCTCCGGGCGCAGCCTGGCGGCCATCAGCACCGCCTCCACCATGGCGGTTGCCCCGTCGTAAAGGGAGGCGTTGGCCACCGGCATTTCTGTCAAGAAACACACGTAGCTTTGGAACTCGAAGATCGCTTGCAGGGTGCCCTGGCTGACCTCAGGCTGGTACGGGGTGTAGGCGGTGAAAAACTCCGCCCGCGACAACACCGCGTCCACCACCGCCGGCAGCACATGGCGGTACACGCCGGCTCCCAGGAAGCTCACCGTATCCTCTGCGGTGACGTTTCTTGCCGCCATCTCCCGCAGGATCCGTCGAACCTCCTCTTCCGACATCCCTTCGGGCAGCGTTAGGGGACCTGAACGGACCTCTGGTGGAATGGGAGCAAAAAGCTCCTCCACCGAACTCAGGCCCAAAAACTCAAGGATTCGCCGGCGGTCCTGCGCGCCCGGCTGGTACCGGTGCATCAGTGACCCCCTTCTTCCCGCACAAAGGCCTCGTAGGCGGAAGCATCCATGAGGTCCTCGGGCACGTGGCTCACGCGCACCCGCAGGAGCCACCCCGCGTCGTAGGGATCCTGGTTCACCAGCTCCGGATGGGCGTCCAGCTCAGCGTTCACTTCGATCACCTCGCCGGAAACGGGGGCAAAGACCTCGGAAACCGCCTTTACCGACTCCACCGTGCCCAATTCCTTGCCAGCGGTCACCTGCTTGCCCACGCCCGCCACGTCCACCATAACCACGTCCCCCAACTGTTCCTGCGCATAGTGGGTAATGCCTATGGTGGCCACCTCTCCGTCCAGACGCACCCACTCGTGGGTCTTGGTGTACTTGAGATCGGCTCGAATGGTCATACCTGCCTCCTTGCTTATTTTTCACGCCGGTAAAAAGGTGTGGGAACCACCCGCGCCGGCACGGTGTCGCTGCGGATAGCAACCGCCAGCTCCGTCCCCACCGCCGCAAGCTCGGGGGACACATACCCCAGTGCCAGGGCCTTGCCCAAGGTGGGGGCCAGGGTGCCCGAGGTTACCACGCCCACCTCCTTGCCTTGGTACAAAATCGGGTAGCCATGGCGGGCAATACCCTTTCCCAGCATTTCCAAGCCCACCAGCTTGCGCTTGGGCCCCTGATTTTTTTGTTGCAGTAGAGCTTCTCGTCCGAGAAAGGGCCCCTTCTCGAACTTGACGATCCAGTCCAAGCCCGCCTCCAACGGCGTCGTCCGGTCGTCAATGTCGTTGCCGTACAGGGGCATGCACGCTTCGAAGCGCAAGGTATCGCGCGCGCCCAAGCCGCAAGGCTCGATGCCGAACTCCTGGCCTGCGCTCATCAGCTCCTGCCAGAGCCGCGGGCCTTCCTCCCAATTGACGTAAATCTCGAAGCCGTCCTCGCCCGTGTAGCCGGTGCGGGCCACCAGGGCTGCCATACCCGCCACCTGGGTTTGCACGAATCGGTAGTACTTGAGCTCGGCCAGGGCATAGGAGGTGAGCCTTTGTACCACCTTTTCCGCCAGGGGACCCTGAACGGCCAGCTGCGAGTAAGCAGCCGATTGGTCATACAACTCTACTTCGTCGAAGGCGGGCGCTTGGGCGCAGAGGTAGGCGTAGTCCTTGTCCTTGTTGGCGGCGTTAACCACCAAGAGGAAGCGCTCCTGGGAGATCATGTGCACCAGGAGGTCGTCCACAAAGGTGCCTCGCGGGGTCATGAGGCCGGAGTACTGGGCCCGCCCTGGGGTAAGCCGAGAGGCATCGTTGCAGGTCACGTACTGCACGAAATCCAGCGCCCGCTTGCCCACCACCTCCAGCTCGCCCATGTGGGAGACGTCGAACAGACCCACAGCGCTGCGCACCACGCGGTGTTCCTGCAGCACCCCGCGGTACTGCACGGGCATCTCCCAACCCGCGAACGGGACCATTCTGGCCCCTGCCGCCCGGTGAGCCTCGTATAGCGCGGTACGTTTGAGCGGCCCTCCCGTCATCGAACCCTCCCGGCGCTGCCTGCGCCGGTTGTGAAGGCTATCACTTTGTCCGTACCGGTGGCAAGGTTCATCCCAGGGGCTTCCGCCTACCCAAGAGAACCTCCAACGGAGGGGCCTGAGAGGCCAGGCTGCAAGCGGGGTCCTCCAGGCGCTCGGCCAGCTCCGGCAAGGGAAAAGCGAGCTGAAAGAGCAGGGGGTCCACCGGTACCGGATTGGCCCCTAGCGGCCAACGCACCTCGAAGTACAAGGACACCACCCGGGTCCAGCCAGTTTGGCCCACCTGCGCCAGCTGCTGCCCGCGCTTGACCAGCTGCCCAGGCCGCACCAGCGCCTGGCCAAGGTGGCCGTACAGGCTCAGCACACCTCCGCCGTGATCCAGCATCACCATCGTGCCCAAGCGGCTCCAGAGATTGGCACGGCGCTCTCGCGGCGCCCCCACGTAGGCGACCTTGCCGTCCCCTGCGGCCAAAACCCGCGTGCCCAGGGGTGCAGCCAAGGTCAAACCGAAGTGGGGTTCCTCCTGACCGGTGAAAGGAGACACGCGAACCCCGAAGCGCCCCACCGGTACGGCTTGGGGCGAGTCCAGAGGCCAAGCCGTGGGTAGGGCCTCCAGGCGACAAGGCGCCTGTCCCCCACGTGCCAACTCCTGCCCCAGCACCTCAAGCTTTTCCGACTCGGAAACAAGCCAGGTGACCAGCGCATCTCGCTCCTCGGGAAGGGAAGTTGCGAGAAGAGCGGATGGCGAAAGGCGCAACAACCAGGCCAGCCGAAGGCCCCGGTTGAGCCGCAAAGCCACCTCCTGCGAAAGCTCTTGGGCTTGGTCCAAGAGCTTTTCCCGCTCGGCTTGCAACCTTTTGTTTTCCTGCCGAGCGGCTTTTACCGTGAAGCGCTGCCAGTACCCCTTAAGGCCCAACGGCAGGGCCCCCAGAATGGCCAGGAGGAAGAAAGCAATGCCTGCCGCCACCACTGCCAGCCAGCGCAAGGTGCGGCGAGTCACATAGAACCGGCGCACGCGGCCGCCCTTGCTGCCGTGCCATTGCACCTCCCACAGGTAGCTCGGCTCTACACCCACCGCAGGATCTCCGCCGGCTCACCCCGGGCAAAGGGGCGGGCTGTCAGCACACCGGCCAAAAACACCTCCACCAAGCCCGCCAGCAGCACTGCCAGCACATCTGTGGGCAGCAGCCGCCAGGGAATGCGATCCACCATGTACACCGCTGCCAGCTCGGGCGAAAAATGCGGAAAGCCCAACAGGTTTCCCACAACCACCAACAGCACGCCGCCTAAAAGGCCGAGCAGCAGACCCGCCGTTCCCAGACCCATACCCGCCAGCAAGACCACCTGCCGCAACCAGGGACCCGAAGCGCCCACCGCCTGCAGGATGCCCAGCTCTCGCCGCTTTTCCGTCACCAGCACTACCAAAGAGGAAGCCACCTCGAAGGCCCCCACACCTACGATCAACGACAACACGAGGGCGAGCGTCAGCTTTTGCCACCGGAGGGCGGTGAACAGCTCGCGGTTCATCTCGCTCCAAACGCGCACGGACAAGGGCCCGGGCCAATCCTTTTCTAGCCGGTGAGCAAAGTCCTCCGCCTCCTCCGCATCCCGCAGGAACACCTCCACCAGCGCTGGCCCCAGCTCCCCCAATCTCGCCCGCAGGGCCGATTCCAGGCAAAAAACCCAGCTCTCCTGCAGCTCCGCAAAACCACTTTCGAAGGCGGTGACAACCTTCACCGGCAGGTACACCGGCCGGCCGGCGGGATGCGCCAGTTGGAGAAAGGCGCTGTCCCCTGGCTGCAGCTTCAGCTTCTGCGAAAGGCCTTTGCCAACCGCCACCGCCAGCGGCCCCTGTTCCGGGGAAGCGGGAAGCGTCACAAAAGGCGGCACGTGGTCGCAGGCTTTGAGCGTCACCACCTCCCCCGCCTCCCGTGGCTGGCGAGCCAGTAACCCCGGAAGAAAGCGCACCGCACCTGCCCAAGCCACCCCGGTTTGGGAGGCGAGGTGAGCGGAAAGCCGGGTGCCGTCCTCGTCCGAGGAGGGCAACAGCAACAGGTGACCACTGGCATTGAAAATGCCTAGCTCCAGTGCCTGCCTGTATCCGTTCATCAAGCTCAGCACCACCACCAAGGCAGCAACCCCCGCCGCCACCGCCACCAGCGCGGCGCGGGAGGAGGCGGACAGCAAGGGACTGGAACGGCGCCGCAAAAAACGCAGGGCTACGAACCAGGCCAGTCGCACCCGGTGATTGTAGCCTCGCGAGTTTTCAACCCTCCCGTCGGCGCAGGGCGCACGCACTCCCCAGCCCCACCAGAGCCAGCGCCAGCACCAGGGCATCCCGCAGGGGACCGAGCACGCCGTAACTTACCCACCAACTGCCTGCCAGCAAGGCCGATGTGGCCACGGTGGCAAAGGGAAATCCTTGTCCGGGCGGCAAGACCGCCACCAGGCAGGCAGCCACCACCGGCAGCCACCCATCCTGGCCTGCCAGCAGGGCAGTCAAGGCCAGGAGCAGGGCTATCCCTGACGTCAGCCACCGCAGGGGCGAGAGGAGTATCCGCACACCGGCGCCGGCTAGGTCCACCACGTAACCAACCAAAACCCCTCCCCCCAGCAACCAGACCCAACGGGCGGGCAGGGCGCCAAGGGCCTGCGCCCAGAGGGGGGCAAGCCAAACGCCACCCAGCCAACCCACCACCCCACCCACCGCCCAGACCCACCCGCAAGGCCTAGCCGCGGCGAGGGGAAAGAGGTAGGCACAGGCGCCTACGACCCCCAACCCCACCGCCCCGGCGGTCGCCAGCACCAGCAAGGTGATGAAGGGGCGCACGCCAGGGGAAAAAAGGGGACCGGCCAACCGCGTGGCCCCGGGAACGGCGGCCAGCATCGCTGCGGCCGAAACCAGCACCACGCGTCGCAGTTTGGGATCCGCCGCGGTCAAGCGGATCCTCCGAGCCAGAGCTCCAGCACAGCACAAGCCAAAAAACAAGGCCAGCTCGGTAGGCACCGATGGCCAGGGTCGGCCGCAGCGCTCGGGCTTGGCCACCGGCAGAGCCCCGTACACCACCCGCTGGCTGAACCACCAATCGCGCCGGGCCGGCCTTTCAGCCACGCCTTCGGCGCTCCCGTCACCGGCCAAGAAACTGGCTGCTGCAAGCGAGAGGTGGCCGCCTGGCAGCCACGCCACCACCTCCAAGCGTGGCGGGTGGGGCGGGGCCGTATCCGGAACCAGGACCCGGACCACCCACGCGCCGTGGGCCGGCTGGTAGACCAGCTCCCACGCTTCCCCGCAGCGAGCAAAAGCGCGCAGCTTGCCCCAGCTGAGCTGCAAGGGAGGCGCCTGGGTCTCAGCCCGACTCTGCGCATGCTGGAGGGAGCCGCTGCGGGAAAGGCGCGAGCCCAACCCGGCGCCTGCCAGGGCGACCAGCAGCAGAGCTGCCCAAATTACGAGCCGGGACTTCGCCACAGGAACGCTCCCGCACCCGCAACCAACACAAAGAAAACCACCGGCCCCCATGGGAAGGAGGGGGCAAAAAACCCCAGGCGAAGCAGCTCCCACACTGCCCGCGCCGCCAGGGCCGCCGGCATCCCCCACCGGTAGGCCAACGCCCCTAAAAGCCCCTGGCCTGCCGCCTCGCCTACCATCCCCAACGGCAGGGGCACCGCCGGCAGCGGGTGCAGGAGCGAACCGAAGGCGGCTGCCAAACCGAAGGCCGCCCAGCTGCCGAGAAAGGGCGAGAGCAACAGCGGTAACCCCCAGCGCAGCAGCGGCTCCTCCGCTACGGCGCGGAGAAAGGCCTCCCCTGCTACCTCAAGCCCCGATTCGGTGAGCACATTTCCGGTGGTCGGCACCCAACCACCCCAACGCGCCGCCAGCTGCGGCCAGGACAGGCTCCCGCAGGCCAATAGGATCCCTGTCAGCCAGGGTAGCGCCACCCCTTTAGCCTTTTCCGGGGTTGTTCCACTCGCCTGCAACAGGGACACGCCGCTAGCCCAGGCCCAAAAGGCGGCGTAGGACCGGCTGTGGCCGGTGGCAGTGGCCAAAGCAAAAACCGCTGCCGCCGTGGCCAACGCCCCAATCCAGGGCAACCGCAGGCGGGCATGGATCGCTTCCAGGCAGCCCAAGAAAAGGCCTACCAGCGAAAGCCCCAGAAGGAAATAGACCAGTCGGCGGGCCAGCACCAACTCGGCCACCCGTCCCATCACCAAACCCAAATCGCTGGCTTCGGGCAGGAGCCGAAGCCGAAAGGCCACCAAGGAGCTGCCGGCCAGCTCCACCACCAGCTCCTCCTGCCAACCGCCGGCCAGTGGGCGCACAAAGTGTCCCCGCTGCCACACCAGCCCCGGCTCCTGCCGAGCGCTGATGCGGGTGAGAGAGAACCCTCCCTCCTCCTCCACCAGCCTGGCCAGTTGTGCCCGCAAAACCGTTTCCAGCCCGGTGACCGGCACGGTGGGCCCCGGACGTGCAGGCAGGGGCCGGCGCAACTCCACCACCCGCCCGCCGCGCAGGGTCACCTCCCCGCCCTGGGCAAAGCTCACCGTAACTAGGGGCGGCAGGCGCTCGTGATGGGCTCGTTCAAAGGCGGCACGCTCCCAAGCCCAAGCCAAAAACCGCGGGAAACGCACCGCCACATGCGCCTCCCCCGAGGGGGAAAAGCCCACCCTCAGCAGGGCATCCCTGGCCTGCGCCTCTACCAGCAAAGGGTCGAGGGAAAAGCGCTCCCCCCCTTGCCGAAACAACACAGCCGCCGCGCCCACCAAGGCCAAAAGGGGCGGGGCCAGGCGCAGCCAGGGGCGGAGCATCCGGCGGCAGTTTACACTTAAAACCGTGGGCTCGCCTCGCTTTCGCCTGCTACCCCACACCGCAGATGTGCGCCTGGCCGTGTACGGCCAGAGTCACGAAGAGCTTTTGCGCCACCTGGCCCTTGGGCTGGTGTGCTTCGTCCTAGGTCACCTCCCCAGGGGCCGCGCCACTGCCCACGCCCAGCTCGTTTTGCCGGAAGATGATGTGCAGGCCCAGCTGGTGCGCGTGGGCAACGAGGTGGTCTACTGGCTCTTTACCCGTCGCCAAGTAACCGTAAACCTTACCTGCCAAGGCCTTACGGCCCAGCTCGACCTTCGCCCCCTGCCCCGTCATCGGCCACTGCCCTTCGAAATCAAGGCGGTCACCTTCCACGCCCTGCAGCTGCGCCGTGAGGGCTCCCGCCTGCGCGCCGTGCTCACGCTGGACCTGTAGGGGGCGTGGCGTGCCCCACCCACGCGTACGCCCGTCGCCAGCGCCAAACCAACCCGCTGGCCACCACCAGGACCGGGGCAAAGGCAGCCACCAGCAGCAGCAAGCCCCAGCGGTTGGTGGTGGTCACCGGCTCCCCGGGGTACGCGAAAGACCAGCCCCCCACTTTCCCACACCTGCTGGGGCGCCAACGTCGGCACTGTTTGCTGACCTAAAATCTTGGCGGTGGCGGGGTTTAACTCCTCCGACTCGGAAATGAAGTAGCGCGTGACCGTGGGAGGCACGGGTTGCGTGCCAGTGTTGGCGGTGAAATCGTCCCGTCGCACGTCCCGGTCGGGACCGGAAAACACAAAAGGCAGGTGCAGGTTCACCACTCGCAGGTTGGCAAAATCCGTGGGCCACTCGAAGGAAATCGAACCTTGCAGCTCGAACCGCCGGTTCAGCTGACAGGTAACCGCCTGAGCCTTCCCTTTGGCTTTCTCCCCCTTGATTCCCCGATCCAAGCCAGCCACCACCACAAACTCCCAAAAATCCCGCTCCTTGAGCTGGGCGTAGGCTGGCACCGTCAGGCTGGCCCACCCGTCCGCACCGGTCACCGCCCGCACCTGCTGGCCAGCCAAAGGCCCGGTCGACAGCTCTAGCGTCACCTCTTCCCCCGCAATACCCGCGTTGGTGGCCTGGGTGTATAGGCGCGGGCGCGCACCGTCACCCCTTTCCCCGGCGGAACGATCAGCGCCCGATCCTCCACCACCAGGTTAGGCTCACAGGGGTAAGGCACCTCTTTCGTCAGTGTGCGCGCGTTGTCCACCACCAAGGCCCGCCCATACGCGGAAGCTTGGCCCGGTGCAGCCCCCTCCCACCAAGGCGGCCACCTTTTCCAGCAGTTGCTTGGCCCCGTCCCCGTCCTGTGTCAAGGCCCTCTCGTACGCCTGCTGGGCCTTCTGGCGGATGCTGGCAAAAAGCCCCTGGTCGGCGAACCAGCCCAGCCTCTGCCCTTGGTCCAAGCTCCAAAGCCAGCGCGTCCAGTGCCTGCAGCTCCCCGCCGCGTACGGGTGGGGGCCCAAGACACGCCTCCGGACGCACTTGCGCTCAGCGACGCAGCCGGCATAGTCCAATTCCTCGAGCTTCTCCTTATTCTCCTCACTAAGCCCAAAGAAGTTGGCCAGCTCGTCGTAGTACCTCCCCGATAAGAGACTGGAATTCCACTCATTTCGAACTCATTCACCACCGGTGGTGCGGGGCCGCGCACCACCAAGGGTTCCAAGGTAACGCCAATGTTTTCCTTCGGCGAGGCCTCTCGAGCACGAAAAACGTTGTCGAGAAAGTGGTGAAAAAAAAAGTCGCTGCTCCCTTGAGGATGATCCAGGTAGCTGTCGCGCGCAGGCACGGGATTGGCCCAGCCCAAGCCGCATGCAGGGCGCGGGTTGGCGATTTCCCCCTGGCGCAACCCATCCCGTTCCGCCGGGGTACCAGACTCCCCGTAAGCGGCTAAACTAAAAAAACCGCGAAGTTCTGTCCACGCCACGTTTATGTTGCTGGTGGACGGGTTGGTCACCAGTAGCGGTGGATGAAGACCCCTGCTCCTCGCTTAACTTCCCTCCACCGTCACCGTGGGCTGAAAAATGATTTCCGGCGTGGGCACCGGGTCGGGCAAAGCTTGCAAGAGCAAAAGACACAGCCAAAGCATGGCTTTCTTCCTTCCTCACCGCGGAAAAGCGGTCAACGGGCAAAGACTGTCCTGGTAAAGGGGCAAAAAGGGAGCCCCAGGGGCCTAGGGCAAGGGGGATCGCTGGTTCGGGGTGGCTGCCAGGGCAAAAGCTCCCAGTGCACGCGGTCCTCCTCTTCTTCGTCTTGGCAGCCAACCCCAGGTCAATACCCAGCTGTTTCCTTCCCGCTTCCCAGTTATTGCACAGGGAAACCCTCACCTCCCCAACCGCCCCAGGTACATCCTCACCCTTTTCACGTGTGCTCCTTTTGCTTCCAATCGTAACGCTTGACATACCGGCTTCTGGTGTTCACATCCACCAAGCGGCCCAGCAGGTGGCGCATGTGAGGCGGGCTCCCGTCGGCGTACACGTCCAGCAGCCTCCCCTCAGCCAGGGCCGCGTTGGTGACCAGCGGCATCTGCTTCCCCAAGGCCACCGGCGATTGGGCGTCTCTCAACGCGCGACAGAACACCGCCAGGGCAAACAGCTGAATGGTGGTTCAAAGCTTCGGCTCGGCAAAGAAGGGGTGGGATGGGCGCCATGACCTTCCGACGGGCCTCCCGCAAGCCGGCACCGCCACACCTAAGCGCAAAGAATAAAGGTCTCGCGATCGCTCTCAGGCCGCTTCCAGCGCGTCACCGGGCGGAAAACGTAGCTCCCATTCAGATAGACCTCCCTAAGCATTACGTCCTCAGTGTTGTTGGCCGGCGGATGGGGGAAAATGCCGTTATCTAAAGCCCGCGTCTTATAGGGCCTGCAGATGAAGTGGTGCCTATCGTCCCGAACCCGCGCATAGCTACTAAAGCGCAGATAACTAGCCGCCTCCGGCGAGCCCAGGTACTCGTCGTAGAGCTTCCCTTCTGTCCTGCCCAGGTAGCCGGTGCTTTTGGGAAACTCCGTGCTCTTGTCCACCGAGGACCAACGCACCCGGTTGATCAAAAGGTTGTTTCTCTGTTCCCCCCTCACGTCATGGTTGTGACCGGTCAAAGCCACAGCCTTCTCGTCTTCCGAGGTTTGCAAGCAAATATCGCCGTCAACAGGCTCCCTGTTGGCCACGTCCGTGCAGCCCGTCACGCCGATGAGGGCCAGGTGTGTTGCCCGTCAATGGCCAGCCGCCCCTTCCTGCCAGCTGGGTAGATGCTGGTAGGGAGCTTAACCCCGTAGGTGGGTGGCCGGCTGTTGGGCTGGCAGTACCCGCCGCGTGACGGGTCCATGGCCCAGGTGCCAGCCGGCAAGAGAGCTAACAACCAGGAAGCCAAGAGCGAATGGCGAGGGGCGAATGGCCAATGGGTTTGCCACGAACCACCTCCGTTTTTCACACCAATCCTAGCCTCCCGCGAGCCAACCCGGCACTTTTAGCGCCAAGGTTTTGAGCGTGCCTAGCCCCTCCGACAGCTCACCACCAGGCCTTTGGAGCCTGGGGCAAAGCAGGCCCCAGCTTCCCGGAGCGAAAGTTCCCTCAAGTTTTCACCCCTATGCCAACGCGGCAGCTAGCGCAGCTTGGCACCAGGCGGGGACCCTATAGCTGCTTCGCCTTTTACAGTAAAACATAAAGCGCGTAGAATCTTCCCGCGAGCGGTTGCTTGGGGTCCGTCGCATGGAGCGGGTGAAAGCTTTCCTAGCCACGCCGGGGGGCCGGTTTGTAGGGCGTTACCTGCTGGTGCTCACGTTGGCCTTTTTCCTCATAGCCCTGCCGGTGCTGAACGAGCACGTGGTCAAGCCCTACACCACCTTCGTTGCCCATGAGGGGGCATTGGCCTTACGTCTCCTTGGGGAACAGGCCAGCGTGCGGGCGCAGGTCTTGGCCTCCCCCCGCTTTGCTGTGGCCATCTACAACGGCTGCAACGGCTTGGAAGCCATTCTAATTTTCGTGTGCGGGGTATTGGCCTTTCCCGCCCCTTGGCGGCGCAAGCTGGCGGGCGTGCTTTTGGGTTTACTGGGCATTCAGCTTTTTAACGTGGTTCGCATCGTGGCCCTTTACTACACGGGGGTGTACAAACCCGCTTGGTTCAGCACGGCCCACGTGCTGGTGTGGCAGTCGCTGGTCATCCTTTTTGCCGTGAGCCTGTGGGTTTTTTGGGCACAGCGGCTGGGCCGAGTACCAAACCATGCCCCAGCAAAGGCGCGCTAAGCGGCATCCTTTCTGGCGTCGGCTGCGCTGGACGCTACCCCTGTCCCTAGGCCTTTGGCTGCTGGTGCGTCCTGCCTACAACACTTTTCTGACCTTTGCGGTGGAAAAGCTGTGTCGCTTTTGGGAAAACCCGCCGGCCACGCGGGTGGTGGTCGAGGAAGAAAAGGCCGTCATCGGGCGGGACGACATGCGCACCGGCTCCGGCTGGCTGGGCTACTCCCTGACGCAAATCCATTTCAACTTCATTCCCACCCTGGCCCTCATCCTTGCCCTGCCCGGCTGGAACCGCAACGGCGGGTGGGAAAAGCTCGTGTGGGCCATGCTGCTGCTGGAGACAAGTCACGTGCTCACGCTGCTGTGGCACGTACAGTTTTTCTTTGCCACCTCCCTCGGACCCTGGAGCGAGGCCACCTACGGACCGGTGAGTCGCAACCTCCTGGGCATCCTCCGGTACCTGTTCGACATCCCTCTCGCCTTCACCCTGCCCCTGCTGCTCTGGGCTAGCTTCTTTTGGGACCAGGTGGCTGAGCTCTTGGGCCTGTCAGGCGGTGACGGCCGCCGTAGGCCTTAAATGGCAGCAATGCGCCAAGGTCTCGTTCATGCCGGCGTGGGAGCCCTGCTGGTGGCCCTGCTGACCACGTCCGCGATTCCCGACCGCTGGGAGCTGCCCCTCAGGGATGCGATCTTGCGGCTGTTACCCATGCGGCCTGCGCAGCACAGCGTGGTGCTGCTGGTGGACGAGAAAGCCCTGCACCAGCGGCCCTGGCCTTGGCGGCGGGACCTCTGGGCTGAGGTGGTAAGGGAGGTGGCAAGCGCGGGGGCTCGCGCTGTGGTGGTGGACGTGCTTTTCCTTTCGCCTTCCGAGCACGACGCCAAGCTGGCCCAGGCTTTACGCCAGCTGCCTAGTTTGTTAGCGGTTGCGCGCGACCCGGACAAGGAGGCCTTCCTCCTACCTCCTGAGCCCCTACGTCGAGCCAGCCAGCTGGCGCATGCGGCTTTTGCACCGGATGCCGACGGTGTGGTTCGGCGTCTGCCAACCACCCAACAGGCGGGTCACGTCACGCTGCCCGCTCTGGCAGCGGCTGCCGCTCGCCTGGTGGATCCCTCATGGGCTGTGCCTGTTGGTCGCAGCGTGCGCCCAGATTTTCGCACCCCCGCGGTCGCCGTGCCCCAGCTCTCCGTGGCTAACTTGTGGCAAAGGCCAGCAGAGGTCGCGGCGCAAATCCGTGGCAAGCTGGTTTGGCTGGGTGCCAGCGCCGTCGGTCTCGGCGACCAAGCCTTTACCCCCACTTCCGGACGCCAGCCAGTGCCCGGGGTGACGGTGCACGCGGCCATGACCGAAGCCATCCTCCAAGATGGGCTTCTGCGTCCCGGCCCCCTTGGCTGCAAGGGCTGGGAGCTGGCTTTTTGATGCTGCTGGCCCACAGGATCTGGCCACGTCCGCACCCTTTGGCGGTGCTGACGTTAACCCCCCTGTTTCCCATAGGACTGCAGTTGGCCACCCTCGCATGGTTCCATCTCCAGTTCGCGAGCCTCACTCTTGGCCTGGTGCTGGCGGCCTCTTTGGCTGTGCGGCAGGGACGCATAGTCCAGAGGCTCGGGCAGCTGCTGCAAAGCAAAGGCCGCCACCTCACGCCAGAAGCTAGGCTTGCCGAGCTGCAGAGCTTGCACCAGCAACTGCTTGCCGCCAAGGAGCAGGAGGTGGAGCAGCGGCGCCTGCTCGTCCACGAGCTCAAGACGCCCCTCTCAGCCCTCGCGGCTCTTAGCCAGTTGCTGCGCAACTACCAGCTCAGCTACGAAGAGCGCGAGCGGGTGCTCCAGCTGTTGGCAGCGGAATCAGCCCGCGCGACCAAGCTTGTCGAGGAGCTTTTGGAACTGGAGCGCTTGCAGCAGCAGCCTTTTGTTCCCGACCAAGAAGCGGTGGTGCTGGACGCCCTCGCTGAGGAGCGAGCGCAGCTTGCGGCTGCCGCCAGTGGCCGGAAGGTTGTGGCGCTCATCGAGGCAAGAAACGTGAAAGTCCTGGGCAGACGATCAAAGTTGGCGCAGGCCCTGGATAACCTGTTAAGCAACGCGGTGAATTACTCACCCCCCCAAACTCCCGTCACCGTGCGGGTTGCCCAGGAAACGGCATACGCGGTGCTTGAGGTCGTAGACCAGGGTCCCGGCGTTCCGGAGGCAGAGCGCGCGCGCATTTTCCGACGCTTTATGCGCGGGCAAGCGGCCGCTGGCAAACCAGGTCTGGGTCTGGGCCTGGCAGTGGTTGCAGAGGTGATGCGATGGCACGGGGGCCGGGTGGAGGTGGAGGAAGGCCCCAGCGGGGGTGCACTTTTTCGTGTGCTCCTTCCCCTGGCCAGCGGCGTGTAATGGCTGATATTTTGGTAGTCGAAGATGACCCTGGACTTCGTGAGGCGGTGGCGCTCGCTCTGGAAAAAGCAGGGCACCGGGTGGTGCGTGCGCCCACGCTGGTGAGCGCGCAGCAAGCCCTGCGTGAGCGCTCCTTTCCCATAGTCGTCTGTGACATTTACCTGCCGGAGGCCACCGGCTTGGACCTGCTCCAGCAGCTTAGCAGGCTGGCCAACCCGCCCAAAGTGCTGCTCATGACTGCTCGCGGCAGCTTGGAGACAGCTGCCCTCGCCGCGCAATTGGGAGCGGCCGACTACATCGCAAAACCCTTTTCCTTGGGCGAGTTGGTTGAAAAAGTAGACGCCCTGCTCAGACCGCCCCCGCCCCCAGCGGAACCTGAGCCCCCACCTGGAGAGCTCCTCGTGGGCAGCCACCCTTCGATGGTGGAAGTGTACAAAGCGATAGCCCGCGTGGCCCCTCTTTCGGTCCCCGTTCTCATCCTGGGGGAAACCGGATCGGGTAAGGAGTTGGTGGCACGAGCTATCCACGCCTATTCGCCCCGCAAAGACAAGCCTTTGGTAACCGTGAACTGCGCAGCCATTCCCGACACGTTGCTGGAGTCAGAACTTTTTGGCCACGTGGCTGGGGCCTATACCGATGCCCGCAAAAGCCGAAGCGGCGCCTTGGTGAGCGCCCATGGGGGGACCTTGTTCCTCGACGAGATCGGGGAAACCTCACCGGCCTTCCAAGCGAAGCTGCTTCGGTTCCTGGAGGACGGGCTGGTGACACCTCTTGGCTCCGACCGGCCTATTCCGGTAGATGTGCGCGTGGTGGCCGCTACCCATCGGTCCTTGCCGCGCCTTCAAGCCGAACAGCGCTTCCGCCAGGACCTCTTCTTTCGCTTGGCAGCCTACGTTATCCAAATCCCGCCTCTCCGCGAGCGGGCCAGTGATATCCCCGCCTTGGTGGCCCACTTTCGAAGGAAGATCGTCGCTGAGCTGGGCTTGACCGAGGCGGCACCTGCGAGCCAAGAGGTGCTCGCTATGCTGGCAGCGCAGCCCTGGCCAGGGAACGTCCGCCAGCTGCACCAGGTGATTCGCCGCATGCTCATCGACACCGGTGGTCTCACGGACGCGGCAGCATTGGCGCGAATCCTCGCCAGCTTAGAAGCCAGCTCCAGCCAGGGGACCGGCTCTTTGGAAGCGGCGGAACGGGAGCAGATCCGTCGCGCTTTGGAGCAGAGCGGCGGGAACCGCTCACAGGCGGCTCGGATTTTGGGTATTGACCGAAAAACCTTGCTGCGCAAACTGAAACGGTTTGGCATGGAGCCTGCAAGCGAGGGGGCGGAGGACTGAGGGCCATGAGCTTGCTATGGCTGGTCATCGTTGCCTGGCAAGGCACCGTCCCCGGGGTGCCCTTGCAGTACCGTTTTGAGCAGGTCAAGGGGAAGGTGGCACGCATTCAAGGGGAAAATGCCACCAGGGTGGCGGCAGGTGACACGGCCTTGGCCGGTGACCACGTACGTACTGGCTTTTTCAGTCGCGCCACCATTTCCTGCCCACCGGCGCGTTTCACCCTTTACTCCCTTACCCGGGCCCAGCTGGCCGGCGATGCACCGGGTGTCTTGCTCACCCTTGGCAAGGGCAAGCTGGAAGCTTGGTTCGACGCCCTGCGAGGTGACGACCAGGCCCTGGTGAAAACCCCAGGAGCAATTCTCGCTGTCCGCGGCACCGCCTACGGAGTGGAGGTAGATGCCAACGGAGCCGCGGTGTTGGTAGTTTTTTCCGGGGTTGTAGAGGTGCGTCCCCTCAACGAACGCTTCCCCATCACCTCGGTGCGCGCGGGAGAGCTCTGCCGATTCGGCCCCAGCTCAGCCCCCATGCGGTCGCCCATGGTCCCGGGAATGCGCCCAGAGGATTGGCGTCGTCGAGGCGCCATGGGGCTGATGCCCGCTATACGCCCCATGCCCGGTGGCCAGCACCAGCCGCCTGCGTCCCACGCTGGGCACCACCGTCCGCACTAACACTGGGGCATTCTGCCCTATCCTGAGGCAAAAAGCCCCAGGCTCCGCTCCCCTGCTCGCCTGCACACCGGGGTGAGGTTGGCACGCCCCTTGCCAATAAGGCGAGGGAGACCCGTGAGGGTCTCGGAAAGGAGGCAACAGCAATGACTCGTACAAAAGCAACGTGGTGGGCTTTAATCCTCGCGGGAGCTGCTGCCGCGTATGCGGACATGGGCTTTGGCGGTTGGGGTATGGCGCCACAACCCCTCGTAGCCAGCGACGGGGCTGTGTTGGTGCTGGCCCCAACGCTGGCCCACCAGGAAACCCCTGAGCACATGGAGCTCCATGCGTACAATCCGGACGGCTCGCTGCGCTTCAGGTACCCGATTCCTGCTGGGGTGAACGCGCTCGCTACTGCCGGCAACTTGGTTTTCGTCGCCACCGGTTTAGCCAACTACCAGGCGGAGGTGACCAACCAAGGAGCTGGCAGCTTGGTGGCCCTTCAGCTGGCCAACGGGGTGGAGGTCTGGAGTCTCTCGCTCCCAGGGGTTGCCCAGGGGCTCGCACTGGCCGGAGACCGCCTGTATGTGGTTGTGGGCAGTGGCATGGGTGCCGAAGGCGGAACCCACGGCGGCTCAATGGGTGGCGGCATGGGGGGGATGCACGGCCCTTGGCGCCCCAGCCGCAACCCGCAGCCACCGCAAAACGCCAGCGAAAGCCATCGGCAGCTCCTCGCCGTATCGCTCGCGGGTGCGCTCTTGTGGCAGGTGGATCTCAACCCTTAAGGCGTAACCCGCCAGCGGGTGGCAACGCGCCGGGACAACCCGGCGCGTTGCTTTTACGCCCAGCGGGCTGCTTCTCGCCGCAAGTCGTCCACGTGGTGCAGGTTCTCCCAAACAAACTCGGGTTCGCTGCGCCCAAAGTGACCGTAGGCGGCGGTCTTGCGGTAAATGGGCCGCCACAGATCCAGCTCGGCAATGATGCCGCGCGGCGTGAGGGGAAAAACCTCGCGCACCACCTGGGTCAAGCGCTCATCGGGAATCACGCCCGTGCCAAAGGTGTCCACCATCACCGAAACCGGATCGGCCAAGCCGATGGCGTAGGCCAGCTGCACCAGTGCCTGCCGCGCCAGACCTGCCGCCACCAGGTTCTTGGCCATGTGGCGCGCCATGTACGTGGCGGAGCGGTCCACCTTGGTGGGATCCTTGCCGGAGAAGGCGCCGCCGCCGTGGGGCGCCCACCCGCCGTAGGTGTCCACGATGATCTTGCGCCCGGTCATGCCCGTGTCGGACTGGGGCCCACCAATAACGAACTTGCCCGTGGGGTTGACGTGGAACACTGTGGGTTTTTCCACGTCCAACAGGCTCTTGGGCAAGACCGCCAGCCCCACCTTGTCAATGATTTCCTCCCGTGCGGCGTTGGTGATGCGCTGGCCGGTAGGGTCCAGGATGTCCTCGGTGTGCTGGCACGAGATGACCACCGTATCCAGCCGGTAGGGCTTACCCTCGCGGTACTCCACCGTCACTTGCGCCTTGCCGTCGGGGCCCAGGTAGGGGAGGATCCCAGCTCGCCGCACCTCGGCCAGGCGCTTAGTAAGGGCATGGGCCAAGGCGATGGGGGTGGGCATGAGCTCAGGTGTTTCGTCACAGGCGTAGCCCACCATCAAGCCCTGGTCGCCCGCACCGCCCGCATCCACACCCTGAGCAATGTCGGGGGATTGCCTGCCAATGGCGTTGAGGATGCCGCAGGTGGCGTAGTTGAAGCCGTACTTGGCGTCGGTGTAGCCGATTTCTCTCACCACCTGACGCACCAGCTCCTGCACGTCTACCCAGGCTTTGGTAGTGATTTCACCCCCAACGATGACCAAACCAACGGTGATGAACGTCTCGCAGGCAACGCGTGAACGGGTGCACCAAGGATCTTCGTTGGGATGCTCGGCCTCGTACGCCACGTCGTACTTGAGCACCTCGTCCAAAACAGCGTCGGAAATCTGGTCACAAACCTTGTCCGGATGACCTTCGGTGACCGATTCGGAAGTGAAAACGTGGATGCCGTGAGCGTTCATGGGGTCCCTCCCGATGCCAAACCACTACGCCAGAGCTCGGGATTCTACCTCAGCAGGGGCAAAAAGCCTCCTGGCCCGCTCCCGCAGCTTGCCCAGCTCCACAGCCGCCGTGCTGTGTTTCTTGCCGCGGCGAGCGAGGTAACTCTTACATGCCGCCAGCCGCACCAACAACCGCGCCAAGGCTTTCCGCTCGTCCCAGCGGCGGCTTAGTCCCCGACCGCAGCGCCGCTCCCATTGGCTGGCCACGGCTGCTGCCCACGGGGGAACCAGGGCGTAGCGCACCTCCTCCTCCAGCTGTCGCGCCAGTTCCCTGCGCTCGCCGGCCAGGGCACAGGCGAGCATGAGAACGAGCCAGCAGGCGCTGACCGCCAGGGAGGGCCACGGCTGCGGTGGCTGCTGCCCAAACCACCAGAGGAAAAGCGCAAGCCCGCCCGCCGCAAGCCAGGCAACCGCCGGAAGCAGCCAGGTCAAAAGCGTGCGCTGCACCACCCAAGAAAGGCCCCACAGGGACCCCACCGTGGCACCCACCGCTGGGGCAGCCACTGCCAGCCCCACACCCGCACCGTTTCCCCACCCAAGGACGGCCGCGATCAGGCCAGCCCCCGAACCCACGACCAAGCCTAAGACCGCAGCATCGAAGGGCGTTTCCGCCCAGGGCCAGCGCGCCAACAGCACGGTCCCCACCAGCACAACCGTGGCCAGCAGAAAGGCCTGCCCCCAGCCACGGTTGAGCCCTGCCAACCAGGTGGGTGGCTGCCAGCGCAGCCATAGCCAACCGAAAACCGGCACACCACCCACGGGCAGCGCCAGAAACAACGGCAGCAACTCCCTTCCCTTGCGACGGTCCCACCAGACCATGAGGAGGGCACCAAGCCAACAAAACCCAGGCCAAAGAGCAAGCAGTGGTTGCTTCATGGCAAGACCAGCTTCTCCGCCGGAAAATCGGCAGCGGCAAAGTAGGCGCGGGCTGCACCAATGTCCTGGCGAACTTGAGAGACCAGCTCCATCACTCCGGAGAAGCGTTTCTCCTCGCGCAGACGCTTGAGAAAAAACAATCGCACCGGCTCTTGGTACACGTCGGCGGTAAAGTCCAGAAGATGGGTCTCCACCGTCAGTCGGTGGTTTTCGTAAAGGGTTGGCCTCACGCCCACATTGGTAACCCCGGGGAACAGGCGAGAAAAAGAAGGGATGTAGGTGGCGGTGATGTACACCCCATGGGCCGGCAGCAACTCGTTTTCTGGTTCCAGATTCAGCGTGGGGAACCCCAGGCGCCGGCCCATGCGCTGCCCCTGCCATACCCGACCGTCCACAAAGTAGAAGCGGCCCAAAAGGGCGCAAGCGTGTTCCACCTCCCCCTCCGCCACTACCCGCCGCGCTCGTGAGGAGGAGATGGGTCCTTGCTGGTCGTGAATGGGCGCCATGCCTGCCACCGCGAATCCCAGCTGCGGCCCCAGTTGAGCCAAAAAGGCCACGTCCCCCTCCCGTCCGTGCCCGAAACGGAAGTTTTGGCCCAAGTGCACCTCCCGTGGCCGCAGGCGGGCAGCGAGAAAGTTGCGGGCGAAGTCCTCGGCGGAGGTCCGGGCGAACTCGCGGGAAAAGGTAACCTCCACCAGCACCGAAAGCCCCGTCCTGGCTAGAAGCTGCTGCCTTTGGCTCTGCGTAGTGAGGAGCTTCAAACCGGAGGAAGGCCGCAGCACCTTTTCCGGATGTGGCCAAAAAGTTACCGCCACCGCCGCCACCCCCAACTCCTCGGCTCGGGCCACCGCCCGCCGCAGGAGCTGTTGGTGGCCTCGGTGCACGCCATCGAAGTTGCCGATGCTGACGACGCCACCTTGCGGGAGCTCTGTCCACGGCGAAGGGTCGCGGACCAGCTCCATGGGATCAGCGGGCCAGCGTGGGCAGGCGCCGCGTCACGGGTTTCCGGCTGGCCACCTGCCGCACCTCGGCCACCAGGTCGTAGTCGGTGGAGCGGGTGATGCGCGCCAGCACGAAATCTCCTGGCTTCACCTCGGCCCCCGAGAGAAAGACCACGCCATCCACCTCGGGCGCCTGGGTAGCCAGCCGGCCAGTCATCACCCAGGGATGCTCCGCCGATGGACCATCCACCAGCACCAGCCTCGCCTCCCCCACCAAAGCCCGCAGCCTCCGGCGTGACAGGCGCTGCTGCAGCGCCAGCAGCTTCTCCCGGCGCGCCTGCTTCACCTTTAGGGGAACCGGGTCACCCAAAGCGGCTCCCGGGTTTTCCTCTTGGAAGGAGTAGGCAAAAGCCCCCAAGTGATCAAAGCCCACCTCCTCCACGAATCGGCAAAGCTCGGCAAATTCCTCCTCGCCCTCGCCGGGAAAGCCCACGATCAAGCTGGTGCGCACCGCCAAGCCGGGCACCTCCTCCCGCGCGCGCTCGATTAGCCGGCGGAAGCTGGTCCCATCGCCACCCCGCCGCATGAGCTTAAGCACGCGGCGGGAGGCGTGCTGCAAGGGGATGTCCAGATAAGGCAC
This sequence comes from uncultured Thermoanaerobaculia bacterium, assembly GCA_964488355.1. Taxonomy (GTDB): domain Bacteria; phylum Acidobacteriota; class Thermoanaerobaculia; order Thermoanaerobaculales; family Thermoanaerobaculaceae; genus Thermoanaerobaculum. The sequence continues at coordinate 7,352 of CAZAUJ010000009.1, read as the reverse complement.
CAGGCGAGGTTCGCTGGCCATCAAGCGGAAGATCCCTTCGTCCAGGGTCGAGGGATAGGCGTAGAGGAAGCGAATCCAGGGAATAGCCGTGTGCTCCAAAAGCTCCTGCAAAAGCCGCCGCAGCCCCTCCCGTCCCAGACCCAGATCCTCGCCGTACCGGGTGGTGTCTTGGGCAATAAGCACCAGCTCCCGCACCCCCCGCTTTTCCAGCGCTTGCGCTTCGGCCACCAGCGACGCCAGCGTGCGGGAGCGGAACAAGCCCCGCATACGAGGGATGTGGCAGAAGCTGCAGGGGTTGTTGCAGCCCTCGGCGACCTTGAGGTAGGCGTAAACCCCGCCGGTGGTCACAAGGCGCGGGGCTCGGTGGTCGTAAAGGCGCATGGAGGCCCGCTGGTCAGGAAGCTCGTCGCGCCGCCGCTGGCCAACCACCGCTGCCACCACCTGGTCCAGCTCGTCCAAGCCCACAAAGGCGTCGATTTCGGGAATTTCGGCTGCCAACTCGCGGGCGTAGCGCTGCGCCATGCAGCCGGCCACCACCAGCCGCTTGAGGGATCCGCTTTCCTTGAGCTGCGCCAGCTCCAGGATGGTGTCAATGGACTCCTGCTTGGCTTCCTCAACAAAGCCGCACGTGTTAACGATGATGACCTCTGCTTGCTCCGGATCGTGGGTGAGCTCCAAACCCTGCTCACGCAAAAAGCCGAGCATGATTTCGCTGTCCACCAGGTTCTTGGCGCAACCCAGGCAAACCATGCCCACGCGTACCGGCCGATCCAGGAGCGTCTCCACCACGGCCGCACATTCTACCCTAGCGCCTTGCCTTTCTCGGGATTCAGGCCACCCGAGCCGGGCTGGCCCGGTGCCGGAGCGTGAGGCGCTTTAAGGACTCGCGGGCTGCCGACGGCCGAGCTCTGCAGGCACTGGCAGAACTTCCGTCCCTCCTGCTGTTATCGGGCAACCACCGCCTCCGGGCGAAAGTCCTTGCCTTTCCCGTTGACCAAGCCCCATCACCCTGGGGCCGACCTACGGATACAGGCGGTTGAGCATGCGCGGGTAAGGGATGGTCTCCCGCACATGGTCTAAGCCGCAGAGCCACGCCACCACCCGCTCAATGCCCATGCCAAAGCCCGAGTGGGGGAAAGCCCCGTACCGCCGCACGTCCAGGTACCACTGAAAGGCCTCCCGTGGCAGGTTGTGCTCGCGTAGGCGCCGTTCCAAAAGCTCGTAGGAGGAGATGCGCTCGCTGCCGCCGATAATTTCCCCGTAGCCTTCCGGGGCAATCATGTCCACTGCCAATGCGCGGGTGGGGTCATCGGGGTCTGGCTCCATGTAGAAGGCCTTGATATGGGCCGGATAGCGGGTGATCATGACGGGCTTTCCTGACTCGTCTGCCAGCGCCGTTTCCTCGTCGCCGCCGAAGTCGTTGCCAAACTGCACGGCAAAACCCTTGGCTTGCAGCTTGGCCACCGCCTCGGCATAGTCCAGCCGGGGGTAGGGTCGCTGGGTGGCTGGCTCCAGCTTGCTGGTGTCCCGCTCGAGCAGCTTGAGCTCCTCGCGGCAGCGGTCCAACACCCTGGCCACCAGATAGGAAACGAACTCCTCGGCTAGCTCCAAAAGCTCGGGGAAGCGCATCCAGGCCACTTCCGGCTCCACCATCCAAAACTCCATCAGGTGGCGTCGGGTTTTGGACTTCTCCGCCCGGAAGGTGGGCCCGAAGCAATACACCTTGCCATGGGCAGCCGCGGCCGGCTCCAGGTAAAGCTGGCCCGATTGGGACAGGTACGCTTTTTCCCCAAAGTAGTCGGTTTCGAAAAGCGTGGAAGTCCCCTCGCAGGCGGCGGGTGTAAGGATGGGCGAGTCGATGAGCACGTAGCCGCGCTGGTAGAAGAACTCACGAATGGAAAAGCACAGCTCGTTACGCACGCGCATGATGGCGTGCTGCCTTCGGGAGCGCAACCAAAGGTGGCGGTGGTCCAGAAGAAAAGCCACGCCGTGCTCTTTGGGGGTGATGGGGTAGTCGGCGCAGTGCTGCACCACCCCCAGGTCCTCCACCGTGAGCTCCACCCCTCCGGGCGCCCGCTGGTCTTCCCGCACCGAACCCACCACCCATAAGGACGATTCCTGACCCAGCCGTTCCGCTTCCTGCCAAACCTCCTCGCTCACCTCCGGTTTGAACACCACCGCCTGTAGGTGGCCGGTGCCGTCCCGCAGGATGAGGAACTGCAGCTTGCCGGAGGAGCGCTTGTTGAAAAGCCAGCCACGGATACGCACCCGCTCCCCAATCCGTTGTCGCAACCCCCGAATTTCCGCATCCACCATGCCCAACCTCCGCCGGTGATTGTACGGCAGCGGCCAGCAAGCGCACCGGAAGGCTGCACCCTCGGCCCGCCAGCGAAATCTGTTTGGCTGGCCTTGCCTCGACGGCTAAAATCTCCGCGCGATGGAAAAGGCGTCTTCTCGCAACGAGCAGCCGCAAGGCCCGCCGCTTCCGTCCTGGATCGAGGACGGTTTCCACCGCTTCTGCTCGCGGTACGCCCACGGCCGGGACCCCTCCTTCCGCCAAGCCGTGGCCCAGGGGCAAAAACCGCACGCCCTGGTTGTCGCCTGTGCTGACTCCCGGGTGGACCCGGCTTTGCTGTTGGACGCCCGGCCCGGCGAGCTGTTTGTGGTGCGCAACGGGGCCGCCCTCGTCCCTCCCCCGGCCGACACCGGTCACCTGGCGGGAGTGAGTGCCGCCCTGGAGTTCGCCGTTCGCGTGGTGCAGGTTCCGCAGGTGCTGGTCATCGGCCATAGCCTGTGTGGCGGGGTGCGGGCGTACCTGCACGGCCGCGAGGTGGCAACGGGCTCATACCTTGCCCGATGGCTGGAGCTCCTTTCACCTCTGGAAGAAAAAAGGCTGGGGCAGTGGACGAGGAGGCCCTTGGACGGGCAGCCGTGCGCCTGTCCTTACAGCGGCTGGCCGCCTTTGACTTCGTCAGCGAACGCGTGGCAAAGGGGAGCCTGACGCTTTTAGGCCTGTACCTTCGCCTGCAAAACCCAGCTCTGCAGCTGGTGGAACGCCTGCCCTGAGGAAGCCCCGCGACCCTTTTTCAGCGGCCGCGCCACCGGGCGCCCCAGGGTCTTCTCAGCCCCCCAGCAAAAGGCGCACCAGCTCCCGGTCGGCGGGAGGTATGGGAAGCTGGGTGAGCTGCTCCCGAGCGAACCAGCCCACCTCCTGGCCTTCGCGCCCCTCCGGTCGCCCTGACCGCAGCCTCACGCGGTAAAAGAGCAGCAGCACGCTGCGTTGCTCATCACGGTGCCAGGCAAAGGTCAGCGGCTTTTCCACCTCCGCCTCCACCCCGAGTTCCTCCCGCAGCTCACGCACCAGCGCCTCGGCCGGCTCCTCGCCGTCCTCCACCCCTCCCCCGGGAAATTCCCACAGGCCACCCAAATGGGATGTCAGCGGGCGCCGAGCTAGCAGGAACCGACCGTGCTCGTCGCCGATCACCGCTGCCACCACCAGGCGCGGCTTACTGCTGGCCATCCTTTGGGGCTTGGGCCGCCTTTTCCAGCGCTTGCTTCACCTGTGGATCCACCGCCTCGATCTTGGCCTTGGCCTTGCGCGTTTCCACCGCCTGCATCAACAGCTCGGAGCTCTTGCGGTCGCGCAGCATCTTGGCCAAGTTTTCCTTCACCTCGGCAAAGGGATACTGGCCCGCTGGGCGCCGCTCGGCCACGCGGAAAAGGTGGAACCCGTACTGGCTCTGCAGCACCTTGGAGACCTCGCCCGCTTTCAGGGCAAAAACCGGCCCCTCCAACTCGGCCAGCAGCATGCCCTTGCGCACCCAACCCACCTCGCCACCCCGCTGCTTGGAAGGATCCTCAGAAACCTCAGCCGCCACCTTGGCAAAGTCCTCGCCCGCTGCCACCCGCTTGGCGGCTGCCTCCGCGCGGGCGTTTGCCTCCGCTTGTGCCTTCTCGTCCGCTCCCGCTGGCCGGGTCAAGATCATTTGCAACTTGATTTGCTCCTCGTGCTTAAACTCATCCGGGTGAGCCTGGTAGTACGCCTGCACCTCCCCATCGGCCACGGTGGCCTTGGGGTTGATTTCCTGGTTGATGAACTTTTGGATTAAAAGGCGCTGCTCCTCGATTCGGGCCAGCTCCGCTTCCGTCAAACCTGCTTGCTGCAGCGCCTTGGCGAAGGCTTCCTCGCCACCCATCTGCTTTTTCTCCTGATCCAGCGAGGCCTTCACCTCTGCCGGCTCCACCTTCAGCTTGGCCTCCAGCGCCGCTTGCGCCAAAAGCTCCATGGCCACCAGCTGGTCCACCGCTGCCTTGGTAAGCATGGCCTCGTCCACCATGCCCGGTTGCAGCCCCATGCGCGACAACAGCGCCCCCTTGGCCAACTGCAGCTGCGCCGTGGTTATCGCCTTACCGTTAACGGTAAAGGCGGTCTGCGCCCCTACCGCCGCTGACAACAAAAAACACACCACTGCCCCTTTCTTCATGACGTTGCTTCCTTTCCTGGCGGCTCGCCGCCGCCCCCACCATACGCCTGCTACCCCAGGGTGTCAAACCGAGGCCCCGTGACCAGTGGCGTTGCGATTTCCGTAATTTTTGGCCTTTCTACCCCAGTCTCCCATGCCTGCGATGCCGTTTCCCTCACCTCCTCGTTGGGATGCTGCAGCGCCTTTTCCAGCGCAGACCTTGCCGCTTGGTTGCCATCGCGTATCATCCCAACCGTCACAGCTTTTTTTGAGCGCATGCCAAGCGGCCAACCCCAGCCGGTCGTCGCTTGTAGCCACCACACGTACCAAGCTTGGGCAAGCGGTGGGATCTCGGCCTGCGGCCAATGCCTGCGCTGCCAAGAGGCGAGCTTCGGGGTCCCCGTGCTCCAGCGCACCTATATCAGCGCCTGGCCCGCGGCGCCCTCTGGCATCTTGGCCAGGGCGTACGCGGCGAACCAGCGGCCGGAAGCGTGGGGGTCGGCAAGGACGGCCGCCAAATGGGGGATGGCTTTTCTCGCACCTTGGCTTGTGGCCCACCATGGCTCCCAGGCATGGAGGGCTTGCAAGGCGGCGAGGCGAACCTCCTCCTGCGGATCGGTGAGGGTGCGCAGCACGGCCTCCACCGCCCGCTCATCGCGGAAGGCAGCCAGGGCTTTTACCGCTGACGCCCGGACCAGCCAATCCTGGTCGCCCAAGGCGGCTAACAGCTCTGGGAAGGCTGCGGGCTCACTTTGGCAGCCCAAGGCTTCCAGCGCTGCCCTCCTCACCTCCCATTGGGGGCTTTTCAGCAGATTGCGCAGCGCGGTAAGGACCTCAGCTTTTTCCCCATGGCCAAGGGCCTGCACGACGCACAAATGCACCGATCCGTCCCGGTCGCGAAGGACCGAAAGGAGCGCCTGCGCCGCCTGCGCATCCCCAGCGGCGCCTCAAGCCTCAGCGGCAGCGCCCAGGCGGCCTGGATCTGAGTCAAACCAAACGGAGCGAAAAAGCAGCGCCGCGTTGGCAGCCTCCGGCCGGTGCCACCATGGCGGGTCGATCTGCTCTCCAGCCAAACGAGCCGCGACCCGCACACCCATGGCCTTGTCGACCATCAGGGGAGACAAGGTTGGCAAGGCGGAAGGCTCCTTCAGTCGGCCCAAGATGACGGCTCCGGCTTGGCGCGCCCGCCAGGATTCCGAGCTCAACAGCTGAACAAGGAAAGGCTTGGTGTCCGCCGTGGAACGACTCACGAGGGCCTGCCGGCCGCCTCCAGCACCGCTTCGTTTTGGTCCCCCGCCGCTCGAAGCAGGCCCTCGATGGCCCTTGGCTCCTTCCACGCCGCCAACACCTTCGCAGCCTTCTGACGCACCGGCCAGAGGGGATGGCCGAGGGTCGCGAGCAAGGCACGAGCCACTTGGCTGTTCAGCGGCTTATCGCCCAGCGAGGACGACTCCAACACCTCGTGCACCACGTCCAAGCCCTCCACCCACACCTCCCGGGCCTCATCCCCAAGGGCCGCGGGAAGAAGGTTGAGCAAGGCGTCGCTTTGCGCGTTCGCGCTGGCCCTACCTTGGTAGCGGATGCTGGACAAAAGCCCGTAAAGAGCGTTGGCCTTCTGCCAGCGCACCACCGGGTCCGAGTCAGCCAGCCCAGCCGCCGCCGACTCCCCATCAGGCCGCGACGCCGTCAGCACGGCCAGGGCCGCCCAGCGCCCTTGGGGATCCGGGTCCTGCCCCACCAACCGCAGCCGCCGCGGCAGGGCTCCTACGCCCTGCCCCACATTCCGCTGGCTTTGCTCGCGCCAGGCCAGGACCGCCGCGCACCGCACCGCGGGGGAGTTGTCCTCCAGCGAGGCAAGGAAAAGGGAAGGCCGCTAGTTTTCGGAAGAGAGCAGAATTTGCGCGCCCCAACCCACCACGATGGGCGCTAAAAAACTCCAAGCCTTCCCCAGCTTGTCCCAACTTACCTTCTCCGGCCGCGCGTTGGGCGGCAGCGTCAACCAGCGGTCACGGCCCCCATTAAGGGTGACCCGCACCTCCACAGGGAAGCAGGGCTCCCGCTCCCCGGCATCCCGTTGCTCCGGGCCATAAACCTCAAAGCGCAGGGCTCGGGCGCCTTCCTGGCTGGTGCCCGCCACCAGGCGCACACCGGCATACGCCAGCAGCTGGGACAAGAGCCCCGTTACCTCCCTGCTCAAGGACACCCCGGAAATCCCCTCCCCGTTTTCCCTCACCCGGAGACGCAGGATCTTCTCGCCCTTCCCACCCCCAGGCGGAGCCTGCGCGGCAACCTTGGTATCCGCCGAAGAAGAGGGCAACCCAGGCAGCGGACCCGCGTGAGGCGGGGCTGCCAGCAAAGGCCCAGCCAAAACGCTGAGGGCACCGGCCACAAGCCAAAAGCAGGAGAAAGTCTTACAGCACCAGAGCGTTCCCACCCTAGCCTAAACGTTTGAGATTTGCCAGGACCCGCGTGAGCCGGTACTCCCCCCTCACACGCCCACCGGCACGTGGCGCACTTCCACCAGCCCATGCACCTCCGCCTTGCGCCCGTCCTTCATCCGCCCCTCCATCGGCAAGTCCACAAACACCCAATCCCGCCCGTACGCAGGCCCCTTCGGCCCCACTTTCTCAGCCAAAAGCTTTTTCCCCATCGTCAACAGGTACTCCTGCACCGCCCCCAGCGGCACGCGAAACTCCGGGTAGTCCCCCACGTACCCGTACGCCACCTCCCCCCGGAGATGCGGATACGCCGGCGCCTCAGGGCTCACCTCCCACACCCTACCCCCCTGCCACCTCACCAACCTCACCTCCACCCCATCCACCACCTCGTCCGCATCCTCCAAACTCGCATACGCCTTGTTCCCCCACCGCCGCACAAACTCCATCCACC
>CAZAUJ010000008.1:0-117078 GCA_964488355.1 uncultured Thermoanaerobaculia bacterium | reverse complement strand
ATGTCGCCGGCTGCCAAAAACGAGATTGCTTCGTCGCCCACCGGGCTCCTCACAACAGGGATTGCTTCGCCCATTCTGGGGCCTCGCAATGACAGAGTCGACCTTCGGCACTTGGCGACGCTCCGCGTTTTGGGGTCCGGTTGAGGTCGCGTCGAGACCAAGAGACCCGCGCAACAAGCCGCATGGTACACTGCCAAGGTGTACTCCCAAGAGCGCACCAGCCAGCGGCTGGCCTTTTGGCAGCAGCTTGGCTCCTCGAGAGAAGAGGCTTGCCAGCTGGAGGAGGGATGCCGGCCCCTGCCTGCGCCGGTGGCGCAGCTTCCCCTTCCGGAAGAGCCACAAACCGAATTCTATCGGCTCCTGCCAGCTCGGGGTCAAGACCTTTACCAGCAGCTGGTGAAGGCCTTTCCGCAGCTGGCGTTTCAGCCCACAGAGGGCCTTTCTGCCACGTCCGCGTGGACCCTGGCGGTGCGGCGAGGGCGCCTCCCCCTGATCTTCGCGTGCTCGCTGGAGACACCAGAGGAGCTGGAGCTGCGGTTGGTCACCACGCCGGCGGGCAGCCTTCCCGCCCTGGTTGCCGGCTGCCGCCAAGACTTCTCGCGCCTCCTGCAGCTTTTGGCCCATCGGGGCGAGCCGGTGGACATTCCCCGGGCGCAAGGGGCCTCCCTGGTCCAAGGCTTGGTGAACTGGGAGCGCTTCCGAGTATTGAAGGAGCGCTGGCAAGCAGAACATGGCACCCAAAGCTGGGACCAGGCCTGGCCAGAGCTTTCCCGGCAAAAGGAACTCTACCAGGACCGTCTGGTGGTGGCCTGGCGGGGGCCTTACAGCGGGGTGACGCGGGTCCCGGGTCTTTCGTCTGCTGCCTGGGAGGAAACCTCCCTTACCATCCGCTTGGCTCATGAAGCAACCCATTACCTCACGCTGCGCCTCTTCGGCCAGTTGGGCCACAGCGTGCTGGAAGAGCTGGTGGCGGACTGGGTTGGCATGAGCCTGGCCCTGGGAAGCTACCGGCCCGACCTGGCCAACCAGTTCATGGGGGTGGAGCAGGCGCCGAGGGTGCGCAGCGACGGCCGCCTGCACCAGTACCGCCCGCCCGGCCTGAGCGAGGAGGGCTTTGGGTTGCTGGCCAAGGCGGTCTACCTTGCCATCCGGCGCCTGGGCGAGCTCCCCTGGCCAGCAGAGGCGCTGCTTCCTGTCTGGCTGCCGCGTCTCTTGGCGACCAGTTTGGAAGAGCTGGCCAGCTGTGAGCTGTCGCAGGTTTTGGGACTAGGACCATGAGGGGTATCCCCTGGCTTGAGCGCTTCTTGGCTGGCAAGGCCGGCCTGGCGGAGCCGGTTCAGCGCCTGCGCCGAGCCGCCTGCACCTTGCGAGAGGTGGCCGCGCAGGCTTTCGTCGCACCGGCGGAGCCCATCCACCCACGGGCCGCTGAGCTGGAAGCGGCACTGAATCAGACAGGACCCCTGGCCGAGGCGCTGACAGAAAACCCCAACCGGGCCACGGTCTCGGCTCTGCTGCAGGCGCTTTTTGTTCTGCGCTGCGAGAGCTTTTTTCTGGCTCCCACCCGCGCCACCTCGGGCCCGGTAGCTCGCTGGGCCTTAAAGGAGGCGTTGGAGCAGTTCACCAGGGCCCTGGAGGCGTTGCAGCAGGCGTGTGGGCAGCAAGGGGTGGCGCTGCCCTGGCGCCTTTTGGCCGCAAGCCACGCCGATGAGAGCTTACGCTGGGCCGAGGTGCGCCTGGTGGGCAACCAGCTTCCGGGTGTGCCATTGGCCCATCTACCCTGGGGCGAGCGTTGCGCCCTTACGGGCACGTGGTGGCAGGAGGATGGCAACGGACAACGACGGTTTCGCTCCGAGACGAGCTTCTTTTCCCTTAGCCCCGAAGCCTTCCGCGCCTTCACGTCCTGCCAGGGGGCCGTGGCTAGCCTCGCGTACGACCAGCCGGCGCTGGCGGCCGAGGTGCTGGCGTGTTTTCCCGAGCTCGGCCACGCCTTTTACCCTGACGAGGCAAGTGTCACCTTTGCGAGCTTGCCGCTGCGGGAGTTTCCCTCCCTGGCCGTGAGCTTGCACAACGCCTTGGTTCGCTTCGGGCCACGCACGCTGTTCTTCCGCCCCTCCGACGGCGCCCGCCTCAGCTACCACCAGGTGCGGCAGGCAAGCCTGGCTCTGGCTTGGGCGTTGGAAACGGCCGACCTTCCCCCCGGCAGCCTGGTGGCCGTTGCCTGCCGCAGGCCCGGCTGGGACGCCTACCTGGTGGATTTCGCCTGCGTTTTCTCGCAGCTGGTGAGTCTCATCCTCGACCCGCAGACGGACCGCCAAACCTGGCACGAGCTTTTGGCTTTGGCCAAGCCGGTAGCAGCGGTCGGGGACGCGCCGGGATTGGAAGACCTGGGGGAGCTGCCCTTACCGCGTTTCTGCTTGGAAGAGCACCCTAGCCTGCCGATGCTCTCCCCCTCACCTCCCCCCGAAAACTGGCGCAGCCGCAGCGGGGTAGGCCTGGCCACACCGCTGCTCTTCGATGACGAGCCTTCCTGGGAGCATGCCCAAGGGGGCGGCATTGCCGCCGACGAGGCGGAGGCGCTTTACACCCTGGTGTTCACCTCCGGCTCGAGCGGCAAACCCAAGGGCGTGGGCATAAGCCGCCAACGCATGCGGACCGGCTTTGAGTACCAAGCGGCCCTTTATCCCCTGGTGGTGGCTTCCTTCCAGCCACCCTCCCTCCTGGCCGACCGCAAGCTGGTGTGGCAGGCGCTGTTCAACGGCGGACAGGTGGGGTTCTGCCGGCGGGGTGCCGAGCTGTGGCAGGACGTACAGGCGGTTGCGCCCACCTACCTGGAAGGGCCACCGGCCTTTTGGCAGCCACTGGTGGCCCCCTACCAGCAGGCCCTTCGTGCGGGCGCCAACGCCGCTGAGCTGGCCCGTCTGCGCCTGGCCCTGCGTCGGCGGTTGGGGGGAAGGGTGGCAGCCGTGGCGGTGGGAGGGGCGGCGGTGCCACCAGAGCTGCCGGGGCTGCTTTCCGCCTGCCTGCAGGTGGCGGTACGGGAAGCCTACGGCGCCACCGAGGTGGGAACCCTGGCGGAAGGGGGCCGGCTGCGGCCGGGGGTGACCGTGCGGCTGGTGGACCACCCGGAGCTGGGCTTCACCTCCCGCGACCGTCCCTATCCCCGGGGCGAGCTGGCGGTCAAGCTGCCCGAGGGCCGCAACCCCTACCTGGTGGCGGGCGAAGAGGAACGCGGTCGGGTGACGGCGGACGGCTTTTTCCTCACCGGCGATGTGGTGGAGCTGCGTTCGGGCGGCGAAATCCGCGTTTTGGGGAGGGTGTCAGCGGCGTGTAAGCTGGCCGATGGACAGTTTGTGGTGGCGGAGGAGCTGGAGGCAGCCGCCTTGGCTTCCGGCCTGTGCCAGCAGGCGGCGTTGCTCTCGGATCCAGCCGGGCCCGTGCTGCTGGTGGTGGCGCCTGCGGGCGAGCCTGCCGAGCGGCTGCGGCCGCGGCTGCGCCAACACCTTGCCCGCCGGTTTCCCGGCCGCGCCTTGCCACCCATGGCCGTGGATACCCAGCTCACCCCTTGGACGCCGGAAAACGGCCTGCTCACGCCCTCCTTCAAGCCCCAGCGCCGAGCTTTAGCCCAACACTACGCCGAGCTGTTGGCCACATGCGCGAGCGGCTCCTCGGCGCCGGAGGGCCAAGAGCCGGACCAGCTGCTGGCCACCGTGGCGGCCATGCTGCAGCGCCGGCCGGAGGAGCTCGATCTTTCCTCGCCCCTGAGCGCGCAGGGTTTGGACTCCTTGGGCACCGCCGAGCTTTTGGCTTTGGCTGATGCTCGCGGCCTCATGCTGGCCCCAGCGGAGCTGGCCAGCTGGTCCCTGGGCCGGTTGCTGGCAGCGCTGGGTGGAAACCAGCCAACACCGCCAGATACCCACGCCATCCTGGAAGCACCTTTGCCCGCTTCGGGGGAGGAGGAGCTTTTGGCCGAGCTTTTGCGCCTCCCCTTGCCGCCCACCGTGCCTTCCTTCCAGTCTCGCGGCCTGACGCTGGTCACTGGCGGTACCGGCTTTTTGGGCGTGCACCTGCTGGCGGCGGTGGCTGCTGACCCGCCCGCGCAGGGGCCAGTGGTGGCTTTGGTGCGCGCTAGCAACCACGTCCATGCCCAGCGGCGCCTGCAGGAGGCAGCGGTGCGCGCGGGGATAGGGCTGCCACCGGTGGGGCTGCCGGGCGACGACCACGCACGCCTTTGGGCCTTAGCCTGCCAGCTGCAGGAACCGCAGCTGGGCTTGGCCGAGGACCTGTACCGCGTGCTGGCCCAACAGGCGGCGGTGCTCGTGCACGCTGCCGCCAGCGTGCGCCATGGGGCCACCTTCCGCCAACTGGCAGCGGACAACGTGGCCCCCACCCGAAACCTGCTGCGCCTGGCCACCGAGGCGCGCTTGAAGGCCTTCCACCTAGTGTCCACCCTGGACGTGACGCGCCTGGCGCTGGCGGTGGGCGGTGCCAGCAAAGAGGAGGCCCCTCTGCCGCCCCGGTTGGGCGAGACGGCTGCCCAGTTGGACGGCTACTTGGCCAGCAAATGGGTAGCCGAGCGCATGGTGGAGCTGCTCCACCAGCACTGCCAGGGTCAGCTGCCAGTGCTGGTGAGCCGGCCCGGGCTTCTTGCCTGGTCCTCGCAGACCGGCTTTGCCAACGTGAAGGAATGGTTTCCCGCCCTCTTGGCCAGTTGCCTGCAGCTGGGGGTGCTCCCGCTGGACCAGGGGGCGGTGCCGCCCGCGGCGCCGGTGACCACGGAAAGTTCGGCCCGCGGGCTGGAGTTTTTGCCCGTGGACTATGGGGCCAGGCTGCTGGCCCAACTCACCTCCGCCCTGGTGGGCTCAGCCGCCGGGGGTGGGGCTCGCTTTTTCCGCTGCAACCTGGTGAACACCAACGCCGGCACCGATGGCCTGGCCCTCTGGCCGCAAATCTTTTGTGCCTTGCAGGCAGCTTTGCTCGCCGAGTTGCCCGACAGGCCGCTTCTGGCGGCGGTGAGCTGGCGGGACTTCCGCGACCTGTGCCTAAGCCAGCAGGCTCCCTTTGCCCCTTTGGTGCCTTCCTTCCCCGAGCTGCCGGCGGTGCCGCGCATGCGCGCCGAAATCATGGCCGCCTTTTGCCAGCAAAGCCCACCCCCTCCCCTGCGCTGGCCCCTCTTCCGCCCGTTCGTGCGCTGGCTTGCCTCTCGGCCCGCTTAGGCCAGCTGCCGCTGAGCCAACAGGGCAAACTTGCCACCCTTGGCCATCAGCTCCTGGAAGGTGCCCTCCTCCACGATCTTGCCGCCTTCCAGGTAGCAAATGCGGTCAGCGTTGATGATGGTGGACAAGCGGTGGGCAATGACGATGCGCGTGGCCTGCAGCTTCTCGATGCTTTCCATGACGATGGCCTGGGAGCGGTTGTCCAAAGCGGAGGTGGCTTCGTCCAGAATCATGATGCGCGGCTTGCGCACCAGCGCGCGGGCAATGAGCACCTTTTGCCGCTGCCCCCCGGAAAAACCCCCACCCCCCTCGGAAATGTAGGTGTGCATGCCCATGGGAAGCTGCTGAATGTCCTCGGCCAGGCCCGCCAGCGCCGCCGCCTCCCAAGCGGCTTGCACCGGCAAGCCGGAGGAGCCCACGATGTTGCGATACACATCGGTGGGCAAAAGGGTGGAGTTTTGCAGCACCACGCCAATTTGCTGCCGCACTTCCCGCAAATCCAGGGTGGCCAGGTCCTGGCCGTCGTAATAGACGGCGCCGCGGGTGGGGGTTTCAAAGCCCAAGAGAATGCGCATGAGGGTGGATTTCCCGCAGCCCGAGGCGCCCACAAAGGCCACAAACTCGCCCGGCTTGATGTGCACCGAAAGGTCGTTGAGGATCCATGGCCCGTCCTCGCTGTAGCGGAAGGAAACGTGGGAGACGGCAATCTCCCCCCGGAGCTTGCCGGGATAGGCGCGGGCCTCGTCCAGCTCGGGCGCCTGGATGACGATGGGTTTGAGGCGCTCGTAAATGGGCACGATGCGCAGCATGTCCAAAGAGGCATCGGCCAAGCTTTGCAGCGCGGACACGAAGGCGGAAAAGGCGGCGTTGAAGGCAATAAAATCCCCGGTGGTAATGGAAGGCGGTTGGCCCTTGGCCAAAGCGGCCTCCTGCACCTTCATGAGCACGTAGAAAATCACCAGCGAGGAAACAACCGGAAAACCCGCGGTGGCCACCTGCACGGCGTTCTTGATTTGCCCGATGCGGAAGAGAAGGCGCCGCTGCATGGCGTAAGCCTTGGCCCAGGTGAGAAAGGCGTGGTTTTCCGCCCCGGCCACCCGCACCTTGGGCACGCCGGTGATGAACTGAAGCACCATGCCTGTAATGGTGCCGCGCAGGTTCAGCTCCTGCCGCTCCAGCTTGAGCCGCAGATAGTTGCCCAGAGTCGTCAAGGCCACGTAGGCCAAGCACACACCCACCCCCACTGCAGCTAAGGCCAAGCTGTACTTGGCCATGAGAAAAACGTAAAATACCGAGCTCAGAAACCCCAAGGCGGAGTTGATGCCCGCACCGGCTACCAGTTGACGAATGCGGTCGATGCCCGCTGCCCGGTCGGCCAGATCACCGGCGGTGTACTGGCGCAGGGCGTTGGAAGGCAGGTTCAGCAAGCGGTCCCAGAGGGCCGCCTGGATGCTGTAGTCCATCTTGCCCTGAATGCGCAGTACGCCAATGGCCTGGGTGACCTTGAAGGCGGTGGAAATAATGGCCGCCACCAAAAGCCCGACCACGAACTGCCACAGCAAGGCGCGGTCGGCTTGGGGAATGGCGGTGTCAAACAGACGGCCCGTAAAGTACGGTGTGACCGCGCCCAAAAGCCCCAAGCCAATGCCCATCCACACCACCAACCGGAGGTCCTGCCGTAGACCGCGCAAGCCGAAACGGATAAGGTCCTTGGCGCTGAGGGGGCCGTCGGGAAAGGGGCGGTAAAACACGTAGCCGAAACCCGAAAGGCGGGCAGCTACCTGCTCGGTCACCACGCCCTGCTGGCCGCTTTCCGGATCCACGAACTCGTACGAGCTGGCCCCCCGCGGCAACAGCGCCACCGCTCCACCCCCCTCTTCCCACCAACCCAGAATTGCCCCCTGATCGTGACGGTACCAGTCGTCGCGCAAGGCCACCAGCCGGGTGCGGAAGCGGGAAGCCTTGGCGATGGCGGCCAAGCGCAAGTCCAACGGGGCTTTCTTATCCACCTCCGGATGGTCACGAACCTCCATGCCTAGTGCTTTGCCCACCAGTTTGCCCGCATCCAACAGCGGGTCGCGGCTGCCGGCCGCCACCTGGGGCGCCTGCTCCTTGGCCTCGGCCATGACCGCGGCAATCTCCGCTTGGGCCTGCTCGCCCGCCGCCTGGGCGTGCTCCGCTTTCACCCGCAGGCGGTGCAGCTCCTCCACCATTTGCAGGCGCTTGTTGATGAACTCGCACCGGCAAAGCACCTCGTGGAAGTGGGCCAGGCCGGACCACAGGGCCGGCAAAGGCAACACCTCGGCCGTTGGATAGCAGCGCAGCTGGCTGGGTTCGTCACCGGGGTTGGCGGCCACCACCCAAGTGTCGGCCACCAGGGGAAAAACCGAACGCAGGCGCGACAGCTTTTCTAGAAGGTCGGCGCCGCGCGCCTGCGAAAGCGGCTCCCAGCCGACAAACAGCAGCTCCCCTCGGCCCACCTCCAACCACACCACCTCCCGCCCGCAGCGGGCGGTAGCGCCGTTGGGCAGCTCGCCCTGGAAGCTGGCCGTCAGGGTCACCGCTGGCGGCGGACCCGCCCCTAGCGGCTGGGCCAAGGCGGAGGACAAACCCTGCACCCACCCCTCCACCAGCTGCACCAACCGCTCCCGGTAGCGCACCTGCCGCGCCAGCACCTTCAGCTGGGCCACCTCCACCTCCACCACCCAGGTGCCGCCCTTTCCCACGGCCAAAAGGCCCGCGCCCACGCCAAAGGCGGCGAAGTCCATTCCGAAAATGATTTCTCCCGCGCGCACGGTGAGGAAATGGGTGCGCGCCCCCTGAGGTTCCCCGCGCTCGTCCAGCGCCACGGTGAACAGCTCCACTTGCCCTTCGTGCACGAACCAGGCGGTTCGGGGCGCACCGATGACCCAAGGGGTGTTGCCCGAAACCTGCCGCCGCTTACCCCAACGCTCAAGCGCCTGCTCCAAACTTTCGGGAAGCTCCGTGGAGGCCTGAAAGGGGGCAGGGGCGGCCCCTGTCGGCGCGGTCAGACGGACCGTTTCGCCCAGCTCCTCCTCCGCCGGCTGCAGGCGAAAAACGAAGCTGGTGGCACCCAAGCGAAAGCGGTCGCCGGAAGCCAGGCGGTGCTCGCGCACCCGCTGGTTGCCCACCCACACCCCGTTGGCCGAACCCAGGTCCACCAAAAGCCACGTCCCGTCGGCGAGCTTCAACTGGGCGTGACGGCGCGACACCGCCTGGTCGTTCAGCACCACATCGCACTCAGGCGAGCGGCCGAGGGTCACCTCGCCAGTGAGCTGCAGTTCCTGGCCGCGCACCCTGCTGTCGGGAGATTCGAGGATTTCCAGGGTGGCCAGCGGCGTTGCCATAGAGTTTTCCTAATGCTTGATGAGCTCGGCGTACAGGCCGGGTTGGTCTTTCAGCTCGTCGTGGGTGCCCCGCTGCACGATCTTGCCGCGCTCCATGACGATGATCTCGTCGGCGTCGCGAATGGTGGAAAGGCGATGGGCGATGATGATGCAGGTGCAGCCCCGTCGCCGCACCGCCTCATCCACCCACAACTCCGTGGCTGGGTCTAAGGCAGAGGTGGCCTCGTCCAGCACCAAGATGGTGGGGTCGCCAACCAAGGCCCGGGCAATTTCCAGCCGTTGTCGTTGGCCACCGGAAAAGTTCCGCCCTCCTTCCTCAACCCGCGCGTCGTACTTGTCGGCTCGCGCTTGAATGTCGTCATCAATGGCGGCATCGCGGCAGGCTCGGGTAACGGCGGCCCGCGGCAGGGTGCTGTCCCACATGCTGACGTTCTCGTAAACCGTGCCACCAAAGAGAAAGATGTCCTGATCCACGAAGGCCAACGAGTTGCGTACCAACTCGGGCGGCAGCTGCTCCACCGGCACCCCATCGAACAGGATTTGCCCCGACCAAGGCTTGTACAAGCCAGCCAGCAGCTTGGAAATGGTTGACTTGCCCGAACCACTGCGGCCGACGATAGCCACCCGCCGACCTGGTCGCACCTTGAGGTTGAAGTTCTCAATCAGGGGCGGGTCCAGCGGGCTGTAGCCAAAGGTCACGTCCCGCAGCTCCACCTCCCCCGCCAGCTTGGGCGCCTGCGCCTCGCGCAAACGCGCACTGGGGCGGCCGTCCCGGCGGTACTGCTCGTCCATGGGGAAGCGCAGCACGTCGTCCAACCGGTTCATGTCCGCTTCCAGTTCCTGCACGGCCGCACCAAAGCTCACCAGGGTGGCCAGGGGCTTGTTGAAGGAGGCCATGAGGCTCTGGTAGGCCACCAGCATGCCCACGGTCATGCCGCCGTCCATGACCTTCATCGAGCCCAAAAGCAAAATAAGCGCGGTGGTGAGGTTGGAAACGAAAGGCGGCACAGCGTTGAGAAGCTGGGATAGCGTGTCCAGCTCCTGCTGGGAGCGCAGCGCCTTGGCCTGATAGCCGGCCCAGCGGGCAAAGAACTCCGACTCCCCACCGGTGGCCTTGATGGTTTCCAAAAGCTGCAGGCCGTTCATGGCCGTGCCCATAAGCTTGCCGTAGTCCTGCTGCAGCCGCCGCGACGCATCCACCCGCCGGCGAGCCACCAGCTTCATGCCGGCCACGTTGAGCAGGGCCACGGCAATGCAAAGGAGCGTCAAAGGGACGTCGTAAAGCATCATCAGCACGGCATAAAACACCACCAACAGCGAGTCCACCACCGTGGTGGCCAGCTTGCCGGAAATGGTCTCCGCCACCTTGTCGTTGATTTGCAGCCGCGAGCCGATTTCCCCAGCGTAGCGCTGGGCAAAATACGAAACCGGTAGCCGCAAGATGTGGTTGAAAAACTGCGTGGAGGTGGACAAGGCCAGCTTGGTCTCAAGCCGCAGCAGGTAGTACTCCTGGAGGTAGGTGAGGGCCATGCGCAGCAGGGAGGTAAGCGCCATGCCAATG
Source organism: uncultured Thermoanaerobaculia bacterium (assembly GCA_964488355.1). GTDB lineage: Bacteria > Acidobacteriota > Thermoanaerobaculia > Thermoanaerobaculales > Thermoanaerobaculaceae > Thermoanaerobaculum. The sequence goes on along the minus strand of CAZAUJ010000008.1, from coordinate 106,936 downwards.
AGCAAGGGCGTGACGATGGTCTGCCGCCCACCTACCAGGTAGTCGTCGATGAAGACGCGAGAGAAGGTGGGGATCACCAGGCCCGGCACCACCAGGAATAGGCCGCAAAGCATGACGTACACCAAGGCCTGTTCCGAGCCCTGCAGGCGCTTGCGGAAGGCCGTCCACATGGACGGCTTTTCCCCTGCCGAGCGGAAATCCGGGCCCTTTTCGAAGGTGAGCACCACACCGGAGAACGAAGCATCCAGCTCCTCCAGGCTCACCACCCGCGGCCCGGAAGCCGGATCGTTGAGGTACACCTTCCCCTTGCGGAAGCCCTCCAGCACCAGAAAGTGGTTCATGTTCCAGAAAAGGATCACGGGCAGGGGAAGGTCGTAGAGCTTGTCGATGTTCTCGTACTTGAAGCCCTTGGCCGTGAGGCCGTACTTGCGCGCCGCCCGCAGCACGTTGGAGGCTTTGGAGCCGTCGCGGGAAACTCCGCACTCCAGCCGCAGCTCCTCCAAGGGCACGATGCGCCCGTGATAGCCCAAGATGATGGCCAGGGCTGCCGCCCCGCACTCCACCGCCTCCATTTGCAGCACGGTAGGGGTCTTCACCCGCCGGTTGGGGGGAGGGGGCAAGGGCCGGGGGGCTTCCGCTTCCGGGACTGCCGCCATAAAACCCTCCTAACCCATGCCTGCCGCTTTCTTCACCAAGGGGACGATGTAGGCAATGGGCCTCTTGCTTGCCACGATCACCGAACCCTGGCACAGGGTACCGGGGAAAACCTTGGTGGGCGGCCCCTCACCTGAAGTCCAGCGAAAGCCGGAAGGCGCCTCCGCCTGGGGCAGGAGCTCCACCGTCACGCGGATGGGCGTGGTTCGGCCCGCCAGCTCCTGTGCCAGCTGCTCGTTGCGCAGGATGCGCTTGAGCGCCTCAGGCGTGAGGGGAAATTCGGAAAGCTCTTCCACCCGCCCGACGATGTAGCCAAACTCTTCGGGCTTCACCGTGGAAGGGGAAACGTTGGCGGTCATCCCCGGCAGGATCTTCTTCCCCTCGGCGGCAGGAATGAAAAGCACCGCCTTCAGCGGCTGGTTGGGATCCTCCAGCGTCACCAGCCGGTCTCCCGGTCGCACCAGATCCCCCACGTTGGCCATCACCTCCAGCACCCGCCCACGGTAGGGGCTTTTGACCACCAGACCTGCCAGCTGGGCCTCCAACTCCTTCAGCCGGGCTCGCACCTGCTCGATTTGCACGCTAGTGCCAGCGGAGGTGGCCCGCAAGTTGGCCATGCTCTCTTCCGTGGCGGTCAGTTCCGCTTGGGTTTGCAAAAGCTGCGAGCTGGTCAATAGGCCTCGTTCCACCAGCTTGCGCTGGTTTTCCAGCTTGCGCCGCAGCTCCGCCGCGCGTGTTTGGTAGCGGGCCAAGAGCTGCTGTTGGGCGGCGGCTTGCTCGGCACCGTGGCCGCTCATGGCCGCCAGCTCCTCCCTGGTGTTTTCGTAGCGCACCCGCAGCTCCGGCTGCTCCAAGGTTAGGAGCACGTCCCCTGGCTCCACCACCTGCCCCGGTTCTACCTTTACCGCCACCACGTGTCCACCCAGGGTGGCGTTCACCTCCGCCACGCTCCCGCCACGCATGAGGATGCCTTTGCCCTCCACCTTCACCGCAATGCTGCCCAGCACCCCCCAGAGGATGGCCGCCAGGATGCCAAATCCCAACCCCCCCAGGGCCAACCAACCCACAGGGGAGGTGACCTGCATGAGCTCGTCCAGCCGCTCAGGGGAAGAAAGGCGCTCCAGGGCCTTTTTGCGGAAAAGGTGGGAAGCGGCCATGGCGTTTACCCCTCCCCCACCACCACCGAGGTGCCGACCACCCGCACGGGCAGCAGCCGACCCAACTCAAAGTCCAGCTGCGCCGCAGCCGTAGCCAGGGAAAGCCTTGCGTCCACCAGGGCCAGCTGCGCGGTGATCAAGGCCTCCTCGGTGACGATCAGGTCCACCACCGAAAGCTCGCCCGCGCGGAAAAGCTCCTGGGCTGCCTGCAAGCTGCTCTCAGCTGCTGCCACCCCCGCCAACCGGGCAGCCAGCTCCCGCTGCCGCTCCTCCGCTCGCCGCCAGGCCTCGCGCGCACGCAAGCCTATGGTCCGCCGCAGGTCGGCCAAACGCACCGCCGCCTGCGACTCCAAGGCTAAGCTGGTGGCCAGCCGGCCGCGAGCGAAGCTATTGGCAAAGGGCAAGGCAAACTGCAGGCTCACCGCCACGCTCGGGCCAGCAAACCCTTCCCCCCAAGCCTTGCTGGCATCGGGCCAGAAGCGGCTCACACTTATGGTCTTGGGGCTTTCGTGCAAGCCGTTGTAAAAGGCGGTGAAAACCAGGCGCACATCGCGCCGCAGGTCAGCCCTGGCACCCGCCGCCAGCGTGGCTGCCGCCTCCTTGGCCAGCTGCGCTGCCCGCGGTTCGGGCCGCCGCAACCAGCCTTGGTCCTGCTCCACCTCCGCCAGGCGCGTTGACAAGGCCTCCTGGGCAAGGGCCGAGGGCAGCTCCTCAGCCACCTCGGGGAGCTCATCCAAGGCATTGGCCGCAAGGCCCATGTGCAAAGCCAGCTCCCTCTGGGCCTGGAGGTACCCCTGCTGTGCCTGAGCCAGCTGGCTGCGGGCTTGGGCCAGCCGAGCGGAAAGGAGGACCAGCTCGGCCGGTGCCAGCTCGTCCCCTTCCACCAGACCTTTGGCCACTTCCAACAGGTGCTCTTCCCGCTGCACTGCCTGCGCCAAAAGAGCCGCGCGCTCTTTGGCTGCCGCGGTGTTGTAGTAGGCTAACGTGGTGCGCAAAGCTGCTGATTGCAGAGCCGCTGCCTCCTGAAAGACGGCCGCGTCCGCCTGTTTGGCAGCCGCCCGCTCGCCCGCCTGAGCGGAAACCAAGCCGCCCCCGCGCCCCACCGGCACGTCCAGGGTGAAGCCAAATTGGGAACGGTAGGACACCAACACCCCCTTGCCGCCGAAGGAGGGGTCGAGGGGCTTGCCGCGCCAGGTGTCGCGCACGGCGGCAAACTCCACCTGCGGCTCCAGGAGCATGCCGTTGCGGAACAGGCGAGAAAGCCCCAGGGAGTACGAGAGGGTATCCCGGTCCTCGATGGTGGGCGCCACACCCTGTTGCCGCAAAAGCTGTCGCCCCACGAAGGCAACAAAGCGCGAGGTGGCGAGGAAGGTTTCCAGCTGCCGCCGCCATACGTCGCGCACCGCTTGCACCGCTTCCGGCAAGCCTGCATCTTCCGACCCGCGCAGCAGCGCTTCCAAGTCGATGAACACGGAGGGGGGTAGACAGTGGATTTCCGTCACCGTGGCGCCCACGGTAAGCGTGGTTTCCACGCACTCGGGCAACGGGCCAAAGATGCCGCTGTCCAGCTGCTGTTGGATGCCGTTGGCCAAGCCTTCAAAGGTGATGGCGAGGGTGCGCAAAAGGCGCCGACGGCCCAGCTCGTTGTTGCGCACGCCGGTGGGGATGGGTAGGGTTTCGCGCTCGAAGAAGGCAGAAAGGGTGACCACCTCGTCGAAAACGCCTCGTTGCTGGCGCCATAGGCCGGCGTTGAAGAGCTTAAGTGCCCGCGCCTGGGCCACAGCCGCGTCATGGGCCAATGCCACCGCTACTGCCTCCTTAAGCGTAAGAGGCCGGCGCGGCGCCGGGGCAGGCTCGTAGGTGGGGGGCTGCTGGCCAAGGGCGGCCGCGGCCACCAGCATGGTGCAAAGAAGCAAAGTCGTGCGTGCCATGGTGCACCTCACCGCGTGGGCGACGGCAGCTGGAACAACGGTCCAGCTACCCGGAAGCTGCCATCCGCCTGTTGCTCCACCAACAGCCCCGCATCAAAGCGCAGCTTGGCCAGCGTTTGCGCCACCGCTGCCTGAGCAGCAATGAGCGTGAGGTCCGCTTCCACCGCCCTTTGTTCGGTGAGGATGGTGTCAATGAGGGTGGAGCGGCCGTAACGGAACTTCTCCAGCTCGTTGTCAAAGGCTTGCCGGGCTGCCGCCGCCGAGGTCTGAGCTGCCTGCCACTGGGCGAGCTGCTCCCGCAGGATGCCGAAGGTCTGCAGCACGTCCAGCTTGATGCGCCGTTCCAGGTCCACAGCCGCAATTTGCCGCTGGGCCCAAGCAGCGGCGCGCTGCTCCAGCTGACCCTTTTGCGTGAGGTTGGCCCAAGGCTTTTCCCAGGAGTACGCCACCGAGGCGGAGGGTCCAGCCCAATTGCCAAACACCGCTCGACCCAGGTTGTGGCCCATGTTGCCGCCGGCGTCGGAAAGCCCCGCGTAGGAAAGCTTCACCTCCACGTCCCGCTTCGCGGCCAGGTTGATGACCGCCGCCCGCCAAAGCACCTTGCCGGAGCGTTCCAGGGAGCGGGCGGAGGCCAAATCCAAGCGGCGCTGCACGGCGAGGTCCAACAGCTGCGACACCGACAACCGTGCCAGCTCCTCGTCCGGGGGAACGGCAGGGAAAGCGTCGGCCGCCACTGGAAAACCGCCCAGGTCCGTCACCTCCACCCCCAAGCTGGTGGCCAAGCTGGCCTGGGCCTGCGCCTCGCTCGCCTTGGCAGCCGCCAGCTGAGAACGCACCTCCGCCTGCCGTGCGTCCATGCGTGCCAGTTCGGCCCGCGGGATCTCGTCGCCTTCCACTAAGGCGCGCACCAGCTCCGCCAGGCGCTCCTGCAGCTCGGCGGAGCGCTGGTACACACCCACCGTTTCCTGCGCCCGACGCAAGTCCAGGTAGGCCAAGACGGTGGACAGAATGCTCTGGGAAGCGACAAAGCCCAAGCTCTGGCGGCTGGCTTCCCAATCGATGAGGCTGGCCTGTTCTCCGGCGGCGGCCGCCTCCACCCCCCGCCCCCTCCCCAGGGGGATGGCCACGCTAAAGCCGATATGGGCGTTGTATGTGTCCTCCTGTCCCGGGCCCCCGAACTTGTCGCTCTTGGGCTTCCCCTGCCAGCGGTAACTTTCTCCGGAAAGGGAGATGAACGGTGTGAGCGTCAGGCCGGTGCGGTAGTGCTTGGAAAGCTGCAAATCGAAGCTGCCGCGCTGCGTTTGCTCCACCTCGGCAATGGGGCCCAGCTGGCGCAACTCTTGCCGATCGCCAATGGCGGTGGCCAGCTCTTCGTTTTTGGCCAGCGTCAGCTCCCCGACGCGCGATTCGATCCAGTTGATGATGTCTTGGCGGATTTGCGCCTGCTGCGCCGGGTCAGCGTTGCGGTAAAGGGCCAAAATCGCTTCCCATTGGGCTTGCAGCTGCGGGTCGAGGAAGGTGAGGCCGGCGGGGATCAAGCCCGCCTGCAGGTCGGAGCGAGCTTGAAGCAGCTGCTGGATCATCTGGTCATACTGGGCAATCTTGGCTTCCGCTTGGGCAATTTCCCGGCGTAGCTCGTCCCGCTTTTTTTGCTGCTCCAGCTTTTGCGCTGCGGACAGGGGCTTCTGCGTGAACTCATAGGAAAGGTCGCCCAAAAGCGTGAGGTCAAAGGCTCCTGCCGCTTCCAGCGCTTGACCGCCCTTGGCTTTCACATCCTCTTCCGCCAGCCGCAAGGTGGGCTCGTGGGCCAGGGTCAGACGCAACGCTTCCTCCAGGCCCAACTGGCGGCTGGAAAGCCGGCCCGGCTGGTAGCTGGCTTGCTGCGCCCCCAGCTGCAACGCCATACCCATTGCCAGCAAGGCTACCGTTCGTGTTCGCATAGCTCCTCCTTTCGTTCTTGTACCCCGAGCCCCTCCTGCCGCCGGAGCTCCTTGCTGCTGCCCCAGGTCCAGCGCACCACCCGCACCCAAGGTGCCATGTGCGCCTCGACGAAGCGCACCATGGTGGGGTGGCGCACAGGGGCAACAAAGGATGCTTGGGAAAAGCCTGCGTCCACCATGCGTCGAAGGGAAGCAGAAAACAGGGGCAAGATCCGCGCACGACGACCCCAGTCCTTGCGGATGTAGCTGCAGGTGAAGCGCAGCCAGTGCTCGCTCAGCTGGTGGTTGATGACCCAACCCATAATGCCCTCGCGGCTGCGCAGCGCCACGCTGGTTTTCACTTCGAATCCCTGGCTTATGTAGCGCCAAGGCACCAAGTCAGGGGCAATCCAAGGCGCCAGCTCCTGCGAGCGGCGCAAGGCTTGCCATTCCTCTTCGGTCACCTGGGCAAGGGGCACGATCTCGCAGCCCTCGCGCAGGGGAAAGCGGTCCAACCAGGGAAAGCTCAAGGCCTCTTCAGCGGTAAACAACAGCGAAAGGGTACGCTTTTCTGGCGGCTGCCAGCCCCGCGCTTGAAGCGTCCGCACCCACCAGTCGGTGCCACTGGCGCCTTCCGTCCAGCTGGCCGCCAACAGGGGGAAACCGGCCGCTGCCGTTACCTTTTCCCCCGCGGCCACAAGCGCCGTCCCCACCCCCCGCCCCCTGGCCTCGGGAACTACGTCCACGGACAACAGCTCCGCCGCCTCCCCCTCCACCAGGGGCAAAGCCACCAACGCCAGCCCCACCGGCAGCTCGTCCTGGAAGGCAGCCACAGCTACGGGCTGGACCGGCAGGCTGCCGGCCTCGTTGGCCAGCTTAGGCGCCGGCTCAAGCTGCAAAAGGTGGCGGAAGGCCGGGTAGGTCATGGAAAGGAAAGCCGAATCCACCGGGCTCTCCAACAGGGAAAGCCTCACCTCGCCTGCCATACCACCTCCCCAAACAGCGCGGAGCCCACCTGCTGCGGCGCCAGCTGCCGGCATAAATGAAAGAGGAAACCCGGAAGGCCGTCGAACAGCCCCCCGGACGAAGGAAGGGAGCGCCAGCTCCCGGAACGGCAAAGTTGCTTGCAGCGTTCTCGCGCCTGCCGCCACAGCACCTCCCTCCCTTGCAGCTGCGCGCCAATCAGGAGGATTTCGCTACGGGCGATGGTACCACAGCAGAGGGAGGCGGGGCCCACCAGGGGCAAGCGCAGGCTGATCTCCAGGGCCAGCCGTTCCTCTCGTGCAACCTCCTCCGGCGCGTGCGCCGAGCCAACCGCCAGCCTCGCCAGCAAGGCCCCCGGAGCGCCGTGGCACCAACCCTGCACAGACAGGGGCACGGTCACACCTGTCGCAGTGCGTCCTCGGGATACCCACCCGTTGCCCGCCGGCTCGGCCAAGAAGAGCTGCCAGGCTCGACGCACTAGCCTGGGGCAGTGGCCGACCTTGCCCAAAAGACCCAAGGCAGCAGCCGCCCCCGAGTAGCCGTGGGCAAAGCCTTCTGGCCGCTCCGGGCCGTGGTCCCGTTCCCCGGCCAGGGGCAACAGCTGCCATAGCCCCTCCGCCCAGGTCAAAAGCTGGTCCCGGAGCTGGGGAAACGGCTCCAGCAAAGCCCAACTGCCTAGGATTAGACCAGCAAGCCCGCCTTCCACGTCCCAAAGCGCCGTCTCCAGCCTATCCAGGGTGCCCAGCAGGGCGGACGCCTGTTCTGCCAGCTGCCGCTCCTGCAGCAAGGCCGAGCCGGCGGCCAAGGCGTAAGCCACGCCGCCCAAGCCGGTGCAAAAACCCACCGGTCCCCGTGGAGGCAACTCGTCCAACACGCGCTGGTAAAGTTGGAGGGCGCGGCGCCGCGCCCGGTCCTCGCTGCTCACCCGCGCCCAAGCTGCCCAGGCAAGGGCCTGGCCAGCGGCGCCCGAGCCCAAGAAAGGGCACCCGTTAGGGGAACTGGCTGCCAGCAGTGAGGCCACCTCCCGCGCCTGCTGTTGGAAAACCTCCTCGCCACCCGGGCCAGCCGCGCGGGGTAAGGCGGCCCTCACCTGCTGGACGAGGTCGGCGATGTGGCTAGGAGTAAGGCTGGTCAGGCGCGCCCAGATCGCTTGCCGACCTGAGAGGGCCCAGCTTTCCGTTTTTTGCGCCGCCCGCACCACCAACCGCGGCACGGAAAGCGCGAGCAGCGAGCGCTGCTCTTCCCGTGCCTGGGGCCAAAGGGCAGGCCGCCGCACCGACGTGGCTACCATGGGCCGAAGCACGGCCTCGGTGAGCAGGTTGGCGTGCCAACCTTCGCGAACCTTGGGGCTTTTCAGTAGAAAGGTGAGCAGCTGAGCATAGGCTTCGCTGGGCCGCGCCAGCCAGCGCACGCGCAAGCCCTGCATGCTCTGCCAGCAGGCCTTGGCAAAACCGCGTTGGCCTGCCGCACGGGCTAGCCGCTCCAGGCTGTCGGAAAAGCCTGCCAGAACATCGGACACAAAGGGGGCCACCGGTGCCGGCTGGCCCTGCCACAGGGGCAAGCTTTTGGCTCGAGCTTGCCCCCCACCCAGCAGGGCCCCATCCTCCCGCCACTGCCCGTGGACCGAAATGGGCAAGGTCAGCAAGCCGGAGGAAAGGGGGTTATCACCGGCGAGGTCTTGGTGGTTGACGGGCTGGGCCCAGCACTCCCCATCCACCACCACAGGACCTTCCTCGGCCGCTATCACGTTTTCCCAGTGCAAATCGCGCAGGCCCAGAACCCAGGCCACCGCGGCTAAGGCGCCGGCGGAGTAAAACCAGCGGGCCAGTTGCTGGCGGTTGCGGAGGTGAGCTCGGGGCACTTCCAGCATCCAGCCGTAACCCGAGCGCACCACCATGGGTGGCAGGGGAGCACTGGGCACACCCAACTGGCGAAAGAGCTCGAACCAGCCGGACAACACCGCTTCCGGTTGCAGCGAACGGGGCTTGTAAAAAACCGCGGGCTGGTCGGGGAAAGACAGGGCCACCACCGCTTCCCCCCGGTGACGGTCGGAAAGGCCCCAAAGCAGGGCGGCGGGTCTTTGATAAGCCCTGGGCCAGGAAAAGGCCGCCGCCAAAGCCCTGCGGTCGCGGGCAAAGCGCCGTGCGAGCCGCTGGGCCTGGCACACCCACTCCCAGGCCCTTTGGCCCAGCCAGCGACCGACGATGGGACGCCGCTGCAGCAGCTCATCCACAGGCAGCCCCGCCCCTCCCGCCTGTCGCAGCAGCGTTTCCAATTGCCTCTGGCACGCACGCCGAAAATCGCCACTCAGGTTTTGCCACCAGTCTTTCGGCCAACGGCGGCGCAGCTCCCTCGCAGCCCAGTGGGCTAACCGCTCGGCCGCTTGCGCAGGGCTTGTACCTGGCGGAAGGAGCTGCTGCACCAGCTCGCTTCCACGGTCTTGCTCGCCAGCCGCCCAACCCCTCGCCAGCCTGGCCAGCAGCTCGTGGCCTTGGGGCCAACCATCCCAGTTCAACCGACGGCGGAAAAGCTTCTCGTCGCCACCCGCCACCGCCTGCGCCCAGCGCGCCGCGATGGTTTGGGCTATGGCCCAGTGCGCCTCACCTTTCCCGTGGCTTGTGGCCAACAACTCGCAAAGGAAAGCCGTCTGCGCCATGGTCTGGTGGGAGAAAATGTCCACGGCCGACCTGCGCGCCGATCGGCCGTGGACCAGTTTTTTTAGAACAGCGAGGCGTTGATCTCGATGCGCGTGCCCATCCCCAGGCCAGCCTGGATCGTGCACTTGTAGGTGTCCTTCTTCCCGCCGGCCACCTGCTCCAAGTCCGCATCGGAAAGCTCCTCGCCTTCCTTGGCCACGTGAGGGATGACCACGTAAAACTCGTTGGGTTTCTCCTCGATGACCTTGACCTGCACGGAAGGGGGAATGGCGGCGCCCAACTGCGCGCCCACCACCTCCCGCGGCTTGGCCAGCAGCGCCTTGCGGTACTCCGGGTTCTTGGCGGCGAAGCCGGCAATCAGGTCGTTCACCTCTCCTCGGGTCAACGTTACGGTTTCTGCCATTTCTGCCTCCTTTCTCCCTTGCGGGACGTTGCTCGTGCGCGCACGTCCTTTTTCTGAGCAAGACCGGTGCCAACCGCGGGCTAAAAACTAAGCTTCGTATTTTCATTAGGTTAGTTTCTGACGAGATCCGGCCGCATGGAGTCCGGGCTCCATCCATGGAGCTCCGCCCCGACTCATTACCCCTCGGCGAGGAAGAACGCCAGCACCTGGTCCAGGCTCTGGGTCAGCCGCTGGCGCATCTCCTCCACATCAAAGGCCGCCAAGACCCGGCGAAAACGCCAGGTGCCTACCGGGAGGTACGGCTGAACCCCCAGGCGCTCACTCACCTGGGCCAACAGCTCGTCGCGCCTTTGCACCATCGCCTGCCAGCACTGGGCAAAACCCTCAGCCAGAGCCTGGCGAACCGGCGAAGGGGCGGCCGGAAAAGCAAAGAACTCGTTTCTCGCCCGCAGGATGGTCTTAGGCGTGATGACCTGTCGGGTAGCAAGGCGGCGAGCTTCCGCCAAGCTCACTGCCGACAGGGCGCGGGCATCGTGGCTCTGGGGCAGGTTCTCGGGAGGAATGGCCAAATTTAAAAAGCAGTGTTCGAAGTCAATGAGAGCCAAGCGGCTTCGGTTGCCCTGGCGAAAGGCAAAGGCGTTGCGCGGGCGGATATCCGCATTGGCAAAGGCGTAGGCAAAGGCCAGGTGCGCGCCCAAATCGTAAGCCAGCTCCGCATCCATGGGTCCGGAAAAGGGTTCTCCCGGTACCTGACGGCTGGCCAACACCGGCTCCGGCCCTGCCACCACCACCGCCTCCGGCACCGGCAGGTGGAGCGACGCCGCCAAGCGGCGCGCCAGCTCATCCACGTAAGCGGAGGCCGGATGCCAAAAGCGCTTGAGGTACCAGCTTGCCTCCCCCTCGCCGCTACGGGCCCGCGCCACCGCCACCAGGTTGTAGCGACCCTGGAGCTCGTCAGCCAGAGGCCGAAAGCTTTCCAGCTGCCAAAGGCCGTCGCTGGCGGTCCAGGAGGTTCCCGGAGGCACCAAGGCTTTTGCCGGCTCCGCCCCGGCAAGGGAGAGCCAACCCGCGTAGGCGGCGGTGGGTAGGTCCTTCCCCACCAGCAGCACGGGAAAACCAAAGCGCCGCGCCGCCCCATCCGCCGCAGGGGAGTCGCCAACCACCAACACCTCGTCCGGCGGCAAGCCCAGCCCTTCGTGCAGCAGGCGAAAGACCGCCTCCTGGGGTTTGGTAAGGCCCGTTTGGCAGGAGGCCACCACCACCGAAAAGAGCGGGCGCAGTCCCAGGGAATCCACCAGCTCGAGGTGAGCGGAGGAAAGGTTGGAAACCAAAGCCAAGGGGAACCCGCGACGCTGCAAAAAGCCCAGGGCGGCGCGCACCCCGCTCACCGGTCTGGCGCCCGCCAGCTGTGCCGCCAGCCCGGAGGCCAAGGTGGCAACGGCCAGGGGTTGGTTTGCGCCGCAGGCAGCGGCCAGGGCCTGGGCCAAGGTCTCGGCTGAGGGGAAGGCTTGCCGCAAGCCCACCTGCCGCACCGCTGCGAGCCACTGGCGGCGGCTTACGCCCAGGGTCTCAGGGGCCTGGCGCAGGAAAAGCGGATCCTCCAGCTCCACCAGCGTGCCGAACAGGTCAAAGGCTAGAGCGCGGATGCTCATGAGGGTTTCAGCCGGTGGTGGCGCAAGAAATCCATGAAGCGCTGGTAATCCCTCTGCGGCATGCCAAAAAGGGCCAAAAGGCGCTTGTAGGAGCCGCCCGCTTTGGCCAAGCCGGCGCGGATGATGTGCTGCACCTGGAGGCGGTTGAGCTCGCGATCGAGGAAAGCATCGTGCACCAGCTTCCAAAAGTCCCCGCAAGCGAGGAGTTCGCGCAGGAGCTCGTCTTCCCTCCGCCGCCCCAAGGACTGCTCCTCCCCCAAGAGCTCGGCAAAGTGCGCCGGAAAAATGGTCGTGCCCTCCGCCATGGCGTAGCCCATGGTGACCACGCTGCACAGCTCGCGCACGTTTCCCGGCCATGGATAGCGAGCCAGCAGCTCCCAAGCTTCGGGCGAGAGGGTTTTGGTCACGCCGTGGCGGCGCTCCAGGCAGAAAAGCACAAACTCCACCAGCTCTCGCCAGTCCTCGCCGCGCTCGCGCAGAGGCGGCACCACGATGCGGAAAAAGCGCAAGCGAAAGTACAGGTCCTCGCGGAAACGGTCCCCCAAGCGCAAGCGTTCCAAGGGTTGGTTGGTGGCGGCCACCACGCGCACGTTGGCCTTGCGCGTGCGCGAGTCACCCAGCGCCTGGAACTCCCCCGTCGCCAGCGCCCGCAAAAGCAGCACCTGGGCACTGCTGTGCAAATCGGCCACCTCGTCGAGGAAAATTACGCCGCCATCCGCCAGCTCAAAGGCTCCCTTACGGTCGGCCACCGCCCCGGTGAAGCTGCCCTTCTTGTGGCCAAACAGCTCGCTGACGGTCAGGTTGCCATCCTGGAACTGCGGGCAGTTCACCACCACGAAAGGCCCACCACGGCGGGGAGAAAGCAGGTACAGCGCCCTGGCCAAGAGCTCCTTGCCTGTGCCTGACTCGCCCAATAGCAGCACCGGCTCAGAAAAGGGTGCTGCCTTAGCCAGCTTGGTGAGCGCCTGTTCCAACGACTGCGAGCGGCCCACCAGGGTGAGGGCCTCGTCATGCCCGGCGCGGCGGGAGAGCCGGTACACGGTGCGCGCCAGCGGGCACATCCATCGCTCGGGTGAGCCAAAGAGCGGCGGCAGCCGCACCAGGTGGGCGAAGCTCATTAAAACCCTCCCCCTTGACGACACTGCCAGCATCCCGTAGGGTGTGGCAGCGCGAGAAGGAGGCTCCGTCTATGAGCCAGGGAGACCAGGCCCCTGAGCTGGCCGAGCTGGTAGAGCACCGGCGAGCTGGGGAGTTCGTTTTCCGCGCCGGCGAGCCCGGCGACTGCATGTACATCATCCAGGAAGGGGAGGTGGAAATCCTTGCCGACGCGGGTGGTACCCTCCAACCCCTGGTCACCCTGCGCGAGGGGGACTTTTTCGGCGAGATGGCGGTGCTGGAGGAGTTGCCGCGCAGCGCTTCCGCCCGTACCCTCACACCTTGCCTGCTGCTGCGCATCGACCGCGCCACCTTCGACCAGCTGATCCGCCATGACCCGGAAATTGCCGTGCGCATGCTGCGCAAGCTTTCCCACCGACTGCGCTTGGCCCAGCCCAAGGCCTGGGAGGCTCCGCCCCAGCCCACCCCAGCCACCACCCAAGCGGCCGCCTTGAGCCCGGCGTACCTGCTGCACCGCCCCTCCGGCACGCGCTTTCCCCTCACCGCGGAAGGTGAAAACGGCATTGGTCGCAAAGACCCGGTAACCGGCCTGGTTCCCACCGTGGACTTGACCAGCCTGGACAGCCAAAAGACCACCAGCCGCCGTCACGCCACCCTTTTCCTGAGGGACGGTGTCTGGCACCTGCGAGAGGAAGTGGGCGTGCGCAACGGCACCTTCGTCAACGGCGTGCGCCTGACCGCAGGTCAGGTGCAACCCCTGGCCAGCGGCGACCTCGTGCGCTTCGGGTTGGTGGAGCTGGAGTTCCATAGCTAAACCCGCTCCCTCGCCTCGGCACGGGCGAGTAACGCCGCTACCCGCTCCGCTAAGGCCGCCACACGCCGTGCCTGCCTTTCCGCCTGAAGCATCTCGGCCAGCGAGCCGGCCACCCGCACCAGCCGAGAAACGCCGGAAAGCTCCAGCATGCGCGCCACCTCGGGCGTAGGCGAGAGCAAAGCGAAGGCACCTCTTTGGCTTTCCAGACGCCGCGCCGTCTGCAAGAAAAAGCGCAAGGCCTCGCTGCTCACGTGGGGACAACGCGAAAGGTCCAACAGCAGGCGCACCGGCCCTTGGCCGGCAAGCGAGGTAACCAGCTCAGCCAAAGCAGCCAGCACCTCGCCCTCCAGCCCCTGGCCCACGGCCACCAGCTCCGCACCCTCCACCTCTCTCGCCTCCAGCTTCACGGGCAGCCTCCGAGGGCTTCGGTTCGTTAAAAGCGAATGGCCAGACCGGTGGTGAGCCAGGTTTGCCTGAGCCAGTCCTTAAACGCGAAGGTGTAGGAACACGGAGCTTGACAGTCCGGATTCGCAAAGACATAAGTGGAGCTGAGGTTTTCATCGGTGTTGGCGGCAAAGTAGCGCCCCTCAAAGCGGACCGCCAGATGCTCGGAGAGCTCCAGCTGCACACCTGCCGCCAAGCTATAGGACATGACCGTGTCGGAGGGTATGGGCAAAAGGAAGTTGACGTGGCTGATGCCCGCCGCCGCCCCCAAATGCCACCGGGCGGGTCCACCCTTGGCGAACCATAGCACGCCCAGCTGGGCCGTGGTCAGCTGCAAGTCCAAAATGTGCTTGCTGCCCGGCTCGATAAAGCCACCTGGCGTCTCGCCGAACAGGGCCTGGTCGTCCTTCAGCTGCGTCTCCTGCCGGTGGGCGAGCAGCTCCAGCGCCCAAAACTGACCCAAGGGGATATCCAGCCGCAGGCCGTAGCTTCCGGAGGACGAAAAGTCCACGTCCAAATCCTTGAACTGGAAGGCCCGCTCTTGAACCAAGATCTTCCCACCCCAGCTGTAGCCCAGCGTGGGTACCAGCTCCACGCGCGAGCTCTGCGCCCAAACAGGCGAGGCGCAAGCCAACACCACCAAAAGCTTGAAAGCCCTGAGCATCTGAGCCCCCTTTCTGTGGAAAGTGAACGCCCTTTCCCTAGGGCATAAAATAAAATCTAACACCCCGGCCGTCAAGCGTATTTCCCTTCCGTAAGCGACCGGAAAACCCCGAAGCTCCATAGGCTATCCACCAACGACCACCGCCTCCAACCACGAGATTGCTTTGGCCTCTTCCAGGCCTCGCAATGACGAGGGGGGTTTTAGGGAGCTCCCAATGACGGAGTACCGCGTCCAGCCCCAGCTCGCGCAGACAGGCGGCTGTTCGGGTTCAGATCAACGGAGCTCCCATCCAACCAGCAAAGCCCGCCCCTGCCAGGCTGGTCCCCTAGACCTCAAAAGCCAAAAAGCCCGCGCTTGCGCTTGGCCTCCAGGGGCCTCTGCTCGCTGCCCAATTGGCCCTGATGGCCGGAGTGGTCCTCGGCAAGTACGTAAAACTCCAGGTCCTGGTCGCCGTGGACCGCAGGCACAATTTCGGCCCCAAACGTGCCGCTGGAGGTCTTGGTCATGGGAACGCTGCGAAAGCTTTTGTCCCCTTTCTTGCGGAAAAACAGCGTGACCCGCGCCAGCCCGTGGTCGTCGCTCGCCTTAACTTCGATCTTCGCCACCTGCCGCTTGGCGTACTCCCACTTGAAGTTGGCGCTGGGCGGGGCCACCGTCGGTGCGCCCGCATCCAGCTGGGCGAGCTGTAGCGACAGCTGCTCCTTGAGTCGCTGCACGTGCGCCTCCCCGCGCTGGTCGGCCGGCAGCTCGGCAACCAAGGCTAAGCCTTGTTCGGGCTTACCTTCCCTGCCCAAGCGCGCTGCCCGCTCCAACACCGCCCGCAGCTCTTCCTGCCGCGCCCGCGCGTGCCGCAGCCGCTCCAGCTGACCGGCTAGTCCTGGACGGGCCGGGAGATAGCGCTCAAGGGTCTCAAGCACGGTCAGCGCCTGGTCCAGCTGTCCCTGAGCTTCCCAGCTTCGCGCCTGAGCCTCTAGAGCCTGCGCCGCCCGCTCCTGTGCTCGCGACGCCTCGCGCGTACCTGGAAGCAGGCTTTCCAACTGGCGACCCTCCTCCAACACCTCCTTCCACCTTTGCGCCTTCTCCTCCTGTGCCAGCCGACGCAGCGTCTGTTGCACCGCCCGTGCCTGGTTGAGCAGGGATCGGTCCTCGGGTGAAAGCCTTTCGGGTTCGACCTTTTCTAACATGGCCAAAGCCCGACGCAGCCCTGCCACGTCACCCGAGCGCCAGGCAGCGCGCAAACTCGCCAGTCCAGCTTGCTGTTGCGCTCCCAAGACCTCGAGCTCCAGCTGGCGAAACCGCTCTCGCTCCTCGGCCGTGAGGCTGCCCTGAGAAACGTGCGCCAGCGCCTCGCGTGCCGCCTCCCAGTCACCTTCCCGCAGCGCTCCTTGGGCCGTATCCAGCAGCCCGGCCGCTGGCGACACCTGGGGAACCGCAGTAGGGACGGGAGAAGGCGAGGGGGTGGGCGGAAGAGGTGTGGGCGTGGGCACCGGCGCTTTCCCACCTGGCCGCAACAGCAGCACGCCTCCTGCCGCCAAAACAAGAGCCAGCCCAGCCAGCGCCGGCCACAGCCACCTGCGTCTGCGGGGGTGGGGGGCAGGGGCAGGAGCCGTAGGGGCCTGGACGGGCTGGACGACCGGCGGGGCCTCCGGTGGGACCTCCGGTGGGGGCTCGGGGCTGACAGCTGGCTCAGCCGTCGGGGCAGGCTTCGGTGTAACCGTCTGTGGGCTTGCCTCCTCGCCAGGAGCCAGCGCAGGCTGAGCTAGGGCCGAGGTGGATAGGCTCACCACCGTAGCGGCCTCCGGCTCGGGCGCAGGCACTGGTGGGTGTGCGGGCTCAGCCAGGCGAACAGTGCCCTCCTCTTCCCAAACCCCCGCAGGCACAGCGTTGGCTAAGGCCTCCGCCAACACCGCCACCGACGAGGGCCGCTCGAAGGGGTCTTGGTGCAGGCAACGAGCCAGCACCTCCTCCAGCTCGGCTACCTGCTGCAGCTTTTCGCGCACGCTCGGCGGCAGCTGAACCCGGGCCTCTTCCTCCCCATAGGCCACATCAGCTTCGAACAGGGTGGTGGTGAGGAAGGCCAGGGAATAGATGTCGCACCGCTGAGGTTCGGCCAAATCCACCGCCTTGCGCACCTCGGGGGCAGCAAAGGCTGCACCGCTGGTAGGCAGGCGGACAAACCCCCAACCCAAGCCGGTGAAAAATACCTTTTCCGCCGAAACCACCAGGACGTTGTCGGGCGCCAGATTCACATGCGCCACCCCGGCTTGGTGCAACGTCTCGAGAGCGGTAGCAGCCCGCGCCAAGATATGGGCCGCCTGGGGGGGGCTGAGCCCAGGCAGCTGCGTCAGCCGAGTGCCCGGAACCGGGACAAAAAGCAAAACGGCCGCCTCCTGACCCCAGGCGGCGTCCTTCAATGGCGGAACACCCGCGGGAGCATGTTTGATCAGGGCGCTCACGGCCTTGAGAAAGCGCAGGCGATGCACCTCGCCGACGCCACTGCCTCGCAAACGCAGCACCTTGGCAATTACCGGATCGCCGGAGGCGCGAGCGTGCCCACGGTAGACAACCGTGGCCTCACTCGCCTGCACCACGTCCTCCAAGGCGTAAGCTTGAGCAAGCCTGTCGTCGGGAAGCTGGTGCATTGCCTTACCCCTTTCCCGCACCTTCTACGCCCTGAGTGTACCACCCGCCTTGCAGCCCTCCCGCGGGGGTGCTAGCATGCGGCAAATGCGAACGCGACCCCGAGGCGTGGGATGCGTGACCTTCGGGAGAAAGGAGGCAGCATGCTCAAGGAACTGGAGGCAATCGATACCTCCCCCATCGAGGAGCTCAAGCACCTCAAGGCGGAGCAATTGACCTTAAAGGAGCGATTGGAACGCATGGCGGCCATGCGCGAACAGGTCTCCCCTGAGGTTTACAGCCGGGTGCGGAAGGATTACGAAGGGCGCTTAGCCACCTTGGAAGCGCAGGCTCGCCCCCTGCTGGAGAAGGCCAGGGGCGAGTACGCTCAGCTCAAGGCGGTGGTGAGCGAGCTGGAGAAGAAGCTGCAGGCGGCGCGTCTCACCAAGGAAGAGGTGGAGTTCCGCAACGCCCTGGGCGAGTACACATCCACGCAGTTTGCTGAGCTCTTGGCCCAAGCGGAAGGGGAGGTGGCGGAGGTGGAAGGGCAGCTCGCGGAGGCAGCGGCGCTGCGCGAACGCTTTCTCGCCGCCGTGCTGGAGGAAGCGGAGCTGGAAGGAGCTATGCGGCCAACCAAGGCAGCAGCGCCCGTGGCGGCGCCACCACCACCCCCGCCCCCGCAGGAAGCGGCACCCCCAGAAAGCACCGTGGCCATGGCCACACCCGAGCCGGCCGCGGAAGAATCGGGCGCCACCATTGCTCTGGCCATGCCGCGCCTTGTGGTGCAAACGCCCGAGGGGGTGAGCCAGGAGTTTCAGCTCAAGGCCCAGGTGACCACCATTGGCCGTTCCCCGCGCAACGACATTTGCATTGCCGAGGCTTCCGTTTCCCGCCAGCACGCGGAGATCTTTCTTTCCGCCCGCGGCTACACCATCCGCGATTTGGGTTCCAACAACGGCGTGTTCGTTAACGGACAACGGATGGTGGAAAGCCTCTTAGCCTCCGGCGACGTTATCGAGCTGGGCGCCCCCGGCTGGAAGCTCACGTTCCTGGCGCCGGAGTAAACCGGCCGGCTTATGCGTCCCCCCGGCAGCAACCCGCGCCTCAGCGCACTGTGCCTTACCAGGGCAGCTTGAAGGCGCGGATGGTGCTGCCGTCGCCCGCGCGGTTGTCCCCCCGTGAGGCGTAGGTGGAAACGCGGCTTTGCCCCCACCAACCGCACCACCGCCGAGGCCAGCTCCACCCCCTGCGGCCGAAAGGCCGAAAGTGGCCGAAAGGACCGCAGGCCCTCAAGAGCCCGCAAACGCACCTGCCGGCGTCCCAGCTCCCGACCCTTCGCGTCGCGAAACACCACCTCCAGCACCCGCTCCGCCCACAGGTTCTGAATCCCCATGTTGGTGCGAAAACCCTCGCTCAGGTTTCCCCAATCCGCCAACCCCACCAGATCCTCAAGCTCCAAGTTCTCCCCCGTGTTGAGCCACAACCGCCGCCTTTGGGCTCGGGGTTTCCCCGCCCATGGGGCAACCACGGCAGAGCACCTCCCCCTCCCCAGGCCCCGGGTAGTGCACCCACAAACGCGCGCGCCAAAAACTCCCACCGGCCCCAACCCCATGCCCCACCTGTCCACTGCCCCGGAAACCCTATGTGCGGCGAGAAGGGCCAAAGCTTTTGCCACTGCCGCCCATCGGTGGAGACATACAGGTGCTCGAAGGCGGTAAAGTAAAGCCCGCGCAGGGAGCGCATTCCGTTCAAGGGAATGCCTTAACCCACCCTCCAGTTTTCGTTCACTTGGCCGAAAACTGCGGCTCGAGAAAACGCGCGCCCTCGGCGAAATAATGCCGCTGGCGAAAATCGCTGGCCCCAGGGGCAGGCGAAAAGGTGTGACGGCGAAAGTAACGACCGCCAGCGTAGGACAAGGCAAACAGCTCTTCCCGGCCAGGGTCCTGCTGCGGAGGCAAGGCATCCGGCCGGGGGGCCGGGCGCAACTGCAGGGGCGAGCAAAGCTGCGCCCATGCCCCTTCGGCAAACAAACACAATGCGGCAAGTAAGGCCCGTCTCATAATACCTTTGTCCCCCCTCCCGGGTGCGGGGTGCGTGGTAACCCGGAGGATAAGAAAAAAAGTCAAGAGCCTGGCTGCTGGTTTTGGCCATGCGTTGCTGCTGGTCTGGATCCTGTTTCTCTCAGGGAGTCCTGACCCAAGCACGAGGGCGGCAGACCTACTGGTCGCCAAAGCTAGAAAACACCAGATTGCCAGGGCCCTTCTTGGCCGCGCCACGGGGAGTGGTTGGGGCCTTCGGTCCCTGGCAATGGCCGAACACCTGTGACATTGCCCGCGTGGGGAAGCAAACCCGAGCGGGTGGGCACACCCGCGACCCATCACGGGCTTGCGCCCGTGCTTTCAGGGATTTCGATCATTGCCAACGCCTCCCCGTCTCGCGCCAGGAACGCGCACTTCATGTTAGCCTTGCCAGCGGAGGGAGGATGCGGGCTCGAACGGTTTTGGCCACCTACCACGAGATCATCCTCAAGGGCCACAACCGTGGCTACTTTGAGCGAGCCCTGGTGGCTAATGTGAAACGGGCGCTGGCGGGCCTGCCCCTTGCCTCGGTGACGGTGCCCTCGCGCGTGGTTATCCGCTTTACCCAGGAGGTGAGCTGGCAGGCGGTGCGCCAGCGGCTCGCCACCGTGTTTGGCCTGAAGACCCTCATACCTGCCGTCCACGTGGGCCACAGTTACGAGGAGCTGGAAGCTTTTGTTGGCCAAAACCTTGCCACCTTACTCGGCGGCGAAAGCTTTGCCGTGCGCTGTAAGCGCTCCTCCAAGGCCTTTCCCCTCACTTCGGAAGAGGTGCACGTGCGGCTAGGAGCCTTCATCAAAGAAAAATCAGGCAAGCGGGTGGATTTGCAAAAACCGGCCAGCACCGTGCGAGTCTACGTACAAAGCGACGGCCTTTACGTGGGGCTGGGGGACGTGGTGGGTCCCGGGGGGCTGCCCGTAGGTACAGCAGGCAAGGTCCTGGTGTTGTTGTCCGGTGGTATTGATTCGCCGGTGGCGGCGCTGCTTACCCTCAAGCGAGGCGCCAAGGTAGAATTCATCCACTTTCACTCCGCCCCCTACACCAGCGAGGCTTCGGTGCGCAAGGTGGAGGAGCTGGTGCGGCTTTTGGCTCGCTATCAAGGTGGTGCCAGGTTGACGCTGGTGCCCTTCGGGGAGTTTCAGCAGGAGGTGGCGACAAGCGCCCCCGAGCGGTTGCGGGTGGTGCTTTACCGGCGCATGATGCTGCGGGTGGCAGAACGCGTTGCCCGCCGTCACCGCTGCCTCGCGCTGGCGACCGGAGAGTCGCTGGGGCAAGTTTCCTCCCAAACGTTGGACAACCTGGCAGCCATCGACCGGGCCGCCCACATGCCCGTTCTGCGGCCACTCATTGGCCTGGACAAGCAAGAAATCATCGATCTGGCGGAAAAAGCTGGTACTTTTGACATCTCCATCTTGCCCCATCAGGACTGCTGCTCCTTCCTCCAGCCGCTGCACCCGGCCACCCGCACAAGCCCCAAGGTTTGCCAGCAGGCGGAGCAGGGCCTGGATGTGGAGGGCTGGGCGCGAAGGCTGCAACAGCAAGCCACCACTCGGGTGGTTTCCCCTTTGCCTTGGGAGGAGCCGTGGTGAGGGGGAAACCTACAAGCGCGCCGGTAGCTCAACGGATAGAGCACCTGACTTCGGATCAGGCGGTTGGGGGTTCGAGTCCCTCCCGGCGCGCCAGCTAAAAGCCTTCCAAAATGCTCACCACCACCGCGCGGGCAAACTCCCGCGCCAAGCGCTCGATGGCCTCCAACTCGCGATCGAAGTAATCCACCGCTGAGGCGTCCACCTGGTAGGTGACCGTTCGGGAAAGGCGCGGCTCGTGCCAAAGCTCCCGCGGCTGGTCTCCGGTGCGATCCACCAGCTGCATATCTGCCACCACCAGCAGCTGGTACTGCGTGGCACGCCCCTGCGGGTCGTAAGCCACCGGCGTGACCACCGCCGTCACCAGGGTACCGGAAAGAACCGCATCCGCTTCCTCAGCCGAACCCACCAGCCGAAAGCGCGCTCGCCCCACCCACTCGCGCGAAAGCTCCTCCGAGAGCCTCTGGTCCAGCTCAGCCCGCCCCGTTTGGTTGACCAGCGGCGCCACGTACAGCCGGGAAAGGTGCGGAGGCAGATTGCCGCTGCCCGTGCCCACCAGGTGGTACCCGCAGGCAGCTCCAGCCGCGCTGGCCAAAAGCAGCCACCGGAGGGGCGCAGCCACGCTAGCCCCGCACCACAAAGGAAACCAACTTGTCCGGCACATGAACGACCTTTACGATCTCCTTACCGTCTACCCACTTTGCCACAGCCTTGCTGGCAAGCGCTTGCGCCTCCGCAGCCGGCAGACCCGGGTCTGCCTCCAACGTGGCGCGCAGCTTGCCATTGACCTGCACCGCCAGGGTGACCTTTTGCTGCGCCAAAAGCTCCTGGTCGTACCGCGGCCAGCCGGCGCGCAGGATGCTGTCCTCGTTCCCCAAAAGGCGCCAAAGCTCTTCGGTGATGTGCGGGGCAATGGGGTGCAACAGTTTGAGCAGCACCTCATAGGCTTGCCGCAGCACAGCCGGAGCAACCTTGCCCCGCGCGTCGGCAATGGCGTTGGCCAGCTCCATCATGGCGGCAATGGCGGTGTTGGGATGGAAGCGCTCCAGGTCCTCGTGCACGCGCTTGATGGTGCGGTGCATGGCTACCGTGAGCTTGGCCGTTTCCTGCTCCTGCCCCTGGCCTTCGGCCGCCTGCAGGACCACCTCCTGCAGCGCCCAAACACGCTGGAGAAAACGGTGGGCACCAGCTACGCCCTCCTCCGTCCACTCGGCTTCTTTCTCCGGCGGACCCATGAACAAGGTGTACACCCGCTCAGTATCGGCGCCGTAGCGGGCAATCAGCTCGTCCGGCGCCACCACGTTGCCCTTGGACTTGGACATCTTCTCCAGCTTGCCGGAAATGCTGGACTTGGCCACGATCATGCCCTGGTTAAAAAGCAAGGAAAAAGGCTCGTCGTTCGGCACGAGGCCGAAGTCATAGAGCACCTTGTAGATGAATCGGGCATACATCAAGTGCAAGATGGCGTGCTCGATGCCGCCAATGTACACATCCACCGGCATCCACCGCCTGACCCGCTCGCTGTCGAACATGCGGTCGTGCACATGGGGGTTAATAAAGCGCAGGTAATACCAGGAGGAATCCACGAAAGTGTCCATGGTGTCCGTTTCCCTCCTGGCTTCCCCCCCGCACCGCGGACAGCGAGTGCGGGTAAAGCTGGGGCTTTTCTCCAATGGGTTGCCCTCCACCCCGGCAAAAGCCACATCGGTGGGCAGCAGAACCGGCAGCTCGGTTTCTGGCACCGGCAGAAGGCCGCAGGCCTGGCAGTAGACAGCGGGAATGGGCGTTCCCCAGTACCGCTGGCGGGAAATGAGCCAATCCCGCAAGCGGTAGCGCACCCGCGCCTGGCCGAAGCCCTTTTCCTGGGCAAACTCGGCCATTGCCTGCTGGGCCTGCTGCGAGGGTAAACCCGTGAAGGCGCCCGAATTGACCAGCGTGCCCGGACCGGTGTAGGCCTCAGCCAGCTCCATGCCTGGCTCCATTCCCGGCCCCAGCACCACCAGGCGAACCGGCAGCCTGTACTTCTGCGCGAATGCAAAGTCCCGTTCGTCATGGGCGGGGACGGACATGATGGCGCCGGTGCCGTAATCCATCAGCACGAAGTTAGCCACCCAGATGGGCAAGCGCTCACCGTTGAAGGGGTTGATGGCGTAAAGGCCGGTGAAACGGCCCTCCTTTTCCGCCCCTTCCGCCTCTCGTTGTAAGCGTGTCTGATTGCGCAAGCCGGTGACAAAATCCCCGTAATCGGCGTCCGGCGCTGTGGCCTTGGCTTTGGTGGCCAGCGGATGCTCCGGGGCAATGGCGACAAAGGTGGCGCCGAAAATGGTATCCACCCGCGTGGTGAAGATGGTGAGCTTTTCCTCCAACCCCTCCACCGAGAAGTGCACATCGCAACCCACGGACCGGCCTATCCAGTTGCGCTGCATGGTCTTGACCTTTTCTGGCCAGTGGGGCAAGCGATCCAAACCTTGCAGCAACCGCTCGGCGTAGGCGGTGATGCGCAAAAACCACTGCTCCAGCTCCCGCTGCACCACCGGCGTGCCGCACCGCTCGCAGCCCCCACCTACCACCTGCTCGTTGGCCAAAACCGTGCGGCAGGAGGGGCACCAGTTGACCGGGGCACTCCCACGGTAGGCCAGGTCCCGCTCCCACATTTTCAAAAACAGCCACTGGTTCCAGCGGTAGTACTCGGGCTCACAGGAAGCGATTTCTTTGTCCCAGTCATAAAGGATGCCCCAGCGGCGGAACTGCTGCTTCATCCTGGCTATGTTGGCCAGGGTCCACTCGCGGGGATGAATACCCCGTTTGATGGCAGCGTTTTCTGCGGGCAAGCCAAAGGCGTCCCAGCCCATGGGATTGAGCACCCGTCGGCCGTCCATCAGGGAAAAACGAAACAGGCAGTCCCCCAAGATGTAGTTGCGACCATGGCCCACGTGCAGGTCCCCGGAGGGGTAAGGGAACATGTTCAGCATGTAGAGGTCCTTGTCCTTGGCAGTGTCCACGTGGGCAACCCTTTGCTGCTCCCAGTATTCTTGCCAGCGCGGTTCGATGGCTTGCGGATCGTAGCTCTCGCGCATGTCTCGCCTCCGGCTGGGCATTATAAGCACCCACCCGAAAGGCCCATGCCAAAAGAAAAAGATCAGCTGAAAAATCCTTGCCGGCGCAGCGACACGAAGCCGCCAGCAGCCACGATCACGTGATCCAGCACGGCGATGCGCAGGATTTTTCCAGCCTCCACCAGGGTGCGGGTGAGGGCCAGGTCGTCCTGGCTGGGCGTGGGGTCGCCAGAGGGGTGCGAATGCCAAAGAATGATGGCGTGGGCGTTGTCCGCAATGGCGCGGTAAAAGACTTCTGCCGGCTCCACCTGCGCGCCATCCCTCACCCCCCGATGGAGCACATGCTCCTTAAGCAGGCGGTGGCGCGCGTCTAGCGTGAGAATGCCGAACAGCTCCGTGCGAGCAGAAAGACATGCAGGCGCCAGCAGCTGGTAGACCACTTCGGGGCTATCCAGCACCGGTTCGGCTCGCCCCGCTTCCCGAGCAAGCCGGCGGGATAGCTCCAGGGCTGCCAAGAGCGTTGCTGCTTTTGCCTTGCCCACGCCCTTCTTGCCCAAAATCTCTGCCGCCGGCAAGCGCGCCAGTCCCGCCAGGCCCCCCACCTCGCGCAGCCAACTCTGGGCCAACTCCAGAACGCTGTGCTGGCGAGTGCCCGTGCGCAACAGGATGGCCAAAAGCTCAGCGGTGGAGCAGGCCCCCGGACCTTGACTCAGGAGCTTTTCCCGTGGCCTCTCGTCCCGAACCAGCTCAAACACGCGCACGTCGCCGTTCCTCCAAAGCCTGAACCAGCGCCGGCAACGCCTGGCCGGCCGCGATAGGCAGCTGAACGTGTGCCAGAGCTGCCAAGGCGGAGGGAACCGGGTTGACCTCTACGACCACAGCACCGGCATAAGCAGCAAGCTCCACCAGCCCCGCCGCCGGCCACACCACACCTGAGGTGCCCACAACCAACAGGCCGTCGGCCTGGCGAGAGAGCTCTTCCGCCTGCTCCCAAACGTCCTGAGGCAGGGGTTCCCCGAACCACACCACCCCTGGGCGCTCCAGGCCATCGCAGCGGTGACACCGCGGCGGCAAAGCGGGCAGCGGGGCGGTCTCGTCCCAGCGCTCGGTCCCACAACGGCAGCAGCGGATTTGCCAAAGGGAACCGTGCAGCTCCAGCACATGGCGGGAACCGGCCCGCTGGTGCAGGCCGTCCACGTTTTGCGTCACTACCGCCAAAGCGGGAAAAAGTCCCTCAAGCTGGGCAGTCGCGCGGTGAGCGGGGTTGGGCTGTGCCGCCTTGGCCTTTTGCCGGCGCATGTCGTAGAAGCGCCACACGAACAGCGGGTCGCGGGCAAAGGCTTCGGGAGTGGCCACCTCCTCCACTCGGTGCCCCTCCCAAAGACCTCCCACCCCGCGGAAGGTGGCCAGCCCGCTTTCCGCAGAGACCCCCGAGCCGGTAAACACCACCACCCGAGAACAGGAAAGCAAAAGCTCCGCTGCGCGCTCCACCGGCTCCATGAGGCAAAGTCTAGCCCACCAGCCGCCACGCCGGCAGGCTCCACCTGCTCTACAATGGCGAGTGGGAAAGAAAGGGGGACGCATGGGAAAATTCAGTTGGCGAAGGGTGCTTCTGGGGGGACTGATAGCCGGCCTTGTCATCAACCTGGCGGAGGGCGTCAGCGCGCAAACGACCATGGCCAACTGGCAGGAAGCCCTGGCCAAGCACAACGTAACCATGGATATGTCCGAGCCGATGATGGTCGCTTACCTCCTTCTGGGGTTCGTCATCGGGCTGGTGGCCCTGTGGATCTCTGCGGGCATCCGCCCGCGATACGGGCCCGGAGCCAAAACCGCCGTGCAGGCAGGGTTAGCCGTCTGGCTCACCTGGTACGTACCAGCGAGCTTCGCCTGGGCCTCCCTCCACGGCGTGATAGCATGAGCTGACGTTCGGGGAGGATGCGCGATGCCCAATTTGATTCGCATGGAGACCCACAATGCCTTGGCGTTGGTGGCTTTCAACCGCCCAGAAAAACGCAACGCCCTCACACCGGAAATGCTGGAGCAACTTGCCGGTTCGCTGCGCGACGCGGCCCAGCGCAAGGACATTCACGTGATCGTGCTTTACGGTGAGGGGCCGGGCTTTTCTTCCGGCGCCGACCTCGAGCTGTTGGAAAAAGTGAAGCGGGAGAATGGCTTACCAATCTTCGCGAAAGCGGAAGACGCGCTCCAGGAATGCGTGAAGCTCCTCGCCACCTGCCCCAAGATCACCATGGCCGCCATGCATGGGTTCGTGCTGGGTTCGGCTTTGGACCTGGCCTTAGCCTGCGACCTGAGGGTGGCGGCCGCCGGTACCCAGATGGCGGCCAGCAACGTGCGCCTTGGGCTCGTGCCCGACGGCGGCGCCACGTGGGCCCTGCCGCGCCTCATCGGTTTGGGACCGGCCATGGCCATGCTGCTTTCAGGTGAGCCGGTGGAGGCGGAGGGCGCCTACCGGCTGGGCCTGATCCACAAGCGCGTCCATGCAGGCAAACACTTGGAGGAGGCGGTGGCTTGGGCGAACGAGCTGGCGCGATGCTGTTGGGAAGCCCATGCGGCCATCAAGCGCCTTGCCCGCGTGGACCCGCGCTTGACCTTGGAAGCCGCCCTCAAAGAGGAGAGGGAAGCGCAGAAGCGCCTGTTCGAGGATAGCTCACCCCTTCGCTACTCGGGCGGCCAGCCCAGCTAGCGCACCCCACACTCCAGCGCCCAAAGCACATAGGCCGGAAAGGCGAGAAGGGTGGTAGCCAGCACCGCCGCCCCGGCCAGGCGGTGGTCGCCGCCCAGCTCCACCGCCACCGGGTACGAGGCCACCGCCGTGGGCGAGGCCAAAAGCAGCACACCTACCTGCACATCCAAGGTGGGCAGGTGAAAGGCGCGAAAGAGAAAAAGACCCAAAGCTGGCAGCAGAAGGAGCTTCCCTACGCTGCTGGCCACCAGGGGCCAGCGAACCTTGCCTACCTGAGAAACCTCCAGCTGGGCCCCACAGGCTAACAGGGCTGCGGGCAGCGCGAAATCAGCCAGTACCTTCAGCGTGCGCGCGAGAAAGGGCCAAGGCTGCCAGGAAAGGCCGGACAGCACCAGACCCAAATTGGCGGCCAGCACCAAGGGGTTGGTGAACACGCTCCGAGCCAACCGACCCCACCCACCCCCCTGACCGCGTGCCCCCTGCAGCACCACCACCGCCAGCAGGTTCATCACGGGGATGAGCACCGCGGCTGTCATCGCCGCCCGACGCAGGCCTTCTTGGCCCAAAAGCGCCAGGATGACGGGAAAGGCCATGTACGCCAAGTTGCCACGAAACACCGCCTGCGCAAAAACCCCTTGTTGCTCGGCCGGCAAACGCAGAAGGCGAGCCAGCAAGAAGCCTCCCAGGGCCCCGGCTAGCACCGCCAAGCAGCTCAGGACAGCCAAGGGCGCGGAAAAACCCGCGGCCAAAGGGGAGGTACCGATGGTCAAGACCAACAGCGCGGGCAAGGCCACGTTGGCCGTAAGCCGGTTGAGTCCCTCAGCGCTGGCGACGGGGAAAAAGCCCAGCTGACGCGCTAGAGCGCCGCAGGCCAGAACCAGGAAGGCCGGAAGCACGTTCTCCACCATGCCGAAAGTGTAGCGGCTGCCTGGCCCTTTCGACTCGCGCGTGGGTTAAACTGGAATTCGTGCGAGCGCGCGCGGAGGTTCCCCTCTTCTGCGAGGAGCTACCCATGCGGGCGGCCTTGCGCCTGGGGCTGGCGACGGCTACGGCGGTTTTGGCTGTGGCCGGCTGGTGGCTTGCGGCTGCCAAGGTTGCTGGAGCCTTTTGGCTCGCAGGCCTGCTCCTCACCCTGGCCGCTTTGGGCCTGTTTTGCCTTTGGCGCCTGGCACGTTTCCAAACCCTGGTGAGCCGGTACGGCGTGCACGCGGGCTGTTGGGAGCTGGCTTGGAGCTTTCCCAAAGCCGCCGTGGTGGATAGCTGGGTACGCCCCGCCCGCCGCTGGCGGCGTTGGTTCGCCGCCTCCGAGGTGTGGCTGGAGCTGGCGACCCCCAAAGGAAAAAGGCAGCTGGCGATTCCCTGTGGGCAGCCGCAGGAGCTGGTGGCGGCCCTCAGGTCGGAGCCCTCTCCTTAAGGCCCAGTTTGCCGTTCCGGGGGACCGAGGAAGCGCAAGGGTTTTCCTTGCGTGAGCACCACCCCCGGGTAGCCCACGAAGTGGTACAGGTTAGCGGGAGCCGTCCGTCCCAGGCCCCACTTCCCCGCTGGCAGCTCTGGCCAACCGACGGAGGTGGCGTAGGCCACCGCCTGAGCTGTGATCGGCCCAAAGGCGGCTCGGGCCAGCAAGTAGCCGAAAGGAATAGAAAATCGGCCGCACCAGGTGAGCCGGTAGGTGCCTGGCTGATCCGGGTCCACCCAAGTGGTGAAGGCCTGCCAAAGCTTTTCCTCACTCACCTCGCCGGAAAGGGGTCCAGCCAGAAGCTCCTTGTCCCGCTGGCAGGCACTCAGGTAGGCATCCACCCCACCTTCGCCAAAGGGGGTGTGGTTAAAGTCGGGGCCGTAGTGGACCGCGTCGGCGGAAATCACCACAGCCACATCCTTGCCCGCCTGCCAGCGGCGTTTGGCCATAACTGCGCGCAGAGCCTGGCCCACCTGGGTGGCCAGCTGCGTCAGGCGGGCGAAGCTCATACCCGGCACCAAAATGGGTAAGATTTCCACTTGTTTGTCGCGGTGCCTAAGCCAGTAGACTACTGCTTCCGCCGAGTGCTCAGCCTCTGACGCTTCCCGGGAAACCAGCACCGCCGAAGGCGGAAGCCTCGCCAACAGGGCCCCGCGCAGGGAAGAAACGGCTACTGGGCCATCGGGCGTGCGCCAAGCCTTGAAGGGGTCGAAAACCACGCGGTCGGTGATCCCCAGGGCCTGCCAACGGTGCACGACCGCAACCACCACCACCTGCCGGGCAGCTACCAAAGGCAGCAGCAGACGGTACATCCGGCCGGCGTAGATGTAGTCGTCGTGCGGGCACACCACGCCCACGATCCCTTCGGCAGGGATGGGAGCCAAGCGCTCCGGGGGTGGTGGGGCCTCCGCCAGCTGCCACACCGCCGCCATCGCTTCAGGGTTGGTAGCAAACCCCACCGCATCGCGCTGGCCCCGCAGCTCCCCCTCCGAGGGGATGCCCATGCCCCCTTGCGCCAGGGCCCAACTGGCCACAAACCCAAAAAGCCAGGTTGGTCTCACGGTTCGCCTCCCTTTCGTCCCAAGGCCACGAGGTACACCGGCACCTCTCCTGCTGGAAGCTGCAGCAGCTGGCCCAGCTCCTCGTCCACGAACGCGCCCACGCCGCAGGCACCCAAGCCTACCTCTTCTGCCGCCAGATACACGAGCTCTCCCGCCATACCAGCGGCAAAAAGGCCCAGCCGCAGCCCGCGCCGTCCCCAGCGGGCCAGTGTCCCCTCATCCAAGGTGAACACCACCTCGGCTGCTGCTCGTGCCAACAGGTCCTGGGAAAGCCCAGCGCGGTAGAGCTGGCGGGCGAAGTGGCCCAGCGTCACCAACCGCAGCCGGCTCTCATCAGGCTGCCAGCGGTACACCCCCGGCTCGGCGGCCTGCTGCCGCACCACCACCGCCCTCATACCCACGCCTTCGCCGCCCGGCACCAGCGACAGCAGGACCTGCGCCGAACCCGCCATGCGCTCGACCGTACCTGCCGGCAGCGGTGAGGAGGAAAAGCGCCGGAAGGAGCGGCGCCGCGCGATCAGCGCGAGGGTGGGTTCGGCGGACCAAGGACTTGCCAGCGGCAGGGACACGGAAGGAGCTAGCCAACCGCGCGGCTCGCCCCCTTGCCAACGCCACCGGGTGAGGGCGTGGGAAAGCCGGGTGAGCTCCTGGCCCTCCCAGGATCGGCCCACCTCAGGCTCGGCGAAGGCCGGGAACGCCTGGGACGAGCGCACGGGCCTTCCCAGCTCAAATAGAGCCAATACGCCCTCCTCCTGGGGTTCCGCCCCCACCAGCTTTTCCGCCCCCTCGTCGGCGAAGAGGAGCCGGCAGGCCACGGGAACACCCAGCGAGGCCCCGGCCAAGAGCAGGTTGGCGGCCATGTGGCCGCCGTCCAACACCACGTACCGGTAGGAACGGGAACCATACTTCCACACCGTGCGCTGAAAAACTGCCGAAAGCACGAGGCCGCTTGCCAGCTGCCGTCCAGCCCCACCCAAGCTGCGCTGCCAAAGGCTGGGGTCGAGGGGTCGAGGCAAAAGCGAAAGGGCGTGATGCCGGGGAACATAGGCGTAAACGCCTGCTGGCAGCGCCCCTACCCCCACGGTCACCACGTAGAGCTCCCCCGGATAGAGAGCTCCGGCTGAAGGCGCCGCGCGAAGGTAGAGCGTTTCCCCCAAGGCCGACCGCACCTCGCTCACGCCAGCCCCCGCCGCCAGCAAGGTGCCAAGTTCCATAAGCGAGGAGGGACCACACCCTCCCTCACCCCCCTCCGCCAACCAGCGCAGGCTTTCAGCCAACGGGCGTCCCGCGAACCAGGAGGGCGCGGGTAACGAGACCAGCTGCCTGGCGTCCACCATCCGCACGCTAGAGACTTTTGGCCCGAAAAACAACCCTCGTCGCACCAAACCCATGGGCGAAGCGGCGGACGGGCGCAGGAGGTAGGCGATGGCCTCCCGGGCCTCGAGGTCGCCACCCCCCTGGTGGGCCCCCGGGGGGACGTGCGCCCCTTGCTCGGCACCCACGCCTTCCCCACCCACAGGCCCGAAGCCGGCAGCAGACGATAGGCCACCCCTGCCCCACCGCCAGAGCACGGGGGCGGCGAGCACTAGGAGCGCGCCGGCCAACCACAGGGCCCGCGGTGCGAGCCGCCGAAGGGGACGCGCCTGGAGCGCATGCCGGCGGGAGCGAAAGAGCGCCCGCACCTGGGGGGCTCCAGGTATAGGTTCCAAGCCGCTGCCGCCAGAAGCACGTAACCCACCAGGTAGTGCCAGCCGAAAACCGGCAACTCCATCCGCACCACCCAAACAGGCTGGCAGCCGCCACCAGGTAGACCCCTACCAGCAGACCCACGCCCGCCCGCAGGTGCCCACAAGACCAGGGACGAGCTCGCAGGCGGTCTATCAGCCACCAGGCCAAAAGCCCAAGGGCTGGAAGGAGCACCAGGAGCTTCACGGCAAAAGTTTGGGTAGCTGCGCCGAAGTTGGCAAGGCCTGGCGGAGGGGAAGGGATTCGAACCCTTGATCCCTTGCGGGATGGCGGTTTTCAAGACCGCTGCCTTCAGCCGCTCGGCCACCCCTCCGTCGCCCCTATTATCCCTTGCCCGCCAACCGCCTTTTCGCTGCCCACGGGCCGAGCCGCAGCACAGCTTGACCGAGACCTGCCCCTCGGCTAGCCTTAGGCCAGGAGGCCAACCATGGATGAGCTGATAACCGCGCACACCCGCATGCTTCACCTGCTCGCTGGGGCCTTTCTGGCCAGCATCGTGGCTTACGGTGTTTTAGTGCTGCTCGTACCTCCGCCCGAGGCTCCCGTGGTCATGCAAGCCCATCCCCTCCTTTGGATTTTTGGTGCCTTGACGCTGCTCAACGTGCTGACCATCATGCCCATTTACCGCGCCATGTTGGCCGGACCCCGACTAGCCTACGCGGCGCACGGCCAAACAGAACGGCTTTTGGCTGCGCACCGCGCCGCCCACATTGTTGCCTTTGCCCGCCTGGAGCTGGTGGCGATTTTAGGCCTGGTGCTTTTCTTTGTCACCGGGCGAGGGGACTGGTTCTGGTACTTCAACGGCCTGGCTCTGGTGGGGATGCTCGTGCTTTGGCCGCTGAGAGAAAAGGTGGAGGTGCTTCTGCGCGCGAGCGGGCACGGTGCGCCCGACCTTTAACCTAGGGACTACAAGGCGGCTTGTCCTGATTTAGCCTTCGCCGGATTCGTGCCAAGGGCTTAGACAGGCGCGGGAAGCGTTTTTCAATCCAACAGAAAAAGCGCGCGAACAGCGGGATGTCAGGAGCGAGCAGCAGCGCTCCCGCAGCAAAAAAGAGCCATCCCTGCACGATGGGCAAAAGCGAACCCACGAGCCCCAAGGCGATAAACGCCCAACCCAAAAGGTGGCGTTCCACACGCCGCATGGGCAGACATTGTCCCCGCCCAGCCCCGCCTTTTCAAGAGGCCATGGCCACCCCGCCGCCCACCTGCTTGGCGCGGTAAAGAGCTTCGTCCGCTTTCGCGAGCAGCTCCTTCTTGTTGCCAGCACGCGGCCCCAGACAGGCCACGCCGATGGATACGGTGATCTCCCCGCTGAACAGGCCAGCCAGCTCGCTCGCCACGTGTCGTGCCGCCTCCCCCGGGGTGTTGGGCAGCACGACGACGAACTCGTCCCCACCGTAACGGGCTACCACGTTTTCCTCGCGCACCGCTCCCGCCAAGGAAAGGGCTACTTCGCGCAGAACCTCGTCCCCGGCAGCGTGACCTTTCCGATCATTGAGCTGCTTGAAGCCGTTCAAGTCCACCATGAGCAGGGAA
The DNA here is from genome assembly GCA_964488355.1 of uncultured Thermoanaerobaculia bacterium. GTDB lineage: Bacteria > Acidobacteriota > Thermoanaerobaculia > Thermoanaerobaculales > Thermoanaerobaculaceae > Thermoanaerobaculum. Next base: position 74,696 of record CAZAUJ010000008.1, on the reverse strand, counting down.
AGGGGCTGGCGCGCACGACGCGTACGGGCCACCATCATCGTGAGGTATTCCTCCAGAAAGCGGCGGTTGAACACGCCGGTGAGGGGATCGATGCGAGACAAGCTGCGTTCCTCCTCCGCCAGCTTGGAGGCCACCGTCACCGCCGCGCCGCAGGCCAAAAGCAGCACCAGCCGCAGCGCCTGCACGTCCCAACGAAAGGCGCCGTAGACCACGTCGGCGGGAAGGAAGGGTGCGTCGGCTGCCACCACCGCGGCCATGACCACCGCGCCATAGGCCAGCGGTACCCCCACCGCCACCTCCCGAGCAAGAGCCCGATCCCCCCGCAAGCTGGCCAAAACCAACGCCAGCGGGTAGCCAAGAAAAAGCACCTGGGAGTTGGTGGCGACCAACGGCCGATTCGTGAATACGTACCAAAGCAAGGCCGCGGTGACCAAAAAAACGTCCAACAGGGCCAAGGGCCGACGGTAGGCAGGATCCCACGGCAGGAAGGCCAAAGCCAGGTGCAGCAACCCCAGGCCCAGCAAAAGCCCGAGAAGTGTGCCTCGGCCACTGATTTCCGCGAGCACCCGTCCCTCGGCACCCGCCAGAGAAACCACGGCCAGCAGCGTGGCCACAAAGGCCATGCGAACCAAATTGATGAGCCGCTCCAAATCAAGCCCGCGCAGAGGCAGCCGCTCTTCCAACGGCAACAAGCGAGGGTGAGACTTGGAGGAGCCCGGACTCATCCTCACACTCCCTGTACCTTTATCCTACACCTCCTGCCACCAGCAACGCTGCCTTTCCGGCCCGAGGTACACCAAACGCTAGGGTCAAAAAAGCGCCGCTCCAAAAGAAAGGGCGGCAGGGGGGAAATCCCTTCGTGGGGTAAAACGCTGGGCTAGCGGCGAGTCAGCTGGGCCTCGCTGGCATGCCGCTGCACCACCGCCAAGAGCTCTCGCTGGACCAGCGGTGAGCCGGCCACCACGTTGCCGTGGGCAAAAACGTCTTCGCCCCCATCCAAGTTGGTAGCCAGGCCCCCGGCCTCACGCACCAGCAACACGCCTGCGGCTAAATCCCAGGGCGAGAGGAAAAACTCGAAAAACGCATCGAAGATACCGCTTGCAGTATGGGCCAAGTCCAGGCTGGCCGCCCCAGGGCGCCGGATGGCACAGGCGCGGGGAAACACCTGGGAAAAAATCGCCAGATAAATGGGCAGCGCCTTTCCCATGCGGTAAGGGAAACCGGTGGTGAGGAAGGCGCCATCCAGGCCCTGCCGCTGGCTCACCTGCAGCCTCCGCCCATTACCAAAGGCCCCGCCCCCGCGAAGAGCGGTGAAGAGCTCATCGCGCATGGGGTCGTAAATGGCCCCGACCAAGACCACTCCTCCCTCCGTGAGGGCTACCGACACGGCAAAGTGGGGAAAGCCATGCACGAAGTTGGTGGTGCCGTCCAGGGGATCCACCACCCAAACACGGGCCGCCGAGCCAACCGCCCCACCCTCCTCCCCCAAAAAGCCGCATTCTGGGCTGGCAACGGCCAGAAAGCGGCGAATCGCCTCCTCGCTTTCCCGGTCGGCAACAGAAACGAAGTCGAAGGCGGCCTTTTCGTCCACGCACAGTGGGCCACGGAAGTGCTTGCGCAGGACCTCCCCGCCGATCTGTGCCGCTGTGGCTGCCAGGCTCAGGTAACGGTCCACATCCCCTCCCAGCGCTAGAATAGCTTGGGAATGCACCCTGCGCCCGCAGGGTTTGCCAGGGCGATGGCGTACGAAGACGACTTGCGGGAAGAAAACCGACGCGTGCGGCACATGCGCATCTTGGTGGACCTCACGGCGCAGATCCTTGCGGAGGACAGCAATCTCAAGCTGTGCGAGGCCTTGCGGCTGGTGGAAGCAGCCCGTACGGCGGTGTGTCGTCTTTTCCCAGGTAAGGAAGAAACCTTTGACCTGGTGATTCGCCCGCGGTTGGAACGCATCATCGCTGAGCGATTCCAGCTCACCTCCGTGGAACCGGTAAATTAGCCCGCCAACCCGACCTGGCTGCCCTGTCACCGCCAGCCGGAAAACGCAGGCGCAATCCACGACGCGTTGCTCGCAACGCGTACCTGTTGGGCAGATGGGGCGACGGCGCAGAACACGGGCCCCCCTTGGCACCCTCGCCGTGACGCGTGCTTTCAAGGAGGGGTGGCTGCCAGCTCGGGCTGCTGCCTACGGTAATGCCTGGCGAAACTCGGGGTAAGCGGCCCGCCGGTCCCCCGGGACCTGCCCTTCCACCTCAACCCGTACCTGCTCTCCAGGGTTGAGCACCTCGCCGTTGATGAAACCCGTGACCAAGGAGGCCACGCCGGGCTGAAGCTGCCCAGTATCCAGGCTCACCAAGTGAGTGGCCCGATCCTTTCCGCTTGCGTCCACGATGACCACCTTCACGGTAAGGGCGGGCAGGGACTCCCGGCCCCGGTTCACCACGGTGAAGTCCAACACCAACTGCGGACCTTCCGCCCTCTGCCGTACCTGCACGGCCGTCGGCTGCACCTCGTGGGCCAAGCGCAACCGCGTGACGCGTTGGGTCGGCGTTTCCTTTGGCCCACAAGCTAACACCGCCAGCAGGCACATGGAGCCCCATCGTCTCATAAGCCCACCCCTACCGCCAGGAAGTAGCTTGTGCGAAAGCCCTGGCGCACCTCGGCCACCAATCGCAGGAGAGGGATGGGATGCACGACCGCGCCGACGTAAAAAACGCCTCGTTCGCCCTCCACACCCCGCCACCGGGCAACCGGTTCGCCGAAGCGAGCCTGCGTTTCCTGCCGGCGCCAGCCCACTCCCAGGTAGGGCGCTGCCACTAGGAAGCCCTTAGAAACCACGAGCTTGACCTCACCCACGCGCAGGTGCACCACCGGATGGTCGAGGCGGTCGTAGCTGGCCACCGCTGCCAGCGCCGGCGTCAGGGTGCCACCCGAGTAGAGGGACAAGCGCACCTCCCCACCCCAAAAGCGCTGGTCAGCAAACTGGCCCAGCTCCAAGCCCACATCGAGCTTCCGGGGCAAGCCCTTGCGCGCTACCACGCGGGGAGCTGGCAAAAAGCCAAGGGTGGTGCTGCCACTGAAGGCATGGGCGTACCAACCTTGGTCCTCGTCCACCGTCACCCCCCCCGCAACCACCATCACCTCGAAGCCAGCCAGGCCTGAAGGCTTGGCAGTGGTGAGGTTGGGAAAGGCCAAGGCGTCGGCCAAAGCCTCCGCCAGGGTAGCGAGCTCCGCCGGCGACAGCTGCGGCGAAAGGCGCAGCTCGGCGGCTCCCGCCGCGCTACTCAGGCACAATAGCCAGGGCAAGGCCTTTCGCACCAAGCTCACGGGTGCCAGTTTACACCAGGGTGGCAAACAGCTCGTTGGAGACGAGCCACCCGCGTGGTGAAAGGCGCACCCGCCCCCGATGCCGCCGGGCCAGCCCAGCGAGGAGAAAGTCTTCCAGGCGCTGCGCGAACGCGGGAAAATGGCTTGCCACCCTGGCCACCAGCCCTTCCTCGGCCCCCCAGCGCAGGCGCAGGCGGAGCATGAGCCTTTCCGCCTCGGCGACACGCGGCGCAAGCCGGCGGTGCTCCTGTCGTGGGCTGAGCCCCTTTTCCACCGCCTCCAGGTACGCGGCAAGGCTGGGGGTATTTACCCAGCGGCTGCGCCGCCCTTGACCCGCTGCCGCCACGCCACACGCCAACACCACCCCCCCAAGCCAGTAACGCAGGTTGTGGCGGGCGTAGTGGGGGGGACTGGCGAAGTTGGATACTTCGTAGTGCAGGAAGCCTGAGCGCCGGAGAAAGCGGCTGGCAAAAAGATACTGGCGGGCGGCGGCTTCTTCCGAGGGAAACAAGCACGGATTCCTGGTGGCAAGCTGCGCCAGCCGATGCGGTTTGTCCATTTCCAGGAGGTAGACCGATACGTGGTGGGGGCGGAAGCGGACCAGCTCGGAAAGCGTCCCCTCCAACTCGGGGCGGCGCAAGCCCGGCAGGGCGAGCATCAGGTCGCAGGAAACTAAAAATCCCGCGTCCAAGGCTTCCGCCAGCGCCTGCCTGGCTTTCTCAGCATTGTGGCGGCGAGAAAGGAGACGGAGCACACGGTCGGAGAAGGCTTGTATACCCAGAGAAAGACGGTTTACCCCCAGCTGGCGCCAAACCCGCAGCTTGGCCGGTGTGACATCGTCCGGGTTGGCTTCCAGCGTCACCTCCGCGGTAGGCAGGCGAGGGAAAAAGCGGTCCACCACGGCAAACAAGGCCGCGAGATCTTTTTCCGGCACCAGCGAAGGGGTGCCACCGCCCAGGTAGAGGCTGCGCAGGGGCCGCCCGGCCAAGCGGCCTACTGCTTCCACCTCCCGCCGCAACGCTGCCATGTACCGGGGCAAAAGGGTGCGATCGGTGCTGGTGGTAAAGGTGCAGTAGGCGCAAGTAGAGGCGCAAAAGGGCAGATGCAGATAAACACTGGCCGGCCGCGTCACCCTTCTTCCGCCGCGAGCTCCACCCATCGCATCCATAAACCGGAAAAAGGCTCCCCTTCCTGCGCCCAGAGGGTTCGGGCCAGGGCCTCCACCCAAGGGTCGAAGCCCGGCACCAACCGCAAGTTGTCCTCCTCCATTAGCTGCCAGGGGTCGCGGCCAGATACCAACAGCGCCTGGGCCGCTCGGCGCAGCCGCCAGCCCTGCGAGGCCACGCCGTCCAGCAGGTCCATCCGTCGCGCCCAAAGCAGCAAAGAGCACGCAGCGGCAAAGCAGGAGGCCTGGCACACAGAGGTGCCTAGCCCTAGCAAGCCCTCCCGCAGCTGCGCTCGGCGTGCCACGAGGCTGCCGTGCACCTCCAGGGTCTTGGCCACCTCGCCCGGCTCGGTGTGGAACAGCAGGTCTTCCAGCTGGCTGTGGCCGTCGGGGCCTGAGGCGCGCTCATAGGCCTGATGCTTCTCCTCCCCGGAAAGGAACAGGGGCGCAAAAACCACAAACTGCGCGCCCGCCTCTTTGGCTGCGCCAACGGCTCGCTCCATGGCAGCCCGCAGCGGCAGCTCCGGCGCCAAGGCCAATAAGCTACCCGCAGCAAAACCCGCCCGTCGAAAAGGCTCCAGAGGCAGGAAGGGTACCTGACCCCAAAAGGGCGAGAGGTACACGTTGAGCACCGTCACCTGCTGGCTGTCCAGCGGTTCTGGCAGGTCCTCTGGACTTAAAGGGCTATCCAGCAGCAGGACCACGCCGCAACCCGCGTCCAAAAGCCGGGCCAGAGCCCGCTGGCGGCTGGCCGCTACCGCCGCATGCACCAACACCCGCTGGGGTCGCCGCGGTGGATGGGCATCTCCGGCGGCAGCAGGGCGCAAGGGTTGGCGCAGCAAGCGCATGGTTACCGGGTCGAGGGCCACGCCGACCTCGGGCAACGGCACCCCTCCCAGCCGATGACTCACGGGCAGCAGGTCGGGGTAGCTGGGTTCAATGCGGTGCACAGCCGTCCCCCACCTTCACCACCCGCCGAACGTACTTGGCCAAGATATCGGTTTCCAGGTTGACGAGGCTGCGCACGCGCAGGAAACCTAAGGTGGTGGCCTGCAGGGTAAAAGGCACCAAGCTCACCTCAAACCAACCCGCTCCCACCGCCGTGACCGTCAGGGAAACCCCGTCCACCGCCACCGAACCCTTTTCCGCCACTTCGGGCGCCAGGTCTTCCGGCAGCTCCAACCGCAGAACGAGCCCCTCGCCTTCCGGCCGGCGACGCAGCACCCGCACGCGCGCATCCACGTGGCCGGCTACCCAGTGACCTCCCAGGCGATCGCCCAGCCGCAGGGCCCTTTCCAGGTTTACCCTGGAACCCAAGGGAAGCTGCCCAAGGGTGGTGCGCTGCAGGGTTTCTTGTGAGCAGAAGAAGGCCAGGCGCCCGCTCGCCCCTTCCTCAACGGTAAGACACGCGCCCGCGACCGCCACGCTCTCCCCCACCTCCACCGGCGGACCCGGCAGACTGCCCACCACCAGCAGCCGGGCCCCCACGCCCCGGGGAAGCCGCTGCAACAGGGTACCCATAGCCTGCACGATCCCGCTAAACACCTGACACCTCGGCTACCAAGGCCAAGTCGCCATCGGAAGGGGTCACGCGCAAAAAGCGCAGGCGCACGCCTTCCTGCGGCGAAGCAAAGCCTGAACCCCCTACTGCCGGCACCGCCTGCCGTCCCCCGAGGACCAAGGGCGCTAAAAAGGCGTACACGCGCCCAGCCAGACCCTCGCGCAAAAAGGACCAGTGCACTTCCCCGCCCCCTTCCACCAACACGGAGCTCACCCCTTGGCTCGCCAAATGCCGTAGCACCGCATGCAGGTTGACGCGTCCGTTCCCATCGTCAGCCACCTCCAGTACCCGCGCTCCCCGCTCTTCCAATGCCCGCCTGTGCGCCAAAGGCGCGTCGGCGAGACCAAAGAAAACCACCGTCTCCGGGCGGTCGCGTAACAGAGCAGCCGTGGGTGGGGTGCGCAAGCGCGAATCCAAAACCACTCGCAGCACCGCCGGGTTGGGGTTGAGACCTAAATGGCGGCACAGGCGGGGATCGTCAGCCAGCACCGTGCCCACGCCCACCAACACCGCATCCATTTCCTCGCGCAGCGCGTAGCCCGCGCGTCGCGATGCCTCGGAGGTAATCCAGCGGGACTGGCCGGTGGCGGCGGCAATCTTGCCGTCCAGGGTGAGGGCCATCTTCAGCGAAACGTGAGGCCGGCCAGTGCGCATGAAGGCGAAAAAGCGGTGATTGAGTTCCTCGCAGGCCTCCACCTCCACGCCCTCCACCACCTCCACCCCCGCCTCACGCAGCGCCTCCACCCCTTTCCCTTTCACCTGTGGGTTGGGGTCGCGGGTGCCTATAACCACCCGACGCACACCCGCCGTCAGAACGGCGTCCACACAGGGCGGCGTGCGCCCGTGGTGCACACAGGGCTCCAAATTCACCACCAGGGTGCCACCAACGGCCGCCGGCCCCGCCGCCTGCAAGGCCACCACCTCGGCATGGGGACCGCCGCAGCGCAGGTGTGCCCCCTCCCCGACCACCTGTCCTGCCGGGTCCAAGACCACAGCGCCCACCATGGGGTTGGGACTGGTGCCGTAGCGGCCCTTCTCCGCCAGCTCCAAAGCCCGCCGCATCCAGCCTCGCCAGTCAGACATGGGCGGGCTCTCCCACCAAGGCCCGGACGAACTCACGGGGGTCGAAGGGGTGCAGGTCCTCTACCCGCTCGCCCAGGCCTACCCACCGCACCGGCAGGGCCAGTTCCCGCGCCACGGCCAGCACCACCCCGCCCTTGGCGCTACCGTCCAGCTTGGTGAGCACCAATGCGGTCACCGGCGCGTGTTGGCGGAACTGGCGCGCCTGTACCAGGCCGTTGTGTCCGGTGCTGGCATCCATGACCAGCAGCACCTCATGCGGTGCCCCACGCACCGCGCGCCTGGCCACCTTCACCAACTTGGCCAGCTCGTGCATGAGGTTGTGCTTGGTGTGAAGTCGGCCCGCCGTGTCGGCAACGAGGTGGCTGGCGCCGCGAGAGCGCGCCGCCTGTAGGGCATCGAAAAGCACCGCCCCGGGATCGGCCCCCGGTCGCTGCGCCACCACCTCCACCCCGATGCGCTCCCCCCAAAGCTGGAGTTGTTCCACTGCCGCTGCCCGGAAGGTGTCACAGGCCGCCAAGATGGGCTTGCCGCCGTCCTTTTTGATTCTGGCGGCCAGCTTGGCGGCGGTGGTGGTTTTGCCCGAGCCGTTGGTGCCAACCAGCAGAATCACGTGCGGCGTAACCGGTGGCGGCAGTGCCAGGGGCGGGAAAAGCGCCACCAGCCGCTCCTCCACAAACTGCCGTTCCTGCCCCGGAGCTACCAAACCCCTGCTTTGTGCTCGGGCTAATTGGGCCGAAAGTTCCTCGGCCAGTTCCAGCCCGGCGTCTGCCAAGATCAGGGCCTCCTCCAGCTGCTCCGGTGACCAGCGCCAGCGGTCGTCGGTGCCCGACTCACCGCTGGCCCACAACCCTTTAAGTCGCTGCCAAACGGACACGCCAACCCCCACTCTCAGGGAATTTCTCGATTCAAAGCGGCGGCTACCACCTCCACTGCCCGGCTGGCTAGCCCAGTGGGGGCGTTGGGCTCCATGATCAGCACAAGGTAGTAGCCGTCCTTAAGCCGGCGGGAAAGCACTTTCAACTGGCTGCCAACCACCACCAGCTGTTCCACCTGGCCGCCGTCAGCCCCATGCATCAACTGCGCAGCTCGGCGCAAAAGCAAGCCGTGATACGCCCCTTCCACTCTCAGTTGGTACGGGGTGGCCCGGCGGGTCACGTACTCCACAAATTCCCCCTCGGGGTCCAGGAAGATAGCTCCGTGCGCCCCAGGCACATCCACCAGCAAGTTGGTGAGGAGGAACTGAAAAGGCATCAGCGCGTCAGGTAGCTTCGGGCGTCCGCTGCCTCGGGCGAGTCGGGAGCCAACTCCGTGACCTTGTGGAAGAGCTCTAACGCCTCCTCTTTCTTCCCTTCCTGCCACAGGAGCAAGCCCAGGCGAAAGGGCAGATCGGATCGCTCCGGCGCCCGCTCCATGCCACGCCGGTAGGTCTGCTGGGCCGCCGTGAACCTGCCCAAGCGCTCCTGCACCTGACCCAGCAGCAAGTAGGCCTCCACCGGCCCCGTAAGGGTGACGGCCTTGCGCAGGTTTTCCTCCGCTGCTTCCAACTTCCCCTGGCTGGCGTACAAGGCGCCCAAGTTGAAGTAAACCCCGGGGCGGTTGGCGTAGGTGTTGTCCTGCAGCGCGGCCAAAAACTCCGTCTCCGCCTGGGCCGACTGCCCAAGGTTGCGGTACGCCACGCCGCGGTTGTTGCGCGCGTCGGTGTAGCTGGGGGCCAGGCTCAGGGCCCGGGTAAAGGCCTCCAGGGCCTTGGCCGGCTCGTTTTTCGCCAGCCAGGCAAGGCCCAGGTAGTTGTGCACCACCGGGTTAGCAGGTTGGAGTTTGGCCGCCGTGTGGAAGCGGGAAAGAGCCTGCTCCACCCGCCCATCCCGCAGGAAGGTTTCGCCCTCACGCAAGAGCACCGTGGCCGCCAGAGGGTCCTGAGGGTCGATGCCGGCGGGCAACTCGCTGCCGGCTGGACCCCCACTGCTGGCACAACCAACCAATAGGAAAACCAACAACAGCCCTAACAATACCCGTTTCATGCTACCTCCGCTTCGCCTTGCCGCACCAAGTCGCCGGCCCGCAGGGCGGAGAAAAAGGCCTCCACCACCTTCGGGTCCAGGCGCGTGCCCGCCAGCTCGCGCATGCGGTTCAGGACAAAATCCATTGACAAAGCCTTCTGATACGGCCGAGTGGTCGTCATGGCATCGAACACGTCGGCGGCGGCGATGATGCGGGCCACCAGGGGGATGGCCTCACCCACCAGGCCGTCAGGGTAGCCGCCACCCGCCCAGTTCTCATGGTGCCAACGAATTCCGGGAATGATGTCGCGGAGAAGCTTGATGGAGGAAACGATTGCCGCTCCCTTCAGGGGATGGGAGCGCATTTTGGCAAACTCCTCCTCGGTCAGCTGCTCCGGTTTGATCAAGATGGCGTCCTCAATGCCGATCTTGCCTACGTCGTGGAGCAGGGCAGCAATTTGTACCTTGCGCAGCTCTTCACCGTTGAGACCCAGGTGCTTGGCGATCGCCACCGAGTAACGCGCCACCCGCTCCGAATGGCCGCGGGTGTAAGGGTTTTTGGCGTCGATGGATGCGGAGAGAGCCCGGATGGCATCCACCAACAACTCCCGGTTCTGCGCCAAGGCCACGCGCAGGGACTGGACGGTGCGGCCAATTTCTTCCGCCATGGTGTTGAAGTTTTCCGCCAGCTGCCCCAACTCGTTGCGCGAGGTTACGGGCACGCGCCGGCTGAAATCACCGGCAGCCATGGCAGTGGATAAAGCCGCCAGGCCACGCAAGGGGTCAATGATGCGCCGCGCCAGCACCACACCTGCCAGCGTAGCCAGTAGGCCAGCTCCCAGCGCCAGCAACGCTGTGCGCTTGGCCATGGCTTCCAGGTTGGCAAAAGCCACCCTTACATCCCGAGCCGTGACCACCGCCCAAGGAGGGTCGCCCACCGGACATAGGGAACCCAGGACCTCCCGCTGCCCGCCGAAAGGATCCAGGTACGTCTTGGTTAGCCGCACACCCGGAGCGCGGAGAAACTGCGCCACTAGAGGGTGTGAGTCAACCTGGCGACCGATGCGCTCGGCTTCAGAGGAAAACAGCACCCTGCCCCGGCGGTCCACCACATCCACCGTCACCCCACGTGCCGCCTCTTCCCCCAGCCGCTGAGCCAGCACCTCCAGTGACACAACACCCTGGAGCACCGCTCGAACCTCGCCTCGCGGTCCGAGCACCGGAAAGGAGACCACCATCACTGGGGATTCTGCCGGCAAGCTCACCATCTCTTCCCGCACAGGTCTTCCGGCCAGGGCCTCCTGGAAACCCCTCACGAGCAGCGGATTCAGTACCTGCTCGGCGCCGGAAGACAAAGCCCGGCCCTGAACGAAACTGCCCCGGCCCTGGCGGTCGACCAAGCGCAGCATGACCAAGCTGCGATTGGCTTGCAGCGCCTCGGCCAGGATGTTGGGGACCGCGTCTGGTTGTACCTCCTCGCCCACACTGGCACGTAGCGCCTGGCCGAGGCTCTCCAGTCGCCCCACCGTATCGAGAAAGAAAAGCTCCAGTTCGCGGGCGAAACCCACCGCTTGCCGCGTCAGGTACTGCTTTTCCAAGGTGGCAATCTGCTCCTTGTTGGAGGAAAAAAAGCCAAAGCCCACCAGCGCCACTGGGATAACGGCCAAGGCCACCAGCAGGGCCGTCAGCGGGTAAAGCAAGGACGAGGCAAAAGGCCAGCGCATCGGAAGCTTCTCACTATACCACGGGCTCAAGGGCTGGCGGCTGCGAGAGCCTCTCCACCAACCGCTTCAGGTCCTCCCAGCTCTCACGTTTGGCTTGGGGGTTGCGCAGCAGGTAGGCAGGGTGAAAGGTGGGGAGCACGGCCACGCCGCGAAACTGCTGCCACCGGCCGCGGTAGGAGGAGATGGGCGCGGTCAAGCCCAAGAGATGGCGGGCCGCCACCCGGCCCAACAGCACCACTACTTCGGGCTTGACCAGTTCCAGCTGGCGCAAGAGAAAAGGTAGACATGTGGCAGCCTCGTCGTCCTGAGGGTCGCGGTTGCCTGGGGGTCGGCACTTGACAATGTTGGCGATGTAAACCTCCTCTCGCGAAAACCCGCAGGCGCGCAGCATGGCGTTCAGGAGCTGGCCGGCGCGGCCAACAAACGGCTCCCCTTGCCGGTCCTCTTCGGCCCCCGGCGCCTCACCTACAAACATTACCCGCGCTTTGGGGTTACCCACCCCAAAAACCACCTGGGTGCGCCCTTTGGCCAAACGGCAGCGCTGGCAGGTGGCCAATGTCGCGGCCATGCTGTGCAAATCGGAGCAAGAAAGCGGGTCGCAGGTCACGGGTTGGGGCTCCACCGCGGCGGGCAGCCACACCTCATCCACTCCCAAATCCCTCAGATAGCAGAGCAGGTCCCGGCGAATCATGAGGCAGCCAGAATCTCCCCCGCAAGGGTCAACAGAAGCTCGCGCGCCAGCTCCTCCTTGGGAGCTGGTGGGAAACGGCGGTGAAAGCCATGGCGAGTAAAAAGCTCAGCGCGGTTCCGCTCCTCTTCCATGCCCAGTCCGGGCTCGTCAATGGGGTTGGCCACCACCGCATCGGCCCCTTTTTCGTGGAGCTTGGCGAGGGCTTTGGCCTCAAGCTCAGCTGCCGGTTCGGCGGCGAAAATAATCAAGTAGGGTTTGGGCGAGAGGCTCGCCACCATCGCCGCCAAGTCCGGAACCGGCTCCAAAATTAAGGAAAGGCCCCCCTGGCGGCGGTCCAGCTTTCCCGGGTAAAAGGCAGCGGGCCGAAAGTCAGCTACCGCGGCCGCATGGAACAGCACCTGTGCCCAAGGGCTATGCTGGCGCAGGAGCGCGGCCAGCTCCTCAGCGGTGGTGAAGGGGTAGCTCACCAAATCCGGCGGCACCGGCACCCCAGGCCCAGCCAGCAAACGCACCTCCGCACCAAAAGCCTGAGCTTGCCTGGCCAGGGCCAAGCCCATCCGCCCCGAGGATCGGTTAGTGAGCACACGCACCGTATCCACCGCCTCCCGCGTGGGCCCAGCGGTCACCAGCACCTTGAAACCAGCCAGAGGGCCGCGGCGGGGCAAAACCTGCCAACAGGCCGCAAGAATCGCCTCCACCGGCGCCAGCTTGCCCACTCCGACCTCGCCATCGGCCAAAAGTCCCCAGGCTGGTGGCACCACCGTGGCACCGCGAGCCACTAGCTGCTGCAGAGCCTCCTGCGTGGCCGGATGGTTCCACATAAACGTGTTCATCGCCGGTGCCAGCACCACCGCCCGCCGGTGGGCCAAGGCGTAGGTGGTGAGGGGATCGTCGGCGATGCCGTGGGCCAGCTTGGCTAACAGGTTCGCGGTGGCCGGGCACACTAACAACAGGTCCGCCTGGCGCGCCAGCTCAGTGTGGTCAATACCAGGGCTTTCCCGATCCCGCCAAAGGGAGACCTGCGCTCGCTGGCCGCAAAGCACCGCAAAGGTGCGCGGCGTTACCAGGGCTGCCGCGGCCCGAGTGAGAATGGGAAAAACGCGTAGGCCAGCGTGGACCAGGCCGCGAGCTACCTCTGCAGCGCGGTAGGCGGCAATGCCCCCACCCACGCCCAGTACCACGCAGCCGCGCACTCACTCCTCCTCGGGGAGCAACTCCTCGTCGGCCAAACCCTCCAGCTCGCGCAGCTCGTCCTCGTCGGGCAGCTCCTCCAGCTCCTCCTCCTCTTCCTCCTCTTCGTCGGGTTCGGCAAAAGACACAGGCGGCGGGGGTGGAGGGACATAAACCTGCTCCCGCTCCCTTTCTCGCTGAGCCAGCTCCTCCTCTCGCAGCCTCTCGTACTCCTCAGGCGAGAGCACCTGCCAGGGAACCAACCCTGCCTCCACCTCCTTGACGGCCAGAGTGGTTGGTTTAGCGCAGCCGTGGTCGGAAAGGCGCGGCTTGGCCCCCTCCATCAGTTGCTCAGACCGCTTGGCCGCCAGCAGCACCAGGCGGAAAACGCTATCAGGTTCATTGGCGTGGCTCATGTGTCCTCCTTGAGATGACGAGCGTAGTCATCCAGAATCGTTTCCACATGCGCGCGCATGCGGCTGCTGCGGAGGCGGGAAGCGCTGACGATGCTGGCCAGCTCGCGACAGGCCACCTCCAGCTCCTCGTTAATGATAACATAGTCGAACTCCCCGTACTCGCGCATCTCATTGAGAGCATTTCGCATACGAAGACGAATGGTGGCCTCGTCGTCTTGACGGCGCGAAAGCAGCCGCCTTTTCAGCTCGGCGTAGGAAGGCGGAAAAATGAAGATCTTGACCGCGTCCGGCACCTTGCCCCGCACCTGCCGCGCCCCCTGCACGTCAATATCCAGGAACACATGGATTCCCGCCTCCCTCTTGCCCTGCACCTCCGCCCAAGAGGTGCCGTAAAGGTTGCCGTGGACCTCGGCAAACTCCAGGAACTGACCCGCGTCCACCATGGCCAAAAACTCCTCACGGCTGACGAAGTAGTAATCCACGCCGTGGGCTTCACCGGGCCGCGGCTTGCGCGTGGTGTGGGAAACAGAAAAGTGCGCCCTTTGCCCTTCCTGCACCAGCTGCTGAATCACACGGCGGATCAGTGTGGTCTTGCCCCCACCGGAGGGGGAAGAAACGATAAACAGCTCCCCTGGTCCCGTCACCTTTTCTCCCCGCCTGGGGATGATAGCGGATGCGTGCCGTTGATAGACTGCTGCCGTGGCGAGCTGGGGCAAGAAGGTTCGGTACGGTGTTGGCTATCTCCTGCTCAGGTTTCTCTTGGCGCTCAGTGGCTGGCTGCCCTTGGGTCTGCTGCGAAGTTTTTTCGCCTGGGCGGTGGGGCTTTTCGCCCCCTTGGTTCGCCGTGAGTGCCAATGGGCGAGAGAAAACTTGCGCCTAGCCTTCGGCGAGCATGCCGACTGTGAAGGTATGCTGAAAGGGTGCGCCCGCCACCTGGGGGAGCTAGTGGGTGAGGCCCTGTGGCTGGCCAAGGCCACGCCTGTCGCCCTATTGGAAAAGACCCGCTTTCGGGGCTTGGAGCACCTCCAGCAAGCCCTGGCCCAGGGGCGAGGGGTCGTGCTGGTCACCGGGCACTGTGGCAACTGGGAATGGATGAACTTGGCACTGCAAGCCGCAGGCATTCCCATGACCTCCTTGGGGAGGCAGCTGCGCGATCCTCGCTTGCACCGCCTGGTCGAGCACCTGCGCACTCGCTTCGGAGGGGAGGCCGTCTTCCGAGGTGGGTCGGGAGCCAGCTTGCTGCGTGCCCTGCGCCGCGGCCGCGTGGTGGGTTTGCTTATCGACCAGGACATCCAAGGCCCTGGGGTATTCGTGAGCTTCTTTGGCCGGCCAGCTTGGACGCCCACCGGCGCCGCCGTGCTGGCCTTGCGAGCCCAATGCCCCGTGGTTTTGGGCTTTGCCCGCCGCACCGCCGAGGGTAACATGGAAATTGTTTTTTCTCCCCCCATGCAGACGGCCGGGTCCAGCGCGGACGAGGAAAAGGTGGCCCTTCTCACGGCCCAGCTCACCCGCGCCATTGAAGAGCACATTCGCCGCGCTCCCGAGCAGTGGGTTTGGTTTCACCGCCGCTTTCGCCGGCGGCCTTCGCCTGGGGACCCAGTTTGGTCGGCGGAACGTTACAATCCTCAGCGAGAGGGGGAAGGATGAAACGAGCTCTGGTGGGTTGCTTGGTGGCGCTGGTGGTGCTGGCCCTGTTCATGGGGCTGAGCCTCCTGAACTCCTACAACCGCTTGGTTCAGCTGGACGAAGCGGTGAAGAGTGCTTGGGCGCAGGTGGAAAACGTCTACCAGCGCCGAGCCGATCTGGTCCCCAACCTGGTAGAGACGGTCAAGGGAGCCCGTGACTTCGAAAGGGAAACGCTCACAGCGGTGGTGGCAGCGCGCGCCAAGGTCGGGCAGGTGACTTTTAGCGGCGTGCCCACGCCTCAGCAGCTGGCCGCCTTCCAACAAGCACAGGATGAGCTGGGCTCAGCTCTTTCCCGCCTGCTGGTGGTGGTGGAGCGGTACCCCGAGCTGCGAGCCACCGAGGCCTTCCGCGACCTGCAAGCCCAGCTTGAAGGCACGGAAAACCGCATCGCCGTGGAGCGCAAGCGCTTCAACGAAGCGGCACAGGCGTACAACACCTATCGCCGACGCTTCCCCCAGGTGCTGATCGCCAACCTGCTGGGCTTCGCCGAGCGGCCCTACTTCCAAGCCACGCCAGGGGCCGAACGGCCTCCCCAGGTGAGGTTCCAATGATGCAAGGGCAGGAAAAGCCCCCCACGGTGGACCTTCTTGTCCGTGGCGGCACCCTCCTGACCATGGAGGATGGGGCCGAACCCATAGCCCAAGGGGCGGTGGCGGTGGCGGGGGAGCGCATCGTGGCGGTGGGGGCTGAAAAGGAGCTGAACCTTGCTGCCCGCCGGGTGGTGGATGCCCAGGGAGGGTTGATTCTGCCAGGCTTTGTCAACACCCACACGCACCTGGCCATGGTGCTTTTTCGCGGCCTGGCGGACGATTTGCCCTTAAAGACCTGGTTGGAAGAGCACATTTGGCCAGCAGAAAAAGCGGTCATGGACCGAGAAACGGTGCGCCTGGGCACCCTGTGGGCCGCGGTGGAAAGCATCAAAGCCGGCGTCACCTGCGTGTGCGACATGTACTTCCATGCCCCGACGGTGGCGGAAGCGCTGCTCACCGTGGGCCTACGCGGGGTGGTGCCGGAAAGCGTGATTGACTTTCCCACGCCTTCCTGCCCCTCACCCGAGGTCGCCTTGGAGCGCCAGCGGCAGCTTTGCCAGGCTTTCCGCCACCACCCAATCATTCGGCCAGCGGTGGCGGCTCACGCCCCCTACTCCGTCAACGCCGGAAATCTGGTTAAGGCTGCTGAGCTGGCCGACGAGTTCGACGTGCCCTTCCTTATCCATGTGGCCGAAACCCGCTGGGAAGCCGAGACCTTTCAGAAGGAAAAGGGCGCCAGCCCCGTGCAGTACCTGGCCGATTTGGGCGTGCTCTCGGCGCGCACGGTGGCGGCCCACTGTGTGCATGTGAGCGAGCAGGACATGGACACCTTGGCCGAGCTGGAAGTTGGGGTGGCCTCCAACCCCGTATCCAACCTCAAACTGGGCTCGGGGGTAGCGCCCGTGCACCGCATGCTCGAACGCGGGGTGAAGGTGGGCTTGGGCACCGATGGAGCAGCTTCCAACAACACCTTGGACCTGCTGCGAGATGCTCAGCTCGCGGCCCTGCTTTACAAGGGGCTCACTGGCGACCCCACCTGCCTGCCCGCCTCCCGCGTCGCGCGCATGTTGACCGCCGGCGGCGCAGACGTGCTGGGGTTGGGCGAGGAAATCGGCACCCTGCGCGTGGGTAAGAGGGCCGATATCCTTTGCCTGGCGGTGGACGAACCGCATGCGGTGCCCGTCTACCACCCCACCTCCCACCTGCTTTACGCCGCTCGCGCCAGCGACGTGCGGCACGTGGTGGTGAACGGCCAGCTCGTGATGGAAAACCGCTGCGTGCTGACAGTGGATGAGGAGGGCTTGCGCGCACAGGTGCGCGAGCTTGCCCGGCGCCTACGCCAAGTCCTGGGCCGCTAGCCCGGCAGTCAGGCTAACGGCGGAGCTGGGAGGTGTCCACCTTGACCTTGATGGGGCCGTTTCTCTCACTTGCTGCCCTTTCGGAAGGCGGCCCGGGCTGCGCCACCGGCGGTGCCTCCCCAGCAGCTAGCTCGATGCCCGCATGTGGCCCTCCCGCCAAGCGTAGGACGCGTTCCAAGTGCTCCCACTCCTCGTCACTCATGGGTGCGAACTGCAGGCCCGCGCGGTAAAGAAGCACCTTTTGCCCGGAAGCGTCCACGCCGAAGGAGGAGGCACGACAGCGGCAAACGGTGGCCGGCCAATGCAGTTCCTCTTCCCCCAGGGAAAG
The DNA here is from genome assembly GCA_964488355.1 of uncultured Thermoanaerobaculia bacterium. GTDB lineage: Bacteria > Acidobacteriota > Thermoanaerobaculia > Thermoanaerobaculales > Thermoanaerobaculaceae > Thermoanaerobaculum. Next base: position 57,657 of record CAZAUJ010000008.1, on the reverse strand, counting down.
CCGCACGTCGCACACCACCCCCACGCGCAACAAACTGGACAGTTCTAGCTGCACACCTGTTCGGGAAATGTCCACAACGCGGGCCGAAAGGAAGGCCCGAACCTTGGCAGGTAGTTCTTTCGAAGGCGTCACCCTCGTCGAGCTGCGCCGCTCCGCCATATCCACCTCCGGGAAAGTTGCCCTTTCCGTCTAAGAACAACATAGGGCGGGAAGGAGCAAATTTCCACTTTCGCACTCGCCCCTCTCCCCAGTGGGACGAGGCCGCCCAACCGGGGAAATAAAGGGCAGAACTGGAGCGTTTTGGCACGCGAGTCGGCGGCAAGACCGCCACAAAAAGGAGGTAAGACATGAGCGTGCATCAACTCCCCCCTTTGCCCTACGCCTATGACGCGTTGGAGCCCCACATCGACACGCAAACCATGCAAATCCACCATACCAAGCACCATCAGGCGTACGTGGACAACCTCAACAAGGCCGTCGTCGATTCGCCGGTGGCCTCTTGGAGCTTGGAGGACCTCATTGCCAAGCTCCACCAGGTTCCGGAAGCTATTCGCACCGCCGTGCGTAACCACGGCGGGGGTCACTTGAACCACTCCCTTTTCTGGCAGATGATGGCCCCCAATGCCGGAGGTACGCCCAGCGGCGAGCTTGCCCAGGCCATCGCCAACGCCTTTGGCAGCTTCGATTCCTTCAAGGAGAAATTTACCGCTGCTGCCCTGGGCCGGTTCGGCTCAGGTTGGGCCTGGCTGGTGGTCAAACCTTCAGGGCACCTGGAGGTCACATCCACCGCCAACCAGGACTCGCCCCTGACTGACGGCGACCGCCCCATTCTCGGCGTGGACGTGTGGGAACACGCCTACTACCTCAGGTATCAAAACCGGCGCAACGAGTACGTGCAGGCTTGGTGGAACGTGGTGAACTGGGCGTTTGTGGGTGACCTCCTGCGCAAGGCGCGCAGCTGAGTCACAGGGGAAGAAAAAAGCCGGGGCACGCGCACGCGTGCCCCATTTTTCTTAAGCCTTTAGTTTCTTAATCTCCTCCGTAAGCGCTGGTACCACCTGAAACAGGTCGCCGACGATGCCGTAATCGGCCACCTTGAAGATGGGAGCTTCCGGATCCTTGTTAATGGCCACAATCACCTTGGAAGAGGACATGCCTGCCAGATGCTGGATGGCACCGGAGATGCCGCAGGCAATGTAGAGGGTGGGAGAGACCACCTTTCCCGTTTGCCCCACCTGGTGCGCGTGATCGATCCAACCCGCATCCACCGCCGCACGGGACGCGCCCACCGCCGCTCCCAGGGCGGATGCCAGCTCGCGAATGAGGGCGAAGTTTTCCGGCCCGCGCAAGCCGCGACCCCCAGACACGATGATGTCAGCCTCAGCCACGTCCAGCTCACCCGTTTGCGCTGCCACCACCTCCTTGACGGTGCTGCGCACGCTGAGGGGCAAGGGGTCCACGCTCACCACCTCCGCGGACACCGGCCGTTTGTCCGCCGGAAAAACGTTGGGGCGCAGGCTCACCACCACGGGGCGGCTGCTGCCCCCGTCCATCGTGGCGAGGGCCTTGCCTGAGTAAACCGGGCGGATAGCCACCAGCGTGTCCTGCTCCCAGCGCAACGCGGTCACGTCGGGCAGGCAGCCAACCCGCAGACGAGCTGCCAACCGGCCAGACAAATCCCGTCCAAGCGAGGTAGCGGCCAAAAAAACCGCATCAGGCTGCAGGTCCTGGCAGAGGCGGGCCAACACCGCAGCATAGGTCTCGGCTGTGTAACGTGCCAGCTCCGGCTGGTCCACCACCAGCACCTTCTGCGCCCCCCAATCCCCCAGGCCGGCAGCCAAACCCTGCACGCCCTGTCCCAAAAGGGCTGCTGCCACCGGAAGGGACTTTTCCCCAGCCAGCTTAGCCGCCGTGGCTAGCGCTTCCAGAGAAGCCTTCCGCAGATTGCCTTCCCGTTGCTCCACAAAAACCAAAATTCCCGCCATCGCTGCCTCCTTCAGATCACCTTGGCTTCTTCGCGCAGGAGCCTGGCCAGCTCGCGAGCGGCACCTTGTGGGTCCTGCTCACCGTTGAAAACCTTTCCGGCAGCCTTTGCCGGCGGCAGCGACAGCCCCAGCCAACGGCAGGTGGCACCAGCCAAGCCCTCCTCGTCCAAGCCCAAGTCCGCTACCGCCACCACCTCCACCGGCATCTTTTTCGCTGCCATGATGCCCTTCAGCGAGGGGTAGCGTGGCTCGTTCAGGCCTTTTTGCGTGGTCACCAGGCAGGGCATAGGCAGCTCCACCACCTCCTGTCCCCCTTCGATTTCCCGCCAGGCCGTCAGGGTCCCGTTGCCGTAGACGATCTTGGTGACCGAAGCCACGTGGGGAATGTCCAACAGCTCCGCTACCATCGCCCCCACCAGCCCCTGGTCTGACCCCACACCCTTCACTCCAGCAAAGTACAGGTCGAAGGGACCGGCCTTCTTGGCCGCTGCCGCCAGGATCTGCGCGATGGCAAAGGCGTCTCCGAAAGCCGCACCCGTTCCCAACACGTGCACGCCCCGGTCGCCCCCGCGGGCGAAGCACTCGCGCAAAACCTGCTGGTCGCGGTCACGGCCGTAGGTGATGTAGGTCACCTCGGCCCCCTTGCTCTCCTTGAGTTTGATCGCCTCCTCCACGCCAAACTCGTCGTAGGGGGAAATGATCCATTTGATCCCGGTCTCGTCAATGCCTTTCCCCGAAGGCCCTACTTTAATGGTGGAAGCCGTGTCGGGCACATACGAAACGAACACCGCGACCCTCATGACCCCTCCTTTCCCGGCGCACCCGCGCCCTTGTGAATTCTAGTGCGAGGACCTGCAAAGCTCAACCGCCGGAAAAACCAACTGTCATGGCAAAAACAGGCCAACTGATGCGGCAAGGACGCTGAAAAGCTCCGCAGCAGGCTACCGTTCCGCTTACCGCTCCACCTTGCCCAGGACCATGCAGGCGTTGGTACCCCCAAAGCCGAAGGAATTGGACATGGCCACGCGAACGCTTTGCTTGCGAGCGCGATAGGGAACGTAGTCCAAATCGCAGCCCTCGTCTGGGTTGTCCAGGTTGAGGGTTGGCGGGATCAGGTCGCGGGCCACGGCCAGGGCGGTTATACCCGCCTCCAGGCCGCCAGCGGCGCCCAGCATGTGCCCGGTGGCGGACTTGGTGGAGGACACCGCCAGCTTGTACGCGTGCTCCCCGAAAACGCGCTTGATGGCCACCGTTTCGATTCGGTCACCGTGAGGGGTAGAGGTGCCGTGGGCGTTGATGTAATCCACCTGTTCCGGAGCAATGCCCGCATCCTTGAGGGCCAAGGCCATGACTCGTGCTGCGCCGTCCCCGTCCTCGCAGGGGGCCGTGATGTGGTACGCATCTCCAGTCATGCCTATGCCCAGCACCTCGCAGAGGATGGGCGCGCCGCGGCGCGTGGCAAATTCCAGCTCCTCCAGCACCAACACACCCGCGCCCTCACCCATGACGAAGCCGTCGCGATCGCGGTCCCAGGGCCGCGAGGCCCTTTCCGGCTCCTCGTTGCGTGTGGAAAGAGCGCGCATGGAGGCAAAGCCGGCCACGGCCAACGGGTCAATGACCGCCTCCGCGCCGCCAGCGATGGCCGCATCGGCGTAGCCGTGGCGAATGTAAAGGTACGCGTCGGTGATGGCGTGCGCAGAGGTGGAGCAGGCCGTGCAGGTAGCCATATTCGGGCCTTTGGCCCCTAAGTGGATGGAAACCAACCCAGCGCACATGTTGATAATGGCTCCCGGGATGAAGAACGGCGAGACCCGCCGGGGCCCCTTTTCCTGAAGCGTGCGGTGGTTTTCCTCAATCAGCGGTAAGCCGCCGATACCGGAACCTAAAACCACCGCCACCCGTTCGGCGTTTTCCGGAGTAATGGGCAGCCCCGCCTGCTCCACGGCCATGAGGCTGGCGGCCAAGGCGTACTGCACGAACAAATCAAACTTTCGCGCCTCCTTGGCATCCATCCAGTTCTGTGGGTCAAAGCCCTTCACTTCGCCAGCGATGCGTACGGGATAAGCAGAGGCATCGAAGCGGGTAATGGGCCCAATGCCCGACTGGCCCGCTACCAGGGCTTGCCAGGTGGCTTCCGTCCCCACCCCCAGGGGGGAGATGAGCCCCACACCGGTCACCACGACCCGGCGGGGCATCAGGACTCCTTGACGTGCTCCTTCAGGTAGGCTATGGCATCACCCACGGTGCGGATCTTTTCCGCCGCCTCGTCGGGAATCTCCACACCAAACTCCTCCTCGAAGGCCATGATGAGCTCGACCGTGTCCAGGGAGTCGGCGCCCAGATCGTCGGTAAAGGTTGCTTCCGGCTTTACCTTTTCCGGATCCACGCCCAGCTGCTGCACGATGATGTCCTTGACCTTTTGTTCGATGTTCATGTCTCGTCTCTCCCTCATCCAGCGTCGTTCACAAGCCGCGGGTGTTTTACCACACCCTTCACGGCCGCGCAACTCCCCCCCGTGTCCTTTTTTGGCGACAGAGCGTCACCCGAAGTGCGGGAGGGAAACCCACCCGGAGCGACGCTACCCCTGTCCAGCTGCCAGCAGGGCAAATCTGCGCCTGCCCTGTCGGTCGGAAAAAGATTGGCATGCTCCTTGCTGCAGGCAAGGATGCGGTTTGGGGCAATGGCCACGACCTCACCGCACGCATCCAACCTCCTCCTTCTTTACCTGGCGGGCACCACCCGCCAGTTTTTTTATTCCTTTTGCCGCCCCCGGCCGAAGGTAAAGCGCGGCTCGTGCCCGGCCAGCAAGCGGCGGATATTTTGTCGGTGCGTCCAGAACACAAAGCACGCCAGGGCTAGGGAAAGCGGCTTCATGCCCCACCCGGCCCCAGGGAGGAGGAAGGCCGCTAGCGACAGGGCCACCGCTGCCGAAAGCGAGGCCAGGGATACGATGCGCGTGGTCACCACCATCGCTAACCAAACGAGGGCGGCCACACCCACCAGCTTTGGCGCCAGGACGAGGAAGGCGCCGCAGGCGGTGGCGACGCCTTTGCCCCCTTTGAAGCCGGCAAAAACCGGAAAACTATGCCCGATCACGGCAGCGGCGGCGCAGGCCAAAGGAAGCCACGCCGTCGTGCCCGCACCCCAAAGGCTGGGCAGCGCCGCCGCCAGCGCGCCCTTTCCCACGTCGACCAACACCACCGGCAAAGCTGCTTTCCAACCCAAGGTACGAGCCACGTTGGTGGCACCAGCATTGCCCGAACCTAGGGTGCGCACATCCACGCCGAAGAAAAGCGTGCTGACCCAAACGGCGGTGGGAATCGAACCCACAAGGTAGGCAACCAGCAGTTGGAGGATCACTCGTCCTCGTCCTCAAAATCCTCGTCGTAGGCTTCCTCCCAATCCTCGTCTTCCTCTTCCTCCCACTCCTCCTCTTCTTCCTCTTCCTCGAGCCCTTCAAAGTCCTCGGGTAAGGCGAAGGCATCCGGGTCGGTGTTGCCGCACACCTCGCAGGTTGCCCGGAGAATCTCACCATCCCGCCAGGTAAAGTCCTCCACCTCCGACTCGCACTCCAAGCAAATGATGTAATCGGGTCGCGCCATGTTTCCCTCCTGCCCGGTGCCTCCCGGTTGCCGGTCAATGTAACGGCCCCTCCCATCCTTGGCAAGGGACCCGCGTGGGTAAAACGCTAGCGAAAACCCCTTTTGGCCGCAAGAGCCCCCGTCGGAGTACTCCCGGCATGAAGCCCTGCCCGTTGCCCTCCACAAACCGCTCACCCCTTGGCCTCTACCCTCTCGCGGAAGGCTTTAGGACTTCCTTGCCTAGGCCACCCGTCGCACCGCGATGCCCACGCTGCCGGGCCCAGTATGGGCGGCCAACACCGGCGAAAGGTTGACAATCGGGATGTGATCCACGCCAAAGGTAGCCGACAACTCCTCAGCCACGTATTCAGCAGCGCCAATGGCGTTGGCGTGGGCTACCATGACCCTCACGGGTGCGTCTCCCGCAAACGCTTTGGCTTTCTTGACCATAGTCCGCAGACAGGAAGCAAAGCCCAGAGTTACGCCTGCTTTGGCTGCCTTGCCGGCCTGATCCAAGGTCAAGATCGGTCGCAGGAAAAACCACTTGGAAAGGCGCGCCAGGGTGGGTGAAACCCGACCGCTGCGGGCAGCGGTTTCCAAAGAGGGGATGGCGGCGAACAGCTTGGTCTGCTCCACCGCCTGACGAGCGGCTTCCTCCACCTCCTCCAGCGACCCTCCCGCCGCCGCTTGAGACACCACCTCCTCCATCACCAAGCCAAGGCAAACCGAAAGGCCCTTGCTGTCCACTACACGAATCCTTTCGGGGTCCACCTCCCGCGCCGCCGCCAAAGCTGCCTGGTAGGTACCAGAAAGCCCGGATGATAGCGTCACACAAACCACGCCTTCGTGGTGCTCCAGGAGTTGGCGAAAGACTCGGCGGTACTCCCCTACCGCCGGTTGGGAGGTGCGCGGGGCCACTGGGCTTTCCGCCAGCTTCTGGTAGAACTGCGCTGGCGTGATTTCTACCCCATCGGCGTAGCTTTCCTCGCCGAAGAGTATGAACAGCGGCACCCGCACCACATGGGTGCTGGAAAAAGCTGACTCCGGCAAGTCGCAGGAGGAGTCGGTAACCAGCCCCACCCGGTAGGGTGAGCGGTGGACCAGCTGTTGCAAAATCATGTCCTCGATCTTGGTGCGCTCCACCCTGCCCACCGTGGCCAGCAGGCCAAAAAGCCTCTGCGGCTCGTTGGTATGCAGGTGAACCCGCAGGCGAGAGCCACCTCCCGCCACCACTAGTGAGTTCCCAAGAGGTTCCACTAGGGAAACTACAGCCTTGCGCTCCAAGCCCTCACCAACCAGCAACGCCTCGGCACAGAAGCGGTAGTCTGTGGTCATTTCTGCGTGCGCGGCGGCAAAGGGCGTGGCTGCCGTGAGGGAAATGCCCATCTGGCGGAGGTCAGCTGCCCGCCGATCGCGGAAAAAGCTGACAACGCCCTCGAGGAAGCAGACGAACCCCTGAGCCCCCGCATCCACCACCTTGTTCTTTCGCAATACCTCCAGCTGCTCCGGCGTCTGGGCCAAAGCCTGCCGCGCCCGTGCCAGCGAGCGCGCCATGAGCTCGCCAAAGTCTCTCACCCCTGCGCGCACGCCGGCGTCCACTTCCTCGCCCCAGGCCTTGAGCACCGAAAGAATGGTCCCGTCCACCGGATGGGCCATGGCCTGCCGGGCCGCATCGACCGCCCGCCGGACAGCCTGGGCGAACTCCTCCGCATTGACCTTGACCTTGTGCCCGAGGGTCTCGGCCAAGCCATGAAAGAACTGGGCCATGATGGCCCCGGAGTTACCCCGAGCCCCTTCCAGGGCGGCGTCGGCTACATTGCGTACCGCTTGGCCTATGGAAAAGGGTGGCCGTTGACCAACGCCCACGGCTGCCACACGGAGTGTGGACGCCAGGTTGGTGCCCGTGTCCGCGTCCGGCACAGGAAACACGTTGATGCGGTTGATGTTTTCCTGCTGCCGGACCACGGCCAAGGCTCCGGCGCGCACCGCTCGTACAAACCGCGGGCCTGTGAGCATTTGAACCATGCTGCCACCTCCTTACCGCTGGGCTGTTTTTTCAGCTTCCATCCTGCCCCCAGACAAAAACAATCTTGTTCCCGGGGCCAGACCCTCAGCCATGGCCTTCACGCGGGCGGGCTTGGCCTTGCCAAGGCTTCGTTCGAACGCGGAAACGGGCCCCTCCCTCAGGCCGGCGCGCCTCGCCAGCTCCGTTGGCGGGAGTTTGGCCGCCTCGCGCGCCTGCTTCAGCTTTTGCCGGTCAAAGCGTGCGACCCGGCCACACATGCTAGCCACCTCCAGCCCGCACGGCCTGAGAAAAGCGAGAGCCTTCACGGAGGTTGCCGGCTTGCCCTTGCCAGCCCGGAGGCGGCACGCCTGGCCCAAAGTGATACTCAGGCGCCCAGCCAACTGGGACGGTTCCCAAACGTTGACCAAGCCAAGGTTGGCACGTGACCGGGAAAGCTCAGCGCGGCGCAGCAGCTCCACTACTCTTCCCTTACCCTTACTTCAGCTTTCTTCTTCCTCCTCCTCGCCGCCACCGCCCAGCTCTTCGAACTCCTCTTCGGTGGCAAAGGCCGTGGGGTCGTCGTTGCCACACTGGGGGCAAACCGCCTCCACAACCCGGCCATCGGCCCACTCAAAGGTATACACCGGCGTCTCGCACTCCAGGCAAATGAGGTAGTCGGGTGCCGCCATAAGCGTATGCTAGCGCAAACCGCCCCTGAAGGCAGCCGCCCGGCTCAGCTGGCCCCTTCATCCCAACCAAGGGGAAGTTCCAGGTAGACTTTGACAGGAGGTGCGGGCCCGTGTGGAGGAGCTTAAGTCGGGCTGCGGCTTACGGTGAGCGGCCGGCAGTCAAGGCCTTAGGTGCGGGGCGGGTGCCCCAAGCATGAGGCCCCCCCTCGTTTCGGTCAACCTGTGCACCTACCGCCCTCACCCCTCCTACTTGCGCCAGGCGGTGGCCTCGGTGCGTTCTCAAACTTGGAGCGATTGGGAGCTGGTGATCGTCGAGGACCCTTCCCCAGTGAGCATCAGGGAGGTCCTGGGCCACTGGCTGGAGGACCCGCGCGTGCTCCTGCTCCGCAACCGCGAACGCCAGGGCCTTTTGCGGCAGAAGAACCAAGCGCTCCAGGCCAGCCGCGGCCAGTTCGTCGCCGTTTTGGACCACGACGATGTGGCCGAACCGCACCGCCTGGCCACGCAAGTGGCTTATCTCCAGACCCACCCGGAGGTGCATGCTGTGGGTTCCTGGGTTCTGGCCATTGACGAGCAGGGAACATCTTTCGGCATGCGAAGGTACCCAACGGGCACTGAGCGGGTGCGCCGGGCGCTGCGACGCTTCAGCCCGCTAGCCCACCCAGCGACCATGTTTCGCAGGGAAAGCGTCTTAGCCTTGGGGGGTTACACTTGGAGCCACCCAAGCGACCCGCTAGGCTTGGTAAGCGACTATGAGCTTTGGTCGCGCATGGCCAAGGCAGGCTTGGCCCTGGACAACATTCCCGAGGTGCTTTTGCGCTACCGCGTTCACCGGCAAGCGCAAAAGCGCGAGCGCGCCAAAGCCATCCTCCGGGCCACTCTGGCGGTGAAAACAATTCATTGGCGAGAGGAGTTCGATGGTCTGGACTGGCTGCGCTACCTGGGCGAACACGCCCTGCTGTGTTTGCCGGCAGGCCTGCTTTGGCGGCTTTTCCTGGTGCTGAGCTACCGCCGGAAACGGGAGAGACGGGCATCCTTCGGGTGAGCCGCGCTGGCCGAGCTGGCTCACAGGTTCCTTTCGGCGGTCGGCTGGCCAGGTGCCAGGGAAAAGGGATACTATCCCTACCGATGGGCCGCAGGGATAAGGCCAACTTCTTTATCGTGGGGCAGCCCAAGTCCGGGACCACGGCCCTTTACCGCTCCCTCTGCAGCCTGCCCGATGTCTTTCTTACCACACCCAAAGAACCTTTTTTCTTTTGCCAGGATCTCCACGAGGAAAGTGACCGTTCCTATGGGGGGGCCGTTTTTTTTCCCTTTCGTACCGTCGATCAATATCAGGCCCTGTACGCCAGGGCAAGAAACCAAAAGATTCGCGGTGAGGCCACCACTGTCTACCTGTTTTCCCGCCGCGCCATCCCCGCAATCCGCGAGTACAACCCCGAGGCCAAGCTGCTGATTATCCTGCGCAACCCCGTCGACTTCCTGGTTTCCTGGCATCGGGAGGCGCTGCTCGACGGTTACGAGCGGCGCTGCGACCTGGTAGGCATCCTCCGCCAGGGCCCTGAAGCCGTCGCCACCGTCCCTGTGCCGCCAGCCCCGTGCAGGAGCTTCTTGGATTACCACCGCTGGATCCGCTACCACGAGCAGTTGGCACGGTGCTACCAGCATTTCCCCCCCGAACAGGTGAAGGTAATCATTTACGAGCAGCTTCGCCGAGATAATGCTGCCACCATTAAGGAAATCCTGGCCTGGCTGGGATTGCCGGAGACCGCCCCGCCCCACCTGGAAGAGGCCAACGTCTTCGCCCACGGCCGGCCACGAGCCCTAGCTCGCTACCTCTTCCAGCCGCGTTTCAAGGCTCTGGTGCGGCGCCTGGTGCCCTTGCGCTGGCAGGACCCCTTGTGGCATCTGGCGCGGCGTCTGCTCTGGCGCGAGCTAGCTGGACCGCTGGCAAATAAAGCAGCAGTGCGACAGGCCCTGCAGCCCATGCTGGACCAGATTGTGGGGCGCACCAGCGAGCTTTTGCGCCAAGACCTCTATGCCCTCTGGCTAAGCGATGCCCACCGCTCCTCCAACCCAGCATGCTGAGGCGCCGCAGGAGGGGGGCCAGTGGCTCGCCAGCCTCAATCGGCGACCTTTCCTCTGGGCGGTACGCTGGCTCGTAGCCGCGGGGCTCCTGATTTGGCTGCTGGCGCACATTCAGGTGCCAGCTCTGTTGGCCGCCTGGAAAAAAGCCAGTTGGGGCTGGACTGTGCCGGGTCTTCTGGGCTTGCTGGCAGCCCAAGCTTTGGCAGGTCTTACATGGTGGTACCTCCTGCTGCTTTGGCCCGGCCAAGGTTCCCGACCTTCCCTAAGGACCAGCTTGCGTGCTTTTTACCTCGCCACCGCCTTGGGCAGCCTCACACCTGCAAACCTGGGCAGCGACCTCTACCGCGCCTACACCACCCGCAACCAGCTGGGCGGGTTTTCCCGCGCGGTTCTTCCCATCCTGTTCCAAAGGTGGACCAGCGCCTCCGCCAGCTTGCTCTTGGCCACGGCCGGCGCCTTGTGCCTGCCCTTGCCTCGCGCCGTGTCGCTGGTCCTGGCTTTGAGCTTCCTCGCCTCGCTGGCAGTTGCTCCTTTGGCCTGGTGGTTAGCCCCCCGCAGGCACCTGTTACCCCCCACCGTGGAACGGACGAGGCTGGGCGCCGTTGTGTTGGCCGGCTGGGTGCTGGGCCTGGTGCACCACGCGTTGGCAGCGGCCTCCGGCGGGCTTTTGGGTTTGGCCATCGAACGCTCCCTGACCTGGTGGCAGGTGTGCGCGGTCATGCTCCTGGTCCGAGCCGCCGCCCTCGTGCCCTTTGCACCCGCCGGGTTGGGCCTGGTGGAGGGCGGCGTGGCCCTGCTCTTCCCGCTGCTGGGCAGTACTGCCGAGGTGGGCTTGGCATGCGCCCTCCTGGGCCGCCTGGCGTGGTTGATGCACCTGCTCCTCGGGGTGCTGCTGCTCCTCAATCCTAGGGTAGACCGGGAGGGTTCTCGCCCCCCTGTTACCGGCGGTTGAGGGGTAAATTCGGTTGCCAGTGAGGGGAACGGCCCGTATGATGCGCCCATGCGGTCCGTGGTGGCGGTGCTACGGCAGGTGCCTGGGCGCTTTTACGACCTCACCTGGCGCCGGGTCAGGATGTTGGGCGCAGGAGCCCTGCTGGCCAGGGACAGCCTGCGGCGCATGGTCACGCCACCCTTCCCAGGCAGCGAGCTGGTTCGCCAGCTGGAATTGCTCGCCGTTCAATCCACCACCCTGACGGCCGTCATTGCCCTGTTTACCGGCATGGTGCTGGCTTTGCAATCCACCTTTGCCCTGGAGGAGTTTGGCGCCAAGCTGTACATGGGCGAGGTGGTGGCCATTTCCCTGGTGCGAGAGCTGGGTCCCGTGCTCACCGCCCTAATGGTAGGCGGGCGGGTGGGAGCCGGCATTACCGCCGAGCTGGCCAGCATGACGGTCACCGAGCAGGTGGACGCCATGCGGTCCTTGGGTGCGGATCCCCTACGCAGGCTGGTGGTGCCCCGCCTTTGGGCTCTGCTCATTGGCCTGCCGCTGCTGACCGTGCTGGCGGACGTGGTGGGCATCTTGGGAGGCATGCTCATTTCCCTTTGGGAGGTGGGCTTGGGCCCATCCTTTTACTTTCGCCACGCCTTGCGCCTTTTGGACTACGGCGACTTCTTTTCCGGCTTTGGCAAGAGCTTCTTTTTCGCCCTCGACATCGGCCTCATTGCCTGCTTCAATGGTTTGCGAGCAGAAGGGGGAGCTAACGGCGTGGGGCGGGTCACGACCGAAACAGTGGTGGCGGTGGCCATTTCCGTGTTGGCTCTGGACTTTTTCCTCACCAAGCTGTTTCTCGCCTTATGAGCCTGCCGCCCTCGTACCCAGCGATTCGCGTGCGCAATCTCAAGAAGGCTTTTGCTGGCCACGTCGTGCTCAACGGCATCGAGCTGGAACTGGCCTGCGCCGAGACGTTGGTCATTCTCGGCTCTTCCGGCAGCGGCAAGAGCGTGTTTTTGAAGCACCTCAATGGGCTGCTGCAGCCGGACGATGGCTCGGTGGAGGTGCTGGGGGAGATGGTTTCGGGGCGGCAGGAACACGAGCTAATCCCCTTACGGCGAAAGGTCTCCTACATCTTCCAGCACGGAGCTCTTTTTGATTCGTTGACCGTAGGCGAGAACGTGGCCTTTCCCCTTTTGGAGCACACCACTCTTTCATCGGCAGAAGTCCGCGACAAAGTGAGCGAGCTGCTGGCCAAGGTAGGCCTTGCTGGCAGCGAACGGTTGATGCCTTCGGAGCTTTCCGGCGGCATGCGCAAGCGCGTGGCACTGGCACGTGGCTTGGCCTTGGACCCGCAGCTCATCCTTTACGACGAGCCCACGGCCGGGCTGGATCCCCTTACCGGCGAAGCAATTAGCCAGCTGATACGCCAGCTGGCAGAGGAGACCTGTGCCACCTCGGTCGTGGTAACCCACGACTTGCTGGTGACCCAAGCCCTTGGGGGGAAGTTGGCTTACCTGGCTTCCGGCCGTTTTCAGTTTTTCGGCACCCTGGCTGAGGCCACCCGTGAGAGCGGCGAGCTGGTGCGTTTTCTGCGAGCAGGAGGTTTGCATGTTGGAGCGTGATCCGCAGCGCCGGCTGAAGGTGGGTCTTTTCACCGCCGCCATGCTGGCGCTTTTGGCGCTAGCCATCTTGGTCATCGGCAAGAAACAAGGCATGTTCGCCCAACACGTTAGCTACCGCGCGCAGTTTCAGGATGTGGCCGGTCTGGTGCCCGGTGCCCAGGTATGGCTTAACGGCGTGGTGGTAGGCGTAGTGGAGGAGGTGGACTTGCCGCAAGACCCGGCGCAGCGGCACATCACCGTCACTTTTAAGATTCGACGGGCGCTAGCTGCCCGCATCCGCGCCGACTCACGCGTGCGCATCCGCACCTTGGGCCTTTTGGGCGACCGCTACCTGGAGATTTCTTCTGGTAGCCCTTTGCAGCCTCTCCTGCCCGAGGGCAGCCTGGTGTCCAGCGTAGAGCCTACCGATATTGCCGAGGCCCTCAGCCAAGGGGGGGAGGCGATGGGCAACGTGGTGGCCATCACCGGCTCGCTGCGCCGGATTTTGGAAAAGATGGAGCGCGGCGAGGGGGTCTTGGGCGCCTTGCTGCAGGAACCCTTCGAGGGCAAGAGTTTCGCTCAAGAACTGTCCCGCACCGTGGAGCAGCTTTCCCAGCTTCTCCAAGGCGCCCAGCAAGGCAAGGGTCTCCTGGGCAAGCTGGTTGCCGACCCCGAGGGTGAGCAGGCCTTTGTCCACCTCACCCAAGCCGCCGCCTCGGCGCAACGCTTGGCTGCCACCCTGGAGCGCGATCTGGCGCGAGAGGATTCGGCCATGGCTTACCTGCTGCGCAACCCTGAGGCGCAAAAGCGGTTAGCCGAAACCATGGCCAGCCTCGCGCTGGCGTCGCAGGCGCTGGCGGCCGCTTCCCAGGAGCTGGCTCAGGGGCAAGGGACGCTGCCTCGCCTCCTGCGGGACAAACAGTATGCCGGGGACTTCCTTGCGGATCTGGCGCAGCTGGCTCACGCCCTGGCTTCAATTGCGCAAAAATTGGATCAGGGCGAGGGCAGCGCTGGTAAGTTCCTCAACGATCCACAGCTTTACCAGGACCTGGAAAACGTGGTGCGCGGCGTGGAGAAATCAAAGCTTTTGCGCTGGGTTGTGCGCAATCGGCGACAGGCAGGGGAAAAGGCAGCCGCAACGCCCACCCCGGGAGGAGGCTAAATGCGAACCGTTTTGCTCACCGGCGCTGCGGGTTTTATTGGCTCCCACGTAGCTGAGGCCTTGCTTCAGCGGGGCCTGCAAGTGGTCTGCCTGGACGACTTCAACGACTACTACGACCCGGCCTTCAAAAGGGAAAACGTGGCGGCCTTGCAGACCAACCCTAAGTTCCACCTGGTGGAAGGCGACATCCGAGACCGCGAGCTGGTCTTTGCTACCTACCGTCGCTTCGGCATTTCCGCCACCGTGCACCTGGCGGCCCGCGCGGGGGTGCGTCCCTCTATTGCCAACCCGCGCCTGTACGAGGAGGTAAACGGGGTGGGAACGGTCAACCTGTTGGAAGCGGCTCACCGCTTCGGGGCTTACACCTTCATCTTCGGCTCCACTTCCTCGGTGTACGGCATCAACTCCAAAGTGCCTTTCGCCGAGGACGACCCCATTGCCTTTCCCATCTCACCGTACGCGGCCTCCAAGCGCGGCGCCGAGCTCATGTGTTACACCTTCCACCACCTTTACGGCTTGAAGGTCACCGTGCTGCGGTTTTTCACCGTCTACGGTCCGCGGCAGCGGCCCGATATGGCCATCTACAAGTTCACCGAGTGCCTGGCACGGGGCAAACCCGTGCCGCGCTTTGGCGACGGGAGCATGGCCCGGGACTACACCTACATTGACGACATCGTCCGCGGCGTGATGGCCGCCTTCGATACAGCCGCCGACTTCGACATCGTCAACCTGGGCGGCTCGCGCACCACCACCCTGCAACAGCTCATTGAGCTCATCGCCCAAGAACTGGGTGTGCCGCCCATGGTGGAGGAGCTGCCTTTGCAGCCGGGCGATGTGCCGGTGACCTTTGCCGACGTGTCCAAGGCCAAGAGGCTGTGGGGGTGGGAGCCACAGGTGCCCATTGAGGAAGGGATCAAGCGCTTCGTTGCCTGGTACCGGGCACACCGGCTCCGCTAGCTTCTCCCCCCGAGTGGGGAGCTGGCTCGCTGCCCTGGTGGGCCTGTCGCTGGCGGTGGCCCTCGTGGCCTGGCCGCGGCTGCCGGCCGGGCCCGACACCTACGTCCACCTCCTGTGGACGCAGCAGGTCATGCGCTGCCTGCGGGAGGTTAGCCTGCCTCTTTGGCTGCCAGACCTCAACGCCGGCTTTGGCAGCCCTGGCATCCGCCTGTACAGCCCCGGCGGACCCTTCGTGGCGGGCCTTTTGGGCTTGCTCTTGGCCGATGCCGGTCGCGGCCTGCGCCTGGCCACTATCCTGGCCCTGGCGGCCCTTTGGCGGGTTGCTGGGGCCGAAAGGCGTCTTTTCGGCCTTTGGTGGCTGGCCAACCCCTTACTACCCTTTCTCATTTTTCACCGCGGCGCTTTTTCCGAACTTTACGCGCTGCCTTTGGCCCTTTGGCTTTTACGCGCCCACTGGCAAGACACCGGCAAGAATCCCGTTCGTGCCCTGGGCTGGGCTGCCCTTTGGCTGGTGCACGCTCCCACCTTCGTTACCGTTACGCTTCTCACCCCTCTTGCGGTGCTGGGGCGCCGAAGCCGGCGGTTGGGGCTTTGGCGCTGGGCCTGGCCCTGGGCTCTGGGCCTGGCCCTCACCGCCTGGCACTGGCTTCCGCTGCTCCAGGAACAGGCGTGGGTGGCAGCAAAGGAGGGACTTACGGGTGGCATCTTCGAGTACCGCCGCAACTTCCTGGCTTCCCCTGCAGCCCACGATTGGCCGGCGGTGGCTGCTTTAAGCTGGCTGGCAGTGAGCTGGCTTGCCCTCGTGCTCCTTGCGCGCCAAACCCCGGGTCCTAGGCTCCTCGCCCTGATGTGCCTTTTCCTTGCTGCGCCCATTTCCGCACCCTTCTGGCGTGTGCTGCCTGTGCTGCCCTGGCTGCAGTTTCCTTGGCGCTTCCTCACGCCCGCCTCCCTTTTGCTGCCCGAGCTCCTGCCCCGGCTGGGCCGGCGCCAGCTTTGTTTGGCAGTGCTGCTCTACCTGGGCCCTCACCTGTGGCTGCCGTCTTGGCAAGCGGTAGGGGATCCTCGGCTGGCCGCCAACGACCCCTGGTGGGTCTTGGGCGGGAAGGTCCACCAAGAGCTGGCCGGTAACCCCCTGGTGGTTGACGCCCAGCAAAACCGGCCTGCGTCCTTTGCCTTCCTGGGGGAACAGCTGGTCACCTTCGGTAAGGAAGCAGCCCTGTGCCCGGGCCCCTGCCAGGTGGTGCGCTGGCGCCCCTTGCGGCGCGAGCTGGCCGTGAGCGGCCCTGGTGGGCTGGTCCGTTTACGGCTTTTAGCCTATCCCCTTTGGCGTGCCACCGTCGACGGGAAGCCCGCTGTGCTGCGGCAGGAACGAGGCGTCATAGCGGTCGCCGTGGACCCGGGCTTTCACCGCCTGGCGGTGACGTGGGCAGGCAACCCTCGCTCCCGCTGGGGCTGGGCGTTGGCCCTGGCGGCTGTTGGAGTGCTGGTGGTGGGTCGCCGCAGCGGTAAACGCTAATGCTGTGGCCCACCCGGGCGAGGAGCCCACAGCGCTCCACTTGGGCAAGCAGGTGTCGCAGGAAAGCGGCCTCCCGCCCGGCGCTGCGGTATTCCAAGGAGGCGGGTCCCACCCGAGCCGCGAAAGAAGAAACCGCCACGAAACCGTGCTTTGGAATCTGGCCGGCGAGGAAGGGGTCCTCCATGGGCGTGCCGTAGGCGGCAGGGTCGTCTGCACCGATGTATACGGCGACCAGGGGCGACCATCCCCTTTCCCGGGCCACGGCGGCGACCCGCGCCCAGTCCTGTCCCCAATCCAGGTTGGAGTCGGAGAGAAGCCTTTCCCCCCCGCGCGGTCCTCCCACCAGCAAGGAAAAATGGGCAATGTAGGAGGGAAAGCTCACCAGCGGGGAAGCCAGCAGCGCAGCTGCCGCCAACGCCTGCAGCCGGGGCGCCAGACTGGCCAGAACCTCGCCCGCAACCACGGCCAAAAGGGGTACCAAGGGCATCAGGTGGCGCGCACCGATGTTGTAGTTGGATCCCAGCGAGGCAAAGAGGTAAAGACCGGCGTAGAGGAGCCCCCAGCGGGCCACCAATGAAAGCCTGCGCCAGCAGAACAGCCCCGCAAGCCAAAGCAAGGTCAAGGGCGCCGATAGCTTGGCCACCAAAGCCAGCGGAAAGTAAAAGAAAAAGCCCTCCGGTGAGGTTTGCCCGCAAAAGAAGTTGATGCCTTGTCCATGAGTGTTGGTCCAGGCAACATAAGCCAGGCCCAGAAACCAGTGGGCGACCGCCTTGCTCAGCCCTCCAAGCCATAAAAGCCCCTCCCGAACCTGGTCCCAGCCGATAAACCGCGCCGCTACCAGCCCAATCAGCGTCCGTTCCTCTTCCACCGTCACCGCGCGCAGGGTCCAGGCGGTCAAGAGCCACGGAACAGCACAGGCCACCACCACTGCCGCCAGGGTTAGGCCCAGGGGGAGCCGGCACCCGCGCAGGCGCGCCCAGAGCAGCCGCAGGGCCAGAAAAAGCGCCAACAAGACACCCGAATGCTTGGCCGCCAAAGCCAGCCCCAGGCACAAGCCCAGCGGGAGGAAGGCTTGGCTCTCGCCCCGCAAGCCACGTTCGGCCCAAACGATGGCCCATACCCAGCAGGCGGCCGCGGCCACGTCCGTGTGCACCAAAAAGCTGTGGCCCAAAACCAGTGGCTGGCCCGCTACGGCCAGGGTGGCGGCCAGGCCCAGGGGGCTACCCCCCGCCAGCTCCCCCAGCCGACGCGTGCCCAAGAGCAAGAAAGGCAAGAAAATCACCATACCCAGCCGCGCGGCCCGCAGGATGGTGAGGTTGGCAAGCCGGTTTTCGTGCAGGAAGCGATGAATCGTCCCCGGGTAGTGGGGGGCCACCTCCGAAAGCTGCAAGCTGGGCAGGGAAATGGGCAAAAACTGCAGCGGAAGACCGGCCACCAGCTTGTACAAAGGCGGATGCTCGGCAACCCACAGGCCCCGCCCGCGAAACGCTGCCGCGGCAGCAAAGACCTGGGCAGGCTCGTCGTTGGTGGCGCTGTTGTGCCAGCCGGCGGCCACTGAAAGCCCCACGGCCCATGCCACCAGCAGCCAGAAAGCGGCCTGCCTGCCCTTGTCGGTCACCGCCCACCCCCGTACAGCTCGCCCGCAGGGACCCGGGCCAGGAGCCGCAGGCCCAAACGCTCCACCAGCCCTGCCAGCTGGCGGGATTCGGGCAAGCCAGGGGTCAGCAGCACAGCTACGAAGCCCTGCTTTTGCTTTTCCTCAAGACGGCGCTCCAGCGTTTGCAGCTCCCCCTGGGAAAGCCTCTCCCTTCCCGGGCGAAACCAGCCAGGGTGTTGGCCAATCGCCTGCGGAACGGGCACCAGCTCCCAGGAGGCCGGCAAGTGGAAACGCAAGCCCAGCCACCACCAGCCGGTGGTCAGCAGCAAGCCGCCGGGAGCTTCTTGTATCAGTTTCCCCGCCAACAGCGCCTCGGGCCGGGGTGGCCGGCGGTGCCAAAAAGTCAACACCCAAAGAGAGGAGGCGAGGCTGGCGAGGAGCAAACCGGCGGCCAGAAGGCGCCTTCCGCCCAACCCACGGCCCAAAAGTAAGAGGAAGATTGGCAGAAGCAGCGCCTCGCCACGGCCAGGGAAAAAAAGCGGCAGACCCAAGGCCGAAGCTACCCAGAAAAAGGCGGAAGGCAAAAGGAAAAGCCACCAGAGGGACGTGCGGCCAAGGTGGAGCAAAAGCCAACCCACAACCACCCATACCAGCGCTTGCAGCAGCACTGGCGGCTGTGGGGCTTCCAGCGTCAAGCTCCAGTCGGCTACGGGGGGCAAGAGCCGCCAGGGTCCCAAAAGGCGTGCCCAGCTGGGCAGCTGCTCCGCACCAGCAGTCATCCAGGCCACCGCTTCCACCGGTTGCCGAGCCATCACCGGCAACCAAGGGGCAAAGGAAGCCAGCGCTGAAGCACAGGCCCAAACAAGCGGCCGGCTCCGTTCCACTAAGGCGTAGGCCAACAGCGCCCCCAGCCACAGAAGGGCAAGGGCGTGGGTGTAGAGCGCGCCAGCTAGCACCGCTGCCAAGGAAAGCCAGCCCCTCTCCTTTCCTGCCATGGCATGCCCAAGCAACACCAGGCTGCCAGCTAGAAAGGCCACCAGCAGCCCGTAAGCCCGAGCTTCCGCCGACCACATGACTGCCAGCGGATGGAGGGCCAAAAACCACGCGACCCAGCCCTGGGCCTTACGGTTGAAAAGCGCGGCGGCGCGTGCCAGGAGCCCAACGGCCACCGCACCTGCCAGCACCGAAAGCCCCCGGGCGGCAACCAAGGGGGGTACCCCAAAAAACAAAAGCAGCTTGATCAAAAGGTACCAAAGCGGCGGGCCCGAATCCCAGCGCAAAGCCTGGAACAGCTTGATCAAAGGCAAGCCAGCGGCCCACAGGGTGAAGAACTCGTCGTGCCAAGGGCGCAGGAGCAAGGCGCCAAAAACCCGCAGGACGAAAGCCACCAGGCAAGGCCAAAACCATCTTCGCCAGGGCACGCTTCATTGTACGAATGCCTCAGCGCTGGCTACAATCGCGGCGGAGGCGCGTCATGAATGGAAAGCGCTGGGTTTCCCTGGGCGTGTTGGCGTGGTTTTTTGCTTGCCCCAGTTGGGCAGGAAACAAGCTCACCCTGGAAGCCATCTTCGCCGGCGAGCCGTTGGAGGGAAGTCTGCCCCGCGTGTTCCTTTTGGCTGACGGCTTGGCCCTCATCAGAAGGGAGGGGGAAAGCCAAATTCTGGTTAAGGAAAACTGGCAAGGCAGCCAGCACATGGTGCTCCGCGAGGGTGAGCTTTCGGTGCCGGGGGAAGAAGCTACCCACCTCAAGCTGAGCGAGCCGCTGTTTTCCCCTGACGGGCGTTGGCTCGTGCTAAGCCAAGGTGGCGACCTTTTTCTCGTGGATCTTGCCAGCAAGGCCTGTCGGCGACTCACCCGTAGCCCCGAGCCCGAGGAGAACGTGGCCTTTTCACCCGACGGCCTCAAGCTTGCTTACGTGCGCGCCGCCGACCTGTTCCTGCTGGAGCTGGCGAGCGGGAAAGAAACCCGCCTCACCCAGGACGGCAGCGACACACGCCTCAACGGTCAGCTGGACTGGGTTTACACGGAGGAGCTTTACAACCGGCAAAGCCGTGCTTTCGCCTTTTCGCCCGACTCGCAAGCGCTCCTCTACCTTTCCTTCGACCTTACCCCTGTGCCCGCCTTTCCCCTGGTGGACCTTGCGACTACCCACCCGCGCGTTAGCTGGCTGCGCTACCCCAAAGCTGGCGACGCCAACGCGCGCGTCACCGTCACCGTCACTACCCTGGGCACCACCGAGCAGCGCATCATCTCCTGGTCTTTTACCGGGAAGGAGCGGGAGTACGTAGCCCGGTTTGGTTGGCTCCCCTCCTCGCAAGCCGTCTGGCTGCTGTTTTTGGACCGCTCGCAACGACGAGCCCAGCTGCTGACCTTCCCGTTGGCCAGCAGTGGCGGTGAGCTGCGGTTGGAAGAGCAGGATGAGGCGTGGTTGAACATCGAGGACGATTGGCTTTGGACCTCCACGGGCTCGTTGGTGTTTGGTTCCGAACGCTCCGGTTTTCGTCACCTGTACCGCGTGGACCCGGGCGCCAGAAAGCCGGTGCCACTCACCACGGGTACCTGGGAGGTCACAGAGGTTTTGGGGCTTTCCCAGGATGAGCGCTTCGTGTACTTCGTGGCCACCGAGGCCTCCCCCTTGCAACGTCACCTTTATCGGGTGCCTGTGGCCGGGGGCCAGCTGGAGCGGCTGACCCACGAGCCCGGCACCCATAGCCTGCGAGCGGCTCCCGGTTGCCGTGCCTTTCTTGACAGCTACTCCACCGCCAGCCAGCTCCCGCAGCTGCGGCTGCTCACCGCCGAGGGTAAGCTGGCCCGGACACTGCCCTACGACAAACCCCCCAAGCTCCAGGATTTCGCCTTGGGCTCGGTGGAGTTCCTGACCCTTGTCGGTCCAGGTGGCGAAACACTTTACGCCTCCCTACTCAAGCCGCCAGGCTTCGACCCTTCCCGGCGGTACCCGGTGGTGGTCTACGTTTACGGCGGCCCGCACGCTCAAGTGGTGCGGGATGCCTGGGGTGGCCGGACGGCGCTGTTTCACCACTTCCTGGCACAGGAGGGCTTTCTTGTCTTCTCCCTCGATAACCGGGGCTCCACCGCCCGCGGGCGAGCCTTCGAGCGGGCCATCTCGCAGCGCTTGGGCAAGGTGGAGCTGGAGGACCAACTGGCAGGGGTGGTTTGGCTCTCCCAGCAGCCCTTCGTGGACTCGCAGCACATTGGCATCTGGGGTTGGTCCTACGGCGGCTACATGACGCTTTACGCGCTTACGCACAGTCAGGCCTTTGCTGCTGGTGCCGCGGTCGCACCGGTCACCGACTGGCGGCTTTACGACACCATTTACACCGAGCGTTACCTGAAGCTGCCGGAAGAAAACCCCGAGGGTTACAAGGACTCCTCCCCCATCCATGCGGTGACCACCCTGCAGGCGCCCCTGCTGCTCGCCCACGGCACCGGCGACGACAACGTGCACTGGCAAAACACCCTCAACTTCATTGGGGAGCTCATCAAAGCGCAAAAGCCCTACACCCTTCACCTTTACCCCAACAAAAACCACGGCATCCCCGGAAAGGACGAGCGGCTGCATCTTTTCACCGCCATTTACCGTCACTTCCGCACGCACCTCTTGGAGAAGGCAAAGCCGTTTTAGCCCTCAGGACGGTTAGCGGCAGCCGTTTTCAGCCCGATCCGCGCGGGGTGGTGTGCAGGCAAATTGCACCTTCTGTCCGCGTCTCCCTGCCGGTACAGCAGAGCGCTGACAACAAGCTCCGTGGGGCTCGTCCCAAGCCACCGCTTCTGCACAAGCGGGCCGGCTGTCTTGAGCTGTTTTGGCAAAACCCCCTTGCGCCGGAAGCTAGGTCCCGAGGGGGTGGGAGGTGCCCCCGACGCTCGCCGGTCTGAAAGCTGCCGGCAGTCCTGGCTTTCAAGGAGAGAGGCTCTGTTCGCCCTTGTGCCTCCCAACTGCCACCAGCTCTCGGCTGCGAATTGACCCTTGGTCATCCGCTCCCAGAGTGACCGCGGCGACGAGCTGAGCCTCATGAGTGCGCCGGGGCGTCCGCTGGCGGCAAACCGCCGCCCCGCTGACCCGCCCGACCCCTTGCCACGGTCATGCAGGCTTCCTTTTTCCTGGAGGGTCGCCTGGTTGGGCGGAAGGGGAGAAAGCGCAGCCGCGCGCAAGCCAAACGGCCCGTTGTGTGCCGCCGCGCTAGAATGGCGCCGGCCGGTTGGCCTGGAGGTGCCATGCACATTGCGGTGGTTGGCAGCGGCTACGTGGGTTTGGTGACGGGCGCCTGCCTTTCGGACTTTGGCATGGACGTCACCTGTGTGGATAAAGACGAGGGCAAGATTGCCATGCTGCAGCGGGGCGAGGTACCGATTTACGAGCCCGGCCTGGACGCGCTGATTGCCAAGAATGCCAAGGCAGGCCGGTTGCGCTTTACCACCAACGTGGCCGAAGCGGTGGAGCGGGCACTGGTGGTGTTCATTGCCGTGGGCACGCCGCCACGGGAGGACGGTTCGGCCGATTTGTCCTACGTCATCGAGGTGGCAGAGACCATTGCCACCCACCTCAACGGGTACAAGGTGGTGGTGACCAAGTCCACGGTGCCCATCGGTACCGGGCAAGTGATCGAGCGTATCATCCGCGAGCGCAGCGGCGGCAAGTATCCCTTTTCCGTGGTTTCCAACCCCGAGTTCCTGCGGGAAGGCTCGGCCATTGAAGACTTCATGCGCCCCGACCGGGTGGTGATCGGCGCGCGCGACCCCCAAGCCATCGCCATCATGAAGGACATTTACGCGCCTCTCTACCTCATCGAAACCCCCTTCGTGATTACCAACGTGGAGTCGGCAGAGCTCATCAAGTACGCCTCCAACGCCTTCCTTGCCACCAAGGTGACGTTCATCAACGAGGTGGCGGTGCTGTGCGAAAAGCTGGGTGCCGACGTGCACCACGTGGCCAAGGGCATGGGCTTGGACCGCCGCATCGGCCCCAAGTTTTTGCACCCCGGGCCGGGGTACGGGGGCTCCTGCTTTCCCAAGGACACTCGCGCCCTGGTGGATATCGCCCGACACGCGGGCTACCGCTTCGGCATCGTGGAGACGGTGGTAGAGGTAAACGAGCGCGTCAAGGCGCGCATGGTGGACAAGATCCGAAAAGCCTGCGGCGGCAGCGTGAGCGGGCTTACCATGGGCGTGCTGGGCCTGTCATTCAAGCCGGAAACGGACGACATGCGCGAGTCCCCCGCCATCCCCATCGTCACCCAGCTGGTGCAGGAGGGGGCTCGGGTGAAGGCCTTCGATCCGGCAGCGATGGAAAACGCCAAGGGGCTGTTGCCGGCTTCGGTGGCCTACTGCCAGGACGCCTATGATGCGGCAACCGATGCCCACTGCCTAGTGATCATCACCGAATGGAACCAGTTCCGCTCGCTGGATTTGGAGCGCCTGCGGGCGCGCTTGGCGCGCCCGCTGGTCGTGGACCTGCGCAACGTATACGAGCCAGACAAGATGCGGGAAGCAGGCTTCGTTTACGAGTGCGTGGGTCGCGCCCCCGCCGACTTACCCAAGGCCTGAAGGGCCTTCCCCCAGGCGTAAGAGCCCACTCTCGTGGTGGGAATAATCGGGCACAATGCGGGCATAGGCCTGGCTCAAAAGCGGCGAGGAAATGAGAAAGTCAGCAGTGGCCCGATTGCAGGCCACCGGGATGTTCCACACCACCGATATGCGCAGCAACGCCTTGACGTCCGGATCGTGGGGCAAGGGCTCCAGCGGGTCCCAGAAAAACACCAGAAGATCAATGAGCCCGTCGGCAATCATGGCACCCAGCTGCTGATCGCCGCCGAGGGGTCCAGACTTGAGGCGTCTGACCGGCAAGCCCAGCTCCCGCTGTAGGACTGCACCGGTGGTGCCGGTGGCGTAAAGGTCGTGAGCTGCCAAGGTTTCGCGGTTGTAGCGCGCCCATTCCACCAAATCGCGCTTCTTGTTGTCGTGGGCCACCAGGCCAATGCGTTTCCTTTCTGGAAGGAGCTGGTGCTGCACTTTTGCCTCCCCGCGCCGCCGGCTTTACACCGACGGTGCTTCGGACCACAATACTAACGGAGGTGGCTATGGCCGTTTGGGTTTGCAGCAAGTGCAAGAAGGAAGTGGAGGGCCGTTGCCGGCCGGCCAAGTGCCCGGCCTGCGGCGCCCCGAAGGAAAACTTGCAGAAAAAGTAAGCGCGTACGGGAGGCGCTCAGCCGGCGGAGGGCTGGAAGTCCGCCACCAGGGCTTCCATGTGTTCCCAAATGTGAGCCACGTCGTTGGCCAGAATGACCAGGTTGCGTTTCTTTCCCGTGAGGTCGCGCACGTGCCCGAAAAGCATGGCCTCCCGGTGAAAGCCCAAGCGCTCGAAGGCTCGCAAGGCGCTTTCCTGGTCCTCCACCACCTCAGCCACTAGCTTGTCCAACGCTAGCCCTTGAGCCTTCTTGATGAGCTCGCGCAACAAAGCTGTGCCCAAACCTCGCCGCTGCCAGGCCCTAGCCACCGCCAAGCGCACCCGGCCCACGTGCGTGCTCCAGCCGTACTTGGGCCAGTAAAGGGCACCGTAACCCACCACCTCACCTCCCACATCCGCCACCATGGTAAAAGCCTGGCCTGAAGCCTGCTCAGCCCATAACCGCTGGACAAATTCCTTGCGGGTAACATCGTCCTCCAGAAAGAGGCGATCCTCCTCGGGCAGGGCGAGGAAGAAGCGCTGCAAGGCGGGCAGGTCCGCCTCCGTCAGCGGACGCAGCCGCACCTGTTGGTCACCGCCGATGCGCACGAGCGTGCCGCCTTCAAGCTCCATGGTCTCCCCCCGTTGCCAGCAGCTCCACGCCGTAGCCATAGCCGGCCTCGAAGGCCTTCAGGTTGAGCTCTTCCGTGCCGCGAGGCACCGAATCCAGCACTGCTTTTTTCGCCGCCTCGTAGGAAACCAGCTTGGTGGTGGCGGTGAAAAAGCCAACCATGACGATGTTCATTACCAGCCGCCGACCCAACTCCTCCGCGAGCCGGGCTGCCGGCACGCCAAAGGCTCGAGCACCTGTGGGCAGGTGGTCGTTGGGCTTCACCAGCTCGTTCTCGTAAAGCAAGAGCCCGTTTTCCTTCAAGCTGGGCACAAAGGTGCTGTAGGCATCGGGAGACATGACCACCAGCACGTCCGCGCGGCGGACGTAGGGGTAGCCGATGGGCTCATCGGACAGGGTTACCTGCGCCGAGGCGGCGCTGCCGCGGGCCTCCGGGCCGAACGCCTGAATGAGGGTGGCATGCTTGCCGTCGAAAATAGCCGCCGCTTTGCCAATGATCATGCCGCAGAGGATGACTCCCTGGCCGCCCAGGCCGCCCACACGTATTTCAGTCCTCATGGGCCACTCCGTAAGGCTGGTAGCGCGTTCCCAGGCGCTGCTGCAGGTGCTCGTTCAGTGCCTCCAACCAGGTGGGCCGCTCCCGGTCTACGAACTTGCCCACGGCGATTTCTCCTTGGAACGAAAGGCCCACCTCCCGCGTATCTGCCCCGTTTTTCACCACCGACTTTTCCTTGTAGTACTTCAGCTGGTCGACCCCGTCCCCCAAACGGTTGCGGCGGGAGTACAGGGTCGGGCATGGCGAGAGCACCTCCAGGAAGGCAAAGCCTTTCTTCATCAGGCCTTCCTTGAAGGCTTTGGTGAGCTGGCGCACGTGGTACACCGTCCAGCGAGCCACGTACACCGCGCCGCAGGCATCCGCCAGAAAAGGCAAGTTAAATGCGGGCTCGAAGTTACCGTAAGGCATGGTGGTTTGCAACGCGCCCAAGGGTGTGGTGGGCGCCACCTGCCCACCGGTCATGCCGTAGGTGAAGTTGTTGACGCAAACCACGAACAGGTCCATGTTGCGCCGAGCGGCATGGATGAAGTGATTGCCGCCGATGGCGAACAGATCGCCGTCACCCGAGTACACCACCACCTTGAGATGGGGGTTGCCCAGCTTCAGGCCAGTGGCAAAAGGAATGGCACGCCCGTGGGTGGTGTGGAAGGAGTCCACGTTCAGGTAGCCGGCCACGCGGCCCGTACAGCCGATACCGGAAACTACCGCCAGCTTGTCCAGGTCGAACTGGAGCTCGTCCAAAGCCCGGATGAAGGCGTTGAGTGAGGTGCCGATGCCGCATCCGGGGCACCAAATGTGCGGGATGCGGTCCTGCCGCAGGTAAGGCATCAACGCGTTCTGCACGGGGGGCAATTCCACTGCTGCGGACGCTGTGCTCATCGCGCCACCTCCAGAATCTTGGCCAGGATCTCTTCCACCTGGTGGACGGTGCCTCCGGCATGGGGCACGGAAACCACCGGGGCTTTCCCCGCCACGGCCCGCTCCACCTCCAGCACCATCTGTCCCAGGTTCAGCTCCGGCACGACAAAGGCTTTGACCCTTTGCGCCAACCGGGCAATGAGCGTTTCCGGGAAGGGCCAAAGAATAACCAGCCGCAGGTGGCCAACTTTGATCCCCGCGTGCCGTGCCTCTTCCACCGCTGCTGCCGCAATGCGGGAGGTGATGCCGTAGGAAACCACCACCACCTGGGCGTCTTCCATGTGTTCCTGGCGCACGTCCACTAGCTTGTGGGCGTTGTTGCGGATCTTAGCCACAAGCCGCCGAACAAGGCGATCCTGGGCCTGGGGATTCATGGCCGGGTACCCGCGCTCGTCGTGGGTCAAGCCGGTGACGTGAACACGGTAGCCGTCACCCGCCTTTACCATCTCCGGCACTAAGTCCTCGCCGGGCTCGTAGGCCTTGTACTCCCCCGGCTTACGGGCGGTGAAGCGCCGGGGCACCACCTCGATGGCCTCCGCCGGCGGAATGGCCACCCGCTCGGTCATGTGCCCCACCACCTCGTCCATCATGAAGAACACCGGCGTGCGGTAGAGCTCGGCCAAATTGAAGGCCTTGATCATCAGGTCAAAGCACTCCTGCGGGGAGTTGGGGGAAAGAGCAATGATGCTGTAATCCCCGTGGGAGCCCCAGCGCACCTGCATCATGTCCGCCTGCGCCGGCAGGGTGGGTAACCCGGTGGACGGGCCGCCCCGTTGCACGTCCACAAAAACGCATGGGGTTTCAGTCATGGCCGCGTAGCCAATGTGCTCCATCATGAGGGAAAGCCCTGGCCCGGAGGTCACGGTCATGGCCTTATGCCCCGCCCAAGCTGCACCCAAGATGGCAATGGACGAGGCAATCTCGTCCTCCATTTGGATAAACACGCCCCCCACCAGAGGAATACGAGCGGCAAAGCGCTCCACCACCTCGGTGGAAGGGGTGATGGGATAGCCAGCGGCAAAACGGCAACCAGCAGCAATGGCACCCTCGCACGCCGCATGGTCGCCATCAATGAAGTGCAGGCCCGTGAGCACACCCTTGGGGTCCGCGTGCACCGTTGTTCGCCCCCTTTCTCAGGCTGCGGGCGCTGCTGCGCCCAGCTTTTCCAGGTCCTTGAACTTCACACCGAAGATAGCGTAGTCGGGACAGTAAAGGCCGCAAAGGTCGCAGCCGGTGCAGTCCTCCGGCCGGGCCAGTACCGGGTAGTGGTAGCCCTTGCGGTTGAAGTCACGGGAAAATTCCAGGCAGTGGGTGGGACAAAAATCGATGCAGAAGGAACAGCCCTTGCAAATTTCCTTGTTCAGGATGATGGTGCCTTTTGCCTTTTTGGCGCCTTCTTGGTTCATCGCTCCCCCTCGGCTCCCCAGTGTACGCCCGCATGAGCGTATTGGCAAGCTCAACTTTACAAATTAGACGCCATCTCAGTTTCCTGTCACGAACTGCAGCCCAAGCCTTGCGCTTGAGAAAAGGTGTACAATCCCTGTCGGAGGGTCCCGCCGTGTGGGACGAAGCGCAGCTCGTGGAAAGGTTTGTGGAGGTGATTGCTCGGGCGTCCAGCCAGCTACCCCAGGACGTGCTGGAAGCCTTGCGGCGCGGGCGCGACCAGGAAGAGCCAGGCTCGCTGGCGCACAAGGCCCTGGACACCATCCTTCGCAACGTGGAGCTGGCCGCCGGCTCGTGGCAGCCCATATGCCAGGACACGGGCACGCCTCTGGCGTGGATTCACCATCCCCAAGGGGTTTCCACGCGCCTTTTGACTCGGGCATTTACCGAAGCGGTCAAAAAGGCCACGGCCCGCCAGCTGCTTCGACCCAACGCGGTGGATCCCCTCACAGAAAAAAACACCGGTAACGGCGCGGCTCCCGGAATTCCCACGGTCCATTGCGAGGAGTGGGATGAGCAGGATCTGGAGGTGCGGCTACTCCTCAAGGGCGGTGGGTGTGAAAACGTGGGCGCTCAGTATTCCCTGCCCAACGCTGCCCTGGGAGCAGACCGCAACCTGGAAGGCGTGCGCCGTTGCGTGCTGGATGCGGTGCAGAAAGCACAGGGCAAGGGCTGTGCACCTGGCATCCTGGGCGTTTGCGTTGGTGGCGACCGCGGATCCGGTTACGTGGAGTCCAAGCGACAACTCTTGCGGCGCCTGGACGACCGCAATCCCATCCCCGTGTTGGACGAGCTGGAGCAGCGGCTCTTGCGGGAAGCCAACCAGCTGGGCATCGGGCCGATGGGATTCGGGGGCAAAACGACCATCCTGGGCGTGAAGATTGGCTACCTGGGGAGGCTGCCCGCCTCCTATTTCGTGTCCGTTTCCTACATGTGCTGGGCCAACCGGCGCGCGGCCGCGCGTTTGACACCGAAAGGGGAACTTGAATGGCTCGACTGACCCTTCCCACCGACGAGGCCACCATCCGCTCGCTGCGGGTGGGTGATTTCGTAAAGCTTTCCGGTCGGGTGATGACCGGACGCGACGCCGCCCACCGTTGGCTGGTGACTGGGTTTCGCCAAGAGGTGGCACCCTACCTCAAGGACTCGGTCATCTACCACGTGGGCCCGGTGGTGCGGAAAAATCCCGACGGCAGCTACACCTTCGTTGCCGCCGGTCCCACCACCTCGGCGCGCGAGGAGCCTTACCAGGCGGACGTGATAGGCCGGTACGGTGTGCGCGGGGTTATCGGCAAGGGCGGGATGGGGGCCAAGACGCTGGAAGGCTTGGTGAGGTACGGCGCGGTTTACTTCCACGCCATCGGCGGTGCGGCCCAGGTGCTGGCGCAATGCGTCAGGCGCGTGGAAACCGTGTTCATGCTGGAAGAGTTCGGGGTGCCGGAGGCCCTGTGGGTCATCCAGGTGGAAAACTTCCCGGTGGTGGTGACCATGGACGCCCAGGGTAACTCCCTCCACCGCGAGGTGGAGGAGGCAAGCCAGATCCGCCTGAAGGAGCTTTTGGCAACTTAGCCCGCCCTCATTCACGCCGGTCACGCCTCCGCAGGGGTCCAGGGGGATTGCCCCGCTCGCCCGTCTACCACCAGCCGAACCCCCTGCTCCTGGCACGCGGTGGTAACCCCCTCCAGCAGCTCCTCCCCCGCCACCACCGGCACGGTTCGCACCCCTACGGCTCGCCCCATCAGCTCAGCCCTGGCTACCGCCCGCCGCACATCTCCCTCGTCCACCGTGGCGGAAGCTTCCACCACCAACACCAGCACCTGGCCATCAGCACTGACCCCGCGCACCACCACATCTGCCCACAGCACCTCAGCCCGCTCTTCGCCGGTAATCCGGCCCGCCGCCACCGCTTCGTCCAGCAGCGCAGCACGGTCCAAGCCTTCCAATACCTCTACTCGCCGCAACCACCGCCCAAAGTAGGCTGCCGCGCGTTCCCGGTAACGCCGCTCCACCGATTCGCCCACCAGCCGGCCCACCCGGTCTTCGAGCCGCTCCACCCGCCGGAGCAGCTGCGCCTGCGTGCGGGCAAATTCCAGCTGGTTGGCAGCCAGCTCCGCCAGCGCCTCTTCCAAACGCCGCTGGCCCTCCACCAACCCCGCCACCGTTTGCTCCGTACGCCGCTGGGCCTCGGCTAAGCCCGCTACCGTCGTCCGCAGCTCAGCCACCTCTGCCTGCGTACGCCGCTGGGCCTCGGCCAAAGCCGCCAGCTCCTGCTGCATGCGCTGCTGCGCTTCAGCCAGCCGCTGGAGCAAGGCCGCCACATCCCGCACGGTGGCGGCAATCTCGGCCACCAAATCGGGCAGCCCCAGCAAAGCTTCCGGCAGCAACAGCCGCCGCAGCTCCGCCCGCCACTCGGGGTGTTCCTCCAGAGCGCGGAGCAAGTCGGCGAAATCAAGGCTCGTACGCGTCACGAGACCATGCCAACACGGGAAAACAAAGGCGTTGAAGAGCAAGGGAAAACCCCGAAGAAGGACATTGCTTCATACGAAAAGCTGACCCCAGCAAAAAAGCACCTGGCCTCGCACTCCGGGGGCCAAACTGGCCGTGGCGGAAGCCAGCAAGGCGACGCCTTCACCAAAAAGGTGTCGCCAGCCGGCCGCAGTCGCGCCGAGGCCAGGACTCGGGGAAGGCGTGCGCCCGGCACGGTTCTTGTAACATGCGCCACCGATGGGCTGGCTCCGCGACCGCCCGCTTCGTTTGGCGCTGGAGGTTTCCCTCTTGGTGCATTTGCTGCTGATGCTCCTGCCGCAGCCTGGCGCTGCCCCGCGGCCTGTCACTGCCGTGGCGCTGGAGGAGCCCCGGGAAGAAAAACCTTTGCGGTTCGAGCTGGTGGAGCTGCCGCAACAGAGGGAAGAGGCCCCAAGCCGTGCCAACGCGCCTGTTTCCGATATGTCTCGGCGGGCTCACGGCGGACAAGGCGAGAAGGCCGAAAAGCCCGGCGTAGCCGGCACCAGCCCCGAGCTGAGACCGGCGCCAGCCGAAGCAAGCACGCCGGGGTATCAGGGGGCGGGGACTAACCCACCTTCCTTGCTCCGGCCTGCGGAGGAAGGCCTCCGGCAGCCGGAAGGCCACAGCCCAGCGGACGCGGTGGTCAAGCCTGAACCCACGCCGGAAACGCCCCCGGCGGTTTCCGCGCCGGCTCTCAAAGGCCTGACACCCTTCTCCGCTCCCCGCCTGGGGGTACAGCCCGACCGGCGCGGGGGTCAGGTGGATTTGGGTGCCCTTTCCTTCGATACCCAGTGGTACGACTGGGGGCCCTACGCCGCTGAAATGTTGCGGCGCATTCGCTACCACTGGCGCATTCCCGAACTGGCACAACTGGGCGTGCCGGGGGTGGTTCGCATTCGCTTCTTCATCGAGAAGGACGGGCGCGTCACGGGCTTGACCATCCTCAAAGATTCGTCGCATCCGCCCATGGATTTCGCTGCACGAGATGCCATCCTGAACGCCTCGCCTTTACCTCCCCTGCCGGCGGAGGTGGGGGTGGAGCGGGAAGGGGTGATCATTACCTTTTATTACAACGTGCGTCCCCCAGAGGACGGCTAAAGGAGGCCGGTGGTGATCGAATGGGTGCTTCGCGGTGGGCCAGTAATGATCCCCTTGCTGCTGCTGTCGTTTTTGGGCCTGGTCATCGTGGTGGAGCGGTTTTTGGTGCTGCGGGAAAAGAACTTCTTGGACCCAGCCCAGCTTTCCGTGCTGGCGGAGCTTCTGGCAGCTCGCCAGTTTGCCCGCGCCAGGGAGTACTGTGCTGCCCAGTCGGGACCGCTTTCGGTGTTGGTGGCTACGCTGCTGGACAACCGCAGCGCTCCGTACGACGAGCTCAAGGAGCTTTTGGAAGACACCGGGCGCCACCAACTGCGCTCGCTGGAGCGCGGCCTGGGCGCCTTGGCCACTGTGGTGGCAGCCGCTCCGCTGCTGGGCTTGCTGGGTACCGTGCTGGGCATGATCCAGGTGTTCCAGTCCGTTTCCTTGGCTGGGGCGGTGCGGGGTGAGCAGCTTTCTGCCGGAATCGCTCAGGCCCTCATCACCACTGCCGCCGGCTTGATCATCGCTATCCCCATGCTCTTTCTCCACGCCTACCTGGAGGGCCGGGCGCAGGCTCTGGTGCAGGCCATTGAGGCCCGCACGCTGGAGTTTCTTCACCTGGTGCGCCGGCCTAATCCCAGCGACAGGCCGGGGGAGGCGCGGTAGCCATGCGGTTTGCCCGTCAGCGGAGCCGCCAACCGCGCATCGATATCTCCCCACTGATTGACGTGGTCTTTCAGCTGTTGCTTTTTTACGCTGTAACCACCCAGTTCGTCACCCCCGAGCGCCTCAAACTGGCCCTACCCGAGGCGCGCACCGCCGAAGCAAGTAAGCCAGCCGGTACCCAGGAAGTGGAGGTCCTGGTTACCGGCAGCGGCGACATCCTGGTGGCCGGCAAGGCGGTGCGGGAAGAGCAGTTGGAGGCAGAAATTCGCAAGTTGCTGACACTCTCCCCTCAGGGAAGCCTCACCATCCGTGGGGACAAGGGCGCTCCCTACGGCACGGTAGTCAAGGTGCTGGACACCGCCCGCCTGGCCGGAGCCAAGAGCATTAACCTGGTTGCGCAAAAACCAGCTGGCGCGGAAAGGAAGCCCTAGCCCGGATCCCCCCACGCCTTAGCTGGTGGCGCCGCAGGCGCTGCGGACTACCTCCTGGAGCAGCTGGCCCACGTGTTCGGCCACCGGCGCCAAGTCCGGCCGGTTGAGCACCGCCAAGGCGCCGGCGGGTCGCATGGCCCGCACCATCACCGCCCCACCTTCCTCCGAAACCGTTACGTTGCACGGCAAGAGCACGCCAGCCTGCGGCTCCGCTTCCAGCACCTGGTGCGCGGAAGGTGGGTGACAGGCCCCGAGGATGAGGAACGGTGGCCGCTCCACACCCAGCTTCCTCTTCAACGTGGCCTGCACGTCGATCTCGCACAGGATGCCGAACCCGGCTTCCGCCAGCGCCTGGCGCGCCCGCTCCACCGTGTCAGCAAAAGAAAAGCGCGAGCTTTCTTCGTAGGCAACTGCCGTCTCCCGCATGGCCTACCCCCCTTTCGCGTTGGTCCAGGGAACCCGCCGGGTCCCCACTAGACGCCTCAAGAGAAACCGCTGGCGCAGCTCGCCATTGAGGGAGATCCGCCAGAAGCGGAGCTGCTGCTGGCAAAGGTTGACCATACCCGGGCCACCTCGCGGGAACCGCAGCTGGGGCAGCTCACACCTTCCTTATCGGCCCCCATGCGTTGCCAAAGCTCAAAGCGATGGCCACAGGCCTCGCACCGGTACTCGTACAGTGGCATAGCTACCCTCCACAGGATCCCCAGAGTTGGTCCCAAATATTCGCAGGCATGCCGTGGGGAAACGCTTCATCGGTGGTTAAGATCTTCCCGCAGCTCTGGCACCGCCAGAGCAGCCTCCCTCACGTGGGCACCGGGCGCAGGGGCCCCTGGCAGTGGGGACACTGCGGCACCTGCGGCGATGCTGGCGTGCCATCTCTCATGATTGGCCTCGCTCCTCTTCCTGATCTGGCGAACGGCGTTCCCTTTCCCCTGGCCAGCCACCTGCTGGCCCCGGCACCGCTCACGTGGGCACGCCCAGGCGAGGGAGCACCACCAGCTGCAGCAGGAGCCAGAAAGCCATGAAACCCAGAAACAGCAACCCCTCCAGCACCTCAGCCCCCTTCCCCGAAGACTGCCCTCGCCTGGTGAATGGCTTGGTGCTCCTCCTTGGCGGCCCTTTCTATACCGTCGCAAATCGCTCGGCAAATCCTGAACACCGAGTGGTCAGCCACCGAGTAGTACATGTTGACCCCGTCCCGCCGACAGGTGACGAAGCCCGCCTGTCGTAGCACCCCCAGGTGCTTGGAGACGTTGGCTTGGCTGCCCCCCACCTCGGCCAAGATGTCACTGACGCGCATTTCCCCACGTTGGAGCAGGTGAAGAATGAGCAAGCGCGTGGGGTCGGCCAACGACTTGAGCCGCTCGGCAATGCGCTCGAAAACTGCGTGCACGCTGGCGTCCACGGGCACCCCCTCGCTAGAAATATAACTCGTTGCCAATAGATGCGCAAGGCGTGCCGTCGGCTGCAGCCTCCTGGTCCGAGGGAAACGGCTCACAGGGTGACCTCCTGCACGTCCCAAGCGAACAGCTTGAGCTTTTCCCCACACTCCTTGCAGAACTCGCGCAGGCTGGCAACCAACTTTTCCAGCGTGGCTTCGCCCAGCACGGTGAAGATCAGCGCCGAGGTCTTGGGGAAGGCCCGCGAGCCCAAGCGTGGACCGGTGGTACCCACCCCCAGTACCCTTGGGATCTCGGTGAACCCCTCAACTCCCAGGTGGTTGAGGAGCGCCTCCAACTGCTCTTTCTTGCTTTCGTCCACGATGATCATGAGAAGCTTCATGGTTACTCCTTCATTCCCAAAGCCCGTAGCAAGCTCATCATTGGGCACCACTTGGTGAAGGCCGACTGCAGCAGGTTCAAGCCCACGAAGGCGGTGAAGTAATAGAAGCCGGGATGCACCCAGTGTCCGAGAGCAAGGGAGAGCAGAACAAAGAACCCAGCTATGGCCCGCAACGCTTCGTTGATCCTCATGGTTTTCCTCCTTTACTCTTGGCCATCGGCAGCCAAGATCTTTTCCACCCCCACGCTCTTGACGTACATGTAGTAGAGCAGGGGGATGACCACCAGCGTCAAAAGGGTCGACGCCAGCACTCCAGAGATCAGCGCCACTGCCAATCCTTGGAAGATGGGATCGAGCAAAATGACCGCGCCGCCCACCACCAGCGCTGCAGCGGTGAGAGCAATGGGGCGAAAACGCACCGCTCCTGCCTTCACTACCGCCGCCTCCAGCGATTCGCCTGCCGCCAACTCCAGGTTGATAAAGTCCACCAGCAGAATCGAGTTCCTCACGATGATGCCCGCAAGGGCAATGAAGCCAATCATTGAGGTGGCGGTGAAGAAAACACCGAAAAGGCCATGGGCCGGCAGAATGCCCACCAGGGTCAAGGGGATGGGAGCCATGATGATCAAGGGCGTGACGAAGGAGCGGAACCAACCTACCACCAGCAGGTAAATGAGCACCAACACGGCAGCAAAGGCGATGCCCATGTCGCGGAACACCTCGTAGGTGATGTGCCACTCCCCGTCCCACTTGAGGCTGTAAACGGTGGAATCGGTAGGCAGATGGGTGGACAGGATTGGGACGGGCTGGCCATCCGGACCGTTGAGGCGTTCCATGTCCCGTTTCATTGCCAGGATGCCGTAGACCGGTGCCTCCAGCGCACCGGCCATTTCCGCCACCACGTAGGTCACCGGCCGGAGGTTCTTGTGATAAATGAAGCGCTCGCGAGTCGTTTTCCGGATCGTTACCAGCTCGCCCAAAGGTACCAGCTGCCCCTCAGCGCCATGGACTCGCAGGTCCGAGAGCGATGCCACGCTGGAGCGCTGGGCTCGCTGCAACCGGAAGACCAGCGGCACCGGCGTGCGGGAGCGCTCGTCGTGGAGCAACGCCACCTCAGCGCCGTCCAAAGCCATGCGCAGAGTTCGAGCAAGCATTTCCGCAGTGATACCCACGCGCATGGCCTTTTCGCGATCCACCACCAGCTCCAGCTTGGGGGCCGGGTCCTCCACGTACCAATCCACGTCCACCACCCCTGGTGTGTGGGAAAAGATTTCCCTCACCTTCTGCGCCAGGGCCAAGCGATGCTCCGGCTCCGGCCCGTAAATCTCAGCCACCAAGGTAGACAGCACCGGGGGTCCGGGGGGCACCTCGGTCACCTTCACGTTGGCCACCGTGCCCGCCACCACCGGCTGCAGCAGCGTGCGAATTTCCTTGGCGATCTCGTGGCTGGCGCGCTGGCGGTGATGTTTGGGCAGCAGGTTTATCTGAATGTCAGCCACCAGGGGGCCCGAGCGCAGGAAATAGTGGCGTACCAAGCCGTTGAAGTTAAAGGGCGCCGAGGTCCCCACGTACACCTGCATGTCGGTCACTTCCGGGATTTGCTGCAGGGTATTGGCCAGCTGCCTGGCCACCGCAGCCGTGGCTTCCAGCGTGCTCCCTTCGGGCATATCCACCACCACCTGCACCTCGCTCTTGTTGTCGTAGGGCAACATCTTCACCGTGACCACCTTGACAGCAACCAGCGCCATCGAACCAACCAGCAACAACGCCACACTCGCCAAGAGGGCCCAGCGCCGCCAGTGGGAAACCAAAAGCGGAGCGAAAAGCTTCTCGTAAAAGCGGTGCAGCTTATTTTCTGCCGGGGTCTCCGCCTCCGGCCCGCCCTCGCCGCCGGCATGGGCCTCCGCCCAGCGCCGGAACAACCGGAAGGTCAGCCAAGGGGAAACAACGAAGGCCACCAGCAGGGAAAAGAGCATGGCAGCGGAAGCGTTGATGGGGATGGGCCGCATGTACGGGCCCATAAGGCCTGACACGAAGGCCAGCGGCAGTAGGGCGGCCACCACGGTGAAGGTGGCCAGGATGGTGGGGTTGCCCACCTCGTCCACGGCATACACGGTGGTTTGGCGCGGCGGCCCCCAGCCCAGCTGGTAGTGGCGGTGGATGTTCTCCACCACCACGATGGCATCGTCAACCAGGATACCGATGGCAAAAATCAAGGCAAACAGGGTTACCCGGTTGAGGGTGTAGCCGAAGAGGTACGAGGCAGCCAGGGTGAGGGCCAGCGTGGTAGGGACGGCCACCGCCACCACGATGGCTTCCCGTCGGCCCAGGGCAAAGGCCATGAGCAGCACCACGGCAAAGGTGGCAATGGCCATGTGTTCGATGAGCTCTGAGGACTTCTCGTTAGCAGTGAAGCCGTAGTCCCTGGTCTTGGTCACCCTAACCGCGGACGGGAGAAGCTTGCCACGCAGCCCTTCCAGCCTGCGGTCCAGCTCGCGCACCAGTTTCACCGCGTTCGTACCGGGCTTCTTCGCCACCGCTAGGGTAACCGCCGGGGCCGTCACGTGCTGCGGCAACGCCTTCTGGGATGCTGCCGGTCCGGTAACCATCCACGCGTACTGGGCTGGCTCCTCCGGACCGTCAGCCACTTCCGCCACATCTCCCAGGTACACCGGCCGGCCACCGTAAACCCCTACCACGGCCTGGCGAACCTCCTCTGCCGAGCGGAAAAAGGCCGCCACGTCCACCGCCAGCTCCTGGTTGGCCTGCGCGAAGCTTCCCGCCGGAAGGGTCCAGTTCAGCCCGGCAATCGCTTGGTAGGCCTGAAGCAAGGATTGGTGATAAGCCGCCAAGCGGTCTTTGTCGAAGGTCACTCGCACCACCCGCCTCTGACCCCCCAGCACCCAGACTTGGGCTACCTGCGGATGGCGAACCAGCTCCGCCTTGAGCTCCTCGGCCACTTGGCGCAAAGCCATCGAACCAGTGGTTTCCGACCACAGCGTGTAGGCCACCACCGGCACATCGTCAATGGTGCGGGGGACGACCACCGGCGGCAGCGCACCGGAGGGCAACGAAGGCGCCAGCTCGGCCAACTTAGCATGCACCCTCAACACCGCCTGGTCGGGGTCGGTGCCCACCAAAAAACGCACGATAATCAGTCCCCCGGAAGGTTGGGAGGTGGAGTAGATGTACTCCACGTTGGCGATCTCGTAAAGGGCCTTTTCCACGGGGGTGACCAGGCGGCGCTCTACCTCCTGGGCGCTGGCCCCAGGCATGCCCAGGAACACGTCCACCATGGGGACCTTGATTTGCGGCTCCTCTTCCCGCGGCGTGACCAACACGGCAAAGGCGCCCAAAAGCAGGGAAAAGACCACCAGCAAAGGCGTGAGCTTGGATTGCAGGAAGGCCTGGGCCAGCCGGCCGGAAGCACCCATGGGGCGCCGCGCCATGCGCAAGCGCATGGCTTCGCGTATGGCTTGCTGAAGTTTGTTTTTTTCGGCGTTCACGGCTTACCTCTCCTCCACCACGGCTCCATCCAGCGGGGGAGCCGACAACCCCACCAGCACCGCTTCGCCCCCGGAAAGACCGGAGAGCACCTCCACCACCTCGCCATCCTGGCTTCCCAAGGTCACCATGTGACTACGGGCCCGGCCCTTAGCATCACGCACCACCACCATCGAAAGACCACCCACCCAATGCACCGCCGCTTGAGGCACCATCACTGCCCGGCGTGGCGGTAGGGGCACGCGCAGCCGTCCGGTAGTGCCTGCCGGTACCTCCTCACCCGAGATGGCCACCTTTACGGTGAAGCTGTGCGTGAGCGGGTCGGCGCTGGGAGCCACCTCCACAACCTCGCCTACGAGGCGGCGATCCGGGTACAGGTCCAGCTGCAGCTCCAGTTTCTGCCCCAACCGCAGAGGACTGGCTGCGAGCAGGCTTTCAGGCACGGTCACCGCCAGGCGCCGTCCTTTGGCCGATTGCACAACCACCAGGGGCCGGCCCGGGGCGGCTAAATCACCAGCTTCCACCAGCTTGGCCACGACCAAGCCGTCAAAGGGTGCCACCACCCGACTTTCCTTGGCCACGGAGCTAGCCGCCAGGAGAGCCCCTTCGGCTTGCGCCACTGCCCCCTTGGCCTGCTCGAACTGCATGCGCGCCAGGTCCAGCTCCAAAGCGGAAGCCGCCTTGGCTTGGTAAAGGGCCTGAAAGCGTTCGTAGTTCCTTTGCGCCAACGCCAAAGCTGCCTGCGCTTGGGCCAGAGCGCCGCGGGCTTGAGCCTGCTGACCCTGAGCGGTTTGCGGGTCGATATCCACCAGCACCTGACCCTTGCGTACACGGTCCCCAGGCTTGACATGCACCGCCACCACTGTGGCCATCACCCGCGAAGAAACCGCCGCCTGCTGGACCGCTTCCACGCTGCCGAAAAGCGTGTGGTATTCTGCTTGTTCAACCACCGTGGCAGGCACCGCTTTGGCCCGCACCTGGGCCGCTTGAACTGGCTGCTGGGTACCGCTCTTGCCGCCGCAGGCGGCCAGAGCCAGCAGGAAGCTTAAAACCAAACCCACCTTAGCCTTCATGGTTGCCTCCTTTTTTACTCCCCGGCTCACGGCAGCACCAGCTCCGGTGCACGCCCCGCTTTCACCGCCAACTGCAAAAGCGCCAGCTGCGCCTCGGAACGCGCCACCAGCTCGCGGGTTTCCGCTTCTCGCCGTGCCGTTTCCGCATCGAGCACATCAATCATCTTCGCCACACCCTGGCGGAACCGCTCGGCGGTGATGCGCTGCACCTCCGCCGCAGCCCGCAGCGCCTTTTGCGCTGTGGCCACCCGCGCGACCGCCACGTGCGCCTCGGTGTAGGCCTGACGGACCTCCAATAAAACTGCCTCGGCAAACAAACCCACCCTCGCCTCAGCAGCCTGTGCCTCTGCTTGCGCCGTCTTGATCGCCGCCTGTTGGGAGCCGCCGGCAAAGAGGTTCATGCTTACCACCGCCATGAGAGTGGTGGAATCTCCGTGAGAGCCGAAAAGCCGGTCGTCCACCCAGTCGGCGCGCGCCACCAAGGCTGCCTTGGGGTACAAGGCCGCGCGCCTGACCTCCGTCTCCCGCCTGGCTGCCGCCAACAAGGCTTCCGCCGCTCTCAGGTCAGCGCGCTCCCGCGCCGAGGCAAGGTAGGCATCCAGTTCCTCCTCCGGCGGGCGGGGCATGGGGAGCGGCTCCAGCTGGAAGTCCTCGTCCTGGCTCAAACCCAAACGAAAGGCCAAGTTGGCCCGAGCCAGCTTCTCCTGCCCCTGGGCCTGCGCCAGTAGGTCATCGAGCCGGGACAGCTCCACCTCGGCTCGCAGCAGCTCGGACTCCACCAGCATCCCCTGGGCCACGTACGCCTGCGCCAAGGCCACGTGCCCTGCTACCGCCTCGCGTGCCTTAGACAGGAGGGCCACGTACTCACGAGCCTGAGCCAAGCGCACGTAGGCCTCAGCCACGGCCAAGGCTGCCTGGTCCTCTTCCCATTTCAATTGCTGCCCTTTGCCGGCGGCGAGATGCTGAGCCTGAGCAATGCGGCCGGCGATTTCCCCGCCAGTGAAAACCGGCCATTGCAGCTCGAACCGCGACACGGCCGTTTCCAGCGGCTTTGGGTTGTTAGGATCGGACAGCATGAACTGCCCAAAGGAAAAGCGCTCCTGGTTGAGCTTGAGGGCGAAGGCTTCCGCTGGCGAATCGGTCCGCAACCATAGCTCCGAAAAATCCAGTCGGGGCCAACGAAAACCCTTGGCCTGCTCCAGCTTCTGCTCCGCAGCACTGGCCTCCGCCCGGGCAGCTTGCACGCTTCCGTGCTGCTGCCGGGCCAGCTGCATGGCTTGCTGGAGGGAGAGGGGCCGCCCCCAGGAGGGCAAGGTCACACTGATGGCAAGACTCACCAGCGTCCACGCGCGTCGGGTCATAGGACCTCCATCACCTGATCGTTATAAAACGAAGAATCGGAAAAGTCAAGCCCCCTAGGAACCCAGGAGCCCAAGGCTCATGCGAAAGCTGGCCCTGCCTGGTAGCAAAGGCGGGCACAGGAAGAGGCAGCCCCCCGGGCAAGGGCCGCTGCGGCAAGGCAAGCCGGCCCTCCTCATCCACCGGCGCACAGCGCCGAAGCCGGCGGATTTGCTCCCAAAAAGACACAGTGTCTGAGAGCTGGCGCGCCCGCCGACGGCGTGGGGCTTCTTGCCCAGCTGCCCCCTGCAAAAGACGGCTAGCAGCACCAGCTGGTCTCCCCTGGCTTCGCTCAAAGGCAACAACAGCGGCGAAAAGGCCTGGTGGTCCACCAGCAGGTGCCCGCCCACACTGCCGGGCAGGGGGTGGAGCAGCCGCTGCTGCCATGCCTTCCTACGGGCGAGCGGGGTCCGCAGCCGTTGAGGTCGCCGGCCAGGGCACCCGCAGCACATCCACGGGGTTCTCCGCCAAGCCTCATAGCTTCCTTTCCACAAGGCGCCGCAGCTCCCCCAGCTCCTATTTGCCAGCACTTTTCCCCGCTCACCAAAAAGATTGCCGCAGCGTTACTTGGCAGCTCCCAGCTTTCCTCGAGCCGGTCCGCCTGTGGGTTTAGCTTGAAGAACTTCCAACGTGCCTAGCCCTGACCCTGCGGCGTGCGGGTGAGCAGGAGCAGGCGGTCGCCTAAGGGAAAAAGCCCCAACCGCCCGGGCACAGAAGCTAAGCTCCTAGCAAAAGCCCAAGAAGCACCCGCTCCTCTAAGCCAACTCGGTGTCGGAAGAACTCGAATAGATCCCCTTTTTAAACTCCTTAGGAGTCGGTTTTGAACGAAAAATATCCTTACACGTGGCAGCTCGCCGGCGAGATTTAGAAGCACTCGGGCAGGAGTAGTGGCGAGGGTTTGACAAATAAATGCCATGTGATCATCTATAGGACTTACTACCAGCGTTTGGACCACAGAAGCTTGTGTTTTTTATGGGATCAAGCGTAGCAAATTCAACTACGTGGGCTTGATCGGCTCAGCTACGTCGCCGATGACGAAATATGTGCTCTTATAGGAGGCGCGCTGATTAATTGCTATCAAACACCTTATACCGGCAAAGACTTGTGCCAGTGGCTGGTTTTCAACGAGCCGATAATTGACTTAGAGCAAAGCTGACTCTATTTGTTGGCCCACGTATTCGCGAACAACGCGAATGTACACTCGGAGTCATACCCCATACGAGTTACGAATTGAGGGTTTTTAGGCTCCAAGGCCAGAAGGAATACCGGCGCAGCAAGCTATCGTCGCTGCGAAGAGAAAAAAGTGGCCTTTTCGCTCGTCAATCCTTACAAGCACGTGCTCCCCCGGCACCTAGGCCGCATCCTAAAATAGGTGGCAAGATCCCCGTTTCCCGATACGGAGAAACAAGGAAAAGGCTGCCGGTGCGCCAACCCCAGCCAAGCAGCCCAAAAAGCGGCATAAAAAACCCCGAGTGTACCGGCCCGCACCGCGCCTCCCTTACGGCTGGGCGATCTTAGCCAATCGACCGTCGCGGCAAACTGTCGAGCGCGCGGAAGCTGACGCGGGCGAAGGTCTCGTCTTCCGCCGCGCTAGAAGCGGGCCACCAGGCCCAGGCGCAACTCGCCGGAGCCGTAAAACCGGCCCCTCGACACCTGCCCGCCGCCAAGCAACGCCAACTGTGGGCTCAGCGCCCACTCCAGGTTGGCCACCAGTGCCCAGTTGTGGCCGTAAATGCGGGCCTTGGTGAAGCCTTGGGCTTGCACGCGCAAAAGCACGGCTCCCAGCTGCCGCTTGGCCAGCACTCCAAGCATGGCCACATCGTCCTGGGACTCCTCCCCTCCCGGCCGCTCCAGGGTGCCGATGCCGCCAAAGGTGGAGAGATCCCAGCCACGCCAGGGCAGGCCCGCCAGCAGGTGCATGAAAAGCTTCGTCTGGTTAGTACCAAAGTCCTTGTTGGAGGGGGTGTTGGGCAGCTTGGAACCGAAGCGTAGCCCGTACTTGAACTGGCTCCTCGTGTCCCCCAGGATAACCGTGCACCAAACGGCAAAATCCCCAACCCCGTTCGAGCCGTGCCCATAGTTAGGGATAAACTGCTTGTAAAGGGTGCCGTCAACCGCCAACTCGGCGTTGGGCGCGGCGCCTTAGGTGAGCGCCAGGTAGGGTCCCCAAAGGTCGCCGCTGCGGTGCGAACGCAGGGAGGTCCTTTGCAGGACCTTGAGCACCCCCAAGTCCAAGCGAAAGCCGTGCAGGGGCAGCACCTGGGTGTCCGGTGTGAGCGCGGGCAGGCCCAGGACACGGCCCCAGCCGGCTCTGCGGGGACCGCCAGCGCCAGGATAGCCACCAGCGCCCTTCGGCACCTCTTTCCCTCCGCTTGAAGAGGGACCAGTTAACCAGCCGCGGGTTGCTCGCCCTTTTCTTCTTTCGCCTTCTTCCTGTCCTTGGCCGCTTCGGGGAGCTTGTAATCCACGAACTCGAGAATGGCCAGCTCGGCGCCGTCCCCCTTGCGCGGTCCCAACTTGACGATGCGCGTGTACCCACCGGGCCGGCTGGAAAAACGGGGAGCAATCTCGCTGAAGAGCTTTTTGATCAGGTCGCGGTCGGCCAGCCAACGGTTGGCCAGGCGCCGCGCGTGCACCGAGTTCTTGCGCCCCAACGTCACCATGCGCTCGGCAATGGGCCGCAACTCCTTGGCCTTGAGCAAGGTGGTGATGATGCGCTCGTGCCGAATGAGGGACAGAAGTTGGTTGCGAAAGAGGGCACGGCGGTGATCCGAAACGCGCCCGAGTTTTCTACCGGCACGGTTGTGTCGCATGGTCCTCCTCCCTCCTCGCTATCGCAACACCTCAGACGGCATCCCCAAGGCTAAGCCCTCGCGCTCCAAGGCCTTCTTGATGGCTGACAGGGCACTCTTGCCCATTCTGGGGATCTCCAGAAGCTCCTTCTCGTCCCGCGAGACCAAGTCCCGCAGGGTGTGGATTCCCCCGTTGCGCAGCGCGCTCACCATCGCCGCTGACAGCCCCAAGCTCTCGATGTCAGCCGCCAGCTTGCACTCCGCCCCCGAGGTAACCGACTTCACCTCCCCGACCCCGTGGAAGATGGTCAGGTGATCGGAAAGGAGCTGGGCTGCTTGGGCCAAGGCCTGAGCTGGGGTCATGGCGCCGTTGGTCCAAATTTCCAGGATCAGCTTTTCGTAGTCGGTGGCCTGACCCACACGCGCGGGTTCAATGCGGAAGTTCGCCCTGCGCACCGGCGAGAAGGCCGCATCCACCAGAATGTAGCCCACATCCGCCGGCCCCTCCCGCCGCTCTTCCGCAGGTAGCCAACCCCGGCCCATTTCCACCACGAGCTCCGCTTCCAAGGTGGTGGGCTCGGCGAGTTGCCCCAAGTACAGGGCCTTGTCCATCACTTCCAGCTCGGCGCCGCCCTTGATATCGGCCGCAGTGATGGTCCCAGGTCCGGTCACGTGTATGGTGGCCGTGGTCTTGGGCACGCCATGTAGCTTGAGGGGCACTTTCTTCAGGTTGAGGATGAAGTCGGTGACGTCCTCTACCAAACCCGGCACGCTATCTAGCTCGTGGGCAACCCCGGTAATACGCACGGCGGTAATAGCAGCCCCCTCAATGGAGGAAAGAAGGATGCGGCGCAAGGCGTTACCCACGGTCACGCCCCAGCCACGCTCGAAGGGCTGCGCCGAGAAAACCCCGTAGGTGGCAGCGGAGGTTTTGTGGTCAAACTCCACGCCCTGGGGCTTGGTGATGTGCCATGTTCTCATGGAACCTCCCTAACTTACCGCGAGTACAACTCGACGATCAGCTGCTCCTGGACCGGCGTGCGGATATCGGCGCGGGTAGGCAAGGCCACGACGCGGCCCTTGAAGTTTTCCGCGTCCAGCTCCAGCCAAACCGGCACCCCCCGTGCCTGGGCCGTCTCCAGCGCCTCCTGCACGTAAGCGTTGCTGCGCATGCGCTCCCGCAGGACAATTTCCATCCCCGGCTTAACCGCAAAGGAGGGGATGTTCACCTTGCGGCCGTTAACCAGGATATGGCCATGCCGCACCAGCTGCCTTGCCTGCGCCCTGGAGGAGGCAAGACCCAACGAATAGACCACGTTGTCCAAGCGCAGCTCCAAAAGGCGCAAGAGGTTCTCGCCGGTCACGCCCTTTTGTCTCGCTGCCTCCTCAAAGTACCGACGGAACTGGGCCTCCAGCACGCCATAGATGCGGCGCACCTTTTGCTTTTCCCGCAGCTGCAAGCCATAGGGCTGCATCTTGTTACGACGCTTGCCGTGTTCACCTGGGGCGTAGGCCCGCCCCTCCACAGCGCACTTCTCCTTGAAGCACCGCTCCCCCTTAAGGAAGAGCTTCATGCCCTCCCGCCGGCAGAGTTTGCAAACCGGTCCTGTGTATCTAGCCACGGATACCTCCTTACGCTCCTACACCCTGCGCCGCTTGGGCGGCCGGCAGCCGTTGTGGGGGATAGGGGTCACGTCCTTGATGCTCTTGATTTCCAG
This sequence comes from uncultured Thermoanaerobaculia bacterium, assembly GCA_964488355.1. GTDB lineage: Bacteria > Acidobacteriota > Thermoanaerobaculia > Thermoanaerobaculales > Thermoanaerobaculaceae > Thermoanaerobaculum. The sequence continues at coordinate 12,867 of CAZAUJ010000008.1, read as the reverse complement.
GCCCGAGGAAGCCAACGCGCGTATGGCAGACTCCCGCCCCGCTCCAGGGCCCTTGATTTCCACATCAATCGAACGCACCCCATGCTCCTGGGCCTGCTCGGCAGCATTCCGTGCCGCCAGCTGGGCTGCATAAGGTGTGCCCTTGCGCGAGCCCTTGTAGCCGATGCGCCCGGCCGAGCTCCAGCAAATGGTGTTGCCGGAGGGGTCGGTAATGGTGACGATGGTGTTGTTAAAGGTGGCTTGAATATGGGCCACCGCGTGCGGCACGTTTTTCTTTTCGCGGCGACGGGGTTTCTTAGTGGCTTGCCCTTTTGCCATGGTTGACTAACCTCCTCACTTGGCAACCTTCTTCTTCTTGGCCACCGTAGCCCGGCGCGGACCCTTGCGCGTGCGGGCGTTGGTGTGGGTGCGCTGACCACGCACGGGCAAGCCACGCCGGTGGCGCACGCCGCGGTAGCAGCCAATTTCGATCAGGCGCTTGATGTTCATGGCCACTTCCTTGCGCAGGTCACCCTCCACCTTGATGTCCTCGTCCTGGATCACCTTGGCGATGCGGCGCACCTCGTCTTCGGACAAATCCTTGCACTTGACCATGCCATCCACGCCTGCCTTGGCCAGGATCTTCTGAGCCAGCGAACGTCCAATGCCGTAGATGTAAGTCAAGCCAATTTCCACGTGCTTGTTGGGCGGCAAATCTACGCCAACGATACGAGCCACGGTGCCCCTCCTTAGCCTTGACGCTGCTTATGCTTAGGGTTTTCGCAAATGACACGAACCACCCCTTTGCGGCGAACGATCTTGCACTTGGCGCAAATCCGGCGAACCGATGAGCGAACCTTCATGGTTTTCTCCTTAGCGATAGCGATACACGATGCGTCCCCGGGTCAAGTCGTAAGGTGAAAGCTCCACCAAGACCATGTCCCCCGGCAAGATGCGGATAAAGTGCTTGCGCATCTTGCCGGAAACGTGAGCCAACACCGCGTGTCCGTTTTCCAGCTCCACACGGAACACCGCGTTGGGCAAAGCTTCAACGACGGTGGCCATAACCTCGATGGCCTCCTCTTTCGCCATCCTCGCTCCTTACCTTTCCAGCCCGAGCACCCAGGGTCCGTCTTCGGTGACGGCCACCGAGTACTCAAAATGGGCGGAAAGTTTACCGTCTTCTGTGCGCGCTGTCCAGCCGTCCGCATCTACGCGCACGCCCGGGCTGCCCTCGTTGACCATTGGCTCAATCGCCAGCACCAGCCCTGGCTTCAATTCCGGGCCCGTGCCGGGAATACCGTAGTTGCAAACCTGTGGTTCCTCGTGCAGCGAGCGACCGATGCCGTGGCCCACGAATTCGCGAACGACGGAATAACCCGCTTCTTCCGCGTGCCGCTGGATAACAGCCGAGAGATCGCCCAGGCGCTTGCCAGGCCGGGCCATGTCCGCCGCCAGCTCCAGGCACTCTTGCGTGACCCGTAGCAGCCGCTGCGCCTGGGGAGAAACCTGACCCACCGGAATGGTCATGGCCCCGTCGCCGTAAAAGCCATCCAGGTAAACGCCGCAGTCCAGGGATAGGATATCCCCCTCCTTGAGCACGCAGGTTTTGCAGGGGATTCCGTGGACAATCACGTCGTTCACCGAAGTACACAAGGTGGCGGGGTAACCGTGGTAGCCTTTGAACGCTGGCCGCGCACCTCGCTGGCGAATGAAGGCTTCCGCCAGCTCGTCCAGCTCGGCGGTGGAAATGCCCGGCCGCACGCGCTCGGCCAGCATAGTAAGGGTCTCCTGCACTAAGGCGTTGGCCCGGTCCATGATCGCCAGCTCCGCGCGGGTTTTCAGTACCATCACCTTGCGAAACTCCCGGCCACGACTTCCTTGAGGCGAGAAAAGATATCATCCACCTTGCCCTGCCCGGCAACCTTGTTCAGCACCCCCCGCTGCTGATAAAGGGCCAGAAGCGGCTCGGTGTGGGCACGGTACACGGACAACCGCTGACGGATGACCTCCTCGCGATCGTCTTCCCGCACCACCAAGCCGGTGCCGCACACGTCGCACACGCCGTCGCGAGCCGGGGGCTGGTTTTGCACGTGGTAGACCGCACCACAGCTGGGGCAGGAGCGGCGGCCACCCAACCGAAGCACCACCTCGTCGTCGGGCACGTCAAGGAAAACCGCCACGTCCACGCGGCGACCCAGCTCAGCCAAAAGCTGGTCCAGGATGTCCGCCTGCGCCTGCGTGCGTGGGTAGCCGTCGAACACGCACCCGCCCAAGCCCTGCTGGGTGTGCAAGCGGGCGAGGAGCATCTTGGCCACCAAGTCATCGGGAACCAACTCGCCCCGCTGCATGTACGCGGCCGCCTCGTCGCCTAAGGGGCTTTTCTTGGCCACCTCGTCCCGCAACAGGTCCCCGGTGGCAACGTGCAACAGGTTAAAAGCAGCCGCCAAGCGCTTGGCCTGGGTCCCCTTGCCCGCGCCCGGCGGACCCAAAAGCACCACGTCCAACGCCCGCGTGACCATCTCAGCCCCTGCGCCCGCGCAGCCGGCGCCCGCGCACAAAGCCCTCGTAGTGGCGCATCACCAGCTGCGCCTCGATTTGCGCCACCGTGTCCATGGCCACGCCCACCACGATCAGCAGGGAGGTGCCGCCAAAGTAAAACTTCACCCCCAAGCCCTCGGTGAACCAGTGGGGCAAAAGGGAGTCCAAGAACGGTCCGATCAGCGGGATGGGCGCCACCTTGAAGCCCACAATCAGGATCTCCGGCAAGATGGCTACCAGGGCCAAGTAAATGGCACCGACAAAGGTGATGCGCGTGAGCACGCGGTCGATGAAGTCAGCAGTGGGTTGGCCCGGGCGCACACCAGGGATAAAGCCGCCGTACTTGCGCAGGTTATCAGCGGTATCCTGCGGGTTGAAGATGATGGAGGTGTAGAAGTAACAGAAGAAGATGATCGACACCACGTAGAGCAGGTTGTAAAGGGGCTCGCCGTAGGCAAGAGCCCGCGTCGCCTTTTCCACCCAAGGATGCTGAATGAGCTGCCCTAGGGTCTGAGGGAACGCGAGAATGGAAGCAGCAAAAATCACGGGAATCACACCCCCGGTGTTCAACCGCAAGGGCAGGTAGGTGCTTTGGCCACCCATGATGCGGCGACCTACGACCCTCTTGGCATACTGCACGGGAATGCGCCTCTGCGCCCGCTCCATCAGCACGATGGCGGCCACCACGGCAACGGCAAACACAACAAACAGCACCGCGGTGAAGATGCTCATCGCGCCCGTGCGGATGTCCTCCAGGGTGTTGAGGATAGCCCTGGGCAAACCCACCACGATGCCTGCAAAGATGATGAGTGATATGCCGTTACCCACACCGCGCTCGGTGATTTGCTCTCCCAGCCACATGACGAAGGCCGTACCGGTCACCAGGGTCAGGACCGTGAGGAAGCGGAAGCCCCAGCCGGGATGGGGCACCAGCGGGGCACCGCCGGGCGCGGTGGTCTTTTCCAGAAACACAGCGATACCCGAGCCCTGGATGATGGAAAGGATAACCGTGCCGTAGCGGGTCCACTGGGTGATCTTCTTGCGACCCAGCTCACCCTCCTTCGACAGCTTCTCCAGGTACGGCCAAACCACCGTCAGCAGCTGAAGAATGATGGAGGCGGAAATATAGGGCATGATGCCCAGGGCGAACACCGTCATGCGGCCCAAGGCACCGCCGGAAAAGAGGTTCAGAAAGCCGAGGATGGTGCCCTGCGCCTGGCGGGTGAACTCATCCAACGCCTCGGGGTTGATGCCCGGCACCGGGACGAAGGAGCCGAGGCGGTACACCGCGAGCAAAAGAAACGTAAAGATAACGCGCTTGCGAAGATCGGGAATGGCAAAGAGGTTGCGCAGGCTTTCGATCATAGTGCCAGCACCTCACAGCGCCCACCGGCCGCCTCGATTTGCGCCTTCGCCTGGGCTGAGAACTTGTGCGCCTTGACCACCAGTGCGCGCGTCAGTGTGCCCTTGGCCAAAATCTTCACCCCGTCACCCCGCCTATTCACCAGTCCCTCGGCCACCAGCAGCGCCGGCGTCACCTCGGTGCCCGCAGGGAAGCGCTCCAGCTGGCCCAAGTTGACTACGGCGTAGGACTTGGCGAAGATGTTGGTGAAGCCGCGCTTGGGCAGGCGCCGGACCAGCGGCATCTGCCCGCCTTCGAAGTTACGCCGCCGACGGGTGCCCGAACGGGAAAGAACACCCTTGTGGCCCCGGCCAGCCGTTTTGCCATGACCGGAGCCCGGACCGCGGCCTACGCGCTTGCGATTTTTGCTTGCACCGGCATTCGGTGTAAGGTTCGAGAGTTCCATAGGCTACTCCTGGATGGGTTCCACCTTCACGAGGTGGGGAACTTTGGCCACCATGCCTCGCGTATAGGGGGTGTCGGGCAAAACCACCGATTTGCCGATTCGGCCGAGACCCAGGCCGCGGGTGAGCACGAGGCGCACCTTCTCGGGAACGCCAATGCGGCTGCGCACCTGGGTGATACGCAGGAGGGCTTTGGGCTTTTGAGCTCGCGGCGTCATACCTCAACCTCCGGAATGGGACCCTCGGGCGGCTCCTTTTCCACCACTTCCGTTCCCTCCTGGGAGCGGCGCAAAGCCAAGGCCTTGTCCCTTGGCGTGAGCTGCTCAAGGGCAGCAAAGGTGGCACGCACCAGGTTGTACGGGTTGGTGGAGCGCAGCGACTTGGTGAGGATATCCCCGATACCTGCCGCTTCCATGATGGCCCGCACCGTCCCCCCGGCAATTACGCCCGTTCCAGGGGAGGCCGGGCGCAGGACCACCCGACCCGCGCCAAAATGGCCAATGACCTCGTGGGGGATGGTGGTGCCTTCGCGGGGCACCTCAATCATTGCCCTCTTGGCCTGCTCGGTAGCCTTTTTGATGGCTTGCGGCACCTCGCGTGCCTTGCCGGTGCCGAAACCCACACGGCCATTGCCATCGCCCACAACCACGAGGGCCGAGAAGGAGAGGTTCTTACCCCCCTTGACGACCTTTGTTACCCGATTCACGTGCACCACCCGGTCAATGAGTTGGAATTCGCGATCTTCCATGGCGCGCCCCTAAAACCTCAAACCTGCTTCGCGAGCCGCATCCGCCAGCTCCTTTAATACCCCGGAATAGCGGAACCCCGCCCGGTCAAATACCACCGTGGTAATCCCCTTTTCCTTGAGCCTTTCGGCAATGGCCTTGCCCACTACCCGTGCTGCCCGCGTGTTGCCACAGTGCTTAAGGCCCTCGCGCAAGACCTTTTCCAGGGTGGACGCCGCAGCCAAGGTCCTGCCCGCCACGTCGTCCACCGCCTGGGCGTACACGTGGTTGAGGGAGCGGTACACCACCAACCGCGGGCGCTCCACCGTCCCCGACACGATCTTGCGGATCCGCCAGTGGATCCGGCGCCTCCTCGATTTCCGATCCTCGTAGCGAGCCATAGCTTTACGCCCCCGCCTTTCCAGCTTTCAGCTTCAATACCTCATCGGCATACTTAATGCCCTTGCCCTTGTATGGGTCGGGTGGCCGCAGCATGCGAATGCGTGCTGCCACCTGGCCCACCAGCTGCTTGTCAAAGCCTTCGAGCGTGAGTCGGTTAGCCTTAGCGTCGTAACTAGCCTGGATGCCCTCGGGCAAAGGAAAAACCACTGGGTGCGAATAACCCAGGGAGAACACGATTTCCCGCGGGCCCTTGAGTTCCGCCTTGTAGCCCACGCCCACAATATCCAGCTCCTTCTTGAAGCCCACGGACACCCCAGTCAGGGCGTTGGCCAACAAGGCGCGGGTGCTGCCATGGAGGGCCCTCACCTGCTGTTCGTCGGACGTGCGGGTCACCAACACCCGCGAACCCTCTATGGCCACCTGAATGCCTTCAGGCACCGGCCGCAACAGGCTTCCCTTAGGGCCCTTTACCTGCACCACCCCGTTGCCTACGTGGACTTCCACGCCCTTGGGGATGTCAATGGGTTTTTTGCCTACCCGCGACATAGCCACCCCCTACCAAACCTTGCACACGACCTCGCCTCCGAGGCGCAGCTCCCGCGCCCGGGCGTCGGTCATGAGCCCACGAGAGGTGGATACCACGGCCACACCAATGCCGCGGCGCACCAGCGGTAGTTCATCCACCCCCTTGTACACCCGCCGGCCTGGGCGGGAAACGCGCTCGATGCCGTGAATAGCCGGCTCGCCTTCAGGGGAGTAGCGCAGGTAAAGACGAACGATGCCCTGCGGACCCTCCTCCAGCAGCTTAAACGTGCGAACAAAGCCCTCCTCTTTAAGGATGCGCGAAAGCTCCAACTTGAGCCGCGAAGCCGGCACGTCTACCCGATCCTTCCCCGCCATCACGGCGTTGCGGATGCGGGTGAGAAAGTCAGCAATCGGGTCGGTCATGGTCATGGCCACCCTCCTACCAGCTCGCCTTGATGACCCCAGGAAGGTACCCTTCCAGGGCGAGTTTGCGGAAACAAACGCGGCAAAGCTGGAACTTGCGCATATACCCGCGCGGCCGGCCGCATAGCTTGCAGCGGTTGCGGTAGCGCACGGCAAATTTGGGTTTCTTGGCTGCCTTGGCAAAAAAGCAGGTGCGTGCCACGTCCAACCTCCTAGCTCTTAGCGAAGGGGAAGCCCAGTTCTGCGAGCAAGAACCGGGCCTGGTCATCGGTGGGAGCTGAGGTCACCACCGTCACGTTCATGCCTTTGGGCCGCTCCACCTTGGTGTAGTCCACCTCGGGAAAGATCACGTGGTCTTTGATGCCCACAGTGTAGTTGCCGCGGCCATCAAAACCCTTAGGCGAAAGGCCGCGGAAGTCGCGCACGCGCGGAAGAGCTATGTTCAGAAGCCGGTCAAGAAACTCGTACATGCGCTCCCGCCGTAGGGTCACCATGCAGCCCACCTGCATGCCGACGCGCAGCTTGAACTGGGCAATGGACTTGCGGGCCTTGCGCACCACCGGTTTCTGTCCGGTGATGGCGGCCAGTTCTTCCATCGCCTGCTCCATCAGCTTCGGCTGACGAGCCGCCTCGCCGATGCCGATATTGCACACCACCTTCACGATCTTCGGCACAGCCATGGGGTTGGCGATGCCGAACTCCGCTATCAGCTTCGGAACCACCTCTTTCTCGTACTTTTCCTTTAAGCGCGCCACCGTACCCTCCCTTTATTGGTCGAGAATCGCGCCATCAACCTTGGCGTACCGCACGCGGCGGCCGTCCTCGAGCGCCTTGATACCCACCCGGGTTGGCTTCCCCGAGTCGGGGGAAATGATCATGACGTTGGAGATGTGGATGGGGGCCTCCCGCTCCACGATACCGCCCTGGATTCCGGCCCGGGGGTTGGGGCGCGTGTGCCTTTTGATCATGTTGACCCGCTCCACCACCACCCGCGCCCGCTTGCGGTCAACACGCAGCACCTTGCCCCGCTTGCCCCGGTCCTTACCGGCAATCACCAGCACCTGGTCCCCTTTTTTGATCTTGAAACCAGCCATCGCTGCCTCCTAGAGAACCTCTGGGGCCAGAGACACGATCTTCATGAACCGCCGCTCACGCAGCTCTCGCGCCACAGGTCCGAAAACGCGCGTGCCAATGGGCTCCCTTTGGTTGTTGATGAGCACTGCAGCGTTGTCGTCGAAGCGGATGTAGGAGCCGTCCTTGCGCCGATGGGTGCGCCGCATGCGCACGATGACGGCCTTGACTACCGATCCCTTCTTAATATCCGAATCGGGGACCGCTTCCTTAACCGAGCACACGACGATGTCGCCCAAACCCGCATAGCGACCTACCGAAGAACCGCCCAATTGCCGGATGGCCATCAGCTTCTTAGCCCCGGAATTGTCGGCCACAACCAGCATAGTGCGCATCTGAATCATGGCAGCCCCCTCACTTGGCCCGTTCGAGCACTTGGGTCACGCGGAAGCGCTTGCGCCGGGACAAAGGTCGGCACTCCACAATTTGCACCTTGTCGCCCAGCTGGCACTGGTTTGCCTCATCGTGGGCCATGAACTTGCGCGACCGCTTGACGAACCGGTGGTACAGCGGGTGCATAACCATGCTTTCCACCTGGACCACCACGCTTTTGGCCCCAGCCAGGGAAACCACCGTTCCAACCTTCACTGTCTTCCGAGACGGTCCACGGCTCATAAGCTACTCCACTTCCCGCAAGCGCTCAGCCAGGATCGTTTTCACCCGGGCGAGATCCCTGCGAACCTGACGAATTTTTCCGGGGTTCTCCATTTGCCCCGTAGCCTTCTGAAAGCGTAGCTTGAAGAGCTGTTCAGAAAGCTCCGCCTCCGTGCGGCGCAGTTCCTCAATGGACTGATCCCGCAACTGCTTGGCTTTCATCGCACCTGCCCCCTTACCACAAACCGAGTCTTAATTGGCAGCTTGTGCGCCGCCAAGCGCATAGCTTCGCGCGCTACTTCTTCACTCACACCTTCCATCTCGTAAAGAATGCGCGCCGGCTTGACCACGGCCACCCATTCTTCCGGCGCCCCCTTACCCTTACCCATACGGGTTTCCAAGGGCTTCTTGGTGACCGGCTTGTCGGGAAAGATGCGGATCCAAATCTTGCCGCCGCGCTTTACGTAGCGCGTCATGGCAATACGGGCCGCCTCAATTTGCCTGGCGGTGATCCACCCTGGCTCCAAGGCCTGCAGACCGTAGTCACCGAAGGCCACGGTATCACCACCGGTGGCAATCCCCCGCCGCCGGCCCCGCTGCTGTTTTCTAAACTTGACCTTCTTCGGCATCAACATGGCAGCACCTCAGCTCCTGGTCTCAGACCCGGCGGAACGCCCGGGAACGGTGCAACTCACCCTTGTAAACCCAAACCTTTACGCCAATCGCACCGTACGTGGTGAACGCCTCTGCGAACCCATAGTCAATCGCCGCCTTGAGGGTTTGCAGAGGTAGCCGCCCCTCCTGGTACCATTCGGAACGGGCAATTTCGGCGCCGTTCAGACGCCCGGAGCAGCGAATTCTGACACCTTGAGCGCCGAAACGCAAGGCGTTTTCCATGGCGCGCCGCATCGCACGCCGGAAGGTCACGCGGCGTACCAGCTGCTGGGCCACCGATTCGGCAATGAGCTGGGCCTCGATTTCCGGCCGCTGGATCTCCTGGATGTTGATGTGAATGTCCTGCCCGTAGCGCTTTCGCAGCTCCTCCCCCAGCTTATCCACCTCGGCACCCTTGCGCCCGATGATAATGCCAGGGCGGGCGGCCATGATGGTGACCCGAATGCGGTTGGCGGTCCGCTCGATATCCACCTCAGCTACGCCTGCGTGGGCGAGCCGCGCCTTAAGCTCCTTGCGCAGGCGCAAGTCCTCGTGCAGCAGTTTGGCGTAGTCCTTTTCCGCAAACCAACGGGAACGCCAAGTGCGGTTGTAACCCAAGCGAAAACCGTAAGGGTGTGTCTTCTGGCCCACCGTGACCTCCTACTTTTCCCTTTCCCCTACTTCCAGAAAAATGTGACACGTACGCCGGAGCCGGGGAAACGCTCGTCCCATGGAACCAGCACGGAAACGCTTCCACGCAGGGCCCTGATTTACCTGCAGGCGCGTAATCACGAGCCGCCCCGAATCGGTCCCCGGGCTCTTCTGCTCCAGGTTGGCCAAGGCCGAACGCAGGAGCTTCTCCAAATCCTTGGCACAGCGCTTGTTGGACAGCTGCAGCATTGCCAAGGCCTTGGTCACCTGCTGGCCGCGAATCAGGTCGGCCACCAGCCTCACCTTTTGTGCCGACCCGCGGTAGTATCGCAGTTGCGCTCTCGCTTCCATAACGCCCTCCTTCAGTGAGCCGCGCCCTTTTCCTTGTCGGTTCCCGCGTGGCCGCGGAAGGTGCGAGTGAGGGCAAACTCTCCGAGCTTGTGGCCCACCATGTTCTCGGTAATGAAAACCGGGATGAACTTTTGCCCGTTGTGCACAGCAATGGTGTGCCCTACCATTTCCGGAACGATGGTGGAGCGTCGAGAGTAGGTCTTGATCACCTGTCGCTGGCGGGTCTCATTGAGCTTGAGCACTTTCTTCAGCAGGTGGTCGTCCACAAAGGGTCCTTTTTTCAGCGAACGCGCCATGGGTAGCCTCCTACTTCCGCCGCTTGACAACGAAGCGGTCCGTGCGCTTGTTGCGCCGGGTCTTGTAGCCCTTGGTCGGTTGCCCCCAAGGGGAAACTGGGTGACGGCCGCCCTTGGTGCGCCCCTCGCCACCGCCGTGGGGGTGATCCACCGGGTTCATGGCTGTGCCCCGCACGTGCGGGCGCCGTCCTAGCCATCGGCTCCGGCCAGCCTTACCGATGGAGACGTTGGCGTGGTCCAAGTTACCCACCTGCCCCACCGTGGCCCAGCAGCTGGCCAGAACCAGCCTCATCTCCCCAGAGGGCAACCGCAGGGTCACGTACTTGCCTTCTTTGGCCATGACCTGAGCGCCGGCACCGGCGGCGCGAGCCAACTGCCCACCATGTCCCGGCTTGAGCTCCACGTTGTGCACCAACGCACCTACAGGAATGTTGCTCAAGGGCAAGGCATTGCCCGGCACAATTTCAGCCTTTTCAGCAGCAATGACCGTATCGCCTACCGACAAGCCCAAAGGAGCCAAGATGTAGCGCTTTTCGCCGTCAGCGTAGTGCAACAGGGCTATGCGCGCCGAGCGGTTAGGGTCGTATTCGATAGCCGCCACCTTGGCGGGAACGTTCCGCTTATCACGTTTGAAGTCGATAATACGGTAAAGACGCTTGTGGCCTGCGCCGCGAAAGCGAACCGTTTCGTGACCCTCGTTGTTGCGGCCTCCGGAGCGGGTAATGCCGACAACCAAGCGCTTTTCAGGCTCACCCTTGGTGATGTCGGAAAGGTCCAGCACCGTCTTGAAGCGGATACCTGGTGACGTGGGCTTGAAGCTACGCAGCGGCATAGGTCACCCCCCTCATACCTTCTCGAAAAACTCCGGGGCCTTCTGCCCGGGAGCTAGCCGCACATACGCCTTGCGCCAGTCGGGCCGGTAGCCGGAAAAGCGGCCAAAGCGACGCAGCTTGCCGTGCATGTTGACCACCTGTACGGATGCCACCTTAACGCCGAAGAGCTTTTCCACTGCCTGGCGAATCTCAATCTTGTTGGCCTTCGGCGCCACCTGAAAGCACAGGATGTTGGCGGTCTCCTGGAGCTCGGAGCTTTTCTCCGTGATTAACGGGCGAATGATGATTTCACGCGGGTCTTTCATTGGACCAGCACCTCCGCCAGCGAACACAAGGCCCTTTCCGAGAACACCACGTGGTCCACGTTCAGCACATCGAACACGTGGAGATGGCCGGCGTCTTCGGTTGCCAGTTCCGGCCGGTTACGGCTAGCCAAGAGCAAGTTCAGGTTGTCGTAGCTGTCCACAAACAACACCTTCGAACCCGACAGCCCTAGTTTCTGCAAACGCGCCAGCATCTCCTTGGTCTTCGGCGTAGGAAGCTGCAAGTCGGCCAGCACGTGGATCCTGCCTTGGGAAAGCCTTTCGGAGAGGACCGACCTCATCGCGTTTTTCTTCGCCTTGACGTTGACCTTGAGCGCGTAATAGCGAGGCTGTGGGCCGAACACGGTGCCCCCATGGCGCCAGAGCGGCGAGCGGATGGACCCATGTCGTGCGCGACCCGTGCCCTTTTGGCGCCAAGGCTTCTTGCCGCCGCCGGACACCATCCCCCGCGTCTTGGTGGCGTGGGTCCCGCGCCGCAAACCAGCCAAGTACGCCTTCACCACTTCCCATACCAAATGCGGCCTGGCAGGATAGGTGAAGACCTCGTCCGGGACCTCCACCTCGCCGACCACCTCGTTTTCCCAGTTACGAACGGGCAGTTTCATAGGCTTCCACTCCCTAAGCCTTAACCAGGCGCACCAGGGCCTTACGACCACCAGGCACGGCCCCCTTGAGGAAAAGCAAGTTGTTCTCCACATCCACCTTCAGCACCTTCACGCGCTTAAGAGTCACCTTGTCGCCACCCATGCGCCCCGCCATACGGCTGCCAGGAAACACGCGCGAAGGGAACGCCGACGGCCCGATGGAGCCGGGTGCCCGGTGAAACATGGATCCGTGGGAGGCAGCGCCACCGCGGAAATGGTGGCGACGCACCGCCCCCTGGAAACCTTTGCCCTTTGACGTGCCCTCCACTCGCACCACGTCGCCAGGCGAAAAGATGTCGCACAACACGGTAGCCCCCGGCGTCACCTGAGCATCCGGGGCCAAGGGCACTTCCCGAAGCACCCGAGTGGGGGGCACCTGCGCTTTGGCAAAGTGACCCCGCAAAGGCTTCGGTACCCGCCGTGGCGGCTTGCCTTCCACCAAGCCAATCTGAGCCGCCGTGTGGCCGTCCTTGGCCTCCGTTTTGACCTGCACCACCACGCAAGGCCCAGCCTGCACAACGGTAACCGGCACCAACTCGCCGTTATCATCAAAGATTTGGGTCATACCCAGCTTGCGGCCCAAGATCCCGCGTACCATCGTGTCCCCCTTTACTTCTTCCCGCCAAAGGCCTTGATTTCCACATCCACGCCCGCCGGCAGCTCTAGCTTCATCAGGGCGTCCACCGTCTGTTGGGTGGGCTCCAAGATGTCCAAAAGCCGCTTGTGGGTGCGGATCTCAAACTGCTCCCGCGACTTCTTGTCCACATGCGGGGAGCGCAGCACGGTGAACCGCTGGACCTGGGTAGGCAGCGGGATGGGACCCGAAACCGCCGCCCCGGTTCGCTTAGCCGTGTCCACGATTTCAGCCGTGGACTGATCCAGCAAGCGATAATCGTAGGCGTTCAGGCGAATGCGGATTCTTTCCTTGACCATGGCCTCACTCCAGGATTTCGGTGACGGTGCCGGCGCCGACGGTGCGGCCGCCTTCG
>CAZAUJ010000007.1:0-132992 GCA_964488355.1 uncultured Thermoanaerobaculia bacterium | reverse complement strand
TCGGACCCCCTTTCGCTTCGTCCCTTCAGCTCGGAAGCCCCGCACCTTATGCCCCCTGCGCAAAAGGATCTAGCCTTAATCTTAAACTCACTACGAAACCTGTCAACAGCTGTCAGGCTTACCCACCGTGTGCGTGCAACCGCAATGACGCGTCCCGCATGGCGCCGACCAACACCCCAGCGCCCCTGCCGCAGCCCAAGGAAATCTGTAGTCGCCGGACAGCCGGCAACCTGCCCCTGAGCCCCTCCCTTTGGACGGCCACGAACCCATTGGCCGCAAACCCGGAGAGGTACCGTGCTGCCCTTGTCGCCGTTTTCCGCGAAACCCAGCACCAGCCCCGACCCACGATTCGGGGGTAGCTTCTCTCACCGTTGCTCCCCGGGGCATCTACGCTGCCCCACTCACCAGCCAGCTTCCAGGGCGCGGAACACCCACTTCGCCATTGCGAGGGCACGACGTGCCCGAAGCAATCTCGTCTTTCTTGCGTTAGACCCCCACCCACCCAAGATTGCTTCGCTTCGCTCGCAATGAGGGAGATTACCCACGGCGGCCGCTACACGCCCTCGTCGTCATTGCGAGGGCGCGAAGGGGCTGGAGCGATCTCGCCGTTCAGCGGCAGAGACCCCTCCCGATTCGTCCCGCCACCACACCGCCCCCACCCGAGATTGCTTCGCTCGCTCCGCACGCTGGCAATGACGAAGGGGTGGGGACGAAGCTGGTGTGCGCTGACAGCGCCGGCGAAGGGGCAGCAGCTTCAGGAGGGGTGGACTTGCAGCGAAACCACCCGGAGAAACCTCCTCGCGTTGGGACTTGGGAGCTCGCAGGAAGGCCAAGGCCGTGCTTACCTTATGATGGCATATCGGCCCGTTTGGCCGGCACCACCAGCAAGAGAGTCAGAGCTATTACGCCGCCTTGCGCCCCATCTGCCCGCGGCCCCCGGTTCCGTCCCGGTGGCCAGCGCTCTGGTCTTTGGCCCCGCATGCCCGTTGGCCTGGGCTACAATCCGCCGCGGAGGGTGCATGTCGCTGGAGCTGGCGCGCCACGTTCTGACCACGGAAGCAGAGGCCATCCTGCGGCTGCGCGACCGCCTGGACGGCGCGTTTCTTCAGGCCGTGGAGCTGATCACCGCATGCCAGGGCCGGGTGGTGTGGACAGGTATGGGCAAGTCGGGAATCATTTGCCGCAAGCTGGCCGCCACCATGGCCTCCACCGGCACGCCCGCGCTGTTCTTGCACCCCGCAGAGGCCATCCACGGCGATTTGGGCATGGTGACCGAGCAGGACCTGGTTATTGCCTTGTCCAACTCCGGCGAGACCGAGGAAATAGTGCGCCTGGTGGAGCTTTTGAAGCGCTTGGCGGTGAAGCTGATCGGCATTTCCTCCAACCCCCAGTCCACCCTGGCGCGCCATGCCGACGTGCACCTGTGCCTTTGGGTGGACCGCGAGGCCTGCCCACACAACCTGGCCCCCACCGCCTCCACCACCGCCGCGTTGGCGCTGGGTGACGCCTTGGCCATGGCCGTGTCGGTGCGCAAGGGCTTCTCCCCGGAGGATTTTGCCCGGCTTCATCCAGGAGGCCGGCTGGGCAAGAGACTGCTCACCGCCGGGGAGCTGATGCACCGCGGGGAGCAGGTGCCCAAGGTGACGCCCTCGACCCTCATGAAGGACGTGATTTACGAGATGTCGCGCAAGGGTTTGGGGATCACCACCGTGCAGGACGAGGAGGGCCGGCTGCTGGGGGTGATCACCGATGGCGATCTGCGGCGCCTCATGGAACGCCACCCCAACCCGTTGTCCCTCACCGCGGGGGAGGCCATGCATGCGGGCGGGGTAACCATTCCCCCGGAACACCTGGCCACGGAAGCCCTGCGCCTTTTGGAAACCCGCCGCATTACCTCCCTGATTGTCACCGACGAGGATAGGCACGTCTTGGGGGTGCTCCACCTCCACGACCTGTGGGGCGTGGGGCTGTTCTAGAGCTCGGCAAACCCCTCTTTTCCCACCAGGGGAACGAACCCGGCGGGGCCAAAGCTCTCCACGGAAAAGGAAGCCCCGGTCTTGGTTACCCGCAGGAGCTCCTGTGAGGAGCGGCTTCCCACCGGCGCCACCAGCCTTCCGCCCTCGGCCAGCTGCGAAAGCAACGGCCGGGGGATGTGGGGCGCCGCCGCCGTCAGCAGGATCACGTCATAAGGGGCGTGGGCCTTCCAGCCCAAGCTCCCGTCCATCACTTGCACGGTCACGTTGCGCAGGCCCAAGGCGGCCAAACGCGCCCGCGCCTGTACCGCCAGCTGTGGGATGCGCTCCACGGTAAAAACGAAGCGGGCCAGCTGCGCCAGCACGGCTGCCTGAAAGCCCGAGCCGGTGCCTACCTCCAACACCCGGTCCGTGGGCTGCACCTGCGCCAAAGCGGTCATGCGGGCCACCACCGAAGGCTGCGAAATCGTTTGCCCAAAGCCGATATCGCAGGCGAAATCTTCCCAAGCCCGTAGCCGGGAGGCCTCGGGAACAAAAAGCTCCCGCGGCACCGAGGCCAGCGCCTGCAACACGCGCTCGTCAGCAATTCCTTCCTGGCGCAAGCGCGCCAACAGGCGCTGGAGGGGAAGGGAAAAGGCCAGGGCCATTAGCAGGCGAAATCCCAGCTCGATGCCTGATCTTCCAGCCGGCGCAGCAGGGCCTCGTCCGTCATGTCCAGCTGCAGGGGGGTGACGGAAGCGTACCCCTCCGCCACCGCCACAAAGTCGCTGCCCGGCAGGTGCTCCCACACGGGATCGCCCCCGCCGATCCAGTAGCACACCCGCCCACGGGGGTCCGTGTCCTCCACCACCCCTTCGGTGTAGCGCCGCTTGCCCAGACGGGTGAAGCGCAGGCCGCGCGGCGGCGTGGGCGGCACGTTGACGTTCAAAAGCGTCCCCTTGGGCAAACCGCGCTCCAGTACCAATCGCGCCAGGTGCCGCGCCACCTCTCCGGCGGGCAGGAAGGAAAAGGGCTCGCCCAGCACTTGGGAGACGGCAATGGCGGGGATGCCCATGATGGCCGCCTCGAAAGCAGCTGAAACCGTACCCGAGTAGTGCACGTCGTCGCCCATGTTGGCGCCAAAGTTGATGCCGGACACCACAAGGTCTGGCGGGCGGTCCCGCAGGATCTGGCAGATGCCCAAGGTGACGCAATCGGTGGGGGTGCCGTCTACCGCGTAGCGCCGCTCGGAAAGCCGCACCAACCGCAGGGGACGGTGCAGGGTGAGCGCGTGGGAAACGGCGGAGTTTTCCCGGTCCGGAGCCACCACCCACACCTCACCCAGAGACTCCAAAGCGTCAGCTAAGACGCGGATGCCTTCCGAGTGATAGCCGTCGTCATTGCTAACCAAAATGCGCGCCACCGCTTCAGTATACGCAGCCGCCTTGCCCGCAGCCCATCAGAGGAGCCCTTGCCGCTGAAGGGTACGCCGCCAGGGTCCGTCGCGCTCTTCCATGGTGCCCCCGGGGGCAAAGTAACGGGCCAATACGCCCAACCAGTGTCCGCTGCGGGTGATAGGGTTCATGGTACGGGCGGCCCGCTGCAGTTCCTCGTGAGGAGGCATTCGGTAGCTGTCCTCGTGCACCACCACCTCGTGCGGCAGCCGCGGCCGTAAAGGTGGGTCCTCCGCGGCATAACCGAGGCACAGACCAAACAGCGGCATCACCAAAGGCGGCAGCTGCAAAAGCTGGGGCAATTTTTCGATACCGTTGGCCAAGGCGCCAATGGGGCAAACAGCCAGGCCAGCAGCCTCGGCCGCGTCCATCATCCGCTGCCCCGCCAAGCTGGCATCTACGGTGGCGAAGTGCAGGCCGATGGCAGCAAATTGACCCAGCGCTCGCCCTTCCAGGGCCAGCAAAGCCCCCAGGCGGGCCAAATCGGCCAGCACCACAAAGAACTCGGGCGCTGCTTCCACCACCGGCAAACCACCACACGCCTGGGAAATGGCGAGGCGCAGCTCCCGGGAGCGAACCCTCACAAAGGAGTACAGTTGCGCCGTGGCATCGGTGGGGGCACGCTGCGCTTCCGCCAGCACAGCGTGCACCAGCTCTTCCGCTACCGGGTCGGGCTTAAAGGCCCGGATGGAGCGGTGGGGAGCTAACAAGCCGCCGCTCATGCCGTCCCCCGCAGCGGGATTTCCTCTTCCCTCACCGGGCCGATGGCTACTACGCGGTAGGTCATGCCGTCCAAGGCCACCTCATCCCCCACCGCCTTGCCTAGAAGGGCCGCACCCACCTCGGAGGCGTGGGAGTAAATGCCCGCCTCCGGGTTGGCCTCGTAGGGTCCCAGCACCGACACGGTGCGCCTTCGCCCGGTGGGGAGCGCCTCCAGCTCCACTTGGCAACCCACGCGCACCTGAGAGGTATCCACCTTGGCCGGCTCGATCACCTGGATACGGGCCAAGTCCTGTTGCAGCTTGGCGGCGCGAGCGGAGAGGAGCTCTTGGCGAGCCCGCTGGGCGTGGTACTCAAAGTTCTCGCGCAGGTCTCCCTCCTCCCGCGCCAAGGCAATGGCCTTGAGGGTGGCAGGGATTTCCTTGTGCAGCAAGGTATGCAGTTGGTCCTGCAGCCAGGCCACCGTCTTGCGCAGCGCCGGCACCCCGGTGATTTCCGCCGGGGCACTGGCCAGCTGGGGGAAGCGGGCGAGGACGGCCCGTTTGAGCCAGGCGCGTTCTTTCTCCAACAGGCCTGGGCTTTGCAGAATGGCCAGGAGCCGGCGGGCCTGTTCCTCGGAAAGCTGACCCTTGAGTATTTCCGCCACCCAGGAGTGGGGGGAAAGCAAGGCGCGGATGCGGGCGCGGTAGGGGGCGAACTCGCGTCGCTCCCCCACGTCCACCAGCCGCAAAACCGCCGCCCCGGTGCGCTTGCCCTCCACCAGCTCCCACACCGGCCCTCCATCCAACTCCATGGCCCACACCCAAGCGGCGGAAAAACGAGCTGGGTGGAGGAAAACCTGCGAAAGAAACCCCACCACCCGTTCCCGCTCCCCCAGCTCGAGCAGACGCTCGCACATCAGGCGCAGGAGCCGGGGGTTGGTTTCCTTCGGCAACCAGTCGGCTATGGTTGCCACATCGCCGCGGGCAGCCAATTCCTGCAAAACCTCCTCCCGGCAGGACGCGTCTTGCAGCTCGGCCAGCAACTGCAATGGGGGGAAACGCTGGTAAAGTTCCTGCCGCGCCTGCTCAATGGCCTCCGGTGCTGCCCCCAGCTTTCTTGCCAGCTCAATGGCGGAGTAAGCCACACCCGCCGGGGACCGGCTTGCTTCGTCCAACAATTGAACGATCATGGCCTCCGACGCCGGCGAACCCCGCTTGGCTCGGCGAGCCAGCTCCAGCTTTTCTTCCAACCCCGCCAGGGCAAAGCGCCGCAGCAGCTCCTCCTCCGCCTCGCCCGCTGCCAGCGCACGATAACGAACGCTGCTACCCTTACCCTCGGCCACCAGCTCCTTGGCCTTCTTTGCCCGGTTCCACCACGTGGCCCACTCGCCGTCGGCCAAAAGGCTGCCCACCGCGGAGCGAATCTCCGCTACCGACAGGGGTTGCGGAAACGAGCGCAGCAGGTCCACCAAAACCCCCTCCGGGTTGCTCAGAAGCTGCTGGCGCAAGGCTTGCGGTTCCTCTAAACGGCGGCGCAAGAAATGGCCGGGGGGCAGCGGCTGCAAATGGCGCGGACCAGCAGCAATGGGCACCGGCACCTTCTTTTCCCTTTCGAAGTCCAAGCGCAGCACTCCCAGCTTGGGGTTTATTTCCACCACCCGGCCGGGTCCACGACCAGCCATGGCAAAGACCTCACCCAGGTCGTGGGCTAGCCACAACTCCAGTTCCTCGCACGCCTCTACCGGGTGGGGATGGCGCGTAAGGTCGAAATGGGCCAAGAGCATGTCCAACGAGGGCCGCCCCGCCCACAGATGCCGTACCGCCTCCATCAAATCGGCGCGCAGCTTGGCCTCATCCCCAATTCCCAAACGCAGGCACTCCTCCGCAAACGCGCGAACAGCCTTCCACGCCTTCTGCTCCCGCGCTTGCTCCCAAGCCAGCTCCAAGAGCACGTGAGCGTCTTTCTTTTTCCCGGCGCGGCGTAAAGCCAGGTTGGCCGCCAGGAAGGGATCGGGGTTGTCCACGCCTTCCTCCAGCCTGGCCAGCCAAAAGGCTTCAACTTCTTCTCGCTTGCCCTCGCCAATGAGCTGCTGGAAGACCTCCACCCAGGACATCGCTCCCCCTCACGACTCGGCTGCCAGCAAGCCGGCAGCGGAAAGCTCAGCCAACCCAGCTGCCGCCGCGAGTATATCTTGTTGGAGGAAGCGGTCTTGTGCCAAAAAAGGCACCCGCGCGCGTAGCTTTTCCAGGGCCCGCTCCAGGGGTTTGGAGCTTCTCAAGGGGCGGCGCAGCTGGATGCCCTGGGCCGCAGCCAGGTACTCCACAGCCAAAACCAGACGGAGGTTTTCTACCACCTGAGCCAGCTTGCGTGCGGCCCAGGTGCCCATGGACACGTGGTCTTCTCGGCCTGCCGAGGTGGGGATGGAATCCACCGAGGCAGGATGAGCCAGAGTCTTGCACTCGGAAACCAGGGCGGCGGCGGTGACGTGGGCCATCATCAGCCCGGAGTTGAGGCCCGCCTCCGGCACGAGAAAGGCCGGCAAGCCTGACTGCTCCGGGGTGAGCAAGCGGGAGGTGCGGCGCTCAGAAATGGAGGCCAAACCGGTAAGGGCGATGGCGGCGTAGTCAAAAGCAGCCGCCAAAGCCGCCCCGTGGAAGTTGCCACCGGAAACCACCCGGCCATCGGGAAGCACCATGGGGTTGTCCGTGGCGCTATTGAGCTCGATGGCCAGCTTGCCCTCCAGATGCGCCAACGCGTCGCGTGCCGCACCATGCACCTGGGGCGTACAGCGCAGGCTATAGGCATCCTGAACGCGCGAGCAGCTGCGGTGAGACTCGCGGATCTCCGAGCCTTGCAGCAGGGCAAAAAGGTTGTGCGCGGACGCCAGCTGCCCGGGATGGGGACGAGCCAGGTGGATTTCCTCCAGAAAAGCCACGTCCGTGCCCTGCAAGGCGTCCACGCTCATGGCGGCCACCACGTCCGCCGCCTCCACCAGCCGCTTGGCGGTCAAAAGGGCCAGAGCCCCTACTGCCGCCATGGCTTGGGTACCGTTGATCAGCGCCAAGCCCTCCTTAGGGGCCAAAGGCAAAGGTGAAAGGCCCACCCGGCGCAGAGCCTCGCCGCCCACCAGCACCTGGCCGTCCAGCTCGGCGTACCCTTCCCCCACCAACACCAGCGCCAGGTGCGCCAAGGGTGCCAGGTCCCCCGAAGCGCCCACGGAGCCCTGGGAGGGGACCACCGGGTGGACCCGGGCGTTAAGCAGGGTAAGCAGCGCCTCCACCAGCTCCGGCCGCACACCGGCATAGCCGGTGGCCAACACGTTGGCCCGCAGCAGCAGCATGCCGCGCACCACCTCGGGGGAAAAAGGCTCGCCCACACCGCAGGCATGGGAGCGCAGCAGGTTGAGCTGCAGCTGCCCCAGCTTGTCGGCAGGGATGATCACATCAGCCATACGGCCAAAGCCGGTGTTGACCCCGTACATCACCTCCCCAGCCGCCAGCCTGGCCTCGATCCCCTGCCGGCGCTGCCAAAGCCTTTCCCGCGCTTGAGGGGCAAGCTGCACCTCCTCGCCCCCACAGGCCACCCGTTCCAGCTGCTCCAACGTCAGCGACTCGCCGTCCACCAAAACCACGTCCCCAGCCACCTCCGCCGGCCAGCATAGCAAAGGCCTTCCTTGCCCTCGGGTGCATCCAAGGGTAGACTTTGAAGCCATGAGCGCGTTGCTGGTGGCTGTTGCCGGCTTGGCTTGGTTTTTCCTCGCCTACCGCGTCTACGGGCGGCGCTTGGATCGGCAGCTATTTCAACCCGACGATAGGGGGCCCACCCCGGCGGTGAGCCACCAGGATGGGCGGGATTACGTGCCCACCCACCCGGCGGTGCTGTTCGGCCATCACTTTTCCTCCATCGCCGGCGCGGGGCCTATCGTTGGGCCGATCTTGGCCTACTCGCTCTTTGGATGGCTGCCGGCACTCCTATGGGTGCTGCTGGGAGCGGTGTTTTTGGGCGGCGTGCACGACTACGGGGCGCTGATGACCTCCCTGCGCAGCCGCGGGGTTTCGGTCACGGAAGTTGCCGAGCGCGTCATCTCCCCCACCGCCCGTTGGCTATTTGCCGCCTTCGCGTGGGTAGCGCTAGTGCTGGTGCAGGCGGTTTTCGCCGTGCTCACGGCCAAGACGTTAGCGGAGGAACCCAGGATTGTGGTGCCCACTGTGGGCTTGCTGGTTTTGGCCATGCTGTTCGGTTGGGCGGTTTACCGCCGGCAGGTCAAGGTGTGGTTGGCGACTGCATGGGCCCTTTTGGCGCTGGCAGGCCTCATCCTTCTGGGCGACCAGCTGCCCGTCTCCGCCCCGTACCCCGTTTGGCTGGTAGCAACCTTCGTTTACAGCTTCGTGGCCGCCACCCTGCCGGTGTGGGTGCTGCTGCAGCCGCGGGACTACCTCTCCATGTACATCCTGCTCGTGGGTATGGTGGGAGGCTACCTGGGACTCTTGGCCCTGCGTCCAACCCTCAACGGGCCAGCGGTGATCTCTTGGGCTTCCAGCGGAGGACCCCTCTGGCCCATGCTGTTCATCACCGTGGCGTGCGGCGCCTTTTCCGGCTTCCACTCTCTGGTGGCCTCGGGCACCACCGCCAAGCAGCTGCGGCGGGAAAGCGATGGGCGACTCATCGCCTACGGCGGCATGCTGGCGGAGGGTGCTCTGGCCTTGTTGGTCATCCTGCTCATGGCTGGGGCGTTGTACTGGCGCACGGCACCCGCGGGCTTTTCCGGCTTCGTGTTCCAGGAGCTCCTCACCAGCAGCACCAACATTGCCTTTGGCAAGGGCTTCGGACGGGCAGTAGCTGCCCTGGGAGTGCCCCTGAGCTTTGGCGTGGCCTTTGGCATCCTCATGCTCAACGCCTTTATCCTCACCACCCTAGACACCTCCACGCGCATTGCCCGCTACATCCTGAGCGAGAACGCCCCGCCACAACTGGGCATCCTGCGTAACCGGTTCCTGGCCACCACCATCGGCTTGAGCCTGGCCGCCTGGATGGCCTCGGGTAATGCATGGCAGGGCATCTGGCCCGCCTTTGGCGCTGCCAACCAACTGGTAGGTGCGCTGGCGCTTTTGGTGACCACCGCCTACCTGCTGGCGCGGGGCAGGCCCACGGGCTACACCCTTTGGGGCGCCGTCTTCATGCTGCTCACCACCGAAGCGGCGCTCATCTACCAGCTAGTTTCCAGCTACTTGCCCAAGGGGCAAACTGGCCTGGCAGCCACCGCCCTGGTGTTGGTGGCCTTGGGTTTGGCTATGGCTTGGGAAGCGGGGAGGGTTTTCCTGCGCCGGTCTGCCGTAAGCCGAGCCGAGCTGGCGGGCGAGCCAGCGGGGGATAGCCGCTAGGCCGGGGCGTACCCAACGAGGCTAGTCGCCGCTGCGGGGTGGCGAAGGCCTCGCCAGCTCCAGCATGCGTTGCAGTGGTACCAGGGCCTTGGCCATCAGCTCTTCCGGCAGCTCCATGCGCGGGCCGCCCGAAAGCAGGCACTGGTAGAGGTTTTCCAAGGTGTTGCGCTTCATGTACGGGCAGGTGTTGCACCCGCACTCGCCGGAAGCTCCCGGCAGAGAGATGAAGGTTTTTTCCGGGGCCAGCTTGGTCATTTGGTGGATAATGCCCGGCTCGGTGGCAATGATGAACTCCCGAGCGGGCGAGCTTTGCACGAAGCGAAGGATGGAGGAGGTGGAGCCCACGTGGTCCGCCATCGCCAGGATGTTTTCCGGGCACTCCGGGTGGGCGGCCACCAACGCCTCAGGGTGGGCCACTTTTAAACGCACCAGGGCCTCCAAGGAAAACTGCTCGTGCACCACGCAGGTTCCTGGCCAGAGGATGAGGTCTCGGCCGGTTTTCTTGGCCAAGTAGCTGCCCAGGTGTCGATCCGGAGCAAAGAGGATTGGCTTGTCCTTCGGGAGCTTGGCGAGTATGGTTTCCGCCGAGGAAGAGGTGACGATCACGTCCGAAAGGGCCTTAACTGCCGCTGAGCAGTTAATGTAGGTGACGGCAATGGCGTCGGGATATTGGGCTCGCCAAGCAGCGAAGGCCTCCGGCGGGCAGGATTCCTCCAGAGAGCAGCCCGCCTCCAAATCCGGCAACCAAACCTGCGAAGCGGGGTTCAAGATCTTGGCGGTTTCCGCCATGAAGCGCACCCCGCAAAAAACGATGACCGGAGCTTGCGCCTTCTGGGCAAAGCGCGCCAGCTCCAAGGAGTCCCCCACAAAGTCGGCCAGATCCTGAATTTCCGGCTGCTGATAGTAGTGGGCCAGGAGCAGGGCCCCGTGCTTTGTCGCCAGTTCCCTAATCGCCTGCGGCAGGTCCTCCGGCAGGGTGTGAGCCTCAGCCATGGTCGCCACCCCGGCCGCCATTCTAGGAGTGGCCGCCCGCCGCCACAAGCGCTTCGACCCCAGGACGGTCGCGAGGCAACCAAGGAGGCGTCAGGCACGTGGCGCCCTCTTCGGTGATGAGGTAGTCGTCCTCAATGCGGATGCCCGTGCCCTCCTCGAGAAGGTACACGCCCGGTTCCAACGTCACCACCATCCCCGGCTCCAGGGGCTGGCTGTCGCCCCCCACGTCGTGGGTTTCCAAGCCCAGGAAGTGGCCGATGCCATGGATGAAAAACTCGGACAGGGGCTTGCCCCTGTCGCCCAAAACACCTGAGGCGGCCAAGCTGGCATACGCAGCGTGGCGCGCCTCAGCCAGCGTGCTTCCCGGGCGCAGGTGTGCCCGCGCTGCTTCGTAGGCGGTCAGCACGGCATCGTAAAGCTCCGCTTGCCGCGGGCTGAACTGGCCGGAAGTGGGAAAGGTGCGGGTAAGATCACCGCAGTAGTAGCCGTAGCGTGCGCCCATGTCCACCACCACTAGCTCCCCTTCGGCACAGACCCCCACGTTTTGGTCGTAGTGCAGCACGCAACCGGCAAAGCCCGAGCCCACGATGGGAGGAAAAGCCCAGCCCTCTGCCCCAAGCCGGCGGAAGGCGGCGTAGGCAACACCCTCCAGGCTGGCCTCGCTCACCCCGGGGGCGAGGGCTGCAGCCGCCGCCCGCAGACCTTCGGCGGTGATGCTCACCGCCTGGCGCAGCAGCTCCAGCTCCCCTTCGTCTTTGCGGAGGCGCATGTGGCAAAGGAGAGGACTCAAGTCCCTCACGCTCAAGCTGGGGAGACGAGCCCGCACGCGAGTGACCAGTTCCAACTCGGCCGTGACCGGGCCAGAGGCAGCGGGCGGAGGAAGGGGCACCCACAGCTCCTTACCCGAAGCCAAAAGGGAGGCCAGGCGATCCTCAAAGCCGGGCACTGGGCGCACCCGCGCCTCCACCACCTTCTCGCTGTTCTGGTAGCACCTTACGGCGTCAAAGCCGAGCAGCTCGGCGGCCTCCTCCCCCGGCTCCAAGCGTGGACCGGTCCAAGCCTCCAGGGAGGGCTTACGGGCTGGCAGAAACAGCTCGTCCACCTCCTGCGCGATGAGCATGGCGGCATTGGCCAGCTCTACCCCCGAAAGGTAAAAAAAGCTGGCTTCCTGTCGCAGGGTGCCCACGTCACCAAAGCTGCGGTCATCGCGCACACCCAAAAGCACCGCCACACCTGCGGGGCCGATAGCCTCGGCGAGCTTGCGGCGGCGCCGGCGGTAAGTTTCCGGCTCCTGCAAGCGCGCGGCGTAACTGGCACCTAGGAGTTTTCTGCGCTCAATCACGGCCACCTCCCAAGACCTCACGCAGGCGGGAAAACAAAACCTCCTCCGAGGCCGTTGCCGCCAGCACCTCCTGATCTTTCACCACCAACACAGGCAACCTCTGGCCAAAGCGGGCTTCCAAAGCCGGATCGCGCGACACGTCGACCTTTTCTACCGACAAGCCGTACAGCTCCGCCGCCGCCGCCAGGTGCGGGGAAAGCTTCTCGCAAAGGCTGCACTCAGGGCGGGTGTACAGCACCGCCGGGATAGGAAGACCCTGGTACAGGCTGCTTTCCCGCCAGGCTCGTACCGCGCGGCGCAGCACCACCCGCATTGCTGCCGCCACCGGCACAGCCACCACCACACCGGTAAGGCCGAAAAGCTCCCCGCCCAAAAGCAACGCCACCAACACCCACACCGGGTGCAGCCCGACCCCGCGACCCACCAGCTTAGGTGTGAGCAACCAACCTTCCACGTTTTGTGCCACCACGAACACGGCAAGGGCCAAGGCTGGGTGCAGCAGGTCCTGATGCTCCAAAAGGGAAAGCAGGATGGCAACGCCCGCGCCCAAAACCAGGCCCAAGTAGGGCACGAGGGACAACAGGCCCGCAAGGGGACCCACCACCAGCGCCAGCGGCGCGCCCACCAACCACAGGCCCAGGGTGTACATTCCCGCCAAGGCCAAAGCCACCAACAGCTGACCGCGGGCAAAGGCCACCAGCACATGGTGGATGTCCATGACCACGATTTCCACCAGCGGCAGCACCGGTCGCGGGATCAGGGCGCGCAACGAGGCTACGAACTTGGGAAAGTCGGCGGTGAGGTAAGCAGCAATCACCAACGCCACCACCAAGCCCACCAGCACCGACAACACGGAAAGGGAAGATAAGACGAGCTGACCCAGCCACGCGGCCAAGGTTGGGGCCAGCTGCGGCAGCTTTTCCGACAGCAACCTCCTTACCCGCTCTTGGACGGCGGCAAAAGCCTCCGGGTAGCGGGCCTGCAGGTCCGCAACCCAGGGACGCAGCCGCTCCTGCACCAGTTGCTGCCAGCTGGGAAGCTTGGCGCTCAAGGCGGAAAGCTCGTGCACCACTGCCGGCAGGAACACCACCAGCATAAGCGCGGCCAGCGCGGCCAAAACCAGCAGCAGCACAAAAAAGGCCAAGATGCGCGGCAGGCGGTGGTGGGCAAACCAGGAGGCCAAGCTTTGGGCCACATAGGCAAGCAAAAACCCCATCAAAAGCGGAAAAAGCGGCCTGGACCAGGCGAAAACACCGCCCACCAGCAGGCTGGCAAAGCCCACCACCAGCAGCAGGCGCAAGGTGGTTCTATTGTCCTCGGGCATCGTGCAGCTTTTCCACCTGCCGGGCTGCGCGGCGCAGGTAGTCCAGCCCGGAAAGAACGGTCAGCACCAGAGCCAGGTAACAGCAAAGGCTGACCCACACTTCCGGGATGGGCACCAGGTTCGCCGCCAACACCACGCCCACAGTGAGGATGTGGACCACGGTGGTGGCCTTGCCCAAAAGGGAGGGGGTAAACTCACGGATCCCCGCCCCCAGGTACAGGAGGAGGGCCACCAGAACAATCAGCACGTCCCGGGAAAGGGCCAGCACCGTAAGCCAAAGGGGGATGTGCACCACACCCTCCCCCGGCCAGCTCAACACGATGTATGCGGTGACCAAGAGGGCCTTGTCGGCAATGGGGTCCAGGTAGGTTCCCAACAGCGAGCGGGCCGAAAGCCACCGCGCCAGGGCCCCGTCGAGGGCATCCGAAAGCCCGGCCAAGGCGAATACCACCGCGGCCCAAAGGTACTTACCCTCGACCGTGGCCAGGGCGAAGGCTGGCACCAAGACCAAGCGCAACAAAGTGATGCCGTTGGGAATGGTGTAGGGTCGCAGGGCCAGGCGCACCTGGCCAGCAGCCCTGTGCGCCACACCCTCCACCACCCGCAAAGCCGCGTCGGTTTTTTCCTTCACAAATCCTCCCGCGACAACATTTCCTCGCGGATGTAGGTCATCTTCCCCTCCTGGAGAAAGCCCTTGGCAGTCAAAGTGCCCATCAGCCGGCTTACCGTCTCTCTGGAGGTGCCGATGGCCGCGGCAATATCCTGGTGCGTTGGCCGGCGCAGGGCAATCCAGCCGTTGCCCAGGGGCTGGCCGTGTTCCCGGGCCAAATCCAGCAGGTAGCGGGCCAGGCGCCCAAAAACATCCAGCGTTAGCAGGCTTTCCATGTGGGCGTTGGCCCGCCGCAGCCTGTGGGCCAGCTCACGCAAAAGCGCTCGGGCGATGTTGGGATGGGCGTCCAGCAGCCGCGAAAAATTGTTGCGGTGAATGCGATAGACCACCGAGGGCAGTTCGGTCACCACGCTGGCCGAGCGCGGCTCATCGTCCACCAACGCCAGCTCACCAAAAAAAGCGCCAGGCCCAAGGGTTGCCAGAATGATTTCTTTGCCTTCCGGCGAGGGAACTACCACCTTCACCCTTCCGGAGGCCAGCAGGTACAGGCCATCACCCCGGGAGTTCATGTGAAAAATGGCCTCCTCGGAGTCATATTCCAGCCTCTGGGCGGTGCGCGCCAGGGCCGTCAGCTCCGCTTGCCCCAAGCCAGCAAAAAGGGGCGAGTTGGCCAGCAGTTCCTCCACCGTCAACATGGCACCAGCTCCCAAAGTCGGGCAAACAGCTCAGCCGCCTCGTTTCCGCTCACCCCCTCCTTACCGGAAGGGAGGGCAAGGCAACCGTTTACGCTCCTGTTGTTGTCACACACCTTTACACCCGGCACCTCTAAAACGACCACCAGGCGCTCCAGGACCTTACCCAGCTCCGCGCCGGTAACCGCCCGCCGCGGGGCAAAGTGACGGGTAATGGGATCCCCAGCCAGCAGACCGGCCCGCACCACCACCAACACATCGGCCTGCTGAGGCACACCCACCAGGTCCTCGAACAGCGGCACGGGACCCTGCGCTTTGGCTGCCAGCAACGGGAAGTAAAAGATTAACAGGCTCGCCAGCTGCGCACGGGTGAGCCGCCCGCTCTCCCTCGCTTCTCGCACCAGAGGCGAAGCCTTTTGCCAGCGGGCTTGCTCCTCCGCCTGTCGCAGCTTCAAACAACGGCCAGGGTGGCTAGGCGCAAGGCGTTGCAAAAGCGCCACTGCCACCTCCCAGCGCTTCTCGCTGGCCGCCACCTCGGCTTTCATCTCCAACCCCGCCTCGTCCTCCGGCAGCGGCAAAACCAACAGCTTGGCCTGATCCACCTTGCCAGCAGCTAGCGCCACCCGCACCGCCAGCTCCCGCAGTGACCGCCTTTCGGGAAAGCGGGCCAGGAGCGCCTGGGCTTGGTCGGCAGCTTCCCCCGCCTGGCCCGCCTGCAGCAGCGAGACCAGCCGCTCCTCCGCCTGCCGCAGCGCCCGCGCCAGCAACTCATCCCGCCGGCGCTGCCAGGGCTCCCCGCTCGCCAACTGGGCCAGCTGCCCTGCCGCCTCCGCCGCCTCAAAGTACAAGCCTTGCCTTTCGGCCACCAGCACCGCCAACCGCCAAGCTGGCCGGTATTGGGGAAAACGACGGGTGAGACTGGCCACCGCCGGCCATAGGTTGGCTTCGCCAGCCGCCAAAGCCCGCTCCAGGTGGAGGAGCTCCCGCACCGCGTGGCTGGCGGGCAAGGCTTCGAGTTTGCGGGAGGCATCCGCCAGCCGCGCTGACGCCAGCAGCGCCGCAACCTCTCTGGCCGCCTTGGTTTGCGAGCGGGAAAGGGGCGGCGGAGGCACCGGTGGCTCCAAGGGGTCAGGAAAAAGCCCCCGAGGCGCTGGGGCGGTGGTGCAAGAAACTAAGGCCAGGCCCGCCAAGAGCGCGCGCTTAACCCGCACCCTCCCCCTCCCCTCGCGCCTGGCAAATGGACACCACCGCGTGCTTGAAGACCAGGTGCTCCTGCCCGTGACTGTCCACCACCAGGCAGTAACGATCGAATCGTCGGATCACGCCGGTCAACCGCTTGCCGGTGACCAGGTAAACGTACACCAGCTTCCCCTCCCGCCGCAGCTGTGCGAGAAAGCTGTCCTGCACATCCTTGCCGGTCCTCTGCTGGTCAGTTTCCACGGCTGGCCTCCCAGGCGGCGAGGGCTGAGGGAAGGGCCTCCTCGCCAAAAACAGGCAAAAAGCGGACGCGGGCCTCCTTGCGCAACCATGTGAGCTGGCGCTTGGCCAGCTGGCGCGTGGCGGCCACCGTCTTGGCCTTAGCCTCCTCCTCGTTCCACTCGCCCAGCACCGCTCGCAGCGCCTCGCGGTAACCAATGGCTTTGAACGCATGAGCGTTCATCGGCACACCGGATGCCAAAAGGCCCCTAGTTTCCGCCAGCAAGCCTCGCCGCCACATGTCTTCAACCCGCTGGACAATCCTAGCATAGAGCACCTTCCGTGGCGGCTGAAGGGCAAGGTAAACAAAGGGAAAGCGCGGACCTCCCAGTGGGTTTTCTGCCCAAAGCTGCGAAAGGGGCCGGCCGGAGACCAGGCAAACCTCCAGTGCCCTCAGGATGCGCTGTTTGTCGGCGGGGTTAATGCGGGCGGCGCTGACCGGGTCCAGCTGCCAAAGCTTGTGCCGCAGCACCTGGGGGTCCTCCTCCCAGGCGGCCTCCAGGTGCCGCCGCAGCCCTTCGTCCTTGGGCGGCTCGGGAAACAAGCCGTAGAGCAGGGCGCGCACGTAAAAAAGCGTGCCGCCCACCACCACCGGCTGCTTGCCGCGGGCCCAACAGTCCGTCAGTACGGCCTCCGCGTCCCGAATGAACTGGCCGGCCGAGTACCGCTTGCTGGGGTCAGCCACGTCCAGCAAGTGATGGGGAACCCGCCGGCGCAGCTCCGGATCGGGCTTGGCCGTACCCACGTCCATGCCGCGGTAGACGGCAAAAGCGTCGGCAGAAATGACCTCTCCGCCCAAAGCCTCCGCCAGGGCAGCGCCAAGGATGGTTTTGCCCGCGGCGGTTGGTCCTGCCACGATCAACACCGACTGGCTCATTGGCCCAGCTCTAGGAAAACGGGCACAGAACCCTCCACGCGCACCCGCCGCGAGGGCAGGGTGCTCATGCCCTCTGCCCCGCTTCGTTGCACCAAGGGCAAAGCCCGCTGGGCTCGCAGCCTCGCCATCACCTGGGGGTGGGGATAGGGGAAGGTGGGGGAAAGGCCGGTGGGAACCAACGCCAGCCGCGGAGACACCGCGTGCAAGAAAGCGGCGCTGCTGGAGGTCTTGGACCCATGGTGGCCCACCTGCAGCACATCGGACCGCAGCGACCCCCCAGCGGCCAACAGCGCCTGCTCCCCCTGGTGCTCCAGGTCGCCCACCAACAGCAGCGAAGCGCCTTCCACCTGGCAGCGCAACACCAGCGAGGCGTCGTTATCGCTGAGCTTCGCTTCCGTTGGCGGCCACAGCACATCGCAGGCCACATCCCTCCAAAACAGCCGTTGACCAGGTGCCAACTCGCGCACCGGAATGCCCAGCTTTCCCGCGTGCCACCGCAGTGGCAGCCATTCGGCGCGCAAGGCCAAAGCTTTCGGCACGCAAAGCATCTTGGGCCGAATAGCTTGCAAAACAAAGGCAGCGCCACCGGTGTGGTCCGCATCGGGGTGGGTCAAAACCAACGCGTCCAGGCTGGCGGTGCCGCGACGCCGCGCCAGCAAGCTCACCACCTCCCGCTCGCCTCGGCCCGCATCCACCAGCACCTGGCCGCGCTCGCCGGCAAGCAGCAGCGCCATGCCCTGGCGCACCGGCACCATGGTCACGCTGGCCAACGGATCTCTCGGCGCAAAGGGCCAGGCCACGCAGCAAAGGGTTAGTGCGCTGACGCCAGCCAACGCCCAGGACGCCACCCTTCCTGGCAGCACCGCCAGCCACAAGCCGGCCACGAGCACGCACGCGAAGGCGGTGGAAAGCTGCGGAAAGGGCAAGGAAAAACTTTCTCCGGCACTGGCCAAAAGCCCCAGAAGCTGGGCCAACCCAGCCAGCACATCTAGCACGCCCGCTGCCACCGCCGGCACAAACCAGCTCAAGGCCACTGCGGCTAAGGCAAGCATAACCGCTCCCGCCGCCAAGGGCACAGCCAGCAGGTTCAAGGGCATGGCCAAGGCGGGCACCGCAGCGAAGTACATGCCCACAAGGGGGGAAGAGGCCAGCTGCGCCACGGCTGCCACCGCCAGGGCCGAGGCCAGCTTGCCGCCCCCCAACCGCGCCGTCGCGGGGCCAGCCCACCGCACCAGCGCCAGCGCAGTCACCGCTGAAAGCTGAAAAGCTGGCTCCCAAACCACCGTGGGTTCCAGGACAACCAGCAAACCCACCACTCCCCAGCAGGCGGGCAGCAGCTCTACTGGCCGGCCCACCAGCTGCCCCAGCAGCACCAGCACGGCGGCGGTGGCCGCTCGGCGCACGGAGGGAGCCCCGCCCGCAAGCCACGCAAAGCACACCACCACCGGAATCAACAGCCACCGCCGCCACTGGGGCGTCAAGCCCAGGAGAAGAAACAGCAACCAAAACCCGCCTGCCACCAGGCCCACGTGCAAGCCGGAAACGGCCAATATGTGGGCAAGCCCAGCGGCCCGCAGGGAAGAAAGGGTTTCCGCCGACAAACCCTCCCGCCGGCCCAAGACCAGCGCCGCGGCCAGCAAGGCAGCCCGCTGGCGCGCGAGGGAAAAGCCGGCGCAGGCCGAAAGCTTCGCCCTCGCCCGTTCCCGCCAGTGGTCCACACCCGCCGGCGGCGAGACCACCAGCAGCAGGGGCGATTTGACCCAAAGCCGCGGGCCACTCTGCCCCCCTACCAGCTCCCCGGCGCCCTGCACCCGGCTCCCCGGCGCGGGGAGGTTACCCGGGTTGGCGGAGCCACCCACCACCAGGGTGAGCTGGCGCTGGGGCAGGGAGGCCCCCTCCAGCTGGGTTAGGGCAAGGCGTGTGGCCCAGCCCTGAGACCGCCTTTCGAATCCATCGCGCTGCACACCGGTGAAGCGCACCGGCAGCCGCTGGCCTGGGCCAGGAACAGGCGGCTGGCGGCAAAGAGCTGCCGCCACCATGCAAAACCCCAAAAGCCCCCAAAACCCAACCGAGGTGTGAGGGGGTGACAAAAAAGCCCGCAGGCCAGCCGCGGCAGCAGCTGCCAACAAGGCCCAAAATCCCCAGGGGGGCAGCCAGACGGCCTTGCCAAGGCCAAAAGCCGCCAGCAGCGCCCCTGCTACCCAGCACACCAGGGGCCAACCCACCCTAGCGCTGGAGGAGGACGGCCAGCTCTCCATGGTGCGTCCCTGCAAAGAGGTCGAAAAGCTTCGCCCAACGCACGCGGTACCCGTTGCTGGCCAGATAGGCCACATCCCGTGCCAGGCACGCCGGGTCGCAGGATAGGTAAAGGAGGGAAGGCGCACCGCTGACCCCCACAGCCTGCCGCACCGCAGCCGACAGGCCGCCGCGTGGAGGATCAAGGATCACCAGCTCCTGCCCTGCCAGCAGGCCTGACGAGACCGCCGTCTCGGCATCCACCGCCAGCACCTGCGCTTCCGGCAGGTTGCGCTGGGCCGCCTTGGCCGCCAGCCGGTTGTGTTCCACCACCACCACGTGGGATGCGCCAGCCTGGCATGCCGCCGCAGCGAAAAAGCCCACCCCACCGTAGAGGTCCGCCACTCGCCGCGCGCCCAAGTCCGCCACCAGCTCCACCGCCAGCTGCCACAGCTGGGGCAGGAGAAAGCGGTTGCCTTGGACAAAGGCCCCCACCGGAACCCAAAGCGCTCGTGGAAGCTCCAGCGCCAGCTCCCGCTCACCCCAACCCCTGCCGTCCGGGGTGTGGAAGCCGGAAACGCCTGCCAGCAGCGGCAACCGGGACACCTTTGGTCCGCGGTATAGGAGCAGGCGGCGGCTAGCTGCCAAGTCCTCGAGGAAGGCCAGTTCGCCAGCCGGAACGCCTGCGCGATGGAGCGCTTCTGCCCAGCCAGGCAGGAGCACCACCAGCTGCCGCGACAGCACCCGGCAGGGCTCCACCGAGACCACGCGGTGGCTGCGCAGGGCGAAAAAGCCCAGCTCCTGGGGCGGCTGCCAATGCAGGGTGCCGCGCACGCGGTAGTGCCACGGAGACGGGAAGAAGGGGGCCTTTTCCACCGCTTCTTTCAGCTCGGCCGGTGCCCCGCGCACCGCTCCCGCCAGCGACAGCTTGAGCGCCTGCGGGCGGAAAGCGGCAGCCACATGCGCCAAATCACAGCCACCGCAGCGGCTGAGGGCCAAGGGGCAGGGCTCCGGCTCCCGCCAAGGGGAGGCGACCAGTACCCGGCGGGCTGCCGCGTGCAACACGCCCCGGTGACGGCCCTGCACCTCCACCTCGACCCGTTCTCCAGGCAGCGCCCCGGCCACAAACACCACCTGCCCTTCCCACCGCGCCACGCCTCGGCCGCCAAAGGCCAAACCGGTGACCTCAAGCTCCATCGGGTACGAGCTCCAACCGGGGCAAACCGAGAAGCTGGCGCAAGGCACGCAACCGCGCGATTTCCCAGGCGCGGTGAGCTTGCCTGTCTTCCGACGGGGGCTCGGGCGGGAGTGTGGCCTCCAGCGCCTGCCGCTGTTCCTCGGTCAAGGCGGCCATGGCTTGGTGCAAGGTGTGCTCTTCCAGCTGGGCCAAAGTTTCGGCCAGGAAGGCCGCCGGCATTTCCGCCGACAGGCTGGAAATCGTGGCCTGGCAGGCGAAAAGCACCTGGCGCACACGGGCACTCCCGGCGGCGGCTGCAGCTTCGCCCACTGCGCTGGCAAGCTTACGGAGGGCCTCCGTGAGGTCCAGACGTGTTCCCTCCGCCCCTGTGCGTGCCTGAGCCAGACGCCTGGCATGGCGTGCCACCGCGTGCCGGCAATAGGCCAGGGAGGAGACGGGATCCTGCCCGTGCTGGCGCCTGCGCGCGAACACCTCACCCAGCGCCACCAGCACCGCCGACAAAGGGATCCCCTCACGCCACCAACGTCGCAAGTAAGCAAAGTCCTTGGGAGAAAAAAGGAAAGGCGTGCCGCGGAGGCGGGCGAAATGGTCCTCCACCGCACGGTAGTAGGCCAGCTCCTCCTCGCTTACCGCCGGGGGGGACGGTTCTTTTCCCACAGGATGCGCAGCCCCTTGAGGGTGAGGGTGGCGTCCACCGCGTGGAAGACCTTGGTGTGCTTGGCCAGCACCGGGGCCAAACCTCCGGTGGCGATCACCTTGCCACCTCCCAGCTCGGCCAGCACCCGTGACGTCAGGCCCTCCACCAGGGCCACGTAGCCAAATACGAGACCTGATTGCATGGAATCCACGGTGGCCTTGCCGATGACCTGCTTGGGCGCTTCCAGCTCCACGCGCGGCAGCTTGGCGGCACGGGAAAAGAGCGCTTCGGCGGCAATCTCCAGACCGGGAGCAATGATGCCGCCCACAAACTCCCCTGCGGCCGAAACCAGGTCCCAGGTGGTGGCGGTGCCAAAATCCACCACCACCACCGGGCCACCGTACTCAGCAAAAGCCGCCACCGCGTTACACAGCCGGTCGGCGCCCAGCTCCTGCGGCGTTTCCACCCGCAGGGGCATGCCCGACTTGATACCCGGCGCCACAAAAAGCGGCTTGGTGTGCAGGTAACGGGCAATGGCCTGACCCAGGGCTGGGTCCAGGGTGGGCACCACCGAGCCCACAATCACGCCCTCCAGCTCGTCCAGGCTAATATGCGCCCAGTGCAAGAGCTGCCGTAGCCACAAGCCCAGCTCGTCCACCGTGCGGTTGGTGGTGGTGGTCAGGCGGAAGCTGTTGGCCAGCTCCTCACCGCGAAACACGCCAATGGTGGTGTTGGTGTTCCCCACATCCAAAGCCAAGAGCACCACGTTTGCCTCCTTCAAACCAGCTCCGAAGCTGCTAGGGTTCTGACCTCATCACCCACCTGCAGGAGCAGCAAGCCTTCCGGCGACACGCCGCGGAAGGCACCAGCAAGCCAACCCCTTTCCGTGCGCACGCGCAGCCTCTCGCCCAGCTTGTGGGCCGAGGCGGCCAGCCACCGATCCGCCAGCTTGGCGCCCTGCTGGAGAAGCAGGGGAAATTGGCCCACAAAGGTGTCCAGTAGGACCTCTCGCGCCTCCTCCAACGAACCGGTAAAGCCCAGCTGGCAAAGGGCAACCGCCTGGCGCTCCTCCCCCTTCAACACCGGGGCAGCACGTACGTTGATGCCGAAACCGGTCACTGTCCAGGCGCGGTCGCCTTGCACTCGGCTGCTGCAAAGGACGCCCCCCAGCTTGCGGCCCGCCACCGTCAGGTCGTTAGGCCACTTCAACCGCACCTGCGCTTGGGGAACGAGGCGCAACACTCCCTGGTGCAAGGCCAAGCCGGCAGCCAAAGGCAGCCAGGGGAGTGCCGTTGTGTCCACCCACAGGAGCAAGGAGGCGTACACCCCCCCGGGAGGGGAGTGCCACACCCGCCGCCCCCGCCCTCGCCCCGCCGTTTGGCTGTCGGCACACAGCAGCGTGGGCGGCAGCACCGCTTCCCCCTCCGCCAGCCACGCCTCCATCAGGCGCTCGGCCAGGGAGTTGGTGGAGTCCACCCGCGGCAGCCAAACCCAGTTGACTCCTGGCCAGCGGTTCACCCCTCCGCCCCAAGCGTGGCCTGCAACAGCTCCACCCGATGCAGCAACGCCTTTTCCCGTTCGCGCGTTTGCGCCACCACCACTTCTGGTGCGCGCTGCACGAAACCTTCGTCCGAAAGGCGTTGCCGTAGGTGGGCTAGCTCCTGCTGCGAATCGGTCAGTTCCCTTTGCAAACGAGCCCGTTCCTCCTGACCCAGGGTTCCCGCAGGCAAGAGGATGGCGTAGCGCAGGTTGCCCACGGCATCACGAACCGCATCGCCCGGCACCGGTCCCACCTCCACATGCGAGAGGCTCGCCAAGCGCACAACGGCCTCGCGCAGCTCCTCAAAAGCCTCCACCAGCTCGGGTTCGGGGTTTTCCAAAACCACTGCCAGCGGGGCCTGGGGCGGCAAACCCACCAGGTGACGGTACGAGCGCACACCCTGGACCACCCCTTGCACCAGCTGGAACCGCTTGCGCTCCTCGGAAAAGCGCCAACTTTCCTGCGCCGTGGGATAGGCTGCGGTCATCAGCAAACCGTTAAAACCAAGATGGGCGGCAATTTCTTCCGTGAGGAACGGCATCACCGGGTGGAGCAACGCCAGAGCCTGGAGCAAAACCCCACGAGCCACACTGCGCACCGCCTGGGGGGGCCGAGTGGCCGACTGCCCCGTCAGCGCCGGTTTGGCCAGCTCCAGGTACCAGTCGCAGTAGTCGTGCCAAAGGAACTGGTACAGGGTACGGCAGGCCTCGTCAAAGCGGAAGCTGTCCAGCGCCTGCCGCACCCGCTCTATGGCATCGGTGAGCTCGGCCAAAATCCAGCGCTCGGCCAGGCCCAACGAGGCCTCGGGCAAGTGGGCCACGTCCACCTCGTCCCCAGCCAGGTGCATTTGCACCAGGCGCGCCGCGTTCCAAATCTTTGTGCCAAATGCACGGTAGCCCTCCATGCGGCGCACGTCCAAGGGCAGGTCCCGACCCGGCGAGGCCAGGGCCGCCAAGGTGAAACGCACCGCATCCGCCCCGTATTTGCCGACCAAGTCCAAGGGGTCCATCACGTTACCCTTGGTCTTGGACATCTTTTGCCCCGAGGCATCCCGTACCAGCCCGGTGAGGTGCACCTGGTGGAAGGGCGGCTGCCCACGGAAGTGGTAGCCCATCATGATCATTCGCGCCACCCAGAAGAACAGGATGTCGAAGCCGGTAATCAGGAGCTGGGTGGGGTAGAAGGCCTTCAGGTCCTCCGTTTCCTCCGGCCACCCGAGGGTGGACAGGGGCCAAAGGGCAGAGGAAAACCAGGTATCCAACACGTCCTCGTCCTGCGCCACCTCTTGACCGCACTCAGGACAGCAGCCGGGAGCGGCCTCCGCCACCGTGGTGTGGCCGGCGGGACAGTAGTAGGCGGGAATCCGGTGCCCCCACCAGAGCTGACGGGAAATGCACCAATCCAAAATGTTTTCCAGCCAGTTCTCGTAGGTGGCCACCCAGAACTCCGGGTGCAGCCGAACCTCCCCCTTCCTCACCGCTTCCAGCGCCACTTGAGCCAGAGGCTTGGTTTTCACGAACCACTGGAGGGAGAGGTACGGTTCCAGGATGGTGTCGCAGCGCTGACAGTGGCCCACGGCGTGCCGATGGGCCCGCTCTCCCCGCCGCAAACCCGCCTCAGCTAGGGCCTGCAGCACCGCCTTGCGCGCGGCAAAGCGGTCCAAGCCGGCGAAGGGACCGCCCTCCTCGTTGATGCGGCCGTCCTCGGTGAGGATGTTGATCTTGGGCAGTTGGTGCCGTTCGCCCACGGCAAAGTCGTTGGGGTCGTGGGCCGGCGTCACCTTCACCGCACCTGTGCCAAAGGTGGGGTCCACCAGCTGGGCATCTGCAATAATAGGGATGCGCCGAGGAAGGAAGGGGTGGAGGACAAACCGGCCAATGAAGTGCCGATAGCGTTCGTCCTCCGGGTGCACGGCCACCGCCGTATCACCCAGCATGGTTTCCGGTCGGGTGGTGGAAACCACGATTTCCCCTCCCCCTTCCACCGGGTAGGCGAAGTCCCACAGCCCGCCGTCAACTTCCTTGTGTACCACCTCCAAATCGGAAAGGGCGGTGAGGCAGCGGGGACACCAGTTGATCAGGCGGTGGGCCCGGTAGATCAGCCCTTCCTGGTAGAGCCGAACGAAGGCGTGGATTACCGCCCGCGAGAGCATGGGGTCAAGGGTGAAGCGCTCGCGGGTCCAATCGCAGGAGGCGCCAAGGGCCTTAGCTTGGCTGGAGATATTGGTGGCGTACTGCTCCTTCCACGCCCACATGCGTGCCAGAAACTTGTCCCGACCCAGCTGATGGCGCGAAAGGCCTTCCTTTGCCAGCTCCCGCTCCACCATTACCTGGGTGGCGATCCCCGCATGGTCGGTACCCGGCAACCACAGGGCGTTGTACCCGTCCATGCGCTTGTAACGGATCATCACGTCCTGCAAAGTGAACTGCAAGGCGTGGCCAATGTGCAGCTTGCCCGTAACGTTGGGTGGCGGAATGAGGATGACAAAGGGAGGTTTGTCCGAGGGCAACTGGGGGGTGAAGGCACCGGAGCGCTCCCAGGCGGCGTACCACTTCCCTTCGAATTGAGAGGGCTCGAAGCGAGTGGGGAGGATTTCAGGCAACGCACACCTCCGAAAAACCGGCGCTAGAGTCTAGCAAAACATGGGGCCAGCTCAGAGATAAAGGGCCGCAAAGGGCCCAACCTCAGGCAGCTGCTGCAGAAGTTGGTAGGCGTCCTCCGCTTCCTGCACGCTCACCTCCACCCCCACGGCCACCCCGCCCAAGCGGGGCAAGACCCACCGCAGCCGGCCCTGCCGGCGCTTCTTGTCCCGTCCGATGAACGGCACCAGCTGCTGCCACGTCCAAACAAGCGGCGGCAAAGGCGCCAGCGCCTCCAGCCTGGCAGCCCATCTTCCGGCCTCGGCCGAGGCCAGAAGGCCTCGCCTCTGCGCCAGCAACAGGGCAAACAACAGGCCCCAAGCCACCGCCTCCCCGTGAAGGAAATGGTTGTAGCTGCCGGCTGCCTCCAGGGCATGGCCCAAGGTGTGCCCCAGGTTCAGGCACGCGCGGGCACCCTGTTCCCGCTCGTCCAGCTCCACAATCTCCGCTTTCACCCGCATCGCGTGCGCCACCAGCGGGCCGGCAGCAGCGAAATCGCCCGAGAGAAGCCGCGGCATGTGCTCATCCAGCAGGTGCTCTAGGCTGGAAGGGGCGATGATGGCAGCCTTGATCACCTCCGCCAGTCCTGCCCTTAGTTCCCGGGGCGGGAGGGTGGCCAAGGTGAGCGGGTCCGCCACCACCATCCGCGGCTGCCAGAAACTCCCCACCAAGTTCTTGCCCTCCGGCACGTCAATGCCGGTTTTGCCACCGATGGCCGCATCCACCATGGCCAACAGGGTGGTGGGAACGGCCACCCAGCGGATGCCACGCAAGAACACGGAAGCGGCAAACCCGGCAAGGTCCGTAACCACACCCCCGCCCACCGCCACCAGCAGGTCGCCCCGCTCCGCACCGTGCCCCAAGAGAAAACGCACCACGTGCTCCACCGAGCTCCAGTTCTTGGTTTGCTCGCCGGCGGGCAGGGTCAACAACGGCGCCCCCAGCAGGGAAGCAACCCGCTCGCCGTAGAGGGGCGCCACGTTCTCGTCGCTAACCACAAAGGCCTGGCCGCTTGCCAGG
This sequence comes from uncultured Thermoanaerobaculia bacterium, assembly GCA_964488355.1. Lineage (GTDB taxonomy): Bacteria > Acidobacteriota > Thermoanaerobaculia > Thermoanaerobaculales > Thermoanaerobaculaceae > Thermoanaerobaculum. The sequence goes on along the minus strand of CAZAUJ010000007.1, from coordinate 106,920 downwards.
TGGTCGGCCAGGAGGGAGGGCAGCTGCGACAGGCTTCCTTCCTGCACCAGCGCCCCCACTGGTCCCTGGCTGGTTTCCATGCGCAGCCGCATCGCGCCTCCCCGCATCTCATGATACTGGCATCCTCTTTTCGGACCACCTTTGACCCATGAGACGGGAGCGGCTAAAGTGCAGCGGGAACGGGGGGGCGCATGGCCCGTTGGACCCTGGTGGACGGTTCACGACTCATTGCCGAAAGCTTGGCCCAGGCAGGAGCCGACTGCTTCGTGGGCTACCCCATCACGCCGGCGAGTTGGATTTACCAATACGCCTGCAGACGCTTCCCGGCAGCACTGGCGGCACCCGATGAGATCACCGCCCTCCAGTGGATGAGCGGCCTGTCCGCCGCCGGCCAACTACCGGTAACCTCCACCAGCTTTCCCGGCCTGGCGTTGATGGTGGAATCCATCAACATGGCCTACATGATGGAGCTTCCCATGGTCATCGTGTTGGTGCAGCGCCTCGGTCCCGCCACCGGAACCGCTACCGCCGGCGCCCAAGGTGACCTGCGACTGGTAACCAGCCTCATTTCCGGTGGCTATCCCTTGCCGGTGCTGGCCATCTCCAACTTGGCCGACTGCTGGACGCTGCCCCCCATCGCCTTGCAGCTGGCGGCCAGCGCCCGCACGCCGGTTATCCTCCTCACCTCCAAAGAGATGGTCATGACACAACGGGACCTGGACTTGGATGAGCTGCCGCCCCTGTCCCCGGTGAGCCGGCAGTTCTACGACGGCCCACAGCCCTACCAGCCTTACGCTCCCCAAGGGGACGAGCCCGTGCCGCCGTTTCTGCCCGTGGGCTCAGGCCAGCAAGTGCGCCTCACCGCCTCCACCCACGACTGCCGTGGCATCATCCAACACACCTCGCCTGAAGCTTTGGCCAACACCAAACGCTTGCAACAGAAGGTTGAGCGCCTCACGCCGGCCCTTTACGAGCTGGACGAGCAGGAGGGGGCGCAATCCCTGGTGGTGGCCTATGACATCACCGCAGAGGCGGCAAGGGACGCGGTGCAGGCCTTGCGCCGGCAGGGTTTTCCCGTGTCCCTCCTCGTGCCCAAGACCGTCTGGCCCCTGCCCGCCGTGTACCTGGAAATTTGTCGCCGATACCCCAAGCTGGTGTTCGCTGAGGAGAACTTGCAGGCCCAACTGGCACAGCTTTTCTTCGGCATGGGAGCGGTTGACCAGCCGCGCCGGGTGACGGGGGTGGGCCGCATGATCTCCCCCCAAGCCATCGCCGCGGAGGTGGCGGCATGAGTGGCATGCTTTTAACCGACAGGCTCCCCTACTGCCCGGGCTGTACCCACCACCACGTCACCCGACAAACGGCCAAGGCGCTGGAAAGCCTGGGCCTGTCGCCAACAGACGTGGTGCTGGTGACCGACATTGGCTGTCACGGCATTGCCGACGCGGTCTTCGCCACCCACACGGTGCACGGGCTGCACGGGCGTTCGACCGCTTTGGCTGCCGGCACAGCCATGGCCCTGCCGGCCAACAAGAAGGTGGTGGTGTTTATCGGCGACGGCGGCGCCACCATTGGCCTGCAGCACATCTTGGAGGCGGCGCGCATCAACGCACCTCTCACGGTGGTGGTGCACAACAACTTCCTTTATGGCATGACCGGTGGCCAGCCTTCGGGTCTCACCCCCCCGGAGTTCGGCACCGTGATTGCCCCTGAAGGCACCCACCTGCCCCACCACAACCTCTGCGAGCTGGTACATCAGGCAGGGGCCCTTTTTACTGCCAGGGTTGTGGGTTTGGGGGACTTTTCCACCACCTTAGCCGAGGCCCTCGCGGTGGACGGTTTTTCGCTGGTGGAGGTGCTGGAAATGTGCACCTCCTACACGCCCAAGTACAATCCGGAATTCCGCTTGCGCCAGGCAGCGGAGGCAGCTGGCTACGCCTTGGGGCGCTGGACCAACCCGCCCCGCCCCGCCTATCGCCTCTCGCTGGCCAAAACCCAGCCCTCGCTGCTGGAACAGCTTAAGGTGGTGGAGCGACTGGGCCCTGTGCCCCTTCCCTCGCGAGTGGGTTTGGTCTTGGCCGGTTCGGCTGGGGAAGGGGTGCAGTACGCCGCGGAAAACGTGGCGCGAGCAGCCGTGGCCGGCGGCCTGCACGCCAGCAAGAAAGGCAGCTACCCGGTGACTGTGGGCGTGGGCTTCTCCGCCGCCGAGGTGCTGCTCTCACCCGAGCCGATCCGCTACCACGGCATCAGCCGGCCCGATTTTCTGGTGGTCACCTCCGCCGATGGCTGGCATTGGGCTCAACCTTACTTTGCGAGCATGGACGCTGGTCAGGTGTGGTTGGACAGCTCCCTGCCCCACCCCACCACCAGCGCGGAAGTGATTACCGTTGACTTCCGCAGCCCATTCGGCGCCAAGAAGGCAGCGTTGTTTGCCCTGGCAACAGTGGCGCGTGAAGCTAGGCTCCTGCCCGAGCAGCTCATCCGCCGCTTCGACCCAGCATCCACGGACGCCAGTCGCGAAAAGACCGGTAAGACCGCCGTCAGTTCGGGCTAACGCGAAAAGGAACCCGGGCTACCAGCTGGCCTTCGGCGGTGCCAATTTCCAAAACGTAACGCCCCGGGGTCAAGGGGAAACGGCGCACGTTGAGGGAGTCCCACACCCGGAACCCGGGAGCATGGGCCATGACCTCCAAAGTTCGCGTACTGCGCAGCACCTTGCCATCGGCCCGCCATCGCAGCACCAGGCTGGTGGGCAAAGGAACGGGCGAGAAGATCGTGGCTACGGCATAAAGCTTGCCCGAAGCCAACGCGGCTGCCGGGATGTCGCGCTCAAACTCCTGCGGGGATCGCAGCGTGCGCGGATCGAACTGAGTGGCAAAGCGCAGCTTGGCCAGCCGCAGGGGCACCGGCGGGATCAGCGGCCGAGCCAGGCGCACCAACCCCAACACCAACGCCAAGACCACCAGAGCGGCCACCAGCTTGCGCTTTTCCCCCGGGCCTCGCCACCGCCCAGCCAGGGGCAGGGCGGCGAAAAAGCTGAGCAACGCCGCCAGGTAAAGGCCGTGGTGCGTGCGCACTCGCAAGAGCAAGGGAAGGAAAAAGATAAGCGCGGAAAAAGTTACCAAGAGGAAAAAACCCAAAGCAAAAACCCGTGAGTGGCGCAGGGCCCGGTCGAAGGGGATGTCAAAGCAGGAAAAAACCGCCAGTCCGGCCAGCAGCAAAACGTAAAGGGAGTTCCAGGAAGGGAAGGCGGTGGAGTAAAAGTAAAACGGCAGCAAGAAAAAGAGCGTTGCCTGGTACATGATGCGCGTGAGGTAGGAAATGAACTCTTGCGCCAGCCGCCAGGAGGCCACGCCGCCGGCACCAGCCAAGCGGGAAAAAAACAGTGTGCTCGCCCAGGTGAGGCCCAGAAAAAGCACAACCCAGCGAATGTACCCGTAGCGGTTGTGGGCCAAAACCAGCACGGCCACACCGGAAAAAAGCGCCCAGAGGGAATGGAGCGTCCAAAAAATGCGTCCGTAGCGCTCATAAAGGAGGGCAAAGCGCGCGGAAAGCTCCTGCACCAGGCGCACGAAAAGCTTTGTCATGCCGAGGCGGCATTTTACGGCGCCCGCGCCTCGCGGTAAAGAAGCGGCCTTAGCGGCAGGTTACAGGACCGGCAGCGGGCATAACCATCCGCCCTTGGCCCACCTTCCCAAGGTACACTGCCGCCGTGGCGTTGCTCACCGAGCATCCCAGCTGGCTGGAGGTTTCCGGGGCCAACCTGTCCCACAACCTGAGGCTTTTCCGGCAGCTCCTCTCCCCGGGCTGCGCCGTCGCTGCGGTCGTCAAGGCCAACGCCTACGGCCATGGCCTGGCCCAAGTGGTGCCGGTGTTGGAGCAGCTGGGGGTGGAGATGTATGCGGTACACAGCCTGGCCGAGGCACGGCAGGTGCGACACTTGGCCAGCGAACGACCCATCCTGATCATGGGCTACCTAACCCCCCAGGAGGTGGCGAGCCTGGAGGACCCGGGCTTTCACGTGCTGCTGTCGTCGCCCCAGGTGCTCCAGGCTTTGGCCCAGCGAGGGGCCGAGTTGGGTTTGAGCTGGCCAGTGCACCTCAAGGTGGATACGGGCACCCACAGGCAAGGGGTGGCGGTGGAGGATGCGGCGGCCTTCGCGCACAAAGCGCGCGACGCCGGCTTGGCGGTGGTAGGGGTGGCCACCCACTTCGCCAACATCGAAGACACCACCGACCACAGCTACGCGTTCCTCCAGCTTTCCCGCTTTCAGCAGGCGGTGGCAGCGGTGGAAAGGGTCTGCGGGGCCCTACCTTACGTGCACGCCGCGTGCTCGGCGGCGACGCTTTTGTTTCGCCAAACCGACTTCTCCATGGTGCGTTTGGGCATTTCCCTATACGGCCATTGGCCTTCCCGGGAAACACAGCTTTCCTGGCTTTTAGCCCATGGGCGGGACGGTTTGGCGCTCAAGCCGGTGCTTTCCTGGCGAGCGGTGGTAGGGCAAACCAAGGAGGTGGGGGCGAGGGAGCCCATCGGCTACGGCCTCTCCTACCGGACCACGCGCACAACGCTTCTGGGCGTCCTGCCGGTGGGCTACGCCGAGGGTTACCCCCGCGCCGTGTCCAACCGAGCGAGCGTGCTGGTGCGGGGACAGCGGGCGCCGGTGCTGGGCAGGGTATGCATGAACATTACCATGGTGGACCTCACCGACGTGGGCGAAGCACGCGAAGGCGACGTGGCCACGCTGTTGGGCAGCGACGGCAACGAGGCGGTCACCGCCGAACAGCTTGCCGAGCTTGCCGGCACCATCAACTACGAGATTTTGGCCCGCCTGTCCCCCAGCCTCCCGCGCCTGTTGACCGACTGGCCCTAGGTTGCCGCTCATTCCGGCTGGAGGCACGCGGCCAGCTCAGGTGGGAAGGGCGTGGGCTTGCCGGTTTGTTGGCTGATGAGCACGTGATGCGTGGTCCCCTCGGCCACCAGCTCCCCCTCCTCGCTTTCCACCCGGTAGGCAAAAACCACAGCGCGGCTTCTTCGCTCAGCGACCCGCACCTGGACGCGGACCAGCTGGTCGTAGCGGGCAGGGCGCAGGTAGCGACAGTGCACCTCGGTGACCACCAGATAGTAGCCTCGGCGCTCCCACTCGCCGTAGGGCAGGCCCCGTTGCCGCGCCAGTTCGGAGCGAGCCACTTCGAACCACACTGGGTACGCCGCATGGTGCGCCACGCCCATTTGGTCGGTTTCGGCGTACCGCACCCGCACAGGAACCGAGAAAAAGCCCACAAAAGCATTGTACCTTCTGCCTCGTGCTAGGATAAAAAGTTGATGGTATTGGCCTATCCCCCCGCTTCCATCATCGATAACCAAGAGGTCTACGGGTCCCAAAGCCTCAAGACCCTCAATCCGGCTACAGGGGAGGTACTGGCGGAGCTTAGCGTCCTGGACGCCGCCCAGGCCACCAAGGCCGTGGAAGCTGCCGTCCGCGCCTTCCCCTTTTGGTCGCGGACCTCCCTGGAGCACCGACAGGCGTTTCTCGCTGGTTGGCTTTCGGTGCTGGTGGGGCGGGCGGAAGAACTGGCCAGGCTGGTGGCGCTCGAAAGCGGGAAGCCGGTGACCGAGGCGTTTTTGGTAGACATTTTGCCCGCGTGCGAGCACCTGGCTTTCTTGGCGCGCCGCCTGCCGGCGCTCCTGCGCCCCAGGCCCACGCCACCGGAGCAGCCCCTTTTCGCCCACTGGCGCGCGGCGTACCGTTTCGAGCCTTTGGGCGTCGTGACCATCATCACCCCCTGGAACTATCCCATTGCCATCCCGGTGGTGGAGCTGGCCCAAGCCCTGGCCTGCGGTAACACCGTGGTGTTCAAGCCTGCTTCCGCCACCGCCCTCACGGGCTTAGCCCTGGCGGACACCCTTCGCCAGGCTGGCTTGCCTGCGGGGGTGGTCAACACGGTCGTGCTCCCGGGTTCGCAGGCCCAAGCGCTGCTGTCCGATCGACGTGTAACGAAGGTCTTCTTTACCGGTTCGGTAGCCGCCGGTAGAGCGGTGGCCCAGCTTGCCAGTGCTCGACTCTGCCCAGTGCAGTTGGAGCTGGGCGGGAAAGACGCGGCGGTGGTCGCGGCCGATGCGGACCTGGAGCACACCGCACAGGGGCTGGTTTGGGGGGCGATGCAGAACAGCGGCCAAACCTGCGCGTCCATCGAGCGTGTGTATGTGGAACGGCCCATTTTCCCGCCGCTGGTGGAGAGGGTGGTGGAGCTGGTGCAACGCCTGCGGGTGGGCGACCCCTTAGCGCCAGGCACCGATATGGGCCCAATGACCACCGCCGAACAGCGACAGGGAGTAGCGCAGCAGGTGGCACAGGCCTTAGCCCAAGGCGCCAAGGCCCTCACCGGCGGCTTCGCTCCCGAAGGCCCCGGCTTTTACTACCCCCCCACTGTGCTCGTCGATGTGAACGAGGAGATGGAGGTGATGCGGGAAGAGACCTTCGGGCCGGTACTTCCCCTCGTTCCGGTGGCCTCGCTGGAGGAAGGCATTGCCCGTGCCAATAGCAGCCGCTACGCGCTGACCGCCTCAGGCTGGACACAGTCGCGCCGGACGGCGCGAAAGCTAATGGAAGCACTCACTGCCGGAGTGGTAACGATCAACGAGCATGTGGCCAGCTTTGCCGAGCCCACCGCTTCCTGGGGCGGGCTGAAGGACTCGGGGATCGGACGCTCCCATGGCTTCTTTGGCCTGTTGGAGATGTGCAACATTAAGTACGTGGCGGAAAGCTTCGGGCACAGCGCCTCCCCTTGGTACTACCCCTACGATGAGGACAGGGGAAGCTTCCTGCGGGCTGCCCTGCCGGCCCTATACGCCCAAGGACGAATGAGGCTTGCAGGCTTGGCGCGGCTTTTCCGCACTCAAACCTTCTGGGCTCGGGTTCGCAAGGCCACCCTCCTCGCCCACTTCCCCAAGCTTTGGCGATGAGCGGCCCACAGGACTGCTCAAGGCGAGTTTTGGTCCCCGAGAAGCTGGCAGAGCTTCTGGCAGAAAAAGGCATTTCCCCCTCGGCCCTGGTCACCTGGGAGGGAGACCTGCCACCCGCTTCGGCTATTGCTGCCGCTTCCGCGGCTGTGCTCTGGCACCGAGACCCCGCCAAGCTGGCCAGCCATCTTTTGGCTCACAAGGATCGCTGGCGGTGGATGCACTCCCTTTGGACTGGCTTGGAGCACTTGCCTCTTCCTGCCCTGCGCCGTTCCGTGAGGGCGCTCACCACCGGCCGGGGTACCGGTGCCATTCCTCTCGCCGAGTGGGTGCTGACAGCCTTGCTTTGGCATGCCAAGCGTCTGGCGGAGCACGAACGGGCCTTCCGCGGGGGCAGGTGGGAGCAGCTGGAGCTGGCCGAGCTTTGGGGCTCCCACGTGGTGGTGGTTGGCCTGGGAGCCATCGGCCGGTCCGTGGCGGTGTTGCTGCAAAAGCTAGGGGTGAGGGTGACTGGCGTGCGTCGGCAGGCCCAACCCACTCGCGGCTGTCAGCAGGTGGTGGATTTGGAGGCGTTGTCGCAGGCCGTCCTTCAGGCCAGGGCCCTGGTGGTGGCCCTTCCGGCCACCCCAACCACCGCGGGTCTGGTGAACCAAAGGGTGCTGGACGCGCTGCCCGAGGGTAGCCTGGTGGTCAACGTGGGCCGAGCGGCCGTCATCGAAGAGGAGGCGCTCTACTCCCAGGTGGCGGCCGGGCGCCTGTGGGCAGCACTGGACGTGTGGTGGCAAGAACCCCTACCTCCCGAAAGCCCTTGGCGGAAGCTTAGCCAGCTGCTCCCATCCCCCCACGGTGCCTACTACAGCGAGCGCTTTCGCCAACGACACCTGCAGCGAGTAGCGGAAAACGTGCGTGCCTTCCTGGAAGGTAAAAAGCTGCGCTGCGCGGTGAATCGGCGCCAGTGGGCCGAACTTTTGGGCGAGGGAACCGGCCCATGAGGCAAGGGATGGCGGACCCGTTGCTCATCGGCGAGGACGAGCTGGGACTGGTGACCGACCTGTACCAGCTCACCATGTGGGCAGCTTACAGAAAACATCGTCCCGGCGTGCGGGGAGTTTTCGAGCTTTGGTTTCGCCAGCTACCTCAGGAGCGCAACTTCCTGCTCCTGGCTGGCCTCGCCCCGGCCCTGGGATACCTTCAGCACCTGCGCTTCACCGAGGAGCAGGTACGCTCGCTGGCGCAGGTGCCCGCTTTGGCTTCCCTGGAAGAGGACTTCTTCGCCTCTCTCTTGAACTTTCGCTTTTCTTGCGACGTGTGGGCCATGCGCGAGGGCACGGTGGTATTTGCCGGGGAGCCGGTGCTGCGGGTGGAAGGTCCTATCGAGCAGGCACAGTTGGTGGAGACCTACCTGCTTTCCAACATCGGTTTTTCCACCATGGTGGCTAGCAAGGCAGCGCGTGTGCGATTGGCCGCAGGCTCGGCACGGGTGGTGGATTTCGGCTCGCGCCGGGCCCATGGTCCGTTGGCCGCCTGCTGGGCTGCGCGCGCGGCCTTTCTCGCCGGCTTCGACGCCACCTCCAACGTGTGGGCCGCCCTCCGCCTGGGGATCCCTGAATCGGGCACCATGGCCCATTCCTTCGTGCTTGCCTTTGCCGACGAGATGGAAGCCTTTCACGCCTTCGCATGCACGTTTCCCGGCCGCACCTTCCTGCTGGTGGACACCTTCGATGCCTTGCAGGCGGTGGAAAGGGCAGCAGCCGACCCCCAGTTGCGTTTCCTGGGTGTGCGGCTGGATTCGGGGGACTTGGCCAGCCTCGCCCGTGCCTGCCGCGCCCTTTTGGACCGGCACGGGCGACGAGATGTAAAGATCGTGGTTTCTGGCGACCTGGACGAGCAACGGGTGGCCACCCTGCGGGCCAGCGGTGCGCCCATCGATGCCTTTGGCGTGGGTACGCGGATGGTCACCTCCGAAGACGCGCCCTACCTGCAGGCGGTATACAAGCTGGTCGCGGTGGAAGAGCCTTCTGGGCAGCGGCGAACGGTGGCGAAAGTTTCAGCGGGCAAGAAGACGCTCCCCGGCGCCAAACAGGTCTTTCGCGAAAGCGATCCGGAGGGCCGTTTCCAGCGCGACCTGGTCGTGAGCGAAGGCCAAGCTCCCCCCCAAGGTTTTTACGAGCCCCTCCTGGAGCCCGTGATGCGTCAGGGGCAGCTGGTAGCGCCGCTTCCCGCACTTTCGCAGGTCCGCGACTATGCCTGCCAGCAGCTGGCTCGCTTACCTGAGGAGCTCAAGAGCTTGGCTTTCGGCCGAACCTACCCGGTGGAGTTTTGGGCCGAGGGTCCCACGCCCCGGCTGCGGGCGAGAGGAGGTGAGCACGGTGGCCTGGGAACTGATGGTCTTGGCTAGTAACAGGAGCTTTCCTTTGGAGGTGGGCAAGGAGTACGTGGTAGGCTCGGCCGCCAGCGTGCACCTACGCCTTTCGGCGCCCGATGTTTCCGGCACTCACGCCCTCTTGACCGTCTATCCCCAACATGTGTTGGTGGTGGACCTGGGCAGCAAGAACGGCACCTTCCTCAACGGCCGGCGAATTACCTCCGCCCAGGCGGTAGGCGGCGATACGCTGGCCTTCTCCAGCGTGAAAACCCAGCTCCTACGTGCTGAAGACCTACCTGCGGCCGCCCCCCACCCCGCAAAAGGCGAGCCCTTCCGCGAAAGAGAAGCGTCCCACACAGCCGAGTTTCCCGCTTTGGCGGTGGAGGCGGATTTGGCTGAGCTGGTGGGCCTTTGGGCCGCGGCACCGCGCAACGCCGTGGAAACCCTGCTCTCGTGGCTGGCGGGGCGCCGAAGAGCTTTGGGCTGCGCCTTTTTGGAGTACCAGGGCAGGGATCTGCGGGTCCTGGCAGCCCAAGGAACGCTCGCGCCGGAGTGTCTGCAAGCCGCCCGCGAGTTCTTGGCCAAGGCAAAGCCGGCCCCATGTTGGGACGTGGTGGAGGTGACCTCCTGTGCACAAAAAGTTTGCCTTGGCGACCTAGGGGGTGGGATGTGCTTGCTCTTCGTGCCAACCAAGGCCTGCCCCAGCCCGCAGGAAGCCCTGCTTCACGGTCAGCTGGCTCGCCTGGCCCTCCATTTGGCTGGCTTGGCTAGGAACTAGGCTCCCGAAAGCCTTTCCAGACCCAGCTGGCGCAAGTGGTAATGGAGGGACTGGCGAGAAAGGCCAGCCAGTTGCGCAGCGCGGCTACGGTTTCCTCCACAGGCAGCCAAAAGCTTGGTGAAGTACTGGCGGGCGTAGGCTTGCTTGGCCTGCTCCCAGGGGCTCACCCCTGGGGCGGGCTCAGGCCCCTCGGTGGGAAGGTGGGCCAGGGTCAGTCGGCCGCCCGGCTGGCAACGGACCAGGGCCTGCAACAGCACGCTTTCCAGCTGCCGCACGTTTCCCGGCCAGGCTCGTTGGCTCAGGACGTGAAGCACCTCGTTTTCCACCTGAACGCGAGCAAGCCCAAGCTGCTCGCGCATGCCGGCCACCAGCTCCTCCACCAGCTGAGGGATGTCCTCCCGTCGCTGGTCGAGGGCAGGCACGTACAGGGTAACGGTGGCCAGACGGTCGTAAAGGTCCCGGCGAAACGTACCCGCTTGCACCGCCTGGGCCACATCGCGGTTGGTGGCTGCCACGAACCGCACGTCCACCCGGCGGGTGCGTGTGCCACCCACGCGGCGAACTTCCTTCTCCTGCAGCAGCCGCAGGAGCTTGGCTTGCAGGGAAAGGGGCAACTCGCCTATCTCGTCGAGGAACAACGTGCCGCCCTCCGCTTGCTCCACCAGCCCCGGTCGGTCTCGGTCGGCGCCAGTGAACGCGCCGCGCACCACGCCGAAAAGTTCTGCTTCCAGCAAGCCTTCGGGCATGCCGGCGCAGTTCACCGCCACGAACTCGCCTCGCCGACCGGAGACCCGGTGCAGGGCGCGGGCGACCCGCTCCTTGCCCGTCCCCGGCTGGCCGCAAATGAGCACCGTCACCGGCAGGGGACCAAAGCGGAGGATTTCTCGGCGCAGGGAGGCCATGGGCTCGCTACGCCCGGTCAACCCCAAGGGATCACCCGCTCCGGGGGTTTGCGCCTCGGGCAGGGGCAGGTGGCGCAAGACCGAGGCCAGAATGGTCCGTACTTCTTCCGATGGCTCCGGTGCCGCGTCCACAGCAAACCCAGCCAGCTCGCCCCTCCAGGTGAAGGCCTGATCCCCAACGCGCACCAGCTCCTTTGAACCGCGGCAAAGGCGCAGGGCCGTCAGGCCCAAAGCGGAAGCCAGCTGTCCCCAAGCTGGCAAAACCGCTGCCGTTGGAACTGCGGGCAACAAGGCTGCCACCGCCTGCACCACCTCCACCGCATCCAGCCCCAGCCGACGCCGGAGCAAGGCCAACCAGCCCTCCAGGCCCGCCTCGTGCAGCCTCTTTTTCACCTGCGGCATCAACGTTCGGAGGAGGGAGGACGCCTCCAGCCCCCAACCCGGGCCCGCGAGCAAAGCTCGCGCCACGCCCAGGGCGGCTTCCAGCTCGCCGGAAGCCAGCGCCTGGCCTGCGCGCGTGCTCACTTCCGCCGGCCTTTCCCGCGCCAAAGCCAAAAGCTCTGCCGCCAGCGCCAGGCCCCACCGCTGGCTCAGGCCCTGGGGTGGCAGCACGCCGCCCCCGGCTGCCAAGAAGGCCTGCAAAAGCTTTTTCTCCGAGGGCTCGGCTGCCGCTGCCCACCCTTTGGCCTCCTCCCAAGCGCTCAGAAGCAGGGCGTGGTGGGCAAGCACCGCCGCCGCTCCTTGGCGCAAGCTCTCGGGTGCCGAGCTCTGTGCCAGTTCCCGCAGGCGGGCGCGCCAGGGCGAGACCCTCTTCACTTCGCCACAGGCCAGCCAGCTGCGAACCCATTCCACAAGCCAGAACCCGTCTTCGTTTTTCTGCCCTGTGGCGGCCAAGGATTGCAGCAGCTCTTGGGCCCTTTGCCACTGCAGCCGATCGTTGGCCAGCACCGCGCGGTTGAACCGTACCAGGCTAAAAGCCCGGTGCGAGCCGGCCAAACCCAGCCAAAACTCGGCGGCGCTCAAAAGCCTTTCCGCCGCCAGCGCCTTGTCCGTAAGTAGGGCGGCACTGCCCGCGTCGGCTAAGAGCTCTCCCAAGCGAAGGGGGTTCTCACCGCTGGCGCACGCGAGGGCCTGGGCAAAGTCTGCCTGAGCTTGGGGATAGCAAGCCTTACGGAAAGCCAGGATGCCGGCCAGGTGCCAGGCCCGCTGCCGCACCGGCCGCGACCAACCCTCCGAGCAGAACTCCTGCAAAGCCTCCCTGCCCAGGAAAAACGCCGCCTCCACCGCCAGCTTGGGCCACCGCTGGGAGAGCTCCAAGACTCGGGCACCCCACTGGCGTGCGGTAGCCTCCTCCCCATTGCGCTCGGCCCAAAGGGCCAGCAGCAGCCATTTTCGCCCCTCTAAGCGCGCTGGCAGCCTGCCCTCCCCCGGCAAACAGGGTAGGGCCTCGCGCAGTGCCTCCCCGTCACCTGCCTCGGCCGCCCACCAGGCGTGCAGAAGGGCAGCGTGCGAACCCGCAGCCTTTTTCCAAAGCCCTTTGGCCATGCTCAGGAAGCCGCAGGCCAAAGCTGCTTCGGCTAGATGGGGAGCTAAGTCGCCCACCTGCCACGCCGCCGGCCCCAAGGCCAAAAGCGCCGCTGCTTCCTCCTGCTGGAGGCGCTCCTCCGCCCAGGCCATGAGAGCCGAGGGTGGGCTAGAAACACGCGCCTGGCAAACCCAACCGGTTGGGCTACCGTCGAGCTTCGCCGCCAGCTCCCTGCACGCTGCTAGGTCCGGAGGGCCCACTTCCACCGCGTGGTAACGGCCAAAGCGCCGCACCACCAAGGAAAAGCGCTCCAGCTCCTCCAAGGCCTCTTGACCCGAGGAAACCACGCGAGCGGCTTCCTCCCTCCGCAAACCCACACCGCTGCCCGCGAGGAGCTGCCACAAACGTCTCGCTGGATAGGAAAGGAGCCCTTCTAGCCTGGGTACCTGTTCGCGCCTGCTCCCCCAGGCGGAGGCCACCAGCTCGGCTAACGCCACCCCCAAGCTGGCGGCATCCGCAGCGTCCACACCGGCCAAGCTTCGGGCTGCCTGTGACTCGCCTTGTGGTGGCAGAAAACACCAGAAAGGGTTTTCCCCTTTGAGGGGCAGGGAGGGGACGCCGGGCAGTGGCACACTGGACAGCACCACCTCCTCCTGGAAGCGAGCCAAGACCTCGCCGTGTACCGCCCCCAAGCTTTCCTCGCTCCAGGCACCTACCCGGACCCCGGGAAGCGAGGACAGGCGAGAGAGCACGTCAGGGTCCTGGCAGTAAAACACCCCAGCCGGGGGCAGGACGTACTGACGCGCCCAAAGAGCGCGACCAAAGCCAGCGGGATGCGCCAGCGCTTTTCTTCCCCGGTCCTTGGCCAGCAGATGCTCCAAAGCCTCCCGTGGCCAGGCCCAGGGGTCCGCCGGAGGTCGTTGCCAAAGGGCAGCCTCCTCCGGCAGCAGCGCCGTCAAAAATGGGCGCAGCACGAGCCAAGCCAGGCGCTCCCCAAGGCCCCGCCTCGCCAGCCTGGCCTCCAGCAGCTCGTCCAGGGCCCGGGAGGGCAACCGGCTCAGGTGCAGCTGAGCCAGGCCATCCTTCTGCGTAAAGCGGGCCGCACGCAGCAAGGCACGGCCGGGGAAATAACCTTGCTGAAGGATGAAGCTTACGGCAGCCAAAAGCTGGCTGGCCAGCTGTCGCCGGCAAGACAGGGGCAAGTTGGTTGCCTCCCTCAAGGGCTTGCCCAGAGCAGGTTCTCCGCTAGGCAAAAAGGGCGCGTCCCAAAAAGTCAGGGGATGCTCTTTCATGGGCGAAGCAGGCCTTGCCAGCAGGGAAAAAACTCCGGCCAGGACTTGGCCACGCACTCCGGCTGCACGAGCCCCAATCCAGGGGTAACCAGCCCAGCCACCGCCAAGGCCATGGCAATTCGGTGGTCCCCCTCAGGCGAGCAAGGCTCGCCCGGTGCCCGTGGCACCCCCCCGGCGGAAGCCTGAAACCAGTCCTCTCCCGCTTCCACCGGCAAGCCCAGGCTGCGCAGGTGCGAAGCCATGACGCGTACGCGGTTGGACTCCTTGCCCGCCAGGTGCCCCAGCCCTGTGAGCTTCCCGCCTCGCAAGGCCACCAACACGGCCAAGGCGGGGAACAAATCGGGACAGTGGCGCAGGTCCGCTTCCAAAGGCAGGCAGGCTGGCCCACGCACGCGCACACCGGTGGCGGTCGCCCAAATCTGGCAGCCCACCCGGCGGAGAAGCTCCGCCACCACCGCGTCGGCCTGCCGGCTCTTCAGGCTTACCCCTTCCACCTCCACCTCGCCTCCCGCCACCGCCACACCCACCAAGGGAATTGCCGCCGCCGACCAATCACCCTCAACCGCAAACAGCTGGGGCTTAAGGGGACCTCGGGCCCAAAACCTAGTTCCGTTCCCGCCCACCTCTGCCCCGAAAGCCTTCAGCACCTCCAGGCTCATCTCCACGTAGGGACGGGAGGGCAGCTGGCCCTCCACCTCGACCACCAGCCCTTGCGGGAGGCGCACCCCGAGGAAAAGCAAAGCTGAGACGAACTGCGAGGACTGACTGGCGTCCACCTTGGCCACTTCACTGGTGAGAGCCCGCCCCTCCACGCGCAACGGCAGCCTTTCGCCCTCAATGGCCGCACCTAACTGGCGCAAGGCCCGCACCAGGGGTGCTATGGGTCGCTGGCGCAGCCTGGGCACGCCGTCCAACAGGAACCGGCCGGGACTTGTGGCCAGCTGCGCCAGCAAAAGCCGCGCTCCCGTGCCGTTATTGCCGAGAAAAAGCTCGGCTTCGGGCGCTGGCGAATAGCCTTCCACCCACAAGCCATCCCCTTCCGGCTGGATGCGAAAACCCAGTTTCCGCATCGCCTCGAGAAGCAGCTGGGCATCCTCCGCGGGGGAAAAGGGCGCTAGGCTCGCGGGAGGTCCGGCCAAGCAGGCAGCCAAAAGCCCCCGCTGGGCAAGGCTCTTGGAAGGGGGCACGCGAAGGCGGCCTTCGAGCCCCCGAGCGGCTGTGGGTAACAGCAGGTGACGCATGGTGGCGGATTTTCCCGCTCGCCCCTTGCCATCGTCAAGGGCAGGGGCCACATTGAAAGCGTGCGCTCCGTCCTGGATGCCCTGACGCAGGCCCGCTCCGAGCTGGCTCGCCCCACACCCTCCGGCAAGCTGGAGTGCGTGGCCTGCGCCCACCGCTGCAAGCTCGCCCCAAACGCCCGAGGGGTGTGTTTGGTGCGTTTCCGCGAGGGTGACAGCTTGCGGGTTCCCTGGGGCTACACGGCAGGTGTGGCCGTGGACCCCATCGAAAAAAAGCCCTTCTTTCACCTCCTTCCGGGCGCCCGAGCGTTGTCCTTTGGCATGCTGGGCTGTGACATGAAGTGCTCCTATTGCCAAAACTGGTTTACCTCGCAAGCGCTGCGGGATGCCCAGGCCAGCACGCAGGCCCAACCCATTACGCCTGAAGCGCTGGTAGCTTTGGCCACGCGGTACCGGTGCCCGGTGATCACCTCCACCTATAACGAGCCCTTGATCACCGCGGAATGGGCCCACGATGTGTTTTCCCTAGCGCGGGAGGAAGGCATCGCCGGAACCTTCGTTTCCAACGGCCACGCCACCCCCGAAGTGTTGGATTACCTCGCGGACGTGCTGGTGGGTTACAAGGTGGACTTAAAGAGCTTTCGGCCGGAAAGCTACCGTGCCCTGGGTGGCAAGTTGGAAGCGGTGCGCGACACCATCAGGCTTTTGTGGGAGCGCGGCATTTGGTGCGAGGTGGTGACGCTGGTGGTGCCCGGCTTCAACGACTCAGACGAGGAGCTTGCCGCCATTGCCCAGTTTCTCGCCTCCGTCTCGCCGGACATCCCCTGGCACGTGACCGCCTTCCATCCCGACTACAAGCTGACCGACCCGCCACCTACGCCGGCAGCCACGCTCCTGCGCGCCGCCCAAAGGGGGCACGAGGCGGGCCTGCGGTTTGTTTACGCCGGCAACCTCCCCGGGCAGGTGGAAGAGTTGGAGCACACCCGTTGCCCCGGCTGCGGCGAGTTGTTGGTGATGCGCTGGGGCCTTCAGGTGCTGGAAAACCTCTTAGCTGAAAGCGACCGCTGCCCCCATTGCCAAACCCCCGTGCCTGGGCGGTGGCAGCTAGCCCCGGTGGCTCAAACGGCCTAGCTGACGGTCAGAGGGCCGTCGGTGCTACCATGTGCCGCTTGGATGAGCGTGCGTATTGCATCGCTAACCCTGGAAGGCTTTAAGTCCTTCGCCACGCGAGTAGAATTGACCTTTCCCGGGCAAATTGTGGCGATCGTCGGGCCCAACGGGGCCGGCAAGTCCAACCTTTGCGATGCCATCGCCTTGGTGCTGGGCGAGCAGTCGGCTCGGCTCCTGCGCTCGCAAACAATGGGAGACGTGATCTTTGCCGGCTCAGCCCAGCGAGCACCGGCCGGGGCGGCGCAGATAACTTTGGTGCTGCAGTCAGCCAACGGACAAGGGGACCAGCCGCTGGAAATCACCCGACGGGTGCTACGCGACGGCACCTCCGAATACCGCCTGCAGGGGAAGCGGGTTCGCCTCAAGGACGTGATGGACAAGCTGGCTGAGGCGGGTTTAGGGACGCGAGCTTACGCCATCATCGAGCAAGGGCGCATTGCCCAGGTTTTGTCAGCCAAGCCCGCCGACCGCCGGGCGCTGTTTGAGGAAGCAGCGGGCATCAGCCACTTTCGTCTGCGGCGCCAAGAAGCGGAGCTCAAGCTGGCGGAAACCCGCGCCAATTTGGAGCGGGTGGCGGACATCGAGGCGGAGGTGAAGCGGGAGCTGGCGAGCCTGCGGCGTCAGGCCAAGCAAGCCCAACGGCACGTGCAGCTTTCGGCAGAGCTTAAGACGCTGTCCAGGCTTTTGGCCGCCCTCCGCCTGGCGCAGCTGGACCAGGAACGAGCCCAAATCGAAAGGGCAATGGGGGAAGCGGCCGAGATGAAAGCGCGAAGCGCTGCTGCTCTGGCCCGTGCCCAGGCGGAGGCAGCCCAGGCCCAGCGCCAATGGGAAGAAAGCGCCGACCAGCTGCGCCGGCTGGAGCAGGCTCTCGGGCAGGCTTTGGCCAGCTGCCAGCGCCTGGAAGCCGAGGAGGCGGCATGCCGCCGGGAGCTGGAGAGCTTGCGGGAACAAGAGGAAAAGACGCGGCGAAGCCTCGAGGTGGTCGAGCACAAGCTGGAGGAAGAGCGGGCCCAGGAGCGGGCGGTCGCTGCGCGCCTGGCCAGCGCCCAAGAGGAACGGGAAGCGTTGGCCGACAGTACCCGCCAGGCGGAAGGCAAAGCCCAGGCCTTGGAGCAGCAGGCGCAGGAAGCGGAGCGGGTGGCTGAGGAGGCTCGCTCGCAGCTGTTGCGCCAGGTGGGTGCCGCTGCCGAAGCTCGCAACCGCCACCATCGCCTGCAGGTGGAGCAGGAGCAGCTGCGCTACCAGCAGCAACGGGTGGCCAGCGAGCGGCAGCGCTTGACCAGCCACCTAGCCCAGGTGGCGGAGGAGGAGCAGCAGGCCTGCAGCGCAGAGCAAACCCTGCGACACGAGCTCCTGGCAGCTCGACAGGAGGAGGGCCAGCGACGCCAGCTCCTGGAACAGCTGCAGGCCGAAGCGGCCGCTGCGGCAACCCGGCGTGACGAGCTAGAGCACAGTCTTTGGCAGGTCAAGCACCAACGGGAAGGGGTTCAGCGGGCGATGGCGCAACTGCGAGCCGTGCCTGAAGCCTTACAGCGCCTCCTGCCGGAGCGGCTGATCGCCGGCACGGTGGGGGATTACCTGAACCCACCCAAGGAGTTGGCCACGCTCTTGGACTCGGCCTACGGTGAGCTGCTCTCCTTGCCGGTGGTGGATGGCGAGGAGGCAGTGGAAGCTTTGCTGGCCGGTCCACAGCCCGATGGGCTGCTGGAAGTGGCCGTTCGCCAACCGAACCTGGAGTCAAAGGAAAATCCTTTGCTCCCCCCAGCAGGGGTGGATCCGCAGGAGCTGGGTTGGCTGTCCCGGGTGCTTCCCCCAGTGGCGGTCGTGGCCAAACCGGACGAGGCATCCACGCTGGCACAGGACCCGGCTTGGCTGCTCCTTCTCCCAGCCGGGGTCCTGCGGCAGGGCCAACGCCTGCGCTTGCCCGGAAAGCCAAGGGGGCTTCTGGGCCTGTTGCAGCTCAAGCAGAAAGAGCAGGAGCTGCAAGCGCAGGAAAGCAAGCTGCAACGCGAGCGGGAAGAGGTGGCGCAGCTGGCAGCTCGTTTGGCTGCCCGGCTCAGCGAGCAGGAGGGAGAGCTCGCCCGCGCTCGTGCCCAACAGCAGGAGCTGGCGGAAAAGCTGGCGCAGGTTTCCTCCCGTCACGAGGCTCGCCATCGCGAGCGCGTGCGCCTTGAACGGGAAATGGAAGCCTTGGAGCTGGAAGCCACCCAGCTGGCCCAAGCGGAGGCGAAGGTGGCGGCGGATTTGGAAAAGGCGGGAGCGGAGGCCAAGCTTTTGGAGGAGCGGGCGGCGGCTGCTTCCTCGCATGTGGACGAGAAGGCAGCGGTGGCCGGGGAGGCCCGGCGGCAGGCAGCCGAAGCTCGCAGCGAAGCGGGTCGCGTGCGCGCCGCCTTCCTGGTAGCCAGCGAGCGGTACGAGCAGCTGGAACGGGAACTCGCCCGGCACCGGAAGCAGCAGCAGGAGCTCATAGGGCAGCGTTCGGCCCTGCAGCAGGAGCTGGCCCATCTGCGGCAACGGCAAGAAGAAACCAGCCAGCAGCTGGCACGCGTCCGCCTGCAGCTGGAACAGGCGTTGCACCAGGCGGCGGAACATCGGCAGATTATTGCCCAATTTCAGCACCAGGGAGCCTCCCTCAAACAGGTGCTGGAGACCCGGCAGCAGGAGGCGGCCCACTGGCAGCAGGAGGACCGGCAAGCCCAGGATACCCTCCACGCCTACCACGTGCGGTTGGCAGAGCTTGGTGCCCAACGCGCGCCGCTGGTGGAGAGCTTGGAAGGCTTCCTACCGGAGGAGCTGCCGGAGCTTCCCGAAATCCCGGAGCTGGAAGCCCGGCACCAGGAGCTTCAGCGCCAGTTGGCCTCCCTGGGGCCGGTGAACGAGCTGGCGATCGTGCAGGAGCAGGAGCTTTCTCAGCGCTACGCCTTTCTCCACGAACAACGGAAGGACCTGGAGCGCTCGTTGACCAGCCTGCAGGCCTCGCTGCGGGAGCTGGACGAAACCTGCCGGCAAAAGTTCCTGACCACGTTGGAGGAGGCCAACCGCCACTTTGGCGAGACCTTCCGTCAGCTCTTCGGAGGCGGGCACGCGGAGGTGGTGCTGGCGGATCCGGAAAGCCCGCTGGATTCGGGTGTGGAGGTCCGCGTGCGGCCGCCGGGAAAGCATACCCAGTCGGTCTTGCTGTTGTCCGGGGGGGAAAAGGCCTTGGCCGCGGTGGCCTTGCTTTTGGCCCTTTTCCGTATTCGCCCTGCCCCTTTTTGCGTGCTGGACGAGGTGGACGCGCCCCTGGATGACATCAATGTGGAGCGCCTGTGCCAGCACCTGAAGGCGCAGGCACGTGCCACCCAGTTTCTGCTCATCACCCACAACCGCCGCACGATGGCTTACGCCGACGTGCTTTATGGTGTGACCATGGAGGAACCTGGGGTCTCGCGGGTGGTTTCTGTGCGTTTGGAGGACGCGTGAGCGAGTCCTGGCGACAAAGGCTGATACTCGCGGGGGGCATGGCCTTGGTCGTGCTGCTGCCGTTGGTGGTGGATTTGGCATGCCTGTCGCCCTTCCGAGCTCCCAAGAGCTTCCTAGCCCACGGCTTGTGGGCGCTGTTGGCTGCATTGTTTCTCGCCCACCCCTCGCTCGACCCCTGGGCATGGCCGGCAGCCGCATTGGTAGCCGCCGGCGCGGTTTCACTGGCGCTTGCCGGTTCTCCCTCGGGCCTTCCCAGCCTACTGGCGACGGCCTTGGCCTTGGGAGGTGCTCTGGCCCTGCGCCAGCTTGACCGAACAGGCAGGCGG
This sequence comes from uncultured Thermoanaerobaculia bacterium, assembly GCA_964488355.1. Classification (GTDB taxonomy): domain Bacteria; phylum Acidobacteriota; class Thermoanaerobaculia; order Thermoanaerobaculales; family Thermoanaerobaculaceae; genus Thermoanaerobaculum. The sequence goes on along the minus strand of CAZAUJ010000007.1, from coordinate 86,899 downwards.
AAGCTGGAAAAAGCCGTGGTTTTTGCTGGGCTGCTGCAAACCCTGCTGGCTATCGCCTGGTACGAGCCGGCGGCTCGGCCAGACAGCTTTGCGCTGTTGGAAAAAAGTGAGGGGCGATTCCAGCTGCTGGGCACGCTGGGTAACCCTGCCGATGTGGCGGTGTTTCTCCTTTTGCCCACGCTTCTCTCGCTGCATCGGGCGCTGAGCGGGAAAAGGCGAGCTGGGTGGTGGCTCTGCGCCCTCCTGTGCCTTGCGGGCATGGTGCTGTCGCAGACCCTTTCGGCCCTGGCCGCTCTGGCGTTGGGCACGGGCGTGTTGCTGATCCGCCGGCTGCCGGCGCCGAAGCGGCTTTGGGCAGTGGTTTTGTCTTTTTTTGCCTTACTGCTGCTGGTGCTGGCAGCCGATCCCCTGCGGGTGCGCCTGGGACAGGCTTGGCAGGAGGTGCGGCAAGGGGGTCTGTTGTGGCTAGCCAGCGCTCGCGGGGCCGCCTGGAGCGCCGCCTGGAGCATGTTCCTCACCCACCCCGTTGCGGGCGTGGGCTTTGGGCAGTTCGAGGCACATTCCTTCCGTTTCTTGCCGCCCAGGGCGCTGGCTGAGCGCGCTCGCGTGCTGGGTTTGGAGACGGGCTTTGGCCAGGCGCACAACGAGTACCTGCAGTACCTGGCGGAAACCGGGCTTTTGGGCGCGGCCCTCTTCCTGGGTGGGTTGGTGTTCGCCTGGCGCCGCCGGCCGGTGTGGCCTCAGGAGCTGGAGATGGAGCCCTTTTCCCTTTTGGCCGCCATGGCGGTGCTGGCGGCCTTTCAGTTTCCCCTACAGCTGGCAGCTATCGCCGCTCAGTGGCTGGTGGTGCTAGCCCTGTTGCTGCCGCCCCTGCCGTCGCCGGGGCCGAGGCGGCACATTGCGGGTGTGGTGGGCCTGGTCCTATGGGTTGGGCTCGCGTGGGTCAGTTGGCAACAGTGGCGAGGCTACCGGGCCTTGCAAGCGGCGCAGGTGCTCGTGGACAGCCTGCGACAGGCCAGCTCGCCCATGGGCAAGGTGGTGGCGGCCGAAGCCTACCGCAAGCTGGCGCCCAAGCTAGCCTACTTGCCTTGGGACTACCAAGCGGAAACCGTGGCCGGCAACCTGGCACGGGAGGCGGGGCAGTGGGATGCGGCCCTGGCCCACTTCCGCCGCGCCCTCGCTTTGGCCGAGCGCCCAGAGCTACGCTTCAACGTGGGCGTGACGCTGCTGTCCCTGGGCCAGGAAAAAGAGGGGCTCGCTCAGCTGGTGCGCGCGGCGGAGCTCAACCCGGCGGTGCTGCGGGTGGTGACCGACCGGCTCCTGGCTTCCAAGCTGCGCCAGGAGCTGAGTGCAGTCGGCTACTTCCGCCGTTATCCCTGGACCGAGAGTTGGCTCGTCCGCTAAGGCCCAAGGGGCCGTAGCAGCAGCAGGCTGGCCTTGGGGCGGTTGAGACCAGGCAGAACCAGGGGCATGCTCACCTGCACCTGGAGGACGCTCCGCCACGGCCCGCGGGTGGATAGCCCCAGGCGCACGCCGGAAACCGGCCGGGCGTGGTAGCCGTCCCGGCGGTGGCGCAGCCAGGCCCCTTCCCAGCCCAGTTCCACGCGCCGCTGTAAACTCAAGGGGAAAGCAAGGGAAAAACGCAGGGCAGCGTACGCTTCCGCCCCCACCCGGTCGGCCGGCATCCCAGCCAGGCCAGCAAGCACCGAGCCCAAGGCGAAGCGGGAAAAGCGATCGGTGTGGGAGCTCCCTGCCACCTCTATCCCCACCCCAGCCCTCACCAGGGGCAAGGGGTTGGACTCCCACTGCGCCAAACCGTGGGCCCGCAGGAAGGCCCGCCGCCCTGGCTCGCCGTAGCCCCAGCGGCTCCAAGCCGGCCGAAAGCCCTGCTCAGCACGCAGCTGCGCGAGCCACTGGCCCTTTTGCCAAGCCAGACCCGCTTTCACCAGCAGTTCGGGCCCGCTCCTGGGTAAGAGGAAAGCTGGGTCCGTATGGCGGGTACGGCCGAAAGCCAGGTGGGCCACCTCGGCCCCCAAGGAAAGGCGGAGCGCGCCCCAGTGGACGGCGGTGCTTGCTCCCAGGTGCTGCCTCAGGGTCCGCACCTCCTGCCGGCGGTCCTCTTCCCTCCGGTGCCAAAAGCGCGAGGTGAAGGGTGCCGCCTGCACAAAGGCGTTGGCCGAAAGCTCTCTGCGCCCCGGACGGCTCCAGGCCACGTCGTTCACCGCGCCAGCGAGAAAGGCCCGTAACTGCTGGTCCTGGCCACGGAAGCGAAAGTCCAAAAGCTGGTAGCCGGCCAAAGGCAAGGGAAAGCTTAAGGAGGGATCCCAGGCCGCGCCAGCCAACAGAAAGCGCTGGCGCCCCCGCTCGCCCTTGGCCTCCCGTCGTCCCCCGCGGCCGTCCGACTCCAGCCGGACCACCTCACCCGCGCGCTCCCGAAACATGATCTCCCGGCTTGCCCAGGCTTCGTGCACCTGCTGTGCCTCGTCCGGTGGGTTGACCACCAACCCTTCCAAGGTAAGCTGCCGGTGAAGGGCAACCACCCCACCAAAAACCGCCAAGAGGTCGTCCGCCTCCACCTGGGCCGGCAGCCACAGGGGTGCCCCTCCCAGCCAGACCAGGTAATTGCGGGTGCGGGAGCGGGAGGTGCGTACCGCCCCCTGGGGGCTTTCCTGCACTAGCTCCAGCTGGGCCAAGCCAAAGGTTTCCCCGTCCACCCACGCACGACCCCAAAGCCGGTGTCCCTGAGCTTGCTGTTCATAACGCACCAGGTAGAACAACCGGCCATCCCGTGCCTCGCTGCCCTCCAACCGGTAGCGGTAGGAAGGAGAAAGCTCCAAAGCCAGCGGCGGTACCGGGGGCGCCTGCGGCTGCAGCAGCGGGAGTTCCGGCAGCTCCTTGGGATCCCAGGCCACGCCGTCAACCCATGCCTGCCGCACCTGCCAGTCACTGCCCCGGCGCGCGTCGAAATACACCGGCCCAACCATGACCAGCTCGAAACTGCGCGACAGCTGCTCCACCCGCAGCCTCAAGAGCAGCCGCTGCTGCCCTTGGTAGCTGCGGAGGAGCCGCTGTTGACGAGCTAGCTGTCGGTGGTGGCGCGCTAGCACCTCCTCCACGCTCAGCTCCCGCAGCTTGCGCACCTCCACCTTCTCCCACCCTCCTGGGGGCAAAGGCCGCGGCACCAGCACCAGCCCTCCCCCCGCCAACGGCGGGACACGCACGTAGGCCTGCTCCCCCTGCAGGGTTACCGGCAGTTCCTGGGAAGCCCCTTGCGCCAAAAGCTGCGCCCACGGGGCTACCCAGGTGGAAGGCAACACTACGGGCCCGCCGGCAAAGCCCGGCGGCACGCCCACCAGCAGGGCCAAATCCTCTTCCCGGCTGGCGGTAGGCAAGGCACCACCGTTCCAGGAGGCGGGCTGGGATTCGGGCAAAACCTGTCGTAGCTCCTCTGCCCAGGCAGGCCGGCCTGCCACCATCAGGCTTGCAGCTCCCCAAGCTAACCGCTCTACCGCCTCCGCCGGCTGGGTGGCGGTGACCACCGCCGCCACCCCTGGGCAACAGCGCCGCAGCTCACGCACCTGTTCCGCCTGGGCCACCACCACGCCATCGAAGTAAAGGGTCAGGCTCTCCTTTTCGGGCAGGCCCAAGGCCACCACCGGTGCCGTGCCCGATGCCAGCTGCACCAGCCGGGCAAGCCAGCCCTCGTCAACTCGTTCCGGCAGGCGCACCAGGTACCCCTCAGCGGGGGGTGGAGGGTTGATGAGGTCCGTCACCACCCAGGAGGAGGGCCCCAGGCGCGGGTCGGCAATCACCGGTGGCAGCACCGCAGCCAGCAGAAGGCTCGCGAGCACTAGTGGGCTCCGGCGGGTATCATTTCGCCCGCCGGCACCGGGAAAGGAAGCCAGTTTTCCTCCGGAGTGATGGGGCAGCGGGCCGTGATGCCGAAGGCGCAGTCCGGGTTATAAGCGCGGTTGAAGTTCAGCTCCACGATGCCGCTGGCCAGGCGTTCCACCTCTAGGTAGCGTCCCGAACCGTAGGTTTTTTTGCCCGCCAAGGCATCACGAAAGGGCAGGAAAAGGTGGTCGGGGTAGCGGTCGCGGATATCGTCCAGCTGGTAAAGGGTGAGGGTGGCCCGGCCAGTGGGCAAGCTCACCTGCACCCTGGCCACCCGGTGCGCCGGACGCAGGGACCCATCGGAAGCGGCCAAGCGTAACGGTTCGGGGGGAACCACCGGCTGGAGCATGGCGCGCACCACAAAGGCCGGGTCATACGGGAAGTAGGCAATACCGCGGAAGGCTTGCTGGAGCTGCGGCGGCAGCGCCTGACGGACCGCGTCTTCTCGCCCCTGGCGGAAACGCCGCTCCGCCTCGGGCAGAACGGCACGGCAGCCCAAAGACGCCAGCGCGCAGCAAACCAGGAGGAGGGGCCAACGCGGCATTAGAACAGCACGTACTTGTGGAAAAACTCGCCCGGTGTGACCTTGCCTTCCGCCAGCTGCGCCGCTTCTTCCGGCCTGATGAGGAAGAGACCTGCTTCCCGCCCCGAATCGTCCACCAGCCGCAGCTCCACCCCCTCCGGCGCGCGCGCGGCGGCCGACTGCCGCAGCAGGTGGTAGGTGACACAAACCGCTTCCAGGGCTCTCGGTACTTCCTTTTCCCCCACCCGCACCTCCACAAAGAAGTACTCGGGGCGTGAGCCCTGGCTTGTGCGGTAAAGGTAAAGGTGATAGCGCTCCAGGCCCTCTTGGAACGCCCGGTCTACCCCCTTGTCGCTGAAGGGAGCTTCGCGCCAAACGATGCTGGGGGTCGGGGTGGGCCGAGCCGCCTCGCCGGTGGGCCTGGCCACCTCGCCGCGCAGCTTGCCCAAGGTGGTCATGGCCGGCGTCGGGGTAGGAGTGGGAGGCGGTGGGCCCTCTTGGCCCAAGGCCAAAAGCTCCGCGTCGCCCAGGCCCATGGAGTTGATCTTGTCCGTTTTGACCAAGTCCACCTGGTCTAGGGGCAGGGAAACCACGGCGCCGTTTTTCAAGGTGACCACAGCCATTTTGCCTTTTACTTGAAACTTTTCGCGCGCCACCACCCGCTTGCCGTTTTTCAAGTAAACCACGTACACCGCTTCGGCCACGCTGGCTCCCACAACCAGCACCGCTATCACCAGCAGCAGCTTTCTCACGTTGACAACCTCCTTCTCTTCGCTAGTATAGCCGGCACGTGGGGGGATTGCCATGCTGATCGTCATGACCGTCAATGCCACCCAGGAGGAGGTGGAGCAGGTCAAAAGGCAGGTGGAGGCTTTGGGGCTCACACCCCACCCTATCCCCGGTGCCCAGCGGGTAGCCATTGGCATTACGGGCAACCGCGACGTCCTGGACCCATCGCTGTTCGAAAACCTGCCAGGGGTGCTGGAAGTGATTCCCGTTTCCCACCCCTACAAGCTGGTGAGCCGGGAGGTCAAACCCGAGGACACGGTGGTTTGGGTGAGCGGCGTGCCGGTGGGGGGCGGCCATTTTGTGGTTATGGCGGGGCCCTGCTCGGTGGAAGGCCCGGAGCAGCTTTTGACCACCGCCCAAGCGGTCAAGAACGCGGGGGCTCAGGTCCTCCGCGGCGGTGCCTTCAAGCCACGCACCTCGCCGTACACCTTTCAAGGCCTGGGTGAGCCAGGGCTCAAGATCCTGCGGGACGTGAGCCGCGAGGTGGGCATGCCCACCGTTTCCGAAGCGCTGGACGAGCATTCCCTGGAGCTGGTGGTGGAGTACTGCGACATGATCCAAATCGGCGCGCGCAACATGCAGAACTTCTCCCTCCTGCGCCAGGCGGGCAAGGCGCGCAAGCCCGTGTTGCTCAAGCGCGGCATGGCGGCTACGGTGGAGGAGCTGCTGATGGCCGCGGAGTACCTGTTGGCGGAAGGTAACTACCAGGTGGTGTTGTGCGAGCGGGGCATTCGCACCTTCACCGACCACACCCGCAACACCCTGGACCTGGCAGCGGTGGTGGCGGTCCAGCGCCTCTCCCACCTGCCCATCATCGTCGACCCCTCCCACGGCACCGGCAAACGGCACAAGGTGGTTCCCCTGGCCCGAGCTGCCGCCGCTGTGGGTGCGGACGGCCTGATGGTGGAGGTGCATCACAACCCAGCCCAGGCCCTCTCCGACCGCGCCCAAGCCATTGTCCCCGAGGAGCTCGCCCAGCTCATGAACCAGCTGCCGCTCATCTTGCCCCTCACCGGCCGGCATCTGGCACCGGCCCGCAGCGCCGTGGCCGCCTCCTCATGACCTCCCTGCTTCTGCCCTTGCTCTCCGCCCTGGCCGTCATGCCCCTAGCCCAGGTGCAGCCGGGGCAGAAGGGTTACTGCCTCACCGAGTGGAGCGGGGGGCAGAAGCTGCGGGTACCGGTTGAGGTGGTGGGGGTTTTGGAAGCCACGCGACCCGCGGGCAATGCCATTCTCGTGCGGCTCGCCGACCCCCTTTTTGCCGACTCGGGCGTGGTGGCGGGCATGAGCGGCTCACCGGTGTACGTGGAGGACAAGCTCTTAGGTGCGGTGGCCTTCGGCTGGCAGTTCGCCCGTGAGGCCTTGGCCGGAGTCACCCCCTTCGAGGACATGCGCACCATTCCCACCCCGCCACCCTCTCCCGTAGCCGCCCGCCGGTTTCATCCGGAAGACCTTCGCCGGGCTTTAGCCGGAGCCCCGCCCGCGCAGCTTTTGGTACCCGAGGGTCTGCCCACCCCCAACTCCTTCCTCCCCCTGTCCCTGCCTATGGCCGAGCCGCCCTTCACTGCCGATCTCCTTCGCCGCCTGGGGCTCTTGGCTGTTCCCGGCGGCAAAACGGGCGAGGTGCGGGACCTGCCGGAGGCCGGGGACATGGTGGCGGCGGTGCTGGTGTGGGGCGACGCGGTGATTGCCGCCGGCGGCACCCTCACCGCCCGCGAGGGGGACACCTTTTACGCCTTTGGCCACCCGCTGGTAGCCGCGGGGCCGGTGCGCTTGCCCGCCGCGCGGGCACGTGTCTTGGCCGTGCAGCGCTCCTTTGCCGTTCCGTTCAAGATCTTCAGCACGGACCAACCCTTTGGCACCTTTGTGGCCGACCAACCAGCCGGCATGGTGGCGGTGGCTGGTGAGGCACCCGCGGGCTTGCCGTTGCAGGTGGAGGTGGCCAGCGAGGAGGGGCGACGAGCCTTCCGCTTCTTCTTGGCCGACGTGCCCATCCTCAAGCCCCTGCTGGCCGCCTACCTTACAGCTGCCTCCCTGAGCTTCTCCCAGGGACCCAACAGCGACTTGACCGTTGAGGTGAGCGCGCTGGCCCGCTTTGCCGACGGCCGCCAGCTGACCCTGCGGCAGGTGACCGCATCGGCCGACGCGGTGGCCCGCGTGGCCACCTTTGTGGGTGCGTTAGTGGGGTTATTGACCAACCCCCCTTTTCCTGCCCCGGCCCTCACGGCCCTGGATTTGGAGCTGGCGCGCCGCCCCCACGAAAGCGCCCTGCTGCTGGAGGCCATCCCCCACCGCCGGCGCCTGCGCCCCGGCGAGCAGCTTTCCGTCACCTGTCGGCTGCAACCCCGTCAGGGCACTGAGGAACGTCGGGTGGTGTCAATTACCGTACCGCGCAGCTTGCCCCCCGGCAGGGTGGACCTGCTAGTGGCCGACGGTTCTGCCTTCGCCGAGTATGCCATGCAAAGCGAAAAGCTGGCGGTGCAGGACTTCTCCCAGCTTCTGGGCCAGCTTTCCCGCTTGGAGCCCAGCTCCACCCTGGTGGTGGCCCTGGAGGCGCGCGAAGGAGGTCTAAGCCTTCCTGGCGGAGCCCTGCCCGCGTTGCCTCCCTCCCTCGCTGCTAGCTGGTACCAGGCCCTTTCCCCGGGGCTCGTGCAGCGCCTTACCACCAGCCTTGTGGCGGTGGAGCGGCTTGCCTACCCGCGACCCTTGGCGGGCGCGCTGCGCATCCCCTTAGACATCACCACCCCGGAGGCGCCATGAGAGCAGCTTGGTTGTTGGTGCTGGCGTCCGTCGCCTCGGCGGCCCCTACGCGCTTCTTCACCTTGGATACGGCCACGAGCCTCGCCAAGTCCCGCGCTCAGGGCGTGGCGGTGCAACCGGACGGCGGGCTCGAAGCCCTGCCACCCCGGGTCACCCTTGCCACCTTCGAGGAGCCCTTAGCCCAGGCGCTCGCCCAAGGGCCAGAAGGCGTTTTCTTCGTTGGCACCGGGCACCCGGCCAAGCTCTACCAGGTGAGGGACGGACAACGCACCCTGCTGGCCGAGGTGCAGGCAGACCAAATCACCAGCGTGCTCATGGCTCCCGACGGCACCCTTTACCTCACCACCGCCCTACCTGCTGGTCTGTTCCGCTGGCGAGGGAAGCAGTTGGAGCAGGTGGCTTCCTTGCCTGAGGGCAACCTCTGGGATGCAGCCTTTTTTGCCGGGCAGCTGATGTTGGCGGCTGGCAACCCGGGACGCCTGCTGCGCCTTGGCGCCAAGGGCCTGGAGCTTGCGGCGGAGGTCCCCGATCGCCATGCTCGCTGCCTGGCGGTAGCCGGCGACCGCCTACTGGTGGGAACCTCTGGCAAAGGGCTGGTGCTGGCCTTTGACGGTAAGGCGCTGGGCGTGCTGTACGACTCCCCTTTCACCGAGATCGCCAGCCTGGCGGTGGCGCCGGACGGCAGCGTTTGGGCCGCGGCGCTAACCGGGGACCCCACCCTCGGCCAGCCTCGTGGGGAAGGCCAGCCGGCTGTTTCCGTCACCACCGGCACGCCGCCCGCCGAAACGGGACGCTTCGTCAGCGAGCTTTTGCGCATCTGGCCCAACGGCGCGGTGACCACCGTGACTCGGCTGGAAAAGGAGTTGGCGGGCGCCCTGGCTTGGGCGGAGGGCGGCCTTGTGGTGGGAACCGCCTCGGAAGGGGGTCTCTACCAGCTGGTGGAGGAGCAGGTGTTGCAGCTGGATACGGTGGATGCCGCGCAGGTGACCAAGATCCTCCCGACAGCTCAGGCCCTGCTCACCCAAGATCCGGTGAAGCTGCTGGTGCGGCGCGGTCCACCCCAAGGGAGCTTCACCTCAGCCCCGCTGGATGCCGGTCAGCCGGCCCAGTGGGGCCATTTCACTTTCCTCGGCAGTGGCCCCTGCCAGGTGAGCTTCCGCTCCGGCAACAGCGCGGAAGTGGGCGAGGGCTGGAGCAGCTGGGGCGAACCCCTCCCCTGCCGCGAGGGCACCATTCCCGCCCCGCCGGCGCGCTACCTCCAACTCAAGCTGCAGTTGGGCCCTGGCCGCAGCAGGGTCGAACGACTTCAGCTTTCCTACCGGCAGGTGAACCTGCCGCCGCAAATCAAGGAGCTGAAGGTCTACCCACCGGCAGAGGTGTACCTTAAATCGCCCCCTCCCTCGGAGCGCATCGTGGAGCTCACGCATCCTGAGCTTTCCGGCATCTTTACCGTGCTGGAGGAGGAAAAAGAAGGCCAAAGCCAGCTGGGGAAGCGTTACTTCCGCGTTGGTTTCCAAACGGTCTCGTGGAAAGCCGAGGACGCCAACGGCGACCCGCTCCTGTTTCGCCTGGAAATCCAGCGGCAGGGGGGACCTTGGTGGGTGGTGAGGGAGAACCTGGAAAGCATCCAGTTGGCCTTGGATACCCAGGCTCTGGCCGACGGCCTCTACCGTTTTCGCCTCACAGCCAGCGACGCCCCCGCCAATCCGGAGACGCCGGCAACGGCAAGCCAGGTTTCCTCCTGGTTCGTGGTGGACAACACCCCGCCGCGCGTGACCACGCACCGCGAGGGCGAGTTCTGGCTGGTGGAAGCGGAGGACGAGCTCTCCACCCTCTTCCTGGCCCAGTACAGCCGCGATGCCCAGCGTTGGCTACCGCTGGCTCCCGCCGACGGCGTGCTGGATGGCCGGCGGGAGCTTTTCCGCCTGCCGGTGGCCCCTGGAAGGCACCTGCTGTCGGTGCGGGTAGTGGACGACCACTACAACCACAAGGTCGTGGTGGTGGAGGAAGGGCCGTGAGCGAGCAAGGCCTGGTGGCGGTTTACCCCGGCAGTTTCGACCCGCTGCATATGGGGCATGTGGACATCGTCAACCGGGCCGTGCGCTTGTTCCCGCAGGTGATCGTGGCCATCCTGGAAAACACGGAAAAGCGGCCCCTCTTACCCGTCGAGGAGCGCATGGAGCTGGTCCGTCGCAGCTTCGCCCAGCTGCCGCAGGTCAGCGTGGCCTGTTTTTCCGGCCTGTTGGTGGACTTCATGCGCCGCACGGGAGCTCGGGTGGTGCTGCGAGGTATGCGGGCCGTTTCCGACTTCGAGTACGAGTTCCAGATGGCGTTGATGAACAGGAGACTTTGCCCCGAGGTGGAAACGGTGTTTCTCACCCCACAGGAGGAGTACACCTACCTGTCGTCGAGGGTCATCAAGGAGATCTGGGCCCTGGGAGGCAACATTCGCGGTCTCGTGCCCCCGCCAGTGCTGGCCACCTTGGAACGCTTGCGTGCCAGCAGCACCGGCGCCGGAGACCCGTCGCCACGCCCTTCCACCTGAGCGCGGCTAGAACTCGAAAACGTCGGTGTCCAAGACCCCGGAAAGCTGGCGCATAACCGCGGTGGTGAGGGCCGCAGAAGCCCCAGCAATGATGGCCGATCCTTTGCTGCGGCCAATAAGGAAACCCACGGCAGCGGCCGCGCTCACTGCCAGCAGCGGGTGCCTGCGGACCAGGTCACGCCAGTCAATCTCACCGGGGATCACCCTGTCCAGTAGGTAATCTGCATCCAGCCGCTGGCGTCGAGGGCGCTCTTCCTCTTCGTCCGCCTCGGACAGCTCGTAAACCTCGCCGGCCAGCTCGTCGTCTTCCCGCGGTTTGAACTCGTCCATGCCTTACGGCTCCCGCTTGCGCACCAGGTACCCCACCACAAAACCCACAGCCAAGGCAATCAGCACCGATTTGCCCGGGTTACGGCGGATGTAATCCACCATATCATCTCGCACTTCCTTCACGTCAATTTCTTGCACCTTGGCTTTGACCTTGGCGTAGCCCTTCTTCACCTCGGCCACCAGCTTGTCGTACTTCTCTTTGGCCTTTTGGTACGCCTCTTCCGCCGCCTCGCGCGAGCGACCGTAAAGTTGGCCAGCGCGCTCCCGCGCCACCTCCAGCGCCGCGCGTGCTTCCGCCAGGTACTCTTTAGCCTTGGCGTACCCCTCGGCGGAGCGGGTCTTGAGCGTCCCGTAGCCCTCACCCAGGACTTCCTTGGCCTTCTCCAGCAACTCCTCCGCCTGGCTTACCGATTCCTTGGCCGCTTCAAACCCCTCCTGCACCGCCTCGCCGGCCTCCCCCAGCCTTTCCTGAATCTTCCTGGCCACCTTACCCTTTGCCTCGTCGCTCATAGCCACCTCCCTGCAGCTGTTTTTATTTTACGAGATTTTCGCTCCTGGGGCAACATCCGGACCATGGCCGCCACCAGCCCGGCACCCACCAGCGGCCGGTATCCTTATGCCATGAGGCACGCGCGTCCGCAACCCACCCTTGCGTCTCCACCAACCGCTGAGCACCCACCGCTCCTCGCCGTTATCGTGCCAACCCTCGACGAGAAGAACCACATCACTGCCTGCTTGCACTCGGTCGGACAACCGCCGGCCACCGAGCTGGTCGTTGTGACGGCGGCTCCACCGACGGGACGCTGGAGCTGGTGCGCCATCAGTTTCCCTGGGTGAAGGTGCTCGTCGGACCTGCGGGGCGGGGTCACCAGCTGGCCAGGGCGGTCAACGCCGTGCGTGCCCGTGCCTACCTCTTTCTCCATGCCGACTGCCGCGTGCCACCCGGGTGGTACCCGATGGTCTTGCACACTCTGGCGCTAGAAGACGTGGCCCTAGGTGCTTTCGCCTTCGCACTGAACCACCCCCGGGTCGGTCTCAAGGGCTGCTGGCGCGAATGTGGTGGCGGTTGCTGGATGCACGCAGCTACGGCTTGGGTCTCCCCTACGGTGACCAGGGGCTGTTCCTGCGGGCAGAGGTGCTGCAACGCGTTGGCGGCGTACCTGACCAACCGCTGGAGGCGCTGCTCCAAGGAGCCGTCCATACAGCTGGCCACGCACTCGTTGAGCTCCTGCTCCACCAGCTGGGTGGCAAAGGCGCGCAAACCACCTTGCACTGCCGCCACTTGCAGCAGAATCTCATCCACGCAGCGCCGCTCCTCAACCATCCGCCGTATCGCCTGCAGGTGACCGGCCACGCGTGCCAAGCGGTGCACAAGCGCCGCCTGGTGGTCCTTTCGAAGGTAAAAGGTGCTGCCTTTTCCCGCCCTCATGGTTGCCATTACCGTTCACCCCCTCCGTGCACACCAACCCCTACCGGGGGATAAGGCAACAGGTCCGTCCTTTCCCAAGGGGCAGCTGGGGTAGACTGCGGCCATGGCGACACTCACCTTTCTCGGCGCAACAGGCACGGTAACCGGCTCGCGTTACCTGGTACAGGTCCACGGACAGCGCCTGCTGGTGGACGCAGGGCTTTTCCAAGGGGAGAAGGAGCTGCGCCTGCGCAACTGGCAGACCTTTCCCGTGCCCGCCGCCAGCCTGGAAGCGGTAATCCTCACCCACGCCCACATCGACCACACCGGCTTTCTTCCCCGCCTGGTGCGGGAAGGTTTCCGCGGCCCGGTCTTTGCCACCCCACCCACGGCGCGGCTTTTGTCCGTGTTGCTGCCGGACGCCGCCCACCTGCAGGAGGAAGAGGCCCGCTTTGCCAACAAGGTGGGCTCCAGCAAGCACTCACCGGCGCTGCCCCTTTTCGACCGGCACGACGCCGCCGAAGCCTTGCGGCTTTTGCGGCCGGTGCCCTTTCACCAACCGCTGGAGCTCCACCCCGGCTGCCGGCTCACCTTTTACCGGCAGGGCCACATCTTGGGCGCGGCGGCAGTGCAGCTGGAATTCAAAGCCCGCCACGGCCAGCACCGCAGCCTGTTTTTTTCCGGCGATGTGGGGCGCTACGGCGTGCCCATCCTCCAGCCGCCCGAACCCTGCCCCGGGTCGGATTACCTGGTGGTGGAGTCCACCTACGGCAACAGGGTGCACGAAAACGGCGACCCCCGGGAGAAACTGCAGGAGGTCATTGAGGACACGGTTCGCCGGGGCGGGGTACTGCTCATCCCCGCCTTTGCCGTTGGCCGCGCCCAGGAGGTGCTCTACTACCTGCGCGAGCTGGAGGACGATGGGGAGGTGGAACCGCTTCCCATTTACCTGGATTCGCCCATGGCGCGCCAGGCGCTGACCATGGTGCGGCAGGCTTTTTCCGAACACGATGCGGAAACGCGGGTGGTGGCCCAGGAGGAAGACGCCTTTCTGCCCCAACGCTTTGCCGCCACCACCTCGGTGGAAGAATCCAAAAAGCTCAACGCGCTACCGGGGCCAGCCATCATCATTTCCGCTTCGGGAATGGCCAACGGCGGACGCATCCTTCACCATTTGCGTCATCGGCTGCCCGACCCCGCCAACACCGTGCTTTTCGTCGGCTACCAAGCCGCCGGCACTCGCGGACGCAAGCTCCTGGAAGGGGCAACGGAAATAAAAATCTTCGGTGAGCAGGTGCCGGTGCGGGCGGCCATTGCCCACATCAGCTGCCTCTCCGCCCACGCCGACCGGGAAGAGCTTTTGGTTTGGCTCAAGCAGGCGGAGCGGGTGCCGGAGATGACTTTTGTCACTCACGGTGAGCCGGAAGCCTCCGCCGCCCTTGCCACAAGCATTCAGCACCAGCTGGGCTGGGCGACTTCCGTACCCTCCTTTGGGGAGGAGGTGGCGCTCTGAGGGCGTGGGGTTCCCGCGCCGGCGTGTTTCTGCGCACCCTGGGGCGAAAAGCTGCTCGCGACCACCTCACGCTTTACGCGGGCGCGCTGGCCTACACCACCTTGCTGGCTCTGGTGCCCATGGCCACGGTGGCCTTCGCGGTGGCCACGCGCATCAACCCGGAAGAGGCCACCCGCGTAATCCAGACGCTGGCGGAGCTGCTTCCCTACTCGCCCCAGCAGGTGCAGGAGTCCCTGGCTGCCTTTGCCCGACGCACCGCCGCCCTGGGTGCCGCAGCGGTGGTCCTCGCCTTTGCCGCGGCGCTGTCGGCCCTCGCACAAATTGAACAGGCCTTTGTGGCCATGGCTGGCCCACGGCGGCGTCGCCGTTTGCTGCGCCTGGCCAGCTTGGCCGGTTTCCTCCTGGTAGGCCCCCTGTTGCTCCTGGCTCTGGTGGGTCTGGAAGCCACCTTGGCCTGGCCTGCATCCCCGCTGCTCTTGCGGCCGGTGCGCCTGGCAGCCACTGGGCTGGCGGGTCTGGTTTTGCTCACGCTGGTGTACCGAGTTTTGCCACCCAGGTCCGTACCCTGGCGAGCGGCAGCTGCCGGCGCAGTGGTGGGGGAAAGCGCCAGCTATCTGGTTTCCGCCCTGGTGAAGCTTTACGCCAGCTGGGTACCCCAGCTCAACGTGGTTTACGGTCCCTTGAGTTTGCTGTTGCTGCTCTTGCTCTCGCTCATGCTCTTTTGGCTGGCGGTTTTGCTTGGCGGCGAGGTGGCTTTGCTGCTCGCTGCTGAACCTGTCAAGGCTTGACGGCGGTGTACTCGGAAAAAATGCCCAACTCCACAACGCGGTCCACCTGGACAAAGCCAGCTTCAGATAGAGCCTCGAGCACGGCGGCTGGAGGCACACAGGTTTCCATGGTGTCCCAGAAGTAGCGCCAAAGCTCCGCGGTGCTGCGATGTCGGGTGAGCACGTGAGCGGCGGTGGCGGTGAGGGTGCGAATGTACGCCCGCAACAGCGCGCGCCCCAGCCCCCGCGGCGGGGGGGTGATTTCCAGAATGAGAAGTTTGCCGCCCGGGACCAGCACGCGAAAAAACTCGCGGAAGGTGACCACCAAATCAGGAAGGTGGCGTAACGCGTAGCCCATGGAAAGCCAGTGGAAGCTGGCGTCCCGAAAGGGTGTCTGCTCCCCCAACGCCGCCACGAAAGCAAAAGGGGCGCGGCGCCGAGCCTGCGCCAACATGCCCAGGGAGGGGTCCAGGCACACCAAAAGCTGATCGGAAGGCGCCAACCGGGCCGCCTGGCGCGCCAAGAGCCCCGTACCCACCGCCACGTCAAGGCCGCTCCGACCGCAGGGTAGGCCATGCCGCCGCAGGGCCCGCCGGCGATACCACTCGCCGCTTCCCAGGCTCATGAGCCTTTCCACCCGCTCGTAGTCCGGGGCGGAAGCGTCAAAGATCTGGCGCACAAAGCGCGGCTTCTCGCCTGGCCGGTAGTAGCGGGGCAAATCGGGATGGGGCGGCAAGCTGGCGCTCACCCCGCCAGTCTAGCGGAAGAGCCAGTCCAGCACCAAAGGAGGCGGGCCAGCAGGTTTTACCCCGCCAACCGAGAGCAGGCGTCCAAAACTGCTTCCGCCACCTGTGGCAGGGAGGCGGCCACGGCCGGCGAAAGCGGCTTGCCTAAAGTGGTGAGGTCCTCGGCCTCCACCGCCAGCACCGCCACCTGCGCCGGGAAAGGCAGGCCCACGGCCTGGGCCACCGCGCGCACCTCGGGTAAGCCGGCCCAATGGGGGGAGGGAGCCACCACCGGCGAGAGCTCTTCCCAGCGCAACCAGCGCCAGCACCCCACCGGCTGTTGTCCCGTCTGCACCGCGTCAATCACCACTGCGGCTTCAAAGCCCACAAGCTCTTGCAAGAGGTCCAGGCCGGCAGCCCGGCAACGCCGCAGCTCAACGAAAGGGGGCAGGCGGCCCTGCAAAAGCTGCGCCACCGCTGGGCCTACCCCGTCATCGGCGAGCAGCTCGTTACCCAGCGCCAGCACCAGCACTTTCCTGCTAACCATCCCGTCGAAGCTCCCGCACGAGCCTTCCCTGGGCGTTAAAGATCTGCAGCTTGAGGGGCATGTTGCCGGGCAAGGCATGGGTGGCGCAGCCGTGGCAAGGATCGTAGGCACGGAAGGCCATTTCCACCATGTTCAACAGTCCATCGTCCACCTGGCCTTTCTTGATCAGGGAGCGGGCCGCCTTGTCCACCGACATGGCGATGCGCGCGGCGTTGTTTTGCGTGGCCACGATCAGGTTGGCGGCGGTAATCAACCCGCGCTCGTCCGTCCGGTAATGGTGAATAAGTGTTCCTCGGGGGGCTTCCACCACCCCAACCCCCTCCTGAGGCACGGCGGTGGGGAAGACCCGCACCTTGCGGTCGAGAATTTCCGGGTCGAAAGCCAACTCGGCCATGCGCTCGGCGGCGTAAAGCAGTTCGATGAGCCGTGCCCAGTGGTTGGCCAAGGTGAAATGCACCGGCTTGCCCCCGAGGGTGGCGTAAAAGCGCTCGTATTCCTCCTGCGCTGCGGGTGTGGCCATGCCGGTGGCCGCGTTGAGCCGTGCCAAGGGAGCAACGGCATAAACACCGGATTCCGGTCCGTCGGCGAAGCCCTTCCAGCCCACGTCCCGCAGGTAGCAAAACTTGATATAGCTCCAGGGCTCCACGTGCTCTCCGATGTGCCGCCCGTATTCGGACGCGGGGAAGCGGCACACCTCCTGGCCCGCCGGATCCACCACCCGCAGCTGGCCGTCGTAAAAATTCACCCGCCCCGCCTCGTCCACCAGGCCCATGTAATGGGTGCGGTGAGCGTATGTTTCGGAAGTGATCCACTCCACATAGGCGGAGTTGGCCAGCACCAGATCGGCAAAAACCTGGAGGGAAAACTTGGCCAAGTCCACCGCCCGTGTGGCCCCCTGCTGGAAGGCTTGGGCGTCCTCGTGGCTCAACGGCTTGGCCACGCCTCCGGGCAAGCCGAAAACGGGGTGGATGACCTTGCCCGCCACTCGGGTAATCAGCTCGCGCATTTCGCGCCGAAGGGCAATAACCCTTTGACCCACCTCCAGGCCCACTTTCCCCAAAACGCCCAGGATGTTGCGTTCGGCCTTGGGCGCCTGCGGTCCCACGACGAAGTCGGGACCCCCGAGAAAGAAAAAGTGCAGGGCGTGGTCCTCCACGAAAAAGGTGCTGTACACCAGCTCGCGGATTTTCTTGGCTGCCGGCGGAGGTTCCACCTGGTAAAGGGCGTCCAAGGCCTTAGTGGAGGCCAGGTGGTGGGCGGTGGGGCAAACACCGCAAATGCGGGAGGTGATCTGCGGCATATCCTCCGCCGGGCGCCCCACGGCGAAAGCCTCGAAGCCGCGCAGCTCGGGCACCTGAAAATAGGCGCGTTGGACGTTGCCCTCCTCGTCCAAAAAGATGGCCACCTTGCCGTGGCCCTCCAGTCGGGTGATGGGGTCAATGACCACCGTGCGGCTCACGACTCACCTCCCGGCGAGCCTCTTGGAGCAGCGAGGCCGCCACGCTGTAGCGGTAAAGGGTACCGGCGGGGTCCGGCAGCCCCTGCAAGAGCTGGGCTGTCTGGGTTTCGTCGTTGGCATCCAGCAGGGAGGCCAGTCCGGCGAGCGCCTTGGCGCCCTGGTCCGCCACCCGGCTGGTGGGACCCAGGCATCCGGTGCAGGGCATGTTGCCGGCCACGCAGGCGGCGTTGCAGCCGGCGCGGGTTGCCGGGCCCAAGCAAAGCAGCCCCTGGGCCAGCAAGCACTTTTCCGGATCGATTTCCACCTGGTGGGGCCGCACCAGCTGGGACAAGAGCAGCTTGTCGGGCTTGGAATCCTTCCGCGGACAGGACTCGCACAGCGCCACATCTGGCGCCAGCACCGCGCCTTTCGGTGGAAGCTGGCCGCTGAGGATGGCCTGGAGGGCGTGCTCGATGAGCGAAACTGGCGGCGGGCAGCCGGGGAGGGTGTAGTCTACCGCCACCACCTCAGCCAGCCGCCACACCCGCTCGGCAAAGTGTGGCAGGGTAAGGTCGCCCTCGGGGGCGGACCAGGCGGTCTGCGGCCGGGTCCCCCCGTCGGTGGTGGGCGAGTCCTGGTAAACCCATTGCAGAATCTCCTCCCGTGAACGCAAGTTGGCCAGGGAAGGCACACCCCCCAGGTGCGCACAGGCGCCGAAGGCGATGACCAGCTGCGACTTGCGCCGCAAAAGCTCCGCCATCTCTATCTGCTCGGAAGTGCGGATGGCCCCGTTGATGAAGCAGGCGGCGATTTCCCCGTCGCCCATGGCCTCCACATCCTCGCGCTTGAAATCCAAGGCCACCGGCCAAAAAACAATGTCCACCGCCTCCACTACCGGAAGGATGCCTTCCGCTAAGTCCACCACCGCTTCCTCGCACCCGCCGCAGGAAGCGCACCAGTAAAAGGCCACCTTGGGCTTGCTCATAGCGCACCTCCCGCTGCTGCCGCCAGCTGGTGAGGGTCATGCTGGGGCCGGGGTAACGGTCCCAACTGGCGCACCTCGGCCACCATTTCGTTGATCACCCGCTGCACCTTCTCCCCTTCGGAAGCGGAAATCCACTCCAGGCGCAACCTTTCGGGGGCAATGCCGAACTGGGCCAAAAGCTGCCGGAGGGCGAGAAAGCGCCGCAGACACTTATAGTTGCCTTCCTGGTAGTGGCAATCGCCCGGATGGCAGCCCCCGATGAGCACGCCGTCCGCCCCCTGCTGGAAGGCTGCGAGCACGAACTGGGGATCCACCCGGCCGGAGCACATTACGCGCACCACCCGCACGTTGGGTGCGTAGGCCAGGCGCGCGGTTCCTGCCAAGTCCGATGCGGTGTAGGTGCACCAGGTGCAAAAGAAGGCGACGATGCGCGGTTGGAAGGGCTCAGACATAGGCCAAAACTCCCGAGATCTCGGCAAAGATCTGCCGGTCGGTGAAGAGGTGCTGTTGGGCGGCACCCGAAGGGCAGGCAGCCACGCAGGTGCCGCAGCCTTTGCACAGCGCTTCGTTAATGCGCGAGATGCCCTCCGCCCCGTCGAAGGTGATGGCGTTGAAGGGGCAAAGAGGGATGCAGGTCTTGCAGCCGGAGCAAACTTCCCCGTCGATCCAGGCCACGTTGGGCTCCAGTTCCACGTAGCCCCGGTCCAGCAAGGCCAAGGCCTCGCCGGCAGCTGCCCCTGCCTGGGCCACGGTGTCGGGAATGTCCTTGGGGCCCTGGCAGGCGCCGGCGATCCAGACCCCATCTGTAAAGGTCGCTACGGGCGCCAGCTTTGGGTGCCGCTCCAAGAACCAGCCCTCGGAGGAGCAGGACATGTTGAACAGCCTGCGCACTTCATCCGCATCCGGCCGCGCTTCCAGGGCCACCGCCAGCACCACCATGTCCACGGGGACGCGGCGTACCACCCCGATGTTCGTGTCCTCCACCCGCAGCACCAGCTTGCCTTCCTCCTCCGGGCTCATGGCCCAGTCGGTGACCTCGGCCACGCGCCCGCGGATGCACTCCACCCCCTCCTCCATGAGGCGCAGGTAGAACTCCTCGTAACCCTTACCGGGAGTGCGCATGTCGATGTAGAAGGTGTAAACCTTCGCCCCGGTGCGCTCGCGAATGAGGTGGGCCAGCTTGAGTGAGGCCATGCAGCAAACGCGAGAGCAGTAGCGATGGTGGCGCTGGTCACGCGAGCCTACGCAGTGGATGATGCCCACCGCTTCCGGCCGCCGCCCGTCCCGCAGACGGATCTCGCCGCTCGTAGGACCAGCAGCGTTCACGAGGCGCTCCACTTCCAAGCTGGTGTAGACGTTGGCGTAGCGCCCGTAACCGTACTCGGGCAGTTTTCGGGGGTCGAAGGGGGCGAAGCCGGTGGCCACGATGATGGCGCCCACGGGAATCTCCAGCAGCTCGTCCTGGTCGTGGTAGTGGATCGCGTGCCGCTGGCAGACGGTGGCGCAAAGCTGGCAGTCGCAGCAAATCCCACAGGACAGGCACCTTTGCGCTTCCGCCACCGCCTCCTCTTCGCTGTAACCGGTGTGTACCTCGCGGAAGCTGCGGCGCTCCTCCAAGGGGATTTCGGGCACGGGAACCCGAGGGGCTACGGGCAGGCCCTCAGTGTCCACCTCCCAGGCTTGCACCACCCGCACCTCCCGCTCGCGCCCGGCTCGCAGGTCCTGTCCCTGGAGGAAGCGGTGGATGGACTCGGCCGCCCGTTTGCCCCCGGCCATGGCGGTCACCACCACGTCAGGTCCCGTCACACAGTCGCCGGCGGCAAACACCCCTGGCAAGGGCGTGGCCAGGGTTTCGCTGTCGGCCTGCAGGGTCCCCCACGAGGTCACCGGGAGGCCCAGAGTGTCCGTATCCGCCTCCTGCCCCACGGTGACGATCACCGCCTGCGCCGGTACCTCCACTTCCGAACCGGGAATGGGCTCAGGCCGAGGTCTTCCGGAAGCATCGGGCTCGCCTAGACGCATACGCTGCAAGATGACCGCCTGCACGCGCTGGTGCCCCACCATGGCCACCGGCGCCACCAGGAACTGGAGTCGCACCCCCTCCGCTTCCGCTGCCGCCACTTCCGCCGGGTCGGCCGGCATGTCCTCCCGGCGGCGTCGATAGGCAATGGTCACCTCCGAGGCGCCGCAGCGCAAAGCGGTACGCGCCGCGTCCAGCGCCGAGTTGCCGCCGCCAATCACCACCACCGGCCCGGCAAGGCGCACCTCCTCGCCCAGGTTCACGCGCCGCAGAAACTCCACACCCGGCCACACCCCTGCCAAGTCCTCTCCAGGCACCTTCAGCTTGCGCTCGCGGTGAGCACCCACGGCCACGAACACGGCGTCAAATTGGGCCCGCAGCTCGTCCAGGCTCACGTCCCGGCCCACCGCCACGCCCAAACGCAGCTCTACCCCCAAACGGTCAAAGCGGCGGATATCGGCATCCATCACCTCGCGGGGGAGGCGGAAGGCCGGAATGCCCAAGCGGAGCATGCCGCCGGCCACCGGCGCGCGTTCGAAGATGGTCACCTGATAGCCCCGCTGCCGCAGCTCGAAGGCGCAGGCCAAGCCCGCCGGCCCCGAACCCACCACCGCCACCCGCTGGCGAAGCTCTTTTTCCGGGCGCGGGAAGTCGTAGTCTCCGGCGCGGTCCACCACGAAGCGCTTGAGGGCCGGGAGGCTGATGGCCTCGTCCACCGTACATCGGGTGCAGTTGTCCATGCAGGGGTGGGTGCAGACCCGTCCGCAGATGCCCGGTAAGGGGTTATCGCGCAGGATGACCTGCAGGGCCTCGTCGAAGCGGCGCTGGGCAATGAGCGCAACGTAGGCCTGGGCAGCTTGGTGCAGGGGGCAGCCCGCTTGGCATGGAGGCATGCCCCGACGGGAAATGGTGTAGGCCCCGGGAACGGCCTGGGGGAAGGGGCGGTAAATGGCTTTGCGGGTGGCGAGGCCTTGGTTGAACTCGGAAGGCACCTCCACCGGGCAGACTTTCTCGCACTCCCCGCAGCCGGTGCAAACCGCCTCGTCCACATAGCGAGCCTTCCGCCGCACGGTGATGGTAAAGTTGCCTACGTAGCCATCCACTTTTTCCACCTGGCTGTAGGTCAAGAGCCGAATGTTAGGGTGCGAAGCCACAGCGGTCATCTTGGGGGTGAGGATGCAGGCGGCGCAGTCCAGGGTGGGGAAGGTCTTGTCGAACATGGCCATATGGCCGCCTATGGAAGGCTCGCGCTCCACCAGAAAAACGGTCTTGCCTGAATCGGCAGCGGTCAGGGCCGCGTGGATGCCGGCGATTCCCCCGCCCACCACCAGCAGGTCGCGGCGCACCTCTACCCGCTTGCGTTCCAGCGGCAGGTGATGGGCCACACGCGCCACCGCACCGGCAACCAGCGCCTTGGCCTTTTCCGTGGCCTGATGCGGGTCCAGCGTCACCCAGGAAACCTGCTCGCGAATGTTGGCCATCTGAAAAAGGAAGGGGTTGAGCCCGCCTTCGGCACTGGCGGCGCGGAAAGTGGCCTCGTGCATCAGGGGTGAGCAAGAAGCCACCACCACCCGGTTCAAACCCAGCTCGCGGATGTCCTTGCGAATGAGCTCCTGACCCGGGTCCGAGCACATGAACTGGTACTCCCGCGCCACCACCACCCCGGGCACGCCCGCGGCGAAGGCCACCACCTCAGCCACATCCACCTTCGAGGCGATGTTGATGCCGCAACGGCAAACGTAAACGCCTACCCGCGGGCCGCCATTGTTTTGTGGCATCCCCTCAGGCATACCCACCTCCCAACCGGCGCTGCAGGGCCGGCTGCAAAGGAACCAACATGCGTCCCAGCCCCAGCTGCTTGGCTGACAATCCCATGGCCACGCCCAGCAGCTGGGTGAAAAACACCGCCGGCAACGAGCTGAGGTCCGGATACTGGCGCTGCACCTTGCGCTGGAAGCACTCGAGATTGCATTCACAAAACGGACAGGCGGTAATGACCACGTCGGCGCCGCGGCGCTGGGCCTCCTTGAGCAAGATGTAGGACAAGCGCAGGCCCACCTCCTCCACCGTGCCGGTGAGCGACCCGCCGCAGCAGCGCGTCTTCAGCGGCCAGTCCACCGGCTCGGCACCCATGGCCTCCACCAGCCGATCCAGGCTTTGGGGGTTTGCCGGGTCGTCGAAGAGGGCAAAGGGTCGGGTCAGCAAGCAGCCGTAGTAGCACACCACGCGCAGGCCCGTAAGGGGTCGTTTCACCGCCTGGCGAATGCGCGCCAGTCCCACGTCGTTGACCAGCACGTCCAGGGGGTGGCGCAGGCGCACCGTGCCGCGATAACTCAGGCCCGCATCGGCCAGACCGCCGCGGAGCGCCTCAGCCACGGGTCCTTTTTCCGCAAAGGCTTTTTGCGCTTTTTGCATGACCACGTAGCAGGAGGGACAGGGTGTCATCAGCTCCGCGCTGCCGTTGCCTCCTTGTGCTTCGGCGAGAGCCAGGTTGCGCAGCGACAAGCCCCAGGACCTGACCTCATCCACCGACATGTACATGGTGGCGCCGCAGCAGTTCCAGTCCTCTAGCTCGCGGTACGAAACCCCTAAGGTCCCCAGTACCGCCTCCAGGGATTCCTCATAGGCGCGTCCGGTGGCTTTCAGCGCACAACAACAGCCAGGGTAATAGAGCAGGCTCATGACGCACCTCACTGTTTCCCGTGACCACGCACGGGTTCCTTACTTGGTTGGGCGGCGCGAGCGGCGGGCACCAGCCGCCGTCCCAGCCCGTCTAGCAACGCCCTGAGCTGCTTACGGTTGACAATCCGATCGGGCACTACACCCAGACGGCCCTTGAGGAAAAGCCTCAAGCCCACCCCCGCCTTGCCCAGGTGACGCCATGGTCCCACCTTGGCGTACATTCGCAGGGTCACCTCACCCTCAGCGTTGCGGCCGCGCTTTTCCACCACGCGGAAAAACTCCCGTGCCAGGGTGGGAACCGGGAACCGCTTGGGATAGGTTCCTTTCTCGATGGCCATGCGTTTGAGGGCGTACATCACCTCGGTGATGGGGATCTGCTGGGGGCAGGCGGCCGTGCAGGAGTAGCAGGAGGCGCAGAGCCAAATGGTGAAACAGGAGAGCACGTCCTCCCGCATCCCGGCGCGAATCATGGCCACGATCCGCCGGGGCGTGTAGTCCATGTAGTGGCTCACCGGACAGCTGCCCGCGCAGGTGCCGCACTGGATGCAGCTAGCTATCCTCTCGCCGCCTGGCAGAGCCTGTACCTGGGCGAAAAAGCTCGGGTCGATCTCCCGCTGGTAGCGGATGCGCCAGGTGTCCGTCCACCTCCCCATAGAACACCCCCGTAACGCCATTACAAATATAGGCCCTTGTGAAAGAATTGTCAAGCGCAAGTCACACGAGGGAGCATTAACGCCTGCCCCCCGTCACACTGGCCGGTGCCGGTTCCCCAAGCTTCCCCGGCGCCAGCGTGCCGGTTGTCAACCAGTAAGGGCTTCGGTCTGGCGTGGTACCATGCGCGGCGTGAAGCGAGCTCTGATCACCGGCATAACCGGCCAAGACGGCTCTTACTTGGCTGAGCTTTTGTTGGCGAAAGGGTACGAGGTGCACGGTTTGGTGCGGCGCTCGTCTACCTTTAACCGCGCCCGCATCGACCATTTGCGCAGCGATCGGCGCTACGCCAAGCGCTTCTTCCTCCACTACGGCGACCTTTCCGATGCGGACTCCCTGCACGAGGCGGTACGGCGCACCCAACCACAAGAGGTGTACAACTTGGCCGCCCAGTCCCATGTGGGCATCTCCTTCCGCCAGCCAACCTACACAGCCGACGTGGTCGCCCTGGGGACCCTGCGGCTTTTGGAAGCGGTACGCCAACTGGCTCCCGATGCGCGCTTTTACCAAGCCTCCTCCTCGGAGCTTTTCGGCAAGGCCAAGGAGGTCCCGCAAAACGAAAAGACACCGTTCCACCCTCGCTCCCCCTACGCCGTGGCCAAGCTGTTCGCCTTTTGGGCCACGGTTAACTACCGCGAGGCGTACGATCTTTTTGCCTGCAACGGGATCCTCTTCAACCACGAGTCTCCCCGCCGAGGGGAAAACTTCGTCACCCGCAAGATCACCAAGGCGGTGGCGGAGTTCGCCTTAGGCCTGCGCCAGGAGCCTTTGGCGCTGGGCAACCTGGAGGCGCGGCGGGACTGGGGCTTCGCCGGCGACTACGTGGAAGCCATGTGGCTCATGCTGCAGCAGGATCAGCCGGATGACTATGTGGTGGGCACGGGCGAAACGCACTCGGTGAGGGAGTTTTGCCAGCTGGCCTTTGCTGAGGCCGGGTACCAGCTGCGCTGGGAAGGCAGCGGGCTGGAAGAGCGGGGGTTGGACGAGCGCACCGGAAAGGCTCTGGTGGTGGTGGACTCCCGCTATTTTCGCCCGGCGGAGGTGGAGGTACTGCAGGCGGACCCGCGTAAGGCCAGGGAAAAGCTTGGCTGGCACCCGAAGGTGTCCTTCGCCGAGCTGACAAGGCTCATGGTGCGCGCCGACCTGGAGGTGCTCCAGGCTAAGGGCGGCCGCTGAGCATGGCGGCAGCAGCCCGGCCGGGCAGGCGAGCTGGGAAAGCGCGAACGTGAGGCTACGGGAGCTTTTCTCCCGCATCCCTAAGGGCCCGGCGCGCAACGCCTTTGGTCTCTACCTGGATGCCGCCACCAGCTACCTTTTTCCCCTCATCACCTTGCCGTACCTGGTGCGGGTACTGGGACCGGCGACCTTCGGCTCCCTGGCCTTTTGCCAAAGCCTGGTGGCCTACCTGGGCTGCCTGGTGGAGTACGGCGCTGCCCTCTCAGGAACCCGGGCAGCGGCGGCAGAAGCTGACCCCAAGGCTTTGAGCCAGCTTTACGGGAACGTGGTGTTGGCGCGGATGTGGCTGTTCCTAGCTGCCGAAACGTTGCTGCTGGCGCTGGTTTTGGCCATCCCCCTGGTGAGGGAACTGGCGGGAGTGCTTTTGCCGCTATCCGGCATTTTGCTGGCCCAGGCCCTTTCCCCCAGCTGGCTTTACTTGGGACAGGAACGCATGGCCGAGTTAGCTCGCCTGAACCTCCTGGTCAACGGTGCAGCTGTGACCGCCATTTTCCTCTTTGTTCGCCGCCAGGCCGATCTCGTTTTGCTGGCCATAATCTTGGCTTCCGGCCCATTGCTCGGCAACGTTTTAGCTTTAACCCGCGCGGCCCGCCGCTGGCGCCTCCCCTGGGTGCCTCCCCGCAGCTCCCAAGCCTGGCAGTTCCTGGTGGAGGGCTTTCCCTTGTTCCTCTCTACCGCCGCCACCAGCCTCTATACGGCTGCTAACGCCTTCCTCTTGGGGCTTTGGGCCACCAAGGAGCAGGTGGGGTTTTACTCCGCCGCCGAGAAGCTCGTCCGGGCGGCACAGCGGGCTCTCAGTCCCTTGGCAACCGCGCTCATCCCCCATATGGTGCGCACAGCTGGAAACTCGCGGAATGCCCTTTTCCGGCAGGCTCGGGGAAGCCTCCTGGGTTTTCTCGCCCTGGGGGGCACTGCCTGCCTCGCCTTGGAGCTTATCGCCCAACCCCTGATCGGATGGTTCCTGGGCCCGGCCTTCCTCCCGGCCGTGCCCGCCCTGCGCCTGCTGCTCCTCATCCTGCCCATGGTAGCGGCCAGTGGCGTGCTGGGCTTTCACCTGCTGTTGCCCTTGCGACGGGATCGAGCTTTCACCGCAACGGTAGCCGTGGCCGGCGCTTTGAACGTGATTGGGGCCCGGGTTTTGACCCCGGCTTACGGGGCCGTGGGCATGGCGCTGGCGGTGGTCTTTTCCGAGCTTTGGGTGGGGGTTGCTATGCTTTGGGTGGTGAGGCGCGAGGGTTTTTCCCTTTTTGGTGGGAAACGTCCATGAGAGGTGCGCGACCTTTGGTGCTCGGAGCTGGGGTCACCGGGTTGGCCGCTGCCGCCGCCGGTCGGCTGCGCGCGGTGGAAGCCGCACCACGCCCGGGGGGCTTGTGCGCCAGTTACTACCTGGGTCCGGACGGTCGCCAGTTACCTCCAGGCTCGCTGGGCAAGGGCTATCGCTTCGAAAGGGGAGGCGGGCATTGGATTTTTGGCGGTGACCCAGTGGTCCTGCGTTTGGTCGAAACCCTCTCGCCCTGTCGCAGTTACCAGCGGCATTCGGCCGTCTACCTCCCGGTGCTGGACAGGTTCGTTCCGTTTCCCTTGCAGAACCACCTGTCCCATCTGCCCCCCTCGCTGGCGGCCCAAGTGTTGGAAGAGGTGGTTGCTCCCGGCGTACCCTCCACCCCCGTCATGACCCTGCGTGATTGGCTACTGTTGCACTTTGGCCCGACTTTATGTGAGCTCTTCTTCTTCCCTTTTCACCAGCTTTACACCGCTGGCCTTTATACCCAAGTCGCCCCCCAAGACCCCTACAAGTCGCCGGTGGATCGGGCAGCGATCGCCCGCGGAGCCTTGGGGATGAGTGAGAGCGCCGGTTACAACCAGCGATTCCTCTACCCAAAAAATGGCCTGGACCACCTGGTACGTGAGCTGGCGAAGGGTTGCCAGCTTCTGCTGGACAAGCCCGCCGTGCACATTCTGCCGAGGGAGCACGAGCTACACGTGGCCGACGGCGAGGTGCTGGCTTACAGCACGCTGATCACTACCATCCCTTTGAATGAAACGCTGCGCCTGACCGGGCTGGACCCGGGAGAACCCCCCGACCCCGCCACCGGTGTACTGGTGGTCAACGTGGGGGGTCGCCGGGGCAAGCACGCGCCGCCTTACCACTGGGTCTACTTTCCAAATAGCCAAAGCGGGTTTCATCGCGTGGGGGTTTACAGCCACGTGGATCCCTCCTTTTTGCCCGCCCAGCGCCAGCGGGACGGGGTCGCCATGTACGTGGAAATCGCCTTTCTCGCTGAGCAACCTCCTAGCCCCCAGGAGGTAGCAGCTAAGGAGAAAGAAGTGGTGCGGGAGCTCCAGGCTATGGGGTGGCTTGCCGAGGTGGATGTGGTGGACAGTTGTCTGGTGCCCGTGGCCTACACCTGGAGCTGGCCTGGCTCACGGTGGAAGGCACGAGCGCAGGAACTGCTGCTCCAACACCACATCGTTCCTGCGGGTCGCTTTGCTCGCTGGCAGTTCCAGGGCATTGCCGAATCGCTGGCGGAAGGGCTCCGGGCGGGCGCGGCGATGGCCCTGGCCTCACCGTAGCCTCGTTCCCTTCCGCACCGGCCTTTGGGCGCCCTATACTTCGGCCCATGTGGCCACCGCCTCCTCCCATCCCCCCAGTGGAAGATGGCCTCCCGCGGCCGTTTTGGTCGGTAGTGATCCCAACACACAATTGTGCCCGCTACCTGGAGGAGACTCTACGCAGCGTGCTTTCCCAGGACCCGGGGCCCCAATGCATGCAACTTGTCGTGGTGGATGACGCCTCCAGCGACGGACCCGAAGAGGTGGTTCAGAGGCTGGCCCCGGGCCGGGTGGAGTTTTACCGCAACCCTGAAGCCCTTGGTGCCCCAAACAACTTCAACCGGTGCGTGAGCTTAGCTCGTGGCCGGTGGGTCCACATCCTCCACGGTGACGATGCGGTGCGGCCAGGCTTTTACCAGCGCTTCGAGCAGGTTATCGCCTCCCAGCCCCACATCGTGGCGTTGTTTTGCCGAGCAGTTTTCGTCAACGCGGACAGCCATTGGATAGGCATCAGCGACCTGGACTTACCCTCGGCACAAATCTATCCGGAACTTTTCCCCACTTTGGTGCTGGGCAACCGGGTGTGGACACCGACCATTGTGGTGGCCCGCCAGGTTTACGAGCAGGTGGGCGGGTTTCGTCCGCAGTTACCTCATTGTTGCGACTGGGACATGTGGAAAAGGGTTGCGCGCCTCGGACCCGTTTGGTTCGAGCCAGAGCCCCTTGCGCTCTATCGTGTTCATGGGTTTTCCGATTCGGCGAAACTTGCCCGAGCAGCCCACAACATCGCTGACATGCGACGGGCGGTGGCGTTATCCGCCACCTATCTGGAGGGAAAGGACCAGCGTCTTCTCACCCGCGCGCGCAAACGCGTGGCGGAAATTGCCCTGGTGTCGGCGCGCCAGGCCTTGGATGCGGGGCAGCTGCGCACCGCTTGGGCTCACCTGCGGGAGGCGGTTCTCGCTGCCCCCTACCCCACCACCGCCATCAACGCCGCTTTGACCACCTTGGCTTCCTTAATCCGGCGGGCCCTCCGCCCCCAGCACCGGTTGTAGCGGCCAACCCGTTATACCATGAGCCCGTGGCTGCTGGCTCTCCTGGGCCCGGTGTTCCTTTGGTGGCCGTAGATCTCTACCCCCTCCGTTCCGCCTCGGCTTTCCAAGGCATTGGCCGCTACCTACGCGAGCTGCTCCGGGCTCTCCTGCATCTCCAGCACCGGGGGGAGCTGCTCCTGCGGGTGGTGGGTTTGGAGATGGAGAGCTACCCCTTCCGCGCGGTGGGTGGGCAGGAGCTGGAGCGTCTGCTTGCGGGGACGATGGAGCCTTTGTCTCACAGCTCGCCATCGTCGGCGCGGCGTTGGATCGGCCGGGCGCTGCAGCGGTTGGGCTGTGCGTGTTTGCATCAGGCCGAGCCCCACCGCGTGCCCCTAACCTATCCGGTGCCCTTGGTGCTCACCATCCACGACCTGATCCCCTTAGAACTCCCGTACTTATACTCCCGACGGGCGCCGCGGCTGCGCTACATCCTCAACTGGTTGATTATGCGCTACCGCCTGGGGCTGGCAAGCCACGTGGTGTGTGACAGCCGCTATGTGGCCACAGCGGTCCAGAGACGGGCCGGCCTCCCAGTCGAGAAGCTGACCGTCGCCTACCCAGGGGTAGATTTGCTCCGCTACCACCCCCGACCAACAGAAGAAGAACGCCACCAGCTGCGCCAAAAATGGGGCTTGGAACCCGGCTACTTCCTCTTCGTGGGCACTGGGGACCCGCGCAAGAACCTGGGCTTTTTGCTCCGGGCGGTGGCCGTTGCAGGAAGCCGCCGGCCCGTGGTGTTGGTGGGTCGAGTCGATCCCCTCCAGGAGCCCACGGTTCGCAGCGCCATCCAGGCCAGTGGCTTGGGCTCCCAAGTGCGTCTTTTGGGCTACGTGGCGGAAGAGGACCTGCCGCCCCTTTACCGCCAGAGCCTGGCGCTGCTTTTCCCCAGCCTGAGCGAGGGCTTCGGCCTGCCCGTGCTCGAGGCCATGGCCTGCGGCAAACCGGTGCTGGCCTTCCACTGCACCGCGTTGCCGGAGGTGGCTGGCGACGGGGCCTGGCTCCTGCCCCTGGGCGACCTGCACGCTTTCGCCCAGGCGATTCGCCACCTGGAAGGCTCGCTGGAAAAACAGCGGGAGCTGGGCGAGCGAGGGCTTCGCCGTGCCCAGCAATTCACTTGGGAAGCCTGTGCCCGGCAGGTGGCTCGAGCTTACCTGCTGGCCACTGGCCTTGCGCCATGCTGCTAGCATGGGCCGCCGGAGGTGGGCATGAAGCTGGTGGAGTGCGTTCCCAACATTTCCGAGGGCAGGCGAGCCGAAGTTTACGAAGAGGTGGCCCAGGCGGTGACCGCGGTGAGCGGCGTGACTCTGCTGAACGTGGACCCAGGTCAGGAAACCAACCGCACGGTCATCACCTTGGTGGGGGAACCGGAGGCGGTGCTGGAGGCGGCCTACCGCTTGGCGGCCACCGCGTTCTCGCTGATTGACATGCGCCACCACCGCGGTGCCCACCCTCGCATCGGTGCGGTGGACGTGGTCCCCTTCGTGCCGGTGGCGGGCGTGACCATGGACACCTGTGTGGAGCTGGCCAAAAGGCTTGCCCAGCGGCTAGGGGAGGAGTTCCAGCTTCCGGTGTTCCTTTATGAGTACGCGGCCTCCGCCCCCCATCGCCGGAGCCTTTCGGACATTCGCGCCGGCGAGTACGAGGGCTTGGCGGAAAAGCTGAAGGACCCGGCTTGGCAGCCAGACTTTGGCCCCGCCATCTTCAACCCCAAGCTGGGGGCTTGCGTCGTGGGTGCGCGTAAGTTCCTGGTGGCCTATAACGTCAACCTGAACACCACCGACAAGCGCTTGGCCAATCGGGTGGCGCTGGACGTGCGGGAAAAAGGCCGAGCCAAACGTAACGAAAAGGGCGAGATCCTGCGCGACGAAAAGGGCCAGCCCATTTACGAGCCGGGGCTTTTGAAAGCGGTTAAGGCGGTGGGCTGGACCATCCCCGAGTATGGCTGCGCCCAGGTTTCCATGAACCTCACCGATCTGGACGCCACCCCCCTGCACGTGGCTTTTGACGTCTGCGAGGAAAGGGCACGAGAGCGCGGCTTGCGCGTCACCGGCTCCGAGCTGGTGGGGCTGGTGCCCAAACAGGCGCTGCTGGAAGCCGGCAGGCACTACCTGGCCCGCATGGGCAAGAGCCGCGGGCTCCCCGAAGAGGAGGTAATCCGGGTGGCGGTACGCACCCTGGGTTTGTCCGAGGTTCGACCCTTCGATCCGGCAGAGCGGGTCATTGAGTACCGCCTTGCACCCCCGTCCCCCTTGATCAGCATGAGCGTGCGCCGCTTTGCCGATGAGCTATCCGCCGAGTCGCCGGCACCGGGGGGCGGCTCAGTTTCCGCCCTGTGCGCGGCCTTGGCCGCCGCGCTGGCTGCCATGGTGGCGAATATCAGCTTCGACAAGAAGGGTTTCGAAAGCAAACGGGAAGCGCTGGAAGACATCGCTCTGCATGCTCAGGAGCTGAAGGAGCGCATGCTGGCAGCGGTGGACGAGGACACCCGTGCCTTTGACGCGCTGCTTTCGGCTATGCGCCTGCCCAAGGCCAGCGAGCAGGAGCGCGCAAGCCGCGAGCAGGCGGTGCGGGAAGCAACCCTGGGTGCGGTGGAGGTGCCCCTTTCGGTGCTGGAGGCCTGCCCGGCCATCTTGGAGCTCTGCCTGGCGGTGGCCGACGTGGGCCTCCCCGCCTCCCTTTCCGATGCGGGCGTGGGCGCCCAAGTGGCTTACGCTGCTGCCGCCGGCGCCTTTCAAAACGTCTGCATCAACTTGGCCAACTTGGCCGACCGAGAAAAGGCGGAGGCCCTTTTAGCCCGAGCGGAAGAAGCGCTGAGCCTGGCACGGACCAAGCATGCGCAGGCGGAGGCGCGCATCCTTGGGGAGCTCCACCGCCAAGCCCGCGAGGGTCAGCCCGCGTGATCTGGGCTCACAGCTGGCGCAGCCACCTGCCAGGCCCCGGCCAGCACCCTGGCCCGTAGAGGGCCCGAAGGGTAGCACTCCCCGTCCACATCCAATGGCGGAAGGGGGCCAGCCGGATCCAGCCGCACCTCCCGCCCGCGGGCCCAGCGCACTTGGGGCAAGGTCATGTGCCGGCCCAAGTAAACACGGGGCAGCCGGCGCAGAAGCTCTTTGCCAGCCACTGCCTCCACCGCCACCACCTCCAGCAAGCCATCATCGGTCCGCGCAAAGGGCGCGATGCGCATGCCCTTGCCGAAGCAGCACCCGTTGGCCACGGCCACCAGCAACGCCTCTCCCGAAAAAAGTTCGGTTCCATCCACCCACACCCGGCAGGGTTGAGGCCGAAATGCTTTGACCGCCGCCAAGGTAGCTCGGAGGAAAGCCAGGGCCCCACGGCCAGGATCGGCGTTGACCCGCTCGTCCACCAAGCCGGAGAGCCCCGCCGAGGCCACGTTGGCGAAGACCACCTCCTCTGACCCAACCGTGATCAAGCCCGCATCCAGCGGCCTTGGCGGAGTGGTCAGCGCCAACTGCCAGCAGGTCTCAAGGCTGCGCGGTAAGCCCAAAGCCCGGGCCAAGTCGGAGCCCGTGCCCGCCGGCACGAGCCCAACGGTCACCGACGACAAGGCACCAGCCTGGTAGAGGGCGTTGACCACGCGGTGCAGGGTGCCGTCCCCTCCAACCACCACTAACCGCTGCCAGCCCTGCTCGGCCAGTCGCCGCGCCAACGTGTGCAGTTGGGGAAGAGATTCGGGCACGAAAACTGCCTCCGCCGGTACCAGGGGTCGTTGGCGTAGCAGGCGAGCAAACCGCGTACCCGCGCGGCCCCCCCCTGCCTGCGGGTTGACCACCACCGCCGTCATGCACCCTCCGGCGGCGCCCACGCCTGCCGCTCCCGGTCCAAAAGTTCCAACTCCTGCTGCCAGCGGTCCGCTGACCAGCCCGCCTCCCGCCGCACCAGCCCTTCCAGCTTTTCCGCCAAGGCCAAGCATTGCTGCGGCTGCCACATGCCCACCCGCACACGGCGCAGAAGCAGGTCGGAAAGGCGCGCCAGCGCAGAAAAGCGCAGGTGGTAGCGAACCTCAGCCAGCGAAAGGCCGAAGGTCTCTTCCAGCGGCTCCAGCTGATCCGCAGGGCTGCCGGCCACCAAAGCCAGAGCCTGCGCGCCCAGCCGTCGCAACAAGCCACTGGCCACCACCGGGGAAAGGCCGCTGGCCAGAAGGGCTTCCAAGGCCTGGGCTGACACCCGATCCGGTAGCACCGCTGAGGCCAGTGGCAGCTCTTGCACCTGGGGGCGCCTCGACTCAGGTAGCAGCGCCAACACCTCCCTCACCACCTTGGCAGCGGTGACGCGGTAGGTGGTGAGCTTCCCCCCGGCAGTGCTCACCATGCCGTGCTCCACCCACACCGCCTCCTCCCGGCTGGCCTCCGCCGGCGTGGCTGCGGCCCTATCCACGATGGGCCGCACACCGGCAAAGCTGCCGCACACGTCCTGGAAAGAGAGGCGGGCTTGGGGAAAGGCGCGCTGCACGTAGCGCATCAGGTAACTGACCTCCTCCATGCTGGGCCGAGGGTTTTCCAGCGGTCCCTGATGGAACACGTCGGTGGTTCCCACCAGCGTACCTTCGGGATGGGGCACGGCAAAAACCGGGCGCCCATCGTCCGCCGACAGCCCGGTCACCGCCACCGGCAGGGGCAAGCGGTGGCGGGGAAACAGGAGGTGCGAACCGCGGGAAGGCTTGACCCGTGGGGGCACCGCCCCCAGCAGCTGGCGGAGCTGGTCGCACCAGGCGCCGGTGGCGTTCACCACCACACTCGCACGGACCTCGTGCAGCTGGCCGGTAAGCCCATCGCGCACGCGGGCACCCATAACCTGCCCAGCCTGATCGCGCACCAATTCCTCCACTCGGGCGTAGTTGAGGGCCACCCCGCCGGCCCGCTGGCCTGCCCGCACCACCGACCAGGTGAGCTGGGCATCGTCGGCGACACAGTCGTCGTACAGCAAGCCAAACTCCAGCCCCCTGGTTGCCAGCATCGGCACCAGTTTTTTCACCTGGTTGCGCTTGAGGTGCTGGTGCCGGTGGGAAAAAGGGGTGAGGTGGTCGTACATGGTCAGACCCAAGGACACGTGCCAGCCAGGGGTCGGGTCGTGCTTGAAGGCGGGGTACAGAAAAGGCATGGGCTGCACCACATGCGGGTTCAAAAGGGCCAGCAGGTCGCGTTCCCGACAGGCTGCGCGGGTTATTCGCAGCTGCAAGCGCTTAAGGTAACGCAAGCCCCCGTGGATCAGCTTGGACGAGCGGGAGGAGCTGCCGCTGGCGAAGTCCGCCTGCTCCACCAAGCCCACCTTCAAACCCAAGAGGGCGGCCTCGTGGAAAATGCCCGCCCCGGTGATGCCCCCGCCGATGACCAAAACATCCACACCCGCCAACAGCCGATTCCACGCGGCTTGGCGGGAGCTGGCAAGATTTGTTACGGCCACCACACCCCCGGGTTGAGGATACCCTGCGGGTCCAAGGCCCGAGCCAAACTCTGGCAAGCCCTCACGGCCTCCTCCCCTACTTCCCTGGGCCAGAAGGGTGCGTGCATGCGCCCCACGCCGTGGTGGTGGGAAACCGTACCGCCGGCAGCCAAGATAGCCTCCACCGAGGCGTGCTTGTATTGCTGCCAGTGCTCCAACCCTTGCCCCCGGACCAGCGGCCAGAAGAAGGTGAAGTACAAGCAAGCCCCGTCGCGGTAGGCGTGGGAAAGGTGGCAGAAGACCACCACCCTTTGGCCCAACCTATCCCCCACTTCGGCCAAGGCACCCCGCACGCTCAGGTACATCCGTTCCAAGGCAGACCAGGGTGCGGCGGTTTCGAAGGTGTCCACCCCGAAACCCGCACTTAAGAAATGGTCGCGAAAGTAGGGGTGGGTAAAGCGCTCCCTGCGCCAAAGCTCCCAGGGCCCGCGCCCTAAGGGCCAGCCTCCGAAGCGCTGCAGTCGGCCTGCCAGCTCCCTCTTGGCCCCGGGCAAGTTGCCAAAGCCCACAAGCAACAGCGCGCCGTGGGCAAAACGCCGCCAGGAGCACAGGAGTTCCCGCGCCAGCCTGGCCAGCCGCCCCAGCTGCGCCAGCCCAAGGGCAAAGGCGGTCTCCTCTGCATCGGCAAGGCGTAAGACCTCTGGGGCAAAGCCAGCCTGGAGCAGCTGGCGGCAGGCTTCCATGCCCACCTCAAAGGAAGGCATGAGGAAGGCCAAGCCCGGGTCCCGGTCCCGGCGCGGCCGCACGCGCAGGGTCACCCTGGTGATCACGCCCAGCTTGCCTTCGCTGCCGCACCAAAGGCGGCGCCATTCGGGCCCCATGGCGCTGGCCGGCTGCGGGGGCAGCAACCACAAACCCGAGGCTGTGGCCACTTCCAACCCCGCCACCAGGTCCTCGATCTTGCCCACGCCCGTGGACCGTTGACCAGCCGAGCGACTGGCCACCCAACCCCCCACAGTGGAAAGCTGGAAGGACTGTGGCTCATGCCCGAGCCAAAACCCGCTGGCCGAAAGCTCCCTTTCCACCTCCGGCCCGACAGTGCCAGCCAGCAACGTGGCCAAACCCGAGCGCCCGTCCAAGGAAACCAAACCTGAAAGCCGCTCCAAGCTCAACACCACCAGCGGGCCAGCATGTGCCGGTACCGACACACCCCCCACCACCGAGGTACCACCTCCCCGGGTTACCACCGCCACCCCGTGGCGGGCGGCCACAGCCAGTGCCCTGTGCACTTCCGCCGGCGAGTTGGGGTACAGCACACCATCGGGAAACGCGCTGAGTTGGCCCGTGCGGAGCTGCCAAAGGTCGGGGAAGCTCTGACCCACGCTGCAGGTCAGCCGCGCCTCCACCCCCCTGTCCACCGCCAAGCCAAAGCGCGGTAAGCTCTGCGGCCGGGGCAGGCGCAAGCCTTCCAGCCGGGCCTCGGGCAAGCCGTGTCCACCACCCAACCGCTTCTGCAGCCAAGAAAAAGCTTCGGGGGGTGGGGCCTTCTCCTCGCCCACGTAGCCCCAGCCCCCCAACCGCCGTTGCCTCACAGTCTTCCCCGCAGCTTCTCCAGCTGGCGTCGGTCCCGCTTTTCAGGACGGCCCCGCCCCTTGGGAGGCGCGGGCGGAAGCGCTGACCGCCGCAGCGCCAACTCTTCCGGGGAGGGAGGTGGGGTCACGTCCTCGTAGAGGGTCCGGGCCTCAGCCTTAGCCACATGGGTATCCCGCACCGCTTTTACCACTACCTCCTTCCTGCGTCCCGGGCCCAAAGTCAGGCGGATGCGGTCCCCCGGGCCCACCAAGCGATGGGGCTTGGCCCGCTGGCCGTTCACCTCCACCTTGCCCCCGTCGCACAGCTCCTTGGCGTGCGAACGGCTCTTGGCCAGACACGCCACATCGAGAAACACATCCAACCGCACCCGCTCGGCCATGGCCCCATTGTAAGCGCGGCCTTGCCAGCAGGCTAGAATGGGCCGTGCCGTGGCCGGGCTTGGCGCTGCTTGCGGCGGTGGCCGCCGCCACCCTCGCCGGGGGGTGGCTGCCCCTGCGCTTTCGCAATGAAAGCCGCCTTTTCCTGGCCTTTTCTGCCGGCACGCTGGTGGGTCTGGCGTTGGGGGAGCTCATTCCTGAGGGCCTGGGCGCCAGCAGCGATCCCCACCGAGCCCTGGCCGTGGTGCTGGCCAGCTTCGTGGCCACCATGGCCGCCGACAAGCTGCACATCCTCCACCCCCATCCCCACCGCATGGAGGAGTGCTGCCCTCCCGAGGAACACGTCCACCCGCCCCTAGCCCTGCACGGCGCCCTGGGATTGCTGGTCCACTCAGCTTTGGACGGGGTGGCCTTGGCCGCCGCTTCGCGCCAAAGCCTCAGTGCTGCTTTGGCGGTGTCGCTGGCCTTGTCGGCCCACAAGCTGGGGGACGGCCTGACCAGCGTGACCCTGGTGTTAGCTCATCACCACCCGCCCAAGCAAGCCACCCGCCTGCTTTTGGCCAACGCCTTGCTGCTGGTGCTGGGATTTGTTCTCGGCTCCCTGCTGCCCGTTCCTGAGGGCCTGGTAGGCGTCCTCCTCCTGAGCCTCGCTGGCTTTTTCCTTTACTTGGGTGCCAGCGACCTGATTCCCTCGCTAAGCACACCTACCTGCCGCAAACGCGACGTGCTAGCCACCGCTTTGGGTGTGGCGGCGGTGGTGGCCGTGGCCATGCTCCTTCATTGAGACCGCCGGCGCTCGTACGCCAGTGCCACCGTGGTCTTGTCCTTCTCGCTGGCCACCGTCACCGAAAGCTTGCGGCCGTCCGCATGTTCGCCGCTGACCAGGCCGCCCACCACCTTGCCGTCTTGCTCGAAGCGCGACACCGAAGGCGAAAACTTCGCACCCTTTAAAGCCGTCTCGTAAAAGCGGAGCAAATCTGCCGGGCTCTCGTTGCTTTCGAAGCTGGCCCCTCCGTGCTCCCCGCCTTCGCCGCTGGCAGCAAACGCGCCCACCGGTTTGGCCCCTGTGGGCAGCGGCACCCAGGAAGGGAGGGATGGGTTGGAGCCGAAAGTCAGCTCGCCCTCTTTTGAGGAGATCTTGAACGACCCCTCCTGCTCGCCCCCTTCAAAGCGCAGCTCCTCGCCCTTGTCCGTGTGGAAGCTCAGCTTGCCCTTCTGCACCTCCTTCGCGTCCAGGGTGAGCGTCTCACCCGTCTTCTTGTTACGGATGGTCACCGTCCCTGAGTCCTCATCCGCCTCTACGAGCTCCAGCTCGGGGTCGGCGGCGACGATCAGCTTGGCGGCTGCCACCGCCGGGTTTTTCTCCGCCGTGTGCACGAACTCCTTGCCCTTCTTGAAAACCCACAAGCTAGTAATCGCGATTACCAGCGTGATGATGACCAGCAGCCCACCGCAGCCGACAGCTACCCACACCCAGGGGCTGGTTTTCTTTCGCGGCGCCACGGTGGCCGGTGCTGCGGGTGGTGCCGGCGGAACCGGCGGGGGTGCGCTTGCCATGGTTCACCTCCCTTTTTCTGGGTTTCAGTCTAAGGCCTTCCTCACTGCCAGGCAAGCCCCTTTTGTTCTGGGCACCGTCTCACCGGTCGTTGGCCCCCGCCGACGTCGCCAAAAAGAGGAGGCCTCCATTCGCCCGCACGGTGAGCTGAGCAGCTTCTATCCTGGCTGCTGGCAAGGTTCGGGGAAGGCTGAGCTTAGCCCGCTCGGGCAGTAGAGTAGGGCCCACAGCCCTCGGCGAAACGTGAGGGGAAAGACAGCTCGCGAGCGGCCAACGTTTTTCCGCCACAAAAAACCCGCGCTCTCGGCGCGGGTTGACTAAAGAAGCAAAGATGGGGCCCTACTT
The DNA here is from genome assembly GCA_964488355.1 of uncultured Thermoanaerobaculia bacterium. GTDB lineage: Bacteria > Acidobacteriota > Thermoanaerobaculia > Thermoanaerobaculales > Thermoanaerobaculaceae > Thermoanaerobaculum. Next base: position 49,110 of record CAZAUJ010000007.1, on the reverse strand, counting down.
TTGGTAGCGGAGCAGAAAAAGGTAGCGCTTGGCGGTGTAATTAGCTAAGGAAAGCGCTGGCTGCTCGTATTGGTACTCCGCTGCCTCGAAGCCCAGGCCCAGGCCCTGGGCCAGGGGCACGTCCAGTCGGGCGAAAGCACGCGAAAAGTCGTAGCCGCGACTGCCACTGGCTTCCACCTGGGAGTAGCCCAGTTCTGCGGCCAGCCCACCGTGCCGGAGGGTCACCCCGCCCTCCCTAAGGGTGCCGTCTTCGGCGTAAAGGGAGGGTTCCACCTGGAAGGTTTCCGGGCGACGCACCAGGATAGCCGAGTCGGTTTGGAACCGGCCGTAGGCGCCGCGCAGCTCCAAACCTTGGAAGGGGCCCAACCGTACCTCCGCGGTCCAGTCCTTGCTTTCCACGTCGTAGGTGTTGCCGGGCACGCGGTTGTTGGCATCCACCTTCTCCCCGGCAAAGCCCAGCTCCAACCAGGAAAGCTGCAGCGAGGCGCGGGCGCGCAAGCGCTCAAGTTCAGTGACGTCAGTGCGCAGGATGACCCGATCGGCCTCGTCCTGCCGGTAATCCGCGTGGATGGCCAAGGGGCCGGTCTTGAACGCCAGACCAGCGGCCAGACGGTCCACCTGCCGCTGGAAGCGCCCTGCTTGATTGCCCGGTACCACGATCTCGCTGGCATCAGGGGAAACGCTCACTTCCTGGTCCACGGTGCCGAAGCTGGCCCACAGCTTGATGGGTCCGAAGGACGGCGACGTGAGGGTGCCAAGGCGTTCCTTTTCGTCGCGCTCCAGCGCGGTGCGGGCGGAAAGTAACTTGGTGACGTCCGCCTGCTGGCCGCCAGAAAAACCCACAGCGGCCAGGTAGACGTCCTGGACCAGGGCCCAGCCGGAAAGCTCACGATGCCGCTGGCTGTAACCTGCGGAAAGCAGGAAGCCCGCCGGCAAGTCCAGCTCCACCCGGCCCTCGCCGCGCCAACTGGGTGCGGTAGCCTTGGCCAGGCCGGCTTCGCTTAGACCCTGGAAGAAACCCTGGAGCTTGAAGGAAGCCAGGCTGCCGGCCGCTTGCTCGCTCACGCGGTCACGCGCCTCCGGGTCCTGCCACAGGTACCGACCGGAAAGGCGCAGAAAACGCCAGGGTTGTGCGCGCACGGTGGCGGTGGTGTACGGGGCGTCCGTTTCCAGGCTGGTGGTACGGCTGTAGGAGGACAGGCGCACATCGCGATCCAATACGGGGCGCGAGTTGTTGCCCGCGCCCGCTCCGGGGAAGAGGGAAAAGCCGGTGGAGCCCTTTTGGCTGCGCCAGCCCTGCACAAGGGTGGCATCCAGGAAACCCAGGTGAATCCCAACCCCCGCCTGGAAGTCGTGGCTGCGGGCAAAGCTCCCCCCTGCCAGCAAAAACTCGTCTTGTCCCAAATGAATGGTGGTGGTCCCGCGGCTACGCTCGCGGGCATAGCTGTAGGCGAAGATGGGGGTGACCGCTTTGTTGGGGAAGAGCTCCACGTTGAGGTTGAACGCGTCCAAGAGGCCGTCCCGTTGGTGTTGACCGGGAAAGATCCCCTTTCCCTGCAGCGGGTTGGCGAAATCCAGGAGGCTGGAAACCAGACGGGCCCGTTGGTAGCCCAGGCTCAGACGGTAGCGCCCGCCTTTTTGCGCCGAGACAAACAAGCGCCCCGAAGGGGCCCCGCCAAAGCCTGAGGCGGAAAGAAACAAGCTGTCGTAAAGCTCCCCCTTGTTCAGGCGCAGGCGCAGTTGGTCCAGTACCAGGCCGTCATCCTCATCGACCTGGCTGCGGTAGGTCTGGTTACTGCCGGAAAGGGTTACCCATTGGTAACCCAGGGAAAGCTGCACGTTTGCCTCTTGCGCCGCCACCGTCGCCGCCAGCACTCCCAGCGAAAGCACAAAACGTGTGCGTACCATGGCACCCTCCTATCGCAGGAACAGCGGCGAGCTGTTGGAGCCGTGAATGGCCACGTGGCAGGTGGTGCAGTTCCGGTAGCGGGGGCTGCGCAAATCGTGGAACGACGGAGGTTGCGAGCCCAAACCCGGATTACCCACGCTGCTGTGACACTCCAGGCAAAGGCGGTCCACCTGTGCGCGCACCAGCTGTTTGGGGTTGGAGGAACCATGGGCCTGGTGGCAGCTCATGCAGTTCCCCACGGCCAAGGCCCCGTGTTCGAAAACGAAGGGCCCCCGCGTCTCCAGATGACAGGAAACACAAACCAGCTCTCCGCTGCGGGTTTGCTTGAGGCTCTGCTCTTCCGCCCCGCCGTGCGGGTTGTGGCAGCTCACGCATTCCATCGCGCCCCGCCGCTCCAGCTTGTGCGCAAAGGGTTTGCGCAGCTGGCCGAAAACGGTCTGATGACAGGGGGCGCAAAGCTGATGGGGCTCAGCCTTGAGCAGGTGCCGCTCTTGGGCTTGGTGGATGCGGTGGCAGGTCTCGCAGCCTATACCGCTGCGCAGGTGGGGGCCAGAAGCGGCGTGGGCGAAGCCCTCCCGGCCGCCGTGGCAGCTCAAGCAGGTGCTGGCGCCCGCCACGCCCTGGGGGATGTGGATGAGGCTCGGGTCGCCGCTGGCCGCATGCTCCTCCCCATCTCCATGGCAGGATTGGCAGCTGGCAGCCTCTTCCCCCTTGTCCAAGGCGTGAGGGTTGGAGGCAAACGCCTTCGCCACGTCCTCGTGGCAGCGGCCACAGGGGGCGAAAGCTTGCGCGCCGGCGCTGGCAGCTACCAACCAAACAGTCAAGCCGAAAAGGGTTGCAATGGCGGTCTTCATCGTCCTCACCTTTCCACGAAGCGCAAGGGCAGGCCGAAGCCCGCCCTCATACTCACCTGGCGTGCACCTTGTCCACCGAGAACTCCGCGTTGTTGCCGTGGCAAGCGGCGCAGGCCTCGGCAAAGGGGGCAGTGTTCACGTACGCGTGGGCCGCGGCGTAGGCGGTGTCGTGGCAGGAGAGGCAGGCCGCCGACTCGGGCTTTAACGGCGAGTAGAAATCGCGCGGGGTTTGCACGGGCAACCGGTCCTGACCCAGGGGCAGGTGGTAGGTTCCCGGCTTGTGGCAGGTTTGGCAGTTGCGCAGATCACCGGGGAAGCGCACCTCGTTGTAGGTGTGGGGTACGTTGCCGAAACCGTAGACGGTGAACTCGCGCGTCAACGCCTCGCCGCGGTGGACCTTGTGGATCAGGTAGCGGAAGTCCACCGACTCGGGGGGCTGCTTGTCCGCCGGCCGACGGCCGCGGTCGTCCTTGTTGGGGTTGTGGCAGACGACGCACTCTTCGGTCTTGAAGCGCTGGCCGCCGTGCAAGGCGAGAAGGTTGTGACAGGTGTTGCACTTGGCCAGGTCCACAACCACCCGCCGCGGCTGCGGCTGGGAGTCGGTCACCGCCACGGAGTACACGGGGTTTTGAGCCGCCTCCCGCAGGGTGAGGCCGGTTTCCGTGTGGTTGTCGATGGTGACGTTGCGGTAGGCATCGGCCGTCACCGTCCAGGTGCCCTGGGCGTCTTCCGGCAAGGCGTAGTTAAAGGTGTAGACCGCCGTATCGCCGTTGAAGCTCGCACCTCGGGCGCTTTCGGTGACGTAGCTGGCGTAGTCGTTAGTAGGCCCACCCAAGTGCAGGTTTAAGCTGTTGAGGGAAGCGGGAGCCACCACGCTGCCATCGTCCAAGTTGGTGAGGCGGAAGGTGACGGTGGGCTTTTGCCCTGGTGCGGCGTTGGTCACCGCCAGGATTTCCATCTTCAAGCCGCGCAGCTGGCGCGACTTGGTGGGGATGGTATGCGCCCCCGTGATGGACACGTCGAACTCGGACTCGCCTTCTGGCAAGTGGCAGGATGCGCAGGCCCGATCGTTAGCTTGCGGGCCGGCAGCATGGCCTTCGCCCGTCTCCCAGTTCACGTTGTCGTGGCATGAGCCGCAGGCGGCGCGGGAAGGCCGGGTGAACCAAACGTGGGCTTCCGACGTGCCCTGGTGGCAGGTGGCGCAGTTGCGGATGTCCTGGGGGAAGGCCACGGTGGAGTAGTCGTGGACGCTCTGGTTGAAGCCAATAATCCGGTACGGACGGCCCGCCTGCACGCTGGGCAAGTCGCGACCCCTGTGGATCTTGTGAACCATCTCGCGGAACTCCACTTTGTTCCCCGTATCCGGATCCACCGACTGGGTGGCGTTGTGACACAGCACGCACAGCTTCACCTCTCGCCGGGCGCCACCGTGGGCTTGAAGCGGGTCATGGCAGGTGTTGCAGGTGGCGGTGGCAAAGCCCTCCCACTTGGCCGTCACACCCTGGCCATCGGGCCGGAAATCGTGCAGCACGTTGGCGTAGTAGTTCTTACCCAAGATGCTGCTGAGGTCGCGGGTGGCGTAAATGCCCAGGGTGTGCGTTTTAGAGCCGTCAAATCCCTCGGGCAGGGCAGTGCGGAAGCGGTAGCGGGCGCGCCCGAGGCCCAAATCCTCCCAGGTTCCACCCGAGTCGGCGGACGACTGCACCGCGCTTTGGCCGGTAATTGGGCTGGTTTGCGTGCGCGTGGTGTACGCCACGTAGTCGCGTGCCTCCGGGTTGTAATAGGCGAGCACGAAGCTCATGGAAATGGCACCGGGGGTTACCTTCCCCGCCCGGTCCAGAGGTTGGTCCATGTCATCCACGAAGGAAACGTCCACCACCGGCCGGCGGTCTTCAGGAATGGTAATGCTGTTGAGGGTGATCTTGAGGCCCGGGCGAATGTACTCCACTTGTTGCGGGCTCAGGTATGCCTCCAGGTGCTGGGCGCTGTAATTGGGTGCGGGGCTGCTGGGTGCCAGGTGGCGAGAAGGTGTGCTTTGGCTTCCCACCAACACCGCACCCGAAGCCAACAAAGCCAAACCGCATTGCAGCATTGCCATGGCTGACCCCCCTTTCCTCCGGCCACCAAGTGGCCGTGAAACAATATAGGCTGGACACAAGTCGATTGCAATAGCATGACATGCGAAGCAAAATTGGCACAGTTCATGCTGGCCTGAAAGGTGAGCCGGGTAAAAAGGGGCGGTTTTCACCGCCCCTCGTCAAACTACCCGCGACCTCTTACTTGGTCTTGACCGGGTCCGGCGGCCGCACCGGCAAACGGCGAGGCTCCTTTTGAATTTTCTCCAGCAGGTAGGCAATAGCGCGCTCGAGCTGCGGGTCGCGCCCGGCATGGATCGCGGCGGGGTCGTGGTCGACCTCGATATCCGGATCCACGCCGTGCCCTTCGATGATCCATGAGCCGTCCACGTCGTTGGTACCCTGCTCGGGCACGAACACCTGCCCACCGTCAAGTAGGGGACCGTGGGAAGAGATACCCACCACCCCACCCCAGGAGCGCTTGCCGATGAGGGGCCCCAACCCCGCTTTGCGGAACATGTGGGGGAAAATATCCCCGTCGGAAGCGGAGGTCTCGTTTAAAAGGCAGGCCAAGTGACCGTGAAAGACGGTATAAGGGTAGGTTCGAGCCTGCTCGCCACGGTTGCCGAAGCGCGTGCCCAAAAGTGTGTTGTCCAAGCGCTCAATGATCCACTGGGACACGTTACCCCCGCCGTTGGAGCGCACATCCACGATCAGCCCTTCCTTGCGAATCTGTGGGTAGTACCACTTGATGAACTCGTAAATACCATCGGCACCCATATCCGGAATGTGCAAATAACCAATGCGCCCTTGGCTGGCCGCCGCCACCTTTTGTCGGTTTTCCCGCACCCACTCGTAGTAAAGCAGGTTCGACTCGTCGAAGATGGGCCTATAGGTTACCTTGCGCGCGCCCTCGAAGTTGGGCTTGTCCGACAGGGTGAGGGTCACCGGGTCCTTCTTGTGCTGCAGCAGCTGATAGATATTGTCGGTGGCTTTCAGCTCTCGTCCGTCCACCGCCAACACGTAATCTCCTTCCCTCGCCTCCACGCCCACCTCGGCCAGCGGCGCGCGGTACTTTTCATCGAAGGGGTCGCCGCGGAAGATTTTGGCAATGCGGTAGCGTCCAGCCTTTTCGTCCAGCACGAAGCGGGCACCGGGTAGCGCCACTTGCGGGCGTTCAGGGATTTGCAAATCGCCTTCGCCAATGTACGCGTGGCCCACGTTCAGCTCGGACACCATTTCTCCCAAAAGGTAGGTCAAATCGCTGCGGTGCTTGACGAAGGGCAGCAGCTTCTCGTACTGCTGGCCGATGGCCTTCCAATCGTAGCCGTGCATGTTGCGAACGTAGAAGAAGTCGCGGTAGCGGCGCCAAACCTCGCGGAAAATCTCCGCCCATTCCTCCCGGGGAATACGCAGGACCTTCACATCCTTGAGCGAGACGGTCTTTGCGTCCGTGGCCTTGGGCTTGACGTCGTAGGCTTTGTAGCTTCGCTGTTGCGCCACCAGCACCTTCTTGCCGTCCGCCGACAGGGCATAGCCCTCAATGTCACCCACAAGGAGGGACTCCTCGCGTTTTTTCAGGTCGAACAGGTAAAGGCCCGGTTTGGCATAGGAATTTCGGCCGTAAAAGGGTGCCCCCCTTTTCACATAAACGAGGTACTCCTTGGTAGCGGATAAATCGCCATAGTTTTCCCCATCAAGAGGCACAGGTACCACGCGCTGGCTCAACCCCTCGAAATCAATCACAACCTTCGGTAGCTTCTTTTCTTTCGGCTTCTCTTCTGGTGTTTTTGCGCTTTTTTCCCCTTCCTTGTCTTGATTGGCGCTGGGTTCGTTGGCTTTCACCTCATCGGACTCGGGCGGGAATGGGTGCTTGCCATCTTTCGCCAGCACTAGGGCGTATATCTTGGTCATGCGGTTGCCGGCGAAGTTCCATTCCACTTGAGAAATTTGCGGTGTGAACTCGCGATCGGAAAGGAAGTAAAGGTACCGTCCCTCCGGATCCCAAGCGGGGGCAAACTCATCGAACAGCTCATCGGTAACACGGATCAACGTGTCCTCGCGCAGGGAGTAAATGTAAATCGAGCGCGTTTCGTTGACGTCCGCCAGCGAAAAGGCGAGGAACATACCGTCAGGAGAAAAGGTGTAATCCCGCACGCGAGAGAACCGGTCCTGGGCAATCAGCTTGAAGCTCTTTTTCGCCACATCCAAGAGGTAAACCTTGCCATCCTTGTCGGCAAAGGCAAGGTGGGAGCCGGTGGGTGACCACTCGGGCGCGTAGAGCATGGCCTCCAGGCCGTCGGTCAGCTGCACCGGCTTGTCCGAACCATCCTGCGGGACCAGGTAGACCTGCTCCTCGCCGCTGGCGTCGGAGACAAAGGCAACCCAGCGACCATCGGGCGACCAACGGGCGTGCTTGTCGTGCGCACCGGAACTTTGAGTGAGGTTACGGGTAGGGCCTTTTTCCACCGGCACGGTGAAAACGTCACCGCGCGCCACAAACAGCGCCCGCTCACCCCCCGGGCTCAGCTGGAAATCCTCCACGTTTTTGTCGGCGGGGTACCAGGAAGGCCTGGCTGCCAAGCCGTCGTCCGGAACCATAATGGGGATGGCCCGGTCTTCGCCCGTGGTCGTGTCGTAAAGGCGCAGCTCGCCGCCAAACTCGTAAACGATGTACCGCTGGTTGTCGCTGGAGGCCCACCGCACATCCCAGGTGGTGGAGTGTGTCAGCTGCTCGGTGTGGCCAGTGGCAGGGTCGAAACGGTACACGTTGAGCGTGCCATCACGGTCGGAAACAAAGTAAATCTTGTCTCCAATCCACATCGGGTCCCGCTCGGTGCCCGGGCTAGGCGAGACCGGCGACAGCTTAAGCGTGGCCAAATCCACGATGTACAGATCCTGGGCCCAGCCGCCTCGGTAGCGTTTCCAGGTACGGAAGTCGCGGAAAAGTGGTGAGTACACCATGCGCGTGCCATCGGGAGCGAAATCCCCGGCACCGGCGGTGGGCATGGGGAGCTTGGCCGGCAGCCCACCAGCCAGCTTAACGGTGTACAAGGCGGTTTCGGTGCGGCCACCATCGGCATCGCGGAAGGAACGGAAGAGAATGGCGCTGCCGTCTGTCGTCCAACCGTAAACCTGATTGTCGTAGCCGTGCCGAGGCGCCAGCGGGCCGCGAGCGGGGTAAAAGGTAAGCTGCCGCGGTTCGCCGCCCACCGAAGGCATGACGTAGACCTGCTCGTCCCCGTCGTACTGGCCCGTGAAGGCAATCCACCGCCCGTCGGGGGAGAACTTGGCGAACAGCTCCTGCCCCGGATGGGCGGTAAGCCTCACGGCCACGCCCCCGCGAATGGTCGCCTTCCACAGGTCGCCGGCGTAGGTGAATACCACTTCCTCCCCATGAACGTCCGGGAAGCGCAACAGCTTGGTTTGCGCCCACGCAGAACCCGAGCCAACCAGCACCACCGTGGCCAAGGTCAACAAACGCTTCATGGTCACCTCCGCAGGCCTCCTACGCCCGCAAGGGCAAAAGGTTGAGTCAGGCACTAAAAGGTCGAGCCGATGGAGAACTGGAAGTCGGTGCGCTTCTCGTCGGGGAAGGGCTTGAGGTTCACGCCGTAAATGAAGCGCAGAGGCGCCTGGAATATGGGCAAGGTGATGCGCAGCTCCGCTCCCGCCGAGTAGCGCAGAAGCCCCAGCTGCCAGCCCTGCAGCTCGTGCCAGGTGTTGCCGATGTCGGTGAAAAAGATGAGCTTGAGAGGCCCTCCGAGCTTGATTTGGTACTCCAGGTTCAGCTGCAGGTACCGGTCCCCACCCATGCGCGAGCCGTTGGGAGTGAGGAAAAAGTCTCCGTTAGCTTTGCGCGGCACCACCGAGTAATAGGAAAACCCGCGTAGCGACCGCTCCCCGCCGAGGAAGTAGCGATCGTAAAGGGGAATGCGGGAGCCGCCGAAGGGCCGAATCCACCCCCCCTCCAGGTTGGCGGCCAGGATTACCCGGCGGCTTAAGGGCTTGAACAGGGAAAAGCCCGCCTCCGGGCGCACATAGTTGAAATCGCCACCCAGAAAACCCCCTGCGGTGCGGATGCGGGTGAAGGTGCTCACGCCCTCGTTGGGGTCGAACGGGTCATCACGGGAGTCGTAGCCATAGGCAGGGGTGAAGGCCGAGGTGACCCCGGTGGCCTCCTCAAAGTACAGGGCGGGGGCAGGGACGTCGGGGTAGGGGGGCGGAAGGGGTCGCCGGTGGGGTCCGCGCGGTTCGCCGCCAGCGGGCACCGTGCGCACCACGGCAAACTTGGCAAATACGTCCTCATAGCCGTAGGAAAGGGAAAAGGTCCCAAAGTCGCCCACGCTCACGCCCAAAGTGGCAGAAAGCCCCTTGGCATCCCGCTGCTGTGAAAGCAGGTCGTAACTGGTCTTGTAAACTGACCCACCAATGAACATGCGCCGGTCGAGGAAGTAGGGTTCGGTGAAGGAAAGGGAGTACGTATCGGCTCGCGTGCCCGATTGCACCGCCACACCCAGGCTCTCACCCCGGCCGAGGAAGTTGCGGGTGTTGAACATGAACTGCACGAAAAAGCGGTCCAGCTCCGAGTAGCCGGCCCCAAACTGAATGTCGGTGCGCCCCACCTCCTGCCCCTTAATGGTGACGTTCACCAGCTTGCGCTCTTGGTCGAAGTCAAAGGCCACCGGGTCTTCGGTGAGCTTAAAGTACCCCAGCTGGTTGACCTTGAACACCGAGCGCTTGAAGGCGGTCATGTTCATCCAATCGCCTTCGAATAAGCGAAACTCGCGCCGCAAAACCTTATCCTGCGTTTTGGTGTTGCCGGAAAACTCCAACCTCCCCAGGCGCCAACGGTCGCCCTCGTACATGTGGACCACCACATCCACCTCGTCGCTCCCTTCCCGCGCCAAAAGGGACTGGCTGGTGTAGGCGTAAATGTACCCACGGGACTGGTAAAGGTTGCGCACGGCCTCGTTGCCCGCCTCCACCTGGGAGTAGTTGTAAACCTCACCCAGCTTGACCTCGTACAGCTTGCGCAGCTTTTCCTCGGTGAAGACGGTGGCACCCTCCAGTTTGAGGCTGGCCATGCGGTACTGACGCCCCTCCTGCACCGGAATGGTCACCACGGTGACGAATTTCTTCTTGGCCTGCGTGGGTGCGTTGGGGTTTTTGGCCACCAGCTCCACCCGCGGCTCGCCAATAACCACGTCCTTGTACCCGTGGTTGAGATACAGCTTCTTCAGGTTTTCCGAATCCTCCCCCCAGTTTTCCTGCGACCAAATGATCTTCTTTCCCCAGGGCCGCAGCCAAGTGCGCTCTTTGATTTTCTTCATTGCCCGACGAAGACGGGCATCAGAAAAGACGTGGTTACCTTCGAAGCGGATCTCCTCGATGCGCACCTTGGCGCCCTCGTCAATGAGGAAGGTGACTTTGACCGTGTTAGAGCCCACGCTTTCCAATACCGGCTCCACGCTGGCCGAGAGATAACCTTCCTTGGCGTACTCTTCCACCAGGGTGCGGCGGATGCGATTTAGCTCCGACTGGCGTAAGGGCACGTTGCGACGCAAAGAAATTCCAGTGGTGTCCAGTTTTTCCTTGAGCGTGGAGGTGGAAAGCTTCTTGTTGCCCTTGAACTCGTACTCGCTCACCTTAGCCCGCTCCTTGACGGTGACGATGAGCTTCACGTTGCCGTCGGGAAGCTTTTCCACCTCCACCTTGAGGTCCTCCAAAAGGCCCGATTCCCAAAAGCGGCGGAAGTTCTTTCTGATGGTTTGCTCATCGAAGGGGTCTCCGGCAGCCACCCCCAGGTAATACTCCACCGTTTCCGCGTCAATGGTGGTGCCACCCACCACCTCCACGTCCTTCACCGTGACCTGCTCGGCCGCCAGCTGGACCCCCCAAAGAAGCAGCAAGAACCCTACGTTCAGGCCTCGCACAGTGCCTCCTTCGCGCTTTCCACCACCAACCCCTCCCCCTTGACCCGAACCACCAGGGGCCCGTCGGCACGACCGCCGTGGCCGATGAGGTGGTCGGATACAGCGTCCTCCACAAAGCGCTGCACCGCCCGCCGCAGGGGGCGCGCCCCCGAGGACGGGTGCAAGCCGGCGTGCGCCACCAACCACTCAGCCACCCCTTCCGCCAGCTCCAACTTCACCCCTTGGGTCAGCAGGTGTTCCTGCAGGTCCCGCAGCAGCAGCCGCGCCACCGCGTGCAGCTGCTCCTCCCTCAAGGGGTGGAAAACCACCACATCGTCCAGGCGGTTGAGAAACTCCGGCGGGAAAAACCGCTTGAGCTCCAGTAGGACCGTTTCTTTAAGCTGCTCGTAGGCAAGCACGGCAGCGCCCTCGCCAAAGCCCACGTTCCTGGCCGCCATCAGCTCGCGCGTGCCCAAATTGGAGGTGAGGATGATCAGGGTGTTCTTGAAGTTCACCTGGTCACCGAAGGCATCGGTGAGCACGCCGTCATCCAGGATCTGAAGCAAGAGATGGGCCACCTCGGGGTGAGCCTTCTCGACCTCATCGAACAGCACAACCGAGTAGGGTTTTTGCCGCACGCGCTCGGTGAGCTGTCCGCCCTCCTCGTAACCCACGTAACCTGGCGGCGAACCGATCAAGCGGGAAACCGCATGCTTTTCCATGTACTCGGACATGTCGAAGCGCAGGAGGGCCTTTTCCGAGTGGAACAAAAAACGCGCCAGCTGTCGCGCCACTTCGGTCTTACCCACCCCCGAGGGACCCAGGAAGAGGAACGACCCGATGGGTCGCTGCCCGCTGGCCACCCCCAAGCGTGCCCGGCGGATAGCGCGGGAAATGGTGGCAATGGCCTCCTCTTGGCCCACCACCCGGCTTCCCAGGATTTTTTCCATGTTGGCCAACCGTTCCGCTTCCTCTTGGCGCAGCTCGGTGATCGGCACCCCGCTCCAGGAGGCCACCACTTCCTCCACGTCAGCCACCGTCACCGGGCTGGGAGGCGCACTGGCAGGCGAGAGCTGCATCAAGCGCTTGATTTCGGCCCGCAACGCCCCCTCCCGCTCGCGCAGGGTCACCGCCCCCTCGAAGTCCTTGCTGGCCACCGCTCGCTTCAGCTCGCGTGCCAGCCGTGTAGCCTCCGCTTGCAGAGCTCGCACCTGTTCGCTGGTGGCCGCCCGCCGTAGCTTGACTCGGGCTCCGGCCTCGTCCAAAACGTCAATGGCCTTGTCGGGAAAAAAGCGGTCCGTGATGAAGCGCCCGGAAAGGCGCACCGCCGCCTCCACCACCTGGGCTGAGTAAGTCACGTGGTGGTAGCGCTCGTAGCGTTCCTTGACCCCCTCCAAGATGCGCACGGTGGTGGCCTCATCCGGCGGCTGCACCACCACCGGCTGGAAGCGGCGAGACAAGGAGCGGTCCTTTTCTATGTACTTGCGGTACTCCTTCAAGGTGGTAGCGCCAACGCAGGTTATTTCCCCGCGGGAAAGGGCTGGCTTTAAGATGTTGGCCGCATCCAGCGAGCCCTCTGCCGAGCCGGCGCCGATAAGCACATGCAGCTCATCAATGAAGATGATGATTTCCGGGTTTTCCTTAAGCTCCTTGAGGATAGCCTTGAGGCGCTCCTCAAACTGCCCACGGTATTTGGTCCCGGCCACCACCAAGGTGAGGTCCAAAGCAAAGATGCGGCGGTCGGCCAGCTGCACCGGGACCCGGCCGGAGACGATGCGCTGCGCCAAGCCTTCCACGATGGCGGTCTTGCCCACCCCCGGCTCACCCAACAGCACCGGGTTGTTCTTGGTGCGGCGCAACAGGATCTGCACGATGCGATCCACTTCCTCCTCGCGCCCGACCAAGGGATCAAAGCTCCCCGAGGCGGCGTACTCGGTGAGGTCGCGGGCAAACTCAGCCAAGGCGGTGAGCTCCTTCTTGCCACGCCTGGTTTCCCGTTCCTGGACGATGTCCGCCAGCTCCTCGCGGGCAGCAAAGAGGGTGATGCCGTGGGCTTGCAGCATGCGCGCCGCCAGGCACGTCTCCAGCCGCAGGATGCCGAGAAAAATATGCTCGTTACCCACCCCGAGCTGACCCGCCACCTCCGCCTCGTGAGCGGCCATGAGCACGATGCGCCGACCCTCCTCCGAAAGGGGCAGATCGCCTGCAGCGACCGCTTCCCGCCGTCCCCCACCACCCAGCTCGTGCTGCAGCACGCGGGGATCCACCCCGAAGCGGCCCAACAGCTGCTCCACCACCTCGTCCCCCTCGCGCAACAGCCCCAACAGCAGATGCTCCGACTCAATGGCGGGGGAGCCGGCCCGTGCTGCTTCATAGCGGGCGAAAAAGAGCGTGCGCCGAGCTCGGTCGGTGAAGTTCTCCAGCATCAGCAGGCCTCCCCTGGCAGCAGGTGCACCACCCGATGGCACCGCCGCGCCAGGACCTCGTTATGAGTGACGATAACACTGGTGAGCCCCTGGCTCAAATGCAGTTGCCACAAAAGCTCGAACAGGCGCTGGGCCGTCTGGGCATCCAAGTTGCCCGTGGGCTCGTCCAGCAGTAGCACCTTGGGTTGGCAGGCGAGGGCGCGAGCCACCGCCCCCCGCTGCTGTTCGCCGCCAGAAAGCTGGTGGGGAAAATGGGGCATGCGCCTGGCCAAGCCTAGCTGGGCCAGCAGCTGGCGAGCGCGAGCTCGCGCTTCCGCCGCTTTTACCCCAGCCAAAAGAAGCGGCATGGCCACGTTTTCCTCCAAGGTAAAATCCGCGAGCAGCAGGTGGTTTTGGAAGACAAATCCCAGGGCACGGTTGCGCAGCTTGGCGCGCTCCAGCGGGGAAAGGCCCGCCGTCCCTTGACCAAAAAGCCGCACCTCGCCCGCATCTGGGGTATCCAGCAGGCCCAAGAGGTATAGCAGCGTGGTCTTGCCCACGCCGGAGGGACCCACCACCGCCACCATCTCGCCCTCGGCCACCTCCAGGGAAAAACCGCGCAGCACCTGCACCCGCTTTTCCCCTTGGCCGTAACCCTTCCAAAGCTCCTTGGCCTCCACTACCGGCTCACTCACCGCGCAACCCCTCCAAAAGCGGCTGGTGCGCCGCTGCCCGCGCTGGCACCAACGAGGCCAGGTAGGCGGCCACCAGCGAACCAGCCAAGACCGACAGCAGGCTGGGTGGCGTAACCACGAAAGGCAGGTGGCTTACGGCAAATACCCCGCGCGGCAAAGGGATGGCTTGGGTTCGGTCCAGGATCGTGGCGGCCAGCCACCCAAAGCCCGTTCCTGCCAGGCCAGCTACAAGGCCGATGGCCAAGCCTAGCCCGCGAAACAGCCGGCCCACCGCCGAAGGTGGCCAACCCATGGCCTGGAGGATGGCGGTGTCTGTGCGTTTTTCCGCTGCCAACATCGTCAGGTTACACAGCAAGTTGAGGCTGGCCACCAGCAGGATGAGGGATACGGCCAAGCCGATGAGCAGCTTTTCCAAGGCCAAGGCGGCCAGCAGGGGCCGATGCAGCTGGCCGAAGGGCACCAGCCGCACCCCCGCGGGCAGGTGGCCCAGGGCCGCAGTGCTCTCCTGCGGGTCCCGGGGCGGGATACAGAAGACCTGCACCTGTTCGCGTCCGCCTTGGGGCAAGAGCTCTCGGCCCAGAGTCTCCGGCAGGTGCAGCGTGCCTTTTTCCGCCCTAGCGGGCGCGCTCACCACCCGTGCCACCCTCACCCTGGCTTGGCGCGGTACGGGCCCCAGAGGCGAGAGCAACGGTGTGGGCGACACCAGCGTTACCTCAGCGCCTGCGCCCAAGGCAGCTTTTGCCGCCACCACCCGATCCGCCTCCACCTGGGAAAGCCCCGGCACCACCTCAAAAACTACCGGCACCGCCTCACCCAAATGCACCACCCAGCCGCTGGCCTGCTCCAGCTTGCGAAAGCGAAGCGCAGGGTGGCGGGCGGCCAACTCCTCAAGCCACGGGCCGGAGGGTAGCTTCTCGCCCTCGGTGGGCAACAAGAGGGCATGGGGACCACTGGTGGCCAGCTCCCGCCGGATGGTCGCCTGGAAGCCCTCCAGCAAAGCCAACGTGAGCACCAACGCCATGGCCCCCAGGCTAAGGGCAACGAAGGAAATGGCGCTCACCACCGCCACGTGGGTGCGGCGGGAAAGGCCCAGAAGATAGCGCCCAATGATAAAGGCCAAGGCCCGCACGGCAAAAAGCCTAGCACGGGCCAACGTCGTGCCGGTTGGCGAACGCAGCCTTTTTACGCTTCCCTGGGTCGCAGCAGGGGGAAGAGAATCACGTCGCGGATGGAGCGGCTATTGGTGAAAAGCATGACCAGCCGGTCGATGCCGATGCCCTCACCGGCAGTGGGCGGCATGCCGTGCTCTAGCGCCAGCAAAAAATCCTCGTCCACCACGCCGCCGCCGCGGCGCACCTGCTCCTCGAATCGCCGACGCTGGTCGTCAGGGTCGTTGAGCTCGGAGAAGGCGTTGGCCACTTCCATGCCACCGATGTAAAGCTCGAAGCGCTCGGTGAGCTCGGGATTGTCCGGCTTGCGCTTGGCTAGGGGCGAAATGTCGGTGGGGAAATCGGTGATGAAGGTGGGTTGGATTAGATGCGGTTCGGCCAGCCTTTCAAACAGCTCCGCCAGTACCTTGCCATCGCTCATGCCCTCCACCCCCTCCACACCAGCCCGCACCGCCGCTTGGCGCAGGCGCCGGGGGTCTGCCAGATCCGCTTCGCTCAGCGGGGAGTGGCTCAGCACCGCCTCGCGCATGCTCAAGCGCCGGAAGGGGCGATCCAAGGAGATGGTGGTGTCAGCCCAGGTGAGCTGGGTCCCGCCCAGCACCCGCTCGGCCAAGCGCACCAGCAGGACTTCTGTCAGCTCCATGAGGTCCTGGTAAGAAGCGTAAGCCCAGTAAAACTCCAGCATGGTGAACTCAGGGTTGTGCTGGGTGGAGATGCCCTCGTTACGGAAGTTGCGGTTGATCTCGTAAACCTTTTCCAACCCGCCTACCACCAAGCGCTTGAGGTACAGCTCGGGGGCAATACGCAGGTAGAGCGTCAAGTCCAAGGCGTTGTGGTGCGTGACGAAGGGCCGAGCAGTGGCACCCCCCGGGATGGGATGCATCATGGGCGTTTCCACCTCCAAGAAACCCTGCTCGTCCAAGAAAGCCCGCACCTCGCGGATGAGGGCCGTGCGCCGAAGAAAAATCTTGCGGGAATCGGGGTTGGTGAAGAGATCCAGGTAGCGCTGGCGCGCCCGCTGCTCTCGGTCGGTCAAGCCGTGCCACTTCTCCGGCCAAGGGGCCAAGGCCTTGGCCAGCACCGAAAGCCGCTCCACCCGCACCGAAAGCTCCCCGGTGCGCGTGCGGAAAAGCTCCCCTTCTACCCCCCAGTAGTCACCCAGGTCGAGGACGTCCAGCAGCTGGAAGGTCTCCGCCCCTACTAGGTCCTGACGCAGGTAGGCCTGCAGGCGCCCGTCGCCATCGGAAAGATCGAAGAAAGCCGCCTTGCCATGGCGGCGCACCGCCGTTACCCGGCCGCCCACCCGCACGCGCGGTTTCTCCTTTTCCAGCTGCTCCGCATCAGAGGCGGCATAGCGAGCGGCAATCTCGCTCACCCGCCCATCCATCGGAAAACGGGCCGGGAAAGGGTCCAAACCCAGCTGGCGCAGCTTTTCCAGCTTGGCGCGACGGTGCGCGCGCAGGATCTCCACTGGTTCCACTGCTGCCTCCCCTCCGCGCCAGGCGCGAAGGGAATGATTTTACCAACGGGGGCAAAAGGCGCATTTTTCGGCTATGCTTTGGGGCCTATGGAGTTCTTACCTTCCCATTTGCAGGCGGCAGCCGAGAAGGTGCGCCAAGAGCTTGCCGGGGTTTCCAGCCCGGTGGCAGTGGTGGCCGGCTCGGGCATTGACGTTCACATCAACGGGGCGGAGAAGGCCTGCGATTTGCCCTACAGCCAGATCTTCCCTTTTCCCGTGCAGGAGCTTTTGGGCCACACCCCCTCCCTTTCCCTGTGGGTAGCTGGTGGTCAGGGCATCTTGGCCTTCAACGGGCGCTTTCACCTGTACCAGGGCTACAGTCCCGCCCAAGTGGCTGCCCTCCCGCGCTTGGCCGGGCTCTTGGGCGCCCACGCTTACATCCTCACCAACGCTGCGGGCTCCTTGAGCCCGGAAGTGGCCCCCGGTTCACTGGTGGTGCTCACAGACCACCTTAACCTGCAGGGCGCAAACCCCTTGGTGGGTGCATGGGGCGCCTGGCGCGAGCCGCAATTCCCCGACATGACCGACGCCTACGACCCGGCGCTACGGGCGCTGGCGCTGCGGGCAGCGCAGGAGGTAGGCTTTACCGCCCTGGAGGGCGTTTACGCCGGCGTTTTGGGTCCCTCATTCGAAACCCCAGCAGAGGTGCGCATGCTGCGCCAGCTGGGCGGCACGGTGGTGGGCATGTCCACGGTACAGGAGGTGATTGCCGCCCGTCACATGGGCTTGCGCGTGCTGGGGCTTTCCCTGGTGACCAACTACGCCGCTGGACTGGCGCAAAGACCCCTAACCCACGAAGAGGTGCTGGAGGCGGGAGCACAGGCGCGAGAAAAGCTGGGACGACTGCTTTCCCGGGTGCTGGCCGAGGTGTTGGGTTTGTGAGGGTCACAAGCTTCACCCTGGGACCTTTTGCCGCAAACTGCCTGGTACTGAGCCCCGAGGAGGGCAGCCAGGTGTGGGTGGTGGACCCGGGTTTCGATGCGGAGCAGGTGGTGCTGTGGCTACAGCGGCACGGGAAGAAGCCGGCAGCGGTGCTGCTGACCCATGCTCACCTGGACCATGCCTACGGGGTGGCCGCGGTGCTGGAGGCCTTTGCCGACACGCCCGTGTGGTTGCACCCGCAGGACCTGCCGCTGTACGAAAACCTGGCTATGCAAGCTCAGCTTTTCGGCTTTCCTCCCCCGCCGGTGGTGGAAGCCCACGCCCATCTGGCTGACGGTTTGAGCCTGCCGTTGGCGGGCGAGGTGCTCCTGGTGCGCCACTGCCCGGGGCACTCTCCCGGGCACGTAATCTTCCTGGGTGAGGATCGCGGCCAGCCTTGGGCGGTAGTGGGAGATGTGATCTTTGCCGGCTCCGTGGGCCGTACCGACCTTTGGGGCAGCTCCTGGGAAGCCTTGCAAGCCAGCATCCGACAGGTGGTTTATCGGCTCCCTGGGCACACCGTCCTTTACCCCGGCCACGGCCCGACCACCACCGTGGCCGCCGAGCGGGCCAGCAACCCCTTCGTGACCGAGCCCTAAGGGCGAGCCAAAAGCTGGTGTAGGGTCTGTGCCAAGGCGGCCACGGCGTAGGGTTTTTGCTGGAAAGCCAACTTGGGGTGACTTGCCAGCTCTGGCGGCAGCTGGGCCACGCCGTGGCCGGAGGAAAACACCAAGGCCAGCTGCGGGTGCAGGCTCAGCAGCTTGAGCGCCAGCTCCACCCCGCTCATACCCGGCAACAGCACGTCCAGTACCGCCGCCTCCAGCTGGGCGCGTTGCGCCCAGGCCCAGGCCTCCTCCGCGGTGGGAAAGGCAGCCACCTGGAACCCTTCCTGCTCGAGCAAGTTGGAAAGGGCCGCGAGGATGGCTGGCTCATCGTCCACCAGCAGTACCCGAGCCTGGATCCCTACCCTCGGCGGAGTGGGCACGTCCACCCCGGCGATGGGCGGTGCCGCGGCCGGCAGCAGCACGCTCACGCAGGTCCCCTGGCCCGGGGTGGAGGCAATCTCCAAGCGCCCTCCGTGGGCTTCCACCGTGCGAAAGGCGGTGGTCAGCCCCAGGCCCGTGCCCTGCCCACGGGGCTTGGTGGTAAAGAAGGGCTCAAACACGCGGGGCAGCATCTCCGGCGGGATGCCCACCCCCTCGTCCTCCACCTGCAGCAGCACGTGCTGCTCATGGCGGCGGGCCCGCACCCGCACGCTGCCACCCTCGGGCATGGCGTCGCGGGCGTTGGTGAGCAGGTTAAGCAGCACCTGCTGCAGGTTGCCCGCATCCCCGCCGACGAACAGCCCCGGCTCCACCTGCGTGAGGATGGCCAGCTTGGGCCCAAAGCTGCGCTGCGCCAGCGTTACCGCCTCGGCCACCAGCCGCTCCACCGACACCAGCTGCTCGGCGGGGGTTTGGGGACGGGCAAGGGCCAGGATACGGCGCACCACCTCTCCCCCTCGCTGCGCCAGCTGGACGATGCGCTGAGCCTGCTCCTGCTGGCTCGCTGGCAGCTGCCGCGCCAGCACCTCCGCTTCCGCTAGGATGCCGGCCAACACGTTGTTGAAATCGTGGGCCACGCCGCTGGCCAGCTCCCCCAAAGCGGCTAGCTTTTCGCTTGCTGCCAGGCGCTGCTCCAGTTCCCTTTGCTGCTGCAATAAAGCTTGCTCTTCCAGCTCCCGCGCCAGGCGCACGGCGTAAATTTCCAGCACCCGCCTCTCCACCTCCTCCAGCTGGCGAGGACGGACATCCACCGCCGCTAGTACCCCCAGCACCTGCCCTTGCCGGTCCAGCAGCGGGTAGCCAAAGTAGCTTTGCGGGTCAAAGGGCACGAAAGGCGGTCCCTGGTACGAAACTTGCGTGCCCTGCGATATCTCCACCGGCCGCTTACCCGCCACCACCTGCTGGCAGGGCGTGCCCAAAAGTGGCAACTGCGCGTGCAGAAGGGTGCCGTAGGAACCCAACACGGCGAGCGTGTCTCCTTCCACCCGGCTGACAAACACAGCCGGCATTTGCAGCAGCGCCGCGAGAGCCTGCGCTGCCTGCGGAAAAATGGCCTCCCCTGGCAGCGCCACCGCCGCGCGGTAGGCAGTTTCCAAAAGCTGCTGAGCCCATTGCACAGCAGAGTTGTCCACGATCATGCCCAGCACCGCCGGGCCCGAGGGCAACAGCGTGCGGGCACCGAACACCTCCACAGGAAAACGCGTGCCGTCCTTCTTCACGGCGGTAAAGCGGTAGCGTACGGCCTGCACCTCGCCGGCAAAGCGCTTGCGCAGGTTTTCCGCTACCAGCAGGCGGTCTTCCGGGGCCACCAGCTCCCCCACACGCTTTTCCCTCACCACCTCCTCGGGGGTGTAGCCGAACATTTCCGCCATGCGCGGGTTGCAGTAAAGGAAACGGTCCTCCTGGATGAGGTACACGCCCACCAAGCTGTGCTCCACCAGCAGGCGGTAACGAGCCTCCGAGGCTTCCAAGGCCTGGCGAGCGGCCTCCGCCTCCGCCTGCAGGCGCCGCCGGCGGCGAAGTGCCAAGCTGGTAACTGTCCAAAGGGCGGCCGAAGCCGCCAGCGTCACCGCGCTTACCAGCGCCAGCAGGTTCAGCCGCCGCGCTGCCAGCAGTTTGCTGAGGAAGGGGGTCGGCACGCGGAAGCGCAAGCTGCCCACCACCTGGCCGGGTTGGAAGCTGGGGTGACAGCGCCGGCAGGAGGGCAAGGCGCGTACGGACGCCACGCCCGAAAGCCCCCCGGACAAGCCTGCCGGCCACCCAACCCAAAGGGCGTCTGCCCCGGGCAAGGCCCTCGCTGGCCCTGGCGGCAGTTTTTCCGGCGCCTGCAGCTGCGCGTCCGCCAAGGTGGGGATGGGCAGCAGGTGGGCGCGGTCCGCCTCCTGCCCGGCCAGCGGCTCGGATAGCAGCCGCAACTGCACCGACCACTGGGCCAACGCCTGCGCCGCCGCGTGTTCCACGCTGCGCTGGAGGCTAAACTCCACGTAGCGGGTGCTTTGCCAGTAGCCGAAGAGGGCGCCCAGCAGCACCAACAGCTGGCAGGCCAAAGCCACCAGCAGCACGGTCCTTTTGGCGGCGAAGGCGCTTGAGGCCACAGCCCATGGTACACCGCGAACCCGCGCTTCGGCCTGCGCGTTTAAGGCTTGGGAGGATGCCATGAGGTGGGCCTGGAGCTTGCTGCTCATCACCGCCTCGGCCAGCGCGGCCGAGCGTGCCCTTTCCTTTTCGCAACCGGCGGAGGACCTTGAGGCGGTGGAAGTGGAGGTGGTGGCGGGCGACGTGACCGTCACCGGCAGCGAAAACCAGCACATCGAAGCCCAGGTGGTGGCCACGGGCAAGCGCTGGCAGCTGGAAAAGCTGGAGGTGCAGGCGCGGCGCCGTGGCCGCACACTGCAGCTGTCCCTGTCCGGGCGCCCGCCCGGCGGCAGGGCCGTGGAGGAGGATTGGCAACTGCGCGTGCCCAAGGGATGCCGACTCAAGGTCACAGCCGGCGTGGGAGACGTGTCCGTCCGCGGCATGGAGGCGGAGCTGACCTTGCGGGTGGGTGTGGGTGACGTGACGGTGGCAGGCTTTGGTAGTGCACTCAAAGCGGAAGCCGGGGTGGGCGATGTGGACATACGCGGCCACTGGCCCCAGGTGGGCAGCCTGCGCCTGGTCACTGGCGTGGGCAGCATCAGCGTGCGTACGCCGGAGGGCAGGGCCCGCGGCCACGGCTTCGTTTCGGAAAGCTACCAGGGTCAAGGCCCCGGCCAGGCGCAGGTGGTTGTGACCACCGGCGTTGGTGATGTCACCGTGCGCCTGCAGGAGGACTGAGGCCTGCCCAGCTTAGGTTTGCAGCACGCCCCAGCGGTAGGCGGAAAAGCTGCCGCGGTGGGCACAAGCCTCCAAGCAGAAGGCCACCACCTCACGAGTGCGGCGAGGGTCCAAGATGCCGTCCACCCATAACCGCGCGGCGGCAAAGCGCGGGTCCATGGTGGCCTCGTAGCGGCTTTTAATGTCCTGCAGCAGCTGCTCCTTTTCCTCACGGGAAAGCTGGCGCTTGCCCACCTGAAGTTGCAGAAGCGTCTGAGCCGCCTGCTCCCCACCCATGACGGCAATACGCGCCGAGGGCCAGGCAAAGATGAACTGGGGGTCGTAAGCCTTGCCGCACAGGGCGTAGTTGCCCGCGCCAAAGGAGTTGCCCACGATGATGGTGATCTTGGCCACAGTGCTGTTGGCCACCACGTGCACCAGCTTGGCCCCGTCCTTAATGATGCCTTCCCGCTCGGCGCGGCTACCCACCATGAAACCGGTCACGTCCTGGAGAAAGAGCAAGGGGATGCCCTTTTGGTTCATCAGCTCCACGAAACGGGCGGCCTTGTCAGCGGCGTCGGCGTAAATCACCCCGCCAATTTGCATTTCCTGCTCGCTGGGCGAAAGGCCCCGGCGCCGGGCTACCACCGCCCGCTGGTTGGCCACTATGCCCACCGGCCAGCCGCCAATGCGCCCCTCCCCACACACCAGCGTGCGGCCGGAGGTAGCCTTGTACTCCTCGAACTCCGAACCGTCCAAAAGGTGGGCGAGCAAGGCGTAGGTGTCGTAGGGCTTGGAACGGTCAGGGGGCAAAACCTCGAGGATGCCTTCCGGGTCCACCGCGGGCTCGCGCTGTTCGGCGCGGTCCAGGGGGGCCAAGGTAGGCCGGGCCAGCCGGCTCAAGCGCGAGCGAATGGCGGCCAAGCAGGAAGCATCGTCGGGGAAGCGGTCGTCCACCACCATAGAAATGTCGGTCTGCACCTCCGCACCCCCCAGGCTCTCGCTGTCCACCGCCTCGCCAATGGCCGCGCGCACTAGCGCGGGGCCGGCAAGAAAAATGGAGCCGGTACCTTCCACGATCAGCGCCTCGTCGGACATGATGGGGAGGTAGGCGCCCCCGGCCACACAAGGCCCCATGATGGCGGCGATTTGGTAAATGCCGGCAGCAGAAAGGCGGGCGTTGTTGTAGAAAACGCGGCCAAAGTGCTCCTTGTCCGGAAAAATCTCCTCCTGTAAAGGCAGAAAAACGCCAGCCGAATCCACCACATAGACGATGGGCAAACGGTTTTGCAAAGCTATTTCCTGCGCTCGCAGGATCTTCTTGCAGGTGACGGGGAACCAAGCCCCGGCCTTGACGGTGGCGTCGTTGGCCACGATCACGCAACGCCGGCCGGAGACGGTACCGATTCCGGTCACCACCCCGCCCGCGGGAGCACCCCCCCAGGCCTCGTACATGCCCCACCCGGCCCACAGGCCCAGCTCCAAAAAGGGCGTGCCAGGGTCCAGGAGCAGCTCCAACCGCTCTCGAGCTAGCAGCTTACCCTGGCCTTTCTGGCGAGCTGCCGCTTGCGAGCCGCCTCCTTGCCGCAGCTGCGCCTCTTCCGCTTCCAGCTGCGAAAGTACCTGTTGCCAGTGTTGGCCGTAGCCCTGCTTGCGGCTCTTCGCTTCCACCAGCAGCTTCCGCACCGGACCCTCCCGCCCCTATGGTACCCGGCGAGCCTTTGCCGGCCTAGCCCGGGGAGGACTCCCCTTGCTCATGGGGTGCCAAAAGGCTCAAGGCCCGATCTACCTCCGCATGGCTGCCAAAGAGAATCACCAGGTCGTCGCTGGCCAGCTGAAAATTGGCTGGCGGGTTGGGTTTTTGCTTCTGCCCGCGCACCACCCCCAAAACACTGGCCCCCGTTTCCTCCCGCAAGCGCAGTTCCGCCAAGCTCTTGCCAACCGCCGGGCTTCCCGCCGGCAACCGCACCACTTCCACCGTACCCGCGGCCAGCAGCTCCGGCAGCCGGGCCAGGCTACGCCCCCCCAAGCTGCCCGCGCGCAGCACCTCGTAGCCCCCGCTGCGCACCACCGCCGCTTGCGCCGCCACGATGTGCCGAGGGATGTGGTAAAACTCCAGCGCGCGCACGAACAAGGTCACCGTGGCTTCCAGCTCGTAGGCCACCACTTGGGTGGCCCCCAGCCCCGCAAGCTCGTCGATTTCCGAAACGAAGTGGGTGGCCACCAGGATTGGCAGGTCCGCCCGCAGGTGCCGGGCCAAGCGCACCGCCGCGCGGGTAGCCTCCGGGTCGCCCACCGTAAGGATCAGCAGTCGTGCGCGGGCAATGCCAGCAGCCTGCAGGATTTCCGGGCGGGTGACGTCACCAAAAATGTAGGGGATGCCCTCGATTTCCGCCCCGTGCACGGCCGGCAAGGCATAATCCACCACGCAAAAAGGCACCTGCGCTTGGCGAAAAATGCGTCCCAGCACCTGCCCACCGCCGCCGAAGCCGGCCAAGATGATGTGATCCCACAAGGAGGTTTCCTCTGCCGGTGGTGCGGACCCGTCCAGCCCCTGCGCGCCGCGCGCCAGCTTGCGGGCCACGGGAAAACCGACCAGGGGCGTAGCCGCCATGGTCAGCACCGCCGTGGCGAGAAACAGCTGCTCCTGGTCGCTGGACAACAGCCCCAAGCCTCTCCCCGCGGCAGCAAGGAGGAAAGAAAACTCGCCAACTTGCGCCAGCATGAGCCCCGCTTGCAAACCCACCCGGGGCCCAAAACCGAAAGCCGCAGCCGCCGCCACCACCCCGCCTACCTTCAGCAGCACCACAGCCAAGGCAAAAACAAGCACGGCCAATGGCCAGGCCAGCAGCGCCTTGGGATCCAGCAGCATGCCCACGGAAACGAAAAAGAACGCGCTGAGGCTGTCGCGCAAGGGCAGGACATCCGCCAGGGCCTGGTAGCTGAACTCCGATTCGGCCACGGCCATGCCAGCGAGAAAGGCGCCTAAAGCCATAGTCAAGCCCGCCTCGGCCGTGGCCCAAGCGGTGGCCAGGCAGAGGGCAACCAACACCAACAGAAAAAGCTCTCGCCGACCGGAGCGCACAAACACCTGCAAGATGCGCGGGATGAAAAAGCGCGCTCCCAACACCAGCAGCACAAAAAATCCCGCGGCCAGGCCCAGCCGAAGCAGAAGGGCCCAGGGAGAGCCACCCTCCAACCCTGCCAACAGGGGCAACACCACCATCATCGGCACGATGCAAAGGTCCTGGAACAGCAGGATGCCCAGCGAGAGGCGCCCCTGAGCCGTGCCCAGAAGCCCCTCGTCGGTGAGCACGCGCAGCACCACCGCCGTGCTGCTCATGGCCAGGAGAAAGCCCCAGAGCAGCCCCTGTGGCAGGGAGAGGCCAGTCCCCAGCGCCACCGCCGCCACCACGCACACGGAAAGCCCCACCTGCACGCTTCCACCGGCAAACACCTCCCGCGCCATGCGTCGCAGCTTTTCGAAAGAGAAGTCCAAGCCGATGGAAAAGAGCAAGAGCACCACGCCCACTTCGGCCAAAAGCTCCACCCGCTGGGCGTCGCCAATGAGACCTAGCCCGTGAGGTCCGATGAACAAGCCCGAAGCCAAGAAACCCAAAAGGGTAGGCTGGCGCAGGCGGGCAAAAACCAGCACCACCGCCAGCGCCACCACCAGAACCAACAAAAACTCGGGTAAAAACTGCGCCATACGCGTACCTTAGCCCCTTTGTCTTGCCAGCCCAAGCGGCGGTCCCAGGGGCTGCCCCCGTCAGGGTTGTGCGACCCCACCTCACTGGGGAACAGCCAAGCGAAGCCGACACGCGGCGCCCGTTTTGACTTTTCGCGCACCATTGACGGAGGCCAACTCAAAAATGGGATGGGACGCCAAGCCGACGGCGAAGGACGGTGACGGCTTGGGTAAAAATTGCCCCACGGCCGTGGGGGGTGGGCCTGGGACCAGCCTACCCCACCCTCACGAACCCTCCCCGCCCGTCCCATCGGATCTCACCCCACCTCTACTCCGCTGGGGGCGACCGTCGCCCCCACATGTCATTGCGAGGCCTCGAAGAGGCCAAAGCAATCTCGTCCTTCTCGTGTTGGAACCCCGCCCATCTGAGATTGCTTCGCCTCGATGCGCTCCGCTCGCAATGACGTTGGCCGGTCGCCAACGCCGCAACGGTGGGGCTTAGTCATCGCGAGGGGCCAAAGGCGGCGTGGTGGTCTCGCTTCCCACCCCTCCTCGCGTGCATAGCCTGTGGAGGTGCACGGCTCCCGGCTCCTGACGCCGGCGGAGCGGTCAAGGGATCGTGGCCGAACGCGCCGAGCCCGAGTGCGTGCGCACCTAGCTCCCGTTTAGCCCTGCGCCGAGGTAGGCTTGGCACCGCCCCAGCGCCAACCGGGCAGCCACCTAGGGGAACACCAGCTCCGCCACCTCGCCCTCGCTCACCGGGAAGGTCTTGTCAGGGGGACGCCGGCGAGAGAAAAGCGCCCGTCCTCACCCACGGAGACGGGAGCCGACCAGGAGCGAGGGTTCCACAGCAGCGTCCCCTTTTCCGTGCGCACGGCCAGCACCGCGCGCTGTTCCCACGCACCCACCAGCGAGCTTAGGAGCAGGCTTTTCCCCGGCAGCGGCACGCCGTTTTCGCTGAGCGCACCGAAAAGCTCCACGCCCGTGGTGGGCAGGGTCAGCTCCTCGCTGCGCCGCAGCAGCCGTTCCTGCCCCAACAGGAGCTGGGTTTGCTGCCACACCTCCAGCCGGTAGCGGCCCGGCGTTAGGGGGGCAGGCGAAAACGACCCTGTCCGTCGGCAGTGGTTTTCCCCAGGCTCTCGGGGAACTCGCACCCCGGATCGCGCACCCGCAGCTCCACCCCCTCCACGGGCCGTCCGAAGGCATCAGTCACGTGCCCGGCAACCACCACGCCCTCGCTCAGCGCCAGGCGGCCCAAGCTCACCACCTTGTCGTCCGCCAGCGACACCAGCCGGTAGGCCGCGGCCCGCTGGGGCGCCGTCAGTCTGACCAGGTAACGCCCCAGGGGCAGCAGCAGCGGGGGGAAGTGGGAGTGGTCCACCAGGAGCATGCCCCGCACCCCGGCGGGCAGCGGGTGGGGCCAGCGGCCCTTCTCATCGGTCCAACCCACCGTTTGGGCGGGGGTCAAGAGGGCAAAAAAGCCCCTCTTCGACGTACCACAGCACCTCCACCTTTGCCCCGGCCACCGGCTGACCGGCCTCATCCTTGACCAGCAGCGGCTGGGCCAAAAGCTCAGCCGCGGCCAAGAGCAACAACAACCCGAAACGCAGCACACGGTGGCGAGCCATCCTTCCCCCCTCAGCGAGCGGCCCGCTGCGGCGCTGGCGCCGCGGCTGGCCAGGCCCCGCGCAGGGCAGTGACGGGAATTTCCACCAGGCTCCGGAGCTGGCGCTCCAGAAGCTGCTGGGCTTCCCCCAGCTCCAGGATGGCCCAGCGCTTTTCACCGGGGACCAGCAGGATCCCCGGGGCGCGCGTGGGCAGCTGCCAGCCGCCCTCCAGGCGGTCCGCCTGCGGGTCCAGCCGGAACAGCCGCCAGCGTGCCGCACCCTTTCCCTCGGGGCTGCGGGTCAGCGGGTACAGCCGGTCATCCAGGGCGAAAAGGCTCAGAGGCACGGGGAGGGATTCCAGCGTGCTTTCGACCGTCAAGGCAGCCTGGAGCCCGGCGGCGCCAGCAGGCGGGGCCGGTGGAGCTACGAACCCATGGGGGAACGCCGCCAACCGGCGCTCCTTCGGTGCCAGCTGCCTCACCGCCGGCGGGTCGCTGGCGAAATTCAGCAGAAACACACCGCTGCGCGTTGCGCTGAGAATTGGGCGCCCTGCCATGATGGCGGGAGCCGTTTGCGTCTCCAGCAGGCGCAGGATGGACAGCGAACCGGCCACCTTCGGGCGAAAGCGGAGCAGGGCGTGACGAGGCGTTCGCGCCTGCGCCGCCAAGTGGAACGCCAGAGCAAACACCTCGCCCTGGAAATCCACAAGGTGATCGACCCGGAAAAGGCGGCCCTCCTTGGGGCCCAGCCACCCCTCGAGGCTTTCCTGCCGCAGCACGCGCCCATCCGGCCCGAAGCAAACTTTTCCCGGCTTGGGCTGCCAGGGAAAGGCGCAGGGGGCACGGCCGGCGTCCGCTTCCCGCACCAGGGCGGTTGGGGCGGCATCATCACCGCCTTCGGAAGGAAACGCTGACCAAGGCGCTTGCACGCTGCCGTCTCGCCGCAGCGGCACCAGCTGGCGCTTGAGCGCGTCGCCAATGAGCAGCACCTCTTCCCCTGGCAACCAGGCCGCATCCTTAAAGTAGGTGGAAAGCTCGCCCTTTCCCGGCACGGACAGAAAAGAAGGGGAGGGGCGCTGCGAGCGCCCCTCCCCGGCCACGAACCCACACAGTGCGAACACAACCCCCGTGATCTGCCTCGCATGGCCGCTCTCTTTTCCCTATGGTGTGACTTCGCAGCATTCGCAGGAGTATAGCCCGCACATGCAGCAACCTCCAAAGGGTAGGTCGTACTTGCAGCCTCTACCTGTCATCTTGCTCCCCTCCACCGCCGGCGGCAAGGCGAAGGCGCCCACCAGCACCACCAGTAACGGTACGGCCCGCAACACCCTTCGCAAGGGCTTGTTCCTACTCATATCCTCCGTTCGCGCATCGCCGCTCCCGGGATGCGGCGTTTTTTGTATTCTCGCTCTCTCTCTTGTCAAGCCCCCGCGCCGCCTGGCAACCCCAAAGCCTGAAAGCCGCCTGGGGCGGGGGGAACGAACCAGCCACGGCTTGTGGGCCGCGTCGATAAGCTCGCTTGCAGACTGAAAACCGCATCGTGGCAGTCATTGTGCCAGTTTGATTTTTCAGTCCTCGTGCCCGAACGGCTTCAAGCGCTGCAGCAGCTGGCGGTCTGCCTGGTGAAACCCAGCCACGCGGGCCAGACCACCCTCGCCCGAACCGCGGTACAGAAGCTTCCCTAGGGAGTTCGCCCGGTACGTGGCCGCGGCGAAGAGGGCCGATACGCGAGCCCGCCCTCTGGAGAAGGTCATGGAACGACTGGCTGCCGGCAAGGCCTTGCACGACATATACCGCCGCTGAGCACCCCAGCCCCCTGGCACGCGGCCCGCTCGGGTGGCTTGCAAAATCTGGAAATTTCTGTCAAGATTTCTCCGTTGGGGAATTGGAGGTAGGGTGAAGATCACCACCAGCGAAGAGTACGGTTTGCGCTTGGCGCTGCAACTAGCTGCTTGCTTCCCGCAAGGCCTGACCCTGGCCGAGTTGGCAGCGCGGGAGGGCATGGCGCAGCCCTTGGCAGCCAAGGTCCTGGCCAAGCTGCGGCACGCTGGGGTGGTACGGGCCCGGCGAGGTCGGGCCGGGGGATACGAGCTGGCGGCGCCACCCGCGACCGTGACCCTGGATCGGGTGCTGGCCGCCCTGGGCCAGCCCCTCTTTCACCCTACGTTTTGCCAAGACCACGGCGGTGAAACCGACTGCTGCGTGCATACGCAGGCGTGTTCGGTGCGTCCGCTGCTTTTCCATTTGGACCGCTTGTTCCGCGATTTTTTCGCCGGCACCAACCTGGCGGACTTACTCCAGGGGGAGCCGGTGCTTCACCGGCGGTTGGCCAGCCAGCCCCAGCCCCGCCTGCCGGTAAGGCTGGGCCTGGCGTCACAGGGAGAACGAGCATGAGCGCAAGACAACCCATTTTTGCCATCAAGAACCTGCGCGTTTGGGTAGGCGAGCGGGAAGTGGTGAAGGGCGTGAGCCTGGAAGTCTTCCCGGGGGAAATTCACGCCATCATGGGCCCCAACGGTTCGGGCAAGACCACGTTGGTGCAAGCGGTGATGGGCCACCCCGCCTACACCGTGGAGGGGCATATTCTCCTCAACGGCGAGGACATCACCGCCCTTGAACCCGATGAGAAAGCTCGGCGAGGCCTGTTCCTCGCCTTCCAGTATCCGGTGGCGGTTCCCGGCGTGACGGTGGCGTCCTTCCTGCGCGCGGCGGTTTCCGCGCGGCGCGGCCAGGAGGTGCCCGTGCGGGAGTTCCGCAAGGAACTGGCCGCCCGCATGGACCAGCTGGAAATGGACATGAGCTTTGCCGGTCGTTACCTGAACGACGGGTTTTCAGGCGGTGAAAAGAAGCGCCTGGAAATCCTGCAGCTTTTGATGCTGGAGCCCAGCTTTGCCATGCTGGACGAGACCGACTCGGGCCTGGACATTGATGCTTTGAAGGTGGTGGCCGCCGGCATCAACGCCGCGGCCACTCCGGGACGCGGCCTCCTGCTGGTCACTCATTACCAGCGCCTTTTGAACTACGTGCAACCGCAGGTGGTGCACGTGTTCATGGACGGGCAGCTGGTACGTACCGGTGGGCCAGAGCTGGCCCTGCAGCTGGAGGAGCGTGGCTACGATTGGTTGGCGGCCGAGACTGGGGGTGTGGCATGAACACGGCTGTTTCGTTGGATATCAACCGCGACTACGCGGAGCGTTACGGCTTTTCTGACCCGGTAGAGTACTTCGCGCGGGCACCTAAGGGCATTAACCACGAGGTGGTGGAGATGATCTCTTGCCTGAAGGGCGAGCCCGGGTGGATGCGGGAGCTGCGCCACAAGGCGCTGGATATTTTCTTTGCCAAGCCCATGCCCAGCTGGGGCAACCAGGAGCTTCTGTCGCGCATCAACTTCGACGACATCACCTACTACGCCCGCGCCACCAAGCGGGCCGGCACATCCTGGGATGAGGTGCCCGAGGCCATCAAGCGCACCTTCGACCGCCTGGGCATCCCGGAAGCGGAGCGCAAGTTCCTCGCTGGGGTTTCCGCCCAATACGAATCGGAGGTGGTCTACCACTCGGTACGGAAGGAGCTGGAGGAGCAAGGGGTCATCTTCCTGGATATGGATTCGGGCTTGCGAGCGCACGAAGACATCGTGCGCGAGTACTTTGGCACGGTTATTCCACCAACCGACAACAAGTTCGCTGCCCTCAACACTGCCGTTTGGTCCGGTGGGTCCTTCATTTACGTGCCCAAGGGCGTGCACGTGGCCATTCCGCTGCAAGCGTACTTCCGCATTAACGCCGAGCGCATGGGGCAGTTCGAGCGTACGCTCATCATCGCCGACGAGGGTGCCCGGGTGCACTACATCGAGGGCTGCACCGCGCCCGTGTACTCCACCAGCTCCCTGCACTCGGCGGTGGTGGAGCTGATCGCCAAAAGGGGCGCGTACATCCGCTATACCACCATCCAAAACTGGTCGCACAACGTTTACAACCTGGTCACCAAGCGCGCCATGGCTTTCGAGGACGCGGTGGTGGAGTGGGTGGACGGCAACCTGGGTTCTCTGTTGACCATGAAGTACCCTTGCGTGGTGCTGCGGGGGGAGCGCGCCCACGGCGAGATTCTCTCCATCGCTTTTGCCGGTCCCGGCCAGCACCAGGATGCCGGGGCCAAGGTGATTCACTTGGCGCCGAACACCACTTCCAAGATCACCTCCAAGTCCATCTCTAAGGACGGCGGCCGCGCCTCCTACCGCGGTTTGGTGCGGGTGCGCAAGGGCGCCCATGGCTGCAAGACCACGGTGGAATGCGATGCCCTGCTCATTGGCGAAAAGGCGCGCACCGACACCTACCCCACCATGGAAATCGCCGAGGACGACGTGCGGGTGGAGCACGAGGCGCGGGTGTCCAAGCTGGGGGATGAGCAAATGTTCTACCTGCGGTCCCGCGGCTTGACGGAAGAGCAAGCCCGGCTCATGATCGTCAACGGCTTCATTGAGCCCTTCGTCAAGGAGTTGCCCATGGAATATGCGGTGGAGCTGAACCGCCTCATCGCTCTGGAAATGGAGGGGTCCGTTGGCTAGCCATCCCTTGCCGCAGACCTCGCCCCTGGGCTTTCTCGGCGACGTGGAGGCACTCAGTGCGCGCCTAGGCGAGCCCGAAGCCCTTACCCAATTTCGCCAGCAGGCGGCGGCCTTGGCCCGCCAGCTGCCCTTGCCTGACCGTGCCCGCCACCTTTGGCGCTTTACCGACCCCTCGCGCTTGCTGCCTGACACCGACCCCGCCCAGCTGCACCCCTCACCCCTGCCCCCGCCTTGGCAACCGGAGGAAGCGCTGTCGGCGGCCGTGCTTCTGGTGGGAAGCCAGGTGCAGGTGGTGCACCTGGCGCCGGAAGCGGCCCACGCCGGTGTGCGCCTCCTTCCCCTCGGCGATCCGACCGTCAGCTCGTGGCTGGGAAAAGCAGTGCCGGCAAGCCACGGGATGTGGGAAGCACTCAACGCAGCCGTTTTCCGGCCCGGCCTGGCAGTACTCGTGCCTCAAGGTGTGCAGCTGACCCAGCCCATCCGCCTCCGGGTGGTTGCCGAAAATCCTTTGACCTGCCCCCGCATCCTGCTCCTGGTGGCAGAAGGCGCCCGGGTGGAGGTGCTGGAAGGTCATGTGGGTGGCCGAGAGGGTCACCTGGTGGTGGGCGTGACGGAAGCCTTTGTGGCCGCAGGCGCGGAGCTTTACTACGATTTGGTGCA
Organism: uncultured Thermoanaerobaculia bacterium; assembly: GCA_964488355.1. Classification (GTDB taxonomy): domain Bacteria; phylum Acidobacteriota; class Thermoanaerobaculia; order Thermoanaerobaculales; family Thermoanaerobaculaceae; genus Thermoanaerobaculum. The sequence goes on along the minus strand of CAZAUJ010000007.1, from coordinate 17,294 downwards.
GCGCTGGGAAGCGGGCGTGCGTGGCCACCTCACGAGCCGCTTGGTTTTGGCGGAAGGGGCCCGTGCCCGCCTCGCCCTCGCGTCCTTCGGTGGCAGCCTGGCCAAGGTGGATACGGGGGCGGTGCTGGCGGGCAGGGGTGCGGAAGTGGAAACCTACGGCGTGTGCTTGGGCACGGGCAACCAGCACTTCGACCACCACACCGAGCACATTCACCAGGCCAGCCGCACCCATTCCAACCTGGATTTCAAGGTGGCTTTGGCCGGAAAGGCCCGCTCCGTGTACACCGGCCTTATCCGCATTGCCCAGCAGGCTGCCACCTGCGAGGCCTATCAGGAAAACCGCAACCTGCTCCTTTCCGAAGAAGCGCGGGCGGATTCCATACCGGAGCTGGAAATTCTCAACGAGGACGTGCGCTGCACCCACGGGGCGACGGTGGCGCCCTTAGACGAGGAGCAGGTGTTTTACCTGAAAAGCCGCGGTTTGCCGCACCACCAGGCCCTGCGGCTGATCGTTTACGGTTTTCTCGATCAGACTCTATCCCGCCTGCCGCAGGCGACCCGGGAGCGTCTGGAAGCTCTGGTGGCGGGCCGGTTGCACCAGGAGCGGCTATGAGCGTTGCCTCCCCCGTCACCGTGCTTCGCCCCGAACGGCTTGCCGAGGAGTTTCCCATCTTCGCTCGCACCGTGCGGGGCCGACGCCTGGTTTACCTGGACAACGCCGCCACCACGCAAAAGCCCAAGGCCGTGCTGGAGGCGCTCACGCGTTTTTACAGCCAAACCAATGCCAACGTGCACCGTGGGGTGCATACCTTGGCGGAGGAGGCCACTGCCGCGTACGAGCAGTGCCGGCAGCGAGTGGCCCGCTTCCTGCGGGCGCCTGACCCACGCGGCGTGGTGATCCTGCGCAACACCACCGAAGCCCTCAACCTGGTGGCCCGCTCCTGGGGCGCCAAGCTCTCGGCGGGCGACGAGATCTTGCTGAGCGAAATCGAGCACCACTCCAACCTGGTGCCCTGGATCATGGTGGCCCGGGAACGCCAGCTCACCCTCAAGCACATTCCCATGACCGACTCGGGAGAGCTGGACATGGCCGCCTTCCGCAGGCTCCTTTCCCGCCGCACCCGCATCCTGGCGGTGACGGGCATGTCCAACGTGCTGGGCACGGTGCCGCCGGTGGCGGAAATGGCGGAAGAAGCCCACAAGGTGGGCGCGGGGGTGGTGGTGGACGGCGCGCAGCTGGTGCCCCATGCCAGCGTCAGTTTCCCCGAGCTGGGCTGCGATTTCCTTGCTTTTTCCGCCCACAAGATGTACGGGCCCACGGGTGTGGGCTTTCTGGTGGCCAAGCCGGAGCTTTTGGAAGCCATGGAACCGCTTTTCGGGGGCGGCGAGATGATCCGCGAGGTGCACTTGGACCGGGCCAGCTGGAACGACATCCCCCACAAGTTCGAAGCGGGCACCCCCAACATCGCCGACGCGGCTGCTTTTCCCGCGGCTTTGGATGTGGTCGAGAGCCTCACGCCGCAGGCCATCCGCGCCCACGAGCAGGAGCTCACCGCTTACGCCTGGGAGCAGCTCTCCCGCTTCGGTGGCCTTACCCTGCACGGCCCCAGCGACCCCAACCGGCGCGGAGCGCTTATATCTTTCGTGGATCAGCACATCCACCCCCACGACCTGGCCACCGTTTTGGACACCTACGGCGTGGCCATCCGTGCCGGGCATCACTGCGCTCAACCCCTCATGCGCCGACTGGGGGTGGTGGCCACCGCCCGCGTCTCCTTTGCCGTGTACAACTCGCGGGAGGACGTGGATGCCCTCCTCTACGCCTTGGCGGCAGCCCGCCGCTACTTCGGCTTGAGCTAGCGAGGGTGGGCGATGGTGCTGCGACCGGAAGTGGAGCTTTCCGAGCTGTACCGCGAGGTGGTGCTGGACCATTACCGCAAGCCCCGCGGGCGAGAGCCGGTGGGCCAGACCTCCGTCACCGCCAAAGGGTTCAACCCGGTGTGTGGGGACGAGGTGGAGGTGGCGCTGGCTGTTACGGGTGAGCGCATTGCCCAGGCCCAGGTGGTCTCCCGTGGCTGTGCCATTTGCACCGCCTCGGCCTCCATGATGGCCGAGCTTCTGCCGGGCAAGGGGCTAGGGGACGCGGAGGAGGATGCGGAGCTGTTTCGCCAGGTGATGCACGGTAAGCCCTTTCCCCGCGACCGACAGCTGGGCGACCTGGAAGCCTTGGAGGGCGTGAAGCACTTCCCCGTGCGGGTCAAGTGCGCCTTGCTTCCCTGGATGACGCTCAAAGATGCCCTGGCCGCCTATCGGCGCGGCGAGCAGCACGCCAGCACCACCACGGAGTGAGCTATGGAGCTGACCCCGGAAGACATCAAGAAGGCTCTGCAACCGGTGGTGGACCCAGAAATCGGCATTTCCGTCGTGGAGCTGGGCCTCATCCGCGAGGTGAAAGTATCCCCCGAAGGGGTGGTGACCGTACGCATGACCCTCACCTCCCCTTTTTGCCCGGAAGGTCCGGCCATCGTGCACGAGGTGGAGCACACCCTCAGGGACCTGCCCGGGGTAAAGGAAGCAGCGGTGGAGCTGGTCTGGAACCCACCCTGGGATCCACGCACGGAGGCCTCCGAGGAGGTCAAGGCCATGCTGGGGATCTGGGACTAGCCGGCCAGCGGCTAGATCTTTTCCGGCGGCAGCAACACCTCCCGGTCCGGTGGCGAGTCGGGGGTGATGACGGGCCCAGAGCGCGCGTCCTCGCGAATGATCAGGTCCAAGAACAGCTCGCGCACGCCCGCCTTGCCCCGCCGCGCGTACACCGCCGCCACCTCGCGGGGCGAGAGCGAAATACCGGTCATGTGCCGCAGGTAGGAGGTGAAGATACGGGGTCGCAGCCACATGACCAGCAGCAGCACCACTACCAGCGGAACAACGGCAGCCAAGAACAGCTCGGTTTGCAGCAAGTCCAGCTCAATCATCGTCCCCCCCTTCGGGCTCATCCCCCTCACCGAAGTAACTGGGAGGCACCAGCACCTCCCGGCCGCGGGATCCTTGGGAAGGGCCAACCAGCCCTTGCTGTTCCATGGCATCCAAAAGACGCGCGGCGCGGGCGTAGCCCAGGCGCAGCTTGCGCTGAATGAAGGATGCCGAGGCCTTGCGGCTGCGAACCACTAGACGCGCCGCGGGCTCGTACATGGGGTCGTCCAGCCCACCCTCCCCTTCCGCCACCCCCTCCTCCTCGGCCAAAACCGAGTCGTCGAAAACCGGTTTACCCAGGCGGCTGTAATGCTTCAGCACCCGCTGAATCTCCGCTTCCTGCACCAGCGGCCCGTGCACGCGCAGGGGACGAGCGGAGCCTGCGGGCAGGTAGAGCATGTCGCCTTGGCCTAAAAGCCTTTCCGCGCCATCCGCATCCAGGATGGTGCGCGAATCCACCCGTGAGCGCACCTTGTACGCGATGCGACACGGGAAGTTCGCCTTGATGATGCCGGTGACCACGTCCACGCTTGGCCGCTGGGTGGCCACGATCAGGTGGATGCCTACCGCGCGAGCCATTTGCGCCAGCTGAGCGATGGAGTCCTCCACCTCCTTGGGACAGGTCATCATCAGGTCCGCCAGCTCGTCAATGACGATGACGATGTAGGGCATGGGCGTGAGGCTGGCACCCCGTTCCTTTTCCAGCGCTTCCCGCTCCTGGCTGCGTGCCAAAAGAGTATTGAACTGCTCAATGTGGCGCACTCGACAGAAAGCCAAGAGCTGGTAGCGTTCGCGCATGGTGCGCACCGCCCAAGCCAAGACCTTGGCTGCTTGCCGCGGCTGGGAGACGATGGGGGTCAGCAGATGGGGGAGCCGCTCGTACACCCCCAGCTCCACCATCTTGGGATCGATCATGATGAAACGCACCGTCTCCGGCGTGGCCTTGAACAGGATGGACATGACCATGCCGTTAATGCCCACGCTCTTGCCCGAACCGGTGAACCCGCCAATGAGCAGGTGAGGCATGCGTGCCAGGTCCGCCACCACCGGCACACCGCGAAGGTCCTTGCCCAAGGCCAAGGTGAGAGGGGAGGGCGCGTTTTGGAAGCGGGAGGACTCCAGGATTTCCCGCAAAACGATGGTCTGGCGCTCCGGGTTGGGCACCTCTACGCCCACCGTGGCCTTACCTGGGATGCGCTCCAACCGCACCGCTTCTACCCCCAGCTTGAGCGCCAGGTCCTCTTCCAAGCGCACCACCTGGGCGTACTTCACCCCGGGCGCGGGCTGAAACTCAAACGTGGTAATCACCGGTCCGGGGATGGCGCCGGTGACCCGGCCATCCACCTTGAACTGGCGAAAGCTCTCCTCCAAAAGCTGCCGCATGTGCTCCAACTGCTCAGGGCTCGGCGGCGAACCGGGCACCGGCGGCTCCAGCAGGCCCAGCTCAGGCAAGGGGGATGGGGGCTCCCGCAGGAGAAAATCGAAGGCCTGCTGTGCCAGCTTCCCCGGCTCCTCATCCACCACTTCAGGCAACACGGGCGCCGGTGGCGCCACTGCTGCCGGCTCTTTGCGCGCCGCCGGCTCTTTCATCGCTGGCCAGGGAAGCCGACGCACGCGGCTGCCGGAGGCACTAACTGGACGCCAAACCATGAGCGGCTTGGGAGGCGGCGACTTCTCCAGCTGTCGCTGCAACAGCTTCCTTTCCAGCTTGCGCCGCTGCCGGTGCTGACGCACACGCGCCCAGCGAGCCCGGGTATCGGCCCAGCTCCGATGCCAAGCCTCCCGTAGGCCGCGGGCCACAGCCAGGGGATGGCGGCGCAAGCCAAAAACCGCGCCGGCAGCAAAACCCGAAAGGCAAAAAAGAAAGGCTCCTAGCTGCCCGAGACTAGCCACCAAGCCGCGAAAGCAAAGCTCTCCCACCTCCCCGCCCAGGGCCACCTGCCCACTCCGATACGCCACCCGTCCCACGGCGCCCGCCATCAGGCCGCCGCCAAAGACCAAGGTGGCCAGCAGGAAGCCCAGGGACAGGCCAGCCCCGCTGGCCTCCTCCCCCTGGAGCCAACGCCAGCCCAACCGTGCCAGGGCCCAAGGCAGGAGCAAAGCCCAAACCCCGAACAGGCTCGCCAACAACCCAGCTACCCAGGCGCCCACCCGACCCAACCAGTTGCGCACCTGGTCCGCGCCAGCCACCAGCCACCAAGGGTCCAAGGGGTGAAAGCTCACCAGTGCCAAAGCTAGGCCCAGGGCCAGAACCAGGAGCAGGTATCCGGCCAGGGCACGGGGCAGCTCCTCGCGTCCCAGCCTCATGCCCACCGCCCGGTACTAGCCGCCACCAGCACCAAGAGACCCAAACCCACCAGGTACGGGACGAACACCGCCAGCTTGCCCTCGCGTACCAGGCGCCGCACCAGGAGCAAAGCCGCGAAGCCAGCCGCGGCTGCTACCAAGGCCCCCACGCCAGCCTGGAGCCAGAAGAGCGGCACCTGGGCCACCAAGGCCTGCCTCTGGCTCCAAAGCTCCACCAGCAAGGCTCCGCCGATGGCAGGCAGCGAAAGCAAGAAGGAAAAGTCAGCCGCCCACCGCCGTCCCATGCCCACGACCAGCGCCACTGCAATGGTGGTGCCCGAACGGGAAAGGCCGGGGAACACCGCCACCCCCTGAGCCAGGCCAATGAGCAACGCCTGCCACACGCGGGGCAGCTCCTCGCCATGCGGCTGACAGCGGCGGCTCAGCAGCAAGAGCAGGGCCGTGAGCAGGAACCCCCAGCCCACCCAAAAGGGCTTAGCAAAAGCGGCCTCCGCCCAGCCCCGCAAGGGAAAGGCCACTGCCGCGGTGGCGGCCGTGCCCACAGTCAAAAGCAGGACCAAGCGCCCAAGGGTGCCGCCTCGCACGCTTTCCAAAAGACGGGGCCACTCCAGCACCAGCACGGACAGCATGGTGCCGCCGTGAAGGGCCAAGTCGAAAACCAGGCCCGGCTGCGCAAAGCCCGGAAGCAAGCTTTGGGCCAACGCCAGGTGGCCCGACGAGGACACAGGCAAAAACTCCGTAAGGCCCTGCACCAGCCCCAAAAGCACCGCGGCCAGCCAGCTCACCTTAAAACTCCACGACCAGCGCCACAACCCGAGGGTTCTTGCCCAAGCGCTTGCGCAGCTCGCTGGCCAGCCACTGCTGCATTGTAGCTCGCAGTTTCTCCGGATCGCGCGGCAAGCTGGCAGCTTCCTGGCGCAACCGCCCACCCAGCTCGGCTGCCAGGTGGGCCCGGTTGATCCCCGGCAAACGCAAACCGAAGCAGTCGATGTGTGGGTTGGGCAAGGGGGCTTGGGGGTGAGCAGGAATGGCCAACACCGCCACCACCACCCCACGGCGGGCCGCAGCGCGCCGCTCCCAAACCACCGCTGCGTCCACCTTCTCCTGGTCCACGTCCACCAGAATGCGTCCCACGGGCCGGATGTGGCTGCTGGCTTCCAGGCGGCCGGAAGCGAAGGTCAGCTCTTGGCCGTTTTCCGCCACCAGCGCCGAAAGCCCTTGCCTCCGAGCCAGCTCGGCCAGCGCCGCCAGCTGCCGCATGCGCCCATGGATGGGGACAACCCAGCGAGGACGCAAAAGCTCCAAGACCTTGGCCAGTTCGGGCACGGGCGCGTGACCAGAAGCATGGGTGGGCGCTTGCTGGGCGGTGACCACCCGGGCCCCGCGCCGCACGCAGTGGTCGAAAATGTGGTCCAGGCGGCGCTCGCTGCCGGGAATGACCCGGGCCGCATGGATGATCAGGTCCCCCGGCGCCAGGCGGAAGTAGGGCAGCTCGTCCCGCGCCAGGCGGGGGAACACGGCCGCAGGTTCCCCCTGCGAACCGGTGACCACCAGCACCAGCTGGTCGTGGGCAAAGCGGGAAAGCTCCCGCGGCCATCGCACCACGCCAGCAGGCAAAGACAACAGTCCCTGCTCCACCTGCAGGGCCACCATTTCCTCCATGCCCCGTCCTAGCGGTACCACCACCCTCCCGGCCGCCTGCGCAGCCGCCGCCATCTGGCAAAAGCGGCCGGCGTGGGAGGCAAAGCTCACCGCCACCACCGCCCCCTCGGCTTGCGCTACCAGCTCCGCCAGGGTGGCGGCCACGGCAGCTTCGCTGGGGGGCGTCTCCACCTCCAAGGCATTGGTGGCGTCCAAAAGCAGCAGGTCCACCCCCTGCTGCCCCCAGGCAGCCAGGGTGGCCAAATCCGTTTCCTCTCCCAAGGCAGAGGGCGCCAGACGAAAGTCGGTGGCCAGCACCAGGGTGGCTTCGGGAAGCTGCAGGCGCAGGATCACCGTGCCCGGCACCGAATGGGAGGCGGACAGAGCCTCCAGGCGCACACCGTCCAGCGCAAAAGGCTGTGAATCCAGCGTAGCACCCGCGGGCTTCTGGCCTAGGAGCTTCTCGATCCAAGGCCAGGTGGCAGCGGAGGCGGCCAGGGGGGTGGTGGGGAACGCGTCGGCAAAAAAGGGCAGGCCCTTCAGGTGATCGTCGTGGGCGTGGGTCAAAACCGCCAGTTGGGGAGCAGGCGCCCCAAGGGAAGAAAAATCCGGCACCTCGAAACCCACGCCGTATTCCTCCAAGGTACCCAAAGCCACCCCAGTGTCGAAAACCAGGCGCTGCCCGTCGGGCCGCTCTACAAGAAGGCAGTTGGCCCCGAACTCGCCCCAGCCGCCCACGGGATACAGGCGCACGCTCATGACCCCTCCTGCCACCGCTGGGCCAGCGCCAGCCATTGGCGGCAGCTCAGGTCCTGGGGCCGCAGCCTTCCATCCACGCCAGAAGCTTGCAAGGCCGCAGCGGCCTTCGCTCCCAAACCCGCCAAGGCGTTCGCCAGCTTTTTCCGCCGATGGGTAAAGGCGGTCCGCGCCAAGGTAACCGCTCGTCGCAGCAGCGGGGTATCCCCTTTGGGGTTCGGACGCAGGCGCAGGACCGCGGACATGACCCTAGGGGGAGGCGCAAAGCTCTTGGGGGGCACGGTGAACAACAGCTCGCCGTCGGCCAGCAGCTGCACCTCCACCGACAGCACCCCTCGGGCCCGGTGGCCCTCCGGCGCCAGCATGCGCTGCGCCACCTCCTTCTGCACCATCACCACCAGGAGGGGAAAAACCTCGCCGTGCCAAAGCAAGCGGCGCACAATGGCGGTGGCCACCGAGTAAGGTAGGTTCGCCGCCACCTGCCACGGGCCCTGGGCAGCCAGCTCCGCCAGATCCACCTGCAGCGCGTCGCCCAGCACCACTTCCAGCCCTTGAGGCTCCCCCAGGCGAGCACGTAGGTTCTCGGCCAAGCGAGCATCGAGCTCCACCGTCCTCACCTGGGGAAAGCGGCTCAAAAGCTTGGTCGTGAGGGCGCCGCGGCCAGGACCGATCTCCAGCACACGCGGTGGATCCTGGGCCAGTGCCACCGCCATGGCCTCGGCGATGCGCCCGTCCCGCAGGAAGTGCTGGCCAAGCCTTTGACGGCGACTCCTCCTCATCCCCTGCTACAATAACCCACCCGAGGTGGGGAAGGAGGTCCCATGGCTGGGCATGCACTGCAAGTGACCGACCAGAAGTTTGACCAGGTAATTCTCAACGGCGGCAAGCCCGCAATGGTGGATTTTTGGGCAGCTTGGTGCGGGCCCTGTCGCATGATTGCGCCCCATGTGGAGGCGCTGGCCCAGGAGTATGCCGGGCGCGCCATCGTCGCCAAGGTGGACGTGGACGCCAACCGTCAAACGGCCATTCGCTTCGGCATTCAGTCCATTCCCACGCTCCTGTTCTTCAAGGACGGCCAAGTGGTAGACCGGGTAGTGGGAGCGGTGGATAAGAAGGTGCTGCAGAGCAAGCTGGAGGCGCTGCTGTCGTGACCGCGGGGCCCAACGCCCCTCAGGTCAAGACGCTGCGCGGGCCTCGAGGGCAAGTGGGTTACGAGGTTTGGGGGGCTGGCAAGCCCCCCCTTCTGCTCATTGCCGGTTTGGGCTCGCGCACCAGCCTTTGGGGCGAGCTTCCGCGCATCCTATCCCAGCACCTCACCGTGTTGGCCTACGACCACCGGGGCGTGGGCCGCTCGCGCGGCGGGGCTCCCTTCACCCTGGCGGCCTCGGCGGAGGATGCCGCTTCCGTGCTGGCGGCGGAGGGTGCAGAGCAGGCGGCGGTCCTAGGCGTGTCCATGGGGGGGTTGGTGGCCTGCCACCTGGCCTTCCGCTTCCCTTCACGCGTGGCCAGGCTCGTGGTGGCCTCCTCGGCCGCTCGCCTCACGCCCCACGGCCAGCGCGTGCTGGACTTTTTTGCCAGCCTTTTCCGCTTGCCTCCAGAGGAAGGCGGAAGGGCACTGATGGCCTTCGCCTTTTCTCCCCAGTTCACTGACCGCTACCCCGGCTTCGTGGACACTGCCGCCCGGTTCTACACCTTGCCCACCGAGGACCTGCCGGGGGCCTTGGCGCAGCTTTCCCACCTGCGCCAGGGCTGGGACTTGCGCCCCCTTTTGGGCACCATTCGCTGCCCCGCGTTGGTGCTGGCTGGCGAGCTGGATCCGTTGGTGAGCCCAGCCTATACCCGGGAAATTGCCGAAGCTCTGCCAGCAGCCAGGTTTCGCCTGGTCCCCGGGGCAGCCCACTCGGTGCTGGTGGAGGGAGGCTCGGCGCTGTTGATGGAAATAGTGGCTTTTTGCCTGGGGCAAGACCAGGGAGGTGCAACATGAAGCTGGCGAGAGTCCAGGTGGCGAGCGGTGCCGCGTGGGGGTTGGTGGAAGGGCCTCTAGTACGTTTGCTGGCCGCACCACCTTGGGAAGGGCTGGTTTTCCGTGGCGGCAGCCTCCCCTTAAGCGAAGCGCAGCTGCTTCCCCCGGCCGAACCGAGCAAAATCGTTTGTGTCGGTCTCAACTACCGCGCCCATGCCGCGGAGATGGGCAAGCCTCTGCCCGAGGAACCGCTGCTGTTCCTCAAGAGCCCTCAGAGCCTTTTGCCGCCGGGGGGCAATGTGGTGTTGCCTTTCGATTCGCAGCAGGTGGAGCACGAGGGCGAGCTGGCGGTGGTCATCGGCAAGAAAGCACGCCACGTGAGCCCGGAAGAAGCCCTGGCGTGCGTGTTGGGCTATACCCTGGTGGACGACGTCACCGCCAGGGACATTCAACGCCGGGAAAAGGTCTACGCTCGGGCCAAGGGTTACGACACCTTCTGTCCCTTGGGTCCGTGGGTGGAAACGGACATTGCCGACCCGCAGGCGCTGACCCTCACGCTTTCGGTGAACGACCAGGTCCGGCAGCACAGCTCCACCAGCGACATGGTGTTTTCTGTGGCCCAGATCCTGGCCTTCGTCTCCCGCGTCATGACCCTGCTGCCTGGCGACGTGTTGGCCACCGGTACCCCACCAGGGGTGGGTCCGCTGCGGCCGGGCGATCGGGTGGCCGTGAGCATCCCGCAAATTGGCGCCCTTCACCATGGGGTGGTGGCCGAGGCGGCAAGCTAAAGAAAAGGGCCCCCGAGGGGGCCCCAAAGCCCGAAATCGTGCCAGCTAGCGCCAGCGCACATCGAAGCGGTCCAGCTCCATCACCTTGGTCCACGCGGCGATGAAATCCCGAACGAACTTTTCCCGGTTGTCGTCGCAGGCGTAAACCTCCGCGTACGCCCGCACCTGCGAGTGCGAGGCGAAGACCAGGTCAGCCCGGGTGGCCGCCCACCGCCGCTGGCCGCTCTTCCGGTCCCGGGCGATAAAAAGCCGACCGTCGCCTTCCACGTCTTCCCAGGTCACACTCATATCCAGCAGGTTGACGAAGTAGTCGTTGGTGAGCACGCCTGGCCGATCGGTGAGCACCCCGAGGCTGCTGTTGCCGTAGATGGCACCGAGCACGCGCAGCCCACCCACCAGCGCGGTCATCTCCGCCGCCGTGAGTGTCAGCAGCTGGGCCTTGTCCAACAGGGCTTCCTCCAGCCGGATCGTGCTGTCCGGGCGCTGATAGTTGCGGAAGCCGTCCGCTTCCGGTCTCATGACGGCGTAGAAATCCACCTCCGTTTGTTCCTGGCTGGCATCGCTTCGGCCGGGGGTAAAGGGCACCGTCAGGTCAAAACCCGCCTGGCGCGCGGCCTGCTCCACCGCAAGCCCACCAGCCAAGACGATGAGGTCCGCCAGCGACACCTTCTTGCCGCGACCGTCGGCTTCGAAAGCGTGCTTGACCTGGTGCAACGCTGCCAGCACGCGAGAGAGGGTGGCCGGCTCGTTCACCTCCCAGTCCTTCTGCGGCGCCAAGCGGATGCGGGCACCGTTGGCCCCGCCCCGCTTGTCCGAATCCCGGTAGGTACTGGCCGCCGACCATGCCACGTAAACGAAGTCGCGTGGAGGCACTCCCGTGGCCAAAATTCGCTCCTTCAGCCCGATCAGGTCCGCCTCGTCCACCAGGGGGTGATCCACTGGGGGCAAGGGGTCCTGCCAGACAAAATCCTCCGCCGGCACCTCGGGGCCCAAGTAGCGGCTCTTAGGCCCCATGTCTCGGTGGGTGAGCTTGAACCAGGCTTTGGCAAAAGCATCTGCCAGCAGGCCTGGGTTTTGCCAAAACCGGCGAGCGATGGGCTGGTAAAGGGGGTCGAAGCGCAAGGCCAAGTCGGTGGTGAGCATGAAAGGTGGGTGTTTCTTGCCAGGGACGTGGGCGTCAGGCACCATGTGTTCGGGCCGCACGTTCTTTGGATGCCACTGCCAGGCGCCGGCGGGGCTTTTCACCGGCTCCCACTCGTAGCTGAACAGGATTTCCAAAAAGCTGTTGTCCCACTGGGTGGGTGTGGGCGTCCAGGCCCCTTCCAAGCCCGAAGTGTAGGTGTGCTCGGAGTGACCCTTGCCCGCGGCGTTCTTCCACCCCAAACCCACCTGCTCCATCGGCGCCGCCTCCGGCTCCGGGCCCACGTGCGACGCGGGCACGGCCCCGTGGGCCTTGCCAAAGGTGTGGCCCCCGGCAATGAGGGCGACCGTTTCCTCATCGCTCATGCCCATGCGACGGAAGCTCTCGCGTATTTCCTTGCCCGCGGCCACCGGATCAGGCTTGCCCTCCGGGCCTTCTGGGTTCACGTAAATCAAGCCCATTTGCACCGCTGCGTAGGGCTTGGCCAGCTCACGCTGCCCGTGGTGTCTCTTGTCCCCCAGCCACTCCGTTTCCGGGCCCCAGTCAATATCCTCCGGGGGCTCCCACACGTCCACCCGACCTGCCCCGAAGCCCAGGGTTTTGAAGCCCATGCTTTCCAACGCCACGTTGCCGGCCAGGATCATCAGGTCCGCCCAAGAGATCGTGTTGCCGTACCTTTTCTTGATGGGCCAAAGAAGGCGGCGGGCCTTGTCCAGGTTGGCGTTGTCTGGCCAACTCCCCAAAGGCGCAAAGCGCTGCGCACCGGTGGAGGCTCCCCCCCGCCCATCGAAGATGCGGTAGGTGCCCGCTGAATGCCAGGCCATGCGGATCATCAAGCCACCGTAGTGCCCCCAGTCGGCGGGCCACCAGTCCTGGGAGGCGGTCATGAGCTCGGCTAGGTCCCGCTTCAGCGCCCAGTAGTCCAGCTGGGAGAAGGCTCGCCGGTAATCAAACTCACTCCCCAGAGGGTTGGATCTTTCCGAGTGCTGGTGCAGCAGGCCAACATTGAGCTGAGTGGGCCACCATTGGCGAATTCCCAGGTGGCCCAAGACCGTGTGCCGCAAAGCTCCCGGTAGCAAAGGCTGTTTTTGGTTTGTTTGCTCGGCCATGACAGTTGCCCTCCTCTCGCCACCGCGCGTGGCTCTTGGGTCAACGAATTTTGGAAAAGAGTTATTCCTCTTAAGAGGCGGAGCACCATTCGCCGCACATGAGGCACTCGGCGAAAGACGCGGCAGGCAGCGAAGCAAGCGCTTTCTACGCCCCATCGCCATTCGAACGCCCTGCCGCGGCAGGGCTTGCCCAGCCCCGCTTTGAGGTGAGCAACAAAAAGCCCGCGGAAACCGCGGGCTTTCTTTGGGCTGCGCTCCAGCCCTTACGGCCGCTCGCCGAACCGACGGGCTGCCTCCGCCTTGGAGGCGGGCAGCGGCTGGGCGGAAGCCGCCAAGGCTCGCAGGTCGGGCGGGGCGGCAAGTGGGGTAAGCGGCAGCTCCACGTTCGCCTCCACGCCCAGGGTGTCCAAATTTAAAAGCCTCACCACTGCCCGCTCGGCCCCCCAGGTCTCAGGGGGCCGTGGCAGCTGCACCTGGGCTCCCTCACCGGCCAAAGCCACCTCCTCCTGCGCCCAAGCGAAGGTCATACCCGCAGCCACGTACAGCACCTCCACCCGGAAGCGCCCCTTGGCGGGCAGGAGCGGTATGCTGAGGCTGTCCACATTGGCCTGCACGCCTTGCAGGTCCAGGCCACCCACAGGCTTGGTGACCATCACGGCGGCGCTGGCCATGCGAGCGAAGGGCTCGCCCGTTCGCCTGCGGCCATTGGCTTCGGCGCGCAACTCCACCGGCTGCATGCCCACCACCTCCGGTGCCACAAAGGCACCGGTAAACACACCATCACCAGCCAGGGCGTCGGGAGCTGCGCCATCGTCCCGCAAAACCAGTTCCTCCCCGGTAGCCAGGTGCACCACCACCTGGCCCGAAGGCGCCGCCATCGCATCCTCCAACTGCGCTGTCACCGTCACCGTTTCGCCGCTGCGGGCGGCCAAGGGCCGCACCTGCAGGGCTAGACTCACCGGGCTCTCCGGCTCCGCCACCACCAGGTCCACCCGCTCCTTGGCCAGCCCTTCCAGTACCACGTGATGCTCGCCCGCAGTCAGAGAGGTGAGCTCGAAGCGCACACCCTCTGCCGCCAGGTCCATGCTCTCCAGCTCGGGCTCGTTGAATTCATGCCGGGGCAACGCCTTGCCCCGCACGCGCGCCCTGCTGGGTTTATCACCCAGCACTACGGCCAGCGCTCCCTTGGGCTCGGTGAGCAGTATCGGCACCTGGGCGCGGCCCGCCACCACCGGCGCGCTCACCGCGTAAAGTTTGGACTGGTGCAGCGGCCCCGGAGGCTGGGGCCCCTGGTACGCGGCCGGCGGCACAAAAGCCCACTCGGCGGCGGAACCCAAACCTGCCAAGAGCAAAAGCAAGCCAGCAAAGATGGCCTTTCTCATCGTAACCCCCTTAGAAGTCGGTTCCCAGGGCCGTGCCGATGGCCCGAAAGTCGTTGCGGCGGTTGTGGTGGTGGTTAGCCTCGGTGCGGAACCAACCCACGCCCACCGCCTGCGCCGAGTACTCGGCCACCATGCCGTCGTCCTCGCCAGGCAAGCCAGCAATGCCAGAAAGGGTGGCCAAGCCGATGTCCTGGTAGTGGAAGGTCCACCAGTAGTCGTTCCACAAGCCCCAGCCGGAAATCCAGTACACCGTCTTGGGTAAGGCCGGTCGGCCAGCGGTGCCCTTGAGGTAGTACTGGTTGTAATAGGCCATCCAGTCCGTGCGGCAGTTGCGCGTGGAGTCGGTATTTTGTCCCACCAGGTCCACCAACCAACCGGTGAGCCAAGAGCCGGAGAGGGTGCCAGCCAAATCTGCCGCCTCGCTCCCCTTTTGCGGCGCGGCAATGGAGTTGATCCAGCGGGTGCGCTGAATGATGGTGGGGTAGCGCCAGTCGTAGTTGGGGTTGGAGAAAATCCAGCGGATGACAATGCCACCAAATGAATGGGTATCGATGACCAAATCGGTGATGCCTTGGGTGGTGATGAAGTCGTAAAGCTGCTGCGCCACCTGTCCTGCCGCCACCCACATGTACCTGGTGCCGTCGTAGTGGCAAATAAGGTAAGGCACGGTGAAGTTCTTGGTCACGGCCTTGATCATGTCCGTGCCCCAATAGGCCCAAGCGACGGAAGGGTTGGCCAGATCCGCCCCTCCCTTGCCGTGCACCAGGGCCACGCCGGTTTTGGCCGCCACGGGCATGACCGCTAGCAGCCAGGCGGCGACGAGAAGCAAGCCTCTCCTCATAACAGCCTCCCCCTTTCTGACGTTTTCTGTTGGTAACGCATTGCTCCTCCCTTCACCTGCCTCCCCGCAGTTCGTGCTTTTTTTCTAGAGCGACGCTCCTCCGCTGTCAAGACCTGGGGGTGAAAGGGCAAAAAACTTTCGGACAAACCCTCAAAAAGCCGGCACGGCAGCGAAAGCTTTTTCCCGAGCCAGGCTTTGCTAAGAATTTCACAAGAAGGAAGCTCGTAAGGTGGAGGCGACGGGCGGATTCGAACCGCCGAATGAGGGCTTTGCAGGCCCCTGCCTTACCCCTTGGCTACGTCGCCGGCCGAGGAAAGTCTAAGCCCTGCCCCTGGCGCTGTCAACGCGAGGGAGGTAGGCGCCGCCGGGGCGAACGGGGGCAGGTAGGCTCATAGGGCACCGGGGCCAAGCTCACCCAGGGCGAGCCAGCCCCACACGCTTTTTCCGCCCGAACGCGCAGGTATAGGCGTTCCCCGCTGCCGGAAAGCAGGCGCACCGGCTGCTGCCACTGGCTGGTGAGCGCCTCCCACACCTGGAGGAAATCCGGGGAAAAGGACACCTGCACACGGTAGCGCAGGTCGCCGCCGGCTCCGTGCCAGCTGAGCGTGCCCCCCGCTGCCCGCACAGAGAAGGCGGCAAAAAACTCACGCTTAAGGGTGGGGGGGGAGGGGAACAGGTGGAGGCCAGGAAGTCATACGCAGCCGCCAGGTCCACGCGGTTGCGGGTCAGGCCGTTGCGCTCGTCACGCCGGGGGGTGCCGGTAGTTTCCAGCGCTTCGGCCAGGGCCACCGGGGTGAGGTAGGGGAAGGCCTGCCACAGCAGGGCGGCTGCTCCCACCACGTAAGGGGCGGCGGCGGAGGTCCCGCCGAAGCAGTCCTCATACCCACCCCCCTTTTTCGGTGCCCTGGCACAATGGGACGGCGCCCAAACCCCCAGCTTTTCCCCCAAGTCGCTGTAACAGGCAATGCGGTTCTTCTCCGTCTCGTCCGAGCAGCCGCCTGTCATGCACTGACCCTCACCGAAGCTGGCCGTGGTGTTGAGGCAGCCGAAGGGCAGGGGCACGGGATCAAAACACAGCTCGTCGTCGTACACCGCCCCCACGGCTACCACCGGCGAAAGGCAAGCAGGCCACGCCACGCCCTGACGGCAGCCACCGTTGCCGGCAGCAGCCACCGCTAGCACGCCCTCGTCTTGCAGCTGCTGAAAAAAGTGCAAAAACACCGGGTCTACCTGGTCGCACGTGCCTTCGCCCGGCGGCCACTGCTCGGGGTCATAGCCGCCCAGGGACAGGTTGACCACGCGAATGTGGTAGGGGTTGCCCTGGCGCACGCTGGCCAGCACCGCTTCCAGGCCCGCCAAAATCTGCTCGCTCGTGCCCTCGCCCTTACTTATCCAGCACGCGCACCGCCACCACCTGCGCTTCCGGTGCCACACCGCCGCCACGGCCGGCGGCAATGCCAGCCACCGCCGTCCCATGTCCCTCCTCGTCCCGCGGATCGCCGTCCCCGTCCACCGCGTCGGCGAGCCTCACCGTTTTAGCGGGTTAGTGCCACCGGGAGCTAGCTCGCCGTGACCGTAGTCCACACCGGTATCCAGCACCGCCACACCCACCCCTCGGCCGGAAAAGCCCAGCTTCTGCACCTCGCCCACGCGCATGAGCGCCTTGCCGTCCTTGCGCAAGGCCCGCACGGAGAACACTGGGCTCACCGCTGCCACTCGCGCGTCTTGTGCCCGCTCAGGGAGCAGCGCCGAACCTACCGGGAGGGCCGGCAGCCCCACAAGCGGATAATGGCGCGCCGAGGTGGCTTCCTGTTGCCAGCGAGCCGTGGGCTGAGCCAGCATGGCCTGCGCTTTGGCCTCCGGCCGCCAAAGCACCAGCACCCGCACCGAGGCTTGGCTTTGGGCGCGCTGCCAATGGCGCTCGCCCATTACTGGCATGCTTCCCTCGCCGTGGGCCAGCAGCAGGAGCAGCCCACCGGCCAGTAGGGTCACGGTGGGCCCTGCCTTTCTTTGGGCTTCACGCGAAAAAGGGCACCCACCCAGCCTCCACCGGGCTAGCTCGTGGCCTTCAACTTGGCCAACAGGGCGCGCAGAAGCTGCTCGTCAGCCTTGAGCTGGTCCTTGAAGCTGGCGGTTTCCGCGTGGTACACCTCGACCCGCACCTCCCGCAGCGCTGCCTCCAGCAGTGCCTCCAGCACCTGCCGCTCCTCCTCCGAAAGCTCCACAAACATACACGCCCTCCCTTTGTCTGGCATTGTAGCGCCTGCCGGCTGCCCTCGCCAGCAAAAAGCTGAATGGCCTTGCCGAGGAAAAGCAATCTAGGAAAAGCAAGAAAGGCTGGAGCGGGAAACGGGATTCGAACCCGCGACTTCGACCTTGGCAAGGTCGCACTC